>NZ_LOCQ01000060.1 GCF_001677885.1 Janthinobacterium psychrotolerans | reverse complement strand
CGGCATTGCCGGCCGGCCCCGCACGCGTGGGGCTGCGAACCAGCGAGAATGTACCGATCACGCCCGCCAACTCGCCGCTGAATCGAGCCAGGCCGCCATCAATATTGAATTGCGGCGAATGGACATCACCCGACGGCAATACCTCGAAATATTTTCCAGACGGCTGGCTGCCCATCCGGAACGCGTCCGGACCCAGGTAAAACCCACCTCCGGACTCTGGCCAGTTCACATCGATAAATGCACCGCCAGCGATGGCGCCACGCGCGCGCAAATTGTTGATCTCCATATCGCCGCTGCGATACAGGCGCCAGCCGGACTGGCCAGCAACGAAATTACTCGACCAGATATCACCGCCAATTTTGGCGTTGGTGATCGAGGCGTTCTGGATGAACGCATCGGCGACATACATGCCGATCGGGATAGTCACGCCGCCGATCACCGTTTCCGTCGTGCGGACGATGAACGGCACGGCCGAGGCAATGCCGCTGCCGGCGGGCGACGCGACATAAAACGTCGTGGCGCGCACGCCGAAATCGATTGCGCCGCCGCCACCGATTAACTCGAATCCGCCCGCAACACCGCCCGCATCGATGCGCACAGCATATTTCGCCTGCGCCTGGCCGAGTGAGTTGGCCGTCGCGCTCGCCTGCTGCGACACGGCGGCATAGGACGCGACCAGTCCGGTGATCGGGTCACTCAGCACTGCCTGTGCCTGCTGCAGGTACGATGCCGCCGCCTGCGCACTACCATCGGCGTTAGTCGCCGATTGCGCGACCTGTTCCAAGTACGATCCTGCCTGGCCGGCTGCCGTGCCGGCGGTGGTGGCGGCGCTGTTGGCGGCCGTGGCGCTCTGGCCAGCTTCTGTCGCGCGCGCGTCGGCAGTTTCTGCTGAGCCGCTGGCTGCCTGGGCAGCGCCTGCCGCCTGGCTAAATGCTGCCTGGGCCGCGACGCGATCGACGCGAGCAGCTTCGGCTGACTGGCCCGCCTCGGTCGATTTCGCGCCGGCAGTACCGGCAGATCCAGCAGCAGCGGCAGCGGACCCGCCAGCCGCATTGCGCGATTCTGCAGCCAATAGCGCGCTGTTGGCCGCCTGGCTGGCAGCAGTGCCGGCCTCCGTCGATGAGGCGCTGGCTGAACCGGCTGACTGCAGCGAAGCGCTGGCCGACTCGCTTGCTGCGTCGCGCGCGGCTTTCGCTTCGATCGCTGATTGCGTGGATGCAGCGGCCTGCACGCCGGCTGCGCTGACCGATCCGGCAGCGGCATTTTTGCTGATTAACGCGGCGCTGGCACTGGCACCAGCCTCGCCCGCCGCGTTCGCCGCCGTGCTGGCTGCACTTTCCGCCGCCGCCGCGCTGCTACCAGCAGCGGTAGCCGCCTGCGATGACTGGCCGGCCGACGTCGACGCGTTGCCGGCGGCGGTGCCGGCATTGGTCGCCGACAAATTCGCCTGGCTGGCGTACTGGCTGGCGCCGCCAGCAGCGGCATCGGCTTTCGCCGCATCGAGTAGCGCAGCGGCGGCGGCCTGCGCCGCCTGGGCTGCGGAGGCGGCAGCAGACACAGTGTCGCCGTAGACCACTTCCAGATCTGCGACCGCATCCCGGGTTGGCTCGATCAGGTCGATTTTCGCGCCAAGGTCAGCATACAGCTGACTCTCTGTGATCTGCTGCGTCAGCACCTGCAGCAGATGCTCAACCTCAACATCCGACGCGCCCACCGTACCGCTGCTGGCGTTGTATGGGCCGGGGATGGCCGCGCGCGACACATAGCGAATCCAGTAATACCGGAACGCGCCAGGCCCGACCGGGTCCGTATATTCCCGACCGTCAGCACGGCCCACCAGCGCCGCCTGCGCGAAATTGTTCGTCGGCGCGCGCCACACCTCGGTGTGCGACAGGTTGCTGTAATTGGCCGGCGCCGCATTCCACGCCAGGGTGATCGTCGCCGGGTGGCCGGTTGCGACCAGGCCTGTCGGCGCCGGTGGCGGCGTCAGGTCCAGCGCCTGGGTTTTGGCGATGGTCTGGCGAGCATAGTAGGTCAGGCCGTCGATCACCGTGCTGGCCGTCACGGTCACGATGCTGGCTGACATATCGGCGTAGTTCAGCACCGCATTGCCGTTGGCCACGGCCATTGACACCGCCGGCTCGCTGGAAAATGTGATGTCGCCCACGGCGCCCAGCATCAGCGCCGAGAACGTGATCGCCGCCGGCGTCGGCACGCCAGCCGCCGACACCTCGAACATCGTGGCGCTGGCCGTGAGCATCAGCGCGCGGTCCATCGGCGTCGCATAGCGCGGCACCGTGCTCATGATCAGCCGGTCGCGCTCACCGCCCAGGGCGCTCAAACCATCACCCCGACAGTCACGCGGCCGGTCAGCCAGTAGCGCGACAGCAGCACCACCACGGCAGAGGCGCCATCCTGCAGGCCATAGCGCTCATCCGTCAGGGTCACGGCCTGGCCCAGTTCCAGCATCATCATCTCGGGTTCTCCGTCAAATTCGTAGATCGTGCGCGGTACGCTGTTCAGGGCCAGGCGGCGCGCGGCCTCGGCATGCGCGTCGGCGCGGGTTTTCAGGAAGGTTTCGATCTGCACCGGGTCGTCGCTGATGCGGTACCGCGCACGCACGGCCTCGTCGGTCACGGTCTCGGTCAGCCACTCGGTGGCGTACAGGTCGGCGTGTTCAGGCGGAATGCTGGTGGTCAGGCTGGCCTGCACCGTGTAGTTGCGGTCAAAGCCGATTTTCACTGCGGCCGCCACCGGCAGGCGTTGCACCGGGTGCAGGCTGCGCTCGCGCATGTGGTCAGGGCCGATCGCCACCGGCACGCCCAGGCCCGGCAGCGCAACCTGCACCAGGCGCAGCTGGCCGGTACGCGACATGATCGCCTGGGCGCCCACGCTGGCCGCCAGCTGCTGGATGGCTTGCGCCTGGTTGGTCCGGTCCGCCACGTACAGGCCCACCAGCTGCGGGTGCGCCGTGTCGAAGGCGACCAGGTTGGCCAGGTCAAGGTCGGCGGCCGTGAAGCGGTCGGCTGCCTTGCCGTAGCCGGTGGCGATGCGCTGCACCAGCGGGGCAATGCGCGGCGCGTAACCGGCCACGTTGTCGCCCTGCACGCTGGCGGTGATCACCTGGGCCAGCGGATTGGTGATCAGCGTGAAGCGGCCAGCAGCATTGTTGATCATCGCGCCCACCGGCTTGTCGTTGGCGCGCACCTCGGCGATCGACTCGACGGCGCCCAGGAATCCATATTCCAAGGTGGCTGGATTTGTGGCCAGCGGCGTGACGTTGTGGCATTCGCCGAACGGCACCGGCAGGATGCTGTCCTTGTTCTGCGTGGCGCCGCCCAGCTTGGCCTCGGTGATCGGTGTGTTCAGGCGCTGCAACTTATCGCGCAGCGTCAGGCTGATCGATTCGCGGCCCGACACGGCCACGTCGGCAATGATGCCGTCGAACACCAAGCGGAAATCGGCGCGCGACCAGCCCGGGTCACCGGACCAGACGCGGACAGCGCGATTCGACCATACGTCGGTGAGCCAGCCATCGAGCGCGCCGTCGGCGTTGTCCAACTCGATATCGCCGCCGGACAACCCGGCCTCGCCGGTCAGGCTGACCTGTTCGGTGAATGCGAGACCGCCGGTGGCCAGAGGCTGGTACTCGACGTTGGCCGGCGTGTCGGCAGGGCCGGTAGTGTACAGGCGCGAGGCGATATACCGCGTCACCTCGACGCCCGCCACGTTGACCTGGGCCTCGATCAGCACCATGCGCGCGGCGGCAGGATCTTGCAGCCACGCCAAAAACTGATCATCAGACATATTCCGCCTTTCTATTTGCTTTTTCCCACGCCGATGTTTTGGCTGACTTGTCGACGCCGGCCACTACCACTCTTGCGGCGCTGGCGTTGGATTCGACCGTGGCCCGGATGGAGGCGCCGGTCTGGTCCTTTTGCTCCGCACGCAGCCCATCGACAGCTTTCTGAAGTGCCTTGTTGTCCTCGCGCAGGCCGCGAATTTCGGCGACCAACGCATCAGATCCGGCATTTGAGCCCGCCGAATAGCGCGTGGCATCGAATACCACCGGTACCGGCGCCGGTGCGTTGGTAAATTCGACACCGAGGCCGTTCGAGACGCCCATCGCCATCTGCAGGTTGGTGATCGCCTGCGCCACCGTCAGCACGCTGTCGTTGATCGTGATCAGGCCCGAAACCTGTTTCGTCAGCGCGTCCAGGCTGGCCTGCTGCACGTCGACCTGCGTGCTGGCCCAGCGCATCGCCTCATCATTGGCCGCCATCACGCGGGCGTAATCGGCCACATATTTGGCGTCCGAGGCATTGACCACTTGCGAGGCCGTCAGGAATGCCTGTTCGGCGGCCGACAGGCCAGATTGCGCGGACGTGTCGCCGGCGTTCGCCGCCGCCAGGGTTTTCTCGAACTGCGCGCGCGCCTCGGCATAGCGCTGCTCTGGCGTCAGGATCGACTGATTGCCCAGCGCCAGGCTGGCGTTGAGGCCGCCGACAGTTGTGGCCCACGATTTCAGGGCAGTCAACGACGACGTCATTGCCGATTTTTCAGTGTCATACGCCTTGGACAACGCATCCTTGGCCGATACCACTGCCTTGGCCGCCTGCACTTGGTCGAACAGCGCCTTGTTGACGTCGGCGATGCCGGCGCGCTGGATCACCAGCAGCTGGTTCTCGCTTTTCGTCAGTTCGTTCAGTTGCTGCTGCAGGTCGCGATGCTCGCTGGCGATCTCGGACGCCGTTTTCGCCACTGCAGCAAAATCGCCAGTGGCTGCCGCCAGCTCGGCGGCGTAATCGGCGGCCGTCTTGAACGGCTCGGCAATGGCGATCAGTTGGGCATACATCGCCTGGCCGGCCACCGTGCTCAGGTCTTGCGCCAGCACAAGGGCTTTGAACTGGTCGACCGTGGTTACACCCGAAACGCCCAGCTTGCCCATGGCGTCATTCACCGACTTGGTGATCGGCGCCATGCGCTCAGCTTCGGTCAGGAAGTTCTCGACGAAGAAGCCGGTACCGCTGGTCAGTTTATCCAGACCGCCGGCCGCGGTGATCAGGCTTTCGCTCAGCGCGATCGCGCCCAGGCCCGTGACATTGAACGACTTGCCCAGCACGGCAAGCACGTCCGACACCTGCATGTAGTCGTTGGTCACGCGCACCAGCGTTTCCAGATAGCCCTCGCCCACTGCCTGGTATTGCGCCAGGCCAGCCACGCCGAACTTGGCCATGTCGTCGCCCAGCTTGGAAAACGCCGTTTCCAGCGCTTTCTGCTGCTCTTCGCCCTTCAGGTCCTTCAGGCTGATCTTGCCCAGGTCGACCACGAACGTATTCAACTTGGCATTGAAGGCGGCGCCGCCCAGGCCCAGCACATCGGCCGCACTGCGGATGGTGTCACCCATGCTGCTGATGATCATGCTGAACTGGTCGTTCATTTCGTCGGACAGCGCGGCGGTCTGCGTGCTGTTTTTGCTGCTGTACGAGATCCCGAGCGCTTTTTTCTTCGTGTTGATATCGGCGTAGGCTTGGGCGGTGAAGCCCAAGGCATCCACATCACCGAGCGACATGGCCTTGCCGGTGATCCCCTGGTCCTTGATCGAGGTCGACGTGTTGAAGAGCTTCGACACCACGCCACCCAGGACCGAACCCAGCACAGCGCCAATGGCCAAGCCCAGCGGCCCGCCGATTGCTGCCATGCCCATGCCCAGGTACGTGCCAAGCGCAGCGCCACCCACGCCGCCGGCGACGGCACCGGTAACCGTGCCCAGCGTGCCGCCAAGCACTTTCGTGCCGGTCTGTACGCCAGCTGCCGCACCACCGCCGGCGGCAGTCACACCATCGCGCGCCAGCAAGCTGGACAGATTGCCGATACCCGACACCATCTGTTTCAGGGACGAATCCATCGAAATGGTGTGCGCCAGGCCCAGCCCGCTGTTTTTCTCCATGATGGCCAGCGAGTGCGCGATCGATTCCGATTTCGCCGACGAATCGCCCAACACCGAGCCGGTGCCGTTGGCGGCCTGGCGTTGCTCGGAAAGGCTGACGCTGCTGCCGCCCATGCCGCCCATCAGTTTTGCGCCGATGGCCACAACGGCCGCCAGCGTCGCCGCACCGGCCGCCAGGTTGAGCGGGAACGGCAGCGAGGCCAGGGCCTTTACCACCGCAGTGATGCCCCAAGCGCTGGCCTCGGTAGCAGCCAGGCCGGTCGAAGCGGCACTGGCCGCAGCCTCGCCGCTCACCTTGGCGGTGTTCAGGCCGATGTTGGCCGCCACCTCAGTTTCTTTAAAGAATATTTTTTTGACCATGGATTCCAAGGCCATCGCCATCTCATAGGCCCTGAAGGCTTTTTCGGTGGTTTGCAATACCTTGTAGCCGGCGCTGTTTTCCTTGAAAAATCCTTTGCCGGCGGCGGCCATGTCACCATAGCTCTTGATCTGAGCTTGGGCACTCTGCTGGGCGGCAGCGGCGTTGGCGCGCGCAATCTTGGTAGTGTCCCCATTCGCGTTTTTGGTGGCGGCCGCCAGCTCAGCGGCAATGGTTGCCTGTACCTGGCCGTAGCCAGACATTGCCGTCGTCAAACCCCCGATGGCGGCCCCGATGGCACCAAAACTGTCGGCCATGCCGGCGGCGGCCTGCTTGGTGGCGTTGTCGACGGCCGTCAGGATATCCAGCAGATCCTTTGCCCGGGCAACATCGCTGCCAGTATCAAGCTCAGTCGAAGTGGCCTGCGCGGTTTTCAGCCGCTGCAGCGCCGCGATCTTGCGGTCGATGGCGGCAGTGGCCTGCTCGCTGTTATCGAAGCCGGCAAGCGCTGCTTTTTGCGCTTCCAAGTCAGCAATGGCGACGGCGGTGATCGCCGCTGGCAGCATGCCGTAGGTGCGGATCTGCAGCTCGATGGCGGCAACCTGGTCGTAAATGGCGGATACCTCTTTGTTGCTCGCATCCTCGGCATCGCGCAGCGGCTTGTCCTTGTCGAAGGCAATTTGCTCGCGCAGCAGCTTGGCGGCTACGGCAGACGAGCGCAGCGCCTCGACGCGCTCGCGCTCCAGGCCTGCCACCTTGGCGGCGTTGGCAATACGTTCCGCATCATCCTTGGCAGTCAGCTTGGCCACCGAAGCCATTTCCGCCGCCTTGACCTTGGCCACATCAATGCCGGCAGCCAGCACGGCAGCCACCCTCGCATCGTTGTATTCAACTTCGGATACCAGCCCTTGGCGGTTCATTTCCGCCATCGTTGCGAGCGATTCTGTACGCAAGGTCTTTTGCTGCTCGACGGAAGCCTTGATGGCGTCCAAGCTGGCTGCCAGCCCTGCCTTCAGTTCGGCGCCACCCTCGGCCGGGTATTTCGCGCGAACGATCTTTTCCATCTCCGGCGGAATGGTGCCGAATTCGTCGCGCAGTTTTTGCAGTTCAGCCGCCAGCTTTTGTGAGTTGCTGCCGTTCTGGGCATACCAAGACTGCAGCTTCGAATCGCGCGTGACGCCTTCTACTGCCTTCTTCAAATCGAGACCTTCCTGCACCTTGCCCAGGTTCCGCTTGTATTGATATTCCAGGTCGTACATTGTGATTTGCTCGACACCGCTCAGGGCAATCCCTTGCGCGCGCAGGGCATTAATTTTCGTCAGCATTTTTGCCAGGTCCTGCACGGCCGGCGAGTCGGTTTTCGCCAGCTCGGCTTGGCCAGCCTTGGCCAGGGCCAAGCGCTCGCGCAGCTTTGCATTCTGCTTGTCCAGATTGGCGAAAATCTCAGCCGAGCTTTCCTCCATGCCGCCAGCGGCCTCTTTCTGTGCATCGGATGCAGATTTTCCCCACATGTACCAGGCCGTGGCGCCAATGCCTAAGGCTGTAATGATCAAGCCCACGGGCCCGCCAAGCACTGCCATCGCTGTGCTCAGTACGCCAGCGGCGACCGATGCCGCGCCTTGGGCTGCCGCCAACGCTGTATGTGCCGATGTCAATGCCAGTGCAGTGCGAGTGGCGTTTGCCTCGGCCGGAATCAGTCCGTTTGTGGTGATGGCCAGCGCGACGTTTCCTTCAGCCGCCAGCACGGCCGCACGCAATTCGATCACGCGGGCCTGGGTCACGCGATCAGCGGCTACAGCTGCAGCAAATTCGGTTTGCGCCGTAGCCACATTGGCCGCAGCCAGTGCCCGACTGGCCACAACGGTCTGGTACATGCTGCCGGCTGCGGCGACGGCCCAAGAGCCCAGCCGTGCGGCAATCAGCGTCCCGACGACGCTGACAACGACGTCGAGGTGATTCGACAGCATGACCACCACTTCCGACGCCGCCACAATCGATTTCGACATTAATGTGACCACGCCGGTCGACTCGTTCATGCCGCCGACGAACAGCATCATGCGATCCTGGGCAATGCCGAGCGCCTGGGAAAACGTCAGCGGGATCTCGCCAGCCGCCTTGACCAGCTCGTCGGAGCCGAGCACAGCAGCCGCGAAAAACTCGGCCGAAGTGACCTTGCCGTCCTTGACCAATGCAGTCAGGGCGGAGACCGAACCGCCGGCAGCGGCAATGTGGTTGGACACCGCTTGCAGCAGCGGGCGCGCGCCATCGAGAATCGAGTTGTATTCCTCGGCCTGGACCTTGGTGCCGCCGATAGCCTGGCCCAGCTGGGTCAGCGCGCCTGATGCCGCATCTGACGAAGTGCCTTGCAACCGAAGCGCAGCAGCAACACCCTCGGTGAATTTCAACACATCTTTTTGCGACGCCCCCATCTCGGTGGCAACGCCGGTCGTTTTGGCATACAGATCGGCGATCGATTCGAGCGACACGCGCTGTCGCTCGGCCTGTGCCACCAGCTCTTTTTGGACACTCACCAGCTGGGCACTGCTTGAGGTCGACTGCCTGAGTTTGGCAATGATCTGGTCGTAGGTGTCCGACATCCGGATGATTTCCTTCACCACCACGCCAACCGCAATACCCGACAGTACCTTGTTCACGCTGTCGCTTACCGAGTTACCTACCTCGTTCATCGACTCGTTCAAGTTGTTAAGCTGGCGGCGCGACTCGTCCACACCGTCGACGCCGATGTGGATAATTGCGTTTGGTCCCTGGTAAGCCATCGATTCGCCTTTTCTTGTTGCTATTTTTTATGCATGGCCGCCAGCGCTGCCTGTTCCATGGCTTGCGCCATGACGAAATACTCATCGCGCAATGGCTTTTTCACGCGGCGCCGAAGGCAAACCTCGACACCTGCATAGTTCAAGCCGACACGCTGGTTTTCTGATCCGACCTGCCACTGCGTCTGCACATGCATCCAGAAATTGAACATGTCCAGGTTTTCCGGCCACAGGTAAAACTCATCGTCCTGCGGCAGCGCTCCGGGCGCGGCAACCAGGCCGACTGCCGCCAGCGCTTCCTCGTAGGGATTGGCGGCCTCAGCCTGGTGCAGCGTCTCGGCGCCGGGGGAATACAGCTCACCGCTGGCGAAAAGACGCGCAGCGGCAATCAGTTTTTTGCTTTGGCCCCGACCTGCTCGGCAAAGGCATTGAAGACCAGCACCGTGACACCGTGAATACCGAGCATGAATTCCAGCGCCTCGCTGCAGAACGCAGCCGGCGTGCCGTCGTCTTCCAGCACCAGGGTCTGGCCGCGCCAGCCGGTAGCCACGTCGAGCAGCTTGGCCTTCATGCCCGAGAGTCGGGTTTCGACATCCTCTTCGCTCTTGACGATTTGCATCAGGGCAGAGGAATCGACGCGATCGCAGATCAGATCGAACTTTTGCGGCTTGAACTTGCCGTTATCGCTGACGGAGAACGAGACATTGACCACTACCTGGTCGGATACGGAGAGCTTGTAGGACATGGATGATTTCCTTGATTGTGGTTTTTATGGGTACGGCTGGGAATTACAGGAACACCAGGCGCAGTTCGTCGTTTCCGGCAACGGGAATAGCACGGAAGTCGTAGCCGATCAGGCGCTTGCCGTTCAGTTCCGCTTTCTTCGGGTTGGTCAGCTGCGCAGCCGGCATGAAGATGATGACCGTGTTGCCAGCGACTTTTCCGATGGTCAGTGCCAGGCTCTGCTTGGTGTTAGCCTTGACTTGCGCCATGAACGCCACTTCTTGAGCCGCCGTCAGTTCCAGCTCGAACGAGCCGGTGACTTCCCGGTTGGTGATGTCAACGTCTTCCTTCGACAGCATTGGCGTGAAATTCACGGCATTGCCGCTCTTGAGTTCGAGGCCAGTGCTGTTATATGGCGCTCCGCCCGTGAGCGCGCCAAGCGCATAGGTGGCGCCCAGTGTGATATCGGTAACGTTGGCCTTGGTCATCGCCACCGGCGCTTTCCACTCGGTATAGGTGCCGGCGGTCATCGCCTCGGAAATGCCGCCATCGAGGCCGGTGTAATCGAATTTCAGCACCGGCCGCTCGCCAACCTTGGCGGTCAGCGTGAAATCACCCATGACGCCCAGCAGCTTGTGCAGCACGCCATCGTCGTAGTAATAATTGGTCAGGGTTTTCAGACCGGTCGACACTGGCGTGTATTCGACACGCACGGGGTCGGCCAGCACGCCCTCGGCCATGGCGCAGCCCAGCAGCAGGTCGCCCAGCGCCGGCGCCGTGCCAGCGGTACCGCTGCCGGCCAGTTCGACGGTGTAGCTGGTCTTGACGCTGGCCGGGCCGACCAGCTGCTCATTGGCGCCGAAATAACCCTTGATATTGTTGCGGTCGATGTTGGCAGCGTCGAGCGGCGTGATGCTCATGTCCGAGACCAGCACGGCATCGGCCAGGCCGGTCGGCAGCGCATCGGTGCCGGGCGTGGCTTCGACCTTGGCGGTCACCACGGTATTGCGAATGTAGCGCGTCATGCTATTGCTCCTTCTTTTTGCCGCTTGCCGCTTTTGGTTCCGTGGCAGGCGTTACTGGTTGATCGATTTGCGAGGCGGAGCCTTTTGGGCTCCATTTTTCGCCGTCCCATGTCCACGAGCCGCCGCCAGGCGGTACCGGAATGTGGTTGTCGTCCATATCTGTCGTCGTCCTTTTCCTATTACGCGTTCAGGTTGTCGGCACTGGTGCGGTGCGTGACCAGGTACGTCATGCCCACCCAGCCTGTTTTTTGCCCGGCGCTGTCGCAGCTGGCCTCGACATGCACCATGCGCAGCCATGCCACGGTGTTGCCCAGCGTCGGATCGGCAGCCAGGCGCGTGAATACCGCATCAAGTACCGGATCAACAGCCAGGTCGCCGGACAGGACGGCGCTTTTGGCGTAGCACTCGACGGTATATTTCGATTGCCAGTCAGCTGGCGCGCCATGGATCTGGCCGTAGTCCGGCGTGCCGGCATCCCACTGGACGTTGACCGCCGTGTTGTACGAGGCCAGCAACGCCGCATCGCGCGCCCGGAAAATATTGGGCGATACGGCAGGCTCAGCAGCCAGCGCGGCGATGATGGCGCCGGTGATGTCGACAAAGACGGTCATGCGACGTTGTCCAGCAGCAGCAGGCTCTTGCCGGTGCCGTCCGGCTGGTGGTCGGCCAGGCTGTACACCACGCCCTTGTGCACTAGCTGCAGGCCCGCCCACGCGAACGGCACCGATGCGGTGGCCAGCATGTAGACTGGCCGGCTATCGCCCATGCCCAGGCCATCGCCGACGGCAGCATAGGCGCCGTCGAAGATGCCGCTGACGGGCAAGCCGCCCAGCGTGTCATTGGCGTCGGAGAATTCGCCGGCGACAAAGAATGGGCTCAGGTCGTCGCCGATCATTTCGACTCGGTACCGGTGTCGGTTTCGGCTTCCGTTTCGGTTTTTGGCTTATCGCCATCGCCGCCGGCAGCCGCCTTCGCTTTAGCGCCATCGCCGTCGGCAACCGCCTTCGCTTTAGTGCCATCGCCGTCGGCAACCGCCTTCGCTTTAGTGCCAACCGGCTCGGCAGCGCCGGCATCGATCAGCGCCTGGGCGTCCGCATCGGGCATGGAAACGGTTTCGTCGAGCGGCAGCACCTTGCCGTTGCGCTTGACCGGGCCTGTGATCTGGATTTTCATGGCCGCTCCTATGCCGCTGCGTTGATGATCAGGTAGCCAGCATCTGCGCCGGCAACCACTGGCGCGACTTCGTCCGTTACCGGGAAAACCCAGCTTTTCGGATTGCGCTCAAAGTAAGGTTCTTCCACCAGCGGGTAGCCCGCCAGTTGGTAGGTGTAGCCATACGATGGTTCGCCGCGGTCCTTGACCGTGCCGGTCTTGGTGTAGGCCAGCACCATGTCCTTGCCCCAGACGTCCGAAAAGCCGCCAGCGTCGTCCGAAAACACGGCGTCGCCCACTTCCAGGTTGTCCAGGCCGAAGAACGAGGCCAACAGCTCTTTTGTCGGTACGTCACGGCCGGTGTACTTGGTGCGCTCAATGATTTTCGGATGCTGCTTGAGCACCGCGAATACCGCCGCGCCAATGACGCCAACGTTAGGCCGCTTGCCGGTCTTCTGGCGGATGGCTTCCTTTGCGGTCTCGACGTCGCCCACGGGATCGCTGTCAGGATCATTCCACTGCGATGCGCCCGACAGCGTCATTTTGTTGCCGGCACCGTACGCTGCCTGGTTGCGCGCTGCGTCGGCCTGCTGTTTTTCCAGGCGCAGAGCGAAAATGTCCTGCACGCTGCTTATGGTGGTCGAGCTCATGTCGATGCCCGGCACGTTCTGCGCTTCTTGCAAGGTCTCGATCGGCAGCATGCCTTCGAGGCTGTGGCTTTCCAGCACGTAGGGCTTGCCTTCATAGCCAAACGTGATGCGCTTGGTGTTAGCGCCCGGGGAACGGCCAGTGGCATACAGCTGGAAACCTTCCTTGCCGAACTGGATGATCTTGCCGCCGCGCGAACTTACCGCCACGGTGGGGAACAGCGCGCCGCCGACGAAGGCATTGTTTTTGTAGCCCTGCGCTACGGAGGTCAACACGGGGTCGACAACGCGCGCTTGGGAATTATTCATTTGAGACATACCAGCTCCTGGTGTAGTAAGACGTTACGGGGTCAGTTCGGGATCAGCAGCACTTCCACGCGCTGGCCGACTGCGGTTGCGGCGCCCAGCGCGCGGGCCACCGTGACGCCAGCAGTGCGCGTGATGAAGCGGCCGGCGGCGTCGAGCTCGAGCGCGGCCTCATTGGCAAAGGCGGCACCCGATTCAGCGATGACAGTGCCCATTGCGCCAACCGACACGCGTTCACCGATGGCGGCCGGATAGTCGGCCACACCGAGGCAGCGGCCACCAGCGGCGGGTACCGTACCGGCACCGGTGACGGCGCGATGCTGGACCAGGGCGGCGGCAGCCACCACGGAAAGGGTCAAAACTTTGAAGCAGCTTGCGGCCATGATTTTTCCTTGAGAGTTGGGATATGAAACGCCGCTTACTTGCCGCCGACGGCTTTGTAGGCTGCGACGTATGCGGTGCCCGGGTGAGCCGCCATGTATTCGCGGGCCTTGGCATCGATACCGGCGCGCGAGGTATCGGCCGGTTTGTCATCGGGCTTTTGCACCGAGGCGGCTGGAACCAGCGGCAGCGGCGCAGGAGCTTCGTTCTGCGCAGCAGTGGCGTGTGCAGCACGGCTGGTTTTTTCAGCGGCCAGCACGGCCAGGGCGGCGTCGCCGGCAGACGACTTGCCGTCGAATTTCAGGGCGGCGATCAGGTCCTCGTGGCCAGGGATTGCCTGGGCTTCGACGGCCTGGATGCGTGCGCGCTCGGCGCTGGCGCCTTCGGCACGGAATGCGTCGGCCAGCGCCGGATGCTCGGCTTGAATCTGTTCTTTCGTGGTCATGGTGCTTCCTTTGGGTTTGGGGGTGGGGATAGATGGCCGCGCCGGGGCTGCGCCAGGACGAGCAGGAAAAGGCGATGGCTTGCCCTCGCGGTCGCGATTCAGTTTCACCACCAGGTCATCGAGCGTGATGATGCCGCCGGGCGCGAGGCCGGCGTCGACCGCTTGCTGCCCGGTGAAAACACGGCCCTCGGCCATGTCAGCCAGCACCGTGTCGACGCTGACGCCCAGGCTGTCGGCAACGGAGCCGACAAACAGCGAATACAGGTAGTCCAGCTGTTCCTGGATGCTTTGCCGGCCGGCATCGGACAGCGGGCCGTACTGGCTGCTGACGCGCTTGTATTTGCCGGCGGTGATCTCGGTCGTTTTAATGCCGCGCGCGGCCTCGGCGCCGCTGACATCGGTGTGACTGGTGACGATGCCGATGGAGCCGGCCACCGTAGTGCTGTCGGCCAGGTACACGGCCTGCGCTGACGCGCCGATCCAGTACGCGGCGCTGGCGATGGTGCCGCTGCCGAGCGTGACGATCGGTTTCTTGTCGCGCGTGGCGCGCACGGCGTCGGCCAGCGCCTGGGTGCCGTCGACGGTGCCGCCTGGGCTGTCGATGGCCAGGATGATGCTGTGCACGGCCGGATCATTGACCGCGTCGGCCAGTGCCTGCCTGGTCATCTGACTGCTGGCGCCGCCGGATATCTGGCTGAACAGGTTCATTTTCTTGGCGATCACGCCTTCGATCGGCAGCACGGCAACACCGTCCAGGATCTCGTAGCTGCGCTGTTCGTTGGCGAGTGGGCGGCCCATGCGCGCCTCAATGGCGGCGATGTCGATCTTGTCGCCGCGCGCGTGCATGGCGTAGATGCCCTGCAGCTCAAGCAGCTTGCTTGGCTGGATCGCCCAGGGCGCGGTCAGGACATCAATAATATTCATCGGAGCCACTTTTTCTATCAATTCAGTGGCTCGACTTTAGCGATTTAGTTTGTCTCAAAACAGGGCAATTTGAGACGACTTTTGTAAATAGTTTGACGGCTGCCCAAAATGCGAGGGTACGAAAAAGCCCGCGCGCGGCGGGCCTGGTTTATTCGTCAGCGGGCGCTGGCGGCGGCTCCTTTTCTGCGGGCCTGGCTGGCGGCGCCGGCGTACCAGCCGGCGGAAAATAGATGCCCGCAGCCTTCTCGGCGTTGATTTCCTTCACGCGCTGCAGGTGCTTCGGCCCCCAGGCCACACCATCGTGCAGGATGCTTTCGGCTTCCTTGGTGCTGATGCCCATGTCGACGCGCGCCTGCGCTGCCTTGACTTCCTTTTCCGGATCGATACTGCCCGGGCCGTCGCCGGTCCAGATCGCTGCGCACCAGGCGGCGCGCACGATCTCGCTTTTGAAAAAGCCCGGCGCGCTGATGCGGCCCTCGGCCACCTCGTCTGACAGCCACAGCTCGAACACCGGCTGACACAGGTAGGTGGAGAGCCTGTCGCGTCGCGTGCGCCAGCCCTTCCAGGCCATCAGTAGCGCGGCGCGCGCGGCGCTGTAGCTGCTCTGGAAATGCATCGTCAGCACTTCGTAGGGCATTTCCAGCGCCATGCCGATCTGGCGCACGATGGCCGTCCAGAATGGGTCGAACGCGGGGTTAGGCCGGCCGGGGGTCGATGTTTCGATGCTTTCGCCAGGCAGCAGGTTGATCGCCTTGCCCGATTCCATCTCGCCGCTCCAGTTGCTCGACTTTTCGACGATCAGGCCCTGGGCGTCTTCGTCGAACAAATCCTCGAAGGCTTCAGGGTCCATCTTGACGAAGACGCTGAACATGCCGCTGATCACGGCAGCATTGAGTTCGGCATCGGTCCAACGGCCGAGCTGCTTGAGCACCTCGATGATGGGCGCGATCATTGGCACGCCGCGCACTTGGCCCGGCCGCAGCGACTTGAACAGATGCAGTACATTACGCCGGCCGGTGCTGCTGCCGCGCGTACTGACGCGGTCCCATACGTTGGCGCCAGCGAAGCGATCGCCAGGATGGCGGCGTGCAACGTGGATCGCCACCGCCTCGCCAGTTTCTCCGGCGATCTCGACGCCGTCGACCATGGTTTCGGTATCGGGGCGTCTATCCGGATTGCATACGCGGTCCGCTTCGATCAGCTGCAGCGCCAGGCGCGCCGGGAAACCTGCGCGCGCCACACGCGGTGTGAGCACGAACACGTCGCCACTTTCCAGTTCCGAGCGCAATGCCAGTTCCTGGATGCCGTAGAAGTTCAACTTCCGCCCCAAGTCGCAATCGAGCGACGTCGCCCACGTGTTGAAGCGGCGCGTCGTATCGGCGCCCCAGGCCTCGGCTTGTTCAGGCGTCAGCCCGAGGAATGCGGCATCGATCGCCGGGGTGTAGGTCATACCGGTACCGACCACGTGGCTGACCGTGGTATTGAGCGCGCCCAGTGCCACCGGTGCGTTGCGCATCTGGTCGCGGCTGCGCGCGCGCAGCAGCGGCAGGTCGCTGATGATGTCCGAATTGGCAGAGCCCGCGGTTGGCTGCCAGCGGCTCAGCGCCGCGCGGTCGAGCTTGGCGCCGGTGTAGCCGCCAGCGAGGGCCAGCTGCGCGCGCGCCGCCGCGCGCTGGCCGGCCAGCTTCGGCGCGACATAGGCGATGACCTTGTCGAGCAGGTTTTGCTGCATCAGGGGATTGGCTGAGGCGCTCATGTCAGCCGCCGACCACGACTGTGCGGCTGCGGCTGCGGCCACGAGCCTTGCCGGCCAGGTTGATCAGGCGGTCATTCCAGATCTTGACGCCTTGCTGGATGGCGCCGAGGTCCGCGCGCGTGAGCTTGCGGCCGGCGATTTCGTACGACTGTCCGGACAGCACCGCCGTCTCGGCCGCCAGATAGGCGTCAAGCTGCGCCTGCGCCTGCACTTCGTTGATACCTGCCATTGTGTGATCCTCCATAGTCGTGTCGAGTCTATGGAAAATGGCTGTCTCAAAACAGGGCAATTTGAGACGACATGAGGGCCTATTCCTTCCCTTGCTTCATGAATCGATACAGCGAAGCGCGGCTTATTCGGTGCTTGGCGGTGATTTCCTCGGTCGACATATCGGTCAGGCCGTCGGCGATGACCAGCTCACGCACCGCAGGCGAGAGGTGCTTCTTCTTTTTCGGGATGCGCACGCGCTGGCCGCCATACTCGGTGCGGATCTGGCTTTCAATCAGATGCGCAGTGTCGGCATCGAGGCCGCCGGCCTGGCAGGCGCGCAAGATAATTTCGACGATATCGGGATCCTGATCGGTGTTCAAGCAGCCCTCCGGGTTCCAGCCAGGGAGATACGCCCGCCCGACACGCGCGCGACTGGCGCAGCAGCTGCAGCGCGCTCAGGCGCCACTGGCGCGGGCGCGGGAATAATAGCAGGCGCTGGCGTGACCGGCGTTTGCTCTCCAACCAGGCTGGCGTCCGGTGCCGGCGCGGGTTCAATGAATGGCGCGGCGGGCGCAACTGGGGCGTCGAGCAGCTTGAACATGTCGAAATTGCGCGGATTAAGCTTGTCGCGGCGCGATTGCCAGTAGCTTTCGGGTTTTCTGTGCAGGCCCAGGTGGTGCGCGGCGGCCAGGTTATAGACCATCAGATCGAGCGCCTCGTTGCGGTCCGACTGTTTTTTGTCCCAGATGCTGGTCTTGCGGCCGCGCTTGGTCACCGTCACGCGGTATTCGGACGTGAGCTGCTTGTAGTACTCCTCCGGCAGATCGGTAGAAAAGTGGATCGCCCCCGGTCCATCGACGCGCTTCCAGCGGCCGGCGAGATAATCCTTGGCGGTATCGCTACCGATGAGCCACAGCTGCCCGCTGCGCCGTTCCGTTTTGCCGCGCGCGTCGATATCGACCGGGCTTGGCTTGGTGCTGATGATAGGCCGGCCCGGTTTCGACGCGCCCTTGATGGCGTAGATGCCGCGGCGGCGGTGTTCGTGGGTGAAATTATAAACATCCTGCGTGTGTGCGCCGCCCGAGTCGATAAAAACGGCCTCGATTCGCATCATTTCGCCGTACGCATGGCGATATTGCGTCTTCACCAGTTCGGCTGCGCGCTTCCAGACCGCCTCGTCGGACGGGTCTCCATGGATGATCTGGTAATCGATGATCCAGCCCTCCAGCCCCTCGCCCCAGGCGACAGCCTTGAATTCCAGGCGATCATTTTGTGTGTCGATGGACGCTGTCAGTTGCAGGCCACCGGCCGGCACGGTGCCGAGCCGGTAGTTTTCGGCGCGGTTTTTCAGGTTGTCATATTTGGTCTGCTCTTTCGCGCGCTCCCAGCACCGCGCCAAGCGGGTGTTGTAGAACGTGATCATCAATTCTTCGTTGCCGAGGCCCAGCTGAATTTTGGCCTCGGCATATTCCTTGAGCAGGCCCAGCCAGGGGAACCAGCCGTAGGGCAGGAACATGCCCGAAATCGTCAGGCTGACGGTGTCGCCATCACCAGCCACGCCTTCTGACCAAGCGCCGCGCGCGAACATCTTGCCCTTGTCGCTCTCGACCATTTCGTAATCGCATGCGACGCACGGGTATTGCGCAAACTGGCCGTCGTCCGACAGGTGCATGCGCTCGAATACCAGGGTCTGCTCGTGGCCACAATGCGGGCAATCGGCCAACGCCTCTTGCTTGGTCCCCATCTGGAATAACTCATCGATGGCCGATTCGCCCTCGATGGTGGGCGAGCTGGGGTAATAAGACTTGCGGTTTTTCTCGAACGTCGTTTGCCGGGCCTCGGCCAGCTTCCAGGTGGCGCCCTCGCCGTTGACGTTGGCCTCGGCCCGGTCGATCTCGTCATACAGCACGCGGCGCGCCGGCAGCTCCGACAGGTTGGCGGCGGCGCCGGACGTGACGATGGTCAGGGCCCCGCCAATATACTGCTTGGTGTCGAGAGTGTTGACCTTGTCGCGCGAGCGCGGCGCCGCCACGCGCTCCTTCAACTGCGGCACCGCCTCGATGGTCTTGCTGATGCGCGCACTGGTGCGCTTGGCCAGGTTGCCGGTGGGCAGGATCCACAGGAAGTTCGCTGGCGACTGGTGCACCGACGCGCCGAACCAGTTCAGGCCGACCTGGGTTTTCAGCATCTGCGACGCGCCTTTCAGCACCACCCGCTTGCAGGGGTGATTGTCGGACAGCGCGCGCATGACGAAGCGCGCGTGCGGCGTGCGGCTGGATCGGTATTTGCCATATTCGTTCGCGCCCGAGTCCTTCGGGATGATCATGAATTCGTCGGCCCATTCGTCGACGGTCATGTTCGGATCAGGCTCCAGGCCGCGGGCGGCGGCGCCGCTGACCGTATCGATGGCACCGTTCATGGGGCCTCGCTTTCTTCGGCAGCACCCACCTGGGCCAGCAGCGCATGGCGCATGCTTTCGAGCAGGGCGCGGTGTTCGCGGTCGATCACTGCCTCGCAGTCGTCCGCGCTGGACAAGGTGGCCACGTCGGCGGCCAGACGGCGAGAACAATTCATCAGGCCATCGCGCAAGGCCCGCATGATGCCGAAAATGGCCGAGTCGACGTCGGTTTTGACCAGGTACTTGCCGGTCATCTCGGCCAGTTTCATTTCAGCCAGCGACGCCTCGGCCTCTTCGCGGCGAGCACGGCTTTCGTCATATGGCGCCGGCTGGGCGCCGCTACCCTGGTTGCCGTCCGATGCGGCTGCCGTAGTCTGCGCCGGGTCGCGTTTTCCGTTGGCGCGCGGGCGCGTGTTGCGGTGGTAGAGCAGCGTGGCATATTCGGTGTCGACCTTGCCGTCGGTCACCGGAATGGCGCAGCGCGTAACGGCGGCATAGCCCTGCTGGCGGGATATGCCCATCGTTGCGGCCCAGGTTGCGATGGTTGTCAGGTTCGGCATTTTGTCAGGTTTGTGCTGTTGTCAGGTTGTTTGTCAGGAAAGTGTTTTGCCAGTGGCTAGTGTTTCGACGGGGTCTGAACTACCCTCACTTCCCCCGTGCTGCGGAAGTACCTTGATGGGGGTGGTGTTGCTAAAATGCAACATGTCGAAAAGCAACATTTCATGGGTGAATTGTTTCATTTTTGCAACAATATTCCGCGTCATGGGCTTAGTTGTAAAAAAGCAATTGTTTTGTCTGCCTGCGCGTTGAAGTGCACCGGGAAGCGGGCGCGTGCCGTGTCGCCGCCCACCTCGAAGAATTTCAACCTTGGAGCGTAGGCAGCCTTGGCGACGAAGATGAAGACCGGGCGCACCGCTGATCCCTGGGCAAAAATCCGTTTGAGGTAGATCCCCGGCTTGAGCCCCGTACTGGACTCCCGGATGGCAAAGTACGTGACGCCCTGGCGCTTGACGGTGCGGCGCGAGGCGGCGCTGTCGCTCTTGCGCGATTCATACCCGGACCCGCGCTGCAGCTTCAGCTGCGACAGGATCTGGATGATCTGGCTGCGCTTGACATTGCCGTTTTCATCCAGCACCGCGCCGGCAGCTGGCATCGCCACGTGCCCGGCTTTCAGCAGGCCGCGCGCCTGAAGCAGCCGCTCCATGCCCTTTTGCCCACGCACGCCGCCATCGATCTGCGGCTGCAGGTAGCGGTCGGCCGGCGTGCCCTTGCCTGACGGGTTGTCCTTCAGCCATACGCGCGCTTCGAGCTTGTTCTTCGTCGCCCCTTTGAGGAACGTGCTGCTCAAGGTGTATGGCTGAGGCCGGTCAAACACCTGCGCCATTTCGGCACGGATGGCGGCCTGAACATCCTTTGCGGTATGCGTCAGCGCCACCGCAGTGGTGATGGCCAGGCGGTTGCCCAGTTCAGCAACGCGGGCGCCAATCACGTCCATGTTCGATTGCGCGTTCAGTCTCATCGCACCCCCAGCGTACGCTCGGCGCACTCGATCACAAAGATGCTGAAGATGTCGCCGGCGTCCCTGCGCTGGATGATGCGCCGCGCCCAGCGCCTGCCGTCGCCCTGCCCAGCCTCACCGATGTTCTTGAGCTTGAACGCACCGATCAGCTGCTGCGCCTTGCGGCTTGACGTCACCGTCTTGCCGGGCGCGGGCAATTCCACCGGGTCCTGCTTCGGAATAGGCTCGATCACCTCGCGCTCCAGCTCGGCTGCCAGTGCGGCTTCCCAGCGTGGCCGCAACACGGCATAGGTGTTGCGCGCGCACTCATGCGCACCCAGCTTGCGCCAGGCCCAGAACACGGCAGGCGAAGACCACACATTCGGCTCGCCTCTGGTACGCAGCGCGCCTTGCTCCAGCGCTTCATGGAACGCCACCGAGGGCTCGACGGGTGGCCGGCACAGCGCCAGGAATTCCGGCAACGTCGGTGGCCACGCCCGGCTATCGAGCCGCTCGACACCACGCGTCAGCTCGGCCGTGGTCAGCACGAACAGCTTTTGCGCCCAGTGGCGCTTGATGCCGTCCGTGTCAATGCCCTTCCACTGGTCAAGGAACTTCACGCCATAGCTGAATGTCATCTTGTTGAACAAGGCGACGATCCAGCGTTCCGGTATGGCGTTCTCAGGCCACGCCAGCGGCTGTTCGTCCAGGGGTGATGTCGATAATATTGTTTGCTCGTTCATGGGTTCGCTGTCCGATTCCTGTCAATCCATCAAGTGTTTCCTGCCGTGCCTGATCCTTCGCCGATGCCGTGCCACCTGGTGCTGCCCGTGCTGGTGGCAGTGCGCCGGCCACTTGGATAACCTTGGCCTCGCCTGCCCAGCGTTGCAGGATGCCCACCACGTAGCCGAGGCTAACGCCGCCATTCGGTTTCGATTTTTTCCCCTCGGCACATGCCGCCAGCACCGTCTCGACGCTGACACCTTGCTCGGCCAGCGTCAGCAGCCGGGGGTCGGATGGCTGCGTCTGCACGCCTTCCTTGCGAAACGCGATGCTGAGATCAACCGCCGTTGCCGCGCCCGCGCGCTCTACGCTCAGTGTTGGCGTTGCTGGGGGTTGGTTCTGGTTTTGGTTTTGGTTTTGGTTTTGGTTTTGGTTAGCACCATCGCGCACTGTTCCCGAACTGTTCGCGTACTGTTCGGGAACAGTGCTAGCACTTTCGGCGTTCTGCTGTTCCACAAAATCCAGCGTGCTTTGCGAGGCCGCCGCGAGTTCAGCGGCCAGCCGCGCCGCTTCTTCGCGCTTCTTCTTCGCCGCCTTGCCACCGGCGCTGGCCGCCTCCAGGCTGTCGTAATAGGCCTGGATATCGGCGGCGCACGCGGCGTCCTCCCAGCCGGAGGCGGTCAGTACGAAGAAGTCGCCCAGCACGGCGTTGGCCGCCTCGATCTCTTCCGGCGTGGTGATGCGCAGCAGGCGGAACAGCCGGCCCTTGTCGGCCAGCAGCGGCGCTTCCTTGTCGAAGTACAGATCGCGCATGTCGCGGTAAATGCCACGCTCAAGGCGCGACAAGTGCAGCGTGCGGGTGTTGAAGTCGCCGATATGGTGCGGGTAATAATTCATTGAGCAAGTCAGGCCTGGGCGTTCGCTTCTTTGGCTTCTTCGGCTGCTTTGCCAATTTCCTCCACCACATCGGCAGGATATGGGAAACGCTTCAGCGTGCGCATCAAACGTTTACATGCATCATTAACATCGGCAATGTAAAATTCCTCAAGTACAGAGAACCACATCATCACCAAACGTTCGCCATTCACATGCTTGGTAGGCAGTGGGAAAACATCGGCGAAATTGCCCAATACTTTTTTTGTAAATTCCAAGGTTACTTTCATGCATAACTCCATTAAATCAATATCAATTGAACAACTACAAACCGCCTTTGCCAAGACACTGGCGGAACTCACCGGGAAAGACTGCATCATTAAAATTTCAGGGCTTCAATTTACTCAAGAGAACCAAATGGCACCCGAGAAGGTGGCTATATCGCTTGACATAGCAGAAAAGGCTGAACCCCAACCGACAAAAATGCCTTGGGAAAATTAATATTCAAGCATCTGTTTCACGCTAATCACGTTCAGCCAGTGTCTCGCGCTCTAGGATCAGCAGTTTTCGTTGTCCCAGAGCGAACGTGAGCTCAAAGAACGGCTGCGCGCACTTGAAAAAAAGATGAGCGACTTTCACCAGTACGAACTTCATCAGACTGCTCGTGGCGGCGTTACCATGCGCAGCAAAGCGCCGGTGCTGGCTGGAAAATCCCCAATAGACATTTGCGCAAATTGCGCGGCTGGCTGTGTAAAAACGTTTTTGCAGTCGGATGGGCCAAACGCGTTTTATCTGCATTGCCATGTTCACGGCAAAATTGCCTTGGATGTCCTGAAGCCCGCCACTGTCAGTGCTCCTAGGCGCGCAGTTGATCCGCTGCGCTGGTAGGCCTGCTGTGCGTTCTTGCTCAGTCATAATTAATTTCCTATCAGTAACTATTTAGACGCAAAACAGCCGGCAATGATTTGCCGGCCATTTCTCGCCGTTGTCAGGTGAGCGTTAAACCTGCGATAACAGCGGCGATCACTTTTCAGCCATCCCGTCCAGGCGCGCCGTCAGGTCCTGCAGCGCGCGATGGGCGCGGAATACCTTGGCCCGTACGCCAGGCAGTTCATGCCGCTCGACGCGGCCATCGGCCAGTACCGCGCTGATTTCGGCGCCGACTTCGCCCTGGGTGGACCAGACCTGCGTCACCAGTTCCAGCACCGCCATGTCGCTGGCAGTGGAGGTGTCGTCGACCTTGACGCACACATAGCCGTGGTTGCGCGCCAGCGCATGCAGTATCTGGTGGTCGCTGGTGATCCCCATGATGCGGTCAACCTCTTCAAGCATGGGCTTGTTGGCCGCCGCGTTCGGGTTGGCTTTGTTCCGCAGCACGGCGGCCGACATGCCGAGCCGAACCGCCAGCGCCTCGCAGCCACCGGGTGCCGCATGCACGGTTTGATAGAACGCATCCAGGACATTCATACGCAACCCTCGAAAAAATATGATGTGAAAAACAATGAAAAAGTTGACACTTGGAAATCAAATGGAGAACCGAAATGCTCTGCTATATTTTTTTACAAACATCACACTCCGCTTATGGCTTAAGGGGATGCCTGCCGTTCATGACATGCATGCCCATCCGCGCACGTCCCGACATCACGGAAAAGGGCGTTGATTGCACGATACGTGGACCCTTTACAATCGATTTGCCCGTTGAGGATCCTGCTGACCGTCGGTTGCGACACTCCCAACTTGTCAGCGATAGCGCGCTCGCTCCAGCCTTTGGCCGCCTTTATTTCCCTTAAGAGGGTCGAGATAGATTTATCCATGCACGAAGTCTATACGCGAATGGATAGGTACGCAATACCCAAATGGATAGGAACTTGTGCCTATTTATGCGCGCACGTATATTTAACTATGGACATAGCTAATCGTTTGGATCAGGCAATGAAATTTGCCGAAATAACTACACAGAGCGCCCTGTCGCGCTCATCAGGCGTACCACAGCCAACGATCAACCGCATCCTGAAGGGCGTAGTTGGAAAACGCGGCCCAGAAACGCAAACGTTGACAAACCTAGCCCGCGCCTGCAATGTGAATGTGGATTGGCTTCGTGAGGGTCGCGGTCCAATGAGTCGTGCCGCGTCACGGGAAGCTGGCGACTTTTTCCAGGTAGTGGCAGCGGAAGGGGGTGATCCCGATTTCTATGAAATCCCAAAGGTCGAGTTACGCCTTTCAGCTGGCCTTACTGGATTTCAAAGCGTCCCGGAAATTTACGACGGCAGAAAATTAAGTGTACCGCGCAACTGGGCAGATCGACACGGCTACTCACCGGAAAAGCTGCTTGCTCTCACGGTAAAAGGTGAAAGTATGGAGCCTGGCCTAGGCTCAGGTGACTTAGTTGTCATAAATACTGCAGATACTGTTTTGACAGATGGCGCAGTATACGCTGTAAATTATGAGGGGGAAGCAGTTATAAAACGGCTATCGCGTGACCGTGGTGAATGGTGGCTCACGTCAGACAATCCCGATCAACATCGTTTTCATCGCAAGGCCTGTCGCCACGGCGAGTGCATCCTGATTGGCCGAGTTGTTCGCAAAGAGAGTGACCGGATCTAACTCAGGAACATGTTTTGAACGGTATAACGTGCCCAACTTGCGGCGCCCATATAACGGTTAGAGGATTGGACTTATGCCCGATATGCAGAAATCCGATCCCTAACTTTGTGCAAAAGGACCTTACCCCATGGAGTCTAAGCAGTTACTTCAGTTTGCGCGCAAGAGTTGTAGCTGCAGGTATGGGGCATCTCAAACTTAGAAGGTGGCTGTTTGGTACCTGCATACTTTTCATAGTTGCTTGCTTAGCTACCATATTATGGGTCTCGGCGAATCCGTCGCCAAAAAAAATAAGTGAGATCGCGGCCTTGAAAGCTCTCAATGCTTGCCGAAGTGCCATCCTATCGAGTGCAGCATATGGAGGTGCTGATAGGCCGCCGTACGTTAAAAATGACAGCTCGTCCAAGGATGCATTCCTGTTTTCCTGGCCATATGGATCGATTGAATTCGTGAACGGATTCGGCGCAAAGGTAAAAATGTCAGCGACCTGTGCAGGCAAAATATCGCCCTTGGAAATAACTGATGTAACCTTAAACGGCCGTAAAATTATTTAAAAAGCACTATCCCGGCCAGAAACCGCAAAATATGCAATCACACGCAATGACATAAATTTCCATAAATTTATCCATTCGCGTATTGACACGCCTATCCATTCGCGTATAGTTCTTCCATCGAACCGGCAATTCACCGATGGAGGCCACATGGCACCGCATACAGCACCCGAAGCATTAACCGACAGCACCCACGTAAGCATTCCATTCATGACCTGTATCGTGTGCCGCCGTGCGCTTGAAGCGAACGCCACGCCGCAGCAGCCCGAAGACAAGGACGCCCTGAAAAAGATCGCCACCGATCTGTACCACGAACTGCTCGCGGCCCGCGCCGTCATTTCCGAAATGACGAACAACATGACCGCCCCGCAAAAGCGCGTCGCCAGCACCAACCTGTACGAAGCGGGCTTCATGGGCGCCAGCGGCGGCATGACGCGCGCTGCCGAACACCACAAGGTGCTGCGCGCCGCTGAAGCGCTGGGCATCAAATGAAAACCGCCACCATCACCGCCGGCCGTGCCGCGAAAGCGATTGCCCAGGTCGTTGCAACGCCCAGCACCCGCGTGCGCGGCGTGCGCCTGGTGCTGAGCAATTTCGCGCAGCGCCACGCCGTCGGCGACACCTACAGCCTGGCCAACGCGCAGGGCGAAAAGATGGCGCTGGTCACGATCAACCAGCAGGGCCTGGGTTCGACGCGCCGGTCCGCAATGCGCATGGCGTTGTCCGGCGAAATGACGAGCGCGCTGCGCGCGGCCAGCGCCGACTATGAAGCGGCCGGCGCCGTGTCGCCCGAGACCATGCACCGCATGCGCCAGCTGCTCGGCGAGGTGGACGCATGATGCGCGCCTTTACCGTCACCGTCTGCCAGGCCACCCAGCCGTTGATTACCTATCCGGCCCTGGGCACCGACAGCGCCGCCGTGATCATGGCCGCCATCGACCGGTTTGGCCCGTGCGTCATTACCGCGAAACCGCGCTGAAAGCCCGGCATGCGCACCATTTTCAACCTGTTCAATTTTTACCGCCGCCGCGGCGCCGGCATCTACGTCGCCGCACGCCGTGCCCTGCACGTCTATCGAAACGGATTCTGACATGACCAAGATCGAACCCGACCGCGCCGCGCTGGAAATTGCCTACGGCCAGCTGCGCACCACCAGGCCGCTGGACGAGCTGCTGAAGGTGCCCAACCTGAAGGCCACGCTGTACGCGGTGGCGCGCCGCCACATGAAGCGCCGCGACCGGTTCGATCCGAAAAAAATGCAGGCGAACGACAACGATTAATTCGAGCAGTACCCACCTCTCCACCAACCACAGAAAGCACGCCATGTTTACAGCATTGCACGCGCTCGCCCAGAGCGCGACGCTGATGATCGTCATCACCGCCGAGGGCGACGATCTGCGCGTCAGCATCACTCCCACCCAGGCCGGCGACAAGACCAAGGCCCACAAATTGACGCCGCTGTCGCTGGTCGCCAGCCCGGCCGAACTGGACGACGGCTTCGCCGCCGCGATCGCCAGCTGGCAGGCGCCGAAACTGACGCTGCAGCAGCAGGTCGAGGCCGTGAACGCCGCAGGTGCTGAAGGCGGCGCGCCGGCCAGCAGCAAAGCCGCGCCGAAGGAATCGCCAGCCAGGCGCGCAGGCCCGGGCCGGCCGAAAAAGAACGACAGCGCAGCACCAGGTGGCGAAGGCGCAGCCGGCGCTGATAACGCCGGCCAGCAGGAAACCACACCACAGGGCGGCAGCGATGCCGGCGCCGCCGCGCCCAGCACGCCACCAACTGACGGCGCCGACGCCGAAGAGCCTGGAGAAATTGTGCCCGCGCCTACCGGCAACCCCGCCATCACCGCCGCCGTCGACACGGTAACCCTCGACCTGTTCTAAGAAAGCTACTGCCATGGCCTTGCAAATCGAAAAACTGATCCGCGAATTCCGCTACAACAGCGTGGTGCTGCCCGATCCGAACGGCACGTTCACGCTGGAGCAGGTGCGCGACTTCTATTCCACCGTGTACCCGGAAATCATCAGCGCCGACATCGAAGGCCCCGAGCAGCTGGGCGCCAAGTCGGTCTACGTCTTCCGCCGCGCCGTCGGCACCAAGGGCTGCGAACTGACCAGCCTGATCCGCGACGTCGGCGCGCTACTGCACGCCAACTGGCTCGACAGCGAAGACGCCGAATTCATCAAGGAACTGCAGGCGGCCGTGGGCCGCAACGAGGTAACGTACATCGACCACGATGCGCGCGTGCGCCTGGCCGAACTGCACGGCAAATACTGCAACGTGGCGGCCTGATCATGTTGACGCGCAAAACTGCAATCGAGCGCCTGCGCACGGTAGGCACGCTGCGTGACGGGCATGCGCCCGACAGCACGGTCAGCCTGGCCGACGCGACCGATCCGCTGGCGCGGCGCATTGCCACGGTGGTTATCAAGCGCTATCGCAATCCGGAACGCGGCCAGCGCATGCTGGCGCCGTCCACTGCCCATATGGTGCTGCCGTGATTTCGGCCGGAACACTCGCGCTGCCGTCCATGCATGCCGCTATTCCGGCAGCGCTGACGCTGCGCCAGTCCAGCCGTATCGACCAGCCGCTGGCCATCGCACTGCTCGAGGCCAACATCATCACCGACGCGATGCTGCAGCCTCGCCCGAATATGCCGCTGGTCGACGTGTTTCGCGGGCCGGACGAACGCGCCTTGTGCATAGAGGGCCTAAGCACCTGGTGGAATTCGCTGCAATATAAATCAATTTCAAGCATTTTCCACTGGAACCTGCACGTACAGGAACTGAATGACGGGGCTGGCACGTACCCGGAACTGGCAGGCCATCTGTGGTTTTGCATGACGCGTGACCAGAAAACGGAGATCCCGCGTTTTGAGCTGCACCAGCGCATCACGCAACTGGAAAACACCTTGCCCGGCTTTGGCCAGACGGTGATGGCGCTGCTGCGCGATGCCATCTTCCACCTGCCCACAGCGTTCGATCTGTGGTTTGCCGAAGATATCGCCCAGAATTGGCTTTGGCAGGACGCGACCTGTGACGAGGAACTACTGGAAAACGCGCGCGTCGAAGGCGGGTTCGAGACGGTGCAGGAGGTTATCGACAGCGGGCACGTCACCACCATGGCCGAATTTTTTCGCGACACCCCAGCCTGGGTGACGACGCCAGCACGTGCTTTATCCCGTAAAAAATTCCGGCGCGCCGCGAAAAGCGACTTCGAACTGGCCGTGGTTGCGGCGTGCAATGCAATTTCAGCTGTCACCAGCGCGCCCGGCTTCACGGTGAAATCGCATCAGGTCGGCTCCCATCAGGCCGATTGCGACAGCATTGATAGCTGCGCGGTCCTGCTGTGGCGCAAGGACAGCGAAGCCGTCCACGTTATTGATAATCACCTGGATGACATCGGCAATTCGGGCGAGTACACCGAATTTATCGACGCCGCACCTGTCGAGCCCAGCCACGCGGGCATTTTGGCCTACAAAACACGTACCGAAAACATCATGCGGTTGGCCCAAGCCACCGAACGCCTGCTCAATCTTGTAGGGGAACCATTTTGAAGACCGTTGATATCGTTTCCAGTGCCGATGCAACGCTGCACCTGACGCGCGCGATCCTGCTGTACCAGTCGTCGGGGGGCTACAACCACGTGTATGCCAGTACTCACCCGATCGATATCGATGCCAGCAATCCCACGCGTCGCGTCATTGGCGCCGGGGCACCGATGCAGCGCGCGGACCTGATCGACTTTGCCGCAGCCATCCACACCCAAACGGCGCACGCCGGGTTTGTTCCGGAGAACCTGCTTTATACCTCACCGAATTTAATGGCGTGGTGGGTGCCGGCTGCCGTCCGCATGACCTGGTTCAAAACGACATTGCCAGAAATCGGCACCGTCCACGGCCCGGCAGCGCACCCGGCCCTGATCTTTGTCGCTGGCCAGGGCGGCTGGCATGTGTTCGCGCTACGAGAATCCGCGCGGCCGACGCCAGATACCCCGCTGTATCACGCGCCTCACTTCAACGTTAACGACAGCGGTCGGATCTGCACCGGCAACGTCCAAATCCCCGACAACCTGGGCGCCGAGGCGATGGCGGGTTATGAAAATGCATTTTTCCGCAGCCACTTTACCCATACCAACCGCCAGAAACCAAGGGCGGTACGCAGCAAGGGTGGCCTTACCGCACTTTGGGTCAGCCAGCTGGCCAACCCCGATGCCGCCGCCATGCAGCGCGCGCTGGCGCCGGCAAAAGAAACGCTGCGCACGGTCATCAAGCGCATCACCCATTCCCACAACGACGATTAATTAAAAGGAAACATATGAACGGCCAAGAAATTACCATGAAATTCGATGAACTGCTGGACATCACCAAGCAGTCTTTTGCCACCTTCCTCGCGCACACCGAGCAGGCGATCCGCGAAGAGCGCCCGCTGCTGCTGGCCGTGGACGAGGAAGCCGTCGATCCAGACAAGCTGGCACTGGACGTCGCCCTGGTTCGCGCCGCGCCGGTGGCCGTGGTACCGATGCATAGCGAATTTCAGCCGCTGGAGCAAAGCGGCCACCGTTTCCTGATGGCGCGCGACGGCATGTACCTGGAGGTGCGCCGGCCTTGGCTGCACGTAATCCACCAGCTGGCCGCGCAGTCGGCGGTGCGCATGCCCTACGGCGCTATCGAGGCCAAGGTGGAATTCGGCTTCGGCAAGATCGGCACCTCGCTGGAGGAGTTGCGCGCCTTCGGCGAGATCGCGCGCCTCAAGTCGCCGATCGAGAGCGCGGCCAGCGTGATATGGAATGATGAAACGCGCGAATGGGCCATCCGCTACCCGCTACCGATCGGCGAGCCGACCACCGGCCACATCCAGTTTCAGCAGGTGCTGCTGGCCGAGCGCGAGCACCTGGCGATTGACCTGCACAGCCATGGCCAGGCGGCGGCATTCTTCAGCGACACCGATGACCAGGATGACGCCGGCGCCGTGAAAATCTCGGGCGTGTTCGGCAACTTGGACCAGCCGGTACCGACGGTGGCGTTCAGGCTTTGCCTGCTGGGGCTGTTTATTCCGATAACCGTGCCGGCCGCCAAGATTTTCGAAGCCGCACCTGCCACCGCTTAGGAGCCATCCACATGCCACATATCACCCCGGCCCGCTTCCTGGACCGAGTTGTCACCATCGCCCTGATCGGCTGTGGTGGCAACGGTTCGCAGATGCTTACAGGCCTGGCCCGCCTCAACCACGCGCTGTGCGCGCTGGGCCACCCCGGCCTGCACGTGTGCGCCTTCGATCCGGACACCGTCAGCGAGGCCAACATGGGCCGCCAGCTGTTCGGCGCCTTCGACGTCGGTTCGAGCAAGGCGCACGTGCTGGTCAACCGCATCAATGCCTTCTTCGGCCTGGAATGGCAGGCGCATTTCGGCCGCTGGGATACAGCCAAGGTACAGCCCGATATCCTGATCTGCTGCGTCGACAGCGCCAAGTCGCGCCACGAAATCATGCGCAGCTACGGCGACACCCGTGCCGCCTACATCATGGACATGGGCAACCGGGCGGCCGACGGCCAAGTGCTGTTCGGCGAGCCCGACGGCTACGGCTCGCGCGTGGTGGTGCCGCCCGGAAGCGCGCGCCTGCCAGATCCGTACCGCGTGCTGCCCGAACTGGTCGACCTGACGGCCATCGAGGACGACACGCCCAGCTGCGGCCTGGCCGAAGCGCTTGAGCGACAGGAATTATTCATCAACCAGGCCGTCGTCACGCCGGCGCTGTCGATCCTGTGGGAATTTTTCCGACACGGCCGCCTGACCTGGCACGGCGCCTTCGTCAACCTGCGCACCGGCAGCATGCGACCGCTGCTGGTGAAGGAGCCGGCGCCGGTACCGGAAGCGGCCGAAGTGGAAGAGCTGCGCGTGCGGGTGATGGCATGAAAGTAACTGGCATGCTCTTTAACGCTCCAATGGTGCGCGCGCTGCTGGCAGGCACCAAGACGCAGACGCGGCGCGTGATGAAGCCACAGCCTGCCCGCATCGGCACCACCACGATTCTCGAATATCGCGGCGGCCTGTATCAACCCGAAAAGCTGCCGGCCAACAGCAATTTGTTCAATCATTGCCCCTACGGCCAGCCCGGCGATCAAATTTGGGTGCGAGAAACACTCGGCCATGACGCCGATAAAGGCCACTACTACGCGGCCACCGGCATGCATGTCGGGCCGCTGCTCGACTACGAACTGGAGCCATCGCCATCGGTCGGCATTCCAGCAAGAACCATTCCGTCCATCCACATGCCGCGCTGGACCAGCCGCATCCTCTTGGAGATCGTGTCGGTGCGCGTCGAGCGCCTCAACGACTGCAGCGCTGCTGATACAAGGGCCGAGGGCGTAACACCTGACCAGGTGCGGCAAATTTCGGTGTTCGGCGCGAACGCTGTTGAGCGAGCAGCTATTTACCGGCTCGCCGCCATCAGGCCATACGAACGGCTTTGGGAATCCATCAACGGCGCCGGCAGCTGGGCCGCCAACCCGTGGGTTTGGGTCATCGAATTCAAGCGCGCATCACCGCAAAACCATGAGTAAAGGATAGGCCATGAACACCGACAACATCAAAATTTTCCAGATCGATGACTGGGCATACGTCGCCGCGGAAACCGAACAAGAGGCATGCGACTTTATTGCTATCGACGCGGCGCGACCGGACGATCCGGAGGACTGGGAGTGCAGCGAGATGACGCGGGGAACGCATGATGATCTTGAGAAACTCCTCGCGACGCACATCGAAAACGGCGGCACATTCCCCGACCTGATCGGCATTGACGCACATTACCAATAAGGGCATCCAATAATGACCACCTACCAAGAATTCTGCCGCCTGCGTGACCTCCATATCCCAGGCGTGAACGCCCCAAAACATACTGAGGCCGACGCCTTTTTTATGGCCGCTGCCCAGCTGGCCGTGCCCGACGGCTACAAGCTCGCACCGCTTGAGCCTACGCCGGAAATTATCGCCAGCGCTGCAGTGGCGATCTGGCCGACTGCCAGCCCGGCCGACATCGCGCTGGCACGCCTGGCGGCACCGATCGTCCTGATGCAGATGGATATGGCACCAGGAACGACGGCAGATGCGGTCGCCGGCATGCTGGCCACGATGGCGCCGGCATATCGGGCAATGCTGGCCGCGGCGCCGTTTCCGCCAGCGGCCGACCAGCACCCTGATGACGCCGCTGTCGATCGATTCGCCGCAGCGATGAAGGCGAAATTGGCCCTTGCCCGTGTTAAAGGCCGCAGCGGCTGGGACGATCCTGAGCAGTGCAGCGTCGATGACTTGACAGTCATGCTGCGCAACCAGGCGAACGGCGGAGATCCTGTCGACGCTGGTAACTTCGCAATGATGGTCCACCAGCGCGGTGGCAGCATCGCACGGCCGAGACATGCGCAGCTCGACGCCATTGAAGCTGCCGAGCTGCAAACGGTGTTGGCAGATACTTTTGCCCACTGCCGGCCTGAATACCCAGCCGGCATCACCGCCTGGGCCAAGGCTGCCTTGCTGGAAGTAAAGGATAGCATGCGCTACCCGGCCACGATGACGGCAGCGCTCGCCGACGTGCTGGGCCTGCCGAATTTTCGCACCGGCCCCATTGCCCATGTGTACCGCGCTGCCGGCGCCGAGATCCGCACCAAATGCGAGGACGAACAGGCTTTCGTGATCGACCGCTTCTTGCGCCTGGTGCTCGAGCATGATGACGACTGGCGCACGGCCGCCGAAGCCGATATCAAGGTGGCGTACACGCTGGCCGAGGCTAATAATGCGGTAGATTCGGCCAGTGACGCAAAAACGTTGGAAAAAACAGGAGAAAAAACATGACAGCCACCGAAACCGATATCCTGGTTAAGCTGGCCGAACTACTTGAGAAAATGCAGCGACCAGCGCACTCAATCTCAATTGCCCTGTGGGACACGAAAGAAATCGCGGCGTATTTACACCGGTCAGTTGACCGTGTGTACAGTGACATCGTGTGTCTTCCATCTTTCCCAAAACCTATTCGACTACCTGTTAAAGGACGTGCTCAGGCCCTTTACAAAGCTCGGGAAGTAATTACTTGGGCCGAAGATCTTCAGAAGTAAAGGATGATATTTACAAGAAGGGGTAGATCACTCAGCTACCCCTTTTAAAGGTTCGAGGTATGGATTGCAGTAAGATTCTTTAAGACTATTGAATCCAGAATGGAGATCATTGGAGCGACTCAAAAGACTAGTTAAAACGGGTGTGGGCACATTCGCACGCGTCATAAACTCTGAAGCGCTGTCACTAGCATCTAAGGCATGGTACAAATCCAGCGCGGTAGGAACAAAACCGCCCTCCATCACACGGCAACTATTTTGGATATATGTGATCATGGGCTCCTTCATGAATCGGAGCATTTTCCGGTTTAAATCGCGCTTAGATTCGATATCAATAGCAGCGCTGGCTGATTCAGGCGGCAATACCTTTTTCATAATTGTCTCAGTGTAAGACTTCATTGAGTTTGTCAGTTCGCTTAACTCCGCAAGTCTGTCTGCCATGCTTTTTATGGCGGCATGATCACGTCTACTCATCAACAAATCAGAATAAATACCGGCCCACTGCTCTTTAAGCCAGCTAGAAATGTCCTCAAATTTTTCAAATTCTTTAACGAAATTGTTATAGGATTGGTTAATAATATCATCCAACAAAAGAAATATGTTTACACTATCCACATGTGCATATCGGACCGTTTTGTTTTCACGATTTGATTTAAATGTCTCATATTCAGATCTAACATTTTTATCAACAAATATAAAAATTGGGATATTCTTATCTCTTGCGGTCTCGTATTCTCTCTTAGTTACCGAATTATAAGCGCTGTACATTTTCTCAATTACTTCTTCGGAAGCTTGCTCTTTGCGCTTTTCGTCAGCGCTCCCATATCGGCCACCTATGACCAAAACCAGCATATGGCAAGTCTGCACCTCGGCATAACATGCATCAGCCAGAGTCATGTCATGGTGAAACGCAATTCCGCCACTTTCAAATAGGACCGCTTCGTACCCCATTCCCTCCAAAAAGCTCTCCATACTGCTGCGAATATGCCGCAGATCGTAGTACGTCGAACTCACGAATATTCGAAGTCGGGCCATCAGGTACTCCTTGTTTTTAAGACAGTGTTTTTAGAGGCGAGCTGCTATATCCGCTGCCGTTTCATTGTAATACGTCTGAAGCTGTCGAATGTCGGAATGCCCGACCATCCTGGCCAAATCCAGCACGTGCAGCTTTTTGGCCAGCCGGGTGATCGCCTCGTGCCTGGTATCGTGAAAGGTCATCCCCTCGATGCCGGCTTTCTCCCTCGCTTTTCGGAACATGGCGTCGAGCGTCGCCGACGTCACGCCAAACCCCTCCGGCACCATCTGCCAAATTTCCAACGCCCGGGCCGACAGCGGTACATCGCGTGGCAATCCATTTTTGGTGATATGCAGCCTGGCCACCCGGCCGGTAACGTCGGCCTCCTGCAACGAGCATATCTCGCCAGCACGCATCGCGGTCTCGATCGCGAACAGGAACGCCAGGGCAATGCGCTGTTGTTTCGTAGTCGGCGCCACGCCAACCACATCATGCCGCCAGCCCAGGGCGACACAAATCGCTTCAATCTCTTTTTGCGAGACTAGCCGGTTACGCGCCGGCGGCGATTTCGGCCTGGCCACGTCGGTGGTGGGGCTTTCGGAAATCCACTTCCACTCCTTGCGCGCGACGGAGAACACGTGCGACAGCAGGTTCATCTCACGCGTCACCGACCCGGGCGCCACCTGGCGCAGGCGCTGGTCTCGCCAAGCCGCAACGTGGGTGGTACTGACGTCAGCCATCTTCACCTTGCCGAGGTCGGTCTCGGCCATGGCGGCCAGGCGCAGCGCTTCCCACCGGTACCCGCGCTTGGTCTTCGACACCTCCAACTCGTACTTTTCGAACGCGTCGGCGCAGGTCTTGGTGAGGCCGGCCTTGCCCTTGGGCGTGGTAACACGCTGCTCAGCCTCCCAGGCCAGCGCTGCCGCTTTGGTGTCGAAGGTGCCCGATACGCGCTTGCCGTCGACCTGAACCCGGTGAATCCACTTCGCGCCTAATTTTCTTGGTGCCGCCATTTATGCCATTTCCTATGCCATTTTCTGCCACATGGTATCAGGATAATGCAGGAAAACGCCGGTGCTTGCAAAATCGACGGACATAAAAAAACCGCCTCCCCTCTATGAAAACAGGGTAAGGCGGTTTTTGCCGGAACATGCCGGGATGTATCTTGGTGCCGCTTGCCGGAATCGAACTGGCGACCTTTTCATTACGAATGAACTGCTCTACCAACTGAGCTAAAGCGGCGAAGACCCACATTCTACAAACAATGCACAAAATTTGCTAGTGTCAACGCGAACTTTTTTGCAGAGTATGGGGAAAGCACTTACTCCTGGTGGTAGGCGGTCACGCGGGCCACTTCGTCTTTCGAGCCCAGGTAGACCGGCACGCGCTGGTGCAGCTTGTGCGGGGCGATGTCCATGATGCGCTGCTGGCCGTCGGTGGCGGCGCCGCCGGCCTGTTCGACGATAAAGGCCATCGGGTTCGCTTCGTACATCAGGCGCAGCTTGCCGGGCATGGAGGTGTCGCGCAGGTCGGCCGGGTACATGAAGATGCCGCCGCGGTTCAGGATGCGGTGCACGTCGGCGACCATCGAGGCGATCCAGCGCATGTTGAAGTTGGTGCCGCGCGGGCCGGTGTCGCCGGCCAGCAGTTCGTTGACGTAGCGCTGCACCGGCGGGTGCCAGTGGCGCGCGTTCGACATGTTGATGGCGAATTCCTTGGTGGTCGGCGGAATTTGCATATTGCTTTGCGTGAGCACCCACGAACCCATTTCGCGGTCCAGGGTGAAGCAGTTCACGCCATTGCCGAAGGTCAGCACCAGCATGGTTTGCGGGCCGTACACGGCGTAGCCGGCGGCGACCTGCTTGGTGCCGGCCTGCATGAAGTCCTGCTCGGTGGGCTGGGCCATGCCTTCCGGCGCTTTCAGTACCGAGAAAATGGTGCCGATCGAAACGTTGACGTCGATGTTCGACGAGCCGTCCAATGGATCGAACAGCAGCATGTATTCGCCCTTCGGATAGCGGTTCGGGATCGGGTGGATCGATTCCATTTCTTCCGACGCCATCGCCGCCAGGTGGCCGCCCCATTCGTTCGCTTCGAGCAGGATCTCGTTGGAGATGATGTCGAGTTTTTTCTGCACTTCGCCCTGCACGTTTTCCGTGTCTGCCGTGCCCAGCACCTCGCCCAGCGCGCCCTTGCCGACGGCGTGGCTGATGGTCTTGCAGGCGCGCGCGACGACTTCGATCAACAGGCGCAGTTCGGCCGGGATGCTGTTGTTCGAGCGCTGTTCTTCAACCAGGTATTGCGTAAGACTGATGCGTTTCATGACTTCCCTTTGGATGGTTATCTCGTTATTTTAAATATGTCTCGTGTGCTGTCGGCTTACGCGCCGTTGGCGCTAACCCGACCTACGAATCATCAGGCGCGTAGGTCGGATTAGCCCGCAGGGCGTAATCCGACACACCGTCAATTGGCCAGTGCCTTGGAAACAACTTCCATCACATCGTTCGACAAGCTGGCCTGGCCGGCGACCTGCTCCAGCGCGGCGCGCATCTGGGTTTGCAGGGCGGGCAGGTAGCGGCGCCAGCGGTCCATCGAGCGGGCCAGGCGGGCGGCCACTTGCGGGTTCAGGGCGTCGAGCGCGATGACTTGTTCTGCCCAGTAGGCGTAGCCGCTGCCGTCCGGCGCGTGGAACTGCGACGGATTGCCGTTGGTGAAATTGAAGATCAGGCTGCGCGCGCGGTTCGGGTTTTTCAGGGTGAAGGCCGGATGCGTCATCAGCTGGCGCACGGCCGCCAGGTCGGTGGTCGGTGCGGCCGCCTGCATGGCGAACCATTTGTCGACCACCAGCGCCTCGCCCTGGAAGTCGGTGTAGAAGCTGGCCAGCGCCGCTTGCGACGCTTGCTGCGCGCCCGAGTGTATCAGCGCACCCAGCGCGGCCGCGCGGTCGGTCATGTTGCCGGCGCTGTCGAACTGCTGCTGCGCCAGCGCCAGGTCGTCCGCTTCGGGCGCGATCAGCAGATAAGCGAGCGCCAGGTTTTTCAGCGCACGCTTGCCGGCCGACAGGGCGTCGGGGCTGTAGTCGCCCGGGGTTTGATTAGCGTGGTATTGCGCCAGCAGTTCCGGCTTCAGGGCGCTGGCAATCGTGCGGCGCATGAACTGGCGCGCCGCGTGGATCGCCTGCGGGTCGACCTGCGCCATGCGCTCGGCGATGATGGTCTCGGACGGCAAAATCAGGGCCAGCTCACGGAAGGCCGGGTCCAGCGTGTCATCGGCCAGCAGTACGCGCTGCGCTTCGATAAAGGTGTCGTCCAGCGCCAGCTCTTCGCCGGCGGCGACGGCGGACGTCAGTGTCAGCAGGCGCGCCATGGCCAGGCGCTGGCCCGCTTCCCAGCGGTTGACCGGGTCGCTGTCATGGCGGAACAGGTGCAGCAGTTCGGCGTCGGTGTAGGCGTATTCCAGCACCACCGGCGCGGAAAAGTCGCGCAGCAGCGACGGCACCGGCAGTTCTTCCACATTGATGAAGCGGAAGGTCTGCCAGCCTTCGGTCAGTTCCAGCACGGCGCTGGTACCGGCGAGTAGCTCGCCGCCTTCGAGCTGCAGCGGCAGGTCGCGGCCATCGGCGCCCAGCAACCCGACGGTGACGGGAATATGGAACGGCAGCTTGTGCGACTGCCCCGGCGTGGCCGGGCAGCTTTGCCGCAGGGTCAGCTCGAAGGTTTTTCCGGCGGCGTCGTAGCGCGTTTCGGCCTGCACGATGGGCGTGCCGGCCTGGCTGTACCAGCGTTCAAACTGGGTAAGGTCGCGGCCATTGGCGTCGGCCATGGCCGCGCGGAAGTCGTCGCACTGCACCGCCTGGCCATCGTGGCGTTCGAAATACAGGTCCATGCCCTTGCGGAAGCCCTCGCGGCCGACCAGGGTCTGATACATGCGCACCACTTCGGCGCCTTTTTCGTAGATGGTGACGGTGTAAAAATTGTTGATCTCGACGAAGGAGTCGGGACGCACCGGGTGCGCCATCGGGCCCGCGTCCTCGGGGAACTGCGCCTGGCGCAGGGTGCGCACCTGGTCGATGCGGGTGACGGCGCGGCCGGTGTCGGTGCCGATCATGTCGGCCGAGAATTCCTGGTCGCGGAACACGGTCAGGCCTTCTTTCAGCGACAGCTGGAACCAGTCGCGGCAGGTCACGCGGTTGCCGGTCCAGTTATGGAAATACTCATGGCCGACCACCGCTTCGATGCCGGCGTAATCGACGTCGGTGGCGACGCGCGCATTGGCCAGCACGTATTTGGTGTTGAAGATGTTCAGGCCCTTGTTTTCCATCGCGCCCATGTTGAAGTCGCCGACGGCGACGATCATGAAGCGGTCCAGGTCCAGCTCCAGGCCGAAGCGCTGTTCGTCCCAGCGGATCGAGTTTTTCAGCGACTGCATGGCGTAGTCGGTCTTGTCGAGGTTGCCGTCTTCGACCCATACCTGCAGCAGCACTTCGCGGCCCGATTGCAGGGTGTAGCGCTCTTCCTGGCAGACCAGGCGCGCGGCGACCAGCGCGAACAGGTAGGAAGGCTTCTTGAACGGGTCTTCCCACTTGGCGTAATGGCGGCCGTCGCCGAGGTCGCCCTCTTCGATCAGGTTGCCGTTCGAGAGCAGCACCGGATACTGCTGCTTGTCGGCGCGCAGCATGACGGTGTATTTGGCCATCACGTCCGGGCGGTCCGGGAAGTAGGTAATGCGGCGAAAACCCTCGGCTTCGCACTGGGTGAAGAAGTTATGGTTCGATACGTACAGGCCGGACAAGGACGTATTGTCCTGCGGCGCGAGGATGGTTTCGATATCGAGTTCGACCTCGTCGGGCGCCTTCGGGATCGTCAGCATGCCGGGCGTGAGCTTGTATTGCGAAGGCTTCAATACCTTGCCGTTCAGGCGTAGCTGTACCAGCTCGATATGCTCGCCATGCAGCTCGATGCTGCGGCTGGTGCTGTCGGGATTGTGGTGCATGCGGATCCGGCTCGCCACTATGGTGCGGGCGGGATCGAGATCGAAACCCAGTTCCACGGTGTCGACCAGATAGCTGGGCGGCGTGTAGTCCTGGCGGTAAATCGTCTGAGGGCTGTCTGTGCGCATAGGGATGGTTGGCGAGGGAAGGCAAAAGCCTATTTTACCAATACCAGCAGGCGCAGGGACTGATTTGGCTTGTATTTGCGCCAATTACGCCAATGAATATCGCTAACTGCGAGGCAGCGAACACACAGGGTAACAATCTGTAATAATAATCAGCACTATCGTGACGTAGTCTTAGACTGTAAAGCGATGCATTGCGTCCGCCACGTGGCGGCTCGCATATTGAGGAGATTCGGCAATGAGATACTTGGCCATATTCATGACTGCGCTGACGGTGCTGCTGACCGGCTGCGCCACCACCATTCGCAGCGACGTCACGGTTTTCCATGACTGGCCGGCCCAGCAACATGACAAATCGTATGTCTTCGTCGCGCCCCCTGCCGAGGAAGACACGCTGGAATACCGCAGCTACCAGAACCTGGTGCGCGCCGAACTGGCCAAGCACGGCTTTGGCGAGGCGTCGGGCCCGAACAGCGCCAAGCTGCGCGTGACGATGCGCTTTGGCACCGTGGATGTGCCTGAACGCGTGCTGCAGGCCACCGACCCGTTCTGGTATGGCCCCGGCTACTGGCCTGGCCGTTATGGCTACCGCTACGGCGCCTGGCCCGGTTATGGCCGCTTCGGCTACAGCCCGTTCTGGGGCGGTCCGATGGAAGTGGAAGAAAGCGTGCGCCATAAATTCGAACGCGAACTGCGCGTGACGATCAACGAAAACACGGGCAAGAAGCTGTACGACGTGACCGTCCATTCGACCAGCGGCAAGCGCGCCACGCCGCAAGTGATGCCGGCCATGGTGGCCAGCGCCTTTGCCGATTTCCCGGGCCGCAGCGGCGTGCCGCGCCAGGTGGAAATCCAGGTGCAATAAATCACCGGACCCAAAGAAAACCGGCTGGCGCGCACAAGCGGCCAGCCGGTTTTTTTACGTTCGCGTATTTACCTATAAAAGGCTTCGGTGGCGAACGTGATCGCGCCCACCAGCGCCACGGCCAGCAGCAGCACGATCAGCAGGCGGCCGAATTTCGGGTTGCCGTCGTCGCCCCCGCTCATGGCACGATGATGGTCGAGCCGGAGGTCTTGCGCCCTTCCAGGTCACGGTGGGCCTGGACGATGTCGGCCAGCTTGTAGCGCTGGCGCACTTCGACCTGCACTTCGCCGCTGCCGACCACGCCGAACAGCGAGGCGGCCATCTCTTCGAGCCTGGCGCGGTCCGAGGCATAACTGAACAGCGACGGGCGCGTGATGAACAGCGAGCCGCGCGACCCGAGTTCGGTCAGCGAAAACGGCGGCACCGGGCCGGAGGCGTTGCCGAAGCTGACCATCATGCCCAGCGGCGCCAGGCAGTCGAGCGAGCCCGTAAAGGTATCCTTGCCGATCGAGTCGTACACCACCGAGACGCCCTTGCCGCCGGTGATCTCGCGCACGCGCTCGACAAAGTTTTCGGTGTTGTAGTTGATGACATGGGCCGCGCCGTTGGCCAGCGCCAGCTGCGCCTTTTCGTCGGAGCCGACCGTGCCGATCAGGTTGACACCCATCACCTTGGCCCACTGGCAGGCGATCAGGCCGACGCCGCCGGCGGCCGCGTGGAACAAGATCGTGTCGCCCGCTTTCAGGGCCACCGTGCGGTGCAGCAGGTATTGCACCGTCAGGCCCTGCAGCATCATGGCGGCGGCCGTGTCGAAACCGATGCGCTCGGGCAGCGCCAGCAGGGCCGAGGCCGGGATATTGCGCTGCTCGGCATAGGCGCCATTGATGCGCGCGGCGTAGGCGACGCGGTCGCCCACTTTCACATCGCTCACGCCCTCGCCCACCGCCTCGACCACGCCCGCGCCTTCCACGCCCAGGCCGGCCGGCAGCAGCTGCGGATACAGGCCGGTGCGGAAATACACATCGATGAAATTGAGGCCGATCGCCTCGTGCCTGACGCGCGCTTCGCCGGGGCCGGGCGGCGCCAGCTCCATGTCGACATACTCCATCACTTCGGGGCCGCCGGTGCGCTGCATGCGGATGGCCTTGGTCGTTATCATGTCCGTCATCGTCATCTCCTGGGGGTGATTCAGGCCACCGCCGCGGCTTTGGCCTGGGTTTGCAGTTGCGACAGTACCAGATGGGCCGTCGCCAGATTGGTGGCGCACGCCACATTGTGCACGTCGCAGGCGCGCACCAGGGCGTTGATGTCCGGCTCGTGCGGCTGCGGCGTCATCGGGTCGCGCAGGAAGATCACGCAATCGATCAGGCCTTCGACCAGCAGGGAACCGATCTGCAGGTCGCCGCCGAACGGCCCGGAATGCTTGCGCTCGACGGCGAGGCCCAGCTCATTGATCAGCCGCCCGCCCGTGGTGCCGGTGGCCGTCAGCTCGCAGGTGGCAAGAAAGTCCCGGTATTCGCCCGCCAGGGTGATCATGTCGTCTTTTTTCTTGTCGTGGGCAATCAGGGCGATGCGTGTTTTCATGGTGAATCGTCTCGGTGGGTGGGTGGATTATTTTTTCTTTGACAGCAGGTAAATGCCGGCCAATACCAGGCCGGTGCCGGCCAGCTGCCAGCCGGTGATCGGTTCATCGAGGATCATGGCGCCCAAAAACAGGGTCGACACGGGGCCGATCATGCCGGCCTGCGAGGCGACGGGCGCGCCGATGCGCTCGACGGCAATCATGGTCATGAACACCGGCAGCACGGTGCAAAAAATGCCGTTGACCAGCGACCAGCCATACACGGGCGTCGGCTGTATCAGCATGCCGACCGGGCGCAGGATAAAGAACTGGGCGATGCAGGCCACGCTGGCCACACACATCGCGTAACTGACCAGTCGCGTGGCGCCGATGCGTTTCACCAGTTCGCCCGAGCCCAGCAGATAGACCGCATAGGAACAGGCCGAACCGAGCACCAGGGTCGAGCCGAGCACGATATTGCTGGCGCCCGATTGCAGGTCGTGCACGAACACCAGCACGATGCCGCAGTAAGAGGTCAGCAGCGCCAGCCACTGCAGGCGGCTGATGGCGTGCTTGAAATACACGGTGCTGATCAGGAGCACGAAGGTGGGCGTCAGGAACAAAATCAAGCGTTCGAGACCGACGGAGATATATTGCAGGCCCAGGAAATCGAAATAGCTGGACAGGTAATAACCGACCAGCCCCAGCCCCACCAGCTGCCAGCGGTCGCGCCACGACAATGGCGGCTCGGTGCGCATCTGCCAGCAGGCGATGACGGCAAACACGGGGAAGGAAAAGATCATGCGAAAAGCGATCACCGTCACCGCATCGACCGGGTATTGGTACAGCAGCTTGGCGACAATCGCCTTGGTGGAAAACAGCACCGCCCCGCCGACGGCGATGGCCAGGCCACCGAGGTAGACGGAGCGGGGGATGGTGGATGGGGCGGCGGGGCTGGTGCTCATCACCAGATTGTAATGGCAAAAGCAGAACATGGTTGATTGGGCCAACCATGTTGTCGGATTACGCCGTTCCGGCTAATCCGACCTGAGCCCCCTGCAAAGATCGTAGGTCGGGTTAGCCCGCAGGGCGTAACCCGACACGCCACCTTACGCCACCACCACCGCTGCCGTTCCCGCCGTCACGGTCGCCGTCGCCACCCGCGCAATCACAGTCGCCGGCGCGGCGTTCCCCACCAGCTTGTTGACCTGCTTGAACTGCGCCACCAGCTTGCCCGGCGTCAGGGTCACTACCGTATAGCCCTGGGCGTCGGTGTTCAGGTGCTTGAGCCACGGGTTGTTGCCAAGACCGGACAACTGCTGCGCCAGTCCCAGCAAGGTCACGCTGAAGTCGGTGCTGGCTTTCAGGCCGCCCTGCACCGCCGTCACGGTCGCGTCGAGCTGGGCTTCGGGCACGCCCTTGGCGGCCAGGGCGCCGCGCAGTTGCACGCGAAATTGCTCCAGCAGGCTGTCGACCGTCGGCGCGGCCTTGCCCATGGTGTAGTCGAGCAGGTTGATGGCGAGATTCACGGTGCCCACGCCCGGCACGGGGATGGCCAGCGGGTAGCTGACCAGGGTGCCGATATCGCCCTGCCCGGCCGCATTCATGTAGCTGAAGAAGGAGTCGGAACTCACGCCGGCCGACACCAGGTCCACCATCACTGGCGTGCCGCCGCCCGCCGCGTCGAAGTCGTCGTTGACGGTGCCGGCAAAGAAGGAGTGGATGTCGCCGGTGATCGCCACCACGTTGCCGATGGCATTCGTTTTCAGGTGCGCCATCAGCGCCTTGCGTTCGCTGTTGTAGCCGTCCCACTGGTCGCAATTGAGCAGGAAGCGGTTGAAGAACGGCGCCAGCGCGGCGGCCTGGCCGGAAGCGGTGACAAAGCTCGATGCCGCCTGTTTGGCCTGCACGTCGGGCTTGATCCAGCCAAAGGCGATCACCTGGGCGGCGGCCGTCGGCGAGCCGCTGTTGAACGCCGCCACCGCGATGCCGGCCTGCGCGGCGGAGAGGCCCGCGCCGACTGCCGCCGCGCCCTGCGCCGCGGTATTGCCGCCGGCGCCAGCAATCGCCATCGCCGCCGCCTGCGCCACGGAGGTGGTCGCGCCGGCCGTCGATGCGGCCACGATGGCGTTCGCCAGGGCCACATTGCCGCCGACCAGCGGTAACGTGGAGGCAATCGCCGCGCCGACCTTGCTCATGCCCGAGAGCGCCACCAGAGTAGCGATCGCGTCGATGCCATTCAGCCCCATGCGCAGCAAGGACACTTCATTGCCCCACAGTTTCCAGGTGGACGTCGCCGCTTTCATCTTGCCCTTCCACCATTCGCGCTGGGTCGTGCCCAGCATGCCGACGGCCGCCAGCGGGTCGGCGCCGGCCTTGGTCGCGGCCGCCATCTTTTGCGCTTCCACGCTGTCGAACAGCTGCTGCGGCACCAGGTAGCGGCTGCCGATGCTGCCCAGCGGCTTACCGGTGGCGGGGTTGACCGAGGCTTCGGGAATCGCGTGGTCGGCGCGGTACAGGCGCTCGTCCGTCATCACCAGCTGCATCAGTTTGCCGAACTGGAAATCGCGGTAGATCTGGATATTCTGGAAACTGGTGGCGGCGGCGTCGAAGGTGACGTCGGCCGGCATGTATTCGAACCAGGCCTGGTTGGCGCTGCGCCGGCGCGACGGCTGGTGCAAGTCGCTGCCATCGGCCGCGACGATGCCTTCGTAGGTCGACGCATCCTGCCAGGCGTCGTCGGTGAATTCATGGTCGTCCCAGATGGCGATAAAGGCAAAGCGCTCGTGCACGGCCTGCAGGCGCGTATCGGTGCGGTATTTCTTGTACAGATAGCGGTAGTCGGCGGTGGTGGTGGCGTATTTGGCGCCGCTGCTGCCGTTTTTATATGTGCCGTCCGGCAGTTTCAACTGGTCGTGGCGGCTTTCCACGGCGCCGGTCTGGAACGCTTCGCCCACCGTTTCATAGATGTAGTCGCCCAGGTGGACGATAAAGTCCAGCGATTCATTGGCGGCGATATGGCCCAGCGCGCCCCAGTGGTTGATGCTCCAGTCCTGGCAGGTGAGATAAGCGAACTGCAGCTGCGCCACATCGGCGGTGGCGGCCGGCGCCGTCTTGAAGCGGCCCACGTTGGAGCGCACGTCGCCGGCGATGAACTGGTAAAAATACGTCTGGCCCGGCTGCAGGCCGGTGACCTTGTGGCGCAGGGTGTTGTCGAAATCGCTTTTCAATGGCAACTTGGCGTCGACGATGGTGGTGCCGCTCAATGCCTTGTTGCTGCCCAGGGAGGAGGAATTGTCGCTGGCGCTGACGATCAGGCGCACGGCCACTTCGGTGGCGCTTGCCGGCGCCGGCGCCACGGCGTCCAGGCTGGCCGGCACCACGCGGGTCCACAGCAGGGCGCTGTCCGGGCGCGGATCGCCGGAGGCCACGCTTTGCGGGAACTTCCAGTCGCTGCCCGAAGCCAGCGGCACGCCGGCGTCGCTGTGGTCGCTGCCGCCGCAGGCGGCAAGACCGGCGGTGGCCACGGATACCGTGATAAAACCGCCCAATTTGAGGAATTGACGCCTGTTGATCTGACTTGCCATGATTTCTTACCCCGAAGTAACCCGAAAGCGCGTCACTTTAGCAACAGAATATGTCGGCTTCATGACGGCAGCGGCCGGCGGCGCAAGGTGCCACTATGCTAAAATGTCGGCCACAATTGAACACCCGTCTAAGGAAGATTCGACATGGCAGGACATAGCAAATGGGCCAACATCAAGCATAAAAAAGCTGCCACGGATGCCAAACGCGGCAAAATCTGGACCCGCCTGATCAAGGAAATCACGGTGGCGGCCCGCATGGGCGGCGCCGACGCCATCACCAATCCGCGCCTGCGCCTGGCGGTTGACAAGGCGGCCGACGCCAATATGCCGAAAGACAACGTCCAGCGCGCGATCAACCGCGGCAGCGGCGGCGTCGATGGCGCCAACTACGAAGAAGTGCGCTACGAAGGCTACGGCGTGGGCGGCGCGGCCGTCATCGTCGAATGCATGACCGACAATAAAGTACGCACGGTGGCCGAAGTACGCAACGCCTTCAACAAGAACGGCGGCAACATGGGCAACGAAGGCTCGGTCGCCTTCATGTTCCAGCACTGCGGCCAGCTGCTGTTCGCGCCGGGCACCGACGAAGACAAGCTGATGGAAGCGGCGCTGGAAGCGGGCGCCGACGACGTGATCGCCGACGAAGAAGGCGGCTTCGAAGTGCTCACGCCGGTGCACGATTTTGCCGCCGTCAAGGAAGCGCTGGAAGCGGCCGGCTTCAAGGCTGAAGTGGCCGAAGTGATCATGAAACCGGCCACCGAAACCGTGTATGCCGGCGACGACGCGATCAAGATGCAAAAGCTGATCGATGCGCTGGAGCTGCTGGACGATGTGCAGGAAGTCTTCACCAACGCACTCATTGAGAACTAATCATTCTACAAACAAGGGCGGCCTCCCCCGCCCTGCAAACCCCACACTGAACGAACGGTCCCTATGAAAATTCTGGTAGTCGGCTCTGGCGGCCGCGAACACGCCCTGGCCTGGAAACTGGCGCAGTCCGAACGCATACAGATGGTGTATGTCGCTCCGGGTAACGGCGGCACCGCGCGCGACGCGCGCCTGGTCAATCTCGATATCAGCGACCCGCAATTGCTGGCCGATTTCGTTCAGCAGGAACACATCAGCCTGACCGTGGTCGGCCCGGAAGTACCGCTGGCGGCAGGCATCGTCAACCTGTTCCGCTCGCGCGGCCTGAAGATCTTCGGCCCGACCAAAGAAGCGGCGCAGCTGGAATCGTCGAAAGACTTCGCCAAGGCCTTCATGCAGCGCCACGGCATTCCGACGGCCGCCTACCAGACGTTTTCGGAAGTGGCGCCAGCCCACGCCTATGTCGACAGCATGGGCGCGCCCATCGTCATCAAGGCCGACGGCCTGGCCGCCGGCAAGGGCGTGGTGGTGGCATTGACCCTGGAAGAAGCGCACCAGGCGGTCGACAATATGCTGGCCGATAACCAGTTCGGCGACGCCGGCGCGCGCATCGTCATCGAGGAATTTTTGGCCGGCGAAGAGGCCAGCTTTATCGTCATGTGCGACGGCAAGAACATCCTGCCGCTGGCCACCAGCCAGGATCACAAGCGCCTCAAGGACCACGACCAGGGCCCGAACACGGGCGGCATGGGCGCGTATTCGCCAGCGCCTATCGTCACGCCGGCCATGCATGCGCGCGTGATGCGCGAGATCATCGTGCCGACAATGCAAGGCATGGCGAAGGACGGCATCACCTTCACGGGATTTTTGTACGCCGGCCTGATGATCGACGACAAGGGCACGCCAAAAACGCTGGAATTCAACTGCCGCATGGGCGACCCGGAAACGCAACCGATCATGGCGCGCCTGAAAACCGACCTGGTCACCGTAATGGAACACGCCGTCAACGGCACCCTGGACGCGGTGGAACTGGAATGGGACCGCCGCACCGCCGTGGGCGTGGTGATGGCCGCCGCCGGCTATCCGGACGACACGCTCAAGGGCACGCCCATCGGCGATATCCCGGCCGAGACGATCGACTCGGTCACCTTCCATGCGGGCACCCGCATCGAGGGCGAGCGCCTGGTCACCAATGGCGGCCGTGTGCTGTGCGTGGTGGGCCTGGGCGACAGCATCAAGATGGCGCAGAAGCAGGCCTATGAGACCGTGGAAAAAATCCATTTCGACGGCGCGCAATACCGCCGCGATATCGGCTGGCGCGGCTTGAAGCATTGATCGCCGATTAACGATTACACGGCGGGCCGGCGCGGATTCATCCGCCCCGGCCCGTTTTCATTTGATTATCACCGCCATCCATTCCCATGACCGCTCCAACTGGCCTCGCCACGCCCGACAACAATGTTCCTCTCAGCCCTTTGGGCTGGCTGACTGTCTACGCCGTGCTGCTTGCCGGCCTGGCCTGGTACTGGTTCAGCAGCTATGCCGTACCGGGCTGTGACACCAGGGAAAACATGGACACGCTCACGGGCGGCAAATTCAGCCTGGACAAGATCAAGCAGGTCGGCTACTCCTGGTCGCAAAAGAGCCGCGGTTGTCTGGCCACTGTCACCCAGGACGGCAAGGCGCTGCAATTCGCCTGGACCATTACGCGCGTGCAAGGCCGCCGCAGAAGCCGCGTGGAGCATGACTACGCACACCCAGGCATCGTACAGGCGCGTTATGGCCACCTCGCCTGGTATGGCGGCTTTGCGGCGCAGGGCCAGCCCATCGGACGCGAGGCCTTGTTGACGGCCATGCTGGCCGGCATGGATGGCGTGCGCGGCAAGACGCTCTACTATGCTGGTCTCACTGCCCTGATGTCGCCCCAGCACCACCGCGAAATTGGCGATATCGAACCGCTGGGGCCATGCAGGGAGGTTAGGCCCGGCGTGCACTCCTGCCGCCTGCTGCTGGCACGTAACGACATGCTCTCCGCTGCCGACACGACGGTGCTGGCCATATCGGTGCTGCAGCAGGGCGACTTCACCTTTACGCGCGGCGCTGGCGGCAAGGGCTGGTCGGTGACACCACAATTTGCGGAAGAGCTGGCGCAGGCGCGCGTTCAATAGTGCGCAGTGGAAATACCGGTTTATTGTAAAGTTTGCCATCCTGACCAAAGCCGCTTCCGATGACAACCGACACTCACACCGCAATCGACACGCTGCATGCCTTGAAACTGCTCACACGCCGGCAGCGCGAGCAGGCGCTGGCCCATGCAGAATTGCCGCAGCTGGAAGCGAACACATCGCTGGCCGACGCCTTGATGTGGTTGTACCGGCGCCAGATCGTCACCTCGGATGACCTGACGGGCCTGTCGCAAAGCGTCTTGCGCAACTACAGCGGCACGGAACTGGAACAGCGCCTGGCCATCCTGAACCAGCTGGTGGCGACCTTGAACCTGGAGTCGCTCGATGTGCTGCGCGACGAGACGGTGATCACGCCCGAGCAGTACCAGCTCGCGCTGCAACACCTGCCCGGCGACGTGCTGCTGCCCACGCCAGGCGAGGCGCTGACCTGGATGGTGTATTCGGGCGTGCTGCCGCGCGCGCAGCTGAAAATGATCACGCAACGCGTGCGCGCCAGCGGCAGCGACGAGGCCAGGCGCATCGTCGAGCACACCATGGCGCGCGTGGAAAAACACAAGAAGGACGTGCGCGGCGTGATCCTCGAAGGCCTGTTTCCGGGTTCGCGCCTGGCCTGGCTGATCATCGCGCCACTGGCGCTGGCCGGCATGGTCTGGTATGTCGTCAGCGGTAATTCCGTGCCCGCCTGCGAGGCCCCCGATACGCAATCGGCGGTGACGCGCATGCTCAACTCGGCCAGGCTGGAAAATCCATCCAGGCTCAGCCTGCACGATGTGAAAGAAGCCGGTTACGCCTCGTCGCACAAGATACGCGGCTGCCTGGCGACAGTGGAACAGGATGGCGAAAAAATCGACTTTGCCTATACGGTCGCCCGCGACGACAGCGGCAGCAGCAGCCGCATCGCCTATACCGGTGCGCAGCCGCTGCTGGTCAAGGCGCGCTTTGGCACGATCAAGGATGGCGAATTGGCCCAGCAGGCCAATCCGATCGGGCGCGAAGCGCTGGAAAAGGCGTTCCGCGCCGGCATGGATGGCGCGCGCATCATGCCGCAGCCGCGGCCAGCGTTTTCGCTGACGCAGTCAGCGGAACGGCGCCGCGAAATCGCCGAAATCGAGCCGCTGGCGCCGTGCAAGGAAATCTCGCCCGGCGTCTATTCCTGCCGCCTGCTGATCGAACGCAATGACGCCCTGCTGGGCATGCTCACTGGCGGCTCGTCGATCATGCAGGAAGGCGATTTCACGTTCCAACGCGACGCCGCCGGCAATGGCTGGTCGGTGACGCCGCAGTTTGCCGGCGAACTGCGCCAGGCGCAATTGAAAGAGTAAATAAAAGAGCAAATTCATGCATATCGAACCACCGCACGCCTCGCTGCAGCAGCTGCACCAGCTGGGCCTGATCACCGCGCAGGAGCTGGACGAGGCCAACGCGGAACGCGACGTGGCCGGCCATGAACGCCTGCACCCGCCCGAGGACCCGGTCGACATGCCGGAACTGGCGCAAGACGCCGACCTGGTCAGCACCCTGTCCTGGCTGCTGCTGACCGATCTGCTGCCCAAGAATGACTTCGAGAAGCGCGTGGCCACATTGCCGCCCGAGCAGCAGGCGCTGGCGGCCGACGCCGTAAGGCATTACAACCGACGCGAAGTCGACGAGTTGTACCAGCACGATTTGCTCAACCAGTTCCAGCGCGACGCCGCACATGCGGCGGTGCCGGGCGACCGCATCTTCTATTCGCCATGGATCGTCATGCGCTGGCTGGTGGTCAACGACGTGCTGCCAACGCCGCAGTTCGAGGCGCTGGAAGAGCGCGTGCGCGCACACGGCAGCGTAGCGGCGCGCGAGATCATGGAAGCGGCCAGGCTGCGGCACGGCCACGACGTCATTCCGTACAAACGCCCGCCGGCCTGGAAAGGCGCGCTGATCGTGCTGGCCATGATCATGGTGATGTCGGTGATTTACGGCGCCGTGACAGGCTTCAAGGGCGCATGAACGCCGATCCGCGCCTGCTGCCGCTGGACGAACTGGTTCGCCTTGGCCTGGTCACGCCTGACGAATACGACGATGCGCTGGCCGAACTGGAGATCGTTGAAATCCAGCGCGCGCACAATGCCGCCGAAGGCATCGATGTGTCCGAACTGGCGTTCGATGCGGATCTGCAGCAAACCCTGGCATGGCTGCTGAGCGAAGAACTGGTGGATACGCAGCGCTTCTTCGCCATGCTGCAGGCGCTGGCGCCGCAGGACGAGCGCCGCCAGCTGGCCGCCAGCGCGCTGCAACTGGCGAATCGCCATGCCTTCGACACCTTGTACCAGGAAAACCTGATCAACCAGTGGCAGCGCGACGCCGCCATCGACCGCCTGCCGACAGACGTTTTGATCGCGTCGCCGGTGGCCGCCTTGCGCCAGATGCTGGCGCAGGGCGGCCTGTCGCCGCAGGACTACCAGGCTTTGAAAACGCGCACGCATACGCAGGGCTCGGAACTGGCGCGCATGATCGTCGACGCCGCCGGCAAGCGGCAGCAGCATGGCTGGCGCGCCTGGCGCCCGTCCACCTGGATGATACTGGTGATCGTGCTGGTATTCCTGGCCCTGGCAGCGCCCGGGTGGTTCGCCAAGCCGGTACCCGCCGCCATGCCGCCGCCGGTGCAAACGCTTGAACGCACAGACCTGCGGCAGCGCGCCCAGTCAGCCGTGGACAGCGCGCGCCAGCCCGGTGCCGACGGTGTGCAATATGACGTCCAGGTAGTGCAGGAAAAAGTTAAGGACGAGCCGCCCCGCTAAAGCATGGCCGGCAAGCCCATCGCCGGTTTTGCTATCACAAAAATCCGTTACAGGGTACAATCCGTCCTCACTTTTTTATTTCGGCCTCGTCGGCCCACGCGATGTCGTCCACTCCCTCCCCCTCGGCCGTCAAGGCCTATTTGCTCGATTTGCAAAGCCGTATCGTGCAGGCGCTCGAAGCGCAGGATGGCAAGCCCTTCCTGACCGACAGCTGGCAGCGGCCCGAAGGCGGTGGCGGCATTTCGCGCCTGATCGAGGAAGGCCATGTGTTCGAGCGGGGCGGCGTGAATTTTTCGCACGTCACCGGCGCCGCATTGCCGCCATCGGCGGCCGCCGCGCGCCCTGAACTGGGTGGCAAGCCGTGGGAAGCGATGGGCGTATCGCTGGTGCTCCATCCGCGCAACCCGTACGCGCCGACGGTGCACATGAATGTGCGCTTTTTCAGCACGGTGAACTCAGCCGACGAGCCGGTATGGTGGTTTGGCGGCGGCATGGACCTGACGCCGTATTACGGCAACGTCGACGATGTACGGCATTTTCACCAGGTCTGCCACGATGCGCTGGCGCCCTTTGGCAGCGAGCTGCATCCGAAGTTCAAGGCCTGGTGCGACGAGTATTTTTACCTGAAGCACCGCAAGGAGCCGCGCGGCGTGGGTGGCATCTTTTTCGATGACTTCAACGCCCTGGACTTTGACGACAGCTTCGCCATGATGCGCAGCGCCGGCGACGCTTTCATCGACGCCTACGTGCCGATTCTGGCGCGCCGCAAGGATGCGCCGTACGGCGAGCGTGAACGCGATTTCCAGGCCTACCGCCGCGGCCGCTATGTCGAGTTCAACCTGGTGTTCGACCGCGGCACGCACTTCGGCCTGCAATCGGGCGGACGCACCGAGGCGATCCTGATGTCGATGCCGCCCATCGTCAAATGGCGCTACGACTGGCATCCGGCCGAGGGTAGCCCGGAGGCGGCGCTGTACACCGATTTTCTCGTGCATCGCGACTGGCTGCAGGCGTGACGACAGAAGGCACGGCATGCGTGGCGCTGCTTGGCGGCAGCTACGATCCGGTGCATACGGGCCATGTGGCGCTGGGATCGTATTTTTCCCGTTTGCTGCAGGCCGATGCGCTGCGCGTGATCCCGGCCGGCGCGCCATGGCAAAAGGGCCGCCTGGGCGCGAGCTGCGAGCAGCGCGCCGAGATGACGCGGCTGGCGTTCTCAAGCCTGCCGCTGCCGGTGATGATCGACCTGCAGGAAATCGACCGCAGCGAACAGGGCCAGCCCAGCTACACCATCGATACCCTGCGCCAGGTACGCGCCGAGCTGGGACCGCAAGCGTCCATCGTGTTCCTGATGGGCGCCGACCAGCTGCAGCGCCTGGACACCTGGCGCGAATGGCGCCAGTTATTTGAATACGCCCATATCTGCGTCGCGGCCCGCCCCGGCTTCGCGCTCAATGGCACGGCGATGCCGCAGGCAGTAGCGCAGGAATTCACGCGCCGCCTGGGCACGCTCAGCAGCATCCGCAACACGCCGCACGGTCTGACTTATCTGGCACAGGACTTCGCGGTGGATATCTCCGCCACCGAAATACGTGCGGCATTACAACGGGGGTTTCCGGCAAACGAGCTTGTTTCCCCGCTAGTGCTAGACTATATTGAACAACATAATTTATACAAAAGCTAAATGGATATCAAAAAACTGCAAACCCTCGTCGTTGACGCCCTGGAAGACGTCAAAGGCCAAGACATCGCCGTATTCGACACGGTCCACCTGACCAGCCTGTTCGACCGCATCGCGATCGTCTCCGGCACCTCGAACCGCCAGACCAAGGCGCTGGCCGCCTCGGTGCGCGACAAGGTCAAGGAAGCCGGCGGCGAAATCGTCGGCATGGAAGGTGAAGACACCGGCGAATGGGTACTGGTCGACTTGGGCGACATGATCGTCCACATCATGCAGGCGCCGATCCGCGCCTACTACCGCCTGGAAGAAATCTGGGGCGACAAGCCGGTCAAGCTGGGCGCCGCCAAGCGCGCGCCTAAAAAAGCCACCGGCGACGAGCCGAAAAAAGTCAGCGGCCACCTGGCGGCGAGCAAGGCCAACGTGGAAGCGACGCCGGTAATCGAGAAAAAAGCGCCAGCGAAAAAAGCCGCCGCCACCACCGCCAAGAAAGCACCGGCCAAGAAGGCCGTCGCGTCCAAAGCTGTCGGCAAGACCGTGAAAGTCGCGCCAACCAAAACCGAAGCGGCCGCCGTCAAGGCTCTGAAAGCGCTGCCGGAGAAAAAGGTCCGTGCTCCGCGCGCGGCCAAGCCTGCGGCCGATGCGGCACCGGCGAAAACCGTCATCAAGCGTATCAAAAAAGTCGACGAGTAAGCGTCGATGCAGCTTATCATCGCTGCGGTCGGCCATAAAATGCCGGCCTGGATCGAGACGGGCTTCGCCGAATACGCGAAGCGCATGCCGCCGGAATTGCGCATCGTGCTGAAAGAAATCAAGCCCGTCGAGCGTTCCGGCAGCAAGACCGCCGCCACCGCGATGGCGCTGGAACGCGAACGCATCGAAGCAGCGCTCCCCAGGGGCGTGCGCATCATCGCCCTCGACGAACGCGGCAAGGACCTGACCAGCGTCGGCCTGTCGCAGCAGTTGATGGCGTGGCAGCAGGATGGCCGCGACACGGCCTTCCTGATCGGCGGCGCCGATGGTCTCGACCCTGCCCTGAAAGCGCGTGCCGAAGGCATGCTGCGCATTTCCAGCATGACCCTGCCGCACGGCGTGGTGCGCGTGATCCTGGCCGAGCAGCTCTATCGCGCCTGGTCGATCACGCAAAACCATCCCTATCACCGCGTCTGATTTTTTCATCCCCTCATGAAACTGGCTGACAACAAGATCTACCTGGCGTCCAAGAGCCCGCGCAGGCGCGAACTGCTGCGCCAGGTCGGCATCGAATTCGAGCTGCTGCTGCTGCGCAGCGACGGCCCGCGCGGCGCCGACGTTACCGAAGAAGTGCTGCCCGGCGAATCGCCGCTCGATTACGTGGCGCGCGTTGCCAATGAAAAGGCGGCCTTTGCCTGGAATATGGTGCGCCGCCGCCACCTGACACCGCGCCCGGTGCTGGCGGCCGACACCACCGTCACCATTGACGGCGCCATCCTCGGCAAACCGGCCGACCGCAAGGAAGCCATCGCCATGCTGGAGCAGTTGTCGGGCCGCACGCACCAGGTGCTGACTGCGATCGCCGTGCATGGCAATGGCATCGCCGAGCAGCGCACGCAGATCTCGCAGGTGCGCTTTGGCGTACTGTCCGCCGCCTCGATCGCGGCCTATTGCGCCACGCCCGAACCGTACGACAAGGCCGGCGCCTACGGCATCCAGGGCAGCGCCGCGCTGTTCGTCGAGCATATCGAAGGCAGCCATTCCGGCATCATGGGCCTGCCCCTGTACGAGACGGCGCAATTGCTGCGGAAAGCGGGTTTGCCCCTGCCCTGATACGGCGTATGATGTCATTCGTTGCCTCCACTTTTGCGCCTCCATGAACGAAGACATCCTGATCAATATCACGCCGCAAGAAACCCGCGTCGCCCTCATCCTGCAAGGCGCGGTGCAGGAATTGCACATCGAGCGCACGCTCACGCGCGGCCTGGCCGGCAATGTGTACTCCGGCAAAGTGGTGCGGGTATTGCCGGGCATGCAGTCGGCATTCATCGACATCGGCCTGGAACGCGCGGCATTCCTGCACGTGGCCGATATCTGGGAAGCGCGCGGCCACGACGGCCAGAACACGACGCCGGCGCCGATTGAAAAAATCCTCTTCGACGGCCAGGTGCTCACCGTACAAGTGATCAAGGACCCGATCGGCACCAAGGGCGCGCGCCTGTCGACGCAGATCTCGATCGCCGGGCGCATGCTGGTCTACCTGCCGCAAGACAAGCACATCGGCATCTCGCAAAAAATCGAAAAGGAATCCGAGCGCGAACTGCTGCGCACGCGCCTGCAAAGCCTGCTGCCGACGGACGAAAAAGGCGGCTACATCGTGCGCACCATGGCCGAAGACGCCTCCGACGCCGACCTGAAGGCGGACGTGGACTACCTGCGCAAGACCTGGAGCACCATCGTTCACGGCGCCCGCACGCGCCCCGCCACCAGCCTGCTGCACCAGGATCTGAACCTGGCCCAGCGCGTGCTGCGCGACTTCGTCGGGGACGAAACGGCCACCATCCAGGTCGACTCGCGCGAAAACTACGTCAAGCTGCGTGAATTCGCCGAAGTCTATACGCCGAGCGAACTGACGCGCCTGCAGCACTACACGGGCGAGCGCCCGCTGTTCGATCTGTACGGCGTGGAAGAAGAGATTTTGCGCGCCCTGGGCCGCCGGGTCGACCTCAAGTCCGGCGGCTACCTGATCGTCGACCAGACCGAAGCGATGACCACCATCGACGTCAACACGGGCGGCTTTGTGGGCGGACGCAACTTTGCCGACACCATCTTCAAGACCAACCTGGAAGCGGCCCACGCCATCGCCCGCCAGCTGCGCCTGCGCAACCTGGGCGGCATCATCATCCTCGACTTCATCGACATGGACAACGCCGAGCACCGCAACGCCGTGCTGGCCGAACTCAAACGCACGCTGTCGCGCGACCGCACCAAGGTCTCGGTCAGCAATTTTTCGCCCTTGGGCCTGGTCGAAATGACCCGCAAGCGCACCCGCGAATCGCTGGCCCATATCCTGTGCGAACCGTGCCCCGCCTGCGCCGGCAAGGGCCAAGTCAAGACCTCGCGCACCATCTGCTACGAAATTTTGCGTGAACTGCTGCGCGAAGCGAAGCAATTCAACCCGAGGGAATTTCGCATCCTGGCGTCGCAGGAAGTGGTCGATCTGTTCCTGGAAGAGGAATCGCAGCACCTGGCCATGCTGGGCGACTTTATCGGCAAGAAGATTTCGCTGCAGGTGGAAAATGCGTATCATCAGGAACAATACGACGTCATCCTGATGTAGCCATGCAAGCCACTGCCGATTTCTGGCGCGACCCCGCCCTGCCTCATCTCGAAACCCGTCGCGCCTGTCATAGCCGAGCCTGCTACAAGCCGCACAGCCACCCGACATTTTCGATCGGCGCCGTCGATGCCGGCGGCAGCATCTTTACGGGTAGCGGCGAGGCGGCAGTAACGCTCGCGCCAGGCAGCCTGGTATTGGTGCCCGCCGGCTGCGTCCATGCCTGCAACCCCCTGCCCGGCAGCGATTGGAGCTACCAGATGCTGCATCTCGATGCGCAGTGGCTGCGGGAACATGCGCCATCGCTAGATGGCGATACGGCGAGGGTGTTGCATGGGTCTGTGCTGTATGCGCAGTTCTGCGTCATGAATGAGATGCTGTTTTCAAGGGCCAGCACGGCAGAGAAAAATGCGGCGCTGCTGGCGTTGCTCGATGCCTGCGCCAGCGCCACGGCAGAGATCCTCCCGTCGGCATGCACACCGGTGCCGCCGCAACTGGCGCCCGTGCTGGAAGCCTTGCAGGCACAACCGCAGGCCAGCCTGGCGCAACTGGCGCAGTCAGCCGGCCTGAGCCGCTATCAATTGATCCGCGCGTTTCGCGCCGCCACCGGCATGACGCCGCATGCGTATCAACTCAATGCCAGCGTCAACCGCGCACGCAGCCGCCTGCAAGCGGGAATGGACCTGGCGCGGCTGGCGCATGAGCTGGGCTTTGCCGACCAGAGCCACTTCCAGCGCGTCTTCAAGGCTCATGCGGGCATCACGCCGGGACGCTACCGCTAGGCTGCAATTTTCTTCAATACACGCCACTCACGCACCCGCATACTCGCCTGCTCACCATTGCCGGAGCGCCTAGTCATGCAGGACTTTCTATTGATCGCGGGAGCCCACTTCCTGGCGCTGCTGTCGCCCGGTCCCGATTTCTTTCTCGTCGCGCGCAGCTCGCTGGCCCATGGCTGGCGCGGTGCCAGCGGCGCCTGCATCGGCATTGCGCTGGCCAATGGCGTGTTTATCGTGGCGGCGTTTGGCGGCCTGTCGGTGCTGCGACCGGGCAGCATGGCGTTCGTGCTGGTGCAGCTGGCCGGCTGCGTTTATCTGATGTATCTCGGCTGGCTGTTCCTGCGCCATGCGGGCAGCAGCGGCCTGGAGGCAACGCCGGCCAGCGGCCAGGCGCACTGGCGCGCCGGCTTGTTGACAGGCTTTGTGTCCGCCATCCTGAACCCGAAAAATGCGCTGTTCTATGTCAGCCTGGCAACTGTGCTGGCCAGCCGGCACACCAGCGCCGGGGCGATGGTGGCGTATGGTGCCTGGATGGCGTTTGCCGTGCTGGCCTGGGATATGGCGGTGGCGCTGGCGATCGGCAATGCGGCGCTGCGCCAGCGCTTTGCGCGTGCATTGCCGCTGCTGGAGCGCGCGTCGGGCGTGATGCTGATCGTGCTGGCGATCGCACTGCTGTGCAAGCTTGCCGCCCGGTGAAGCGCCGGCCATGCCAGCGTGACGCCAGCAGTGACAATGCGTGCTGATTGCGCATGCCAAAGCCACTACAATACGGGCACCTTTTCTCCCGCCAGGAGTGTCGATGCATGCCCGTTTGTTCTCTCTTTTGCTCTTGCCCTGCGCGTTCGCGCTGGCCACGGCGCCCCTCCCCGCCGCAGCTGGCCAGAGTGCCGCCGATGCAAGCTACGAGCGCATCCAGCTTGCCCGCCGACAGGCACGCGCCATGGCATCCGAGCATGCGACGCCGGCCGCATTGCAGGGCGCGGCCAGGCAACTGGAACAGGAGCTGGCCTATCTCGACACACCGGCGGTGCGTGAGCAAGCCGATGGCGACAAGCCGCTGTATTTCCGCGGCCATGATGTGCGCCTCGACCTCGCCGTCATCTATGCTCGCCTGGACATGCGCGAGCAGGCGCTGGCAATGCTGGAACAGATGCAGCATTATGCGTGGACGCCAATGATCGATCGGGCGCTGGCTGCCGATGGCGCGTTCGCCGCATTGCGCCATGAGCCGCGCTTCAAGCTGATACTGCAGCGTTCGGTATTGGCCAGCCGCCTGTGGAAGGGCCCGGCCAGCGACACGCCCTATCGCGAGAAGCTGACGGTCGAGGAGCGCATTGCGGGGCTGTCCCTGTTCTGGGCCGAGGCACGCGCCAACTTTGTCCATTTCGACCATGTGCCCGAACTCGACTGGAACCAGGTGTACCTCGACTATCTGCCAAAGGTGATGGCGGCCGACAAGACGGCGGACTATTACCGCGTGTTGATGCAGTTGGCGCCGCTGCTGCAAGACGGCCACAGCAATATTTATCCGCCCGAAGCACTGAACAGCACGTTCTTCGCACGGCCACCGTTGAACGCCGTACTGATCGACAACCGGGTCGTCATTGAAAAAGTGCACAGCCCCAGCCTGGCGCAGCGGGTGCGCGTGGGGGATGAAGTGCTGAGTATCGATGGCATGCCGGTGCGGCGGTACGCGCAGGAGAAAATCGCACCCTTCGTCAGCAGCTCGACGCCACAGGACAAGGCGGTGCGCCTGTATGCGTATCAGCTGTTCGCGGGCGACGCCAGAGAAAGCCTGACACTCGGCTTGCGCGACAGCGCGGGCGTCGAACGCGAAGAAGTCGTGGCGCGCGAAGGCTACGACGATATCGTCGCCAGCAAGCCGTTTGAAGTGCGCACCCTGCTTGATGGGATGGTCTATTTTGCTCTCGACCATTTCGCCAGCGATGCATCGGTACGCGCCTTTGAACAGGTGCTGCCGCAAGTGATGCAGGCGAAGGCGCTGATCATCGACGTGCGCAACAATGGCGGTGGCTCAACCGAGTTTGGCAACCGCATTCTGAAACACCTGACGCAGCAGCCGATCCCTGGTGCACGGAGTATTTTCCGCAGCGACGAGCCGTATCTGCGCGCGCAGGGCAACAGCGCCATCCTGTGGCGGCGCGGTGAGCAATCTCAAGGCATGCCGCGCAAGCCCGGTACGGTGTTTACCGGCAAAGTGGCGGTACTGACGGGGCCGAAGACGTTTTCAGCCGGGGAGGATTTCGTGCTCGCCTTTCACGCCTTGAAACGCGGCGTCACTGTCGGCGAAACCACCGCTGGCAGCAGCGGCCAGCCGCTGGGATTTGACCTGCCAGGCGGCGGCAGCGCCCGCATCTGCGTCAAGCGCGACATGCTGCCCGACGGCACGGATTTTGTGGGGATAGGCATCAGTCCATTGGTGCACGCCAGCGCGTCGCTGGAAGCGCTGCGCGCGGGCAAGGACCTCGTGCTGGAACGGGCCATGGCGGAACTGCGGCAAGCGCCGGCAAGGTAATCCTGCAATGTTGCTGATGTCTGCCAGCGCGCCACCGGCGCTGGCAAATTTTGCTGGCTAGTGGTGGCCGGGCAGCGCCTTCCTTGCATAAAAACCGGCCACGCTGTCGATTTCTTGCGCCGTCATCGGCCGCGCCACGTTGCGCATCTGCTGCTGGCCGTCGTTCTTGCGCTGGCCATGCTTGAAGTCTTCCAGCTGTTGCACCAGGTAGGGTTTGGGCATGCCTTCGAGCCAGGGAGCACCCAGCTTCTGGTCGATGCCGCCGTGGCAGGAAATGCAGGGGGCGATATTGCGCATCGGGTCGCCCACGCGCACCAGCGCCGGCAGGGTTTCATCGTAGGTGGTGGGGGCGGTGCGCGCTTTCGGCAGGCTGGCATAGTAGGCGGCCAGGTCGGCGATGTTTTCTTCGGTCAGGTTGCGCGCCAGCGCGGCCATGATGGCGCTGGTGCGTTTGCCGCTCTGGTAGTCGAGCATCTGCTTGCGGATCACTTCCGGGTACTGGCCGGCCAGGTTCGGTGCGTCGGAGCGGCTCAGGCCCAGCGCGCCGTGGCACATGGTGCAGTTCAGCGCCAGAGTGGCGCCGCGCCCGACCGACGCCGGCGACGCCGTTCTGGCCATGGCCGGCAGCAGCACCACATTGGTGGCGACGACATCGGCGCTGTCCTTGCGCGGGCTACCTTCCAGCCACCTGGCCGGCACGCCGGCGGCGCGGCAGATGCTGTCCCACAGTCCCTGCGCACGATAGTCGGCCTGCGCCGATGGCAGCCAGGCAAAGGCGACCAGCGCGGCGATGATGGTCAATAACGCCAGGCCTATGGCGCTGGTCCAGCCGACGCGGTTCGTCCTGGAAAAGAAGCCGTGCTCTCGCATTATCGCGCTCCTATCGGTACGATCGGGACCGACGCCTCGGGCGTGATGGCCAGCTGCAAAATGGGATAGCCGTAGTTCACCACGGTAAGCGCGATCATCATGCCCACCCACAGCGCGAAGCCGTTGAGGGCGGCGGGGACCCTGGCGTGCGGATGGACGGCCTGGCTGAAGGTAAAAACAGGCGCCTGCGTATCCTGCCGCTGCGGCGTGGCCAGGATATAGATGAACAGCGCCGCCGAGATCACCAGGATCAGTCCGCCGATGGTGGAGATGATCACCGTGATGGCCTGCGGCGCCAGCAGCGGGTGCGTGTAGTCGTAATAGGCCATGCGGCGCGGCGCGCCCAGCAGGCCCACCAGGTGCCACGGCATGGTCAATATCATCATGCCGATGAACCAGCTCCAGACCTGCGCATTGATCAGGCGTGGCGACAGCGGCTGGCAAGCGCACAGCTGGGGCCACAGTTCGTAGGCGACCATGAAATACATGATGACGATGGCGCCGGCGAAGATCAGGTGGAAGTGCCCCGTCACCCACTGCGTGTTGTGGATCGATTCGTTGAGCTGGTAGCTCATGTTGATGATGCCACCGGCGCCGCCAAAACCGAGCATGATAAAGGCCAGGGTGACGGCCAGCATCCACGGATTGGACCACGGCAGTGCTTTCACCCAGCCGATGGGGCCTTTGCCGCCGCGCAGCCGGCCGGCGATTTCGGCCGAGGCGACGATGGTAAATACCGTGAGCAGCGTCGGCACCGAGACCATCGCCGTCATCGCCGCATGGACGAACTTGAAGCCGGCGCCCACCTGCGGGTCGGCGAACAGGTGGTGGATGCCGATCGGCATCGAGAACACCAGGAACAGAGCGAACGCCACCCGGCCCATGGTGTCACTGTACAGGCGCGAGCCGATGGCGCGCGGGAACAGCGTGTAAAAGGCGATATACGCGGGCATCAGCCAGAAATAGACGATGGCGTGCAGGGTCCAGGAAAACAGCACACGCGCCAGGCCGACGTTGATGGTGTCGGCAAAGCCGGTCGACGCAGGCAGGATCAGCAGCAGGATTTCGGCGGCGGCGCCGACCGAGGTCCAGGCCCACAGATAAGCGCCGGCCACGTTGCCGAACATGGCCAGCGGCATGCTGGCGCCCGGATGGGCTTTTTTCCAGGCGCGCAGGTTGAGCGACATCAGCGCCACCCAGATCCACGAGCCGACCACTACCAGCACGATGCCCAGGTAATAGAAAGTGCTGCCGATCATCGGCGGGTAGAAGGTGTAGAGCACCGACGATTTTCCCGACGCGGTGGTGACCGCCGCCATCAGCGTGCCGGCGATCACCAACCAGAAACCGGCCCAGGCCCAGCGCAGCCCGATGAGCGGGCGCCCGAGGGCCAGTTCCGTGATCGCATAGCCGAAGCCCATGGCCACCAGGGTGGGCAGCACATAAGCCATCACGGTGCCGTGGGCGGTGACGGAACGGTAGTAATGTTCGGGGTTGTTGACCCAGGGCGACAGGGGGCTGCGCACGAACATCTGCCATTCACCGAGCACGATGGCGGCAAAAAAAGCGATGAAGGCGACCCAGAAGTGGGCCAGCACCAGTCGTTTAGCCAGGAACACAGCTGATCCTTTCCGCCGTTTTTGCCCTGGCAAAAAATTCGTCGGCCGGGATCACCTGGAAGCGCGCCCACATCGCCTCGTGCCCGGTGCCGCAGTATTCGTGGCAGGGCATCAGCTGTTCGCCCGCCTTGGGAAAGGTGGTGGTAAAGGTGGCAATGAAGCCGGGGATAAGCATCGTATTGGCGTTGGTGCGGCCCACTACGAAACCATGGATGGCGTCGCTGCTGGTGCCGCGAAACGTGACGGGCACGCCGGCCGGCACCACGATGCATTGCGGCACGAACGAGTATTGCTGGCCGACAAGGCGCACCACCACGCGGCCGTCTTTTTCCACCGCCGTGCCCAGGTTGTTTTCGACGAATTCGCCCTTCAGGTGCAAGGTCCTGACGTCCACGGTTTCCACGCGCGAGGGCGGCATCGCGGCCCAGTGCAAGCCGGTCCACACCATCATGGCCAGCAGCAGCACGATGATGGCGATGACGATGCAGGCCCAGCGCCGCTCGGCCGAGACGGCCACCGTTTCCGATGCGCAGTGAACGTTCATTGCACCGCTCCCCGTGGCAGGTAGACCAGCCAGTAGAACAGGAAAAACATGGCGACCACGATGGCGGTGGCGATGCCGGCCACGGCAAACGCACCCGACGGGCCGCGGCTGACGATCTCGTCGATGCGTTTGTCCATTTCTTCGGACTGCTGGTCTGCGGGCGTAGGCATGGACCTCCTTATTCGGGCAAGAGTTTGCGCAAGTCGCTGACCTGGGCGGTATCGACGGGCGTGCCGGTATTGCCCCAGGCGACACGGATGTAGGTCACCACGGCGGCCACCTCGTCGTCGTTCAATATGTGCGAGAACGGCGGCATGCCGTGCGGGCGCGGATTTTTTTTCGTCCCTGGCGGATAACCGCCGTTGAGCACCATGCGGATCGGATTGACGGGCGTGGCCATGGTAATCGAGCGGTTGCCGGCCAAAATCGGAAACGACGGCGGCTGGCCCTTGCCTTCGGCGCCGTGGCACATGGCGCACTGCGCCACATATACCTTGCGCCCCGTCTCCATCACTTCCGGCCCCACCAGGCGCGCCTGGCTGGTGGGCGGCGGCGTGTCGTCCTTTTGCGGCAGCGCCTTCAGATACACGGCCATCGCCCTGGCGTCTTCGTCCGTCATGTACTGCAGGCTGTTGTAGACCACTTCGGCCATCGGCCCGTAGACGGTGCCCCGGTGCGACACGCCGACCTGCAGCAGGTCGGCGATTTCGGACACCTTCCAGTCGCCCAGCCCCGCTTCGCGGTTCGATGTGAGCGAAGGCGCATACCAGTTCTGGTTCGGGATCATGCCGCCTTCGAAGGCCTGCGACTCCTTCGAGCCGCCCAGCGCATTGACGGCCGTATGGCACATGGCGCAGTGGCCCAGGCCCCGCACCAGGTAGGCGCCACGGTTCCATTCGGCTGATTGCGCCGGGTCGGGCTGGAACTCGCCCTGCCTGAAATACAGGGTGCGCCAGCCGATCAGCAGCTCGCGGTTATTGAACGGGAAGCGCAGCTCGTGCGCGCGGTTGGCCTGTTTGATGGGCGGCACCGACATCAGGTAGGCAAAGATGGCGTCGGAATCGGCGCGCGTCACCTGCGTATAGGAAGCGAACGGCATGGCCGGATACAGCAGGGTGCCGTCGCGCGAGACACCGGTGTGCATCATGCGGTAGAACTCTTCGGGCGTCCACAGGCCGATGCCGGTGTCGTCGTCGGGCGTGATATTGGGCACATACAGATTGCCGAACGGCGTGGCCATGGCGCGCCCGCCGGCGAACATGGGACCGTTGGGCTCCGTATGGCAGGCAACGCAGTCGCCGGCGCGCGCCAGGTATTCGCCCTTCGTGATCAGCTGCGTCGACGCGTTCGGTCCGGGCCGGCTCTGGTTCGGCAGCTGGCCGGGCCGCAGCAGATACCAGGCGCCGGCCGCCAGCAGCGCCAGCACGACCAGGGAAAACAGGATCTGCAAGGATTTGCGCATGGGGCCTCCTAGCGCTGGCTGCCGCAGGCCACCGGCATGCGTACCACATTCGACGGCTCGGGAGAGGCGCCGGCCGGCGGCGTTTGCCGCGCCAGCCAGCCAGCGACGGCGGCGATATCGGTGTCGGACAGGCGCGTGGCGATGCGCTTCATGCAGTCGGGTTCGGCGGCGCGGCGTTCGCCCACCCGCCAGCGCGTCAGCTGCGCCACGATATAGGCCGAGCGCAGGCCGGCCAGGCCGGGAATGCCCGGCTCCATGCCCGACAGGCTCTTGCCATGGCACGCGATACAAGCGGGTATTCCTTTGGCAGCGTCGCCAACGGTGGCCAGCACGTGGCCGCGTTCGGCAAGGGCCGGATTGGCCGGCGCCGCTTCGGGCGCCTGGAAGGCGGGGCGCAGCGCGGCGAAATGACCGGCCATTTCTTTCAGGTAAGCATCTGGCAGGTAGGCCACCAGGTAATTCATGGGCGGATAGCTGCGCGTGCCGTCGCGAAAGCCGATCAGCTGGTTGTACAGGTAGCCGGCCGGCTTGCCGGCGATGCGGGGGAAATAGCCGTTCGCCGTGCCCTGTCCCTGCTGGCCGTGGCAGGTGACACAGCCCTGCACCCTTGCTTCAATGGAATCGAGCTTGCTGAAAGCGGGGATGGCGTCGGCATTCGCTGGCGCATTGCCGGGCGCTTGTGCGCTGGCGGCGCACGCGCAACAAAGCAACAAGGCAGCCAGCGGTTTTGCGACCTCAGCCATCGCGCACTCTCCCCAGGAAAAGCATGGCCGCTCAGCGTTGATGCGCTGAGCAAGGTCATGCGATTAATGTGGCGTAATTAACAATAAAGGCAGTCTAGCACCGTTTGAGGTGCGCACAATTGAGGGCGAGAAAATTTTGAGTTTGCTTTACCGAGGTCAGATTCCGGTAGTGCAAGGATACGGCAGGACGTTGCCGCAAGCAGGTGTTGCGGCAACGCGGCAAGGCGAAAAATCAGGCAGCGGCCGGGTCCAGGTAGAACACGGCATAGACTTTCAATGGCGAGGTCTCGGTGGCTTTTTCGGAGCGCACCACCGAGCAGTCGTCGGCGGCCAGGCTGCGCCAGTTCTGGATGCCGGCCTTGGCGAACATGGCGTGGGCCGGGGCGTTGGCGGCCAGGTCCAGCACCAGGCAGGCGTTGCGCGGGCCGGCGCCGTAGTTGACGGCGCGGATCTCGATGCCGAAGGTGCTCATCCATGGCTCCCACAGGCCTTTTTCCTTGCCGGCGGCGATGCGATCGAGCATCTCGGCAAAGGTCAGCCCTTTCTTGACGGTATCGCGCAGTGCCTGCAGCGACGGCGCCAGGCGCGGGTCGGGCTGCTTGTTACCGGCGCGAATTTCGGCGATCGCTTTCAGTTCCTTGATGATGGCCGCGTCGCGTTCGGTGTAGTCGCGCATGCGCGCATAGAAGTCGGCGTCGAGGAAGGGATTGACGGTCAGCTTGGCAACGCCCTCTTCGCGGCGTTTCGGGGAAGGCGTGTTGGTTTTGGTCATGGCGATGAGGGCTAGGAAAACAGGGAGGGCCGCCAGTGTACCACCTTGCGGCCACACGCCGCCACCTCAAAGCCTGGGATCAAGATCGAGGCGCCGCCGTCGATTCGCGCACCACCAGTTCGGGTTTGAGGCGCACGTCGAGCACTGACGAATCGGGTGCGTCGATGGTTTGCAGGATCAGCCGCGCCGCTTCGGCGCCGATGCCGTGGTGGCGGATGCGGATGGTGGTCAGCGGCGGGCGGATCAGGTCCATATACGGCATGTCATTGTGGCCGACCACGGAAATGTCTTGCGGGCAGTTCAGGCCCAGCTCGCGGATGGCGTCGTAGCAGCCGATGGCGACCAGGTCGCTGCCGGTGACCACGGCGGTGGTCTGCGGCGACTGGCGCAGCAATTCGAGCAGGGCCGCCTTGCCGCATTCGCGCGAATAGCCGCTGCTTTCGAAGACAAAGGCCTGCGAGGCGTCGAGTTCGCTCGCCTCGATGGCCGCCAGAAAGCCCATGCGCCGCACATGGCCGGTGGACAGGTTTTCGGGACCGGCGATATGGGCGATATGGCGGTGGCCCAGCGCCAGCAAGTGGTTGACGGCCAGGCGCATGCCGACCACGTCGTCGCTGACCACGCAGGACGCGACGCCGTTTTCATCGCTGCGGTTGACGGTGACGACCGGCACGTTCTGGGCCTTGCACAGCTTGATGACGGGGTCGTCGCGCCGTGCCGTGGCAAGAATCAGGCCGTCCACCTGCTGGCCCAGCAGGCGGTTGATGACAAACAGCTGTTCTTCCTCGTCGGCGCCGACATTGGCGACGATGGCCAGGTAGCCATGCTTGCGCAGGCCTTCTTCGATGCCCAGCAAAATCGGCGGGAACACGGCATTGGTAATGTCGGGCAAGACCACGCCGATAATGCGCGACTTGCGCGTGACCAGGGTGGAGGCGGCGCGGTTCGGGCGGTAGCCGAGCCGGCTCGCTTCGGCCAGCACGCGCTTGGCGACCTCGGCGCTGACTTTTTGCCGCGTTTCGGGGTTCATCACGCGCGAGACGGTGGAAAAATGCACGCCGCTGGCCCGCGCAACGTCGCTTAAGGTGGGGTTCTTGTTTGTCATGGGCTTCCCGGATTGCAATGGCATGATTTTATCGCAGAAATGGCATGTCTCGTGGAAAACCGAGCAAACGCTTGCATTGACGTTTCCCCCTGATTCAAAGTGCTTTTCATGGAAATGTCACAAATGGAGGCTTGACAGCGTGCAAACGCTTGCATACCATGGCTCGGACTTACCACTCGGGCCTGCCTGGCCCTCCGAGAATTCTTATGTCTACTGCCCAAAGCAAGCACGCCGAACAGAACGGCGAAGCCTTCAACCTGAAAGAAGCCGCCCTCGCCTATCACGCCGAGCCGCGCGCCGGCAAGATTTCCGTCACCCCCACCAAACCGCTGGGCGACGCCCGCGCCCTGACCCTGGCGTATTCGCCGGGCGTGGCGTTTGCTTGCGAAGCCATCGTGGAAGATCCGCGTTCGGCCGGCATATACACCTCGCGCAGCAACCTGGTGGCCGTGATCACCAACGGCACCGCCGTGCTGGGCCTGGGCGATATCGGCCCGCTGGCCAGCAAACCGGTGATGGAAGGCAAGGCCTGCCTGTTCAAGCAGTTCGCCGATGTCGACGTGTTCGACATCGAACTGGCCGAGAACGACCCCGACCTGTTCATCGACACCGTGGTGCGCATGGAGCCGACCTTCGGCGGCATCAACCTGGAAGACATCAAGGCGCCGGACTGCTTTTATATCGAGCAGCAACTGCGCAAGCGCATGAACATCCCCGTCTTCCATGACGACCAGCACGGCACCGCCATCATCGTTGCCGCCGGCATCCTGAACGGCCTGGAACTGGTCGGCAAGGATATCGGCAACGTCAAGGTCGCCGTCTCGGGCGCCGGCGCGGCCTCGATCGCCTGCCTGGACCTGCTGGTCTCGCTGGGCCTGAACAAGTCGCTGCTGAAAGTGTGCGACAGCCAGGGCGTGATCTACCCGGGCCGCGACGCCAACATGGAAGAGAACAAGGCGCGCTACGCCAATGACACCAGCGACCGCGACCTGGCCGACGCCATGGTCGGCGCCGACATTTTCATTGGTGTGTCCAAAGGTGGCGTGGTCAGCGCGCAGATGGTCGAAGCGATGGCCGCCAGGCCCTTGATCTTCGCCCTGGCCAATCCGCATCCGGAAATCGCGCCGGAAAAAGTGCACGCCGTGCGCGACGACGCCATCGTCGCCACCGGCCGCTCGGATTACCCGAACCAGATCAACAACGTGCTGTGCTTCCCCTACATCTTCCGTGGCGCGCTCGACGTGGGCGCCACCACCATCAATGAAGAGATGAAGCTGGCCTGCGTGCGCGCCATCGCCGCGCTGGCCAAGGAGCCGCTGCCAGGCCACGAGAGCAGCGCCTTGAGCCCGCTGCAACTGATTCCGTCGCCATTCGACGAGCGCCTGCGCAGCTGGGTCGCGCCAGCCGTGTCCCAAGCGGCGATCGACAGCGGCGTGGCCACGCGCGCGCCGGCAAAATAAGCTGCTCTGACAGGGCGGCCAGCGGCCTGCCATGTCGGCATTGTGGCAGGTTACTATTGCTTACAAAAAAGAACCATGGTGCCCGCCATGGTTTTTTGCGTTCTGCCAGAGGGAAAACGTCAAATGGTAGCGCTTTGGCAAGCTGCGCACGCCGTTTCAACGCAGCGCTTTCGTCTACAATGGCGCCTCCCGTGTTGTTGTTACAGTAACCACCTTTTCACCCGGATGTCCAGGAACTTGCGATGCTGCGTTTAACTTCTGTCTGCGTTTTTCTTTTTTCAGCCTTGTCGGTGTCCGTTGACAGCGGCTATTCGTTCGGTGCGGTTGGATTGCTGCTGAGCAGTGCCTGCCTGTCGTGGAAACGTCCCCGGCTGGGATTGCAACGCCAGGACTGGACGCTGATCGCCGTGCTGCTGGCGTATTTCTCGGTGCTGGTCGCCAACATGGCGTATCACGGCGATCCGGGGCGCGAATTCGACATGCCGCTGCGCGCCCTGCTGGTGGTGCCGGTGCTGCTGCTGCTGCTGGCGTATCCGCCGCGGCCGGCAGCCTGGTGGGGCGGCGTGGCGGTGGGCGCGATCGCCGGCGCCGCGCTGGCGCTGTGGCAATTCACAATGCAGGACATGGTGCGCCCGCAAGGCTCGACCAGCAATGCCATTCATTACGGCAATGTCAGCATGCTGCTGGGCATGTTGTCGCTGGCCGGCCTGGAGTGGGCCAGGACCCAGCGGCGCGCCCTGGCCTGGTGCGCCTTGCTGCTGGCCGGCTGCCTGGCCGGCGTGTTCGGTTCCATCCTCAGCGGCAGCCGCGGCGGCTGGATCGCCTTGCCGGTGTGCGTGCTGATCATCGCCATGCACAATGCCCGCGCGCATGGCAAGCGCTACCTGGTCATCACCTTGTCAACCATGGCCTTGCTGATGGTCACTGCCTATTACGTGCCGCATTCGCCGATCCGCGAACGCGCCGCCATGGCCGTGACGGAAGTGGAAAAAATGAACGACCCCGCCAATGCCACCACCTCGATCGGCCAGCGCTTCGAAGCGTGGCACACGGCACTGCTGCTGTCGACCGAGCATCCCTTGCTGGGCATCGGGCGCAACGGTTACCTGGACGAGAAGAAGCAATGGGTCAGGGAGGGCAAGATGGGGCCCGACACCAGCGAAGCCACGAATGCCCACAACGACTATCTCGACGTGCTCGTCAAGCGCGGCGTGATCGGCCTGCTGGCGCTGTTCGGCCTGTTCCTGCTGCCCTTGTACCTGTTTGGCCGCGCGCTGCGCCATGGCGCGGCCACCGCCCACCCATATGCGCTGGGCGGCGTGGTGCTGTGCGTCTGCTATATCATCTTCGGCATGACCACCAGTTCGCTCACCCTGAATATCGGCATCATCATGCTGGTGTTTCCGATGGCCATGCAGTGGGCGCTGCTGCGCCATGCCCAGCGCGGCGCCTGATGAGTGGGGCGCATCGGCGCTTCCCCCATTGAGTGTGCGCACCGAGTCGTGGTATTGTCCCATCGGCAATACCGCCAGTTACAGCCATCGCATGACGCCAGCGGCATGGCTTGCCCGATTCACTCCATCACACCGCACCGCACCATGACCCCACTGATCCCCGCCGCACTGCTCGCCAAGTCGGACAAGATCCTCTTTGTCGCCCACCTGGCGCTGGGAGACTATACCTATATGCAGAACGGCTTTCGCGCCTTTGCCGCCGCCTACCCGCACCTGAAGATCCACCTGTGGATCGATGAAGTGCGGCGCACCGACGACGCGGCGCAATGGGAAAGCCTGCGCACCTATTCGCTGTATGACTGGGTCGAGCAATCGGGCCTGTTCGCCAAGGTCTACCGCAAGACCTACAGCCCGGCGCTGTACCAGGAAAGCGTGCGCGAGGCGCAGGCCGAACATTACCCGGTGGTGGTGTCGCTGGCGCATATCCGCCCGCAGCGCTACGCCCACCTGGCGCGCGACATCAGCCCGGACGGCCTGGTGATCGGCATGCGCAAGCGCGTGACCATCCTGCGGCCGATGCACTATTTTGCCTACCGCAAGCTCGACGCCCTGCTCACGCCCTACGCGGGCCAGGATGCGGGCGAACACCATATCAGCGCCGTCTATGCGGACTGGTTCCGCCAGCTGACGGGGCTGGAGATAGCCCTGGCCGACCGCTACCCCTATGTGCACCTGCCGGAAGAGGCCTTGCAACAGGCACGGCAGCAGCTGGCCGCCTGGGGCTTCGACCAGCGCCAGGGGCCGCTGGTGCTGCTCAACCCGTTTGCCAAGTCGCACAAGCGCGGCTGGCCCCTGGAGCGCATCAGCGAACTGATCAAGCGCATGCAGCAGCAGCCCAAATGGGCCGGCGCCTGTTTCCTGATCAACGCCATGCCGCATGACCTGGCCAAGGTCAACGCCGCCGTGGCCGCCGCCGGCCTGGCCCGCACGCACGCTTTCAGCGCGGTCGACAATTTCTTCCAGCTGCCGGCCATGCTGGCGCAATGCGACCTGATCATTTCGGTGGAGACGTCGATCATGCACCTGGCCAATGCCGTGCATGTGCCGGTGGTGGCGCTGATGCGCAAGAAGAACCCGGAATGGGCGCCATTCGACAGCGCCAACAGCACCGTGCTGACAGTGGCCAGACGCAACGACTGGGTCGATGCGATCACGGTCGAGCAAGTGTTGCAGGCGATACGGTAAAACCGCAGGATTAGCCGCTGCCCAGCATGCTGATGCGTACCAGGTCGGCCACATTGTCGACCGCCAGCTTGTCCATCAGGCGCGCCTTGTGCACTTCCACGGTCCGCACCGAGATGCCCAGCGCCGGGGCGATATCGCGGTTATGGCGGCCGGTCACCACCAGTTGCATCACTTCGCGTTCGCGCGGCGTCAGGGTGGCCAGGGCGTCCAGCCCTTCCTGCCGGCGCCGCAACTGGCCGCGCGTGGCCGCCTCGCGCGAAAACGCTTCCTCGATGGCCACCATCAGCTTGTCGTGGTCGAACGGCTTTTCCAGGAAATCGCTCGCCTGCGCCTTGAAGGCCTGGCGCGCCAGCGCCACGTCGCCGTGGCCGGTAACGATAATCACCGGCAGCAGGCAGCCCAGTTCCAGCAGCCGGCGCTGCAGCGAAAGGCCGTCCATGCCCGACATGCGGATATCGATCAGCACGCAACCGGCCCAGGCGCGCTGCCAGCCTTGCAAAAAATCCTCGGCGCAGGAAAACAGCGCGGTACGAAAGCCGCGCACGCCCAGCAGCAGGCCCAGCGCATCGCGCACGGCGGGATCGTCATCGACGATAAAGACGGTCAGGCTGCTGCTCATTGCTGCTCTCCGGGCGATGTCGCGGCGGCGCGCGCCAGCGGCAGGACAAAACGAAAAATACCGTGGCTGCCGACCTCGGCCCACAGCTGGCCGCCATGCGCCTCGACAATACTGCGGCTCAGCACCAGTCCCAGGCCCAGGCCACTGGCCTTGCTCGATACAAACGGCTCGAACAGGCGCGACGCCAGGCTGCTGGAAATGCCGGGTCCGCTGTCTTCCACCGACAGGCGCAGCCGGCCGCCATCGAGGCGCTCGGCGCGCAAGGTAATGCGGCGCCGGCCGCGCGGCTGGCCCAGTACCGCATCCTGGGCATTGGCCAGCAGGTTGCGCAGCACCAGTTCCAGTTGCAGCCGGTCGGCGTTGATGGCCAGCGGCTGCGGTGGCGCCAGCACCAGTTCGATGCCGTGTTCGTGAAACTGCGGCGTGAACTGGCGCGCAATGCCGGCGATCAGCGCGCTGGCCTCGACCACTTCAAGCTGCATCGCGCCGGTACGGAAAAAGTCGCGCAGGCGGCGCACCACTTCGGCCGCGCGGCCCGATTCGACGATCATGTGGCCGATGGCGTTTTGCAGCAGCGGGCCGCTTTCGCCGCGTTCCAGCAGGTATTCGCAGGCCTTGCCATAGGTCGACAGCGCCGTCAGCGGCTGGTTCAGTTCGTGCGCCAGGGCGGCCGCCATTTCACCGGCGGCGGCCAGGCGCATCGTGTGCTTGAGTTCATGCGACACCTGGCGCACTTCGTCGACCACGATGCCGATAAAAAAGCCCACCAGCGCCAGCATGGCGTCGAGCAATTGCAATTCATAAAACTGGATATGTACCGCATGCGACCATTTCACAAGGGTAATGATGCACAGCTGCAAGGCAAACACGGCCAGCACGGCGCCCTGCAGGCCCTGGCGCGAGGCGGCCCAGATCACCGGCAGGAACAGGAAATAGAAATGCTTGTAGTCGCAGCGCAGGATGGAGCCGAACACGCTCCACAGCACGAAGCCACCCAGCGCCAGGTAAGCCAGGGTTTCCCAGCGCCAGACAGCGTTGCGCAGGCGTTCTCGGCCACGCTCGCTGACCAGCACCCAGATCAGCGGCATCGATACCAGCATGCCCACCGTGTCGCCGACGCCGAAGCGCAGCAGCGCCGTCGCCCATTCGCCGTCCGGGATGCGCCCCGTCAGCGACAGCAGCGACATGTAGCCGACGGCATTGAACAGGGTGCCGGCCATGACGATGGCGGCCCAGGTCAGCAAGCGGCGCCGGTTGTCGAACATATTGCTGCTGCTGAAACGGCGGCGCAGCGCCGCGCCGATGGCGCCATAGCCAAGCACCAGCCAGGCCGAACAGAGCAGGGTCAGGGACAGGCCGGCCGGCATGCCGCGCACCAGCACTTCGGCGCTCATCAGGGCGACAAACCAGGGCAGCGCCGCCTTGCGGCCGTGGATCAGCCAGAACACCAGGCCCAGCGCGGGATCGGGATTCCAGGGCGTGATGTTCAGGCCATACATCGGATCGATGTAGGTGGCCCAGTCAAACAGCAGGTACAGGCCGACAAAGGCGGGATACTGCAGATAGCGGGACAGGGATGGACGCATGACGGTGTTTTTTAACGTTCCGCATTATGCATCGGGATGGCGTGCAGCGCCATAAAATGTTGCATTTCAAGCATAAACAATGCATCTTGTGCAATTCATGCCGGCCTTGCGGCCAGTGGCAGGCACACTTCCACCAGCAAGCCCTGGCCGCCGTCAGCCTGGTGCAGCGCAATGCTGCCGCCATGCCGCGCCACCACCGTGGCCACGATGGACAAGCCCAGACCGCTACCAGGCTGGTTTTGCTGGGGGGCACGAAAGAAACGGTCGAACACCCGCCCATGCAGGGCGGTGGGAATGCCCGGCCCCTGGTCGGCCACATGCAGCACCGCCTGCCCGCCCTGCGCATGCAGCGACACCGTCACGCTGGCGCCGCGCGGACTGTACTTGATGGCGTTTTCGACCAGGTTGTCGATCAGCGACACCAGGCTCTCGCGCTGGCCCGGCACGCACAAGGGCACGGCGGCCTGCAATTCGAGTTCGATGCCGTTCGCCTGGGCCAGGCCGGACAGGGCCGCCAGCCGGTCTTGCAACAAAGCATCGAGTGCCTGCGAAGTGGCTTGCTGGCCCGCTTCGGCCTGGACTTCGCTGCGCGTGAGCTGCAGCAACTGCCCCACCAGGCGCGCCGCACGGCTGTTGCTGTTCAGGATGCCGTCGAGCAGTTCCTGCTGGCGCGGATCGTGCGCCTGCCGCTGCAGGGCCTCGACATTGATGCGCATCGCCGCCAGCGGCGTGCGCAACTCGTGCGTGGCGTCGGCGATAAAGCTGCGTTCGCGCGCGGCGCTGGTGTCGACCCGCTGCAGCAAGGCGTTGATGCTGTCGACCAGCGACGCCAGTTCGCCATGCGGCGGCTTGAAAACCAGCGGGCGCAGGTCGCGCGGACCGCGCGCCGATACTTCCTGCGCCACCTTGCGCCAAGGCCGCATGGCCAGGCGGATCGACAGCCAGGCCGGCAACAGCAGGAATGGCAGGCCGATCAACAAGGGCAGCAGATAATAGCCGCGCGAATTGATGGTGATGAAAAACTGCCACGGCCCAGCCGCTTCCAGGATGGTGACGCGCGTGGCGCCCTCGACCACGGTGCGCGTACGCCACACCTGGCCCTTGATGTCGAGCATTTCGGCGTCGACCGGACCGGCGCTGCGGATGCCTGCCGGCGCATCGACCGAGCGGTAAATCAGCTGGCCGTCGCGCCAGACCAGGGTGCGCGGCGCCAGCTCGGGCATGTCGCCCGATGCAAAGTCTTCGCGCAGCGCCTCGTCCATCGCGCGCAGGCTGTCATGCTGGCGCTGCGGCTGGTCGGCCAGGTTGTCGGCCACGGTGGCGATCGCGCGCAGCACGCCATGGCTGATGCTGCTGTCTTCGTCGGTGCCGTCGATCATCACGAAAGCCACCGCCAGGCTCCACACCACGCTCAGCATCAGCGCCTGCGCCAGCATCAGGCGGCGTACCAGGGTCGGCCGGCTGATCATCTGCCAGCAGCGCCGCAACAGCTCGCTTGCCGGCGTCATGGCGCCTCGCCCTGCTGGTCGATTACATAGCCGACCCCGCGCACGGTGCGGATATAGCCCTCGCCTATCTTGCGGCGCAAGTTACCCATATGCACGTCGAGCGTATTGCTGGCATTGGCCAGGCCGCCGGGCAGGATATGCTCTTCCAGCACGCGGCGCGTGATGACGCGGTTGGCGCGCATCAGCAAGGTTTTCAGCAAGGCGTATTCGCTGGCCGTCAGTTCCACCGGGCGCCCCTGCACGCTGACCCTGCGCGTGGGCACCTGCAGCAGCAGGCCGCGCAGCTCGATGGTGTCGCCGTCAAAGCCGTAGCTGCGGCGCGCCAGCGCGCGCACGCGCGACAGCAGCTCGGCCAGCACGAACGGTTTCACCAGGTAATCGTCGGCGCCGCCGTCGAGGCCGCGCAAGCGTTGCTCGACAGTATCACGCGCGCTGAGGATCAGTACCGGCAGGCGCGCCGCGCGCAGCCGGGCCAGCAGATCGAGGCCGTCGCCATCGGGCAGGCCCAGGTCCAGCAGCACCAGTTCGCAGCTGTCGTGCTCGATGCTGCGCGCCGCATCGTCAAGGGTGCGCACCCACACCACCTGCATGCCCTGGTCGCGCAAGGCGATGCGCACACCATTGCCCAGGTCCATGTCGTCTTCAATCAGCAATATTTTCATGCTGCGTATTAAACCACCGCAAGCTGAAGAACAGGTAAAGAAAGGCGGTTCATGCAATCTTCATGCAATCCTCAGGCAAGGCTTAGCTTTACTTCGAGGCAATGTTACATACTAAACACTGTCAATCGAGCCATACGGGACTCGGTTCTCCACCTGAAGGAAACACCATGCAATCATCCACCCTGCTGGCCATGGCCGGCCTGCTGTGCCTGCCCCTGTCCGCGCTGGCGGCCGACGATAGTGCCGGCAATACCAGCGGCAACGTACTGACCGTCGGCGCCGGCGTCGCCGCCGGCAGCCCCTACGCGGGCGACGACAGGACAAAGGCCATGCCCATCGTCGTGCTCGACTACAACATGGCAAACGGCTTTTTTGCCAGCACCATGCGCGGCCTCGGCTATGGCGGCCAGGCCGGCCCGCTCAGCTACAGCGCCGCGCTGGGCTACCGTGGCGAGCGGGCCGACCACCAGCGCAGCGGCTTGCGCGGCCTGGCCGGCAGCGACTATCTGAAGGGCATGGGCAAGGTCGAAAGCAATGCCAGCGCCTTGCTGAACCTCGGCTATTCGCCCGTGCCCGGCGTGCAGCTGAGCGTGGCCAGCGATATCCCGCTCAACCACCGCGAGAACGGCGCCACCGTGCAGCTGGGCGCCAGCGGCCAGGTCTACAGCCGCAACGACAGCCGGGGCGTGCCGCAGGACAGCGTCAGCCTGGGCGTGCAAACGAGCTGGGGCGAAAAGAAATACCTGCAGACCATGTATGGCGTGACACAGGCCCAGGCGGCCAGGACGGCATTTCGCCAGTACACACCCAAGGGCGGCTTTTATGAAGCGCAGGCCAGCGTCAGCTGGGAACACCGCATCGACGCGCACTGGGGCGTCAATACGGTGCTGGGCGTGGAACGGCGCCTGGGCGACGCCGCCAAAAGCCCCATCGTGCAGCGCAGGAATGCGCCGATCGGTGCTATTTACGCCACCTACCGCTACTGAAAATCTCTTTTTATAAGGGAAACCCGTACGCCATTTCGCCAATTTACAGCGGTCATGGCGCTGGCTAAGATGGGGTCGTTTTCCTGACAACGGCCCCCATCCATGCAAGCTGCACATCCTGTTTTCCCACGCCATGCGCATGGCGGCGAGCGCGGCGGCGAGCGGGCAACGAGTACGGCTCGGGCGCCAGGCACGGAGCAGGCGGCGACTTTGCAACTGCTGCTGCCGGTCAAGCGCGTCAGCGATATCGTCTACGGCGCGCGCTACGCCAGGCGCTTGCGCGAATGGGGCATCGAAGTCCATGTCAACCTGCTGCATGTGACGCCGCCGCTGGCGCAGCATGCCGACGGCACCGTCCACCAGGTCGACAGCGGCGCAGCCGCCGCGCAACTGATGTGCGAAGCGGGCCTGTACCTGAGCCGCTCGGGTCTTTCGTTCAGCACCCATATTTTCTCCGGTGAACGCCTGTTTACCATCCTCGATACGGCCGAACTGCTGGGCTGCCATGAAATCGTCTTGCCGGCGCTCAAAACCAGCCCCTGGCAGCGTCACTTTGCCGACCGCCTGGCGCACAAGCTGGCGCGTGCCACGCGCAGCGCCACCGTGCTGCTGGCCGACGCCGATGGCTTCGGCGTCCCGGCCGTGGCCTGACACTTTCCTGCCGTTCTCTACCCTTTACCCACGGACTGTCCATGACACCAGCAATTACCCTCTATGCCGGCCTGACCAATATGCCGCCCGGACTGGCGCGCCTGCGCGAGCTGCTCAAGCTGAAACTGCGGGCCAGCCTGCAGCGGCGCGAGACGCGCGTCTGGCTGCAACTGCTCAATTCCCATCCCGTGTTCCCGGAATTGCTGCGGGCCTATCCACGCATGATGCACAAGGTGTACCGCCACTACCTGAGCAAAACCCTGTCCTGCAGTCAGCGCGTGGCCTTGCTGGTGGACCATTACCGCTTTATCCTGCAACAGGGCTGGGGCAAGCTGATGGTGGACGCGGCCCACCAGCCGGTGCTGCTGGGATCGGTTCCGGGCAAGTCCGGCGAGCTGTACCACCTGCATCTGACGTCGCTGTCGCGCATGGACCGCGAAGGCGAAATGGTGCTGCAACTGGTGCACGGCGGCGAGATGCTGTATGCGGTGGTGTTTACCTTTTTCGGCTGCCGCACGCGCGCACCGATGGAATTGGGCGTACGCATCGGCTGTCTGCAAGGCCCCAAGGGCGAGGAAAGCTTGCGCCGCGTGCGCGAGGCCACGCGCGACCTGCACGGCATGCGCCCCAAGTTCCTGATGCTGCGACTGGTGCGCCAGCTGGCCTGGGAACACGGCTGCCGCAACATGATTTTGGTCGGCAATGACAATCGCACGGTGCACCATTCGGCAAAGAAATATGGCCGCCTGATGGCCGACTACGACAGTGTCTGGCAAGAACTGGGCGCCCGGCAGCGCGGCGATGGCGATTTCGACCTGCCATGCGAAAACCTGCCACCGCTGATGCTTGAAGAGATCGCCTCGAAAAAGCGCTCGGAGGCGCGCAAGCGCCATGAACTGACCGTGGCCATGAGCGCCAGCCTGTGTAGCGGCCTCGACAACCACAGCGTAGCGTCTGCCCTGCCCGGCGTCGCCCCCGCCGCCAACGATTCTCTGCACCAACTCGCGCCGGCCGCCGCCGTCGCCTGAGTCCCTTCCCCGGCCAGCCCGGCGCCCCGCCCCCGCGCCCAGCAACGCCACCAGCTTCGCCCACAGGCCACCGTGCCCGCCGCAGCACGCAGACAAAAAGCATGCTCCCTGCATTCCTGTTACGCTAACAATATCGGCTGGCACGCAGGTGCGCCGTTTTTCCCCAACGCTTACAAGGAGGCAGTTATGCGCGTCGATATCTACCGTCGAGCCGAACACGATGGCATTTTTTCCTATCTCGCCGTACCGGAAGGAAAGATCATTCCCGAAGAAGTCACGAGCACCGACTGGCAACTGGAAACCCGGGCCAGCGAAGTCGCCGACGATGCCCAGGCTTTGCCCGACTACCATATCGAACATCCGCTGCAGCAGATCGCCGCCAAGGGCTACGCGATCACCAGCCTCAAGGACATGTAAAGTTTCGCTGTAGAAAAAAGCCAGGCCTGCGGCCTGGCTTTTTTTCGTCCAAGGCTCAAGAGCGCCTCAGTATTCCACTTCCACTTCCTTCGCCCCCAGCTCCCGCACCAGCGCCGTCTGCAATTCGTCCGATGGCGCGACCCGCCACTCGTCGCCAAACTGCAGCACGCAACTGACGCCTTGCGGGCTGACCTTGGCGGCGATCGGCAGGCCGTCCTGGGTACGGTACGGCGTCAGGACGTCGCGGATGCGGCGCGCGTCGAGCGTGGTCGGCAGGCTCAAGCCCAGCTGGCGGCCATATTGCACGCGCGCCGAGATAATGTCGAAAGCGCTCTCGGCCATGATGCGCAAGCCGCCCGAAAAACGGTCTTCCGACACCTTGCCCACCACCGCCAGGAACTCATCTTCCTTGAAGATCTTCTTGTTCTGCTCAAACAATTCGCTGTACACCGTCACCTCCACCGTGGCGCTCTTGTCGTCCAGCGTGACAATGACGATCTTGCCGCGCTGCGTCATCTGCGTGCGCAGTCCCGTGATGACGCCGGCCATCATGCGCGGCTCGCGCGACGGCGACAGGTCCGACAATTTGGTGCGGGCAAAGCGGCGCGCTTCGGGCGCGTAGGAATCGAACAGGTGGCCGGACAAATAGAAGCCCAGTGCGATCTTTTCTTCCGTCAGGCGCTGCTTGTCGGTCCACGGCTGCGCCTTGACGTACTCGGGCGGCGCCACCATGTCGCTGTCGTCGCCACCGAACAGGCTGACCTGGTTGGCCGCCTTCGCGGCCTGGTCGGCGCATTCCATGGCGAACGCCACCGAGGCGAGCAGAATGGCGCGGTCGACCTTCAGGCAGTCGAAGGCGCCGCTGCGGATCAGGGACTCGATGGTGCGGCGGTTGATCTGCTTTTTATCGACCCGCTTGCAGAAATCGAACAGGCTGGTAAACGGCCCGCCGGCCGTGCGCGCGGCGATGATCGCCTCGATCGCATTCTGGCCCGAGCCTTTCACGGCGCCCAGGCCATAGCGGATCTGCGTGACCTTCTTGCCGCTCACCGACGGCGCTTCGCCGCTCGGCGTAAAACGGTAATCGGATTCATTGATATCGGGCGGCAACAAGGTCAGCTTGCAGATGTCCAGCGAGTCTTCCACCAGGATCTTGATCTTGTCGGTGTCGTCCATCGCCAGCGACAAGTTGGCGGCCATGAAGGCGGCCGTATGGTGCGCCTTCAGGTAAGCCGTGTGGTAGGACAGCAAGGCGTAGGCGGCGGCGTGCGATTTGTTGAAACCGTAGCCGGCGAACTTTTCCATCAAGTCGAAGATCTCGTCGGCTTTTTCGGCCGTCAAGCCGTCTTTCGCCGCACCGGCGCGGAAGATCTCGCGGTGCTCGGCCATCTCCTCGGCCTTCTTTTTACCCATCGCGCGGCGCAACATGTCGGCGCCGCCCAGCGAGTAGCCGCCGACGATCTGCGCCATCTGCATCACCTGCTCCTGGTACACCATGATGCCGTAGGTTTCGGACAGAATCGATTCGGTGCGCGGATCGGGATAGTCGAAGCGCTCGCCGTGCTTGCGCTTGCAGAAGTCGGGAATCAGGTCCATCGGACCCGGACGATACAGGGCGACGAGCGCGATAATGTCTTCGAAACGGTCGGGACGCGCGTCTTTCAGCATGCCCTGCATGCCGCGCGACTCGAGCTGGAACACGGCCACGGTCTTGGCCTTGGTCAGCAAATCGTAGGACGGCTTGTCGTTCAGCGGCAAGGTCGCCAGGTCGAAGTTGGCCTGGGCCGGATCGAGCTGCTTGATATAGCGCACCGCGCGGTCAAGAATGGTCAACGTGGTCAGGCCCAGAAAATCGAACTTGACCAGGCCGACGGCCTCGACGTCATCCTTGTCGTACTGCGACACCACGCCCGAGTCGCCGCCCTGCGTGTACAGCGGGCAGAAGTCGGTCAGTTTTCCAGGGGCAATGAGCACGCCGCCGGCGTGCATGCCGATATTGCGCGTGATGCCCTCGACCTGCTGGGCCAGCTCCAGCAGCTGCTTGACCTCTTCCTCGTTTTCCTGGCGCTCCTTGAGCAGTGGTTCCTCTTCGATGGCGTCGGCGATGCTGACCGGTTTGCCCGGCTTGAACGGAATCAATTTCGAGATGCCGTCGCAGAAGTTATAGCCGAAGTCCATCACGCGGCCGACGTCGCGGATCGCGCCCTTGGCCGCCATGGTACCGAAGGTGGCGATCTGCGAGACCGCCTCCTTGCCGTACAAGTCCTTGACGTGCTGGATGACGCGGTCGCGCCCTTCCTGGCAAAAGTCGATATCGAAGTCGGGCATCGAGACGCGTTCGGGATTCAGGAAGCGTTCGAACAGCAGGTTGTACTGCAATGGGTCGAGGTCGGTAATCAACAGCGAATAGGCGACCAGGGAACCGGCGCCCGAACCGCGGCCAGGGCCCACCGGCACGCCGTTTTCCTTGGCCCATTGAATGAACTCGGCCACGATCAGAAAGTAGCCGGGGAACTTCATGTTGCAGATGGTATCGGTCTCGAATTTCAGCCGCGCCTCGTAGCGCGGGCGTTCCTTCTCGCGCCGCTCTTCGTTCGGATACAGCTGCAGCAGGCGCTTTTCCAGGCCCGCCTGCGATTCGGCGACCAAAAATTCGTCGATCGTCATGCCTGGCGGCGTGGGGAAATTCGGCAGTTGCGGCTTGCCCAGGGTTAGGGTCAGGTTGCAGCGCTTGGCGATCTCGACCGAGTTGGCCAGCGCGGCCGGCAGGTCGGCGAACAGTTCGGCCATTTCGGCCTGCGACATGAAGCGCTGGCTGTCGTTGAAGCGTTTCACGCGCTTGGCGTTGGCCAGCATCTCGCCTTCGGCGATACAGGTACGTGCTTCGTGGGCAATGAATTCTTCGGGCGAAATGAACTGCACCGGATGCGTGGCCACCACCGGCAAGCCCAGCTTGGACGCCAGCGCCACCGCATGGCGCACCTGCGCTTCCTGGTTGGCCTGGCCGCCGCGCTGGATTTCGATATAAAAATGGCCAGGAAAAATCTCGGCCCAGCGCTGGGCGTTGCGTTCCGCCAACGCCAGGTTGCCGTTTTCAATCGCGATGCCGACGTCGCCAAAATGCGCGCCCGACAACACGATCAGGCCGTTGGCCGCGCTTTCACCCGGGTATAAGTCATACGTATTGCTGGCCAGCGCCTGCAGCCATTCGATGCGCACTTCGGCGCGGCCCTTGTACTGATTGGTCAGCCAGGCGGTCGACAGCAGTTCGCACAGCTGCAGATAGCCCATGCGATTTTTTGCCAGCAGCAGCAGGCGCGACGGCTTTTCACGGTTGTCGTCGTTGCTAATCCACACATCGACGCCGATCACGGGCTTGATGCCCTTGCCGCGCGCGGCCTTGTAGAACTTCACCATGCCGAACAGGTTCGACAGGTCGGTGACGGCCAGCGCCGCCTGCTTGTCCCTGGCGGCGGCGCCCACCATGTCGTCGATACGCACCAGGCCGTCGACGATCGAGTACTCCGAGTGCACGCGCAAATGGACAAATCCGGGGCCTCGCGCGGCCGGACGCGACACTGCCGCAGTAGCGGCCTCTTGCATTACCATTTCCATCTTTGTGTACCCATCGTGCAAAATTCAATGGGGTCTATTCTACCGCGTCGCGGCCATCGGCCGGGTATCGTGGCTGGCCCGGCGGGCTTATAATATCGGCTGTTCAGTTCAAGCCGATCGCCATCATGCACGCCACACCAGTCGCTCCAACCGCCGCCAGCCCGCTGGCCGCCACGCCCGCTGTCACTTTTGTCAATATCGCAGCGTATAAATTCATCACGCTCGACAACACGGAAGCCATGCGCCCCTTGTACCAGGAGCAATGCCTGGCGCTGTCGCTGAAGGGCACCATCCTGCTGACACCGGAAGGCATCAATATGTTCCTGTCAGGCACGCGCGAGCATATCGACACGTTTCTCGCCTGGGTGCGCAGCGACGCACGGCTGGCGGACCTGGAGTGGAAGGAAAGCTTGTCGAACGAACAATCGCACAAGCGCATGCTGGTGAAACTGAAAAAAGAAATCATCACCATGCGCATGCCCCTGATCAAGCCGGAACTGGGCCGCGCGCCGTCGGTCGACGCGCACACGCTCAAGCGCTGGCTCGATGCCGGCGTCGACGACGCGGGCAAACCGGTGGTGATGATGGAAACGCGCAACGCGTTCGAAGTGGACGTCGGCACCTTCAACAACACCCTGGACTACCGTATCGACAAGTTCACGCAATTCCCGGCGGTGGCCGCCGCGCACAAGGAGGAGCTCGAAGGCAAGACCGTGGTGACCTTCTGCACCGGCGGCATCCGCTGCGAAAAAGCCGCCATCCACATGAAGGAAATCGGCTACGACAGCGTGTACCAGTTAGACGGCGGCATTTTGAAGTATTTCGAGGAGGTGGGCGGCGAGCACTACACGGGCGACTGCTTCGTGTTCGACTACCGCACTGCCCTCAACCCGAAGCTCGAACCGACCGAAACGGTGCAGTGTTTCGTGTGCCGCGCCGTCGTCACGCCGCGCCAGCAACTGGCGCCCGAGTATGTGTACGAGGTGTCTTGCCCGCATTGCCACGGCAAGGCCTGAGTCTGTCGGCCTCAGCGCGGCGGCCAGGCGTACGAGAAATCCTCGTCGTAGGCCGTCAGGTTGGGATTGTAGGCGGGATCGTTTTGCAGTTGCGCGCCCCAGCGCTGCTGCATAAAAGCAATTTCCGCTGAAAAACGCGCCAGCTTTTCGGGCGCATGGTCGTCGCCGCGCGTCGCCGATTCGTGATGGACCATCTCGGCGTAGGGGGTCCAGACATTGCGGTAGCCGGCGGCGCGTACCTTCAGGCAGAAATCGATATCATTGAAGGCGACGGCCAATTGCTCCTCCATGCCGCCCACCTGCTCGAACACGTCACGCCGCACGACCAGGCAAGCGGCGGTGACGGCGCTGAACGACTGGTGCAGCAGCGCACGGCCAAAATAGCCGGCATGGCCGCGCTGCACATGGCGGTGCGCATGGCTGGCCACGCCGCCCACGCCCAGGATGCAGCCGGCATGCTGCAGCCGCCCGTCGGGATACCACAGGCGCGCGCCGACGCAGCCGATCTCGTCGCGGATGGCAAATGAGACCATTTCCTCGAGCCAGTCCGGCGTGAGGATTTCAATATCGTTATTCATCAGGCACAAGATGCTGCCGCGCGCCATTGCTGCCGCGCGATTGTTCAGCGCGGAAAAATTGAACGGCCTGTCGTCGCGAAGCACCCGCACACGTTCTGGCGGCAGGCGCGCAAACAGCTGCCGCGTCGCCTCTTCGGTACTGCCGTTATCGACGATGATCACCTCGAAACTGGCGTAGCTGCTGCGCGCAAACAGGGAGTCGAGGCACATGCCCAGCAAATCGGCGCGGTCGCGCGTGGGGATCAGGATGCTGACCAGCGGCAATGGTGACGGCCGCGTAAAGCGCACCCGGTTCATGCTCGGCACTTCCGGCGCCGCCAGCACCTCGGCCGCGACACCCTTGCGCGCCAGATGTTCCCTGACCGCCCGGCGTCCGGCTTCGGCGGCATAATTCTTTTCACCGGCGTCCAGCGCCGTGCTGCCGCTGATGGCACGCCAGTGATACAGCACCTTGGGTATATGCACCACCTGCTGCGGCGCCAGCTGTTCGATCACGCGCAGCGCCAAGTCGTGATCCTGGGCGCCGTTGAAGCCTTCGCGAAAGCCGCCCAGCTCCTGCACCAGCGCAGTACGGTACACGCCCAGATGGCACACCATGTTTTGCGCCAGCAGCAGTTCAGGATTGAGGTCGGGCTTGAAATTCGGATCGAAGCGGCGGTTCGCCGCATCGACCTTGTCCTCGTCGGAATACACCAGGCCCACGTCGGGCTGCCGGTTAATGGCCTCGGCGATCCACCACAGCGCATGTTCGGCCAGCAGGTCGTCGTGATCGAACAGGGCGACAAATTCGCCGCGCGCCAGCGCCAGCGCCGAATTGGTGGACGCGGCGATATGGCCATTGCGCGCGCGATAGACGACCCGGATGCGGCTGTCCTGGCTGCGGTAGCGCTCCAGCAACTCGCGCACGCCGGGATTGGTCGACGCATCGTCGGCGATGCACAGTTCCCAGTGCGGGTAAATCTGGGCCCGCACCGACTCGATTGCCTGCTCCAGAAAGGCCAGCGGCGGATCAAACACCGGCAACACCACCGAGATCAGCGGCTGCAGCGCAAAACCCTGCAGGCCGGCGCGCAAGCGCGTGCGCTGCGCATCATCGAGCGTGCCATAACGGCGCACCCATTCGGCATAGTCATTGCGGCCCGATTGCGCGGCGCTGGCCACCTTGCCAAAGCCGAGCCGCACACCGGCCAGTCCCTCGCGCCGGTACAGCCGATACGCCTTGCGCGCGACACCGGCCACGCCGCCGCCACGCTGCAATGCCAGGCGCAGCACGGCGGCGGCGCGCGCCGGATGGCGCAGCCAGGACAGGAAGCGGCCTGGCTGGCGGCGCGCAGGCGGAACGGTTTGCTGTGGTGTTTTTCTGCACATGATGATGGGTGTAAAAGGAAGGCCAGGCGCGCTAGCGGAACGACCAGCGCTTGTGTCCGAGGTAGCTGGTAAAGACCGGCACGACCACGCCGACCGCATGCGCGATCTCCCTGACCCAGCTTGTCACGCCCATGGCCGGCAGCACGTAGTAGGCCAGCGCCATGCTGATGGCCCAGGTTTGCGCGACCGCCACCAGGTTGACCAGGGCAAAGAACAAGGCGGAGCGCCCCATCGATTGCGCGCTGTCCTTGAACACAAACAGCTTTGCCAGGACAAACGCCGTCACCATGCCCGTCAGGTAGGCCAGGATGACGGCGCCGGAAAACGGCAGCCACTGGTTATAGACGATGCGGGAGCCAAAATTGACGGCCGCGGCGGTGCCGCCGGTCACCAGGAAGACGACAAACTGGCGCGAGACAAAGTGCCGTATCATGCGGCCGCATCTTTCGCCATCTGGCGGCCAAAGCCGATGCTTTCGGAAATGCCGCGGTCTTCCGGATAGTAATACGAGGTGTCGGCCACCCACAGGCCCTTGACCGGCAGGGACACCGGCGGCAGGCGCGACAGGTAGCCAGGCTCGCAGATGGGCTGGGCATGGCGGTAGCGGCTGGCGCGCATGTCGATGAAGTCGGCGTCGCCGAGGGCCGGATTGATCTTCTTGAAGTAGCGGCGCACCTTGTCGAGGAAAGCCTGGTCCGGTTCCGCAAACTTGGGATGCTCTCCCGGCATGTAGAACGGCACATAGACGATATGCTCGTCCATCGGGCGCAGATTGGAATACTCGACCAGCCCGGGAATATCCATCTCGGGATCATTGGTGTTGAGCCAGAAATTGTCGGTCAGGCGCTGGCGCAGCTTGACGATCACACATACCACCGCGATGTTGTTCAATGCGCGAAATTGCGACAGCACCTGCTCCGGCAAATCCGGCATCAGACGCGGCACATACGGCAAGGGTACCGTGCTGATCACCTTGTCAAACGCTTCGAAGCAGCCGGCCACTTCCACGCCGCGCACCTGGCCATTCTCGATCACCACCTTGCCGACCGGCGAACTGAGGCGCACCTCGCCGCCATGGCGTTCGATATCGCCATGCATGCCGTGCAGCAGCGTGGCCGAACCGCCGTCGAGATAGCCGAGCTTTTCCTTGAACAGGCTGTAGCGCGAGCGGCCGATGCGGCGGATGCGGCTCCAGATCCAGGCGGCCGACAGGTTGTCCGAGTAGTCATAGAATTTGTAGTCGAACAGGCGCCGCCACAGCACTTCGTAGGCTTCCTTGCCGACCCAGCGGCGTATCCAGGCCACCGCATCGACGTCGTCCAGCGGCTTCCAGTCGTCGCGCTTGGTCGACAAAAAGGCATGCAGTCCATAGCGGAACTTGGCCACGAAACCGAGTCCCTTGAATTTCAGCAGCGCCACCGGATTGCCCCATTCCTGCAGCCGGTCCTGGTACCAGTAGCCCATCCGGGTGGCGACCCAATGCATCTTGTCCTGCAAGCCCAGTTCATCGAGCACCGTCAGGAAGGCATGGTCCGAGATCGCGTGAAAATGATAATAGCGTTCGATCGACAGGCCGGAAAAATCGAAGGCGGCCGTCATGCCGCCGACCCGGTCGTCCGCCTCGAAGACCACCGGCGTGTGGCCGTCACGCGCCAGCTGATACGCCACGGCCAGCCCCATCGGCCCGGCGCCGAGTACTGCAATACGTTGCCCCATCTTGATACCCCACTATGTAAATTGACTTACGGCGTAGACCGAAGCCGGCACGCCTTCTGCTGCTATTGAGCTTTCAAAGCGATGGCTGACCATTCGCCCCAGCCACTGCCGTTGTCGGTCATGCGCAGCACCAGTTCACCCGAGGGCAAGGCGGCGCTGTCGAGCACGAGTTGCGTCCATTCCGGCAGCGCCGGCATGACTATGCTCAACTGCGGATAACCTTCCACTGTCATGACCTGGCGTCCGGCGGTCGGGCCGGAGCGGTAAAAAAACCGGTCGCCGCGTTTGATTCGCAGGGAAATCGTGCCGGTATCCTGGTCGCCATGGATGGAACTGCCGTAGACCCGCATGCCGTCGATCTTCGATTGATGGAAATCCGCGCCCAGCCATTGATTTCCCGCCAGCACGCTGGCGCTGTCCAGGCTCGCCATCTGCTGCGATGGCGCTATGGGTTGCACGGAAAACAGCGGCGCCGGCACCTGGACAGGCAGGAAACATGCTGGCCGCTCGCCTTGCAGGACCATCTCGCCGCCCAGCGCCGCAGCCCTGGCGTAGCCGGCAAAGCCGGTCTGCGTCGCCAGCGCGCCGGGCGCCGGCGCGCCGGTTACCGCATAACCGACCACTTTGCCTGCGGCGACCAGCTGCACGAAAGCGGGCGCCTGCGCACTGCCGGGCGCATGCAAAACGCCTTCGATACGCACATGCACAGGGTCGCCAATGACAGGCGACACGGCCGACACGCCACCATCGCAGCGCACGCCTGACTGTGGCAAAGGCTGCCCCAGGCGGGCCGCCACGCCCTGCAGCGGATAATGGCCGAAGATCGACACGTCTTTCTGTACCGCCCGCGCGGCCAGCGCCAGCGCCCTTGGCGGTTCCGGATAGACCTGCATGATCTGCGCCTTGTCCTGCACCCCCATCGCCAGCGCCAGTGCGGCCACGCGCTTGCCGAACAGGGCCGTCTCGTTCGCCGGCTTCAAGGCCTGCACCTGCAACAGCAGCATGGCCGCGCCCAGCAGGCCCAGCGCCAGCACCGACACGCCGCGCCAGGCTTTGGCGCGCGCGCGCAGCAGCGGAAAATACAGCACCGCCAAGGCCGCCCAGGCCATCACCGCCGGCGTGGTATACCGGCTCGAGAAGGCTTGTTCAGGCCCCAGCGCCATGCGCCCGCTCGCCGTCAGCACGGCCGTCATGACGATATAGGCGATAAAAAACAGCAGCGCCAGCGCCGGGCCGCGCCGTGGCGATGCCAGCTCGCGCCAGAGCCGGTACAGCGCACCGGCCACCAGCAGCAGGCCGGCCGCCAGCGCGAGCTGGCTGGCCCAGGCAGCGCCGCGCGCCAGGTAAAAAAATGGCCCGCCCAGATAGCGCAAGCTGTAGGACAGCATGCCCAGCGGATGCTCGAGCAGCACCCGGTGGATAGGCGCGCGGCCGCCGATCATATTGTAGTGATAAAAGAAGATCGACAAGCCCAGTACGGTAAAAAAGGCCAGGAAGACGATTTTGAAGCGGCTCAGGCGCACCACGATCGCATACACCAGCATCAATGGCAGGGCAAGAATCCCGTTGGCCATGGCCAGCATGCTGCCCAGTCCAAACGCGGTAGCGGTCATGCAATGACGCCCCGCCAGGGCACCATATTGCGCCCGCGACAGCCAGTACAAGGCGCACAGCGGCAACAACTGGGCCAGGAAAAACTGGCTCTGGAAGCCCCACGTCAGGTTCTCCTGCTGCGACCATAAAAACAGCCATGCCGTCAGGAACAGCATCGCCGCCCATTCGCCGGCAGTGGCGCGGGCGGTGCCGGCGAGCTGGCGCAAGATGCGGCAAAACAGCAGCGCCGCGCAGGCCACCAGCAGGTAATTGCAGATGATCAGGAACACGCTGGTGCCGCCGAACCATTTCAGGTCCAGCCAGAAAAGCACTTTTGCCAGCACGATGCGGTGCTCGTTCTGCTGCATCCACCAAATGCTGCTGTCGCCAGCCTGCTGGAACAGGAAGAAGTCGAGGTAACCGTCCCACATGTCCCAGAATGGCACCGGCGACCAGGCCAGCACGCCGCCCGCGATCGCCAGTCCCACCATGCAGATGGCGAATACGGCGGCCGCCAGCAGCAGCCAGCGGCCGCCCGCCCCGGCCCGGGCTTTGTGCCCGCTGATGGTATCGGTAGCCATCAGAATTCCAGAATTACTTTGTTATAACGCGCATCGTTGAACGTTTCATCGATGGCACGGGCAAATGGCGTGTACGGCACGCCGAACATGCCGGGCCAGTCGATCACTTCGAACTCATCTTTCGCGCTCAGCGCGGCGAGCTGCTGCGTGGTAAACGGCGGATTCTTGTCGAATACCGACCACAGCCAGATCAGGCCATAAAACAGGTGATACGGTATCCTGACGATAGTCGTGCGCGCGCCGGTGGCGCGCTTGATGGTGCGGATGATATCGATGTAGTCGACTTTTTCGTGGCCGGAAATGTTATAGATGCCGGCGCCACGGCGATGCTCGATGCAGCTGATGATGATATTGGAAAAATCGCCGACATACAGCGGCTGGCGCATGTAGCGGCCATGTCCCGGAATCGGGAACACCGGCACCTTTTTCATGAAACGCGACAACCAGCCCAGATGCTTGCGGTCGAACCAGCCGAACATCAATGTCGGCCGCAGCACCGGGCAGGCGATGCCGCTGGCGAGCACCATCTGCTCCTGCTCTTTCTTGCTGCGCGTATAGAAATCGTCAGCCACCGATTCCACCACCGAGGAGCTGATATGCACCAGGTAGGGCTGGCGCGGGCTGGCTTTGATCTGTTCCAGTATCAGCCGCGAGGCGTCGACGTTATTGCGCACGAAATCCTGGTAGTCGATGCCGCCAATTTGCGCCTGCAGCATGACGACCACATCGGCGTCAAGCACATGGCGCTGCCACTCGCCCGGCTCGGCCAGGTCGGCATATTCGCAGACGATATCGGGCTGGACTTTTTGCAAAATCGCCAGATTGCTGCGATGCTTGTCCAGCACCACCAGATTGGTGTAGCCCTTGGCTTTCAGGCGCGCCACCAGGTTTTGCCCGACCAGTCCGGCGCCGCCAGGCAGCACAATTTTTTGATTGCTATGGTTCATAGGTAAATGCTTCCGTTATGATTCTTTGAACAGTGCCGCCGTCAGATATCCATCTTGTTGAACACAAACCGCGGCAGGTGGCGTATCACCATCATGATGACGGCCCATTTTCCCGGCGTATAAACGGTCGGCGCGCCACGCGCGATCCCGGCGACGATGTCGCGCGCCACCTGCTCGACCGGCGCCATCTTGCCCTGTCCCGGCAGATGCGCCGTCATCGGCGTGGCGGTCGGCCCGGGCTTGATCAGCACCACCTTCAGGCCACTCGACGCCAGCCGGTGCTGCAGGCCTTGCGCATAGCGCGTGACCAGGCCCTTGGCGGCGCCATACACATAATTGGACTTGCGGCCGCGGTCGCCGGCGACCGAACCGATGATGGCCAGGGTGCCCCGTTCGCTGCGCTGCATGTGTTCGACAAACGCTTCGGCAAACAGCACCGGCGAGATGGCGTTGACCTCGAGCGCCTCGCGGCACTGCGCCAGGTCAGCCTGGCATAGTGCCTGGTCCGGCAGGGAGCCATGGGCGATCAGCACCACGTCCAGCTGCCCTTCAGAAGCGAGCTCGGCGGCCAGCGCGGCGATGCCGGCGGCATCCATGAAATCGGCCTCGCGCACGCGGATGCGCGATTGCGCGCTGCGCACCTGCAGATCATCGGCCACCTGCTGCGTGCGCTGCGCATTGCGCCCCACCAGTGTCAGCTCGACCGTGGTGCCAGTCACCCACAGCCGGGCGCAATGCTCGGCTATGGCCGAGGTCGCTCCAATAATAACGATACGTTGTGGCTTGTTCGGCGGCATGCGCATTTCCTTGCTTAAAATTAAATCGGTATGAGTGGCGGCGATACGGCTTGCCATCGGTTGATCGTGCAGAAGCTAGCTGCCCATCAGGCGGCGCGACATCGCCGAGCTGATGCCTGGGTCGCGGTAGGCAAGAAACTCGGGCAGGCGCGGATAGCCGGCTTCGAACAAGGCCCGCGGCATGCGCGCATCCTTGGCAGGATACAGCCTGCCGCCGGCTTCAGCCACGATGCGGTCAAGCCGGGAAAACAAGTCCAGCGTACGCGTTCCCTGGTTCGGGAAGTCCAGCGCCAGCGTCACGCCAGGCTGCGGAAAACTCAGCATGCCGGCCGACTGGCGCTCGCCAAACGTCTTGAGCACGGCCAGGAAAGAGCCCTCCCCGGCGCGCGCAATCTCGCCCAGCATCGCCTGCACCGCATCGTGCCCCACCGCGCGCGGCACCACGCTTTGATATTGATAAAAACCGCGCGGGCCATACATGCGGTTCCAGTCGAGCACATTATCGAGCGGATAATTGAACGCTTCGTAATGCACGGTGCGCCGCGGCGCTTTCCATTTATTCAGATGATAGTAGGCTGTGTTCAATACCGGCAACGACCAGCGGTTCATCAGCGACACCGGCGGCACGAAGGGCATCTGATGTTTGCGCCCCGAAGGCGCGGCCGCCAGGCTCGCCGCCCCGAGCTTGCCGCGCATGAACAGGCCGCGCCCGCCGCTGCCGGCCATGCAGTCGATCCAGGAGACCGTATGCTCCCACTGTGCCTCGGACTCGTCCGCCAGCGCGAAAAACTGCGCCAGGTTTTCATAGGGCAGCGTTTCCGTTTCCAGCCAGGGGCCGGCAACGCGGCGCAACTGCAGCTGCGCCCGCAGGATGACGCCGGTCAGGCCCATGCCGCCTATCGTCGCGGCCAGCCATTGCGGCAACAGCTGCGGACCGCAGTCGATCACGCTGCCATCGGTACGCAATAATTTCAGGGCCAGCACATGGTCGCCAAACGAGCCGTGCACATGATGATTTTTTCCATGCACGTCATTGGCGATCGCGCCGCCGACGGTGACGAGCTGCGTGCCTGGCGTGACCGGCAGCATCCAGCCGCGCGGCACCGCCATCTTCTGGATATCGCGCAGCAGCACGCCGCTTTCGCAGCTCAGCCGGCCGGTGGCCGTATCAAAGCCGACGAAACGGTCCATGCCGGTCGTGCGCCACAGCGAACCACCGGGATTGAGGCAGATATCGCCATAGCTGCGCCCCATGCCATGCGCCACACCCGGCAGCGTACCGGGCAAGGCATGCAGGGCGCGCGCGCCATCGGACAAGGCATGGACCTGGTGCTCGTCCGCCGTCAGCCTTCCCCACGATGACACTGTCACCATGACCATCCCAGGGCGCCGCCGGCCAGCACCAGGCCAAACACCAGGCCGGCCACGATGCTGACCTTGTCCTTGACGGCAAAGACCAGCGGGTCGTCATGCATGTCGCCGCGATGTGCGCGCAGCCAGATCCAGCTGACCCAGAACAGCATCACCGGCACTGCGCCCCAGACAAACTCGGGCGTACGGTACAACTGCAACACCGCCGCGCTGTTCAGGTACAAGGCCAGCACGACCACCGACGCGTAACCGGACGTGATACCCAGCATTTGAATCAGCGGCGCATCGGTGGTCAGATAACCGCGGCCGTGTACTTTTTCTTTGCCACTGAGCATCTGTGCCTGCAACTCGGCATAGCGCTTCACAAACGCCAGCGACAGGAACAGGAAGACGGAAAAAGCCAGCAGCCAGAACGACAAGGGCATCTCGGCCGCGGCCGCGCCGGCAATGATGCGCAGCGTGTACAAAATAGCCAGGGTCACGCAGTCGACCAGCACCAGGCGTTTCAGCCCCCACGAATAGATACAGGTGAGCAGGAAGTAGACCACCATGCAGGCCAGGAAACTGCTCCCGACATAGCTGGCAAGCAAGATGCTGGCGGCCAGCAGCAGCGGCGCCAGCAGCACACCCATCCAGGCCGGCACCACGCCGGCGGCAAACGGCCGCGTGCTTTTGCGCGGATGCTGGCGGTCACTCTCCAGGTCCAGCAGATCGTTGGCAATATACACGGATGACGCACACAGGCTGAAGGCGGCAAACGCCAACATCAGGATCAGCCAGGTATCGATTTCGGTCAGCAGATGGGCCGCCAGCAGCGGCACGAACAGCAGCAGGTTCTTCATCCACTGGTGGACCCGCAAGACACGGCGCCATGCGCGCAGGCCGGCGGCAGGCGCTTCAAACACGCGTTCGACCTCGCATTGCGCCGCCGCTTTCGTGGCCAGGTCGGCCGAAGCGTTCACCACCACCGCCCGCCGCGCCCGCGCCCAGACCGCCAGGTCGGCATGCGAATTGCCTGCGTAATCGAACCCGGCGCGCCCGAAACGTTGTTCAAGAGCCTCGGCCTTGTGCGGGCCGGCGAGATTGACGACGCCATCGCTGGCCATCACGGCATCGAAAATATCGAGGTGCGCCGCAATCGCCGTGGCGATCGACAGATCGGACGCGGTGCACAGGACCAGCTGTCGGCCCTCGGCCTTTTGCACCTTCAGCCAGGCCAGCAAGTCTGGCGCATACGGCAGCGAACTGGCATCGAAACTGCCGCCTTGCGCCAGGCGCTGCTTGAGGACGGCCTTGCCCCGGGACAGCCAGTAAGGAATGCGCACGACATCCCATGGCTTGTCGCGCAAGGCGCGCAACGCCGATTCGTGCAGCATGTCGGTACGGATCAACGTCCCGTCGAGATCGACGACCAGTGGCAGCAAACTCAAAATAAAACCCTTCAAAATAATGCATCGAGGACAACCATATTCTTAAAATATGCCCTGTCCGCAGTTGCCGGCACTGATGTGACCGTATTCATGGGCAGGGCCTGCGCATCGGCCACCCTGCCCTGCGCCTGGCTAGGCCGGGTGCGGCGCCGCCAAACGCGGTGGCCACGCCAGGCTGAAGTCACTGTACAGCAGCGACAGATTCGGACTGTAGGCCGGATCATGCTGCAACAATGGCTCCCAACGCTGCTTCATGTACGCCACTTCACGGTTGAAACGCGCGCTCTTCTCCGGCGTGTCATCGAGTCCCCGCGTCGCCGACTCGTAGTGATACAGCTCGGCATACGGCGTGAGCATATTGGTATAGCCAGCCTCGCGCACACGCAGGCAGAGATCGACATCGTTGAAGGCGACTGCCAGATCGGCCTCATTGAGCCCGCCCACTTCTTCAAAGATGCTTTTGCGAATCACCAGGCAGGCTGCTGTCACGGCCGAGAAAGCACTGAGCAGGCTGGTGCGTCCAAAATACCCGGCATGCTGGCGCGCCATGTGGACGTGCGCATGGCCGGCCACGCCACCCAAGCCGACGATGACGCCGCCGTGCTGCAAGGTGTTGTCCGGATACCAAAGACGGGCACCGACGGCGCCAATGCCGGGCTGCAACGCATGGCTGACCATTTCGTCGAGCCAGTCGGGCGTGATGACTTCAAGGTCGTTGTTGAGCAAACCGAGCAGCTCGCCGCGGGCGTGCGGCACCGCGCCGTTGTTGAGCGCCGAATAGTTGAACGGACGATCGTCGCGCAACACGCGCACGCGCCGGTCGTCCTGCACGCCGGCGAGCCACGCCAGGGTAGCCGGATCATCCGATCCGTTGTCGACGATCAGGATTTCATAGTTCGGATAGGTGGTCAGCGCAAGCACGCTCTGCACACAGGTGCGCAGCAGATCGAGGCCGTTGCGGGTCGGAATGATCAGGCTGACCAGTGGCAGCTGGTCCGGCAGTGCATAGCGCACACGGTAACTGTCTTTCACGCGCTCGACAGTGGCGTTCACGCCACGGCGGGCAAAGTGAGCGGTCAGCGCACGCTCGCCGGCCATCTGCGCGTACGGCTTGGCGTCGCTGGACATGGCCGTGCTCTCCTGGTGGACACGCCAGTGGTACAGGACCCGCGCAATGTGGTGGATCTGGTGGTCTTCGATGCGCTCGATGCAGCGCAGCGCCAGGTCATAGTCCTGCGAGCCTTCCATGCCCACCTGGAAACCGCCAACCTCGCGCACCAGGGCCGTGTGGTACACGCCCAGGTGGGAAATCATGTTTTGCGAGTAGAACAGCGGACGGTTCCAGTCGGTCTTGAAGTAGGCACCGAAACGTACGCCATCGGCATCGATCTTGTCTTCATCGGAATAGATCAGGCGTGCCTCGGGCTGCTGGTTGATCGCCTCGGCGACCCAGAACAGGGCTTGCTCGCTGAGCAGGTCGTCATGGTCGAGCAGCGCGATCCAGTCACCGGTGGCGACCTCGATGGCGCTGTTCGATGCCGCCGAAATATGGCCGTTCTTGGGCCGGAACACGACCTTGATGCGGCTGTCCTCGCGCTGGTAACGCTCGAGTATCGTGCGGATCTCCGCATTGCTGGAGCAGTCGTCGGCGATGCACAGTTCCCAGTGCGGATAAATCTGCTGGCGCACCGATTCGATCACCTCGACCAGCCAGGCAGGTTTCGGATTGTAGGTTGGCATGACCACGCTGATCAGCGGCTGGACGGCAAAAAATCCCTGGCGCGTGCGCAGCGCAGCGCGCCGTTCGTCATCCAGCAGGTCATAGCGGAGCAGCCATGCCGCGTAGTCGTTGCGGTCGGGCTCGCCAGCGGCCACCGGGATGCCCGCCGGATTGCCCGACTGCACGGCCTCGACCAGCGCCACGCCACGTTCCAGGCCGGCAATCCCATCGCGGCGGTAGGCGGCGGCGGCTTTGGCGGCGGTCGCCGGCAGCCCCCCACCCATGCGTACTGCCGACCGTGCCAGCCGCACCACGCGCTTGGCGCGCAACACTTGCGTACCAACAAAGCGCAGTCCGGCCGTCGCGCGCCAGCTGCTGGAGCTGCGCAGGGCGGCGATCTCGATATCGCGCTGGGTCAGGGTTTGCTGTACATCGGCAACACGTTCGTCGCGTTGGGCCAGGGTTTGCCGGATCTCGGCAAGCCGTTCTTCGCTGTGCGCCAGCGCTTGCTGCAGAGTGGCGATCTGCTCTTCTTTCTGCGCCTGGACCTGTTGCAAGGCTGCAGCGCGCTCGTCGCGCTGCGCCACTTCCTGCCGCACGGCGCCAGTCTGGGCAATGCTGGCCGACAGTTGCTGGCGCAAGGTCGCGATCTGCTGCCGTTGCGATGCCGCATACTGATGTTGCACAGCGACCTGGTCGGCATGACGTTGCTGCAAGCCGCTGTGACGCTGCTGCAAGTCGGCCTGGCTTTGTTGCAGGTCGGCGTGGCTTTGCTGCAGGTCAGCCTGGCTTTGCTGCAGGTCCGCCTGGCTTTGCTGCAGGTCGGCGTAACTTTGATGCAGTTCGGCGTAAGTCTGCTGCAGGGCGGCGTCACTTTGCTGCAATGCGGACAGTTGCTGTTCTACCGCTGGCAAGGCCTCGTCGGGCGCCTGCAGCCGCAGGGTCCAGGGATTCGCGCTCTGGTCGAACGCCACGCCATGCACATATTCCGTGTTATGCAGCTGCAAAATACCCGGCACGACCCGCTCATCACTGCCGGTAACGATGCGCCGTCCCAGCACGTTTTCTTGTGCCGGCGCCTTGCGCACGATGCACAGCGAATTGACGAACTCGACCGAATGAATACTGGTCAGCACCGATTCGTCGATATCACAGCCGTAATGGCCGAAAATACCCTGCAAAATGGCCTTGCGCTCGCGCGCGATGCCCCAGTGCTGGTGGCTGATCACGTCGGACAGGCGCTTGAAAAACGACAACGACGAATAAGGGTCGTACAGTCCACCCTGGTATTGCTCCCAATAACTGCAGTGCAAATCTTCCGCGACAAACATGCCGCCATCGGCCAGGTGCTGGAAATACAGCGTGAAGGTCTTCACGATATCGCCCGAGGTGTGCGAACCGTCGTCGATGATCAGATCGAATATCGGCGCGCGCTGCAGCACCTGCCCGACCACGGCAGGGTCGTTGGCATCGCCCACAATGAAACTGATGGCCGGATTGTCGTACACCAGCGCCGCGCAGTCCGGGTTGATATCACAACCGACCAGGGTGCTGCCCGGCGCAAAATAATCGGCCCAGATATCGAGCGAGCCGCCGTTCTGGATGCCGATCTCAAGCAGGCGCACCGGTGCTGCCCGGTAAGAGCTGAACAGGCGGTCATACTCTCTCAAATACAGTTCCCATTTATCGGACACTTTGCCCTGGTGACTGGTGAATATTTCAAACAACGTAGGCTTACTCATGAATGACCTCAAGCTCCGCACGGGTGAACGGCAAACCGACCAGGCCGTAACGGATTTTACTAGATGAAATGTTAATGATCAGAGCATCGTGCAACCAGTGATGCTGTACGTGGTTCTGCAAGTCGCCGTCGGCCACCGACGCCATGACGGCATATTGTCCGTTGGGCAGCATCGGCAGGCGGAACTCGAACACCCCCTCGAACAGGGCGCCGGCTGCAACCGGGGTCGGCCGCAAGCCGGTGAAATGCAGGGTATTTTCGCCGAACAGATCCTGCCCCAGGCGGTCGCGCACAAGGAAACCAAGGATCGGCCGCTCAAGCGCCTGATGGGCCCGCGCCCGCACCGTCATGCGGACCCGTTCGTCGCCCTCGAATACCGCGTCGGTCTCGTCGGACAGCTTGGTCAGCGCCACCGAAACGATGTCGGCATGGCCGGTTTTCCAGCCATTGGCGTCACTCAGATTGTCGCGCACCGACGCTTGCGTCCCATAATCGCTGGTCAGCGCCGGTACCGCCGCCTCGTCCGCACCGCCGCCGATCGAGGTCAGCTTCGACTCGGCGCCGTAGATTTCCTGCAGCGTATATTGCAGGTAGGCTTCGGAAACGGCCTTGGCCGTGCCCAGTTGCTCCACCCGCCCATGCTTGAGCCAGATGCCGGAACGGCACAGATTCTGCACCGATGCGGTGTCATGGCTGACAAAAATCAGCGTGCCGCGTTCCTGGAACTTGCGGATAAAGCGCATGCATTTCTGGGTAAACACGGCGTCGCCCACCGCCAGCGCTTCGTCGACGACCAGGATGTCGGCGTCGACGTGGGCGATCACGGCAAAGGCCAGGCGCAGATACATGCCGCTGGAATAGGTCTTGACTGGCTGCTCGACAAATTGCCCGATATCGGCAAAAGCGACAATGTCATCATATCTGGCGTCGATTTCCTCGATCGACAGGCCCAGCACGGACGCATTCATGTAAATGTTCTCACGGCCCGTGAACTCCGGGTTGAAACCCGAACCCAGCTCCAGCAGAGCGGCGATGCGGCCGCTGGTTTCGATGCTGCCGGAAGTCGGCGTGAGGGTACCGCAGATCATTTGCAGCAAGGTCGACTTGCCGCTGCCATTACGGCCGATGACACCCACGGTTTCTCCGCGCCGTATTTCAAACGATACATCGTTCAAGGCCCAGAATTCGCGGAAATACTGGCCGGTTGGACGGCCGAGCAGGCGTTGCGCGCGCGGCAGCATGAACTGCTTCAGGCGGTCGCGCGGCGTATCGTAGATTTCATAACGCTTGCTCAGGTTGCTGACGCGGATGGCGATTTCATCAGAGGACATCGGCAAATCCTTTCCGGGTTTTCTGGAACCAGACAAAACCGGCCCAGGCAAACACCAGCGCCACCAGCGTGTACAGGCCAAGGCCGGACCAGTCCGGCAAATGGCCCCACAGCAGCACGTCGCGCGCTTGTTCGATGATGAAGGTCAGGGGGTTGGCCATGATAAACACCCGCGCCGCTTCCGGTACGGCCGAAACCGGATAAAAGATCGGCGACAGGAACGTCAGCACGGTGGTCAGGATGGTGACAAATTGCCCCACATCGCGCAGGAACACACCGAGCGAGGCGAGTATCCACGCCAGGCCCATGATCAGTATCATCAACGGCAGCAACACCAGCGGCAGCAGCAAGGCGGTCCAGTGCAGATAGCCATTGAGCAGGAAGAATGCACTGAGGAGCACGGCCAGGCTGATCATCGCGTGAAACAGCGCGGCGCCCATCACGATCAAGGGCAATATTTCCAGCGGAAACACCACTTTCTTGACATAGTTGACATTGGCCAGCACCAGCGTGGGCGCGCGATTGACCACCTCGCTGAACAGGCCGAGCACGATCATGCCGACAAACAGCACAATCGCAAACTGGGTTTTACTTTCCTCCATGCCAGCGCCGCCCCAGCGTGACTTGAAAATCTCGGAAAACACGAAGGTGTACACCACCAGCATGAAAACCGGATTGAAAAAGGACCAGGCCAGCCCCAGGATCGAGCCCTTGTAACGGCCGACCACCTCGCGTTTGCTCATTTGCGCAATCAGGCTGCGGTTTTGCCACAAGCTGCGTCCGAGCGCCAGCAGCGAGGTTGGCTGCGCCGCATGCGGATTGATTGCCGCCACATGGCGCCTCACGCAAACGTCTCCGCATCGGCCAGCAGCTTGCCGAGCTGGTCCTTGGCCGACAAGGCCGGCACGCCGTCCAGCGGCCAGGCGATGTTGAGCGTCGGGTCGTTCCAGGCCAGGCTGCGCTCGAACTCCGGATACCAGTAATCGGTGGTTTTGTAGAGGAATTCGGCGCTGTCGGACAGCACCACGAAACCGTGAGCAAAACCGGGGGGCACCCAGAACATCTGCTTGTTGTCGGCCGACAGTTCGACGGCGACGTGCTGGCCAAACGTGGCCGAGCTGCGGCGCAGGTCGACCGCGACATCGAGCACGCGCCCTGCCGTGACGCGCACCAGCTTGCCCTGCGGATGCTGGATCTGGTAGTGCAGGCCGCGCAGCACGTTCTTCGCCGAGCGGCTGTGGTTATCCTGGACAAACCGCACCTGGTGCCCGATAGCCTCTTCGAACTGGCGCTGATTGAAACTCTCGTAGAAAAACCCGCGCTCATCGCCAAACACCTTCGGTTCGATGATCAGCAGATCGGGAATCGCTGTCGCTATCACCTTCATCCGTGTACCTTTTCCTTTAATAAACGCTGCAAGTACTGGCCATAGCCATTCTTTGCCAGCGGTGCGGCCAGCTGTTCGAGCTGCGCTGCGGTAATGAATCCGCGACGGAACGCAATTTCTTCAGGGCAGGCCACTTTCAAGCCCTGGCGATGTTCGATCGTCTGGATGAAATTGCTGGCCTCGTTCAGGCTTTCATGGGTGCCGGTATCGAGCCAGGCATAACCACGGCCAAGAATTTCCACATTTAATTCATTGCGCTCAAGATAAATGCGATTGACATCGGTAATCTCCAGCTCGCCACGTGCCGATGGCTTGAGCGTGCTGGCGATGTCGACCACCTGCGCGTCATAAAAATACAGGCCGGTGACGGCATAATTGCTTTTTGGTACGAGCGGCTTTTCTTCCAGGCTGGTGGCACGTCCGCCATCATCGAAATCGACCACGCCATAACGCTCGGGGTCCTGCACATGATAGGCAAACACGGTAGCGCCTTGCGGCTGGGCACAGGCGCGCTCCAGCTGTATCTGCAGATCGTGTCCGTAGAAAATATTATCGCCAAGCACCAATGCACAGGGATCGTTGCCGATGAATTCCTTGCCGATGATAAAAGCCTGCGCCAGGCCGTCAGGACTGTCCTGTACCGCATACTGCAAATTGAGGCCCCAGGCGCTGCCATCGCCCAGCAGTTGCACGAAGCGGGGCGTATCCTGGGGCGTGGAGATGATGAGAATGTCGCGGATACCGGCCAGCATCAAGGTGCTGAGCGGATAATAGATCATCGGCTTGTCGTAAATCGGCAGCAGTTGCTTGGAAACAGCCTTGGTGACGGGATACAAACGGGTGCCCGAGCCACCGGCGAGGATAATACCTTTACGTTGATTCATCATTATTTTTCCAGAATTTCACTGAGCATGCGTGCAACGCCACGCTGCCACTCGGGCAGCGTGAGAGAAAATGCCGCTTGCAGTTTTGCGGTATCGAGCCTGGAGTTTTTCGGCCGTGCGGCAGGGGCGGGAAACGCCTCGCTGCCAACGGCGGCGATCGCCTCGTTGGCCACCTTGACCGGTACGCCTGCCTGGCGCGCAACATCGATCACATAGCTGGCATAACCATGCCAGGAAGTTTCGCCGGCGGCGGCCAGATGATAGATGCCCGACAGCTCCGGCTGCGCGCGGGTGGAACGGATGGCGTGCGCGGTGACATCGGCAATCAGCTCGGCACCCGTCGGCGCGCCGATCTGATCGGCCACCACGGACAGGCGATCACGCTCGCCGGCCAGGCGCAGCATGGTCTTGGCGAAGTTGCCGCCACGCGCGGCGTAGACCCAGCTGGTACGGAAAATCAGGTACTGGCAGCCGCTGCGGACGATCGCCTGCTCGCCGTCGAGCTTGGTGCTGCCATAGACGCTCAGCGGCCCGGTGGGCGCCGTCTCATCGCGTGGCGCTTCGCCACTGCCGTCAAAGACATAATCAGTCGAGTAATGCACCAGCAAGGCGCCGGTTTCGGCGGCCACTGCGGCCAGCACGCCGGGCGCTTTGGCATTGACGGTCGCACAGGCATCCGCATCGCTCTCGGCCTTGTCGACCGCCGTATAGGCGGCCGCATTGACGATCACATCGGGGGCGATGGCCCGCACGGTGGCGTCGATACCGGCCAGATCCAGGAAATTGCCACACCACTGCACACTGTCGCTGCCCAGCGCAATCACCTCGCCCAAGGGCGCCAGGCTGCGCTGCAGTTCCCAGCCGACCTGGCCGTTCTTGCCCAACAATAAAATTTTCATGCCGTGCGCTCGCTGTAATTTTTTGCTACCCAGTGTTGATAGGCGCCCGATTGCACATTGGCCACCCAGTCCTGGTGATCGAGATACCACTGCACCGTCTTGCGGATGCCGGTATCAAATGTTTCGGCCGGTTTCCAGCCCAGCTCGCGCTGCAGTTTGCTCGCGTCGATGGCGTAGCGGCGATCATGCCCGGGCCGGTCGGTCACGTAGGTAATCTGCGCGCTGTAAGGAGTGCCGTCGGCGCGCGGGCGCAATTCGTCGAGCAGGGCGCAGATTGTGTGCACGATCTCGATATTCGGTTTCTCATTCCAGCCGCCAACGTTATATACCTCGCCCAGGGCGCCCGCTTCCAGCACGCGGCGAATTGCGCTGCAATGATCCTTGACATACAGCCAATCGCGGATCTGCTGGCCATCCCCATATACTGGCAGGGATTTGCCGGCCAGGGCATTGACGATCATCAACGGAATCAGCTTCTCCGGGAAATGATAGGGGCCGTAATTGTTCGAGCAATTGGTGGTAAGCACCGGCAAGCCATACGTGTGGTGGTAGGCGCGCACCAGATGGTCGCTGGCCGCCTTGCTGGCCGAATAAGGGCTGTTCGGCTCGTAGCGGTGGGTTTCGGTAAATGCGGGCTCGTCCCTCGACAGCGAGCCATAGACCTCGTCGGTCGACACATGCAGCATGCGGAACTGCTGGCGCGCCTCGCCTTCGAGCGCGCTCCAGTAGGCGCGCACGGCTTCGAGCAAATGGAAGGTGCCGACGATATTGGTCTGAATGAAGTCGCCTGGACCATGGATGGAGCGGTCGACATGGCTTTCGGCTGCGAAATTGACGACGGCCCGAGGCTGATATTGAGTGAGCAATGTCGTTACCAGCGCCGCATCGCCGATGTCGCCCTGTACAAACACATGGCGCGGATCACCATCGAGCGTGCGCAAGGTATCAAGATTGCCTGCGTAGGTCAGTACATCGAGATTGATAACAGGCTCATCAGATTGAGCAAGCCAGTCCAGAACAAAATTTGCGCCAATAAATCCCGCGCCACCAGTTACCAGTATCATTACAATTCCTTAATATTACTCATATTTCATCCAGCTGACCGTAAAGCGCGGCGATCAACCGCACCAGCCAAAAAAGTTTTTACTTTAGCATCAATAATTTGGTAGATTGTATCGCATCCGCCGTCTTTTAACGACCCTGGCATATTGGCGGCGATAGCAACACAGTAAAGACCGGGATACTCACCGCCTCCCGAAAATGCGCCGCATCAGAATCTTGATATACACAGTGGAAGCAAAAAATTTCATCGCGCTGCCCAGATGCCACAGCATGTACCGCAATTGACGATGGCTGTCGCGCTGGGCTTCATGAATCACGCGTATCTCGGTATTGACCAGGACTTCAAATCCTGCGAGGCGCGCGCGCGCACAAAAATCAACATCTTCAAAATATAAAAAATAACGCTCGCTAAAACCATGCAGCGCCGTATAAATAGCGCGCGGCACCAATAGAAACATCCCGGCAGCCCAGTCGGGCGCCAGCAAGGAGCCCACCTGCGGCACCTTTTCACGCGGCCGCGGCAGATTCAACAGGCGCCCGACGATTCTGCGCACGAGATGATAAGGCGATGGAAAATTACGGGCACTATCCTCGATCGTACCAGTGGCGGTAACGATCAGCGGCGCACAAATAGCCGATGACGACTGCTCCACCATGGCCAGCAGCGCCGGAAAAGGATTGTCAATCAGCCGTATGTCGGGATTTAACACGACGAAATGATCACCATTTGACAACATGAAGGCAGCATTATGGTTGGCGGCAAAACCCTGCGGTGACGGATTTACAATCAGATACACTTTGAAAGGCAGGGCCTCGAGGTCAATCGCCAGCTCTTCAATGATGTTGAGCGTGAGGATGACTTCGAAGTTGTGCACTTCCAGGGCCGCCAGTTGATGCAACAATGGCACGATGTAAGCCTGATGGCCGTGACTGACAATCGACAGCGAAAATTCCTGACAACTCATAAAGCAAAATCCAGTGATAAAAACAGAAGTGAAGCCGGGCGCTCTCGATGCGGTCGAGGCGATGGCGTTGTCAGGCGTGCGGTGCGCCGCTCAGGTTCGCCGCAGCGCGCAAAGACCGTCGCGCACGCCACGCCACAGATATTTCAGCTGCAACTGCCTGTTATTCTGCGTCACGATCAGAATAAACTGATGCACCAGATTCACCACGACTTCGCGCAGCGCGAGCAGTTTCGGCACATGAGGCAGGCGCAGCAATAAAAAACCATTGCGGATGCGGTAATAACGACGCCATTCCGAATGAATCGCCAGGCGCCATTTCAGGAAAGGAATCGACCGGTCACCGATCGAATGCAGCATGCACACCGCCGGAATGGCAAATAAAACATAACCCGCATGCACCGCCCGCAAGCACCATTCAATATCGACATAGTCAATAAAAAAGTCGCTGCGCATGGCGCCGACATCATCCATCACCGCCATGCTGGTAAACGAACCCGATGAAATGGCGATCGACACCGGAATGGGGTTTGTTTCTTTGCCAGTTGGCACCGTTTTTCGGCGTGTGCCGTATCGGTTGAACCATACCAGCGGATAAAAGAAATCCTTTTTTTCATCCTTGAAGACAGGCGCAACCAGGGCAACCCGGCAGGTGCTGGACAAGGAAAGAAACGCCGCTTTCAACGGCGCCACAAACTGCGCCGTGATAACGCTGTCCTGGTCGAAATAAATCAGGTACTGCGCCCCCGCCTTGCGCGCGCAGTCGTTCCCCGCATTTTGCGCGTAGGCGATGCCCATGTTCCGCGTCAGCGCCAGCAGTTCGATCTGCGGCAAGTTTTCGCAGCCGGCGCGCAACTGGGCAATATTGGCGCTGCCGTTGTCGACCACGATGATCTTGTCAACCTGGGCAGCCAGAGCGGCCGTCAGGCGCCAGACATTGGCCAGGAGCGGATTGTAGGTCACTACAATCGCCACCACATCCATTTTGCCAGAGCAAATATTATTCATGAAACCACTCCAAGCGCGAACACCGGCAGCAGGCTATCCACCTGCACCCGATCAGCGCCTGGCTATGATGCGATGAGGAACGTGATTGATGGCCGTCAACGGTGCCGCTGCGATGATTATTTGCTCAAGCCACCGAGCAGGGCTGCCAATTTTGGCTTGGGCTTGCTGACCGGGGCATTGACCGCCGCCGCTGGCGCCGCCTTGGCCGGCTCATACGGCTTGAGGAACCACGGATCGACCTTCTCGCGGCGTGCGCCGGGACCAAAAGAGGGACGGCTGCCGCGCTCCGGCGGACGGCTTGAGGAGCGCACATCGCTGTCGCCGGCGCTGCGCGGTGGGCGTGCGTCGCCTTCGGTGCGGCGCGGCGGACGGCGTTCGCGGTCGCTGTCGGGCGAGCGCGACGGCGCCGGCGAGAAGCCGCCCAGTTCGCCGCGCTTGACGGTCTGCTTGATCAGCTTTTCGATATCGGCCAGCAGGCGCTCGTCCTTGTCGGAATAGATCGAGATGGCGTCGCCCGAAGCGCCGGCGCGGCCGGTGCGGCCGATGCGGTGCACATAGTCTTCGGCGTTATAGGGCAAGTCGAAATTGATCACGCATGGCAGGTCGGAAATGTCGAGGCCGCGCGCGGCCACGTCGGTGGCCACCAGCACGTCGATCTCGCCCTTCTTGAACGCTTCGAGTGCGGCCATGCGCTCCTGCTGGCTCTTGTCGCCATGAATCGCGGTGGCGCTCATGCCTTCCTGTTCCAGCACGCGCGCCAGGCGCGAGGCGCCGATTTTGGTGTTCGAAAACACGATCACCTGTTTCAGGTCGCGCTGGCGCAGCAAGTGCGCCACCAGTGCGTGCTTCTGGTCTTCCGGCACTTTATAGACCACTTGCGTGACCTTGTCGGCGGTCTGGTTGCTGCGCGCCACTTCGATCGTCAGCGGATCGTTGAGGAAAGTCGCTGCCAGCTTCTTGATTTCCGGCGAGAAGGTGGCAGAGAACATCAGGTTCTGGCGCTGTTTCGGCAGCAAGTTGATGATGCGCTGCAAGTCTGGCAAAAAGCCCATGTCCAGCATGCGGTCGGCTTCGTCCATCACCAGCATCTGCACCTGGCCCAGGCTGATGTTCTTCTGCTCGATATGGTCGAGCAGGCGGCCCGGGGTGGCGATGACGATTTCCACGCCGCCGCGCAGGATCACGGTTTGCGGCTTCATGTCCATGCCGCCGAACACCACGGTCGAGCGCAGCGGCGTGTGCTTGGCGTAGGCCTTGACGTTTTCCGCCACCTGCACCGCCAGCTCGCGCGTGGGGGTCAGGATCAGCGCGCGCACCGGGTGGCGCGCCGGCGACATGCTGCCGCTGGCATGAGCCAGCAGCAACTGGATGATCGGCAGCGAGAAGCCGGCCGTCTTGCCGGTACCGGTCTGCGCGGCGCCCATCACGTCGCGCCCTTGCAGCACCACCGGAATGGCCTGTTCCTGGATCGGCGTCGGATGCGTGTAGCCCTGCTCGGTCAGCGCGCGCAGGATATCGGGCGCCAGGCCGAAATCGGCAAAGCTGAAGGCGGGAGCGGCAATCGTGGGAGCGGGAGTGACAGCAGGCGTGGCGGTAACAGCGGGAACGGCAGGAGCTTCGGTGGCGGCGACAGGCGCCGCGGCTGGGATAATCGCCGGATCGGGCGTAGGAGTCGTTTCGGTTTCAGACATAGTTTTCTGGTGTGCCTCCGCACTGCGGAAGCCATGCTTTCTCAATAAACAACATTTCAGGGCGCAGCAGCGTCGTCTTGCACGCCGGACGATTGTTCTTGCGACACCTCTGTGCTCCGAGGCAGGCTGTGCGGCGAGTGCGGGAGCGTCTGGGAGGTGTGCGCACGATGGCGGCGGAGATCGCGCCGGCGGAACATCGCGCGCAGAAGATACAATATCAGTGCTGTAAACGATACCCTAATTCAGTGCAACTGTACACGGAAACCGTGATTTACCGGCAAAAACCGCCGCTGTAACGATGGCGCGCGATGCTGTAGGATGGCGGCCATCGCACCTCTCGCCCCCACCATGTCCAGCCCCTCCACTCCACACGATCCGCCGCCGCCAGCGCCTGTCAGGCCAGGCGACAATGAGTGCTGCCAAAGCGGCTGCACCTATTGCATCCTCGATATGTACCAGGAAGAACTGGCCAGCTACCGGGACCAGCTGCGCGCCTGGGAACAGCGCCAGCCGCCTGCGAAGCGAGCACGCCAGCACCACCCTTCCTGACTGATTACTGCAACGTTCACTCTGGCTGCAGGCCACCGCGGCCTGCGGCTGGCCTTGTCACGCCTGCAATTTGACGACGTAGGAATGGGATGACACGGGGCAATGTTCCTAACCTACATAAGCGCGTCGGCTCATCCGATGCCGCCGGCCGCACCATCGTCCTATAGTGGAGTCATTGCAGAATACAACGCAGTCAACAATACGCAGCAGCACAAACAACAGCAATAACGAACAGCAATAACGCCAATCAACAAGATCAGAAGACGAGGCCATATCATGTACAAAGCTTACAGCAACCTGTCCCCAGCCGTGACCAGCACCACCGCCAACCGCGACTGGAGCGCAGCCCCCGCCAAAGCCCCCGCCTCGCCCATGATCAGCATCACCGGCGCACAGCAGAACGAACTGCTGCGTGCCCTGTCGCGCACCGACCTGGAACGCCTGTTCTGCCAGCTTGAACTGGTGGCCCTGCCTGCCGGCAAGCACCTGTTCGACTTCGGCGACAAGATCGAATACACCTACTTCCCGACCAACGCCATCGTCTCTCTGCTGTATGTGATGGAAGACGGCGCCACCACCGAGATCGCCGTGGTCGGCCGTGAAGGTGTCGCTGGCGTGACCTTGTACGAAGCCGAGCGCGCCACCTGCACCGCTGTCGTGCAAAGCGCGGGCTACGGCTACCGTCTGAAAACGGCCTTCTTGCGTGAAGTCTTCAACGAAGGCGGCGCCCTGGCCCAATTGCTGATGCGCTACACCAGCGCCATGTTTGCCCAGATGGCCCAGAACGTCGTCGGCGGCCGCCACTGCAGCATCGAACAGAAACTGTGCCGCTGGCTGCTCGACCGCCTGGACCGCTCGCTGTCGAATGAATTGAAAGTCACGCAGGACACCATGGCCAACATGCTGGGTGTGCGCCGCGAAAGCATCACCGTTACGGCCCGCAAGCTGCAGGACGAAGGCCTGATCCAGTACCGCCGCGGCACCGTCGAAGTGCTGGACCGCGCCGGCCTGGAAGTGGCCGCCGGCAATTGCTACAAAGCCGCGCGCGCCGGTTTCGAACAGTTCCGCAGCAGCATCAGCGCCTACAACTGATTCTCACGCAGCAGCGCTGTCTCCGCACCTCTCCTTCTCGGCACGCCATGGCGTGCCTTTTTTTCGCCTGTACAATTACGCCTTACTCAAGAAAGGCACCATGGACGACTTCAACTGCGAGGACTTGCCGCATATCCGCGTGCTGGCCGGCGAAAACGAAAACGGCCCCGTCTACGAATCGCTGCCCGCGCGCCAGATCGACGACGACGTCTACGAACTGCTGGCCTCGCCCGGCCTGACCCTGAACCTGGCGCGCGGCGACATCGTCAGCATCAGGGACGCCACCGCCCCCGCCGAAGTGCTCAAACGCGGCGGCAACTTCTGCATCCAGATCTATGCCGACCAGGTAGCGGACGAGGCCGTGGCAAAACTTGAACGCGAAGTCCAGCAACAGCTGGGCGGCACCCTGGACGGCCAGTTCGAGGGCAACCTGACCTTCAGCGTGCCGGGCCGGCATGGCATCTACAACGTCAACGGCCCGTTCGACGCCTTCCGCGAAGCTACCGGCGTGGAATGGTATTTCGCCAATATCTACGCCAACCTCGACGATGACGACGACGAAACCCTGCTGGACTGGTGGTTGACGGCCTGAACACAAAAAGCCTTCATGCTAGGATGCAAGATTGACTTCGCCATGCCTGCCCATGAAACACACTTTGTTCCTGTTCGACCTGGACGACACCCTGCTTGACTTCAAGGCGTCCGAAAACCTGTCCTTTGTCCGCACCATGCATGCGCTGGGCGTGGCCGGCGCCACCGAGGCGCTGTTTGCCCACTACCAGCCGATCAATGTGGCGCTGTGGCGCGCCTTCGAGCAAGGCACCGTCACCCAGCACTTCCTCAAGGTCGAGCGTTTCCGCCAAACCTTCCTGGCAGCCGGCCTGGTGCTGGACGCCGAACTGGCCAGCCGCCTCTACCTCGAATCGCTGTCCGACACCGTGGTGCTGATCGACGGCGCGGTCGAACTGTGCGCGACCCTGGCGGCGATGGGCGAGGTCGGCATCCTCACCAACGGCGTCGACGCGATCCAGAACCGCCGCATTGCCAGCTCGGGCCTGCAGCCGCATATTTCCTTTGTCGCCACCTCGGAAGCGGCCGGCCACGCCAAGCCCGACCTGCGCTTTTTCGAGTATGCCGCCAAGCTGGCCAGGCCGTTTGACAAGGCCCAGGCCATCATGATCGGCGACCGCCTGGACGCCGACATCCTCGGCGCCAACCGCTACGGCATCGACAGCTGCTGGTACAACCCGCAACAGCTTGCCAACACCTCGGCGGCGTCGCCGACCTGCGAAGTGGCCAGCCTGCGCGAGATTGTTGCCGCACTGAAAAGCCTGGACCTGGTGGCGCCATGACAGCGCCAACCCTGCTTTCATCTATGTTGGCAGCCGTACGGTAAGACCGCGCCTGGCTTGCTATAATCGCCAAGGCAAGATTGCAAGACTGCCTGCCTTTTAAAAGCGCCACAGCCCAGCGCTTGGTGCGCGCCAGACCGCTACACGGCCCGTAGCCCATGATGAGATTGACATGACCACCAGAAACAACCCGGTAGCGCGCATTCCCCTGTTAAATACCGGCGTGGCCGGCATGGATCGTATTCTTGGTGGCGGCTTCCCGGCGCACAGCCTGTACCTGATCCAGGGCCTGGCCGGCAGCGGCAAGACCACGCTGGCCTGCCAGATCGGTTTTCACCATGCGCACCAGGGCAAGAAGGTGCTGATACTGACCCTGATCGCGGAAACCCACGACAAGATGCTCAACCACCTGAGCAGCTTTTCCTTCTTCGACGAAAGCCTGGTTGGCGAGCGCATCCTGTTTATCGGCGCCTACCCGGACCTGCTCAAGGGCGGCCTGCGCGAACTGCTCAAGTCCATCGCCGCGACCCTGGCCGAACAGCGGCCCGACATCATGATCATCGACGGTTTTCGCACCGTGCGCGACGCCAAACCGTCCGATGTGGCGCTGTCGGAATTCATGCTCTCGCTGAACTCGCTGGTATCGACCATGCGCTGCACCACCTTTTTGCTGTCGCCGACCGAAGGCAATGTGGCGGACTCGGAAAACACCCTGGTCGACGGTCTGATCGAACTGAGCCAGTTCGAGCATGGCTTGCAGCTGATCCGTGAAATCAAGGTCTTCAAGCTGCGCGGCAGCAAGCATTTGCTGGGCCGCCATGTGTTCGAAGTGGGTGAAGACGGCCTGGTGCTGTACCCGCGTCTCGAAGCGATCAGCTCGACCTCGGGCGCGGCGCCCGGCATTTCGCAGCAACGCATGGGCTTTGGCATCCAGGGCATCGATGAGCTGACCCTGGGCGGCATCGCCAAGGGTTCGACCACGGCGCTGCTGGGCAACCCTGGCGTCGGCAAGACGCTGATGGGATTGCACTTTATCCTCGAAGGCCTGCAGCGCGGCGAGCGCTGCCTGATCGCCGGTTTTTATGAGTCACCCTCGCGGCTGATCGAAAAAGCCGCCAGCGTCGGCATCGACCTGCAGCCCTATCATGACAGTGGCGCCCTGCAAATCATCTGGCATCCGCCGCTGGAAGTGCTGGTCGACAGCCTGGCGCAGCAGGTGCTGCGCAATATCGCAGAACGCGCCGTGACGCGCCTGCTGGTCGACGGCATCGACGGCCTGCGTGACATCATCGTCCACAAGGGCCGCTCGCGCTCTTTCCTGGCGGCCTTTGTCAACGAACTGCGCTGCAGCAATGTGACCACCTTCTTCACGCAGGAACTGCCGTATTTCGGCCAGGACCAGTTGCATGGCGACATGTCGGCATCGATGCTGTTCGAAAACATCATCCTGCTGCGCTTCGTCGATGTCAACGGCATCAACCGGCGCCAGATCGGCGTGCTCAAGCTGCGCGAAAACAGCTACGACGCGGCCAACCACGTGCTGTTCATCAACGATCATGGCATGTCGGTCAAAGCGCCCGTCGCCGGCCCGGTCGTGCCCGACATTGCGCTGTAGCGTACCATCATGAGCGATCACACTGCGATGATGGACGCCCCGCCGGATGCCAAGCTGGTCCTGCTCGTCGACGACGAGTTCGACATCCTGTCGACCTACACCATGCTGTTCGAATACAGCGGCTTTCGCGTGGCCACCGCCGCCAACGGCCGCCTGGCCCTGGCCGCCGCCGCGCTCGAGCAACCGGCCATCGTCGTCTCCGATTTCATGATGCCGTCGATGGACGGCGCCGAGCTGTGCCGCGCCTGGCGCGACGACGAGCAACTGCAGCCCATCCCCTTCATCCTGTGCAGCGCCGGCATCGTGCGCGACCATGCGTCGATTCCCTACGACAGCTTTTTCAGGAAACCCGTGCCGATCGACAAGCTGATCAAGGAAGTAAGGCGCCTGCTGCTCAAGGGCCGCGCGCAGGAATGATGGACACGCTCGGCGACCGCTAATCGCGCGTCAGCACTTCCAGCAATTCAACTTCGAACGTCAAATCGGCGTTTGGCGGTATCAATCCCACCTGCCGCTCGCCATAGGCCAGATGCGCCGGCACCCACAGCTTGCGCCTGCCCCCGGCCTGCATGCCTTTGAGGCCCAGTATCCAGCCCTGTATCACCTTGTTATTGCTCAGCACGCATTTGAACGGCTCGCCCCGTTGATGCGAGGAATCAAACTCTGTGCCATCTTGCAGCCAGCCGCGATAGTGGGCCGTGACCAGCGCGCCGCGTCCGGCGGCCTTGCCGGTGCCGATGATGATGTCTTCGATTTTCAGTTCGGTTGTCATGTTGTTCTTTATCCGGGATGCTTTAATGCACCGGCACGCGATACAACACACCGTAACGGCGTGCCAGTTCGGACAGATGCTTGCCGAGCGTCCATAAGGTTGCCCCAGGCGTCATCAAGGTCGATGCGAGCAGTACCATGTCAATCAACCCGCAGCCCAGGCCATACAACGATTCACGCTCGATAAAAGCCATGGTTTCGCGCAGGCCCGCTTGCTGTACCACCGGCAGCAAGTCAAAATCGCCCAGCGTTTGTGCGCGTGGCGCGGGAGGCGTGCCACAGGCGAGTTCTCCGATGACCATCGGATGCGTCAATGCCTGATCGTGCTGCAGCAATGTTTCAAGCACGACGTTTCGATCACGAAAGTGGCCTATCCATACCGAAGTATCGACCAGTACGCCACTCATCAGACACGCTCCGCCTGGCGCCGCGGCACGTCAGGCATATCCGGCGCTGCCGAACCCAGCGCAGCCAATCGCTTGGCTGCCTGCACGCGCACGAAGGTCTTGATCGCTTCTCGAAAAAGATCAGCCTTGTCCATGGCTGGATCGGCCATTTCCAGGGCCTTGTTATAAAGGTCGTCGTCGATCGTCACGGTGGTTCTCACGGCTGCTCCCTGATTCAATATCTGATGTTATTTTGCATCAAATACCGCATCAATACAAGCACGTGCGTTCGCACTGACCAGGCAACTCGTAAATTGCTTGTTGTTCTGATCGGTCATAGCGCCGACATTCATTCCCGCGCCACAGCCTCGCAGCCGAGATACTCACCATGCGGGCCGAGTTGCAGCCAGCAAGGGGCGATAGCGCCAGGCAGCAAGACCACCTGCGGCGCTGCGTCATCCTCGTCCTGCATGGGGCCGTACCCGGGGTGGCGGTAGCGGCCATGCGCCACGCAGACGTCTTCCGTTTTGACTGGCAGCTTGTTGCCGGCGGGCTTTCCTACAGGGTGCGGGGCAAGTCTGCAAACGCCCTTGGGGGCCAGACATCGGGACTGTCCAGCCGGCGTATCCACAGATCGGAGGTGCAACCATCGAAGCGCAGCTCGCCATTGCCTGAAGCAAAACCCATGGAGGCGAAAGCGCCATTTCTCAGCGGGCGAAGCAGCGCGTTGATGCGATAGCACGCTGCCGTCTCGTCATCGTCCGACGAGGCATACCACTTTACCTGATCGTCTTGCGTCATTGCTTGTACACGTTGCCGTATCGGCGGCATTTTATCGATGGGCACCGCCCGGTGCCGTTCAACATCGAAAGCCCACGCCAGCTCCCACGCCATAAGCCTGTTCATAAGCCTCGACGCATTCCACCAGGGCATCGCGCCTGGCCACGGAGTGCCCCTGCCAGAAATAAAAAGTGGCACGCGGCGCGACGGTCAACACGATGCGGTCGTCGTCCACGTAATGCTAGTCTGGCAAAAGATGGTCGAGTTCCTGTAATGTGCTCATGCTTTCTTGTCGTTAGTTTTCGGTACTGTACCGAGCCCGCACTACCATCGCAGAATTGTCATCCAACAGGATTGAACATGTCAGCAAGAAAAAATAGAACCATGATCGCTTGTGTGGTGTCCATGCTCCTGCTCACGAGCTGTGACAGCCACAAGCAGCCCGAGCCATCGCAGGATGTCACCGCGTTCAATCATCTGATCGTAATGGATTTCCCGGTAAAGCAAGTGACATGGGAAATATTCGGCACGCCGGAATATACAGGCGGAATTCCCGGGCCAACCGATTACCTGACCCTGGTGGCGGAGATTGAGCCGGAAGGATCGAAAACCTTCACCTCATTTCCCCCGTTGACTACAACAGCATGGATTGCACCGGAATCAGCTCGACCATGGCTGGACAGCGATTTCCATGCATTTTTAAATCAATATAAAAACCGGACTATTGACGCGAAGATGGCGCCACGTTGTCGCAGTGTCGAAGCAGTGCTGAGGAAGTCCGGCAGGCCGGTCGCTGGCCTGGCCTGTCAGGGAGCCAGGAACATCCTGATCTATGCCACGGTATCGGACAGTACCGGGCATACTCCGTGAACAGTGATTGAGGAAAACAAGCGTCAGGTCAGCTAGTCGAACACGTGCAACGACAGTTGGCCGGACTTGCGCACGACAAAAGCTGGCGATGCTTGTTCTGCCTATAAAAAACCCCAGCACTTACGCGCCGGGGCTTGATCTGATGCTGCAAATTCTGGTGGGCCTCCCGTGAGTCGAACACGGCACCAACGGATTATGAGTCCGCTGCTCTAACCAAGCATGAGCTAGAGGCCCGGGGTGGTGCTGGCATGGCGGGCGTTGAACCCTGCCTCGCGTGGCCGTTGTGAAACGGACACGCGAGCATAGGGGGAACCGCCGCCTACGTCAAGCCCTGACGGGCCATTAATTGCCTTCCAAGAAGCTTTTCAGCTTGTCGGAGCGCGAGGGGTGGCGCAGCTTGCGCAGCGCCTTGGCTTCAATCTGACGGATGCGCTCGCGCGTGACGTCGAATTGCTTGCCGACTTCTTCCAGGGTGTGGTCGGTGGACATTTCGATGCCGAAACGCATGCGCAGCACTTTTGCTTCGCGCGGCGTCAAGGAATCGAGCACGTCCTTCACCACGCCGCGCATTGAGGCGTGCAGGGCGGCGTCGGCGGGGGCCAGGGTGTTGTTGTCCTCGATGAAATCGCCCAGGTGGGAATCGTCGTCGTCGCCGATCGGCGTTTCCATCGAGATCGGTTCCTTGGCGATCTTCATGATCTTGCGGATCTTGTCCTCGGGCATTTCCATCTTGATCGCCAGGGTGGCCGGATCGGGTTCGGCGCCTGTTTCCTGCAGGATCTGGCGCGAGATGCGGTTCATCTTGTTGATCGTCTCGATCATGTGCACGGGAATACGGATCGTGCGCGCCTGGTCGGCGATCGAGCGGGTAATCGCCTGGCGTATCCACCAGGTGGCGTAGGTCGAGAACTTGTAGCCGCGGCGGTATTCGAACTTGTCGACCGCCTTCATCAGGCCGATATTGCCTTCCTGGATCAGATCGAGGAATTGCAGGCCGCGGTTGGTGTATTTCTTGGCGATCGAGATCACCAGGCGCAAGTTGGCTTCCGTCATTTCACGCTTGGCCTTGCGCGCCTTCATTTCACCGGCCGCCATCTGGCGGTTGATGTTGCGCAGGTCCGGCAGCGGCAGCACCACGCGCGCCTGCAGGTCGATCAGGCGTTGCTGCAGTTCCTTGACGGTCGGAATATTGCGGCCCAGGATGGCGCTGTAGGCATGTCCTGCGTTGACTTCGCCATCGACCCAGTCGAGATTGGTTTCATTGCCCGGGAAGACCTTGATGAAGTGTGCGCGCGGCATGCCGCAGCGGTTGACGGCCACGTCGAGAATCTGTTTCTCGATATGGCGCACTTCATCGACCTGGCCACGCAGGGTGTCGCACAGCTTTTCCACCACCTTGGCGGTAAAGCGGATGCCCAGCAGTTCCTGCGAGATCGCTTCCTGCGCCTTGGCGTAGGGCTTGGAGTTGTAGCCTTCTTTTTCAAAGGCGCGGCGCATCTTGTCGAATTGCTGGGAAATCACGGCGAATTTTTCCAGCGCCGTGCGTTTCAGGGTTTCGAGCTGCTCGGCCGAGAAACCGGCGGCGCCCGACGCGCTCGCTTCTTCCTCTTCGCCCTCTTCCTCTTCTTCCTCTTCGGCCTCTTCCTCGTCTTCTTCGACAGGGGCGGCGACCACCGGTGCGACCACCGGCTCGTTGTCATCGACCAGGCCGTCGACGATCTCGTCGATCTTGGTCTCGTCGCTGGCGATGCGGTCGGCGGCGGCGATGATCTCGGCGATCGTCACCGGGCAGGCCGAGATGGCCTGTATCATGTCTTTCAGGCCGTCTTCGATGCGCTTGGCGATTTCGATTTCGCCTTCGCGCGTCAGCAACTCGACCGAACCCATCTCGCGCATATACATGCGCACCGGGTCGGTGGTGCGGCCAAAGTCGGAGTCGACCGTCGACAGCGCGGCCTCGGCCGCCGCTTCCGCCTCGTCATCGCTGGTGACGACGGCAACATTGTCCGTCAGCAGCAGACTTTCGGCGTCCGGCGCGTGCTCGTAGACGGCGATGCCCATGTCGTTGAAGGTGCCGATAATGCCTTCGATGGCTTCCGGATCGACAATGTTTTCAGGCAGGTGATCGTTGATCTCGGCGTAGGTGAGGAAGCCGCGTTCCTTGCCGAACTTGATCAGGGTCTTGAGTTTCTGGCGCCGGCGCTCGAGCTCTTCCTCGCTCGCTTCGGTGTCCGACGAGAACGCGTCTTTCAGCAGCGCGCGCTCCTTCGCCTTGCGGTCCTTGGCCTTGGCCTTGTCGACAGCTTTCAGTTCGGCCCGCTCGACGGCGTTCAGCGCGGCGACTTCGTCATTTTCTGGCTGGAATTCTTTTGGCTTGCGGCCGCGGCGGCCTGGTACTTTTACCGAGGGCAAGACATAGCCGGATGTATCGATGGCCGCCAGGGTGGCGGCATCGGTGGTCTGGCTCACCACGGGCGCGCTGATGACCCGGGTTTCGGGCCGGTCCAGCGCCTTTTCGGCTTTCGTGGTAACTTTAGTGGGCTTCACAGCCGCTTTGGATTCGGGTTTCTTGATTGGCACAGGCGCTTTCGATTACACAACGACTTGCTTTACGGTGGATTAGGATAAAGTTTGCTGCCAGCTCCCGCGTCTCGACGGAAGCCACCATCTTCGAACCTGCCGACAACCCAGGCTCGACACTGTTACGTTACTTACACCTCATCGGCCACGACCTGCGGGAAACGCAATATTCCTGCGCCGATCAAGAGCCTAACTTACTGAAAACAAACACTATTTACGATCAGAACGAGCTTGCCAAAGCACACAATACTTAGCATTTGATTATAGCACGCGAAAAATGTTTTTCCAGTCCGCACAATGTCCAACGGGAAACATTACCTATTCACCAACTCCGCATCGCGCTGGCGTTCCAGCTCGCCCTGCTCCTGCATGATTTCGCGGTAGCGTACACCAATTTTCTCCGATGGCAAACCCGACGCAAACAATTGCTGCAGTTCCGCCTTCAGGGCGTTCAGCTTGATCTCGCGGATGGTGCTGACCAGCCACGATTGCTCGCTGTCATAATCCGATTCGCTGCCGGCGGCGATTTCACCGATGATCTCGTCGTACTCGCTGCCCAGCTCCTTCAATTGCTGGGCCAGCGCGGCAAAACTGCCGTGCTCGCCCAGCGCCTGCCCCACGCCCACCAGCTGCCCCAGGTTGTGCGCCGCATCGGGCCCCAGATGCTGGAAGGCGGCCAGCGCCGCTTCGTCGATCTGCAGGCTCAAGGGCGGATGGGCCACCAGCATGCGCATGATCTTCAGTTCCAGCCCTACCGGCACCGGGCGGCCCGATTTCGGCGGCGCGCGGCGCGCCACGGCGACCGGCTTGGCCAGCTCGAACAAGGCTTCGATCTCGGCCGGCGTCGACTGCGTCAGTTGCGCCAGGCCACGCACGATCTGCAAACGCAAGGACGACGGCGCCATCAGTTGCAACAGCGGCTTGGCGTCGAATTGGACACGCGCGCGCCCTTCCGGTTCCGACAGATCGTGCTCGCCCGCGACTTCCTTCAACAGGAACTGCGACAGCGGCATCGCTTCATGCACCTGCTGTTCGAAGCCCGCAGCGCCAAATTCCCGGATATAGCTGTCCGGATCATGTTCGGACGGCAGGAACAGGAATTTGATGGTCTTGTTGTCCGACACATGCGGCAAGCTCGCTTCGAGCGCGCGGCGGGCGGCGCGGCGGCCGGCCTTGTCGCCATCGAAGCTGAAAATCACGTTATCGGTCTGGCGCAGCAGTTTTTGCACATGGGTCGGCGTGCACGCCGTGCCCAGCGTGGCCACCGCTTGCGGAAAGCCCATCTGCGCCAGCGCCACCACGTCCATATAGCCTTCCGTCACCAGCACATAGCCGGCGTCGCGGATGGCCTGGCGCGCCTCGAACAAACCATATAGTTCGAAACCCTTGGAAAACAAGGGGGTTTCCGGAGAATTCAGGTATTTCGGTTCGCCATGGTCGAGCACGCGGCCGCCAAAGGCGATCACCTGGCCCTTGGTATTGCGGATCGGGAACATGATGCGTTCGCGGAAACGGTCGTAGCGCTTGCGGTTATTGCCCTCTTCGTCGACCTTGTCGATCACCAGGCCCGCCTCGACCAGGGCCAGCACTTCGTAGTCGGCAAACACGGAACGCAGATTGTCCCAGCCGCCCGGCGCGTAGCCCATGCCGAAGCGAGCGGCCACTTCGCCGGTCAGGCCCCGATTCTTGAGGTAGGCAATGGCGTCGGGCGCGTGGCGCAGCTGGCCGCGGTAATAATCGCAGGCCTGCGTCATGGCGTCGGACAAGGCCAGGCTTTGCGCCTGGATCTGCGCGCGCTGGGCCGGCGGGATTTTATCGTCCGCTTCCGGCACCACCATGCCGACGTTTTGCGCCAGATCCTTGACCGCGTCGACAAAGCCCATGCCCGAATACTCGATCAGGAAGCCGATCGAGGTGCCATGCGCGCCGCAGCCGAAGCAGTGATAAAACTGCTTGGTGGGACTGACGGTAAAGCTGGGCGATTTTTCACTGTGGAACGGGCACAAGCCCATGAAATTCGCGCCGCCTTTTTTCAGCTGCACATAGCGCCCGACGACATCGACGATGTCGACGCGGTTGAGCAAATCGGAAATGAAAGATTGTGGTATCACTGGCGAGGGCGGTCTTGTTATAGGTCAGACTATACTACCGCACGCGGCCGGATGTTGATCCAGGTCAACGTGTGGCGCTGCGGCTGCCAGCATGGACGCCGGCAGCCGTGGTTACTGAAGATGTGGCTTATGCGGCTGGCGACAAGGCTTTTTTCACCAGCGCCGAGACCACGGTCATGTCGGCGCGGCCAGCCAGCTTCGGCTTGACGATGGCCATGACCTTGCCCATGTCCTGCGGACCGGCGGCGCCCGAGGCGGCCACGGCGGCAGTCACTTCGGCGGCCACTTCTTCGTCCGACAGGCCGGCAGGCATATAGCCGGCAAGATGCACCAGTTCGGCTTTTTCGATGTCGGCCAGATCGGCGCGGCCACCGGCTTCGAATTGGGTGATCGAATCCTTGCGCTGCTTGATCATCTTTTCAACGATGGCCGTCACGTGCGCGTCCGTCAGCTCGATGCGTTCGTCGACTTCCTTGCGCTTGATTTCAGCGAGCAGCAGGCGGATCGTGCCCAGCTTGCCCGTTTCCTTGGCGCGCATGGCATTTTTCATGTCTTCGGTAATTTGTTCTTTCAAGCTCATGGCTATCCTCGTTGATTAATGATGGTGGCGGCGCAAGCGTACCGGCCACAAAAGCGAAAACCCGCCGCGGCGAACCGGAGCGGGCATGCGACTCATCTGGAGCGGCGCTCCAGGCGAATCAAAACAAAACCCGTGGCGAACAATGCGCCGTACTACCCGGGTTGGTTCTGACTGGACAGTCTTAGAATAATTTTTTCGGCAGTTGTTGGCTGCGGATGCGTTTGTAATGACGCTTGACAGCAGCTGCCAGCTTGCGCTTGCGCTCAGCTGTTGGCTTTTCGTAGAATTCGCGTGCGCGCAATTCGGTCAGCAGACCCGTTTTTTCGATGGTGCGTTTGAAGCGACGCATTGCGACTTCGAACGGCTCGTTTTCTTTAAGGCGAATAGTGGTCATGTAAAATTCAAACCGTTGAGGTGGTGTATAGGAAGAGGTAGATAGTAGCAGCTTTTATCGGAAAAGGAAAGCCCTTCCCTGCTTGCGCCTGGGATACAGCCTTGGCAGGCCGTGCGGCTGTGGCGTAAACCACGCAAATAAATGGACGCGCTGTGGCGTAGCTTTATTCTACCGCAAGCTGTTTCATCCTGCTTATTGCAGCGCCACCCCAGCGGCCACGCCCGAAGCCCAGGCCCACTGGAAATTGTAGCCGCCCAGCCAGCCCGTGACATCGACCGATTCGCCGATGAAATACAGGCCCGGCACCTTGTTGGCCATCATGGTCTGCTGCGACAGCTCGCGCGTATCGATGCCGCCGCGCGTCACCTCGGCCTTGCGGTAGCCTTCCGAGCCGTTCGGCACGATGGACCAGGCATTGATGGCCAGGCCCAGCTTGCGCAGTTGCGCGTCGGGCATGTCGGCGATGCGGGCGTCGGGCGCCAGCCCATTGACGGCCAGCAGGCAGTCGGCCAGGCGCTCGGGCAGCCATTGCGAGACGATATTGCCCAACTGCTTTTTCAGGCTGCCCTTGCCCTCGATCAGGGTCTGCGCCACGTCCACTTCCGGCAGCAGGTTGATGATAATTGGCGTGCCAGGCTGCCAGAAACTGGAAATTTGCAGAATCGCCGGGCCGGACAGGCCGCGATGGGTGAACAGCAAATCTTCACGGAAACGCGCGCCGGTGGGCTTGCGCCCCTTCAGGCTGCCCGTTTCCACATCCACTTCGAGCGCGATGCCCGACAGTTCGGCAAACGGCGCCCAGCTGGACGGGTCGAACGTCAGCGGCACCAGCGCCGGGCGCGGCTCGACCATTTTCAGGTCGAACTGGCTGGCGATGCGGTAGGCAAAATCGGTGGCGCCGATCTTCGGAATCGACAGGCCGCCGGTGGCGATCACCACATTGGCCGCCTCGATCTCGCCGCTGTCGGTCTGCAGCACGAAGCCGCCGTCATCCCGGCGTTCGACGCTGCCGATCTTGCACGGCATGCGCCAGTGCACGTCGCCGCTAGCGCACTCGTCCTTGAGCATCTCGATGATCTGCTCGGCCGACTCATTGCAGAACTGCTGGCCCTTGTGCTTCTCGTGGTAGCCAATGCGGTGTTTTTTCACCAGCGCCAGGAAATCCTGCGGCGTGTAGCGCGACAGCGCGCTCTTGCAGAAGTGCGGATTGTCCGACAAAAAATGCTGGGGACCGGCATGGATATTTGTGAAATTGCAGCGCCCGCCACCGGAGATGCGGATTTTTTCGGCCAGCTTGCTTGCATGATCGATCACCACCACGCGCTTGCCCTGCTGGGCGGCCACGGCCGCACACATCATGCCGGCCGCGCCCGCGCCGATCACTGCCACATCAAATTGTTTTGCCATAAGAATTCCGGTCACCACTGATTACAAAGCGCCATTGTAAACGGTGGTCGGTGGTGGAGGCTTGTCGGCTTACGGCTTCGCCCAAGCCGACCTACCGGACCTGCGCAAGCTTGCTTGCAGCCATCAGGCAATGCGCCACCTGCTCGGCGATCGATGGCGGCACGGCAATCTCGCCGGCCAGTACCCGCCGGATCCAGGCGGCCGTGGTGGCCGCGTCGCGTTCCACAGGCAAGTCGGGCAACTGTTCGACCAGCAACTGCTTTTCCACCAGCACCGTGCGCTCCTTGCCATGGAACCAGTCGATCTGCTGCGCCTTGTTGGCGTTGGCCACCGTTTCGCCTTCCGTGCCACGCATCAGAAAGGCGTCGCCGCGGCCAGCGGGCGCTGCCGTGATGAAATATTCGCCGAGCATTTCCAGGTATTCCGGGTGCGTGTACGACACCAGGCGCAGTGCCGGGCCGGCAAACGGCTGCATGATTTTGACCAGGGTATGGGTGGAATTGCGCACGCCCAGCACGCGGCGCAGCGACAGCATCCGGGCCAGCTTCGGCGCCAGGGTGGCGACCGGCATGAAGGCGACCTCGCCGCGCGCCATGGCGTCTTGCGCTTGCTCATGGCTGTCGCAGGCCGGCATGCCCAGCGCGGCCAGCACTTCGGCGGTGGTGATGCGGCCCACGTCCAGCGTCACGCCATGCACCAGCACCGGGGCGCCGGCGCGCGCCAGCAGCAGCGCCAGCAAGGCCGTCAAATTGGCCATCTTGCGCGCGCCGTTATAGCTGGGAATCACAATCGGCGCATACGCAGCAGGTGGCGCCTGCAGCGGTGCAAACGACGCTTCGGCAGCCTCAAGGAAACCGGCGATCTCGTCCACCGACTCGCCTTTGATGCGCATTGACAATAAAATGCCGCCCAGTTCCAGGTCGGACACGCGGCCGTCGAGCATGGCGCGGTACAGGGCAAAAGCGTCGTCGCGCGTCATGCTGCGTGCGCCATTCTTGCCGCGGCCGATTTCCTTGATAAAGCGGGCGGCGGGGAATGGCTCGCCGGCCACGTCGGTATGGGGGATGGATACGGTAGTCATGGCGCCAGCTTACACGGATTTGCGCACCTTATCGCAGCCGGCACCGGTGATAACAGCGCTGGCCACGCGGGCTTGCGTTGTAAATCGACAACACCTGCGCCCAGTTGAATCCAGCTGCGCGCTGCCTGCGTATATGGTTGTACTGGAGGAATCATCATGGGATACGCAAACAAACCGGAGCTGGCCGTGGTCGGCATCGAAACGAGCAAGCTGCATCTGAAAGCGGTGCTGCTGCGCGATGGCGCGCTGCTGTGCAAGGTGCTGGAAAACGATATGGCCGGCTACCGCTGGCTGCGCAGCTGGCTGCAGAAGAACGAGGTGGACGTCGCCGGCCTGCGCGTGTGCCTGCGCCTCGATGCGCCGCACAGCGACATCACCGCGCGCAGCCTGGCGCTGATGGGCATGCAGGTGTGCGATGCGCCACCGGCCGCACTGGCACAATTTGCGCGCGACCATGGGTTGGACGTACAGGGCATGGGCGCCGTCCTGCTGGCGCATTATGCGGCCGCCGCGCAGCCGCCGCGCTGGACCCCGCCGCCGCCCGCCTATATGGAATTGCGGCTGTGGCTGCAGCGCCTGCAAGCGGTGCAGGCCGTGCGCCGGCAGGAAGCGACGCGGCTGGACGGCCACTTGCAGGCCGGCCAGCAGGCGCTGCATGCCTTGCTGCAGCAACAGATCGCCTGCCTCGACCAGCAGATCGCCGAGCATGAAGAAGTGATCCTCGCGCATCTCCGCCGCCACCCCAATCTGGACCAGCCGCCGGAACTTGCCGGCCAGCACCAGCGCGTGGCGCGCCTGGCGTTCCCGGCAGAAAAAGCAACTCGGCTGTAAGCGTTTTTGGCCGGCAATCTTTGTCCAGGGCGCATTTCCGCTACACTATTGGCTCTTAAAGCATGCAATAGTGAAAGCCCAGCCAGAATCATGAATACGCCAGACATCGAAAATATCAACGTCACTTCCTTCGCGCCCATGCCCACGCCGGCCGAACTGCACGCCAAACTGCCACTGTCGGCCAGCGCCTTCGACACCGTCAACCGCGGCCGCGAAGCGCTGCGCGACATCATCGACCGCAAGGACCAGCGCCTGTTCGTCGTGGTCGGCCCGTGCTCGATCCACGACCCTGTCGCCGGCCTCGATTACGCGCGCCGCCTGAAAGCGCTGCAAGAGGAAGTCAAGGACACGATGCTGCTGGTGATGCGCGTGTATTTCGAAAAACCGCGCACCACCACCGGCTGGAAAGGCTATATCAACGACCCGTACATGGACGACTCGTTCAAGGTCAACGAAGGCATGGAAAAGGCGCGCCAGTTCCTGCTCGACGTGTGCGAACTGGGCCTGCCCACCGCCACCGAAGCGCTGGACCCGATCTCGCCGCAATACCTGGGCGACCTGATCGCCTGGACCGCGATCGGCGCGCGCACCACCGAATCGCAGACCCACCGCGAGATGTCGTCGGGCCTGTCGACGCCGGTCGGCTTCAAGAACGGCACCGATGGCGACATCAGCATCGCCGTCAACGCGATCCTGTCGTCGGCGCATCCGCACTCCTTCCTGGGCATCAATGGCGAAGGCAATGTGTCGATCGTGCGCACGCGCGGCAACGCCTATGGCCACGTGGTGCTGCGCGGCGGCGACGGCCGTCCGAACTACGATTCGGTGTCGATCGCGATCGCCGAACAGGCGCTGGCCAAGGCCAAGCTGCCGGCCAACCTGGTGGTCGACTGCTCGCACGCGAACAGCTACAAGAAGCCGGAACTGCAGCCGCTGGTGATGGCCGACGTCATCCACCAGATCGTGCAGGGCAACCGCTCGCTGGTGGGCGTGATGATCGAATCGAACATCGTCAGCGGCAACCAGAAGATCCCGCAGGATCTGTCGCAGCTGACCTATGGCTGCTCGGTGACCGACGGCTGCATCGACTGGGACACCACCGCGACGATGCTGCGCGACGCGCATGCGCATTTGTTGAATCGTCCGAAGTAATTCCGGCGAGGTTGTCGGGTTACGGCGCTTTGCGCCTAACCCGACCTACGAATTCATCCGCGTACGTCGGGTAGGTCGGCTTAGCGCGCAGCGCGTAAGCCGACACCTCCACCAGCCATATCACGCCATCTGCACGTGCGGCAGCAGCGCAAACGAGCCGGCCAGCGCCTGTTCGGCCTTGCTGGCCGGCACATTGAGCTCCTTCAGGTCCAGGTAGATGCGCCCGTCGAGCAGGCGCACCGCGTACATGCGCGCCATGGCCTGCACGGGCGCGACCAGCCGGCCCGCATCGAGTTCGATGATCCAGCTGTTCTTCGGGCCGATCAGGTTCTTCTCCCTCAGCACGCCGTGCGCCAGCGGGCCGCCCAGGCCGGGCACCGTGTCGAGCAGTGCATAGACGGTATCGTCGGCCGCGCGAAACAGCGCCACGCCGGGCAGGTCCTGCCAGGCCAGGCCGCGCTGCACCATGCGCGGCCCCGCCACAGGCATGTCCTTCAGGCGGCATATCATCTTCCATTGTTCTGGCATCACAAGCTCCCGTGAGAAAAGCACAGCTGTTCCCTAAGCAAGAGCGGTGCCAGTGCCGAAACGCCGCCCGCACGGGGAAGTCGCGTGGCGCAGCCCTCGTTTGCGCACTGCGCAAGTGCACACTGCCGCCGAAATGGTGCGCCGGCGGCCAGGCTGGCGAGGCCGCTTTCCTTTACAATGGCGGATTACTCCCCCTACTTTGCACCTTCCATGATTGTTCTTGGCGTCGAATCCTCCTGTGACGAAACCGGCCTGGCCCTGTACGACACCGACCGCGGCCTGCTGTCGCATGCTCTCTATTCGCAGGTCGCCATGCACGAACAGTATGGCGGCGTGGTGCCGGAACTGGCCTCGCGCGACCATATCCGCCGCGCCATCCCGCTGCTCGACGAAGCCCTGGCCAGGGCCGGCATTGCCCTGCCCGAGATCGACGCCATCGCCTATACCCAAGGCCCCGGCCTGGCCGGCGCGCTGCTGGTCGGTTCTTCCGTCGCCTGCAGCCTGGGCCTGGCGATCGACAAGCCGGTGCTGGGCATTCACCACCTGGAAGGCCATCTGCTGTCGCCGCTGCTGGCGTCGGAGCCGCCCGAGTTCCCCTTTATCGCCCTGCTGGTGTCGGGCGGCCACACGCAGCTGATGCGTGTCGATGGCGTGGGCCAGTACACCATGCTCGGCGAAACCCTGGACGACGCGGCCGGCGAAGCGTTCGACAAGTCGGCCAAGCTGCTGGGCCTGGGCTACCCCGGTGGACCGGCCATTTCGCGCCTGGCCGAATTCGGCGACCCGCTGGCGTACAAGCTGCCACGCCCGATGATGCATTCGAAGGACTTCAATTTCAGTTTTTCAGGCCTGAAAACGGCCGTGCTGACGGTGGTGAAGAACCACGAAGAAAAAGTCATCGCCAATATCTGCGAACAGGACAAGGCCGATATCGCGCGCGGCTTTGTCGACGCCATCGTCGAGGTGCTGACGGCCAAATGCGTGTCGGCCCTCAAGCATACGGGATTGAAACGGCTGGTGATCGCCGGCGGCGTGGGCGCCAACGCCCAGCTGCGCGCCGCGCTCAACGCGGCGGCGGCAAAAAAACGCTTCAAGGTGTATTACCCGGAACTGGAGTTCTGCACCGATAACGGCGCCATGATCGCCTTTGCCGGCGCCATGCGCCTGCAGATCAACCCCGACGCGGCCAAGCGCGACTATGCGTTCAATGTGCGGCCGCGGTGGGCGCTCGATGAGATTCGCGAGATTTAACTCGCGAGATCGGATTCATTCCAGCAGGAAGTTGCGCGCGTCCGCCAGGGCCGCGCCCTCTTCCGCCACCGTCTCATCCTTCAGCCCCACCCCCGACAACTGGCGCGCAAACGCCTGCGACAGCAGATAGTGCAGCCGGTACGCCGCCTGCGCATACGGCATGCCTTCCGGGCGCACATTCGAGATGCAGTTGCGGCGGTCGTCGAGCAGGCCTACCCTGGGTGCCCAGGTCAGATACAGGCCCAGGCTGTCCGGGGAACTGAGGCCCGGGCGCTCGCCGATCAGCACCAGCACGGCGCGCGCCTGCAATAATTCGCCCACTTCGTCACCGGCCGCCACCCGCCCCTGCTGCACGATGACCAGAGGCGATACGGTCCACGCTTCGAGCGCCAGCCGCTCGCGCAGGGCCGCCAGGAACGGCCCCGCATGGCGTTCGATGGCCAGCGCCGACAGGCCATCGCAGGCCACCAGCGCCAGATCCGTGTTTTGCGGGCACGCACCCAGGCGCTGGCGCGAGGCGTCGTCGAGACGGCGTCCCAGGTCGGGTCGCTGCAGGTAGATGGCGCGGGTGGCGGCGGCGCTGTGCAGGGCGATGCCGCCCGGCTCGCGTGCCGCCAGCGCCTGCGCGTCGAGTTCCAGGTGCACCGCGTCGCGCGCCTGCGCGTGGGCCAGCTGGAAGGCCAGCTGGCGCGACGTTGGCATGCTCACGCCACTGCGCCCCTGCGCGATGCGCGCACGCGTATGGCGGCGCAAGACTTGCCAGGGATCGTCGGTATCGGGGGTATCGCTGGCCATGGCATGCTCCCGGGATGGTGGAATCTTGCTACACTGCCCGTCAGCATAACACCAGGGAACGCCATGATTGTCGCCGCCGATGCCGCGCAGTGGGAACAGTTGTACGATTTGCCGCTGCTGGAGCGCCTGGGGCCGGCGCAGCAGGAAATCGTCACCCATGTCACGCAGGTCAATCTCGCCATGGACGTGCCCCAGCGCCCGTCCTCGACCGAGGTCGATGACGGCTTCCAGGAAGACGTGCGCGCGGCCATCGCCGCCATGCCGGCCTCCGTGCAGGCGCTGCTCGACGGCGTGCTGCTGGGCGTGCGCCATGCGCGCCAGCTCGGCTCTTCCGCCATCAGCGATATCGTCGTCAGCGGCGAGGGCGTGATCCTGGGCGTAGTGGTGGCGCTCGACGTCGATGCGTTCGAATCGCGCACGGCCAATGCCTGGGCCACATGGAAGGAAAATACGCCGTTCGCGCCGGAGGGTGCTTACACGCTGAGCGCGCAGATTGCGCTGCCCGAAGACGACAACCGCCAGGGCGCGCTGCAATACCTGCTGCTGCATGAATTCGGCCATGTGCTGTCGGCCGGCCGCAACCTGCTGCACGACTGGTGGCTCGATGCGCAGTCGCTGCGCGGCGCCGACGATTATCACTACCTGCCGCTGGCCTGGCGGATCGATGCTGAAAAAAAGGTGGTGCCGCTGGCGCAGAACGCGTTTGCCTTACGCGGCGATATCGTCTACTACCATGGCGCGCGCATGCAGGGCAGCCAGATGGCGCAGGCTTACGCACAGCTGCAAGGCGCGAACTTCGCGACGCTGTATGCGGCCACCAGCGTGCACGAGGACTTTGCCGAATCGTTCGCCAGCTATGTGCACGCCGTCATGCTGGGCAAGCCGCAGACGATACGCATCGAGCACGATGGCGCACTGCTGCTGCGGTTCGACGGCTACTGGGAGTCGCCGCGCAGCGCCGCCAAGCGCGCGCTGCTGGAGCGGCTGCTGGGCTAGGCGCCGGTCGCGGCCCTGGCCAGCATGGCGCGAAACGCCGCAAACACCTTGTGCATGGCCGGCCGTTTATACGGATACATGTCCTCGGCATCCATCGCATGCACGATCATGGCGTTGTCGGCCTCGAACACCAGCAGTTCCCCCTCGCGCGTTTCGGCGCAATCGATGCCGAGATAGGGCATGCCCATGCGCGCATCGATGGCGGCGAAAGCCTGCGCATGGCGGCGCGCGAATTGCTCGTCAAAGTGCGCCATGATCTGCGCTTCTTCCTCGCGCTTGACCGCGCTTTCATCCATGCCCGCATTGAGGTAATGGATCATCCAGTGCGACGAGACGGCAAAGTGGCAGATATACGGCCGGCCATCGATCAGGGCGATGCGGTATTTGCGGAATTGACCATCATCGTTGCGGTAGTCGACAAAACGGGCGATATAAAAGCGTTCGGCGTCGACTTTGTGCAAATACGCCTGCAGCTCGGCGGCGCTGTCCATGCGTTCGAGGTCGTGGCCCGCGTGCGAGCCGAGCGGGCGCACGATCAGCGGAAAATCGTCGCCCGGCAGCAGTGCATCGATTTGCAGCGCGCCATCGGCAAGCGCCTGCAGCTGCGCACGATCCAGGCGCGCGGTGCGCGGCATGGCCACGCCGGGCACGCTCTGCAGCCGCGCGCACAGGCCGTCGCGCGAGGTGTGCATGATATGGTCAGGCAGGTTGACCACCGGGCGCGGCCACTCGAACAGAAACGCGGCCAGGCGCGCCAGCAAAGGCTGATTGGCATCCGACTCGGCCACCGCCACCAGCAGCACGTCGTGTTCGGGCACTTCCTCGGGAAACAGGCTGTCGGCGCTCAGGTACAGCAAATCCATGGCCACGTCGGACTGCTCGACGAGAAATTCGACCGGCGTATTGGACATCAAATCGCCCGGCCCCATCACCACCAGCAGCTTGAACCCGGGGCCCGACTGCGGCGCCTGCGCGGGCAGGCTGTACCACTGCTGCAACTCGATCGCCTGCGCCTGTACCGCCAGCGCCAGCTCGCGCTGGCCTTTCAGTTGCAGCACGGTCGAAAAATCGAGCCAGGCGTGGGCGTCGTCGGCATGCGCCTGGGCGCGCGCCAGCAGCGCTTCGCCCAGCGGCGCCAGGTCCTGCTGCAAAAAGGCGATGCGCATCAGGGGCGCGAGGCCAATCAGCGGCGCATGCGGCGTGGCGGCCTGTTGCATCAAATCGTTCATCAATCGTGTTCCAGTTCAGGACATGCGCGCGGCGCCAAAGCGCAGCACGGCGTCGACCAGCGCGTCGATATCGTGCGCGCGCGTACGGTGGTTGACGATGGCGGCGCGGATCGCCAGCTGGCCGCCGATGGTGGTGGTCGACGGCGCGGCGACGCCCGATTCATGCAGGTCGCCGACGATCTCGCGGTTGAAGGAATCGCTGTCGCCGCCGGGCACGCCACGGTGGCGGAAGCACACGATATTCAAGGTCACCGGCGCCAGCAGTTCCAGTTCCGGCGTCGCCTGCACGCGCGCGGCCAGCTGGCGCGCCAGCGCGCAGGTGTGGGCAATCGCCGCGCCCATGCGCTCGGCGCCATGCACCTTGAAGGTAAACCAGGTTTTCAGGGCGCGAAAACCGCGCGACAGGTCGGGGCCGAAGTCGCACGGCCACGGCGAGCCGCCGGCCAGGCCGCGCGCTTCGCGGCGCAGATAGGCCGCCGGCGCCGCGAACGCCGCCATATGGCGGGCACCGTCGCGCACCAGCAGAAAGCCCGCGTCATACGGCACTTGCCCCCATTTGTGAAAGTCAAACGCCAGCGAATCGGCCAGTTCGATGCCGGCCAACAGCGGCGCCACCTCGGGCGTGAGCATGCCCAGCGCGCCATAGGCGCCGTCGACATGAAACCACAGCTGTTCGCGCGCCGCCAGCGCCGCCAGCGCCGTCAGATCGTCGATGGCGCCCGTATCGACCGTGCCGGCCGTGCCGACGACCAGAAACGGGGTCAGGCCGGCCGCGCGGTCCAGCGCGATCGCCTGCGCCAGCGCTTTGACATCGATCTGCTGCCGGTCATTGACGGCGATGCGGCGCAGGGAGCTTGTGCCCAGGCCCGACAAATCCATCGCCTGGGCGATGCAGCCATGGGCGGCGGCCGAGGTATAGGCCACCAGCCTGGCGTCTTTCAGCCCATCCTGGCGCGCGGCCACGCCCAGCGCCTGGGTGCGCGCCACCAAGAGGCCCATCAAATTGGCCATCGAGGTGCCGGTGACGAACACCCCGCTGGCGGACTCGGGAAAGGCAAACAGTTCGCGCATCCAGCGGCAGATCTGGCGCTCGACCTCCACCGGCATCTGGCTGCGCCCGCCCACATTGGCGTTCAGGCCGGCCGCCAGCATCTCGGCCAGCATGCCGACCGGCGTGCCGCCGCCATGCACCCAGCCCATGAAGCCAGGGTGGACATTGCCCACCGCGTAGGGCAGCACGTCGTGCATGAAGGTGGCGTGGGCGTCGGCCAGCTCGCCCGGCGCGCGCGGCAGCGGCTCGGCAAAGCTGGCGCGCGCCGTCGCGGGCGCGCTTTGCCAGACCGGGCGCGTGCGTATCTGCTGCGCATAGTCGAGCATGTCGTCGAGCATGCGGTGGCTTTGCGCGCGGAAGGCATCCCAGTCTTCGGGAGTCTGCGGGTCGAGCGAATCTGGATCGGGTGGCAGCATGATGGCGTCGCTAGGATAGAGGGTTGATTATCGCACCGGCATGGCAAGCCAGGGCGCCATTTACATCTGCTACCCTGGCAGCCGCCGTAAAGCATCCTGGAAAGCGGGCGCCAGCGCGGTGGCCAGCCGGCCATCGCCGTGCGTGATGCCCATGCGCGCCAGCCACGCTTCGAATTCGGGCGCGGCGCCCAGGCCCAGCACGCGGCGCGCATACAGCGCGTCGTGGAACGACGTGCTCTGGTAGCCGAGCATGATGTCGTCGGCGCCCGGCACGCCCATGATGAAGTTGCAGCCAGCCGCGCCCAGCATGGTGAGCAGCACGTCCATGTCGTCCTGGTCGGCCTGCGCATGGTTGGTGTAGCAGACATCGCAGCCCATGGGCAGGCCCAGCAGCTTGGCGCAGAAATGGTCTTCCAGCCCGGCGCGGATGATCTGCTTGCCGTCGTACAGGTATTCGGGGCCGATAAAGCCGACCACCGAATTGACCAGCAGCGGCTCGAACGCGCGCGCCACGGCATAGGCGCGCGCTTCGCAGGTCTGCTGGTCCATGCCGTGATGGGCGAGCGCCGACAGCGCGCTGCCCTGCCCAGTCTCGAAATACATGACGTTGTTGCCCACCGTGCCGCGCCCCAGAGACAGCGCCGCCGCCCGCGCTTCGGCCAGCAGCGCCAGGTCGATGCCAAAGCCGCGGTTGGCCGCCTCGGTGCCGGCCACCGACTGGAACACCAGGTCGACCGGCGCACCACGGCGTATCGCCTCGATGGTGTTGGTCACATGCGTGAGCACGCAGGACTGGGTGGGAATATCGTACTGCTTGATGACGTCGCCCAGCAACTGCAGCAGCGACACCACCTGCGCCAGGTTGTCGGTGGCCGGGTTGATGCCGATCACGGCGTCCCCACTGCCGTACATCAGGCCATCAAGAATGGCTGCGGCAATGCCGGTCGGGTCGTCCGTCGGATGGTTCGGCTGCAAACGCGTCGACAGGCGCCCCGCCAGGCCCAGGGTATTGCGAAAGGCGGTAACGACCGTACATTTGCGCGCCGCCAGCACCAGGTCCTGCAGGCGCATGATCTTGGAGACAGCCGCCGCCATTTCGGGCGTCATGCCGCGCGCCACCGCCGCCAGCGCGGCGCTGTCGGCCGCGTCGGCCAGCAGCCAGTCGCGCAGCTCGCCAACGCAAAGATGGGAGATGGGCGCGAACGCGGCACGATCATGCGTGTCGATGATCAAGCGCGTGACTTCATCGCTTTCGTACGGCGCCAGCGCTTCATTCAAAAACACCGTCAACGGCAGCTCGGCCAGCGCCAGCTGCGCGGCGATGCGCTCCTGCGCGCTGGCCGCCGCCACGCCCGCCAGCACATCGCCCGAGCGCGGCGGCGTCGCCTTGGCCAGCACGTCCTTCAGGTCGCGGAAGCGGTAGACCATGCTTCCCAGGGTATGCGCATAACGAGTCATCAGGTAGTCCTCCCGTGAGCGCCATTCTACGCCTGCGCGGCCTTACTCCAGGCTGCGCAGCGCTGCTTCCACCGCCGGATGGCGAAACACGAAGCCGTCGGCCAGCAGCCGGCGCGGTACCACGCGCTGGCCTTCGAGCAGCAGGTCGGCCTGCTCGCCGAGCAAGGTGCGCATCACAAAGGCGGGCGTGGGCATGAACGAGGGGCGGTGCAGCACCTTGCCGGCCACTTTCGCAAACTGCCCCTGGCGCATCGCGTCGGGAGCGCAGAAGTTGTACGCACCCGTGACCATGCTTTCTTCGCTGCGGCGCGCCAGGTGGGCGATGCCGCGTATCACATCGTGCACATGCACCCACGACAGCCACTGCCGGCCGCTGCCCAGCGGCCCGCCCACGCCCAGGCGTATCGGCAGCAGCATCTGCGGCAGGGAGCCCTGGTGGCCGAATACCAGGCCAAAGCGCATGCGGCCCACCTGCACGCCATATTGTTCGGCGCCACACGCGGCCGCCTCCCATTCGCTGCACAGCTGCGACATGAAGATCGCTTGCGGCGCACTGTCTTCACCAAGTTCCGTATCGTCACCCTGCGGCTGCACGCCGTAGTAGCCGATGGCCGACGCCGACAGCAGCACGCGCGGCTTGTGGCTGGCGCGTGCGATCCAGCCGATCACCTCCTGCGTCAGGCCGATGCGGCTGCGGCGCAGGGCCGCCTTGCGCGCCTGCGTCCAGCGCGCGCCAACAATGCGCGCGCCGGCCAGGTTGACCACCATGTCGATATGGGCGCTATCAAGCAGGTCGTTCATGCTGGTAATGCAACGCACCTTGCCGTCAAACGTCCACGCCGCCTGTTTGGCCTGGCGCGTCAGCACCGTCACCTGGTGGCCATCGGCCAGCAAGGCGTGCACCAGCTGCTGGCCGATAAAGCCGGTGGCGCCGGTCACCAGCACCTGCTGCGGCGCGCTGGCAAAATGGATGGCCTCCACCGTGCGCTCGTCCTTTTCTACCCGTTTGCCCAGCTGCCAGGCCGCATAGCCATCGCGCAGACCCGACAAGCCCACACCCACGCCGCACAGGGCCAAAAAGACGCTGAGCCAGCCGTATGGCTGCCACACCAGGGCCGTAAGCAAGCTGGCCCAGTCGGCGCTGTTCAGGGCCAGCAGTGCGATAAAGGCGCCGGCATTGATGGCCAGTACCGTGTGCGTGACGCGCTCGGTGGCCGGCAGCAGGCGGGTGCGGTCTTCGACCACGAAGTCCCACAGGGTCAGCACGATCTCCACGCTGAAGACAATCACCAGCACCCAGGCCCAGGCGCCATGCCATTCCCAGGACGACAGGCCGGCAAACAGCAGGCTGTAGATCAGCGCGCGGATCGAGTGAATCGTCAGTTCCAGCCGCGCCGATTTCTTTTGCGGCAGCGCTTCGGTGATCTCGTGGTGATAGATGGTGTCAAAGGCGCCCAGGCACCCCTGAAAAGCCATCAGTTGCAGGGCCAGCAGATGCGTATTCATGGTGTGTCCTTGTGGGTATCGGGGGCAGCCGCTTCGCGAAATACGCCGACCTGGGTAAAGGTGGTGCCGAACAGGGCGTGGCGGATCTCGATGCGGATATTGAATTGCTGCGGGTTGTCGTTGCGGTGGCACAGATAGGTCTTGCCGGGCGTGAGCAGGTGGTGCAGCGGCATGCGCCAGCCGAACAGGTCGATGAAATAGCCGTCGCTGGTGAAGTACAGATTGCCTTCGCGGATATCGAGCACCAGCTTCATGCCCAGGCCCATGCCGACGTATTCGAGCACCTCGCCTTTTTCGCTTTCGGCCATATAGGACGTGAAACGGATCGGCTTGCGCCCGTGCAGGCGATAGGTGCGCTGCTTGAAGATATGCGGGCAGCCGGGGCGCGAATAGACCTCGATATCGACCGGAAAATTGTAGTCGTCATGCGGAATCAGGGCGCCGTTGATAAACGGGCGCGTGATCCAGCCCAGCAATTTTCCCAGGCGCGAACTGCTCAATTCACTGAGTTCGCCGCGGTAATACAAGGGCTGGCCGGACGCCGGATTTTTTTCGAAGCGGCGGCGGATATCGGGGTGCAGGTTCAGCCAGGTGTCGCCCATCACCTTCTTGAACAGCTCTCCTTCGGATGGTCCGTTCATGGTTTGGCTTTCTTCGCTTTGGCAGATTTGACGGCTTTGTCTTCAGGGCTCAAGAACTTGGCGACCTTGCCGCCCATGGACAGCATGCGCTGCAAGGTGGCCGGCGGCAGGTTCTTGTAGTCGCTGTAGGTGGCACTCAGCATTTCCAGGAAGGCCAGCACTTCGCCCATGCGCGCCAACGTCGCCGGAGCAATTGCCGCATCATGCTCGCCTTCGATCGCGCATTCGCGCAAGACGGTGAGGGTGGGGTCGATCTCGCGCCGCTTGCGCTCTTCCATGATGACGCGGAAGATCTCCCACACATCCTGCAGCGCCACGAAATGGTCGCGCCGGTCTCCCATCACATGGGTCACGCGCGCCAGGCCCCAGCTTTGCAGTTCCTTGAGGCTGTTGCTGACGTTCGAGCGCGCCACGTTCAGGCTGGCCGCAATATCTTCCGCCGTCAGCGGCTCATTGGCCAGGAACAACAGCGCATGGATCTGCGCCACCGTGCGGTTGACGCCCCAGCGCGTGCCCATCTCGCCCCAGTGCAGGATATATTTCTGTGTGGTCGGGGTCAGCTCCATGACTTCAGCTCCATTATTTCTCTTATTTCTGTCGTTACAGAAATGTAAGGCGCAATGGAAGCCGAGTCAAGCGCGATTCGCTACAAAGGTGCCGGCCGCTGGCCCATGGCTTTCAAGAACTGCTGCTGCGAGGCGTGCAGCTGCAAATAGCCGATCTCGCGGTAGGTCAGGCCATGGCGCGGCGCCAGTTCGGCGATGATGCGCGCCAGCGCCGGGTAGTGGCGGTGGTTCCAGGTCGGGAACAGATGGTGCGTCAGGTGCAGGTTCAGGCCGCCGAGCCAGTAGCCGAGCCAGCGCAGGCCGCGCGGCTTCGGCGTCCAGTCGCAGGTGGTATAAAAGGTGTGCTGGTACCAGTCGTGCGGCAAGCTGCCGTCTTCGCCGGGCTGGAAAAAATCGACTTCGGCCCAGTGCGTGCCGAGGATCAGCGCCACCAGCACGCAGGAGGCGATCATCTGCCCCAGCAAGTATGCCCCCAGCACCGTGCCCCAGCCTATGCCTTGATGCTGCATGAACCAGATCGGCAGCACCAGCACCAGCGCCACGTGACCGAGCTTCCAGCCCAGGAAGACGGCCCAGCCGCGCCAGCCCTGCAGGCGGCTGTGGGCCGCCACCGGCGTCTTGCCGAAGCGGTCCAGCCAGTCGCCATACCAGTTCAGGTACGGTAGCGACAGCGCGGCGATCACCGGCCAGTACAGGTATTGATAGCGGTACTGCGGCGACCAGCGCTGGAACGGCGTCTGGCGCAAAAACGGGTTCGGCTCCGTGTCGAGGTCATAGCCTTCGACGTTGGCATAGGTGTGATGGAAGTGCACATGGCGGATGGTCCAGAAATCCATGTCCACGCCCACCGGCAGGCTGACCAGGCGCGTGAGCAGCCGGTTCAGCGGGCCGCGGCGGAACATGGCGCTGTGGGCGCCGTCGTGCAGGCTGTTCATGGCCAGTACCATGGCGGTGACCACGCAGGCGACATAGCTGGCGACAAAGCCGAAGGTGGTCCCGGCGCGCAGCGCGACCAGATACAGCAAGGCCGCGAGGAGAGCAAGGGCGACCGCCTTGAGATGGATGCGCCAGTCGGCAAAGCGGTGCGTGGACGCCGCCGCCAGGTAGGCGTCGGCCCGCTCGCGCAGTTCGCGCCGGAAGGCCGAATCGCGCGCCGGCGCAAAGCGCAGCTGGGGCAAGGACTTCGGCGCCGTCATGCGCGCCTGCCTTCCTGCGCCGGCCACCACAGGCGGCGTGCGCCATCGAGGCCGTGCAGCAGCAGCAGGCCGAAGAACACCACGCCCCAGGCGTCGCGCGCGCCCTGCCAGAACAGGAACAGCAAGGGCGTGGCCAGGCAGATGCCGACCCAGGCAATGGCGCCCCAGCGGCGCGCGTCCGACAGCCCACCCAGCGCCAGGGTGCCGGTAAAGATCAGCACAAACAGTGCCACCTGCTGCCAGGCGACGAGCGCCGCTTCGTGGTTGACGTAATAGATCACCAGGCCAAACAGGATCACGCCACCGGCGCCGATATACAGCTCGGGCACGTGGAACACGCCGCGCGACTGCCAGTGCGGAAAGCGCGCGCGCAGCCACTTGAACAATTTGCCATTGCTGGCCAGGAGCGGATTGTGGGTCGGGGTCGTGCCTTTTACCCCATAGCGCATTTCCACGCCCTCGAGTTCGGGCTGGAAGCTGCCGAACAATTTATCCCACAGCAGCAGGGTGCCGCCGAAATTGCGGTTGATATAGCGCTTGTCGGTGCCGTGGTGAACCCGGTGGTGCGACGGCGTGACCATGAATTTGTCGAGAATGCCCGATTTGTTGACCAGCGCATTGTGGTTGTAGAACTGCACCGAGTAATGGACCGACGAGACGACCAGGAATACTTCCAGCGGCACGCCCAGCACGGCCAGGATGGCGATGAACGGAAAATTGGTCAGCGACGAGTACCAGGAATTGCGCACGCCCAGCGACAGGTTGAAATGCTCGCCCTGGTGGTGCACCACGTGCACCGCCCACAGCAGCGGGATTTTATGGTGCAGGCGGTGCATCCAGTAAAAGCACAGGTCCCAGGCGACAAAGGCGAACAGCCATTGCGCGGCCACCGGCCACTGGTCGACGATATGCAGGTTGGCATGGCGCAGCAGCAGCGCAAAGGCCGCCACTTCGACGCCGCGAAACACCCACATCAGGATATGGCCTGAATTGAGGTTGAAGATCACGTCCTTCCATGGCACCGGTGTCTTGCGTACCCATTTGAGTATCAAGAGTTCGACCAGCACGAAGGCGAGCATGACCACGAAGGTCAGGGCAAAAGGATTGAGAGTCATGGTGCGGCTTCCGGAAAAATATCACGGCGATCTGCCGAGGATACGCGCATTTTCGCCAACGCGCCGCCCGCCAGGCCCACCAGCAGGCCGGCGCCCAGGTCGATGCTGACATGGCGGCGCAGCGCGATGATGGCGTAGCAGATGCCCAGCGTGAGCAGTACGGCCAGCGCGGAGCGTATCGGCCGGTCTCGCTCGAACAGCGCCCAGGCGCACAGCAGGGTCAAGGCGCCATGCAGCGAGGGCAGGCAGTTTTGCGTGGAGTCCACCGCCTGCAGCATGCGCAGCATCCGCGTGCTCCAGCCCATGCCGTCACCGACCGGCGGATACGCGAGCGTGGTCGGATACAGCAGGAACACCACGCCGCAGACCAGGGCCGAGACGGCCATGGCGCGCGCCAGCCAGCGCACGCGCGCCGGACTGGCGACCAGGTAGGTGTAGGGAATCAGGATAAAGAACGACAGATACAGCCAGATGGCCGTGTCGCTGTAGGCGATCGAATGGTCGATCATGGTCTCGGGCAGTATGTGAGGCAAAAGCGCGCCCTGCCCCTGTACCCAGTCGCTGGAAAAGTAGACCAGGCCCACGCTGCCCCAGCCGGCCAGCAGATGCAGCAAACGTACAATCAATGTCATCGTCAAGGTAGACGCCGGATACGGCGCCGTTTCATGGTGGGATCAAAGGCGGGCAACTCACGGCTGACGCTCCAGTGCAGGCGTTCGACCGCCACGCCCAGCCCCGCCAGCACGCTTTCCAGATGCGCTTGCAAGGCGGCCAGGCCGGCATCGTCCTGCGCCGCATGCAGCCGCAAGGTGGTATCTCCCTGCTGCACCAGGCGATAGTCGCAAGCGGCCGGCAGGGCCTGCGCAAAGGCGCGCGTGAGCACGTCGGCAAAGACCGATACCGCCTGGCCTTCGACGCTGGCCGGCAGCACCAGCATGTCGTCGCAGCGCCCTTCGATGCCGTCGATGGCGCGCGTGGCCCGGCCACACGGGCAAGGCGTGGCGCGCGCCAGCAAAATATCGTCGAGCCGGTAGCGCACGATGGGTTGCGTAATACGGGTAAAGTCGGTAATCACGGGCACGAAGCGGCGCTGCTCCCGGTCCAGCCACTGCGGCTCGACATGCACGTATTCCTCGTTCAGGTGCAGCACGCCGTGTTCGCAGGTGCTGGCCAGGAAACCCTCGGTGGCCTGGTAGATTTCATGCACGGCGCCAAACGCCTGCACGATCAGCGCGCGGTCCTGCGCTTCGAGCACTTCGGCCACCGAAATGACTTTTTTCGGCGCCAGCGCCAATCGCCCCGCGATCACGCCCAGCGCCAGCTGGCGCAGCACCTGGGCTGGCGCCACGATCACGGATGGCTTGTAGGCCACCAGTTCGGCGCACAGCGCGTCGAACGGCTGGAACAGGTCGTAAAACGCAAAGGTAAGCCAGGGCGAGCGCACGGCCGTGTACAGATTGCTGTTGGCGCGCAGGAACAGCGCCACCCGTTCGCCGGAAAACAGGCCGTCGGGCAGCGCCTTGGCCAGCATCACGCCGGCCCACTGGGCTTTTTCGCGCGGGCTGACGGTAAATACGGCGCGCTGCGACGAGGTGCCCGACGACAGGCCGACCGTGATGTCGCCCACGGCGGGGGTGAAGTCGCGGCTGCGCTCGGCCGCCATGGCCGCTGCCATCGCCGGCGCCAGTGTCACTCCTGCCGTGTTCATGACATCGAAATGCTCCAGCATCAGCGCCTTGTTCATGCTTGGCCACTGCGCCAGCGGCAGCGCGCGGAACGGCGCAAAGTAGCTGCTGCGCGCACACAGGGTGTCGATAAAGCTGGCCAGCTGGCGCGCTTGATACGCGTCCAGCTGCGCGCGGCTTGCAAAGCGCAGGCGGCGCGTGCGCCAGTAGGCCAGCAACAGCCAGAAAATGCGCTTCAAGGCCGGCCCGCCACGGGCGAAGTCAAAGGCGCATAATCGTCCGTGTCTTCATGCGTGATGCGGATGCGCGCATTGCCGCCCTGGTGCAGCTGGTGCAGGCGGTTCAGGGTCTCGTAATATGGCGCGCGCTTGTGCTGGATGATGAAGGACAGCTCGGACGGGCCGCGCAGCTGCTGGAAGCTTTCCGGCACCCAGGCCGCGTCCGACGCCAGCAAGGTCCAGCCGCCGTCCTGCAACACGAATGCGCCCAGGTGGCCGATGGCGTGGCCGGGCAGTTCGACGATATAGAGCTCGCCGGTGCCGCTGACATCGCGTCCCGTCGTAAACGGATGCAGGGCCGCCGGCAAGGCCGTTTCGGGCACGCTTTCGACGAACGCCAGGCGATCCGCAATATCAGCGGGCAGCAGCTCGGGCACGAAGGCCTGGCGCACCGCCGGTATGCCGCTCAGGCCGCGCACGGCGTCCCAGCCGGTTTTCGAGGCCATCAGCCGCGCCTGCGGAAAGTCGCGCATGCCGGCGATATGGTCGGCATGGAAGTGCGACAGCAGCAGGGTATGGATATCGCCGGGCGAGACGCCGTGGGCGCGCAGCTGGCTCGGCAAGGACTCGTTTTCATCGAAAAAGATCGGCGTGACCCAGGCATACATGCGATACACGCCCTTCGACGTGGCGGTGCGGAAGTGTTCGGCGTAACCGGTATCCCACAGGTACAGGCCGGCGCGCGTCTCGATCAGGTAGGCGCGCGAGGGGAAGCAGCGGCTGGCGAAACCGCTGCCTTTCAGGACCATGCAGGAGGGGTGGGTGCAGTGACCGACGCGAAAGGCGGTGATGCTAGCCATTGCGCTCCTTCGCCATCTTGTGCGCGGCCGCTTCCTGGCGCATCCACTGCGCGGTGCGGGCGATGCCGTCCTGCAGGCTGACGATGGGGCGGTAGCCGAGCACCTTGCGCGCCTTGGCGTTATCGAGCGTCATGTCGAAGCTGAGCGCGCCGATGCTGTAGGGCGTGAGCGGCGGTTCGCGGCGTGTAAAGCGGGCGCCGAACTGCATCAGGCGGGCGACCGCCGCCAGCAGCCGGTACGGCATGCTGACGATTTCGAAAGGCTGGCGCAGGTGGTCGCAAAACAGGCTGCGCAGAATGTCGCACAGGCGCGCCGGTTCGCAGTTGGTGATATTGAAGGCGGTGCCGGACGCCAGCGTCTTGTGCAAGGTGGCCAGCCACATCGCGTGCACCACGTTGTCGACATAGGTGATGTCGATGGTGGCCGCGCCGCCGTTGGGCAGCGGCAGCTTGCCGCCGCGCTCGTGCAGCACGCGCGCCAGGCGCGGAATCAGCACCTGGTCGTGCGGGCCGAAGATGGCGCGCGGGCGCAGGATCACGCACAGCATCTGGCGGTGCTTGTCGGCCGCTTCCTGCACCAGTTTTTCGGCCATCGCCTTGGTGCGGGCGTAGGCGTTGACATAGCGATCGGGGCGGAAGGTTTCCGGCACCTCGTGGCGGTGGCGGTAGTCGAAATACAGGGCCGGCGTGGAAATGTGCACGAAGCGCGCGACATGCGAGGCGGCCGCCGCGCGCAGCAGCTGGCCGGTGGCCGTGACGTTTGCGGCGATAAAGTCGCGTTCCAGTCCCCAGGGCGAAGACAGCGCCGCGCAGTGCCAGACGGCGTCCATGCCGCGCACCAGCTGGTCAGCCTGCTGGGGCGTGGCTTGCGCCAGGTCCAGCGGCACGAACTGGGCGCCCATGCGCTCGAGTTCGCGGCCCACGGCCAGGTTGCGGCCGCTGGCGCGCACGTCCACGCCCTGCGCCAGCAGGAAGTGCACGGCATTGCGCCCCAGGCCGCCTGTCGCCCCCGTGACCAGTATCCGCTTCATCGCACCATCCTCATCAATCGACAATCATAAATCGAGAATCATGCCGCCGATGGTCAGCCCGGCGGCCGTGCCCATCATCAGCAGGCGCTGGCCGGGAACGGCCCGGCCCGTGATCACCGCTTCGTGCAGCGCACTGGGCAGCGATGCCGCCACCTGGTTGCCATGGGTCTCGAAGATCTTGATGATTTTAGCATCGGGCACGTCGAGGATGCGCGCGGCATGCGCGAGCCCCAGCGGGCTGGCCTGGTGCGGCACCACCACGTCGATCCGATCAAGGCCGGCGCCGGATTCGGCCATCAGCTGGTCCAGAAAAGCCGGCATGACCTTGACGGCCAGCCGGAACACGGCCTTGCCGTCCATATGGAACAGGTAATCGCCGGGTTCGCTGCCATTGCGCGGATTGCGCTCGGTGCCGCCGCCACGGATTTCGCAGTAGCGCCGCCCTTCCGGATACGTGGCCATCTTGCAGGCGACAATGCCGGCCTTGCCGTCGCCACGCTCGACGATGACGGCGGCGGCGCCGTCGCCGAAGATCATCGACGACTCCGGCTCGCTCCAGTCGACGCCGCGCGAGGCGAGATCGGCCGAGACGATGGCGATGCGCCGGTAGCCGCCATCAGCCAGCATGGAGGCGGCCACGCGCAGCGCCGCCATAAAGCTCAGGCAACTGGCGTTGATGTCGAAGGCGGGCGTGCCGGGCGGCAGGCCCGCGTGCAGGGCGATAAAACAGGCCGTGTTCGGCAAGGCCTGCTCGGGCACGCCGCAGGCGCCGATCAAGAGATCGACGTCGGACGGCTGCAGGCCGGCGTTCTTCAGCGCGTCAAGCAGGGCGGCCGCGCCCAGCTGGCTTTGCGACTCGCCCGGCGCGGCGACAAAGCGCGACACGACGCCGCTTTTGCGCAGGGTATAGCCGGGCGGATGGCCCAGCTGACGGTCCAGGCTGTCGGACGTCACGCTTTGCGAGGGCACGGCCTTGCCGGTCGCGATCAGGCGTACTGGAATCATAGATGCCTTTGTTGTTATGTTGGTGAGGCGTCGTGCTTCATGGTAGCGGCAGGGAGTCGCCGCAGTGCTTGCAGAAATTGGCGTCGTCATCGATGTCGCGCTCGCCGCAGCCGGGGCAGCGGCGGCCCACCTGCTGGCGGCCACCGCGCTGCACCGTCATTTCCGCGCTGATGATGCCGGTCGGCACGGCCAGGATGCCCCAGCCCAGCAGCATCATCATCGAAGCGATGGTGCGCCCGATATCGGTCTTCGGCGTGATATCGCCAAAGCCCACCGTGGTCATGGTGCTGATGGCCCAGTAGATCGAGGTGGGGATGCTGGTAAAACCGTTTTGCGACCCTTCCACCACATACATCACGGTGCCCAGCAAAAACACGATCATCATCACGACCGACAAAAAAATCAGGATCTTGCGCCGGCTGGCCAGCAGCGCCCGGCCCAGCATCGTGTATTCGTGCACATACGACGTCAGCTTGAGGATGCGGAACATGCGCAGCAGGCGCAAAATACGCACATCGATCAGCACATGGGCGCCCGGCAGCAGCAGGCCGATATAGGTCGGCACGATGGCCAGCAAGTCGATAATGCCGAAAAAACTGCGCGCGTAGCGCACGGGATGCTGCAGGCACGACAGGCGCGCCAGGTATTCGACCGTGAACAGGAAGGTAAAAAACCATTCCAGCGCCACCAGCCATTGGCCATAACGGGCCGCCACCGAAGCGACGCTGCTGAGCACCACCACCGTCACGCTGATCAGGATGGCGGCGATCAGCACCAGGTCGAAGGCGCGCCCGGCCCGCGTTTCGGCTTCAAAAATGACGCCATACATGCGCGCGCGCCAGCCCGCCTCGGGCTTGCCGTATCGCTTCTGCGCCTCCTGGGCGGAGCGCTGCTGTGGTGTCAAAGGTGCGGTTTTCATGCTGGTCGTATGTTCATATGCCAAATATTGTATAGATAATTTAGCCAGTATGGCGACACCTCAGGGATGCTGCTGCGCCAGCAGCACGGCGTTGCGGCGGTCCCGTTCGGCCTGCACGATATCGAAGGCGCGCGCTTCGCTCACGCCGGCCGTCTGCAGCACGGTGGCCGTCAGCTGCAGCGCCGCTTCCAGCGCCTCGGGCACGACCAGGGTGGCGCCGGCCTGCACCAGCGCCAGCGCGTGCGCTTCGTCGCGGGCGCGCGCATATACGGGCAGCTGCGGATAGGCGCGCCGGATCGAGCGCACCGCATGCAGCACCGAGGCCGGATGGTCCATCGTCAGCACCACGGCGCTGGCGCGGTCGGCATGGACTTTCTGCAGCAGCTCGGCGCGCGAGGCGTCGCCGAAATACACGGCAAAGCCGCGCGGGTGCAAGGTCGTGACCAGGCGCGCGTCGTTTTCGATCGCCACATAGCTGATGTCCTGCTGCGTCAGTACCTTGGCCAGCAGCTGGCCCACGCGGCCGAAGCCGGCGATGATGACGCCGCCCGCCGGCGGCGCGGCGCCGGCATCGAGATCGGCCAGCTGATGCCGGTGGCGGCGGTCCCACCAGGCACCCAGGCCGCGCGCCGCTTTCGCCAGCGCCGGCGTGGCGAACAGGCTCAGGCCCACCACCAGCATCACGAATTGCGCCACCTCGGGTGCGATCAGGCGCGTGCCCAGCGCGTAGGCGACCACGATAAAGGCAAACTCGCCGCCCTGCCCCAGCAGCACGCCCGAGGCCACCGAGCGGCCCCAGGGAAAGCCGCCGAGGCGAAAAATTGACGCGGTCACCAGAGTCTTGATCGCAAACAGGCTCAGGACGGCCAGCGTGATCCAGACCGGCGACTTGACGATTTCACGCACATCGATCTGCATGCCGACCGACATGAAGAACAGCCCCATCAGCAGGCCCTTGAACGGCTCGATGATCACTTCGACTTCATGGCGAAATTCCGTCTCCGCCAGCAGCAGCCCGGCCAGCAAGGCGCCCAGCGCCATCGACAGGCCGGCCAGGTAGGTCAGCCCGGCGATGCCCAGCGTGCTGAGCAGGGTCAAGGCCATGAACACATCGGGCTGGCGCTTGCCGACAAAAAACTGGAACAGCGGACGGATCACGCGCCGCCCCAGCACATAAATGAGCAAGATGGCGCCAGCCGACTTGAGGGCGGCAAAACCGAGCAGATAGGCCAGGTCGTCGCTGCGCCCGCTGGCAAACACGTCGATCAGGATAAACAGCGGCACCACCATCAGGTCCTGGAACATCAGGATGGAAAAGCCGGCCTGGCCGCTCGGCGTCTGCAGCGCGCGCTGCTCGGCCAGCAGCTGCATCACCACTGCGGTCGACGACAGCGACAGCACCAGTCCCAGCACGATGGACGCTTCCAGCGACAGGCCAACATAATACGCCACCGCGCCGACCAGGCAGGCGCTCACAATCACCTGCCCCACGCCGGCGCCGAAGACCCAGCGCCGCAGCGCCCACAGCCGCTCGGTCGACAGTTCCAAACCGATCATGAACATCAAAAACATCACGCCCAGCTCGGCCAGGCCGCTGACCTGCTCGGCGCGCACGAACGAAAAATACCTGAGCCAGGTGAACTCAGCGGCCCACAGGCCGAAGCCGAAAGGCCCGAACAGCGCGCCGACGGCCAGAAAGCCGAGCACCTGGTTCACTTTCAGGCGCTGCAGCAGGGGAATGAATATGCCGGCCAGCGCAAGAAACAGCAGCGTTTCGCGCAAATACGGCAGGGCGTGCTGCTCTTCCACGATGGTTCCTAAGGTTGTGTATGCACTGGCAGTCCCAGCATGTCGGCGCGCGGCCGCTCCCAGCCCGGCACATAGCGTGGACAAGGCTTGCCGCTGAATTGTTCCAGCTGCACCGTGGTGAAGTTGTCCTGCATGTCCGGGTTGAAGCGCACATCGGTCAAGTTGCTCCCGCTCAGTTTGGGCATGCGGCCAAAGCGCAGCCAGGCGTCCGCATGGCAATTATTCGATTGCAGCGCGCGCAAGGCGGCCAGGCTGCCGGTCGCCTGCGCCGAGACGGCGATGCCGGGCGCCAGCTGGCCACCGCCATCGCCAGGCTCGGCCAGGCCGGCCGGACAGGCGGCCGGCGCCAGGCTGGCCGGCAGCAAGCTCATGGTGCCGCGCCGCAGGGTGTAGGCATCGGTCTTGCTGTCGAGCGAGACATAGGTCCAGCACAGCGGATGGCTGGGAAAGGCGGTCATGGCCACGTCCCATACGCGGGTGCCGGGATCGATGCGCTGCAAGGCCGCCTCGACCCTGGCGCGGCCCAGCGTGGACGCCGTGCCCTGCACACCGATAAAAGTGGCCGACAGTGCAAAGCCCAGCAGCAAGGCGCCGCGTCCGCGCAGGCCGGCGCGCGCTTGCACGGCCGTCATCAGCGCGCCCAGCGCCAGCAGCACGGCCAGCGCCACCGGCGACAGATAATTTTTATAGGCAAAGAAACACAGGGCCGCCGCCAGGGCGGCCAACAGCAGGCCTTTGAGCAGACCGGAGCGCAACGCGACGATCACCGGCACGCCCAGCAGCACCCAGAACATCGGTTCGACGATAAACACCATGTCGCCGAACAGCCAGCGGTTGTCGAACGGGTAAAACGGATGCAGGCCATAGGAGTTCAGGAAATCCATGCCCATATGCAGGCCCAAGCCCAACAGCAGGCACAGCGCCAGGCCAAGGCGGGCCGGCTGGCTGGTTTTCAGCAGCTTGCGCGCGCCGGGCCAAAGCAGCCACAGCAGGGCCAGCACCAGCAAGGCTTGCGGTAGCGCCAGCAATAAAGTGTGGGTATGGCCGCGGTGCTGCAGCATATAGCCGAAGGGGCGCGGCATCAGCCGGGTCAGGAACAGATCCAGGTCCGGCGCATTGCTGGCAAACCAGGCCGAAAACAGAAACAGGGCGCGCCGCGTGCGCTGGGGAGCTTCCTGCGGCTCGGGCGGCAGGCTGCGGTGCAGCAGCTCGCCCACGCCCAGGCCGATCACCGAATGTGTAATATTATCCATCGGGCAATTTTACAGTACGGCAGAGCCTTGACGTGCGCCTTTTGCTACAGCGGCACCAGGTTTTCGTCGCGCATGCCGACCAGCAAAGCGCGCCCGTCGGGCATCACGCGGAACTCGCCGAAGCGCGCTTTTTCCCAGCGCTGCGCTTCGCCTTCCTTGAAGAACCAGGCGTCCGTGACCAGCACCCAGCGGCCATCCTTGGGCGTCAGTTCCATGCGCAGGGCGCCGGGCGCCAGCGGCTTGCCATCGTCGCGGCCTTGCACCGTGGCCACCCCGCGCGCGTCGCGCAGCAGCAGCACATGGGGCCGCGCCGTGCGGCGGTCCATGCTGTCGAGATCCTCGAAGGCCCCAAAGCCGAGGAAGTTCAGGCGCATGAAGTCGCCCTGCATCAGCGAACGCGGGTCGGCCGGCGCCAGCGCAATAAAGACCGGCTCGCCCTTGGCGATCAATTGCTCCTTCTGCCAGATGCCGCCATTGGCCACCAGCAGCACCAGCAGCAATCCCGCCAGCAGGCCGGCCCTGGCCGCGCGCGGATGGCTGGCCTGTGCGCTGGCGGGCTTGTCCGCCAGGTTCAGCAAGGCGCCGCGCGTGGCCAGCCACGACAGCACACCCAGGACCACGCCGGCTGTAGCCAGCACCAGCGCCTTGGTGGCCAGTGGCCAGGCCAGCAGATAATAAAAACTGCCGATCACCCAGGCCGCAGCCACGCCGGCCGCCACCGCCACGCGCAGGCGTGCGCTGGTCACGCAGAACGCCAGCACCAGCAGTACCGGCCCCAGCGCGGGCAAATACCACGCCAGCACCGCCAGCACCAGCGCCACGCCGGCGGCGGGCAGCTGGCGCAAGGACGGCCAGCGGCGCTGCATCCAGAAAGCGCCGGCGACCACCATGGCCACCGACAGCACCGGCAGCCATTGCGCATACCAGCTGCCGCCATAGCGGGTAGTGAGGTCATTGGCCAGGTCGGTCATCAGGCCGTCACCGACGGTGGCGCTCATCATGAAGGTCTTGCCGGACCAGCTGACCAGGCCCAGCAGGATGGCCAGCACCCAGCCGGTCGAGACCGATTCGATATACGCCGCCACCGGTGCGCCACGGCCGTCGTCATAGCTGTTTTTTTGCAGCCAGTGCGCACCAAGCCAGATGCCCAGCGCCAGCATCCACGCCAGGTACAGGGTGGCCGAATCGTTGCCGTACGACCAGCTGTAGTGCGAGCCGATGCTGCCCAGCGCCAGCAGGCCGCAGGCCACCACGCCCAGCAGCACGCGCAGCCAGTCGCGCTGCAGGATGGCGGCGTATGCCAGGCTGACCAGGCTCAGCACCAGCGCCGCAATCTGGTCATCGAGGTCGCGAAACAGCGCATAGCCGAGCAGGCCGCCGCCCACCAGCACGCAGGGCACGCCTAGCTGCTCGACAAACAGCGACACGCCGCGCGGACGGATCAGCATCACGGCCACGCCCAGCGCCAGGATCGCCACGATATAGGTGCCGCCGCCTTTTTCCAGGAAACTGCCCAGCATGAAACCGAGCGCCAGCACCAGCGGCAGCGCCGCCAGCCAGGCGCCCAGCGCCGTCATCAGCACGACCGGCCAGGGCCGCACGTCCTGCACCGGCAGGGTGACGTTGGCCGGCAGCACGCCGGCACGGGTGGCGTCCTGTATCAGTTCGCCGAGTGGATGCACTTTCACGGTACTCATGGCGCCTCCCGGCGCGTGCGCCACAAAATGCCCTGCACGGTCAGCGCCAGCAGCACGGCGGCGGCCAGGCCCAGCATCAGCATGCCGGCGATTTCATCGTGGCCGCGGTCGAACAGGCGCGACGCCAGTCCGCACACCAGCAAGGTGTTGATGCCGAGCGCGACGGCGGAAAGGCCAAACACGTCAAACAACTGGCGCGTCAGCAGCAGGCCGGCGGCCATCGCCAGCACGCCCAGGGCAGCCCAGTACGGCGACGCCATATCGCTGCTGAACAGCGCGCTCAGGCCGGAACCGGTGATCATGATGACAGCGAGCATCAGCCCCAGGCGCAAGGGCCACGGCCCGGTGCCGGTCCAGCGCGCCAGCAGCGGCGACACCAGCGCACAGGCGAGCAGCAGCGCCGCCCAGCCTGTCAGCAGAATATCGATATCCTCGGCGCGTATCAGCCAGCTATGACGGGAATGGGCCTGCATCCACAAGGTGATGCCGGTGGCCAGCACCAGCATCCACGGCGTCCACAGCACATCGCTGCGCGCCACCAGGCACAGCGGCAGCGCCAGCACGGCCCAGACGGCAAACAGCTGCCACGGATCGGCGCCGGTCTGGTAGGTCTGGCCAAAATACGCGAACAGGCCGCCGATGGCCAGCATGGCGATCAGCAGCAGCGGCGCGCGCGCGGCGGAAAACACAAAAGCGCCCAGGCAGGCGACGACGAACACCGCCTGGATCAGCGCGAAACGGCCGCTGCGGCCCAGGTCCTCCCAGTTGGCGGCGACCCAGAAAATCAGGCCCATGCCCAGCAGCGCCGCAGCCAGCACGGCCACGCCACGCGGCAGCCACCAGGACAGGCCTTTGGGCTCGCGCCCGAAGCCGGCCAGTTCCTGCAATTGCCGGGTTTGCGCGGCGTCAAGCTGATTGCTGGCGGCGAGTTGATACACGGCGAGGCGTAGATCCATCGTCTGCTTTCAAAAGTAAAAAGAGGAACTGCCGGTCAGCGCTCGACCACCACGCCGCGCCAGAAGGCGACATGGCCGGCAATCTGCCGCGCTTCCGCCTTGGGTTCGGGGTAATACCAGGCGGCGTTCTCGTTGACCTTGCCATCGACGACCAGGTCGTAATAGCTGGCGCTGCCCTTCCACGGGCAGCTCGTCTGGTGGCCGCTGGGGCGCAGGTGATCCTGGCTGACGGCGGAGAGCGGGAAATACACATTGTTTTCAACGATCTGTACCTGATCGCTGTGCGCTTGCGCAATGACGGCGCCATTCCAGCTTGCTGTAGGCATTCGGCTATCCTCCGGTGAAAGGCAAGTGTAGCCTGAATATCAAGAAACGGCGCGCGCCATTGGTGCGCTGGTGCAACTTACTCTTGCGTAATGATCTGGCGCAAAGCCTGTTCGAACACTTCCGGCGGCTGGCCGCCGGAGATCAAATGGCGTTCGTTGATGATGATGGCCGGCACCGAGCTGATGCCGTTTTGCTGGTAGAACTGTTCACGCGCGCGCACTTCGTCGGCATATTTGCCCGACGTCAGTATGTCCAGCGCCGTCTCCGGATCGAGCCCCGCATCGTCGGCGGCCTTGACCAGCACCTCGTGCGAGGACGGGTCCTGGCCCTGCGTGAAATAGGCCTCGAACAGGGCCATCTTCAGTTCGCGCTGGCGCCCGGCCAGTTCGGCCCAGTGCAGCAGGCGGTGCGCATCAAAGGTGTTGTAGATGCGGCCGCGCTTGTCCATCGAGAACGTAAAACCGAGCGACTCGCCACGCGCGCGTATCGCTTCGCGCGACTGCGCCATCTGTTCCGGGGTCGAGCCATATTTCTCGGCGATATGTTCGCCGATATCCTGGCCTTCCGGTGGCATGTTGACGTTCAGCTCGAATGGCTGGAAATGGATCTCGGCGGCCACCGTGTCTTGCAGGGTGGACAAGGCCTGCTCCAGGGATTTCAGGCCGATCACGCACCAGGGGCAGGAAACGTCGGAGACGAAATCGATACGGACGGGGGTGCGAGTGGTAGCGGGAGTGGTCATGAGGCAGCCTTTGCGCGAGTCGGTGGCGGCCGCACCGCGCGGCGCCGCAAGCCATCCATATGCGTGCGGGCCGGCCAATATCAAGCAGTTACTTTTTCTTCGCGCCGATCTTGCTCTCTTTACCAGCGAGCAGGTTGGCAATATTCTGGCTATGGCGGTAGGCCAGCAGCACGCTCATGACCACCACCGACAGCAGGATCGCGTCGACGCCGAACAGCAGGCCGTAGTAGAAAGGGGCGAACAGGGCCGCCACCAGCGCCGCCAGCGAGGAATAGCGAAACGCGTAGGCGATGATCAGCCAGGTGGCCAAGGTCGCCAGGCCCAGCCATGGGTTAATGCCCAGCAGCACGCCCAGCGCCGTGGCAACCCCCTTGCCGCCGACAAAGCGGAAGAATACGGGCCACAGGTGGCCCAGGAACACGGCGATGGCGACCAGCGCCACGGCCGTCTCGTCCACACCCAGATCAAAAGCGAAGCGGTCGGCCAGGAATACGGCCAGCCAGCCCTTGGCGCCGTCGCCCAGCAGGGTCATGATGGCGGCGCCCTTGTTGCCGCTGCGCAGCACATTGGTCGCGCCCGGATTCTTCGAGCCATAGGTGCGCGGATCGGCGATGCCGTACACCTTGCTCATCACCACGGCGAACGAGATCGAGCCGAGCAAGTAAGCGGCCACTGTCATCGCCAAGGTTGTGATTACTGGATTCATTTCTTCCCTTTGTTATGTGATTGCTACCGGCGTCGAGGCTGGCGCAGCAGAATATACACCAGCGCCCGGCCCAAAGACAGGGCGCCAGTCGATTTCCTTAATCCTGCAGGGCGCAATGCACGGCCTTGGCCTTGAGCACATCGAGCAGCACCTGCGGCGCCAGCGCGACGAGAAAGCCGCGCCGTCCGCCATTGATATAGATGCGCGGCAAGGCCAAAATGCTTTCTTCCACGTAGACCGGCATCGCCTTTTTGGTGCCGAACGGCGAGGTGCCGCCTATCATGTAGCCGGAATGGCGCTGCGCCACTTCGGGCTTGCAAGGCTCGACCGACTTGCAGCCGATGGCGCGCGCCAGGTTTTTGGTCGACACCTTGCAGTCGCCGTGCATCAGCACGATCAAGGGCTTGGCCGCCTCGTCCTGCATCACCAGGGTCTTGATCACCTCGTGTTCGGGCACGCCAAGTTCGCGCGCCGAGACGCTGGTGCCGCCGTGTTCCTCGTAGGGATACGGACATTCGTCAAAGGCGACCTGATGCTTGCGCAGCAGCTGCGTCGCCTGCGTTTCTGAAATATGCTCTTTTTTAGCCATGCGTGATACGCTGATCGTTCAGTGAGGAGTGCTAATTATGCAGCAAGAAATACGCTTTGCCACCTTCAATGTCTGCAATCTTGCCCCGCCGGGCGCCAAGCTGTATGACAACCTGGCGCCCTTGAGCCAGGAACAGTACGACGCCAAGGCGGAATGGACGGCGCACCAGATCGATTTGCTCGACGCCGACGTGATCGGTTTTCAGGAAGTCTTCTCGCAGGCCGCCCTGCGCGACGTGCTGTCGCGCACGCGCCATTACCGCGACGCGGTGCAGGCCGGCTACGACGCGCCCGACGGCCCGGAGCGCCTGCTGCCGACCGTGGCGCTGGTGTCGCGCCTGCCACTGGCCGGCCCCAGCGTGGCCTACGCCGAGTTTCCCGCCGGCGTGGCGATGCCGGCCGACGGCCATCCGGAAGACGCCACCCTGTCGCGCTTCGCCCGCCCGCCGCTGCATGCGCAGGTAATCCTGCCCGGCGGCCAGATCACCGACGTGCTGGTGGTGCATCTGAAATCGCGCCGGCCCGACTACCGCCATGGCGACGGCGCCGATGCGCGCAGCTATGCGCTGGCCAACCTGCGATCGTTGCAGCGGCGTGGCGCCGAAGCGGTGGCGCTGCGCGTGCTGGTGAGCGACCTGGGTCGTAGTGGCCGGCCCTGCATCGTGCTGGGCGACTTCAACGACATCGCCAGCGCCGTCACCACCTCGATCGTGATGGGCGCCGGCGCGCCGTGCGAGCCCGGCAGCGACCTGCCGGAAATGCGCGAACGCCTGTACGACTGCAACGCCATCCAGCTGCGCCAGGACTATCTGCGCCATGTGGGCTATACCAATGTGCACGACAGCACCTACATGACGATCGACCATATCCTCGTCTCCGAGCACTTCCACCCCGCCTCGCCGCGCGCCATCGGTGCGGTGCAGGACGTGCTGTATGTGAATGACCACCTGCTGCAGGCGCTGCCGCAGGCGTCGGACCATGGGCAGGTGGTGGCGCGCATCAGGCTATTCAATCTCAGCTGACCAGCAGCCTTCCCAGCGCGCTCCCCTCCACCTGCGCGCTCGCATGCCGGCCCTGGTACTGGTCGCAGCCCTGCTCGCGCAGGCAGGCCAGCTGCTGCGCCGTTTCCACGCCTTCGGCGATCACCGTCAAGTGCAGCTGGCGCGCCATGGCGATGATGGTGGCGGCCACCGTCAGGTCGTCGCCTTGCAGGAACGAGGGGTCGATTTTCAGCTTGTCGACCGGGTACTGGCGCAGCGTGCCCAGGCGTGAATAGCCGGTGCCGAAGTCGTCGATGCTGATGCTCACGCCCAGCGCGCGCAGCTGCGCCAGCATCTCCATCAGGCGCGTGCCGCCTTTCATGAGGATGCTTTCAGTCACCTCCAGTTCCAGATACGCGGGCGGCAGGCCGGCGCCGTGCAGCGCTTCTTCCACGTCATGCGGCAGCTGGTTCTGCATGCACTGCGCGGCCGACAGGTTGACGCTGACGGCCAGCAGGTGGCCGGCGTCATGCCAGGCGCGGGCCTGTACGCAGGCCTGGCGCAGGACCCAGCCGCCGATCGGCACCATCAGGCCGCATTCTTCGGCCACGCCCATAAAGCGCTCGGGCAGCAGCAGGCCCAGCTGCGGGTGGCGCCAGCGCAGCAGCGCTTCGCAGGCGACCACCATGCCGCTGGCGATGGCGATCACGGGCTGGCAGTCGAGCACGAATTCGCCCTTGCCAAGCGCCGCGCGCAAATCGTGTTCCAGGCTGGCGCGCTCGACGATATGGGCGTTCATGTCGGCGTTGAAGAACTGGACATTGTCGCGGCCGCGGCTCTTGGCGTGGTACATGGCGACGTCGGCGTTATGCATCAGCGCGTCGATGTCGTCGCCGTCGCCGGGAAACACGGAGACGCCGATCGAGACCGACACATGCAGCTCGTACTGGCCCAGCTGATAGACCTGGGTCACGGCCTGCAGCACGCTGGCCGCCACGTGGGCCGCCTGGTCGGCGCCGCCCACTTCGGCCAGCAGGATGACGAATTCGTCGCCGCCGTGGCGGCTGACCGTATCGACGCCGCGCACGCAGCGCACCAGGCGCCGCGCCACCTCCTTGAGCAGCAGGTCGCCCACATGGTGGCCCATGCTGTCGTTGATCTGCTTGAAGTGGTCGAGATCCAGGTACAGCACGGCCAGCATGTGCAGCTTGCGCCGCGCGGCGGCCAGCGCCAGCGACAGCCGGTCGCGCAGCAGCACGCGGTTCGGCAGATCGGTCAGAAAGTCATGCTCGGCCAGGTGGCGGGTCTGCTCTTCGTCTTTCTTGCGCTCGCTGATATCGAGCAGGATGGCCATGTAGTTGCTGGGCTGGCCCGCATGGTCGACGATGGCGGTGAGCGACAGCCAGGCAGGATACGGCGCGCCCGCCTTGCGCGGCGCCAGCAACTCGCCCTGCCAGTGGCCGTCGCGCCGCACCGCGTCCCACGCCTGCGCCAGCACCGCCTGCTGTTCGGCGCTGGCCACATCAATGAAGCGCCGGCCCAGCAGGTCTTGCAGGCGATAGCCGCTGGTCTCGCTGTAGGCCGGGTTGATGCTCACCACCTGCTGCTGTTCATCCATCACCACGATGGCCTCGCGCGCATGCTCGACCACCTGCGCGGCCAGGTGCAGCGAACGCTCGGCCAGCTTGCGCGCGGAGATGTCGCGCACCACGGCGTAGAACAGGTAGCTGTGGTCGACCGTGACGGAGGTGAGCAGCACTTCGCCCCAGAACAGCTCGCCCAGGCAGGTCAGGTAGCGCCACTCGTAGCGGCGGTTGCCGTGCGCATGCGCCTGGGCCGCCATCTGCGCGCCCAGCACGGCCGACACTTCGCCACCGGGCTGGCGCAGCGGCGAAAAATCGCTGAGGCGCCGCCCCAGCAGGCGCTGCCGGTCCTCGCACTGGAACAGCGCCACCGCGGCCGGATTGGCTTCGGCGATATGCTCGTCGCGCAGCAGCACGATGGCGTCCGATGATTTGTCGTACAGCTGGCGGAAATGGTCGGCCATCAGCAGCAGCGCGCCGGCCGGCATGCCGTCGTGGCTGCCGGCCGTGATGTCGACGTCGATGCACACCACGTGGCGTACCCTGCCCTCGTGCAGCAGCGGGAACAGGGTGGAACAGAAGCAGCGCGGGCCGGCGCCGTCCAGCCCCGTCTGCCACAGTCGCGCCGGCCTGGCCTTGCCGCCGGCCAGCACCAGCGCCAGTTCCGGCCCGAAACCGTCGGCCAGTTCGCCGGCCAGTTCGGGCACGGCGGCGTGCGCCACCCAGGTCCAGGGCTGGCCGACGGCCTGCTCGGTGCGCACGCCATACAGGCGCGCGGCGCCCGGACTCCAGTAGCGCACGATGCCGTCGCGGTCGATGCCGCGCACGGCCATGCCCGGCGCCTGCTCGACGGCGGCGGCGATAATGGCCAGGAAGTCGAGCGCCTGGGCGGCCAGCCCCGCGTCCGCGGGCGCGCAGGCCAGCAAACGGCCCGGCGAGGCGGCGGGCCTGGCAATCGGGTCAACCATGCGCTTCCCCTTCGTTCGCTTGACAGCCCGCCCGGTGGCGCAACCATCGCTCCCATTCTTGCCTGCCAGCGTATCGGCTTATTGAGACTGCACAAGCATCGCGTCCCGTTCCCATCGCCCCAGCGTGCATTCCAGCCCCGTTTTTGTGCAATCTGTCGCATGGGGCTGGCAAATAATCGGCAATCTTCATAAAGTGGCAACATGCGCATCGCCGTGAGCCGGTGCCGTGGCAGGCGTGCCATGGCGGCCCGCCACGGCGCTGCGCTACCCGAATGCCCCTACTCTAAAAGTATCCTATGAAAAACGAGACCACGTCCCCGCTGCCGCCGCTCCCTTTCGCCGCGACCCGCCGCCCGCGCCGCTGGCGCGCGCCCGTGCTGATCCTGCTGGTGCTGGGCCTGGCCGGCGGCGGCTGGACGGTGCTGCAGTCAAAACAACAAGCCGCCAAGGCGGCCCAAGCGCAGGCGGCCAAGAAAAAGGAACAGGAAAAAGCGCCCGTGCATGAACTGGCGCAGGGCGACGTGGCCGCCATCACTGCACGCGCACTGAGTGTCAGCCTGCCCCTGTCCGGATCGCTGGCGCCCTTGAACCAGGCCACCATCAAGGCCAAGGTGTCTGGCGAAATCCGCGAAACGACGGTGCAGGAAGGCCAGCAGGTGTCGGGCGGCCAGGTGCTGCTGCGCCTGGATGCGGCCGACCAGCGCGCGCGCCTGACGCAGCAGCAGGCCATGCTCGACGAAGCGCAGGCGCGCCTGTCGATGGCCAGCAAGAACGAAGCGAACAGCCAGGCGCTGCTCAAGCAGAAATACATCTCGCAGACCGCCTACGACACGACGCTAAACTCGGTCGACCTGGCGCGCGCCAGCGTCAAGTCCGCCGCCGCCATGGTGGAGATTGCCCGCATCGCGCTGGCCGACACCGTGATCCGCGCGCCGATGGCCGGCATCGTCAGCAAGCGCCATGTGCAGGCCGGCGAAAAGGTCGCGCCCGACATGCCGGTCTACACCATCGTCAACCTGGCGCAACTGACCCTGGAAGCGCCCGTGCCGAGTGCGGAAATCCCGCGCATCAGAATCGGCCAGGACGTGCGCTTCAAGGTCGACGGCTTTGGCGCGCGCGACTTTGGCGGCAAGGTGGCGCGCATCAACCCCACCACCGAAAGCGGCTCGCGCGCCATGCTGGTGTATATCGCCGTCGACAATGGCGATGGCGCCCTGCGCGGCGGCATGTTCGCCAAGGGCAGCATCGTCACCGAACGCTCGATCGTCGCGCCGATGGTGCCCTTGACGGCCGTGCGCACGGAAAAGCAGGGCACGGTGGTGTACGCCGTGGTCGACAACAAGGTGGTCGCGCAGGCGATCACCCTGGGCCTGCGCAATGAAGACGAAGGCTATGCGGAGGTCAAGGAAGGCCTGGCGCCCGGCGCCAGAGTGATCGTCGCCAAACTCGATGGCGTCAAACCCGGCCATGGCGTGACCTTTGGCGCAACGCCCGCCGCTGCCACGGCAGTGGCGACACCACCGGCCGCGCCGGCACCGAAAGGCTGAACCATGTGGATGACCAAAGTCAGTATCCAGAATCCCGTGTTCGCCACCATGGTGATGGTGGCGCTGGTGGTGCTGGGCGTGTTTTCATACCGGGGCCTGGGCGTGGAAAGCATGCCCAGCGTGCAGTTTCCGTTTGCCGCGATTGAAGTCAATTACCCGGGCGCCTCGCCCGAAGCGGTGGAAAACGACATCACGCGCCCGATCGAAGACGCCGTCAACACCGTCAGCGGCATCAAGACCATCCGCGCCAACTCGTGGGAAGGACGCGCCGGCGTCTACCTGGAATTCGAGCTGTCGACCAATATGGACAAGGCCATGCAGGACCTGCGCGACAAGGTGGCCCTGGTGCGCCCGCGCTTTCCCAAGGAAGCCAAGGACCCGTTCATCGCGCGCGCCGAAGGCGACAACGAGCGCCCGATCGCCACCATCGTGCTGACCTCGACCGGGCATGGCCTGCGCGAGCTGTCGACCATGACGGAGCAGGTGATCAGCAAGCGCTTCCAGAGCGTGGCCGGGGTCGGCCAGGTCAAGCTGCGCGGCCTGCGTGCGCGCCAGATCCTGATCAGCATGAAGCCGGTCGAACTCAATGCCCAGGGCATCGGCGTCGACGAAGTGATCCGCGCCATCCAGGCCACCAATACCAACCTGCCGGCCGGCTCGATCAGCCACGGCGCGGCCGAACAACTGGTGCGCGTGGAAGGCAAGATCAAGGATGCGCGCGAATTCGGCAAGATCATCGTCGCGCGCCGCGCCGTCGGCCCGGTCTACCTGGACCAGGTGGCCACCGTCGTCGATGGCGAGCAGGAAGAGCTGTCGATCTCGCGCATGAACGGCCAGCAGGCCGTGACCATGGAGATCACCAAGGTGCAGGACGCCAATGTGGTCGAAGTGGGCACCGGCATACTGAAAGTGGCGGCCGACCTGCAAAAGACGCTGCCGGCCGATATCAGCCTGCGCGTGCTCGACGACGAATCGGAGCGCGTGCAAAGCCAGCTCAATAACGTCAAGCGCACCATCATCGAAGGCGCGATATTGACCATGGTGATCGTGTTCCTGTTCCTGCACTCGTGGCGCAGCACCATCATCACCGGCTTGACCTTGCCGATTTCGGTGCTGGCCAGCTTTATCGCCATGAAGGCCTTCGGCTTTACGCTCAATTTCCTGACCCTGATGGCGCTCTCCTTGTGCATCGGTCTGCTGATCGACGACGCCATCGTGGTGCGCGAAAACATCGTGCGCCACCTGGGCATGGGCAAGAACCACTACAAGGCGGCCAACGACGGCACCAATGAAATCGGCCTGGCCGTGATGGCCACCACCTTTGCCATCGTCGCCGTGTTCGTGCCGGTCGCCTTCATGGACGGCATTATCGGCCGCTTCTTTCTGCAGTTCGGCATTACCGTGGCGGTGGCGGTGCTGGTGTCGCTGTTCGTCAGCTTCACGCTCGACCCGATGCTGTCGTCGGTGTGGCGCGACCCGGTCAAGGACCGCTTCAAGTACGCGCCGTGGCTGGGCCGCTTCATGGCCTGGCTGGAAACCGGCATCGACCGCCTGCACGTCTGGTACGGCAAGGTGCTGGCGGTGGCCCTGCGCTGGCGCAAGACCACCCTGGCCACCGCCGTCGCCCTGTTCGCCGGCAGCCTGATGCTAGTGCCCATGATCGGCGGCGAGATGTTCCCGGAAACCGACCAGGGCTGGGTCAACCTGCGCTTCAAGACGCCGGTCGGCTCCAGCCTGGAATACACCGACAGCAAAGTGCGCCAGATCGAGCAGGCCTTGAAACAGTTCCCCGAAATCGACAGCCTGGTGGCCAACGTCGGCACCCCCGATGGCCGCAACGCCGCCGAAGTGAACCTGAAACTGACGGACGTGAAAACCCACCAGCGCCGCTCGCAGCAGGAACTGGAAAAACTGATCCGCGAGCGCCTGGCGCCGATCGCCGGCATCACCCTGTCGGTGGGCCAGCGGCCGATCTTTATCGCCATTCTCGGCACCGATGAAGGCAAGCTCGATGCGGTGGCCCACACCTTGATGGACAAGATGCGCGCCATCAAGGGCCTGGCCGACATGGAATACAGCCAGGAAGGCGCCAACCCGTCGACCACCATCAAGATCAACAACGAACTGGCCAGCGACCTGGGCCTGTCGGTGCAGCAGATCGGCAATGCGCTGCGCCCGTTTGTGGCCGGCGACACGGTCAGCCACTGGCTGGCGTCCGACGGCCAGAACTACGACGTCAACGTGCAGCTGCCCAAGTCGGGCCGCCAGAAGGTGGCCGACCTGGCCGACCTGTCGCTGGCGTCCAGCAAACTCGACGCCAGCGGCAAGCCGATCATGATCCCGCTGCGCCAGGTGGTCGACTTCGTGCCCTCGTCCAGTCCGCAGGTATTGAAACGCCAGGCACTGCAGCGCCGGGTCGCCATCTATGCCGGCGTGCAGGGGCGCCCGGCCGGCGACGTCGACGCCGATGTGCAAAAGGCCATCAAGTCGATCGCGCTGCCACCGGGCGTGCGCTTCGACGTGGCCGGCAATGCGCAGCAGATGGCCGAAACCATGGGCGGCGCGATGATGGCGCTGGGGATCGCCGTGATCTTCATCTACCTGGTGCTCGCCTCGCAGTTCGGCAGCTTTTTGCAGCCAATCGCCATCATGGTGTCGCTGCCGCTCTCCCTGATCGGCGTGCTGCTGGCCCTGTTAATCACCGGCAGCACCCTGAATATCTTCTCGGTGATCGGCTTTATCATGCTGATGGGGCTGGTGACGAAAAACGCCATCCTGCTGGTCGACTTTACCAACCAGCGCCAGCGCGAAGGCCTGGGGCAGTTCGCAGCGCTGATGGAAGCGGGCCAGGTGCGCCTGCGGCCGATTTTGATGACCACCCTGGCGATGGTGTTCGGCATGCTGCCGATGGCGATTGGCATGGGCGACGGCGGCGAATCGCAGGCGCCGATGGGGCGCGCCGTGATCGGCGGCGTGCTCACCTCGACCCTGCTGACCCTGGTGGTGGTGCCGGTGGCCTACACCTACCTCGACAGCCTGGGCAAGCGCGCGGCGCGCTTCTTTGGCGGCGGCGAGCACGAGCCCGAAGACGACGGCAAGCTCGCGGTCGTCGGCAAGGCACATTAAGCACACTAAGCAGTCCAAGATCGCCTTCACCGTCCCCGCACTGGCGGGGACGACGCGGCGGCTGCCCGAGAGGGCTTCAGCCTGAAGCGGGCAGGCGCATGGTAAACAGCGCACCGCCGCCAGGCCGGTTGCTCGCTTCGATGCGCCCGCCGTAGGCATGCACGATGGCCTGCGACAGCGCCAGGCCCAGGCCGAAGCCGGGCGCTTCGCCCGCGCGCGCCTGGGCGCCGCGGTAAAAGCGTTCGAACAGGTGCGGCAGGTCTTCCACGCCGATGCCGGCGCCGGCGTCGGCCACGCCGACCAGCGCATCGGCACCGTCGCGCGTCACGTGCACGGTGATCAGGCTGTCGGGTGGCGAAAACTTCACGGCGTTGTCGAGCAGGTTGGCCAGCACCAGGTCGGCGGGGCCGGCCGCCACGCGCGCATGCACGGGCGCGCCTTCATCGAACACGATGCGGATGCCGCGCTGCGCCGCCACGTTGTCCAGGCGACGTGCGGCGGCGCGCGCCAGCGGCGCCAGATCCACGGTTTCGAGCGCATTGCGCTCCTGGCCCGCATCGAGCCGCGTGAGCATCAGCAGCTCTTCGACCAGGGTGGTCAGGCGCTGCACCTCGTCGAGGCAGGACGCCAGCGCAGCGACATAGTCGGGCGTGTCGCGCGGGCGGCGCAGGGTGATTTCGATTTCCGTGCGCAGGCGCGACAGCGGCGAGCGCAATTCGTGCGAGGCGTCGGCCGTGAAGCGGCGCTGCGCCTCATAGCCGTTTTCCAGCCGGTCGAGCATGGCGTTCAGGGTGTCGACCAGGCGGCCGATTTCATCCTGGGTGCCGGCATGGGCCAGGCGCTGGTCCAGGCTGGCCTCGCCGATCGAGCGCGCCTGGCGCACCACGTCGTCGATGGCGCCCAGCACGCGGCGCGCCAGCATTTCGCCGGCCAGGCCAACCGCCGCCAGCAGCGCCAGCGCCAGCGCGCCGAACAGCAAGGTGGCCGCTCCCAGCACGCGGTTGACGTCGTCGAGCGATCCGGCCACCTGCACCGCCAGACGCTCGTTGGAACCGCGCACGGGAATCGACACCATGCGCACCGGCTCCTCGCCGAAGCGGGGCAGGGTCTCGAACACGGTCTGGCCGGCGGCCAGGCGCGCCAGCAGGGCGGCGTCGGCCGGCAGCTGCGCCGCTTCCAGGTTGCGGCTGCGCGCCAGCACGCGGCCCTGGCCGTCGATGATCTGCACCAGGCGGTCGAGCCGTACCAGCGACGGCGGCGACGCGCCAGACAACACCTCGTGCACCTTGACCGGCTGGCGCGGCGCGGCCGGCAGCATCGCCATCTCCGTCTCGCCCAGCGCCAGCAGGGCCGCATCGAGCTGGCCATGCACGGCGCGCGACAGGCCCCAGTAGCCGGCCAGCGCGGTGCAGGCGACGATCGCCGAAATCACCGCCAGGTGCACCAGCAGCAAGCGCTTGCGAAAGCTAACCACCGCTGTTTTCCGCCAGGCGGAAGCCGCGCCCGCGCACCGTATGAATCAGCTGCGCCATGCCCGGCGCATCGACCTTGCCGCGCAAATTGCGCACATGGACGTCGATCAGGTTGTCGATGCCGATCAGGTCCGCCTGCCAGATCTGCTCGGCCAGGCGGGCGCGGCTGACCACCTCGCCCGCCTGGCGCAGCAATATCAGCAGAATCGCGTATTCCTTGGGCGTGAGCACCAGCGGCGCGCCGGCGCGCGTGACCTGGTGGCTGACCGGATCGAGCGTCAGGTCGGCCAGCGCCAGCACCAGCGGGCGGCTGATGTCGGAGCGGCGCAGCAGCGCGCGGATGCGCGCCAGCAGTTCCTCGAATTCGAAAGGCTTGGTCAGGTAGTCGTCGGCGCCCGTGTTCAGGCCCGCGACGCGGTCGGCGGTGGCGTCGCGCGCGGTCAGCATCAGCACCGGCGTCTGGATCGCACGCGCACGCAGGTCGCGGCAAAAGTCGATGCCCTGCTTGCCCGGCAACATCCAGTCGAGCACGATCAGGTCGTAGTCGACGGCGTAGCTTTCGTCCTCGCCCTCTTCGGCGCTGTGCGCCACATCGACCACAAACCCTTCTTCCTGCAAGCCGCGCGCCAGCAGCCGCGCCGCCTTGCGGTCGTCTTCCACCAAGAGGATTCTCATGCCTGCCTTTCGTGTTGCGCCGCCGTTGTACCGACGGCCATTTTACCGCGCCGCATCCTGTGCCAACCAAACCTGAAGAAGGATTCAGGCTTTCTTGGGAGCATCTTCAGGACCACCTTGCTATGCTTTCCGGGCGCTGTTTTGACCACCGCATTCTACTGCCCGCCTGGGCACGGCATCCCCGCATGCCCCCATCACGACCAACAACAAGGAAACACGGGATGAACACGACCACCCCCAACGCCATGGCCATGGGCGCATGCGCCCTGGCCGCCGCACTCGCCTGCACCGGCCTGGCCGGCTGCGGCAAGGCCACCGAGGCGGCCCAGCCGCAGGCGCAACTGCGCCATCTGGACGATGGCAGCATCGAAGTGAACAAGATGGCGCCGCTGCGCCAGCGCCTGCAGGTCGAACCGGTGCTCGAACGCGAGATCGCCACCGAGACCGAGGCGCCGGGCAGCATTGAGGCGATGCCGGAAAAACTGGTGCGCATCACGCCGCCCGTGGCCGGGCGCATCACGCATCTGCAGCGCAGCCTCGGCGACAGCGTCAAGGCTGGCGACGCGCTGTTTACGCTCGACTCGGCCGAACTGAGCGCGGCCTACGCGGAGCACGGCAAGGCCGGTTCGGCGCTGCTGCAGGCGCGCCAGGAACTGCAGCGCCAGAAGACCCTGTTCGAGGCGGAAATCGCCGCGCGCAAGGACTATGAAGCGGCGCAGGCAAGCTACGACCAGGCCAGTAGCGACGCCCAGGCCAGCGCCGACAAGCTGGCCCAATATGGCGCCGGCGCCGGCGCACGCGGTTCGCGCCGCGACTACGTGCTGCGCTCGCCGATTGCCGGCACCGTGATCGCCATGGACGGCGCCCAGGGCGGCTACTGGAACGATATCAACGCCCCCGTGATGACGGTGGCCGACCTGTCGACGGTCTGGCTGTCGGCCAATGTGGCCGAAAAAGACCTGGCGCAGGTGGCCGTCGGCCAGGCCGCGCGCATCAAGGTCGATGCCTGGCCCGGCAAGTCGTTCGACGGCAAGGTCGCCTATGTGGGCGCGGTGCTCGACGCCGAGACGCGCACGGTCAAGGTGCGCGTTGCCATCGACAACCGCGCTGGCGCCTTCAAGCCGGGCATGTTCGCGCGCGCCGCTTTTACCGGCGCGAGCCGGCGCGCCATCGTGGTGCCGGCGTCGGCCCTGCTGCAAGGCGGGCTGGACACGCGCGTGATGGTCGAACGCACGGCGCTGCATTTTGTGCCAAAGGTGGTGCAGGTGGGCGCCAGCCACGACGGCCAGGTGGAGATCGTCTCGGGCCTGCGGCCGGGCGAGCGCATCGTGGTCAAGGAAGGAGTGCTGCTCAATGATTGATCGCCTGATCGCCACCTGCTGCCAGCGGCGCGGCATCGTCTGGCTGGTGCTGCTGTTTGTCGCCATCTACGGCGTCTACAGCTGGCGGCAGCTGCCCATCGAAGCCTATCCCGATATCGCCGACGTCACCTCGCAGATCGTCACGCAAGTGCCGGGCCTGGGCGCCGAGGAAATCGAACAGCAGATCACGATTCCGCTCGAACGCGCGCTGCTGGGCACGCCCGGCATGCATGTGCTGCGCACGCGCAGCCTGTTCGCGCTGTCGCTGGTGACCGTGGTGTTCGAGGACGGCAGCGACGGCTACTTCACGCGCCAGCGGCTGCAGGAGCGCATGGCCACCGTCAACCTGCCCTATGGCGCCAAGCCGGCGCTCGACCCGTACACCTCGCCCACCGGCGAGATCTACCGCTATACGCTGGAATCGAAAACGCGCAGCCTGCGCGAATTGTCCGAACTGCAGTTCTGGACCGTGATCCCGCGCCTGCAGCAGGTGCGCGGCGTGGCCGACGTCAGCAATTTTGGCGGCCTGACAACGCAATTCATGCTGGAGCTCGACCCGGCAAAATTGTCGAGCTACGGCCTGTCGCTGGCCCAGGTCAAGGATGCCATCAACGCCAACAATCTCAGCGGCGGCGGCAGCGTGATCGACCGTGGCCAGCAGTCCTATGTGGTGCGCGGCGTGGGCCTGCTGCATACACTCGACGACATGGGCAATGTGGTGGTGAGCTCGAAAAATGGCGTGCCGGTGCTGTTGAAAGACCTGGGCAAGCTCGCCTACGGCAACGTCGAGCGGCGCGGCATCCTCGGCAAGGACAGCAATCCCGACACCATCGAGGGCATCACCCTGCTGCTGAAGGACTTCAATCCGTCCGAGGCGCTGGCCGGCATCCATGCGGCCGTTGACGAGCTCAATATGCGGGTGCTGCCGAAAGACGTCAAAATCGTGCCGTACCTGGACCGCAGCTCGCTGATCGACGCCACCTTGCACACGGTCGGCGCGACCCTGGGCGAAGGCATGCTGCTGGTCGCCCTGGTGCTGCTGCTGTTCCTGGGCAGCCCGCGCGCGGCCGCCATCGTCGCGCTGACGATACCGCTGGCGCTGCTGATCGCCTTTATCTTCATGCATCACTTCAAAATTCCCGCCAACCTGCTGTCACTGGGGGCGATCGACTTCGGCATCCTGGTCGACGGCTCGGTGGTGGTGCTGGAAAACCTGCTGCGCCGCCGCGAGCGCGAGCAGCAGCGGGCCTTGACCATCAACGATGCGATCGAGGCGACCTTGCAGGTGGCGCGCCCGATCATGTTCGGCATGGCCGTCATCATCGCCGCGTATTTGCCGCTGTTCGCCTTCCAGCGCATCGAATACAAGCTGTTTTCGCCGATGGCCTATGCGGTCGGCGCGGCGCTGGTCGGCGCGCTGGTGGTGGCGCTGGTGCTGATCCCGGGACTGGCCTGGATCGCGCTGCGCAAGCCGCGCCCCATGTTCCATAACCGCGCGCTGGAAAAACTGGGCACGCTGTACGGCCGCTTTCTCGACCGTGCGGTGGGCGGCAAACGCTGGGTGGTGATGGTGTGCGCCGCCTCGCTGGCGGGCCTGGCGCTGCTGGGCGCGACCATCGGCCGCGACTTCCTGCCCTATCTCGACGAAGGCTCCCTGTGGCTGCAGGTGCAGATGCCGCCCGGGATCACGCTGGAGAAAGCGGCCCTCATGGCCAGCGAACTGCGGCGCGCCGCGCTGGAGTTTCCGCAGGTGTCGACCATCGTCACCCAGACCGGGCGCAACGACGACGGCACCGATTACTGGACGCCGTCGCATATCGAAGCGAGCGTCGGCCTGCAGCCGTATAAAAGCTGGCCATCGGGCATGAGCAAGCAGGATCTGATCGCCAAAATGAACGAGCGCTTTGCGCGCATGCCCGGCTACACGGTGGCCTTCATGCAGCCGATGATCGACGGCGTGCAGGACAAGCTGTCGGGCGCGCACAGCGACCTGACGGTCAAGATCTTCGGCAATGACTTGGGTGAAGTACGCACCCTGGCCGGCCAGGTGGCCAAGGTGCTGCGCACCGTACCGGGCGCCTCCGACGTGGCGGTCGACGTCGAGCCGCCGCTGCCCAACCTGAAGGTAGAACTCGACCGCGCCGCCGCCGCCCGCTACGGCATCAACGCGGCCGACGTGGCCGACCTGATCTCGACCGGCATCGGCGGCGCGCCCATCGGCCAGCTGTACGTGGGCGAGAAAAGCTACGACATCGCCGTGCGCTTCCCGCCAGCCATGCGCTCGAGCCCCGACGCCATCGCCGCCCTGATGCTGACGGCCGCCAATGGCGCGCGCATCCCGCTGGCGCAGGTGGCCAAAATCAGCACCACCTCGGGCGAGAGCGTGATCGTGCGCGAAATGGGCCGGCGCCACATCATCGTGCGCCTGAACGCGCGTGGCCGCGACCTGGCCAGCTTCCTGGCCGAGGCGCGCCCGCTGCTGGAACAGGCCGTGCCCTACGACCATCAGCGCATCAGCATGGCATGGGGCGGCCAGTTCGAGAATCTGCAGCGCGCGCAAAGCCGCCTGGCCATCATCCTGCCGATGACCCTGGGCGCCATGTTCCTGCTGCTGTTCTGCCAGTTCCACAACCTGCGCCAGCCGGCGCTGGTGCTGCTGGCCGTGCCGCTGGCCATGCTGGGCGGCCTGGCCGCGCTGCACCTGCGCGGCATGACCCTGAACGTATCGAGCGCGGTCGGCTTTATCGCCCTGTTCGGCGTGGCCGTATTGAACGCCGTGCTGATGCTGGCCCAGCTCAACCGGCTGCGCAGCCAGGAACACAAGAGCCTGCGCGAGGCCGTGCTCGAAGGCGCGCGCGACCGCATGCGCCCGGTGCTGATGACGGCCACCGTGGCCGCCCTGGGGCTGACGCCGGCCATGCTGGCCACGGGCTTGGGCAGCGACGTGCAGCGCCCGCTGGCCACGGTGGTGGTGGGCGGCCTGGTGACGGCCACCGCACTGACGCTGCTGCTGTTGCCGGCCTTGTATTACCTGATCGAGGCCCATGTCGCCCAAAAAACCGCGCGCCAGACCCATACCGAAGGAGTTACGCATGACACGCTTTAACTGGCTACTGGCGGCCTGGCTGGCCGCCCCCGGCGCCATGGCCGCGCCACTGAGTTTTGATACCTATCTGTCGGCCGTCGAGCACAACAGCCTGGAACTGCAGGCGCAGCAGCAAAGCATCACCTCGGCCAAGGCCGGCATCGGCATCGCCGGCCTGCGCCCCGACCCGCAATTTTCGCTGGGCGCGGGGCGCGAGGCGGTGCGCTCGCTGCCGCGCCACCCCCTTACCTGGACGCCGGCGCTGTCGATGACGATCGAGACGGGCGGCAAGCGCGACGCGCGCATCAAGGCCGCGCACAGCAATGTGGCGCTGGCCGAGGAAACCGTGGCCGGCTTCAAAAGCGCGCTGTATGCGAGCAGCGCGGCGGCCTTTACGGAGGCCTGCCGCACGCGCGACGTGGCCGCGCGCAAGGAGCAAACCTTGGCGGCGCTGTCGAAAGTGGTGGCCGCCAACGAGGTGCGGCGCAAGGCGGGCGACGTGGGCGGCATCGAACTGCTGCAGTCGCGCGTCGAACGCGACCAGTTCCGGGCCGAGCTGCTGCAGGCGCGCAGCGATGCGCAAGGCGCGCAGCTGGCCTTGTCGCCGCTGCTGGGCAAGCCACTGGAGGAGGTATTCCCGCAGGCGCAACTGGCCTGCGAGGTGGCCAGCTTTGACGGCGGCGCCACCAGCGCCCTGCTGGCGCAGGCACTCGAGGCGCGCAGCGACGTGCGCATCGCGCGCGCCGCGCTGGACAATCAACGCGACGGCGCGGCCCTGGTGCGCGCCAACCGCTCGGTCGACCCGACCGTCACCCTGGGCCTGTCGGCCGTGCGCGGCTACCATGATGGCGTCGATGGCAATGGCGCGCCGGTCGATGGCGCGGCCCGTTCGCGCGCCGTGACGCTGACGCTGGCGGTGCCGATTGCGCTGTCGCGGCGCGACCATGGCGACGTGGTGCAGGCCGAAGCGGGCGTGACGCAGGCGATGCTGGCGCTGCGCCAGGCCGAACTGCAGGCGCAGATCCAGGTGCGCGCGGCACAGCTGCAACTGCACGCGGCGCAGGACAAGCTGGCGCGCTACCGCGACGGCGTGCTGGCCGACGCGCAAAAGGTGGTCGATGGCCTGCGCCTGTCCTACTTCAGCGGCAACGCCTCGCTGCTGGAGTGGCTGGCGGCGCAGCGCTCGGCCGACGATGCCTGGCAAGGCTATCTGCAGGCGCGCGCCGATGCCGCCTATGCCAGCGCGCAGCTGCAACTGGCCATCGGCCGTCGGCCGGTGCTGTAAGGGAAGAACGACAGCCGGCGCGCTGATGGCGCGCCGGAGAGGAACGGAAAAGTTACTGCGGCTGGGCCGGTGCGTCGTCGCCGGTGGCCTCTTCGGCATCGGCATCGTCAGCGTCTTCGCCGTCTTCGCCTTCGGCGCCATCGGCCGGCTTCGGATTGTTTTTCGCTTCCAGCTTGCGCCTGGCTTTTTCCTCGGCTTTCTTTTTCTTTTCCAGCTCTTTTTGCCGTTTTTCGTATTGGAAATTTGTCTTGGCCATTTACTACCTCTTTAATGTTTTGTTGTGACAGATATGCGCACTAACCACATTATGACGCAGTTGGGCCAAATGCAAAATTTTCAGCCCCGCGGATGATGCGCGGCATGCAGCAGTTTCAGGCGTTCGCGCGCCACGTGCGTATAGATCTGGGTGGTGGAAATATCGGAATGGCCCAATAACAATTGCACCACGCGCAAGTCCGCACCGTGGTTCAGCAAATGGGTGGCAAATGCGTGGCGCAAGGTGTGCGGCGACAAGGGCGCCGTGATGCCGGCGTTCATCGCGTGTTTCTTGATAATCACCCAGAACATCTGCCGCGTCATGGCGCCGCCACGGCGCGTGACGAACAAGGCGTCATCCATCTGGCCGTCGAGGATGATGGCGCGCGCGTCCTTCAGGTAGCGCTCGATCCAGCGCCGCGCCTGCTCGCCGAACGGCACCAGCCGCGTCTTGTCGCCCTTGCCGGTAATGCGCAACACACCGTCGTTCAGGCTCAGTTCCACCGCTTTCAGGTCCACCAGTTCGGACACCCGCAGGCCGCTCGCATACATCAGTTCGAGCATGGTGCGCTCGCGCAGGCCCAGCGGCGTGGACACGTCCGGCGCGGCCAGCAGCGCTTCGACCTGCGCTTCACTCAAGGTATGGACAAAGCGCGTCGGCTGCCGGGCCGACACCAGCTTGAGGCAAGGGTCGGCCTCGATCCGCTTCTGGCGCAGCGCCAGCTGGTAAAAGCGCTTGAGCACCGACAGGCGGCGGTTCGACGAGGTCGCCTTGCTGTCGTCGTGGCGGGCGGCGAAATAGGCTTCGATGTCGCCGGTGGCCACATCGAACAGGCTGTCGCGCCCGGGACGGTTCACCTCCAGCCAGCGCGCGAACAGGCGCATGTCGCGCCGGTAGGCGTCGAGCGAGTTTTTCGACAGGCCGTCTTCCAGCCACAGGCTGTCGCAAAATTCGTCGATCAGGGTGGCGTTGTCGGGCGCAAGCAGGCTGTTCATCATTGGCGCGGTCGCGATCAAAACATTAAATGTGGCAAATATACAACTTGGACTGGCTTGATATGCACCAGAAAGTGGCGCACACACGATTATGCATGCACCAGGGCCGGGCCGGTGGCGGTTTGCGGCGGACGAAAAAAAAGCGCACCAGCTGGTGCGCTTCAAGTATTGCTTCACGTTCCCGGTCGTTTGGGTCCGCCGGTGCAAGCTTGTGGCCGCAGACAGCTATGACTCAACAACTTCTGTGAAACGTGTGTCTCCTCAATATATCCCCGGCATCAATACCGTTTTTATAGCCACTCCCCCACCAACTTTGTGACCAATTCTGTACTGTTTCCTTGCGACCGGCCCGTATAAGCTTATACGTGTTTCCCCGTAAGGCTGCCCATCATAACGTATTTAATCTTCAGGATCGACTTTTTTTGCACCATCAAAGGGAGCCGTGTCCGCCATGCAAAAGGCACTGGCGGGACAGCCACAAACTGTGGTATGTCACGAATTTGTCACAATTGCCGATGGCTTATTTTGCGCTTTCGCGGTTGATGGCCGAAATCCACTCCTTGCCGATCCGCTGTTCCATGGTTTTCTGCACCGGCGCCAGCGCGCGGCGCCATTCGGCCTGTTCCTGCACGCTCAGGGTATAGATCTGTGTCTTGCCGCTCTTGCGTATCAATTCCAGCGCCTTGTCGTTGTCACTCTGGGCGATCGCCTTTTCAAACGTGGTCGCCTCCTTCATCGCCTTTTCCAGCTGGCTGCGAATATCCGACGGCAGGCCGTCCCAGAACTTCTTGTTGACGATGACGGCGTAGCCCAGGTAGCCGTGGTTCGACACCGTCATGTGTTTCTGCACCTCGTGCATCTTTTGCGTATACATATTGGACGGCGGGTTTTCGGTGCCGTCGACCACGCCCGTCTGCAGCGCGCGATACGCTTCCGAAAACGCCAGCGCCTGCGGATTGGCGCCCAGCGCGCGCATCTGCGCGTCGAGCACGTTCGAGGACTGGATGCGCATCTTCAGCCCCTTGAAGTCGGCCGGATGGTGCAGCGGGCGGTTGGCCGACATCACCTTGAAGCCATTGTCCCAGTAGGCCAGGCCGGTGATGCCCTTCGGTTCGAGTTTTTTCAGCAGGCCCTTGCCGATATCGCCTTCGGTGACGTTGTACAGCGCCGTCTTGGTGGGGAAGATATACGGCAGGTCGAACACTTCGAATTCCTTCACGCCCAGCGGGCCGAACTTGGCCAGCGAGGGCGCCAGCATCTGCACCGCCCCCAGCTGCAGCGCTTCGAGTTCTTCCTTGTCTTTATACAGTTGGCTGTTCGGATACAGGTCGACGCGGACCTTGCCGCGCGTGGCTTTTTCGGCCAGCAGCTTGAAGCGTTCGGCGGCCTGGCCCTTGGGCGTATCAGGCGCCACCACGTGGCTGAATTTGATGACGATGGGCGCTTGCGCGCCGGCATGGCTGCCCGCGCCGGTACCGATCGCCAGCCATGACAGGGCCAGCATGGATTTGATGTGCATTGCAGTCTCCGTGGCGAAAACAGATGCCTTATTATGGATCTGCGCCGATAATGTGCGAAATAATGGAATTAAGCCAGTGTGGTTAACCACACTGGCACCACCCCGAGAACGCGCTACCCTGCGAGCCATGAAAAATCCGCCCACCTTCGCGCGCCGTCTGCAGTTTACCAGCCCCGTGCGTTGGCTGCTGCCGGTACTGCTGCTGCTGCTGTTCCTGTCCGTGCTGTTCTGGCTGCCATGGCAGGCGCGCCAGATGGAAAGCAACGAGCGCCAGGAGCAGCTGATCGCCGATACCTTATGGGTCGAGCAGACCATCCGCTTCCAGCTGGCGCGCAACGAGGAAAGCCTGTTCAACCTGGGCACCGATATCGCCAAGGGCACGGTGCCGCCGGCCGGCGTGCACGAGCGGCTGCAGCAGATGCTGCGCAACGGGCGCGAACTGCAGCGCGTGATCTGGCTCGACACGAGCGGCCAGGTGCGCGCCTCGAGCGACCATACCCTGAGCCAGGAAACCCACTTTTCGGCGCTGTCGCTGACGGCCGGCGACAATGCGCGCCGCCTGCACCGGGGCCAGTACGCCCAGCCGGCGCAGCAGAGCGGCTTTCCCGACGCGCCGCCCGGCGCCATGCTGATGGACTACCACCAGCCGCTGTTCGGCGGCCAGCAGTATATCGGCAGCCTGGTGGCGACCTACCAGGTCAGCAGCCTGCTCGATGAAATGGTACCCTGGTGGTTCGCCCAGGACAACCAGATCTCGCTGATCGACCGCGACGACAAGGTGCTGGCGCGGCGCGCCGCCGCCGGCCCCGGCCACGGCGTGTACACCCACAAACGCGCGCTCGACGTGCCGGGCGCGAACATCACCCTGTTTACCGACAGCGTGAAAAGCCAGCCCAAGCTGCTGCCCAATCTGCTGGTCGGCTCGGTGATCGCGCTGTCGCTCGGTTTGCTGTGGAGCTTGCTGGCCCTGTGGCGCCATATCTCGCGCCGCCTGACGGCCGAAGGCGCGCTGCGCCAGCAGATGCTGTTTCGCACGGCGATGGAAAATTCGCTGGTCACCGGCATGCGCGCGCGCGACCTGGAAGGACGCGTGACGTATGTGAATCCGGCGTTCTGCCAGATGGTCGGCTACAGCTCGGAAGAAATCCTCGGCCGCCTGCCGCCGATGCCCTACTGGGCGCCCGAGGCGATGGACGAATACCAGCAGCGCTTTGCCAAGGCGCTGGCCGGCAATGTCACGCCGCAATTTGAAACCCATTTCCAGCGCCCCGACGGCACCCGCGTGCCGGTGCTGATCTTCGAAGCGCCGCTGGTCGACAAGAACGGCAAGCAGACCGGCTGGATGGGTTCCGTGCTCGATATCTCGGACCGCAAGCGGGTGGAAGAACTCAATCGCCAGCAGCAGGAAAAGCTGCAGACCAGCGCGCGCCTGGCCACCATGGGCGAGCTGGCGTCGATGCTGGCGCATGAGCTGAACCAGCCGCTGGCGGCCATTTCCAGCTATACCACCGGCGCGCTGAACCTGATCAACCGGGCCAGCGACAGCGGCCAGCCGGTGCAAACCACTATCCTGAAACCGGCGCTGGAACAGGCCAGCGCGCAGGCGCAGCGGGCCGGCCAGATCATCCGCAGCGTGCACGATTTCGTGCGCAAGAGCGAACCGCAGCGCCAGGACATCGCCATCCGCAGCCTGGTCGACGGCATCCGCGCGCTGATCGACCTGCAGGCGCGCAAATTCTATGTCACCGTCGTCGAAGAGATCGCGCCCGAGCTGCCGCTGCTGCATGCCGATCCGGTGATGATCGAACAGGTGCTGCTGAATCTGACGCGCAACGCCATCGAAGCGATGCAGGACGCGGCGCCCGGACGGCGTATCATGCGCCTGCGCGCCAGTTACGACGCGCAGCAGGAAATGGTGACGGTGGACGTGATCGACCAGGGCCATGGCATACCGAAGGATGTGGCCGAACGGCTGTTTTCGCCGTTTTTCTCGACCAAGGCCGAAGGCATGGGCATGGGCCTCAATATCTGCCGCACCGCCATCGAGTTCCATGGCGGCGCCCTGACCTTTGCGCCCAATCCTGCCGGCGGCACGATTTTCACCTTCAGCGTGCCGGCCGTGCCGCGCACCGTAACGTATCACGCGACCAACGCATAACGACAGCGAGCGCTGTCACCGGAGAGACCATGCTGCATATTATCGACGACGAAGAAGTAGTGCGCGATTCCCTGTCCTGGCTGGCCGCCTCGCGCAGCATCGAGGCACGCAGCTACGCCAGCGCACAGCAGTTCCTCGACAGCCTCGACGGCAGCTTTGACGAACAGGGCGACTGCGTGCTGCTCGATGTGCGCATGCCCGACATGAACGGCATCGCCCTGTTCGACCTGCTGGTCAAGCGCGACCTGGCGGCGCGCCTGCCGGTGATTTTCCTGACCGGCCATGGCGACGTGCCGATGGCGGTCGACAGCCTGAAACGCGGCGCCCTCGATTTCTTTGAAAAGCCGTTCAACGACAACGACCTGATGGACCGGGTGCAGCAGGGCCTGGCCAGCTCGCGCCAGGCCGGCGAACTGGCCGCCGTGCACGCCCGCCTGGCCACCCTGTCGACGCGCGAGCGCGAAGTGCTGGACCTGATTTTGGCCGGCAAGATGAACAAGGTGGTGGCCGACAAACTCGGCATCAGCATGCGCACGGTGGAAGTGCACCGCGCGCATATCTTCGACAAGATGCAGGTCAAGACGGCGGTGGAGCTGGCGGGGTTGTTGAAGTAGAACCTTGGCCGTCAAGTTAGCGTCCCTGCGCCTTGAGTACACCCGCAAAGCGAATTACAACCTTGGTCGCCAGCACGGGCACACCGGGCCAAGCGGGCCTGAAAAATGTCGAGGGCAAGGCGCAGCGACGAAGACAGTACGCATGTACGGCGAGGAGCTGCAACGCCGCCATCGGCATTTTCTCGGGCCCGCGTCTCCGGCCCGCTGTTGATCCTGGCCTTGATTACTCGTCGTGACGTTCATGATGCTCGGCCGCCCCATGCTTCCAGTAACTGGCCACATGCAAATGCTGCCTGGGCACGCCGGCGTCGATGAAATGAGCGCGCAAACCCTTTACCTGCGCATGCTCGCACGCCACCCACACAAAACCGTCGCCGTCCTGCGGCAAGGCGATCCGCTGCAGCGCTTCCAGCAATAGCGCACCCTGGCGGCCATTGCGCCCGACCCAGTGGAAATCGGCCTGCGCCCGAGATTCGAGCGCCAGCTGCTCGCCATCGTCGACGGTTTCAATCACTGCAATCGCGCGCGCGCCGGCCGGCAGCTGCTCCAGGCGGCGGGCGATCGCCGGCAGCGCCGTCTGGTCGCCGACCAGCACATACCAGTCGAAGTCGAGCGGCACCACCATCGAGCCGCGTGGACCACCGACGCCCAGGGTCTGGCCTGGCGCCGCCTGCGCGGCCCAGGTCGACGCCGGCCCGTCGCCATGCAGCACGAAGTCGATCTCGAGTTCGCCCTTGACGGGGTCGTGGCGGCGCGGCGTGTAGTTGCGCGCGACCGGACGCGCGCCTTCGGCGTACTCGATCGGATTGGCGCCCTGGCCCAGCGCCGGCAACACCGGCTGCGTGTCGCCGGGCGCCGGGAAAAACAATTTGACGTGGTCGTCGTGCGAGGGCGACACAAAGCCGTCCAGGTCGGCGCCGGCCAGGATGATGCGGCGCATGTGCGCCGTCAGTTCTTCGGTGCGCACCACCGTCAGTACGCGCAGTTTCAATGCATGGCGCAGGCGTTCGATGGTGTGCGTGCGCTGGGGAGTGCTGGATGCGTCTGTCATGTCCTGTCCTTGGTCGGTGGGGTTCAGTGGCTGTCGACGATGTCGTTGGCGGCTTTTTCCAGGATGGCGGCGACCCGTTCCGTCTGCTCCTCGCTCCAGCTGGTTTTATTGAGCAGCAGCGCGTGCTTGAGCGTGTGCATGGCCTGGTGCAGGCGTTCGGGCAGCGCGCGGCGCGCCTGCATGCGGGCCACCATGTCGAGGCGGGCGAAAATGCCGTCGACCTGCGCGCGGTTGGCATCGAGGTGAGCGCGGCCCGGTTCGGTGATGGTGTAGAGCTTCTTGCCGCTGCCGCTGTCGGACGACGTCACCTGGTCCTGTTCTTCGAGCAAGGTCAAGGTCGGGTAGACGGCGCCCGGGCTCGGGGCATAGGCGCCGGCGCAACGCTCTTCGATGGCCTTGATGATTTCATAGCCATGGCGCGGGCTGATTTCGATCAGCGCCAGCACGATCAAAGGCAGGTCGCCGCGGCCAAACACGCGTTCGGCGCGTTCGCCGCGCCCGCCAGGACCGCCACGGCCCATGCCGTCGCCGCGTTCGCCGCCGTCAAAGCCGCCGCCGCGCGGGCCGCGGCCGTGCAGTTCCATGCGCTCGTGTTGATGATGGTGGTGGTGGTGATGGCGATGCTGGCCGTGTTCTGTGTGCTGTGAGTTTCTCATGTTTTCTCTTCTTTAAAGATATATCGTTAGTAGGTATCGTCATTTTATAACGATATATCGATAAGTCAAGAAAAAGAAATGTAACCGTTTCACTCCACGCCGTGCAGGGCCAGCGCCCACGCCACATGTTCACGCACGATTGCCGACGGATGGTCGCGCCGCGACAGCAGCGCCGCCACGATATCGGGCTGGCCTTTGGCCTTGGCCGCCGCATTGCCCATGCCGACGGCCAGGTTGCGCAGCCAGCGTTCGTGGCCGATGCGGCGGATCGCGCTGCCTTCCATGCGGCGGTTGAATTCCTCTTCGGTCCAGGCGAACAAGTCGACCATGCCGGCGCTGCCCAGGCTATGGCGCTCGTCGAAGTCGGGCACCACGGCGCGCTGGGCGAACTTGTTCCACGGGCAGACGGTCTGGCAATCGTCGCAGCCATACACCTTGTTGCCGATCAGCGGGCGCATCTCGACCGGAATTGCACCCTTCAATTCGATGGTGAGGTAAGAGATGCAGCGGCGCGCATCGAGCCGGTGCGGCCCCAGAATCGCCTGCGTCGGGCAAACGGTAATGCAGGCCGAACACTGGCCGCAGCGCGGCGTTTCGGGCGCATCGACCGGCAGCGGCACGTCGACCAGGATCTCGCCGAGAAAAAAGAAGGAGCCGCCCTGGCGGTTGATCAGCAAGGTGTGCTTGCCGCGCCAGCCCAGCCCCGCCTTGGCCGCCAGTTCGACCTCCATCACGGGCGCCGAATCGCTGAACACGCGGTAGCCGAAGTCGCCGATCTCGCCCCTGATGCGCTCGGCCAGCTGCTGCAGGCGCGAACGCATCACCTTGTGATAATCGCGGCCACGCGCATACACCGAGATCACGGCCGCCGACGGGTCGGCGTCGCGCGCCGCTTCGTGTGCGCGCCAGTCGGGACCCAGCGCCGGCGGCAGGTAGTTCATGCGCGCGCTGATGGCGCGCACCGTGCCCGGCACCAGTTCGGCCGGACGCGCACGCTTCATGCCATGGCCGGCCATGTATTCCATCTCGCCGTGATACCCTGCGTCCAGCCAGGCCTGCAAGGGCGCCTCCATGTGCGCCAGGTCGACATCGGCGATGCGCACCTCGGCAAAACCGAGCTCGCGCCCCCATAGCTTGATGGCGTGCGCTAAAGCGGCGAGATCGGTGACGGTGGCGGACATAGGAAACTTTACGAAGTGCGGCAGGGGCGCTGGCGGTTACAATGACAGATGCGCGCGGGCGCAGGCTGCCTCCATTTTATGCGATACCGAAGACTATGACCGAACACTTCAAAGCCCATCTCCACGACGAAGCCGGCACGGCCGCGCTGGGCGCCGCCCTGGCGCGTGCGCTGGCGCCGGGACTGGCGATCTATCTGCACGGCGACCTGGGCGCCGGCAAGACGGCCCTGACGCGCGCGCTGCTGCACGCGGCCGGCCATGCGGGCCATGTAAAAAGTCCCACGTATACTTTGTCCGAACCGTATTCGGTACAGCTGGGCGGCCAGGCCGTGCAGGTGATCCACTTCGACCTGTACCGCATGGGCAGCGCCGAAGAATTCCTCGACGCCGGTTTTCGCGAGGACTTCGACGGCCATAACATCTGCATCATCGAGTGGCCTGAAAAAGCGTATCCGGTGCTGCCCGCCGCCGACCTCGATATTTACCTGAGCGTGGCGGGACAGGGCCGTGATGTAGAATTGCAAGCGTCTTCTGAATTGGGTCTGTCATGCCTCCACCGTCTCACCTTCGCCCCGAACCTTTGATATCGTCGCCGGTCACACGGCGTACGGTACTGAAGGCCGGCGGCACCCTGCTGTTGTCCGTGTTCGCGCCGATGTCGGCGATGGCGGCGCAAATTCTCGCCGTGCGCGTCTGGCCGGCCGACGACTACACCCGCGTCACGCTGGAAAACGACAGCATCCTGAAAGCCACCCACTTCATCGTGAAAGACCCGGAGCGCCTGGTGGTCGACATCGAGGGACTGGAACTCAATCCCACGCTCAAGGGCCTGGTGGCCAAGATCCAGTCGAACGACCCGTATATCAAGCAGGTGCGCGTGGGCCAGAACCGGCCGCACGTGGTGCGCCTGGTGTTCGACCTGAAGGAGGAAGTGCGCCCGCAGCTGTTTACCTTGCCGCCGGCCGGCTCCTACAACCACCGCCTGATCTTTGACCTGTACCCGGTGCAGGAACCGGACCTGATCGCGCAGATGATCGAAAAGGGCGACTGGTCGAGCGATCCGAACAAGCCTTTGATGACCGACACGCACACGCCGCCACCGGCGCTGCCGCTGCCCGACAGCGGCAAGCCGCCGCTGGTCGTGGTGATACCGGGCGTACCGGCCACGCCGACGCTGCCGGCGGTGCGCCCCGACCCGCGCCCGGAGCAGCGTCCCGAAGCGCGGCCCCAGCCCGGGCAAAAAGTGGTGCGCATGATTACCGTCGCGCTCGACCCTGGCCATGGCGGCGAAGATCCGGGCGCCAGCGGGCGCCGTGGCAGCCGTGAAAAAGACGTGGTGCTGGCCATTGCCAAGCGCCTGAAAGCCAAGCTCGAACTGCTGCCGAACATGCGCGTGATGCTTACGCGCGACGCCGACTTTTTCGTCCCGCTCGGCATGCGGGTGGAAAAGGCACGCAAGGTGCAGGCCGATCTGTTTGTCTCGATCCACGCCGACGCCTTCGTGCAGCCGACCGCGCGCGGCTCGTCGGTGTTTGCACTGTCCGAAAAAGGCGCCTCGTCGAGCGCGGCGCGCTGGCTGGCGGATAAAGAAAACCAGGCCGACCTGATCGGCGGCGTGAATGTGGGCAACCACGACAAGCAGCTGGCCAGCGTGCTGCTCGACCTGTCGACGACGGCGCAGATCAATGACAGCATGAAGCTGGGCGCGGCCGTGCTGCGCGAAATCGGCGGCATCAACCGCCTGCACAAGGGCTCCGTCGAGCAGGCCGGCTTCGCCGTGCTGAAAGCCCCGGACATCCCTTCCATCCTGATCGAGACCGCCTTTATCTCCAATCCGGAAGAAGAAGCCAAGCTGACCGACAACGGCTACCAGGACCAGATGGCCAACGCCATCGTCACCGGCATCAAGAACTACTTTGCGAAAAATCCGCCGCTGGCGAAAAGCCGCATGACCTGACAGGAACACAAGCATGAGCAAGCACACATTTGGCCAGCTGCCGGCCGTGACCATCCGCGCCGCCGATGGCGCGCAGGCGACGGTAACGCTGTATGGCGGCCACCTGGTGTCGTGGCGCAGCGGCGATGGCCGCGAACGCCTGTTCTGCAGCCGGGAGTCAAAACTCGACGGCAGCCGCGCCATCCGTGGCGGCGTGCCGGTGATCTTCCCGCAGTTCGGCGCGCGCGGCGCCGGCATGCGCCACGGCTTTGCCCGCGTGGCGACCTGGCGGCAAGCGGCCAGCGGCACCGACAACGGCGCCGCCTGGGCCGAATTCAGCTTGACCCAGGACGACCTGCCGCCGGCGATCGCCGCCGCCTGGCCGTTCGACTTCGCCCTGCGCCTGCGGGTGGCGGTGCAGGCATCATCGCTGGAGATCAGCCTCGCCGTGCACAACACGGGCAGCCAGCCGTTTCCGTTTTCGGCCGCCCTGCACAGCTATTTTGCCGTCGAACAGCTGGACCAGGCGCGCATTACCGGCCTGCAGCGCGTGCGCTATTCGGAAGAGACGCCGCCGGACGCATTGCAGGCGGAAGAGGTGCTGCAGTTTGCCGGCAAGCTCGATCGCATCTATCACCAGTTGCCCGGCCCCTTGCAGCTCGAATCGGGCGGCGACACCCTGCGCCTGGCGCAGCAGGGCTTTACCGATGCGGTGGTGTGGAATCCGGGCGCCCAGGACGCCAGCGCCCTGCCCGACCTGGCCGACGACGAGTACACGCGTTTTGTCTGCGTCGAAGCGGCCCTGATCCAGCCGGACCTGCTGGCCGCCGGCGCCAAGTGGCACGGCAGCACGCAGCTCGCTTTCATTTAATTCGATTCCTTGATGATGCGGCCGTTGGTCGCTTGTAACGGTCGCGCATTCAAGGGATACAGCCGGCTGAACAGCGCCATCTGCGCCGCCGACGCCTGCACCGGCTGCTTCATCACCAGCCACAGCACGTTCTCGCTGCATGGCGGCTCCGTCATCGATCCCATGTAGGTGTAATAATCGCGCCGCGCCGGCACCATCTCCATCGGGTCGAGCAGTATCGACGGGCTCATGGTGTCGAATTTTTCCAGCGGCAGGTTGTTCCACACGGTCTGGATGGTCGCCTGCGGCGTGCCGCGTTCGAGCATCAGCGCCAGGATCGCCTGCCGGCCTTCGGCGTCGCGGTGCACCAGGTGCACCACCATCTCATAGGTCTTGCCATTGATGCGGTCTTCCGACGGCCGGTGAAAGTGAAACTGCTGCAGTTCGAACATGCGGTTCTGCACCGTGATGTAATTGCCGCTGCCCACGCCCACCTGCACCGTGTGGCCATTGTCGACCACGTTGAACGACGACGGGTGGTAGTCAAAGCTGATCTGCTCCAGTTCGACCTTCATGCCGTCGCGGATATCGATCGGCGACTGGCGGTTGCCGCTGCCGCACTTGCCCCAGTCCACATTGATCTTGCTCCAGTTGGCCGGTCCGCTGTCGCCTTCGTACGACCAGTGCGTGCCGCGCGCTACCGGTGGCGGCGCTGGCGGCACGGCCTTGGTGACGGTGGTGTGCCTGGCGCGGGCGGCCGCGCGCGCCGCTTGCGTCGCGCGCATTTCGGCCAGGCGCGCCGCGATGCGTGCCGACAGATCGACTTCGGCCGCCTCTTCCTTGTCGCGCGCGGTCGGCGCCACAGTGACGGGCGGCTTGCCCTTGACGGACTCGGTCAGGGTTTTCATGGCGGCGGCGCGTTCGGATGCCGACGCGGGAGCGGACGCCGAGGCGGCCGTCTTGCCGGCGGGGACCAGCGGCGTGGGGGCATCTTTGGCGCTTGCCATCGCCGTCATCACGGCCAGGCTGCAAGCTAACAGGGCGCTCAAGTGTCGCATGGAAATCCACAAAGTAAGAGTACTCTCTGGTTTACGGCTGGAAACATCCAAAACTTGAATGCCGGGCGAAGGACAACAGGACAAACAGAGGGGAAAAGCCGGCTCCGGGCGCGATTGCCACGGAGCCGTTTGCTGCGATCAAGCCGACCTGGCCGTCATTTTCTTGTACAGTTTCCAGAGGCCGCCCAGCACCACCGGCACCACGGCCGCGCCCACGCCGATCAGCACGATCAGGGTCAGGTGGTCGCGGATCCACGGAATATTGCCGAAGAAGTAGCCGGCCGTCACCAGGCCCACCACCCACAGCAGGGCGCCGGTGATGTTGTACATCTGGAAGCGCGCATGGGTCATGTCGGAAATGCCGGCCACGAATGGCGCAAAGGTGCGCACCACCGGCACGAAGCGCGCCAGGATAATCGTCTTGCCGCCATGCTTTTCAAAAAAATCATGCGTGCGGCGCATGGCGTCCTTGTTGATCCAGCGGTAATCGTGGGTAAACACCCGTTGCCCGATCGCCTCGCCTATCCAGTAGTTGAGGGTATTGCCGGTAATGGCGGCCGTGACCAGCAGGGCGATCAGCAGTCCCAGGTGCATCTGGCCGGTCGCGCAGAATGCGCCGGCGATAAACAGCAGCGTATCTCCAGGAAAGAAAAACAGCACCACCAGGCCTGTTTCACAAAAAATAATGGCAAATAACACCGCATACACGAGCGTGCCGTACTGTTCAATCAAGATGCCGAGTGTCTTGTCGACATGGACGATCATGTCGAGGAATTGCACAAAATCCATATTTTTTTCCCTAAAGGTAGCGGCGGAATCATACACCACCGGGCTTGTACGACGGCAGTCCCGGGCCCGATATTTTATGATTAGTTTTTCAGCGCCCGGGCGGGTATGGCATGCGGCATCACAATTTAAGGCCAGGTTAAGGAAAGCGGCGCCGGGCGGCCTTGCGGCGCGACAGGCGGGCGCGCTTTTGCAGCATGCTTTTCGTTCCGAAATATTGCCATTCCGGTATACACTTTCCAGCGGGCGCAAGCCGCGCCAGCCAGGAGAGACCATGCGACTGAACCACCTCACGACATTGACCATCGCCGCCGCCATCAGCGCCGCGCTGCCGTCCCTGCACGCCGCCACTATCCGTGCGCCGGCAGAATTGCCCGCCAAACCAACCGTGGCCGACGCCGTCAAGGCCTCCACCCCGGCCGACTGGCGCGCGCTGGACCCGGCCAATACCCTGTACATGGATATTCCGGCCGGGCGCATCGTGATCGAACTGGCACCCGAGTTCGCGCCGCAGCACGTGGCCAATATCAAGGCGCTGGTGGCCGAGCAGTATTACGACGGCCTGGCCATCACGCGCGCGCAGGACAACTGGGTGGCGCAATGGGGCGACCCGGACGAAAAGAACCCGAAAGCCATCCGCCACGCACAGCGCACCCTGCGCGGCGAATTCACCGTGCCCATGACAACCGTCACCAGCTTCACGCGCCTGCCCGACGCCGACGGCTATGCGCCGCAAGTCGGTCACAGCAACGGCTTTCCTTCGGCGCGCGACCCGAAAAGCGGCACGGCCTGGCTGACGCACTGCTACGCCACCGTTGGCGTGGGCCGCGACGTGGGCAGCGACAGCGGCGGCGGCACGGAACTGTACGCCGTCATCGGCCAGTCGCCGCGCCACCTGGACCGCGACATCACCGTGGTCGGGCGGGTGGTCGCCGGCATGCCCCTGCTGTCGACCCTGCCGCGCGGCGCCGGGCCGATGGGCTTTTATGACAGCCCGGACAAAAACGTGCCGATCAGGTCGATCCGCCTGGCGGCCAGCCTGCCTGCGGAGCAGCGCGTGCAAATGGAAGTGATGCGCACCGACAGCGCCGCCTACCAGGCCGTGCTGGAAGCCCAGCGCAACCGCGGCGGACCGTGGAGCAAGGTGCAGGCCGGCCATCTGGACTTGTGCAATGCGCCGATACCGGTACGCGAGGTGGCGAAATAAGCGCCACGCTATAATCACGGCATGAACGCTCCCATCACGCCCCACCGTCCGATCCAGGCCCTGCCTGACCAGCTGATTTCGCAAATCGCCGCCGGCGAGGTGGTCGAGCGGCCGTCGGCGGTGGTCAAGGAGCTGCTGGAAAACGCGCTCGACTCGGGCGCGACGCAGATCACGGTGCGCCTGGAAGAAGGCGGCGTGAAACGCATCGCGATCACCGACAACGGCCGCGGCATCGCCCAGGATCAGCTGCCGCTGGCCCTGGCGCGCCACGCCACCTCAAAAATCGCCTCGCTGCACGACCTGGAAAACGTGGGGACGCTGGGCTTTCGCGGCGAGGCGCTGGCGTCGATCGCCTCGGTGGCGGCCGTGACCGTCACCTCGCGCACGGCGGACGCGGCCCATGCCTGGGAAATCGTCGGCTCGCACAATGGCACGGTCGCGCCCTCGTCGGGCGCGCCAGGCACCACGGTCGACGTGCAGGACCTGTATTTCAACACCCCCGCGCGGCGCAAATTTTTAAAGTCGGAGCAGACCGAATACGGCCACTGCGCCGAAGTCGTGCGCCGCATTGCGCTGGCGCGGCCCGACGTCTCGTTTTCGCTGTCGCACAATGGCCGCACCATCGACCAGTGGAATATCAGCGAGCTGGCCAGGCGCAGCGCGCACATCCTCGGCAATGACTTTGCCGAAGCGCGCCTGGCGCTCGACGAGTCGGCCGGCAGCCTGCGCCTGCACGGCTTTGCCGGCCTGCCGACGGCGTCGAAGGCGCGTGCCGATGGCCAGTTCTTTTATGTCAACGGCCGCTTCGTGCGCGACAAGCTGCTGGTGCACGCGGTGCGCATGGCCTACCAGGACGTGCTGCACGGCGACCGTTTTCCCTCGTATGTGCTGGCGCTCGACCTCGATCCCTCGCTGGTCGACGTCAATGTGCACCCGTCGAAGATCGAAGTGCGCTTCCGCGACAGCCGCTCGGTGCACCAGTTCGTCTTCCACGCGGTGCAGCGCGCGCTGGCGCAAACCTCGGCCACCGCCTTTGGCAGCGTGCCGGCGCCGTTGCCGGCCGCGTCCAGCCTGGGCGGTGATACTGGCGCTGGCTTGGGTGGTACCAGCGGGCCGGGCCTGTGGCGCCGCGAACAGACGCAGACGTCGTTCGGCGCGCAGTTCACCAATACCTATGCGCCCGCGCCCGCTGGCGGCAGCATGCCCTTCTTTGCCGACGCGCCAGGGGTAGCCCAGGACACGGCCGCCTATGGTGCGCTGTTCGCCGGTTCGCCTTCGCCCGTCACGCAAGTACAGCCCTATGTCGCCTCGGCCGAAGCGATGGCGCGCGAAGAGTATCCGCTCGGCTTTGCGCTGGCCCAGCTGCACGGTATTTATATCCTGGCGCAAAACACCAAGGGCCTGGTGCTGGTCGACATGCACGCGGCCCACGAACGCATCCTCTACGAGCAGCTGAAAAACGCGCTGCAGGCGCAGGTGTCGGGCCAGGACATGCAGGTGCAGGCCTTGCTGATCCCCGTGACGTTCTACGCCGACGCGATCGAAGTGTCGACCGCCAATGAAAACCAGGACACGTTAAAGGCGCTGGGTTTCGATATCGCCGCCCTCTCGCCCACCACGCTGGCCGTGCGCAGCGTGCCGACCCTCTTGAAAAACGCCGACGCGCAGACCCTGGCGCGCGACGTGCTGCGCGACGTGCGCGAATACGGCGGCTCGCGCGTGCTGATCGAGCGCCAGAACGAACTCTTGGGCACCCTCGCCTGCCACACGGCCGTGCGCGCCAACCGCATCTTGTCGATCCAGGAAATGAACGCCCTGCTGCGCCAGATGGAAAGCACCGAGCGCGCCGACCAGTGCAACCATGGGCGGCCGACCTGGGTGCAGGTCGAGATCAATGCCTTGGACAAGCTCTTCCTGCGCGGCCAGTAGGTCGGCGCAGGTCGGCGTAGGTCGGCGTAGGTCGGCTTAGCGCAGCGTAAGCCGACATTACACAGCATGCACCAAACAGCCCCGCCTCCGCAGCGTCGGATTACGCTTGCGCTAATCCGACCTACCCTTATACAGATTCAATATGACCAACACTGCCTCCCTGCCCCCCGCCATCGCCATCATGGGCCCCACGGCCAGCGGCAAGACCGCCGCCGCCCTGGCCATCGCGCAGGCCATCCCGGCCGAAATCATCTCGGTCGACTCGGCCCTGGTCTACCGCGGCATGGATATCGGCACGGCCAAGCCGACCGCCGGGGAACTTGCGGCCGTGCCGCATCACCTGATCGATATCATCGACCCGCTCGACGCCTATTCGGTGGCGCAGTTCCGCAACGACACCTTGCGCCTGGTCAGCGAGATCACGGCGCGCGGCAAATTGCCGCTGCTGGTCGGCGGCACCATGTTGTACTTCAAGGGCCTGGCCGATGGCCTCGATGATTTGCCGGGTGCCGACGCGGCACTGCGGGTGCAACTGGAAGCGGACGCCGCCGCCATCGGCTGGCCCGCCATGCATGCACGGCTGGCCCAGCTCGATCCGCCCACGGCCGCGCGCCTGGCGCCGAACGACGCCCAGCGCGTCGGTCGCGCGCTGGAAATCATCGCCCTGTCGGGCCAGCCCATGTCGGCCCTGCTGGCGCGGCGCGAAAAAACCGTGCTGCCGTTCCGGCTGCAGTCCTTTGCGCTGGAGCCGTCCGACCGCGCCGTGCTGCACGCGCGCATCGCCGCGCGGTTTGACGCCATGCTGAAAGACGACGCCCTGCTCGATGAAGTGGACGGGCTGCGCCGGCGCGGCGACCTGCATCCGGGCCTGCCTTCGATGCGCTGCGTCGGCTACCGCCAGGCCTGGGACTACCTCGACGGGCGCATCGACCGCGCCGCCCTGCGCGAAACGGGCATTATCGCCACGCGCCAGCTGGCCAAGCGCCAGCTGACCTGGCTGCGCTCGATGCCCGAGCGCATCGTCATCGATTGCCTGGGCAAGGATACGGCCGGACAGATGCTGGCGCAGATCCAGGCCTTACTGAAATAGCACGGCGCGAAAAACCCACAGATTTTTTCGCGGCCGGCATTGACAAGGAAAACGGAAGACCGGATAATGCTCGGCTGTTGGGTGATATAGCTCAGTTGGTTAGAGCACAGCATTCATAATGCTGGGGTCGGTGGTTCAAGTCCACCTATCACCACCAAAGAACATCGATCAGGTTTTCCCCTGGTCAAAACCAGCATCCGGTCTGACCGGTCTGTTTGGTGATATAGCTCAGTTGGTTAGAGCACAGCATTCATAATGCTGGGGTCGGTGGTTCAAGTCCACCTATCACCACCAAGAATTTGCAGCATTGAATAACCCGCTTTTGCCTTGCGCAACAGCGGGTTTTTTCATGTCACACTGCCCTCTTCGCGCCTTGCTGGCGCAGCAACCCGGACTTGACCATGACTTGTGACCTGCCATCCGACTTTGCCGCGGAACGTGAACGCCTGCTCGATCCCGCCCACGACGAGCACGAGGACATCATCGGCTATCTGCAGGATTACCCGGACCCGGCCAGCGTACCGTATCTCAAACGCGCGATTGCCCTGAAGCCGGCGCTGGCGTATCTCGACTACGACGACTATGGCGCCTATTACAAAAAGTGCCTGTGGGCGCTGCAGGCGATCGGCACGGCCGAGGCCATTGCCGTAATACGGGAATGCGCATCGGCAGACGATGAAGCACTGCGCGCGCAGGCGCTGTACCGGCTTGAGCGGATCGCTCAGTGATTGTCACCGAACTAACTGAGAAAACTGGATTTACAAAAAAAATCTGTTAGAGAGTCACTTCAGCGAATGAAAGCAATTCGCATGTTCGAAGATCGACCTGGCTTTGGAGGCTGGTGGCGTGTGGGACAGTTATATAAAATGGGTTTGATGATGAAATACGTCAGAAGTACATCTAATTCAACAAATTAGGATGACGAGCTGCAGATCCTCTCTTGCCGTTATCATTACTAGCGTGCCGTTCAGCCGGGGCCGAACGGCACGCAACGGCACTTACTCCCAGGCTTCCTTGCCCGGACGCGGTTTGCCCACCAGCAGCAAAGCGCCCAGGGTCAGCAAGGCGGCCAGGGACAGGTAGTAACCCACGTATTGCAAGCCGTAGTTGGTGCCCAGCCAGGTGGCGATATACGGCGCCAGCGAGGCGCCCAGGATGCCGGCCAGGTTGAAGGTCAGCGAGGCGCCCGTGTAGCGCACTTCCGGCGGGAACAGTTCCGACAGCATGGTGCCCAGCGGACCATAGGTCATGCCCATCAGGCCCAGGCCGACGGCCATGAACAGGGTCACCTCCCAGGTCACGCCCGAACCGAACATGGGCGCGAGCACCAGGCCGAAGACGGCGATGGCGACCGAGACCCAGATCAGGGTCGCGCGGCGGCCGCGGCGGTCCGCCAGGATGGCCGAGAACGGGATTGTCAGCGCGAAGAACAGCACGGCGAACAGTTGCACGATCAAAAATTCCTTGCGCGTGAAGCCCAGCTTGGTCGTACCCCAGCTCAGTGCGAACACCGTCATCAGGTAGAACAGCACGAAGGTGGCCAGCGCCACGATGGTGCCCAGGAACAGCATGCGGCCGTGCTGGCGGAACACGGTGGCCACCGGCAGTTTGACGCGCTCGTTCTTGTCGAGCACTTTCTGGAAGTCCGGTGTTTCCGTGATCTTCAGGCGCACATACAGGCCGACGATCACCAGGAGCGCGCTGGCCAGGAAGGGAATGCGCCAGCCGTAGCTGAAGAACTGCTCTTCGGTCAGGGTTTCGCTCAGCAGCAGGAAGATGCCGCCCGACAGGAAAAAGCCGATCGGCGCGCCCAGCTGCGGGAACATGCCGTACCAGGCGCGCTTGCCCGGTGGCGCGTTTTCCGTCGCCAGCAGCACCGCGCCGCCCCATTCGCCACCCAGGCCCAGGCCCTGGCCGAAGCGGCACAGCGCCAGCAGCAGCGGCGCCATGGTGCCGATCGCGGCATAGGTCGGCAGCAGGCCGATAATCACGGTGGAAATACCCATCGTCAGCAGCGCCGCGACCAGGGTCGCCTTGCGGCCGATGCGGTCGCCATAATGGCCGAACACGGCCGAGCCGATCGGACGCGCAAAAAAGGCGATGGCGAAGGTGGCCAGCGATTGCAGCACGGCGGCCGACGGGTCGCCGGCGGGGAAGAACAGTTTCGGGAACACCAGCACGGCGGCGGTGGCGTAGATATAGAAGTCGAAGAACTCGATGGTGGTGCCGATCAGGCTGGCAAACAGCACGGTGCGCGGTGAATTTTTCTTGGGGGTGATGCTGGGCTTACTCATGTACTGCGCTCCTTGGGGAGGGTGTCTAAAGGCCATTCTCTGGATGTTTGTTCAGGCAGCAGCACGGCGCGTTGTCTCGACGCGTCGCTGGCATATCATAGCCGCGCGCGGTCGCGTTTGCTGCGCATTTGCTACTTATTTGCTGCGCAATGTGCAAACAAAAAACAACGGTCGTGCGCAATCCGGGGATCCGGGGCACGGCAGGAAGGGCGTCAGGGGATGAGGACGTGTGTCAGCGCCCGGCGATTGCCAGGCATTTCCGTACCAGACCTGCGCGTGGCATCGCGGCATCGGTCATTTGTGGTGAATCCTTGCCTGCGGCCGCCCGCGGTGGGGCCGGCCGTGATGATCGCGCCTGCATCTTTCGAGGGATGCGGTTGATCTTGCTGTATGGATTCATGATACGCGTAGTGGTGCACTGCGGCAAGAAAGTTGTTTGGGGTCAGACCCTCAATGCCGCTAACTCGGCGGCTTGCGCCAGCGCTCGCGCGGGGCCGCCCCCAGATTTCGCTTGCTTACACATCAATCAGCGACAAGGCCTGCCCGATCTCGCGGCTGTCGAGCGGGCGCACCAGGCGCGCCACTTCCTGGCCGTCCTGCAAAAAAATCAGGGTCGGCCACAGCTTGACCCGGAACGAGCGGCCCAGCGCGCGGCCGCTGCCGTCTTCCACGCGCAAGTGCGCAACGTCGGGGTGCTGCTCAAAGGCGGCCGCCAGCGGTGCGTCGGTGGCGCGGCAATGGCCACACCAGCCGGTGCCGAACTCCAGCAAGGCCGCACCCGGCAAGGCGTCGATCTCGGCGCGCGTGGGCTGGGCCACGGCATAGGTTTTGCTCATCATTGCTGTCTCCTTGAAAAAAGCCCGCCTGACGACGATGCATCAAGCGCTCCGGCTACGCTGTGCGGCAGACCGCTTTACACCACTTTCAGGCGCAGTTCGCCCAGACCGGTGATGGCGCCGACCAGTTCGTCGCCGCGCCGCACCGCCGCCACGCCGGCCGGCGTGCCCGTGTAGATCAGATCGCCCGGCTGCAAGGTAAAGTAAGTGGACAGGTCGGCGATGGTTTCGGCCACGTTCCAGATCAGCTTGTCGATGGTGCTGCTTTGCCGTACGGCGCCATTGACCTGCAGCGTGATGGCCGCATTGCCGATCTCGCCGGCCTGGTCGGCCGGGGTGATCGGGCCGATCGGCGCCGAGTGTTCAAACGCCTTGCCGGTATCCCAGGGCCGGCCCAGCTTCTTGGCCGCGCCCTGCACGTCGCGCCGCGTCATGTCCAGGCCAATCGCATAACCCCACACATGCGCCATTGCCTGCTCGACGGCAATGTCCTTGCCGCCCTTGCCGATCGCCACCACCAGTTCCATCTCGTGCTGGAAGTCTTCGGTCTGCGCCGGATACGGCAGTTCGCCGGTGGCGCCAGCCGCCACCGGCAGCACGGCGTCGGCCGGCTTCATGAAAAAGAACGGCGCCTCGCGGCCGGTATGGCCCATTTCCTGGGCGTGGTCGACGTAATTGCGGCCCACGCAATAGATGCGGTGGACGGGAAACAGGGCCTCTTGGCCGGCGACGGGAACGGCGGCCTGCAGCGGTGCGGCGAAAACATACGACATGGTCTCTCCTGGATAATCGGGTAAAAAAAATGGCAGCCATTACGCTGCCATTTTCTGAATGCTTATTCTACGACCTTTACGCGCTTATTTCAGCAGGCCCGAACGGCTCGGGTCCGGCATGCGGATGGCGACGATAAACGAAATCAGACACATGATGGTCACGTACCAGTAGAAATACTCTTCCACGTGCCAGGCCTTGAACTGCAGCGCCACGTATTCGGCCGAACCGCCGAACATGGCGTTGGCGACCGCGTACGACAGGCCCACGCCCAGCGCGCGCACTTCGACCGGGAACATCTCGGCCTTGATCAGGCCGCTGATCGAGGTATAAAAGCTGATGATGGCCAGCGCGATGATGATCAGGCCGAACGCCGCATACGGGCTGGAAATATCTTTCAGAGCATGCATGATCGGCAGCACGCACAGGGTGGCCAGGCCGCCGAAGAACAGCATCGAGGTGCGGCGGCCGATACGGTCCGACAGGGCGCCGAACACCGGCTGCAGGATCATGTAGACCAGCAGGGCGCAGGTCATGACGGCGCTGGCCGTCTTGGTGTCCATGCCGGCCGTGTTGACCAGGTATTTCTGCATATAGGTGGTGAAGGTGTAGAACACCAGCGAGCCGCCAGCCGTAAAGCCCAGCACGGTGATAAAGGCGCGCTTGTGCTTGAGCAAACCGCGCAGGCTGCCCGCGTCCTTGTCCTTGCGCTCGCTGGCGGTGGTGGTTTCCGTCAGCGACTTGCGCAGGTTCAGCGACACCAGCGCGGCCAGGGCACCGAACACGAACGGGATGCGCCAGCCCCAGGCACGCAGCTCTTCCAGGGTCAACAGTTGCTGCAGCACCACCAGCACCAGCAAGGCCAGCAACTGGCCGCCGATCAGGGTGACGTACTGGAACGAGGCAAAAAAGCCGCGCTTGCCCGATTCCGACACTTCGCTCATGTAGGTGGCGCTGGTGCCGTATTCGCCGCCGACCGACAGGCCCTGGAACAGGCGCGCCACCAGCAGCAGGAACGGCGCGAACGCGCCGATGGTGTCATAGGTGGGCATGACGGCGATCATCAGGGAGCCGCCGCACATCATCAGCACGGAAATCATCATCGACTGGCGGCGGCCGTATTTGTCGGCGATGCGGCCGAACAGCCAGCCGCCAACCGGGCGCATCAGGAAACCGGCGGCAAAGATGCCGGCCGTTTGCAGCAGCTGCGTGGTCGGGTTACCGGATGGGAAAAAGGCGTGCGAGAAATACAGGGCGCAGAAGGAGTAAATATAGAAATCGAACCATTCCACCAGGTTGCCGGATGAGGCGCCGATAATGGCCTTGATGCGTTGCTGGGATGTCAGCTGCGCAACGTCGTGCGGTGTGTCATGTGTCATATGCGTCTTCTTGTCCATGTAAAAAAACCAATACCAGCTCGGGTTTGCGGAGCTGGCTTGTCATCATACGCGCTGAAAACGCGATACGCAGGCGCCGTGCATACGCATAAATACGTATCACAGGCCAGCTGATCAGACTCTTTCCAGCACCAGCGCGATGCCCTGGCCGACGCCGATGCACATGGTGCACAGCGCGTAGCGGCCACCCGTGCGGTGCAGCTGGTTGACGGCCGTCATGGCCAGCCGCGCGCCCGAAGCGCCCAGCGGATGGCCGAGCGCAATCGCGCCGCCGTTCGGGTTGACGCGCGGGTCGTCGTCGCGCACGCCCAGCTGGCGCAGCACGGCCAGGCCTTGCGCGGCAAACGCTTCATTCAGTTCGATCACGTCGAAGTCCGCCATCGTCAGGCCCGTCATGGCCAGCACTTTCAGGGTCGCCGGCGCCGGGCCGATGCCCATGATGCGCGGCGCCACGCCGGCGGTGGCCATCGCCACCACGCGCGCGCGCGGCGTCAAACCGTGGCGGGCGGCGCTCGCTTCGTCGGCCAGCAGCAAGGCCACGGCGCCGTCGTTGACGCCGGAAGCATTGCCGGCTGTGACGGTGCCGTCAGGGCGCACCACCGGTTTCAATTTCGCCAGCGTTTCCAGGGTGGTGGCGCGCGGATGCTCGTCGCGCGTGACGATGACGGGGTCGCCCTTTTTTTGCGCGATGGTGACGGGGCAGATTTCGCTGTCGAACACGCCGGCGTCTTGCGCCGCCAGCGCCTTGGTCTGGCTGGCCAGCGCCATCAGGTCCTGATCAAGCCTGCTGATGCCAAAATCGCTGGCCACGTTTTCCGCCGTCTCCGGCATCGAATCGACGCCATATTGGGCCTTCATCAGCGGGTTGACAAAGCGCCAGCCGATGGTGGTGTCTTCCATTTTCATGCCACGCGAAAAGGCGCTGTCGGCCTTGCCCATCACAAACGGCGCGCGGCTCATGCTTTCCACGCCACCGGCGATCATCAGGCCCGCTTCGCCGCTCTTGATAAAGCGCGCGGCGCTGCCGACGGCATCCAGGCCCGAGCCGCACAGGCGGTTCAGCGTGGCGCCCGGCACCGTGACGGGCAGGCCGGCCAGCAAGGCCACCATGCGCGCCACGTTGCGATTGTCTTCGCCGGCCTGGTTGGCGCTGCCGTACAGCACGTCGGTCACGGCTTCCCAGTCGACGTTCGGGTTGCGCGCCATCAGGGCGCGGATCGGCACGGCGCCGAGATCGTCGGCGCGCACGCCGGACAGGGCGCCGCCGTAGCGGCCGAAGGCGGTACGCTGGGCGTCACAGATAAAGGCTGCGGTCATGCTACTTTCCTCCAAGAAAGGTTCAGGATTAACGGGCGTCGCTCAGCGTCACCGGCGTCAAGGCCTGCAATTGTTCAAAGCTCAGGCCGTCGACCAGCTCGATCACGGCCGCACCCTGCGGCCCCAGGTCGATCACGGCCAGGTCGCTGTAGATGCGGCTGACGCAGCCGACACCGGTCAGCGGATAGGTGCAATGCTGCACCAGCTTGCTGTCGCCGGTCTTGGTCAGCAGTTCCATCATGACCCAGGTTTTTTTCGCGCCGATGGCCAGGTCCATCGCGCCGCCGACGGCCGGAATCGCGTCCGGCGCGCCGGTGTGCCAGTTGGCCAGGTCGCCGCTGGCGGACACCTGGAAGGCGCCCAGCACGCAAATGTCGAGGTGGCCACCGCGCATCATGGCAAAGCTGTCGGCATGGTGGAAATAGCTGCCGCCGGGCAGCAAGGTGACGGGCTGCTTGCCCGCATTGATCAGGTCGTAGTCTTCTTCGCCGGGCGCCGGCGCCGGACCCATGCCGATCACGCCGTTTTCGCTGTGCAAGATGATTTCGGCGCCGGCCGGCAGGTGGTTGGCCACCAGGGTCGGCAAGCCGATGCCCAGGTTCACCACGGATCCTTCATGGATGTCGGCCGCCACGCGGGCCGCCATCTGGTCTCGATTCCATTTGTTCATGTTGATTTCCCTTCAGGAAGCTTTGAAGCCGGCCGGGCCGGTGGCGGTGCGCGGCACTTGCACGATGCGCTGCACGAACAGGCCGGGCGTGATCACGTGTTCGGGATCGATGGCGCCCAGCTCGGCCACCTCGTGCACGGAAGCGATGCTCACTTTCGCGGCCATCGCCATGATGGGGCCGAAGTTGCGCGCCGTCTTGCGATAGGTAAGGTTGCCCCAGCGGTCGCCCTGCTCGGCCTTGATCAGTGCGAAGTCGGCGTGGATCGGCGACTCGAACACATACATGCGGCCGTCGATCTCGCGCGTTTCCTTGCCCTTGGCAAGTTCGGTGCCATAGCCGGTGGGGGTGAAAAAGCCGCCGATGCCGGCCCCGGCGGCGCGGATGCGTTCGGCCAGGTTGCCCTGCGGCACCAGTTCCAGTTCCAGCTTGGCGGCGCGGTACAAAGCGTCGAACACGTGCGAGTCGGCCTGGCGCGGGAACGAGCAGATGATTTTGCGCACTTGCCCGTTTTTCAGCAAGGCGGCCAGGCCCGTGTCGCCATTGCCGGCATTGTTGTTGACGATCACCAGGTCGCGCGCGCCATGGGCGATCAGGCCGTCGATCAGCTCGGCCGGCTGGCCGGCGCCGCCGAAGCCGCCAATCATGATGGTGGCGCCATCGTGGATATCGGCCAGCGCCTCGCTGACGCTGGTACGGAGTTTATCGATCATGCGCTGTCTCCTGGTTGGAATCCGTTAATTTGTTCTTTATACGAACAAATATTCGTATTTAGAACATAATCATGAGAATATGCCTGTTCGGCGTGCTTGTCAATTTGCCGTTCGCCCACGCCGCCTGGCTATAATTGCCACCTTGATCGACTGGAATGCTTATGAACGAGCACAGCACTACCCTCCTCGCCGCCGAAGACACCCCGCGTCCCGGCGACAGCTATGTGCAGTCGTTTGCGCGCGGACTGGCCGTGCTGCGCAGCTTTGGCGCGCAGGCGCCGCAGCAAACCCTGAGCGAAGTGGCCGAGCGGGCGCAGCTGACGCGGGCCGGCGCGCGACGCATCCTGCTGACCTTGCTGCAACTCGGTTATGTGGAAGCGGACGGCCGCCTGTTCCGGCTGACGCCCAAGGTGCTGGACCTCGGCTACGCCTATCTGTCGTCCTTGCCGATCTGGACCCAGGCCCAGCCGTTGCTGGAGGAGCTGATGCAGGCGTTGCGCCAGTCGTGTTCGGCCACCGTGCTCGACGGCGACGATATCGTGTATGTGGTGCGGCTGTCGGCGCACCGCACCATGTCGATCAACCTCGGCATCGGCAGCCGCCTGCCGTCCTACTGCACCTCGATGGGCAGAGTCTTGCTTTCAAACCTGGCGCCGGATGCGCTGCGCGCGCGGCTATCCAATATGGCCTTGTTGAAAGTCACGCCGGCCACCAAGGTCGATATCGAGGCGCTGATGGAAGAGATCGCGCAAGTGCGGCGCCAGGGCTGGTGCCTGGTGCAGGAGGAGCTGGAACAGGGACTGGTCGCGCTGGCCGCGCCGGTGTTCGACCGCAGCGGCAAGATCGTCGCGGCGATCAATGTCAGCGGCCAGGCGGCCGGGCCGTCGGTGGCCCAGCTGATGGAACAGAGCTTGCCGAAACTGCTGGAGACGGCAAGCCGGGTCAGTGCGCTGATCAAGGTCCAGCAATAAATACTATTTCTTGAATTTTGCGCACGGGTCGGGCCGTGGCTGCGCCGGCATGCTCTGCGTCAGGTCGAAGGCGCCCGGATAGCTGTTGCCCGGTTCCAGGTAGCCGATCGCGCGCACATTGAGCTGCGGGTCGGCGATTTTCAGCCAGCGCGGCACCCCGATATCCTTGCGCACATGGCCATTGCCGGCGAACAGCACCACATCGCGCGGCGCCTGGTCGCGGATCAGCTTGGCCATCCAGATATCGCGCGCCACCTGGGCGTTGACCATGCCGTCGATCATCATGTCGGGCAACATGCCGCAATGGCCGTCCTGGATTTCCTTCTTCTGCGCCCCGACGATGTCGGCCGGTATCGGCGCGGCCAGATAGGTGCTCACCATGGCCGGCGTCATCGACCATTTCACGCCATCGCGCACGACGCGCGAAGCATCGGAGCGCGACAGGTTGGCGGCGATCAGCGGCAACTGGTAGCTGATGGCCAGGTCGAGCACGGGGCGGTACAAGCTCCAGTCCCAGCGCGGCTGTTCCATCACGCGGATGATGCACTCGGGGTCGGCGCAATCGCGCGCCGCGCGCGTCAGCAAAGGCTGGGTTTCGCGGTCGAACTGTTCCATGGCGATGGCCGGACGCCAGCCGGCGGCCACGCGGCGGCGCAATTCGTCGAAGCGCAAACGGTGGCCCTGGGCATTGTCGTGTACTTCCCCCAGCAGCAGCACTTGCGGGTTGGGCAGGCTGTCGGCCACCGGCACGGGTGCGGGCGGCGGCGAGTTTTTCAGCAGGCCGCCGCAGGCGGCCAGCGCCAGCACGCCGCACAATACAGTCACACGTGCGCCGGTGCGCAAGATCAGGGTGTTCATGATAGGGAGTTCCTGGAATGGCGATGCGCCAGATTGTACCGTCTCAGGCCGTAGCGCGAGCAGCTTTGCGGCGTTCCAGCGCTTCAAAGACCAGCATGCCCGCCAGCATGGCGCCGACAAAGATCCACGCCTGCGGCCGCCAGGTCAGCAAGGACGCCAGCGCCGGCCCCGGACAAAAGCCGGCGATGCCCCAGCCGGCGCCAAAGGCCAGGCTGCCCAGCAGCAAGCGGCGGTCGATGGCGTGCGCGGTGGGCAGTTGCATGGCCTCGCCCAGCAAGGCGGTGCGGCGGCGCCGCGCCAGCCAGAAAGCCGGCATGGCCACCACGATGGCGCCAAGCATGACCAGCGCCAGCGACGGGTCCCAGCTGCCCGCCAGGTCCAGGAAGCCGAGTACTTTCGCCGGATTGCTCATGCCGGAAATCAACAGGCCGATGCCAAACACCAGGCCGCTCAACAGGGAAAACAGCAGTCTCATGTGTTATACCAGCGCATGGCGCAACAGATACACTGTGACAAAGCCGGCCGCCATAAAGGCGATGGTGGCGGCCAGCGAGCGCGGCGACCAGCGCGACAGGCCGCACACGCCATGGCCGCTGGTGCAGCCGGCGCCATAGCGCACGCCGACGCCCACCAGCAGGCCGGCAACGATCAATGCCGGCGTACCCGCTTCGATGGTCGCCGCGGGCAAGGCCTGGAACAGCAAGTAGGCCAACGGGCTGGCCAAGAGGCCGGCCACGAAAGCGACGCGCCAGGCCAGGTCGCCGTGGCGCGGGCGCAGCAGGCCGCCGACGATGCCGCTGATGCCGGCGATGCGGCCATTGAACAGGATCAGCACGGCCGCGGCCAGGCCGATCAGCATGCCGCCGGCCAATGAAGTCCATGGAGTGAAGTGCTGCCAGGCGATCTGCATTGATCAGTCCGCCTCGTCGTTGAACACGGGGCGCGGCGCGCAAAATTGCGCGTACAACACCTGCAGCACGGCCAGCACGGCGGGGCTGGCGACACGGTAATAGATTTGCTTGCCGTCGCGGCGGGTGGCCACCAGCATGTCTTCGCGCAGCACGCCCAGCTGCTGCGACAGGGTCGGCTGGCCGATGCCGGTGCGCTGCTCCAGGTCGCTGACGCAATGCTCGCCATGCGTGAGCTGGCACAGCAGCATCAAGCGGTCGGCATTGCCCATGGCTTTCAGCAGCGCACTGGCTTTATAGGCGGACGCGCGCATGGCGTCGAGATTCAACGGCGCAGGCAGTTCCTGCGCTTGCAAGGTGTCCATCATGCCCTCCCACAGGCGTGGTCTTCATCACGGCAGCCGCCAGGACGGTGGCGCCTGAACAATATACTAATCGATATATTGTTTGCGTGCCGCTGCCGCGCCAAAAAAACAACGCGGCCTGTATGAGTATGATGAACACCGCCGGGTGCGGCAAAACGCGGGAGGCCAGCCCGGATGTGAAATAGTCAGCTTGCCGCTGCCGGGCCATTGAGCACGGCAGCGAGTTTTTGCATGGTGGCCCAGTTGCGCGAGGTGACGCCATCGCCGAGCAGCACGCCCAGCGCGGCCACTACCTTGCTGGCCAGCACGCCATCGGGACACCAGGCATAGGCGGCCCAATCGCCCACCGCCAGTGCTTCCGGCTGCCAGGACTGGCCCAGCAGCGGCGCCAGGCGCGCGCCATCGGCCGGCTTGTTGAGCACCAGCGCCAGCAGGCGCGCCGGGTCATCGGCCGGCGCCAGCGCGTTTTGCGCCATCAGTTCGCCAAACTGGCCGGCCGACAACACGGTCACGCGCGCGGCCACGCCCAGTTTCAGCACCAGCGCTTCCTCGATGCGCGTGGCCGAGGTGGCCGGTGGCACGCCGCCGGCGGCAAACACCGCATTACCGCTGTTGAGCACGGTACGTACCTCGCCATAGCCGAGGTCGCCTAGCAGTTTGCGCAAGTCGGCCATGGCCACACGCTTGGCGCGGCCCACATTAATACCGCGCAGCAATGCTACCTGCCGCTCACTGTGTTCGATCGCCATGTCCGTCTCCTTTGCTGTGCGCCAACGGCGTCACGCGGGGCAGGCGCAACAAAAAGGTGGCGCCCTGGCCCAGCGTGCTGCTGACCGTGATGGTGCCGCCAAATTGCTTCGCAATCAAGTTGAACACGATATTCAGACCGAGGCCGGTGCCACCCTGGCCGCGCCGCGTGGTGACAAACGGATCGAACACACGGTCAAGCATGTCGGGCGCGATGCCGCGGCCATTGTCGCGCACCTGCATGATGATCCACTCCGCCTTGGCGTTCGCCTTGGCGTTCGCCTCGCAGCGTACGCCGATATGGATGGTGCCGGCGGTATCGGCATCGAACGCGTGTTCGACGCAATTGAGCACCAGGTTGGTCAGCACCTGCGCCAGCGCGCCCGGATAGCTGTCGAATTCGATGCCGGCCGGGCAATCGATCACGACTTCGCTGCGCGTCTTTTTCAGGGTCGGCTGCAGGCTGTCCATCACTTCGGCGATGTAGGAGCGCAGTTCGAACGCGCGCCGCGCCTCGCTGACCTGGTCGACGGCGATCTGCTTGAAGCTGTGGATCAACTGCGCGGCGCGGTAGGCGTTGTTCATGATCAGGCGGGAACTTTCGTTGGCCGTTTCCAGGTAGCGCACGATATCGGTCTTCCTGATATTGCCGGCAGCCACCGCGGTGCTGATGTCGTCGGTGGCCTCCTTCAGCACCGAGGCGCTGGTCAGGGCGATGCCGACCGGGGTATTGATTTCATGGGCCACGCCGGCCACCAGGCTGCCCAGCGAAGCGAGCCGTTCGGACTGCAACAAGGACTCCTGGGTACGGCGCAAATCCATCATGGCCTGCGCCGTTTCCTGCTGCGAGCGGCGCGCCGCGTCTTCCGCATGGCGGATGCGTTCGATAATCGATTTCAACTTGCGCTGCACCGCATTGAAGCCGCGGATCACGTCGCCCAGCTCGTCGCGCCGGCTTTCCGGCAATTCCTCGACCTCGTCGCTGCCGCGCGTGGCCAGGTCGAACAGGCCGTCGCGCAACTGGCGCAGCGGCCCGAAGATGATGCGCAAGCTCAGGCCCAGCGCCGCCACCAGGATCACGTCGAGCAGCAGCACTTCGATCACCTTGCGCCGTACTTCGCTGCGCAGCGCCGCATCGATCTGCGCGCGGCTGAAATTGACCACCACCTTGCCGACGATCACCGGCGTGCCACCGCTGGCGGCGGCCACCGCGTCGCGAAACACCAGCGGCGCCTCGATCGCGGTGCCCTGCAGGGCGGCATCGTTGTTCAACGGCGCCAGCACGCCGTTGGCGTCGCGCATTTCACCGGCGAACAGGCCCACCGAAGCGTCATAGACGCGGATGCCGACCAGTTCCGGCGGCAGCATTTCGGCCGAGACAATGCTGTCGACCTTGGATTTGTCGAGGTCCCACAGCGCCGATGGCAAACTGGTCTGCAAGCGCGTGAGCACGCCGGTGCGCAGGCGCGTGCTGCCCGATTCGAGTTCCTTGCTGAGGGTATATTGGGTATAACTGCCGGAAATGCCGAGCACCAGGGTCACGATCACGATGAAAAGCAAGGTCAGCCGGACTTGGATACGTACCATCAAACAACACTCCCAGGGCCTGGTCCTGGCGTCCGCGACGCGGGCGCACACCGTGGAATGTACGGTATGACCTGCTGATTGGCAAGAATAAGCAGGATTGTCAGCAAGTGTGTCGTCCGCGCCATATTGACGCAGATCAGCGCGGACCCGATTGGCTTCATTGCGCCACGGCAATGGTAATATCGTGCATCACAGGAGGAGTCGTCATGGCTGTCACCCATCAACATTTACCCGTGGACCAGGTGCGTCCGGGCATGATCCTGTCCGACGTGCTGCTTGACGCGCACGGACAAGTCCTGCTGCCGCAAGGCGCGGTACTGACGGAAAACATGCTGTCGCTGATGCCGCGCCACAATATCGACATGCTGCCGATCGCCGCCGCGGCGATATCGCCGCAAGAGCAGGCGCTGCAGCAAGATGCCCACCGCGCGCGCCTGGCTCATCTGTTTCGCAAGTACGACCCCGATAATCCCGACGACGCGGCCACCAGCATGCTGCACAGCTATGTCAACAGCTACCGCCTGGGCCGGGGAGAACCGGCATGAGCGGCGTCACTGCGCCGCTGACGGCCGACGATATCGTGGCCCGCCTCGACGACCTGCCTTCGCTGCCGGTGGTGGTGATGGAACTGCTCAACAGCATGGACCAGGAAGACGTCGATATCTCGGTGCTGGCGAAAAAAGTGTCGTATGACCAGGCACTGACGGCCAAGACCTTGCGCCTGGCCAACTCGTCGCAATACGGCTTGCAGGTGAAAGCCACCACCATCCAGCAGGCGATTACCTATCTGGGCTTCCAGACCACGCGCAGCCTGATCATGTCGGCCGCCATTACCGGCTGCTTTCCGGAAGGACGCTGCGCCGGTTTTGACGACAAGCAGTTCTGGCGCCACTCGGTGGCCACCGCCGCCTGCGCCAAGGTGCTGGCGCGGCAGATCCGCTTCAACCAGGATTATGCGTTTACGGCCGGGCTGCTGCACAATATCGGCCAACTGGTGCTGGTGTCGAGCTTCCCGGAACACTATGCGCAGGTGATCGCCTACCAGGCAGCGCACGATTGCACCATGCTCGAGGCCGAACAGTTGGTGCTGGGCGTGGACCATGTGCAGGCCAGCGTGGCGCTGGCCCAGCGCTGGAATTTTTCCGACACCATGCGGCTGGCGATCGGCAACTATCTGACACCGGAAGCACCGGGCGCCGGTTTCCTGGCCGCATTGATTCATGTGGCCAACGCCATCGTCTGCGCGCTCGACCTGGCACAGGCCGGCGACGACATGGTACCGCACGTATCGCTGGTGGCGTGGAACGCGCTGGCCCTGTCGGAGGAAACGTATTTGCAGCTGTTCCGCGAAACGGAACTGCGCTACGAGGAAATCACCACCGCCCTGCTGAACCAGGCGAGCTGATCAATCATAAGCGGAAACGCGAACGACTCCCGCCGCAAGGCGAAAGCCGTTATTCGTACTGCAGGGATCGGGGTTGCCCGCTTGCCGACCGACCGGCACCGCTTGCAAACAGGCAAGCGGCCGGGTCAGCGTTCGGGCGCCGCATCAGTGATGCGCGTAGTTCGATTCCTTTGCATCACCGCGGTCTTCCGGTTTCGGACGGCCCTGGGCGTCGGACAGGCGGTACTTGGTGCGGCGGTCGCCCATCAGGTCGCGCAGGTCGCGGATGCTCATGCCGGTCACCTCGTGCATGCGGATCAGCAGCGAGGCGCCGACCGGCAAGCGGTGGTGACGGATCTTGCTGATGACCGGTGGCGCGACTTCCAGCAGACGCGACAAGGCTGCATCGTTTTTCAGCTGCATCTTACTCAGCAAAATGTCGAGCAGGTGGTTGGGGTTGTAGCTTTCTTGAGATGCCAGTGCATGATGTGCCATGATTTTTCCTCGTCTGGTGAATGTTGAAAATAATGCCGATCTGAACTTAAGGCTGGCTTAGAGCGTTCAACAGAACGCGGCCCCAGCCTTTCCCTCCCCCTCAATCCACTACACTCGACAATCCGAATGAATTGCATATAAGGCAATATACTAGTTCAAACAGCCAGCACTCGCGCGCAACGCAACCTTAGCGATTGTTAAATATCAATCAAGCTGCTGGTTGCCTTTGCAACGATGCCATTTCAACACATTAGGATGCGCAGGGGTCGCACACTAGGCTTTGCAGCAACTTGTTACAAATCAATGATGACGCATGGCAATAGTTGCCTTGCACCCGATGCCGCTGCTGTGGCCTGCGGGCCGGCGCGCGATGGCCCGGCGCGGCAATTTACGTTAAACTACCGCCTGACCGCGGCTTGCCTGCCGCCGCATGGCCCGGCAACAGCCGCACCGGCGCCCTTGCCCGCTCGGCGCAATCCACCCCCGCACCCATTACCGCTAAAGCGCCTGACTCCATGCAGAAAAAAGTATTCATTAAAACCTTCGGCTGCCAGATGAACGAGTACGACTCGGACAAGATGGCCGACGTGCTGGGCGCCTCCGATGGCCTGGTGCGTACCGACACGCCCGAAGACGCCGACGTGATCCTGCTCAATACCTGCTCGGTGCGCGAAAAGGCGCAGGAAAAAGTGTTTTCCGACCTGGGCCGGCTGCGCGAGCTGAAACTGGCGAACCCGAACCTGCTGATCGGCGTGGGCGGCTGCGTGGCCTCGCAGGAAGGCGACGCCATCGTCAAGCGCGCGCCGTACGTCGACATGGTGTTCGGCCCGCAGACCCTGCACCGCCTGCCGCAGATGATGGAACTGCGCCGTACCAGTGGCACGGCGCAGGTCGACATCAGTTTTCCGGAAATCGAAAAGTTCGACCATATGCCGCCGGCCAAGGTCGATGGCGCCTCGGCCTTCGTCTCCATCATGGAAGGCTGCAGCAAATACTGCAGTTACTGCGTGGTGCCGTACACGCGCGGCGAGGAAGTGTCGCGCCGCTTCGAAGACGTGCTGACGGAAGTGGCGGGCCTGGCCGCGCAGGGCGTCAAGGAAATCACCCTGCTGGGCCAGAACGTCAACGCCTACCGCGGCGTGATGGAAGGCGGCGAGATCGCCGACTTCGCCCTGCTGCTCGAATACGTGGCCGATATTCCCGGCATCGCGCGCATGCGCTTCGTCACCAGCCACCCGAAGGAATTCACACAGCGCCTGATCGAGGCCTACGCAAAAATCCCGCAGCTGGTCGACCATCTGTACCTGCCGGCGCAGCACGGCTCCGATAAAATCCTCGGCGCCATGAAGCGCGGCTACACGGGCCTCGAATACAAGTCCATCATCCGCCGCATCCGCGCCGTGCGCCCGAACATGGCGATTTCCTCGGACTTCATCGTCGGTTTCCCCGGCGAGACGCAAGCCGACTTCGACGCCATGATGAAGCTGATTCTTGATGTCGGTTTCGACAACAGCTACAGCTTCATCTTCAGCAAGCGCCCCGGCACGCCGGCCGCCAGCCTCGAAGACGACACGCCGCATGAAGTCAAGCTGGCGCGATTGCAGCAGCTGCAGGCGGCCATCGACGCCAATACGCGCAAATACAGCCTGGCCATGGTCGGCACGGTGCAGACCATCCTGGTCGAGGGCCGTTCGAAGAAGGACACCATTGACCGCGAACTGCAAGGCCGCACCGAGAACAACCGCGTGGTCAATTTCGACGCCGGCCCCGATGGGCTGCACCTGATCGGCCAGCTGGTCGAGGTGCGCATCACCGAGAGCCATTCCTACACCCTGCGCGGCGAACTCGTCGCCGGCGCACAAGCCTTGAAAAGAGCCAGTTGAAAACCAAAGCCCCGATCCAGCCGCACTATTTCATCCCCGAGCCGCTCGACAACACGCGCCTGGCGCATCTGTGCGGGCCGCTCGATGAAAACCTGCGCCAGATTTCCGCCGCCCTCGATGTGACGATCTTCCGCCGTGGCGAAAAATTCATCGTCGGCGGCAGCAACGCCGGGCGCGCCGTCGAAATCCTCGAGCAGTTCTACGCCATCGCCAACAAGGTCGTGCCGCTGGAAGAAGTGCAGCTGGCACTGGTCGAGCAGCGCGCCGGCCTGTCGGCCGCCTCCGAACATCATGCGCACCAGGCAGACGCGCCCGCGTCGACCTTTGTCGAGCCGGACATCGCCAGCCCGGTGCTGAAAACCCGTCGTTCCGACCTGCGCGGACGCACGCCGCACCAGATCGCCTACCTGCGCAGCATCCTCGAACACGACATCAGCTTTGGCGTCGGCCCGGCCGGCACCGGCAAGACCTATCTCGCCGTGGCCTGCGCGGTCGATGCGCTCGAACGCGACGCCGTCAAGCGCATCATCCTCACGCGCCCGGCCGTCGAAGCGGGCGAGCGCCTGGGCTTTTTGCCGGGCGACCTGGCGCAAAAGGTCGACCCTTATCTGCGCCCGCTGTACGACGCGCTGTACGACTTACTGGGCTTTGACCGCACCCAGAAGCTGTTCGAAAAACAGGTGATCGAGATCGCGCCGCTGGCCTATATGCGCGGACGCACCCTGAACCACGCCTTCGTGATCCTCGACGAAGCGCAGAACACCACCGTCGAACAGATGAAGATGTTCCTGACCCGCATCGGCTTTGGCAGCAAGGCCGTGGTGACGGGCGACGTGACCCAGGTCGATCTGCAAAAGAGCCAGAAGAGTGGCCTGATCGACGCCGTGCAAGTGCTGAAAGACGTGCGCGGCATCGGCTTCACGCAATTTAACAGCACCGACGTGGTGCGCCACCCACTGGTCGCGCGCATCGTCGACGCCTATGAAACGGCGCAGGCGGCCGGTTCCGACGCGCCCGTGCTCCCCTTGTTGAAACCAGCTAGCGCCAAAAATGTCCGAAAAAAATAAACTGTCGCTGTCCGTGCAATACCCGGACGCCCGCCTGGCCGCCGTGATCACGCGCCCGAAAATCCGGCGCTGGGTGCAGGCGGCCCTGCTGGCGCCGGCCGAACTGACGATCCGCTTTGTCGATGCGGAAGAAGGCCGGATTCTCAATCGCGACTACCGCGAAAAAGACTACGCCACCAATGTGCTGACCTTTGCCTACAACGAAGGCGAAGAACTCGGTGACGACGAGCCGACCCGCGCCGACATCATCCTGTGCACCGACGTGCTGGAAAAAGAAGCGCAAGAGCAGCACAAAAGCGTGGAAGAGCACACCGCCCATCTGATCGTCCATGGCGTGCTGCACGCCCAGGGCTACGACCATATGGACGACGAGGAGGCGAGCGAGATGGAGGGTCTGGAAACCGAGATCCTGGCCGGGCTCGGCATCAGCGACCCATACAAGGAGCAGGCGCATGGCCACCTGGGCGCTTGACGCCTTCGGCAACGACTACGCCATGGACTGGGCGCAGGACCTGCACGAATACAAAACGCTGGAACTGGTCGAGACCACGCTCGACAACGTGATCGACAGCACCGAAGCCGAACTGCAAGCGCCGTTCGCCGCAGAGGCGCTGGCCGCGCTGGACGTGATCGCGCGCCTGCAAGGCCGGCCGGGCGCGCCCGACGCCGCCACCGCCGAAGTCGACGAGTGGGTCGCGGCCTGCAGGAAGAAGGTCACGCCACAGATTCTCGACAAGGCGCGCCTGGCCTTCGAGCGTATTTTGTCGGACGCGTCCGAGCTGCGCCAGCTGTGGCAGGAAAGCGAACACGGCGACGAATGGCAGGCGGAGGTGGCGGCCTTGCGCCTGCGCGTGCTCGGCGCCCAAAGTACGCCGGCGGCCTGAAACGTCGGCAATAAGCGTAGTAAATTCACATCAAAAGCGGGGAATTCCGGTAACGGGCCGCTTTTGGTGTATCCTATATCCCTTCGCAACAACGGCTCACGCCTCCTATGCCCGAGCATCCTAGTGGCGTCAGAACTGACGTCAAGCCCCACCGGTCACTGTTTGAACGCCTGACCGCACTCATTTCCCCCGAGCCAGAGAACCGAGCAGAATTGCTTGAGGTTCTACACGATGCGCACGAACGCAAGCTGATCGACGCCGACGCCCTGTCGATGATCGAAGGCGTGTTCCAGGTATCGGATCTCTGCGCGCGCGACATCATGATTCCCCGTTCGCAAATGGATGTCATCGACATCAGCAAGCCGATCGAGGAATGGATGCCGGAAGTCCTGTCGACCGCCCACTCGCGCTTCCCCGCGATCGAAGGCGAACGCGACAAGGTCATCGGCATCCTGCTGGCGAAAGACCTGCTGCGCTACTACGCGGAAGAGTCCTTCGACGTGCGCGAGATGCTGCGCCCCGCCATTTTCATCCCCGAATCGAAACGCCTGAATGTGCTGCTGCGCGACTTCCGCGCCAACCACAATCACATGGCCATCGTCGTCGATGAATACAGCGGCGTGGCCGGCCTGATCACCATCGAAGACGTGCTCGAACAGATCGTCGGCGATATCGAGGACGAATACGACTTCGACGAAGCCGAAGACAATATCCTGTCGCTCAAGGAAGGCCAGTTCGGCCCGCGCTGGCGCGTCAAGGCCCTGACCGAGATCGCCCAGTTCAACCAGGAACTCGGCTGCCGCTTGTCGGACGACGACGTCGACACCATCGGCGGCATGGTTTCCAAGCACCTGGGCCGCATGGCGCACAAGGGCGATATCTTCGACCTGGGCGATTTGCGCTTTGAAGTGCTGCGCGCCGACGCGCGCCAGGTGCATGTGCTGCTCGTCGAGCGCCTGCCCGCCGTGCCGGAACTGGAACTCTGACATGCGCGTGCTGTAAATGCGTTTCAGACGCGTTGATCCCAACGCCCCTCCCAAGCCGCCGCGCAGCACGCTCTCGCGCATGCTGATCGCCGCTGTCGCCGGCGCGGTGGCGGTGCTGGCGTTTGCCCCGTTCGGCTACTGGCCGCTGCAGATCATCAGCCTGGCCGTGCTGTTCTACCAGGTGCTGCGCGCCGCCGACATCAAGAGCAGCGCGCGCATCGGCTGGGCCTACAGCTTTGGCTGGTGCGGCGCCGGCACCCACTGGCTGTATATCTCGATGCACCGCTATGGCGACATGGCAGCGCCCATCGCCGCCATCGCCGTGGCGCTGCTGGCGCTGCTGATGGGCATCTACGTGGCGCTGGCCATGGGCGCGGCCGCCTGGCTGCGCAAACGCTGGGTCTTGTCGCTGCCGGCCATGACGCTCCTGGTTTTACCTGCGATGTGGAGCCTGTTCGAATGGACGCGCGGCTGGCTGTTTACGGGCTTCCCGTGGCTGGCCACCGGCTACGCCCACAATACCAGCCCGCTGGGCGGCTTTGCGCCGATTATCGGTTCGTACGGCCTGGGCTGGCTGGCGGCGCTGTCGGCCGGCGCCCTGCTGCTGCTGACGCATCCGCTGCCGCGCACGCGCTGGGCCGCCCTGGGCGGCGTGCTGGCCCTGTACGGCGCCGGTATCGGCCTGCGCCACGTCGACTGGACGCATGCGGTAGGCCGCCCGATCACGGTGCGCCTGTTGCAGGGCAATGTGCCACAGCAGCAGAAATTCGACCCGGCTTTCGTGCTGGGCGCCCTGCGCATGTACCAGCAGGCCATCACCAGCGCGCCGGCCGACCTGATCGCCACGCCGGAGACGGCCGTCACGGTGCTGCCGCAGCAGCTGCCGGAGGGTTACCTCGAAGGCCTGGGCGCTTTTGCGCAGCAGAGCGGCAGCACGCTGCTGGTCGGCATGCCGGTACTCGACGAAGAACGCCGCTTTTATAACGCCGCCGTCGGCATCACGCCGAACGCCACCCCGGGGCCCTATTACCAGTACCGCAAGCACCACCTGGTGCCATTCGGCGAATTCGTGCCGCCCGGCCTGCACTGGTTTGTCGCCATGATGGCCATTCCACTGGGCGACATGGGCCGCGGCGCGCGCGTGCAGCCGCCCTTGCAGGTACGCGACCAGCTGGTGCTGCCGAACATCTGCTATGAAGACCTGTTTGGCGAGGAAATCGCCGGCCAGCTGGCCAATGCCCACCACCATGGCAAGCAGTCGGCGTCGGTGCTGCTCAATATCTCGAACCTGGCCTGGTTCGGCGACTCGATCGCCATTCCGCAGCATTTGCAGATCTCGCAGATGCGCAGCCTGGAGACGGGCCGGCCGATGCTGCGCGCGACCAATACCGGCGCCACCGCCGTCATCGACGGCAAGGGCCTGGTGGTCAATCTGCTGCCACCGGCGCGGCAAGGCGCGCTGGCGGCCACGGTGCAAGGCATGGGCGGCATGACGCCGTATATCTTGTACGGCAACAAGCTGATGCTGGGCCTGAACGCGCTGGCCTTGCTGGCCGCCTTCCTGCTGGGCCGCCGCGCCCGCAAGGCGCAAGCGACGGCGAATTGACACAAGAGTCACAGTAGCGTCATAAAACCCGCTAAAATTAGCAAAACCCCGGTCCGCACGCCCGCCTGCCTTGCAGCGCGAGCGTGCCGGCTTCAAGCAAACCTTAACAAAGCGCAGCCTGTCGCGCGGCGAACTCATACGATGCTCACATTTCAACAAATTATCCTGACCTTGCAAACCTATTGGGACAAGCAAGGTTGCGCCCTGCTCCAGCCCTACGACATGGAAGTCGGCGCCGGCACCTTCCATACCGGCACCTTCCTGCGCGCGATCGGTCCGGAGCCATGGCGCGCCGCGTATGTGCAGCCGTCGCGCCGCCCGAAAGATGGCCGCTATGGCGAAAATCCGAACCGCATGCAGCACTACTACCAGTACCAGGTGGTATTGAAGCCGGCGCCGGAAAACATCCTTGATCTGTATCTGGGTTCGCTGGCCGCGCTGGGCCTGGACTTGAAACAGAACGACGTGCGCTTTGTCGAAGACGACTGGGAAAGCCCGACCCTGGGCGCCTGGGGCCTGGGCTGGGAAGTCTGGCTGAACGGCATGGAAGTGACGCAGTTCACCTACTTCCAGCAAGTCGGCGGCCTCGATTGCAAGCCGGTGCTCGGTGAAATCACCTACGGCATCGAACGCCTGGCCATGTATCTGCAGGGCGTGGAAAACGTGTATGACCTGGTCTGGACCGAGTGGGAAGAAGGTGGCGTGACCAAGAAGCTGACCTATGGCGACGTGTTCCACCAGAACGAAGTGGAACAATCGACCTACAACTTCGAGCACGCCAACACCGAACTGCTGTTCGAACAGTTCGGCAACTACGAAGCGGAAGCCAAGCGCCTGATCGAGCTGCAACTGACCTTGCCGGCCTACGAAAAAATCATGAAGGCCTCGCACAGCTTCAATATGCTGGACGCGCGCGGCGCCATTTCGGTGACCGAACGCGCCGCCTATATCGGCCGCGTGCGCACCCTGTCGCGCCTGGTTGCCCAGGCCTATTACGACTCGCGCGAGCGCCTCGGTTTCCCGATGCTGCCAGCACAAGAACAAGCCGCCCCGGCTGCCTAACGACCGCCGTACCAGACAAGAACACCATGAACCAAACACTGCTTATTGAACTGCTGACCGAAGAACTGCCGCCGAAAGCGCTGGCCAAGCTGGGCGCCGCCTTTGCCGCCGGCATCGTCAACGGCCTCAAATCGCGCGACTTACTGGAAAGCGACAGCGTCGCCACCAGCTACGCCTCGCCGCGCCGCCTGGCCGTCTCCATCACCAATGTGCGCGAAGTCTCGCCCGACAAGTCGATCCGCGAAAAAGTGCTGCCGGTCTCGGTGGCGCTGGACGCGAACGGCAACGGCACCGCGCCGCTGGCCAAGAAACTGGCCGCGCTGGGCTTTCCCGACCTCACGGTGGCGGACCTGGAACGCGCCGTGGACGGCAAGGCCGAGAGCTTTTTCTATACGCATACGGCGCCGGGCAGCCTGCTGGCCACCGGCGCGCAAGCGGCCTTGACGGAGTCGTGCGCCAAGCTGCCGATTCCAAAACTGATGAGCTACCAGCGTCCGGACGGCAGTACCGTGCAATTCGTGCGCCCGGCCCACAGCCTGATCGCCCTGCACGGCATCAATGTACTGCCCTTGACCCTGCTGGGCCTGACGGCCGGCCGCGAGACGCTGGGCCACCGCTTCCTGACCAACGGCGAGCCGATCACCATCAAGCACGCGGAAAACTATGCGCCGTCGCTGATCCTCGACGCCAGCGTGATCGCCAGCGTGGAAGAGCGCAAGGCCACCATCCGCGCCCAGCTGCTGGAAAAAGCCGGCGCCGACCAGGTGCTGATGCCCGAGTCGCTGCTCGATGAAGTGACCGCCCTGGTCGAATGGCCGGTGGTCTACGAATGCCACTTCGAGGAGGAATTCCTGGCCGTGCCGCAGGAGTGTTTGATCCTCACCATGCAGACCAACCAGAAGTACTTCGCGCTGACAGATAGCGAAGGCAAATTGCGCTCGCGTTTCCTGATCGTCTCGAACATCGCCACCGACACGCCCGAACACATTATCGGCGGCAACGAGCGCGTGGTGCGTCCGCGCCTGTCCGACGCCAAGTTCTTCTTCGAACAGGACAAGAAAAAAACCCTGGCATCGCGTTTGCCGCTGCTGGCCAATGTGGTCTACCACAACAAGCTGGGCACGCAGGCTGCCCGTACAGAACGCGTCACCGCGATCGCCGGCGCGATTGCCGCCAAACTGGGCGGCGACGTGGCGCTGGCACAGCGTGGCGCCATGCTGGCCAAGGCCGACCTGCTGACCGACATGGTCGGCGAATTCCCCGAGCTGCAAGGCATCATGGGCACCTATTACGCGCGCCATGACGGCGAGCCGGAAGAAGTGGCGCTGGCCGCCTCGGAACACTACCAGCCGCGCTTTGCCGGCGACGCGCTGCCGTCGACCGCTACCGGCACGGCAGTGGCGCTGGCCGACAAGCTCGAAACGCTGGTCGGCATCTGGTCGATTGGTCTTGCGCCGACAGGCGACAAGGATCCGTTCGCGCTGCGCCGCCATGCTTTGGGCGTGCTGCGCATGCTGCTGGAAAAACGCCTCCCGCTGTCGATCCAGGGCCTGCTGGGCGACGCCGCCGCGCAATTTGCGGCGATTCCCGGCTTCAAGGACCCGGTGGCGGACGTCACCACCTTCATGCTCGAGCGCCTGCGCGGCATCCTGCGCGAGCGCGGTTTTTCGCCGAACGAGATCGAAGCGGTGGTGGCGCAGAATCCGGACCGCCTCGACGATATCGTGCAGCGCCTCGAAGCGGTGCAGGCGTTTGCCGCGCTGCCGGAAAGCGCCTCGCTGGCCGCGGCCAACAAGCGCATCACGAATATTCTGAAAAAGAACGAGGAAGCCGTGAGCCAGGTCGCCGCCGGCGGCGTCAATGTGGCGCTGCTGCAGGACGAGGCCGAGAAAACGCTGGCCGCCGCCGTTTCGCGCGTGCAGCCGGAAGTCGACGCCGCCTTTGCCAGGGGCGACTTCACCGGTACCTTGCAAACGCTGGCGCAGCTGCGCGACGATGTCGACCGCTTCTTCAACGACGTGATGGTGATGGCCGAGGATGTCGCCCTGCGCAACAACCGCCTGGCCCTGCTGTCGTCGCTGCACGGCATGATGAACCGCGTGGCCGACATTTCCAAGCTGGCGGCATAATGGGTGCGCCGGCGATGAAACTGATCATCCTCGACCGTGATGGCGTCATCAATCATGACTCGCCGGACTTCATCAAGTCGCCGGCCGAATGGCTGCCGATCCCCGGCTCGCTCGAAGCGATCGCCCGCCTGAACCAGGCCGGCTACCGCGTGGTGATCGCCTCGAACCAGTCGGGCATCGCGCGCGAATACTTCGACATGCCGGTGCTCAACGCAATCCACCAGAAGATGCACACCCTGGCGCAGCAGGTGGGCGCCGATATCGACGCCATCTTCTTCTGCCCGCATGCTGGCGCCGACAATTGCGACTGCCGCAAGCCCAAGCCGGGCATGTTCCATGAAATCTCGCAGCGCTACAACACCAGCCTGAAAGGCGTGCCAACGGTCGGCGATTCGCTGCGCGACCTGCAGGCCGGCTTCATCAGCGGCTGCACGCCCTACCTGGTCCTGACCGGCAAGGGCGCAGGCACCAATCAAACGGGCGGCCTGCCACCAGGCACCCAGGTCTTCGCCGACCTGGCCGCCGTGGTCAGTCACCTGCTCAAGGCGCCGGCAGCCGCCGCACCATCGCCCACCGTGGCATTCAGTATTTAATCCGGAGAACCGCTTGCGTACCATTTCCCTGTTCCTCAGGTCCCTGCTGTTCATGATCATCATGATCGTGGCCACCATCGTCTGGGCCTGCGTGTGCTTTTTCGCCGCGCCTTTAAGCTATAACAACCGTTACTGGGTCACCTCGCGCTGGAACGTGTTCATCATCTGGTGCGCCAAGGTCATTTGCGGCATCCGCTACGAAGTCAAGGGCGCCGAGAACTTCCCCGACGCGCCGGCCATCGTGCTGTCGAAACACCAGTCGGCCTGGGAAACCATTTTCCTGCTGCCCAGCCTGCCACGCCCGCTGGTCTATGTGTTCAAGAAGGAGATCCTGTACATTCCCTTCTTCGGCTGGGCCATGGCGCTGCTGCGCATGATCCCGATCGACCGCAAGCAGGGCAAGCACGCCTTCAAAAGCGTGGTCGCGCACGGAAAACGCCGCCTCGCCGATGGCCAATGGATTATCATGTTCCCCGAAGGCACCCGCATCCCGGTCGGCCAGACGGGCAAGTACAAAAGCGGCGGCACGCGCCTGGCCATTGCCACCGGCGCGCTGGTAGTGCCGATCGCCCACAACTCGGGCGAGTGCTGGCCCAAGCAGTCATTTCTCAAGCGCCCGGGAGTGATCACGGTCTCGATAGGCAAACCGATTTCGCCGGAAGGGCAAACCCCGGACAGCATGATGCAACAGGTGGAAAATTGGATAGAATCAGAAATGCGCGTCATTTCGCCTCACGCCTACAACGCTGGCTAGACGGCATCAGCGCGGTCATCCAGGAGCCGACACTGCGTGAGCAGATGAAGACCATCAGGGTCGGCGACCAGCAACTGGATCTGTTCGCGCATGACGTCTCGACCAGCACGCCCCCGGTGGCGCGCCCTGCCGCGCCGCCGGTGCTGCCCGTGGCGCCACCGATCGTGGCCCAGCTGCCTCCGATTGCCGTCCCAGCCCCGCCTCCCCTTCCCTCTCCACCGCGCACCGCCGACGGCCCGCCGCTGCGCCAGCTGCAGCTTGGGCCCCATCTGCTCGAATTCGCCCTGCGCCGCTCGACGCGCCGCTCGATCGGCTTTATGATCGACGACAATGGCCTGCGCGTGACCGCGCCCAAGCGCGTCACGCTGGCCGAAATCGACAATGCGATCCGCGCCAAGCAGGGCTGGATCATCTCGAAATTGCAGGAACGGGGCGAGCGCAAGGTACAGCGCCAGCAGCGGGCGCCGGTGGTCTGGATCGACGGCGCCACGCTGCCCTACCTGGGCGGCGAGATCACCTTGCGGCTGCACCAGGCGGCCCGCCACCGCGCCAGCTTCCAGCGCGACACCGGTGAACTGCATGTGTGGGTCACGCCTGCCGGCACCGAACAGCAGTTGAAAGAGAAAGTGAAAGCCTGGTTCCAGCACGAGGCGCGCCAACTGTTCGAGGAGCGGCTGGATCTGTATGCGGCGAAACTGGGCGTGCGCTACGATTCGCTGTCACTGTCCTCGGCCGGCACGCGCTGGGGCAGCTGCACGGTGCAGCGAAAAATCCGCCTGAACTGGCGCCTGATCCACTTCGCCCTGCCGCTGGTCGACTACGTGGTGGCGCACGAGCTGTCGCACCTGCTGGAGATGAACCACAGCCCGCGCTTCTGGGCCACCGTGGAATCGATCTACCCCGATTACGATGGCGCCAAGCAGGCCTTGCGCAAACGCTCGCAGGAGCTGCCGGTTTTATTCGGGTAGGTCGGTAGGTCGGGTTAGCGCGCAAGCGCATAACCCGACAACACCACGGCCAGAGTCAACACTGTTGTCGGATTACGCTACGCTAATCCGACCTACGCTACATTGGCAGCAAAGGCCTGATCGCCGCAATCGTGCGCGGCGTGGCGCCACGGTGCTGCGCCGCAAACGCCAGCGCCTTCGCCCCCATGTCTTCCAGGCGTGCCGCATCCTGCAGCAGCGATGAAGCCTGCGCCATCAGCGCATCGGCGTCAAGCACCAGCGCGGCGCCGCCGGCCTCGATCGCTTGTTCGGTCACCAGCGCAAAATTGAAGGTATGCGGCCCGATCAGCACCGGCTTGCCCAGCGCTGCCGGCTCGATCAGGTTTTGACCGCCCAGCGGCAGCAGGCTGCCGCCGACAAAGGCACAGTCGCAGGCCGCGTAATAGGCAAACATCTCGCCCATCGAGTCGCCCAGCAGCACCTGCGTGGTCGCGGCAACCACAGCATCGCCAGCCAGGCCGGACCTGCGCTGCACGGCCAGGGCGCGCGACGCCACCAGCGCTTCCACCTCGTCGAAGCGCTGCGGATGGCGCGGCACCAGCAGCAGCAAGGTGGCTGGCGGCAGGCTGGCACGCACAAACGCGTCGAGTATCAGTTCCTCTTCACCCTCGCGCGTGCTGGCGCACAGCAGCACCGGGCGCTGGCCGATGGCGCCGCGCAGCCAGGCACCGGTGGCCAGCGCCGCTGCCGGCACCACCACGTCAAACTTGATGCTGCCGGTAACCACTACCTCGCCCACGCCGAGCTGGCGTACGCGCGCGGCGTCGTCCGGCGTCTGCGCGGCCACCAGGGTGATGGCGCGCGCGGCTTCAAGAATCAGCTTGCCCAGGCGCTGCGCCTTGTTCAGGGAGCGCTGCGACAGGCGTGCATTGGCCAGCACCACCGGCACCCGGTGGCGCTGGCACTGGTGGATCAGGTTCGGCCACACCTCGGTCTCCATCAAAATGCAGATGCGCGGCGCAAAGTGGCGGATAAACCGGGCCGGCATGGCGCCCGTGTCGTAGGGCAGGTAGCTTTGCACCAGGCGCGCGCCATGTTTGGCGAACAGCGCCTTGCCGGTGGCGCGCCCGGTCGGGGTCATGTGGGTCAGCACGATGCGGCAGCCTGGCCACTGGGCCAGCAGCGCGTCGACCAGTGGTTCGGCCGCGCGCGTTTCGCCGACGGAAACGGCGTGCAGCCAGATGGTCATGGGGCTGGACGGCGCCTTGCTGCCGTAAACGCCCAGGCGCTCGCCCCAGTGCTGGCGGTAGCCAGGCTCCTGCCGTCCGCGCAGCCACAGGCGCGCCAGTACCAAAGGCAGGGCCAGCCACCAGGCCAGGGTATACAGTCGTCGCATGGTGGCCTTTACGGTACGCCGGCCAGCAGCAGCCTGGCCGCCGCCAGCACTTCCGGCACGCCAGGCGGCTGTCCCTGGTCGCCCAGGTTGATGATGTTGTTCGACCAGTTGCCTTCGGTTTTCCACAGCGGAGAATCGGCGTAGATTTCCACCGTCGGACGCACGAAGGCGGCGGCGATATGGGTCAGGCCGGTGTCGACGCCAACCACCAGCGCCGCATGGCGCGCCAGCAAGGTGGCATCCGCCATCGACAGTTTCGGCAATACGCGCGCGTTCGGCAGGCCGGCGGCCAGCGCTTCGGCTTCCAGTTTTTCCTTGGGCGAGCCCCACGGCAGCAGGATGGCCATCGGCGCCAGCGCCTGGCCCAGGGCGATCCAGTTTGCCGGCGCCCATTTCTTGGCGTCGCGCGCGGTGCCGTGGAAATACACGGTGTATGGCGCCTCGCCCATCCACTCGGGACGTGCGTCAGCGGCGGACAATGCGGGCAGGCCGAAATCGGCCGGCGTGTCGACCGCATAGCCGAGCGCCGCGGCCGCGACCAGGCGCCCGCGCGCCACCGCGTGGGTGCGCGGATCGAGGGGAATGCTTTTGGTATGGAACAGGCGCGAAATGCCTTCGTAGCCGGAGCCTTCGCTGCCATTGGCAAGACCCACCTTCTGGCCGCCAGGCGCCAGGCGCGCCGCGCCCATGATAATGCCGGTCTTCAGCAGTCCCTGGGTGTCGAACACATAATCGTAGCGGGTCTGGCGCAGAGTGCGCAAGAAGGCGGCGATTTCGGCGCGCGTCTCCTGCTTGCCCAGGCTCTTGCGCCAGCGCCGCAGCGCGAACGGAAAGATGGTGCCGACGCGCCGGTTCAGGCGCACCAGGCTGGTATAGCCCTCTTCCACCACCCAGTCGATGGTGGCGTCGGGATAATGGCGGGCGATGTCCGCCACCATCGGCAGATTATGCAGCACGTCGCCCAGCGAGGAGACGCGCACCAGCAGGATTTTCAACGGCGCCCGCGCGCCAGCATGGCCGGCCACGCGTCAGAACGGCAGGACGGCGTCAGGCTTGGCAGCCAGGATCACGCGCCGGAACTGGCCCTGAATGCGCGCCAGCGCCGCCGGCGTTTCGGCCTCGAAGCGCATCACGATCACCGGCGTGGTGTTCGACGAACGCGCCAGGCCGAAGCCATCCGCATATTCGACGCGCAGGCCGTCGATGGTGATGATCTGTTCATGGCCAGGGAAAACGGCGTCGCGGCGCAGCATGTCCATCAGCGCGACGTTCTCGCCCTCCTTCAGTTCCAGGTGCAGCTCGGGCGTGCTGTCCGATTGCGGCAGGGCGTTCAGCAAGCTTGACGGATCGCTTGCGCGCGTGAGGATTTCCAGCAGGCGCGCGCCCGCATACAGGCCGTCGTCGAAACCGTACCAGCGGTCCTTGAAGAAGATATGGCCGCTCATTTCGCCACCCAGCGGGGCGCCCGTTTCACGCAGCTTGGCCTTGACCAGCGAGTGGCCGGTCTTGCACATCAGCGGCACGCCGCCGTGCATGGTGATATACGGCGCCAGGTGGCGCGTGCATTTCACGTCGTACAGGATCTGCTCGCCCGGATGGCGCGCCAGCACGTCGGCGGCAAACAGCATCATCTGGCGGTCCGGGTAGATGATCTGGCCGTCCTTGGTGACCACGCCCAGGCGGTCGCCGTCGCCGTCGAAGGCGATGCCGATTTCGGCGTCGGTCCCGGCCAGGCAGCGGATCAGGTCCTGCAGGTTTTCAGGGTGGGCCGGGTCCGGGTGGTGGTTCGGGAAATTGCCATCGACTTCGCAGAACAGCTCGATCACTTCGCAGCCCATGCCGCGGAACAGGTCACCGGCGAATGCGCCAGCGACGCCATTGCCGCAGTCGACGGCGACCCTGATCGGGCGCGCCAGTTTCACGTCCCCCAGGATGCGCTCGATATAGGCCGCGCCGATGTCATGCGTGGCATAGCCGCCAGCGGCGGGATGGTCGCTGCCGTCATGCTCGACGATGCGCTGGTACAGCGACAGGATCGCCTCGCCGTGGATCGCTTCGCCGGCCAGCACCATCTTGAAACCGTTGTAGTCGGGGGGATTGTGGCTGCCGGTAACCATGATGCCCGACTTCGTGTCGAGCACATTGGTGCCGAAATAGACCATCGGCGTGGCCACCACGCCCAGGTCGATCACGTCGACGCCGGCCGCTTGCAGGCCCTGCGCCAGCGCTGCTGCCAGCACGGGACCGGACAGGCGGCCATCGCGGCCGATCACCACGCTTTTTTCACCCCTGGCCAGGGCGGCCTGGCCAAATGCCTGTCCGATTTTTCGCGCTATGCTGGCATCGAGGGTTTTGTCGATGATGCCGCGGATATCATAAGCCTTGAAAATCGTTTTTGACAGTGGGAGCATGGTCTGGTCTGGGCGTAAAAATGAAGAGGGCGGGAAATCGGCGCATCGATCCTGCGAGTGCGCCGAAGTATACCCAATTATACGCGCAGCAGATCGATGGACTTGCCCGACTCGACCCAGTGCCTGACCCACAGCGGCTGGCGGCCGCGGCCGGTCCATTGTTCGCTGGCGTTATCGGGATTGCGGAATTGGACCGCCACCTTGCCCGCGCGCGGCTGCAGGCCGTCGAGGATCAGCTGTTTCAGGGGAATGCCGGCCTGCTGGGCGATCGCCATGATCTGTTCACGCGCCTTGTTCAAATCATCATGTTCACGATGGCTCACTTCCTGCTGAACCTTGTCCGCCAGATTGCACAATTCGGCCGTGGTCAATGTCGATAAATTCATGTTTCACTTTCTGGAAAATTAATATTTACAACAAAACCCATGGAATATACACCGATTCCCCGGAGTATATTATTTCTTCTTGTGTACAATCATCCAGCGCGGTGATTTGAAGCGAATAATGCGCAAATATAACCAGATATAAGCGGCAATAAATATCAGGGAACAGCAAATCAGCAGCCAGGTCTGGCGCCAGAACAGCGAGGCCGGAATTACTGCCATCAGAGAAAATAGCCAGAGATAAGGCGAAGTCAGGGAATTGCGGCGCATCAGCGCGCGCGCTTCCTTGCGGCCCACCGTCCATTGCACGATGCGGCGAAAAATCAGGCTATGCAAATGTATGCCATCGGGCATGACTGGTGATTTTCCTTGAATAAAGGCGCGCCGGTAGGCCGAAAACAGGGTTTCAAACGCCGGATAAATCAGCAACAGGACGGCATACCAGGTAGAGACTTCCGGATTGCGCATCACCAGCAGCAAGGTCAGCTCGCCCAGCATGAAGCCGATGAAATAGGCGCCGCCATCACCGAGAAAAATCAGGCCGACCGGATAATTCCAGATCAGGAAACCGGTGATGGCGCCCGCCACCAGCAGCGCGGCGACCAGGATGAACGAATCATTGACCTGCAAGGCCACATAGGCCAGCGACAACAGCATGCAGATCGACACCACGCTGGCCAGGCCATTGAAGCCATCGATGATATTGATGGCATTGGCGATACCGGCCACGGCCAGCACCGTGAGCGGCAAACTGATCCAGATAAAGGGAATCGCCCAGCTGGAGAACAGCCAGTCGATGCGGCCAATACGCGCATCGATCAGGAAATACGCCAGCAAGGCGCCCGCCATCGTCAGCAGCAAGCGCCCGATCGGACTGACCTTGCCCGTAAAATCCTCGATAATGCCCCCGGCAAATGCAATAGCCGAGCACAGCAGCAATGAAATCATCCAGTAAGCCATTGCCGGCAGACGCCAGATGGACACCACGGCACCGAGCACGACCGCCAGAAAAATCGACAAGCCGCCGATACGCGCCACCAAATGTGAATGCACTTTTTGCACGCCGTGAAAATCCGAATCGAGCGCCGATTGATGCAAATGCACCTGCTTGATAATCAACAGTGTCAACAAGGCGGATACAACAAAACTCACGATGAAAGAAAACATTTTTTATCAATAAAAGATCGGGTTTGCCAGCTATCGCAAGGTTCGAAAATCCGGCAGGATTATCGACGTGCAGTATTTATCCGGCATCAGACAGACAGGTATCAACGGTACAAACTTCTTTTTATTGCCTGAAAATCAAGTCAGAAAAATATTATACAATTGCCAATTTTGCGCAAAAATTCCGAATCATGAGCATGGCGCGAGGATAATAACAATGCAATCCGGTGATTGCTAACACTATTTACCATTTGATACACCAACGCTAGTTTTTTTAGCAAGAAAAAAGAGGAATATCTTCCCAATGTATGCGATTTATCAAGTTTGCGGACTGTCAGGTTCGCTTTCAGGCATGATGGCATACAGTAAACCATCCGCTGCCATCATCAGGCACTGACCGCCGCCATCCCTCACGACTCCCATGAAAACTTACTTTATCGGCGACCTGCAAGGCTGCCATGAGCAGGCGCTGGAACTGCTTGCGCGTATCGCCGACACGGCGCAAGAACCGTATCGCCTGCTGTTTGCCGGCGACCTGATCAATCGCGGCCCCGATTCGCTGGCGACCTTGCGGCTGGTGTACAAGCTGGCGCAGCAGGGCCTGGCCGACAGCGTGCTCGGCAATCACGACCTGCACCTGCTGGCCGTCGTCAACGGCATCCGGCCCGAACACGCCGCCGACACGCTGGGCGATATCCTCGCCGCGCCCGATCGCGGCGAACTGATAGACTGGCTGCGCCGCCGCCCGCTGGCGCTGCGCCACGACGGCCATCTGCTGGTGCACGCGGGCCTGCTGCCGCAGTGGAGCGTGGAACAGGCCTTGCTGCTGGCCGGTGAAGTGTCCAGCATGCTGGCCAGCGATGGCTGGGTGGATTTTTTGCGCAGCATGTACGGCAACGAACCGGCCATCTGGGATGATGCGCTGCGCGGCGCCGACCGCCTGCGCTGCATCATCAACGCCATGACGCGGCTGCGTTTTTGCACGGCTGAAGGCCGCATGGACTTCAAGATGAAGGAAAGCGGCAGTGCACCGGCCGGTTCCGGCCTGGTGCCGTGGTTCGAGGTGCCAGGCCGGCAAAGCGCCGGCGACACGGTGGTGTTCGGCCACTGGTCGGCGCTGGGCCTGATGCTGCGGCCACATCTGATTGCGCTCGACAGCGGCTGCGTCTGGGGCGGCAAGCTGTCCGCCGTCTGCCTCGAGGACCGCAGCCTGATCCAGGTCGATTGCCCGGCCTTCCGGCAGCCCGCCGGCAAGTCAGGCAACACCTAGGCTGTCGCGCTGACAGCGTCCGGCTTGACCACCACGCCCAGGGAGGTGGCGACGGCCCCATGCGCCGCCAGCGCCAGTTCGCGCCGGTGCGCGCCGACCGTGGCGAGCGGCGCCAGGCATTCCAGGCGCGCGATGACTGGCTTGCCGCCGAGGATGCGCACCATGCTCTGCGCGAACGTCATCTCGCCGATAAAGTCGATCGAGTCGTGCGGCACGCCGGCCGCATCGACATACGACACGGCAAATGGCTGCACCGGCGCCTGCGCGTCGATCGCCGCCTCGAACAGATTGGCGTGAAACGGCAGCAAATTTCCCTGCGCGGCCGTGGTCCCTTCGGGGAACACGCCGATCCGCTCGCCCTCTTGCAGCTTGTCGACCAGGCCCTGGAAAATCTTGCGCAGGTCGCGCTTGTTGCCGCGTGAAATAAAGATCGTGCCGGCGCGCGCCGCCAGCCAGCCCAGAATCGGCCACGTGCGGATCTCGGCCTTGGCGACAAAGCGGCAAGGATGGACCGCGTCGATCACAAAGATATCGAGCCAGGACACGTGATTTGCCACCACCAGGCAATGATCGAGCGCCAGCGCATGGCTGGGCGACGCTTCCACGGTGACATTGCAGATGGCCAGCAGCTGGCGCGACCAGGCGCGGATGCGCCGGTTGCGGCCCTCCACGTCCAGCCATGGAAACAGCAACAGGCTTTTGGTCATGCCGATGGCCAGGTGGATGGCGACGCGGGCGAGGCGGTAGGTAAGCAGAAGTTTCAAATTAGACCAACAAATTAAATAAGGCGCCAGGCCCCAGGCAAAAGTCCGGGGTCAGACCCGGCGGGACTCCGCGTCCCCGTCTGACCCCGGCAGTGTGCTGCGTTAACGTTGGAATGCGACGCGACCCGCCACAATGGTCGCCTTGACCACGCCACTGAGCTCGTAGCCGAGGAAAGGCGTGTGCTTGCCCTGGCTGGCCAGCGAGGATGAGGACACGGTCCAGCGCGCGGCCGGGTCGAACACGCAGATGTCGGCCGCTTCGCCGATGGCCAGGCTGCCGGCCGGGATGCCGGCCACGCGGGCGGCGTCGGCGGTGACCTTGGCGACGGCGCGCGCCAGCGGACGCGCACCATTTTGCAGCTGCGCCAGCGCATAGTCGTCGGCCCATTTCAGGGCCAGCGACAGCAGCAGTTCCAGGCCGGTGGCGCCCGGCGACGCTTCGCCGAAGGGCAGCAGTTTTTCATCGTCGTCGACCGGCGTATGGTCCGAGCACATGGCGTCGACCGTGCCGTCGAACAGCGCGGCGCGGATCGCGTCGCGGTCGCGCTGGCTGCGAAACGGTGGCGTCACGCGCGCGTTCGGATCAAAGAAACCGATGTCGGCGTCGGTCAGGTGCACATGGTGCACGCCGACGTCGCAGGTGACGGGCAGGCCTTCGGCTTTGGCTGCACGGATCAGTTCCAGGCCGGCCGCCGACGAAATGCGGCACAGGTGCACGCGCGCGCGGCTGGCGCGCATCAGTTCGAAAATCGTGTGCAGGGCGATGGTTTCGGACATCACCGGCACACCCGACAGCCCCAGGCGCGAGGCCAGCGGGCCGCTGTGGGCGATGCCGCCGCGGCCGATATGCGGGTCCTGCGGACGCAGCCAGACGGTATAGCCGAAGGTGTTCGCATACTGCATCGCGCGCAGCAGCACGGTGGTGTCTTCGATCGGTTCTTCAGCCTGCGCGAAGCCGATGCAGCCCGCTTCCGTCAGTTCCGCCATTTCCGTCAGCGACTGGCCTTTCAGGCCGACCGTCAGCGCGCCCAGCGGATGCACATGGGCCTTGTCCTGCGTCTTGGCGCGGTATTTCAGCATCTCGACCAGGCCCGGCTCGTCGAGCACCGGGTCGGTGTCGGGCGGACACACCAGGCTGGTCACGCCGCCTTGCAGCGCCGCCTGCAACTCCGACTCCAGCGTGGCCTTGTATTCGTAGCCCGGCTCGCGCAGGCGCGCCGACAGGTCGACCAGGCCGGGCGCGACCACCAGGCCGGCCGCGTCAAAGGTGGTGTCGGCCACAAAACCGGCCGGCGCGCTGCCCACGGCCGCTACCTTGCCGTCGGCGATAAACAGGTCCTGCACGCCATCGATGCCGTTGGCAGGGTCGATCAGATGGCCGTTCTTGATATGTAGTGTCGTCATGCTTGCTTCTCGTCCTTGGGCCATCAGCCCTGATTACCAGCCAAAATACTCATCACCGCCATGCGCACGGCGATACCGAAGGTCACCTGCGGCAGGATCACCGCCTGCGGGCCGTCGGCCACGGCCGAGTCGATCTCGACGCCGCGGTTCATCGGACCCGGGTGCATCACGATGGCGTCCGGTTTTGCCAGCGCCAGGCGCTCGGGCGTCAGGCCGTAGCTCTTGAAGTATTCCTGCGCCGACGGCAGCAGCGCGCCGCTCATGCGCTCGTTCTGCAGGCGCAGCATGATGATCACATCGACGCCCTTGAGGCCTTCATCCATGTTGGTGAAGGTGCGCACGCCCATCTGCTCCAGGCCACCGGGCAGCAGGGTGTGCGGACCGATGGCGCGCACTTCCGGCACGCCCAGCGTGGTCAGGGCATGGATGTCGGAACGCGCCACGCGGCTGTGCAGGATGTCGCCGACGATGGCCACCGTCAGGTTGGTGAAATCCTTTTTGTAGTGGCGGATCGTGTACATGTCGAGCAGGCCCTGGGTCGGGTGCGCGTGGCGGCCGTCGCCGGCGTTGACCACGTGGACATGCGGCTGTTTGGTGTCGATCAGGTGCTTGGCGATCAGGTACGGTGCGCCCGACTGCGCATGGCGCACGACGAACATGTCGGCATGCATGGCCGACAGATTGTCGATGGTGTCGAGCAGGGACTCGCCCTTGCTGGCCGACGAGGCCTGGATATTGAGGTTGATGACGTCGGCCGACAGGCGTTTCGAGGCGATCTCGAAGGTGGTGCGGGTGCGCGTGGAGTTTTCAAAGAACAGGTTGAAGACGCTTTTGCCACGCATCAGCGGCACTTTTTTCACATCGCGGTCGGAGATGCCGACGAACGAGGAAGCGGTGTCGAGGATATGGTTGACGATAGACTTCGGCAAGCCTTCGATGGTCAACAGGTGCTGCAGTTCGCCGTGTTTATTCAGTTGCGGATTAAGCATGGTGGGTGTCTATGGTGAGCGTGAATTTATCGCCGGCCTGCTTCAGGACCAGCGCCTGGCCTGGCGGCACGGCGGTAAAGGCGGCCACGAAATCGGCGGCCACCGGCAACTGGCGCTCGCCCCGGTCGACCAGGGCGGCCAGCATGATCTTGGCCGGGCGCCCGTAATCGAACAGCTCGTTGATGGCCGCGCGCGTGGTGCGGCCCGTGTACAGCACGTCGTCGACCAGCAGGATGGTGGCGCCGGCGACATCAAAACCGATTTGCGTTGGCTTGACGTCGGCGTGCAGGCCCTTCTGCGCGAAGTCGTCGCGGTAGAAGGAGACGTCGAGCACGCCCAGGCGCGCCGTCAGGTCCAGGTCGCGCGCCAGGCGTTCGGCCAGCCAGGCGCCGCCCGAGTGGATGCCGACGATGGCCACGTTGCTGGCGCCGGCCAGGCCGCTGCGCACTTGTTCCAGCAAGACCCCGTACAGGGCCTCGGCGTCGAGTTGGGAGGGATTTACAAGATTGGACATAAAAGGAGGAGTAGTCAAAAAAAACGGTTCAGGACTGCGCGTCGAAATACTGCTGCAAGATGATGGCGGCGGCGCGGTCGTCGATCACTTCGCCGCGTTTGGCGACAATCACGGCCGAGGAATAGCGCTCGTCAACCAGTTCCACCGGCAGGCCGAAGCGCCCGTGCACCTGGTTGGCGAAGCGCCGGCAGCGCGCGCTCATCTCGTGCTCGGTGCCGTCCGGGTGGCTGGGCAAACCCACCACGATGCGCGTCGCGCCCCACTCGGCGATCAAGGCGGCGATGGCGGCAAACTTCGGTTCATTGGCAATCGCCGTGATGACGCGCAGCGGCTTGGCCTGGCAGATCATGGTATTGCCGATGGCAACGCCGATGCGTTTCAGGCCGAAATCGAAAGCGAGAACGGTGTCGATGGCCTCACCGTTCATGCGTGGCCGGCTTCCGATGCCAGCATCAGCGGGTCAATGCCCAGCAGCTTGATGGCCGCCACGTAGCGCTCGGCGATCGGGAAGTCGAACAGGATGTCGGCCGAAGCACCCACCGTCAGCCAGCCGTTGCGGCCGATCTCGTCTTCCAGCTGGCCCGGGCTCCAGCCCGAATAGCCGATCGACACCAGCATGCGCTGCGGGCCTTCGCCCTTGGCGACGGCTTCGAGCACGTCGATCGAGGTGGTAAACGCCACTTCGTCGGTGACCGTCAGCGACGAGGAATAGCGCGCGCCGGGCGTGTGCAGCACGAAGCCGCGGTCGTCCTGCACCGGGCCGCCGAACATGATCGGCTCATTGACAATCGGCGCATCGCTGCCGGCCGCCAGTTTCAGATCGATGCGTTCGAACAGCACATCCATCGTCATGTCGGTGGGCTTGTTGATGACCACGCCCAGCACGCCGTTTTCATTGTGTTCGCACACATAGACGACGGTGCCGCCGAAGATGGGGTCTTGCATCGCCGGCATGGCGATCAGAAAATGGTTGGCCAGATTCAAGGTGGACGAACCGGGTGCGGCGCCTTCGCTGGCGCTCTGCATCAAACGATGTCCCGGGAGCGTGTGGTCGATCTTACTCTTTTTCATACGCGTTGCTCTCTCTGTGGGCTTGCTGGCAAGACACTTCACCCCTGCTATCGTTATTGTTTTTGAAATATTTTTTGACTATGCTGTTTTTGAATGTGCGTGGCTTGCGTGGGGGGAAGTCGATTGTAAAATCGTTACCGTTCTGCTGGCGCACGCGAACCTTGCACGCGTCACCACCGCGCACTCAGGCGCTAGTTTACACCGAATTGCCATGGCGGCGACGTCCAAGGCGCGGCGCGGGCAGGCATAATGCGCCACAAGGGGCGAAAAACCGCTCTTTCTTGACCTTTTACAACGCCAATACGCACCATCCGCCACCCATGACACTCACTACCTCCCTGGTCTGGTTCCGCCGCGACCTGCGCGCATTCGATCATGCTGCGCTGCATCATGCCTTGCGCCAGAGCCAGGCCGTGCACTGCGTTTTTGTCTACGACAGCGCCATCCTGGACAGCCTGCCGCGCCGCGACCGCCGCGTCGACTTCATCCACGCCAGCCTGGCTGAACTGGCCAGCGAGCTGCACCAGCTCGGCGGCGACCTGATCGTGCTGCACGACGATGCGGCCACGGCCATCCCGCGCCTGGCGGCCGAACTGAAGGCCGACGCCGTGTTCGCCAACCACGACTACGAGCCGCAGGCGATCGCGCGCGATGCCATGGTTGCCGATGCCCTGACGGCGCACGCCCGATTGTGGTTCAGCTTCAAGGACCAGGTGATCTTTGAAAAAGATGAAGTGCTGACCCTGTCCGGCAAGCCCTATACCGTCTACACGCCGTATAAAAACGCCTGGCTGAAAAAAATGCGCGCCGACCCGTCGTGCCTGGCGCCCTACGATATCGAGCCGCACGCGGCCCGCCTGGCGCCGCCGCGCGGCAAGCCGGCCGCCCTGCCGGCGCTGGAAGAACTGGGTTTCGAGCCCAGCAACCTGGCCGAACTGGCGATCCCGACCGGCATGTCGGGCGGCGCCAGACTGTTCGAGGACTTCCTGCCGCGCGTGGAAAAATACGACGTGGCGCGCGATTTTCCTGCGCTCAAAGGCCCGTCCTACCTGTCGCTGCATCTGCGCTTCGGCACCGTGTCGCTGCGCTACCTGGTGCGCACCATCATCGACCTGATGGAACGCGGCGGCGGTGGCGGCGGCGCGCCGGTCTGGCTGGCAGAACTGATCTGGCGCGACTTCTACGCCATGATTTTGGTGCAGAACCCGCAGGTGGAACACGCCGCCTTCAAACCCGCCTATGACGCCATCGCCTGGGAAACGGGAGCACTGGCCGACGAGGCGTTTGCCGCCTGGTGCGCAGGGCGTACCGGCTATCCGCTGGTGGACGCGGCCATGGCGCAGCTGAACCAGACCGGCTATATGCACAACCGCCTGCGCATGGTCACGGCCTGCTTCCTGATCAAGGATCTCGGCATCGACTGGCGCCGCGGCGAAGCGTATTTCGCGCTGCACCTGAACGACTTCGACCTGGCCTCGAACAACGGCGGCTGGCAATGGGCTTCGTCGTCGGGCTGCGACGCCCAGCCCTATTTCCGCATCTTCAACCCGATTACCCAGTCGGAAAAATTCGACGCCAGCGGACGGTTTATCCGCCGCTACCTGCCGCAACTGAAAGCGCTGGCCGACAAGGAAATCCACGCACCCTGGCTGGTGCCGCGCATGCTGCTCGACCAGAAGAACATCGTGCTGGGCCGCGACTACCCGGCGCCCATCGTGCAGCACGACGAGGCGCGCAAGGAGACTTTGGCGCGCTATGAGGTGGTCAAGGTGGTGAAAAACGCGTAGGTCGGATTAGCGCGTGAGCGCGTAATCCGACACCATTGTTGGCGTTTGCGGTGTGTCGGGTAAGCGCGTGAGCGCGTAATCCGACACCATTGTTGGCGTTTGCGGTGTGTCGGGTAAGCGCGTGAGCGCGTAATCCGACACCATTGTTGGCGTTTGCGGTGTGTCGGGTTACGCTGCGCTAACCCGACCTACGGGATGAACCTTCACTCACCCGTCAGCAAGCGCTCCACCTCCGCCAGCAATTCCTGCTCCTGGAAGGGCTTGCCGAAATACGCATTCACGCCCAGGCTCAAGGCGTGTTCGCGGTGCTTGTCGGCGCTGCGCGAGGTGATCATGACGAGGGGAATGGCGCGCGTGCGCGCGTCGCTGCGCACATTGCGCGTCAAATCGAAACCGTCCATGCGCGGCATTTCCACATCGACCAGCATCAGCGCCGGCAGCGCCGCCGGTTCCAGTTCATGCAACTGCTCGAGCGCGTCGACGCCGTCCTTGGCCAGCAGCACCAGGTAGCCTTCGCGTTCGAACAGGCGCTGCATCACGCGGCGCACGGTGAGCGAATCGTCGACCACCATCACGCAGGCGCGCGGCGCGGGCAGCGCCACGCGGCCTTCGCCGGCCGCCGCCGCATACTGCGCCAGCAGTTCGGGGTGGTGCGCCAGGTGCTGCGCCAGCGCCACCGGATTCAATATCAAGACGATGTCGCCGGTGCCGAGCACGGTGGCGCCGGCAATGCCCGGCATGCGCGCCAGCTGCGGGCCCACATGCTTGACCACCACTTCGCGGTTGCCCACCACGTCGTCGACCTGCAGCGCCAGCCTGTCGTTGCCATTGCGTAGCAAGAGCACCGGCGCATGGCGCTGGGTGGAAGGCGCCGCCGGCGGGTCGCCCAGCATGGTTGACAACTGGTGCAGCGCCAGCATCTGGCCGTGCGCGTCGATCTGGCCGGCCTTGCTCACCTGCTCGAGCTGCTCGCCCTTCAGGTGCAGCACCTGCTCGACCAGCACCGAGGGCAAGGCATAGGTCTTGCCATTGGCGGCCAGCAGCACCACCTGCGTGACGGCCAGCGTCAAAGGCAGGTGGATGGTAAAGCGGATGCCCTGGCCCGCTTCGGTCATGGTGTCGACCCGGCCGCCCAGCGCCAGCGCTTCCGAACGCACGATATCCATGCCAAAGCCGCGCCCGGCCAGTTCCGTCAAACTGTCGGCAGTGGACAGGCCGGGCGCGAAAATCAGTTCGGCCGCCTGCGCATCGCTGACCTCGGCGTCCTCGGCCACCAGGCCGGCGCTGCGCGCCTTGGCGCGGATGCGTTCCAGGTCCAGCCCGGCGCCATCGTCGGAAAACGCGATCGCCACTTCATTGCCCTGCTGGCTGACCTGCACCAGCAATTCACCAGTCTCGCTTTTGCCGGCCGCCAGGCGCGCCGCGCGCGGCTCGACGCCGTGCACGATCGCATTGCGCAGCAGATGTTCGAACGGCGCGGCCATGCGTTCCAGTACGCTGCGGTCGATCTCCACATTGCCACCGCGGATATCGAGGTTGACGCGCTTGTCGACTTCCTTGGCGCTTTGCCGCGCCACGCGGAACAAACGCTCCGCGATGCTGGCAAAAGGCACCATGCGGATCTGCATCAGGTCGCGCTGCAGTTCACGCGTCAGGCGCGCCTGCAGCACCAGGTCGTCGCCCACGGCGCTCACGCTCTGGCTCAGGTTTTCATGGAAAGAGGCGACGTCGTTGACGCTTTCGGCCATCATGCGCGTCAGTTCCTGCAGGCGCGTAAAACGGTCGAATTCGAGCGGATCGAAATCGCGCTCGCTGCCCACCGCCATGCGCGAGGCGATCTGCGACTCGGCCTGCATTTCCACTTCGCGCAGTTGGCGGCGCAGCCGCGCCAGGTTGTCGGAAAATTCGCCCAGCGAGGCGCCCAGCACGCCCACTTCATTTTCGATCTTCGAGCGCGTGATCGACACCTCGCCGGCCTGGTTCACCAGGCGGTCGAGGATATCGGCGCGCACCCGCACCAGCGCCGCTTTCGGTTCGGGCGCCGGCGTGTCTGCCATGCCCGGCAGCGGCAGCAGGGGCTGCTGCAATTGTTCGAACAGATGCAGCGCATGGTCGTAGTGACCGAGCAGTTCCTCGAACGCCTGCGGCGTGGCGGTACCCGCGTGCAGCATGTTTTCAATATGGGTTTCGATTTCATGCGCGTGCTGGCCCAGGCGCATGGCGCCGGCCATGCGCGCGCTGCCCTTGACGGTGTGCAGGGTGCGCAGCAGCATCTGCGCCTGGCTGCTGTCTTGCGGCTGCTGCTGCCAGTTGCGCAGCGCCGTGCCGATCTGTGGCAGCAAATCGGCGCCCTCTTCGAGGAACACCGGCAGCAGATCGAGATCGAGTTCGTCGCTGATGCCGGCGCTGGCGGCCAGCAGGGCCTGCGCATCGGCCGGCACGACCGCCGGCGGCATTTCCGGTACCGGATCTGCCGCGGCTTGCGGCACTGGTTCGGCTGGTGGCGGCGTATCGAACACGGAATCGAACAGGTCGTCGATGACGCTGGTGTCGGGCGCCGGCGGCAGTTTCATGCGCGCCGGCGGGGTGTCCTCCACCGCTGCACTGACCTGCCCCGGCCCATCGGCGATGATGCTGGCGTAGGCGGCGGCAAACAGCGCGTCGAGGCCCGTTTCAGCCGGCTTGCTGCCTGCCTCCATGATGCTGGCGTAAGTGGCCGCGAACAGGGCATCGAGGCCGGTTTCGGCCTCCGGCGCGGTAGCCGCCGGCGGCGCCGTCAGCGCGCGCCACAAGCCATTGAGTTGCTCGATCAGCAACGGCTGTGCCGGTGCCAGGTCTCCCAGGGCAAACGCCTGCAGCATCTGGCCGATGCCGGCGGTGGCGCGTTCGAGCACGTCATGCTGCGCGCCGGCCAGCCCGGCGTGTGGCGGCACCACGGTTTCGATGGCGATTTCCAGCGCATGCGCCAGGTCGCGCAAGGCGGTAAAGCCGACCGTGCCTGAGGTGCCGGCCAGGGTGTGAACGGCCTGCAGCGCGTCGGCGCTGACGGCGCGCGCCTCATGGCGCCATTCGCCGAAGTCGCGCGTGAGCACGCGCAGCAGTTCGTCGGTTTCGGCCAGGTAGATGTTATACAGCGGCAGGCTGATGCGCAGCTCGCCCACATGTTTCAGGTTGTCGTCTGGCGCCTCGTGCTGGGCTGGCGCGGTGGCCGCCGGAAAACCGATCACCTTGCCAGTGCCGCCATTGGATGGCGTGGCTGGCGCCGGGGCATCTTGCGCCACCACGCGCCGCTTGCGCAATTCGAACGGCCCGCCTTCGCGCACCCGTTCGGCCGCGTCCGGCAGCATGCCGGCTTCGCGTCCGCGCGCGCCGCCGCCTTCCAGTTCGGCCACCCATTCGCTGAGCTGGTACCAGCCGTAATTGAGCAAGGTATATAAATCGTCGCTGGGCGGACGCGCCTCGGCCAGCCAGGTATTGAGCACTTTTTCGATGGCGCCGGCCGCTTCGGCAAACTGCGCCAGGCCGATCATGCGGCTGCTGCCTTTGAGCGTGTGGTATGCGCGGCGCAGCATGGCCAGGTGTTCGGCATTGCCGGCGTCGGCGCGCAGCGCGGCCAGGCTGGTTTCAATAAAGCCCAGCACTTCGCGCGCTTCGGCGAGGAAAATGGCCAGCATCTCGGCGTCGACATCGCCAGCGGCTGCGCCGCTGTGCGCCGGTGGCGTGGTCAAAGGCGGCGGCAGGGGATGATCGAGCACGGGCACCGGCACGCTGCCGCTTGCCGCCACTTTTTCAAACGGCAGCGCGCGAAAGGCGCCGCTGGCGGCGTCGAAATGAAAACGCGCGCTGGCCGCCTGCGGATTGCGGCCCAGCATGTCGACAAAAAAACCCAGCGCGCTGACGTTTTGCGCAATGTCGTCGAGCGCTTCCATGGGCGCCTGGCTGTCTCCATCGAGCAGCTGCCGTACCGCCGCCGCCACCTGCTGCATGCCGGCGCTGGCGGCGGTTTGCCCCAATTCTGCCAGCGTCTGGCGCATCGGCTGCAGCAGCGGCGCAACGCCCGCCAGGCCATCGCGGCGGCCAATATCGGCGTAATAGGCACCCAGCAGCCGCTCGACCTGGCGCAGTCCCGCCTTCATGTCCTCGGCCAGCGCTCCCGCCACTTGTCCCTGTTCTATCTGGCGCGACAACTCGCCCGGCGCCGGCGGCGCCACGCCTTCGAGCAGCGCCTGCAGGCGCGCGCCGATGGTTTCGGCATTGCTGGCGAAATCGTCGGGCAGGCGGCGCAATTGTTCCAGGCCGGCTTCGGCAAACAGCAGCGCCGTCTCCATTTCCTGCGCCAGCGCTGGCAGGCGGCCGCTGGCGGCGGCCTGCCGCGCCACGTCCACAGCCTGGCGCAGCAGGCTGGCCAGGGCCGGCACTTTCAGTATATCGGCCTGCCCTGCCACTTCCATCAGCGCCGCGCAGAAGGCCTCGCCGGCATCGGCATCGCGCCAGGCGCCGCGCGCGCGGGCCAGCGCTGCGCGTGCGCCCTGCAAGGCGCCCTGATCGACCTGGCCGTAGCGCCGCGCTTCCACGTCGCCGGGCACCAGGCCATCGAGTTCGAACGCCTCGCGCAGCTGGCGCGCCGCCGGCGTCGGTTGATCCGCTGCGGCGATCAGGTACAGCGCATCGCGCAGCAGAGTATCGGGCCCGCCGGCCGTGCCTTGCGCCAGGCGGCGCAATTGCAGGTTGATCAGGCCGAACAGCTGCTTCATGTACAGGCTGTCGCCGCCCTGTCCCTGGGCCGCCAGGCCGGCCACCGCCTGCATGGTGAACCAGAAGGTGCGCGCCGGCGCGTCCGTCTGCGCATCGGCCACCAGCTGCAAGGTGTCGTGCAGCGCCTGGGCATGCTGCTGGCGCGCCGCGGCGTCGGGCGCGCGCAAGTACGGCAGCAGCGACTTTTCAAAGCGGCTGCGCCAGGCCGGGTAGTCGGCGGCGATCACCGGCTCGGCCAGCGCGATGGCATGGCCCTGGTCGACGGCGGGCGGGAAAAACAGTTCGGCCGGATGCACGCGTTCCACGCCCAGCATGGCCTGCAGCGCGCGATAGTAGGGGAACAGGCGGGTCGGCTGCGGCGGCGTGCCGGCCATCAGGTCTTCCAGGTATTCGGTCAAGGCCTGGTACAGCTCGGACACCACTTGCGCATGGTCGACCGTGTATTCCAGCGTGCCGTCGCGAAAACGCGTCAGCGCCTGTTCCGCACCGGCCGTCAGCAGGGCGGCGCCGGCCACGTCGACCATCACCAGCGCGCCATGCGCCTGGTGCAGGTGCGAGCGCGCATGCTGCAGGGCGGTGGCGCGCTCTTCGCGCTCGCGCCCGCCCGCCTCGAACAACGCGGTACGGGAACGGGCCAGCGCTTCGCGGATTTCCACCATCACCCAGGACAAGGGCTCGCTGTCAAACGGCTTGGACTGCTGCGGCCTGGACTGCTGCGGATTATCTGGTGTGCTCATGCCTGCCTCGGTAAAGAATTCATAACGCAAAAATCGGCACGCGCCGGGTGCTGGCTCAGGCGGCGACGCGGAAGCGCGACACCGAGTTTTTCAGCTCCTGCGCCAGCAGCGACAGTTTGTGGATCGACTGCGCCGTCTGCTGCGTGCCATCCTGGGTCTGTTCCGTCACGCTCAGGATATGCTGGATGTTCAGGGCCACGCCGCTGGCCGAACCGGCTTGCGTGCCGGTGGCAAACGACATGCCCTGGATCAGTTCGGCCAGGTGTTTCGACACCTGGCTGATATCGTTCAGGGCCGCGCCGGCCGCGTCGGACAAATGCGCCCCTTCGACCACGCCCTGGGTCGATTTTTCCATCGCCCGCGTCGCATCCTGGGTATCGGCCTGGATGGTGCGCACCAGCGCGCCGATCTGCTTGGCCGCGCCGGCCGAGCGCTCGGCCAGGCGCTGCACCTCTTCGGCCACCACCGAAAAGCCGCGCCCCGCTTCGCCCGCCGATGCGGCCTGGATGGCGGCGTTCAGCGCCAGCACATTGGTCTGCTCGGTGATGTCGGAAATGAGTTCGGTGATCTCGCCGATTTCCTGCGACGACTCGCCCAGGCGCTTGATGCGCTTGGACGTTTCCTGGATCTGGTCGCGGATTTCATGCATGCCCTTGATGGCGTTTTCCACCGCCGTCGAGCCTTGCAGGGCGGCCGCCACCGACTGGCGCGCCACGTCGGCCGACACGCTGGCCGACTTCGACACTTCCGTGATCGCATTGGCCATTTTCACCACCGTCGCGCTGACGCCCTGGATTTCGCGCGACTGCTGCTGCGAGGCGATCAGCAGTTTGCTGGAAATGCTCTGCGCCTGGGTCGAGGCGCGGTTGACCTGTTCGGCCGTGGCCGTTACCCGCCCCACCAGGCCGCGCAATTCCTCGACCGTGTAGTTGACCGAATCGGCGATCGCGCCGGTGATGTCTTCCGACACCGTGGCCTGCACCGTCAGGTCGCCATCGGCCACTTTTTGCAGCTCGTTCATCAGGCGCAAAATGGCGGCCTGGTTCTGGTCGTTCTGCGCCTTGGCCGCCGCTTCTTTTTCCTGCGCCAGCAGGCGGCGGATCTCGGCTTCCTGGCGCCGCCGCTCGGCGTCGCGCGTGCGGTTGACGGAGTCCTGCAGCAGCACGCGGCCCATGCCGGCGGCCGCCACCAGGGTCAGCAGCACGCCGCCCACCATCAGCCAGAAGGCGGCGCCCAGGGTGTCCTGGTTCGCATGGTACAACTGCTGCAGCAGGGTCAGGCGCTGGCGCAGGTCTTCGTTTTCACTGAAGATCAGCTGCTCGGCACTCTTGGCGGCGCTGAATTTGTCGAGGCCGTCGAGCAGGGACGAGACCAGTTTTTGATAGCTGTCGAAGCCGGCCTTCAGCGCCAGCAGCTGCTCGCGCAATTGTGGATCGCGCGTGGGCGCCAGCTGCAAGGTGGCGCTGCCATTGAGCAGGCCGTCGACGGCGGCGCGGAAATAAGTGGTATCGCGGCCCAGCGCAAAGGCGGTTTCCGAACTGATGCTGCCGGAGCCGATAAAGCCGCTGGCGCTGCGGCTCATGCGCTGGGTCAGCATCATCAGCCGGCCGATCACGGCCAGCTCGCGCCCGCTGCCGCCGCGCTGCACTTTCAACGCGGCGATTTCCTCGCTCTGCGCCAGCAGCGCCGGCGTGCGCGCATTCAACTGCTGCAAGGTGTGATCGAACTGGCCCAGCTCGGCCTTCAGGCGCAAGATGGTGCCGGCGGCGCGGTCGCTGCTGGCCCATTTTTTGCGCGCGTCGGCCACCGCCGCCAGCAGGCTGGCGCGCGACTCGCCGATGTCGCGGCCATGATACGTCCCGCCGCGCACCATCAGGCGAAAATCCTGGTTCAGCTCATTGCGGCTTTCTTCCAGCTGGCGAAACGCTTCCGGATTGCCCTGCACCGCGTTCGGCGCGGCCTTGCCCAGGCGCTGCGAATGCATCAGCGCGTCGCCGGCCAGCTGCGTCTGCGCCGAGGCGATATTGCTGCTGCGCGTGTTGAGGGTGACGAACAGCAGGCTGGCGGCCAGGCTCAGGGCCAGCACGGTGGTCAGCAGCGACAGCTGCTTTTGCAGCGGCAGATGGCCGATCAGCGGCAGTTTCAGGTCGGCCGCCGGCGCGCTGGCCAGCGTCTTGCGCCGGCCCAGCGCGTCGCGCAGGCGCAGCGGCAGTTCGTCCGGCGAGACAGTCGCGGCAGGCATGGCGCCGTCGGCCAGGATCGAAGAATGGTCGCCCATCAGCGCAGTTCCTTGTGATTGTGAGCGAGGTGGGGGCCGGCGGTGGTGCCGGCAAGGGCGCTGGCAAAGCCGGCATCGAGAAAGCGTTCGGCCTGCGCCAGCTGCGCCAGGTCCAGCCGCAGCCAATGTTGTTGTTCACTGTCGCGCAGGGCGCGCGCGGCCCATGGAAACGGCGCCATCTCGGGCGGCGTGGCCGCGGCCAGCATGCCGCGCTGCTGGCGCAGGCCCAGCACGCGTTCGACCAGCACCGCGCAATCGAGCCCCAGGCGCGGCGCAAAGGTAATCAACCGGCTCTCGCCGTGCAGGCCGCAGGCCGGCTGGCCCATGTAGCGCGCCAGGTCGATGATGGCCGTCAGGCGCCCGCGCATCGCCGCCAGGCCGAGGTACCAGTCCTGTGCCAGCGGCACGCCTTGCACCTGCAGGCCGGCCGGAATCACGATCTCGCCCAGTTGCGTGAGGTCGAGCAGGCAGTGCCGCCCGCCCAGCCGCACGCCCAGATCCTTGCGCCCGGCCAGCGCGCCGCTGCGGGCAGCCTGCACCCGTTCGTGCAGCTGCAGCTGGTACTGGCGCAAACGGCCGTGCCGCGCGCCGCCTTCAAAAGGGGGCGACGCGGAGGCGCTGATGCCGGGCGTGATCCGCATCGGTCAGGACAATGCCGCAATCCTGGCCAGCAGGTCCGCTTCGGCCACCGGCTTGATCAGGTAATCGCGCGCGCCCTGGCGCAGGCCCCAGATGCGGTCGGTTTCCTGGCTCTTGCTGGAACAGATAATCACCGGCACATCGGCCAGTTCGGGGTCGCGGGCGATGGCGCGCGTGATCTGGAAACCGTTCGCGCCCGGCATCACCACGTCCATCAGGATCAGGTCGGGCCGGTTCTGCTTGAGCTGGGCCAGCGCGTCGGCGCCGTCTTCGGCGGTCGATACCGCATAGCCGGCGCGCACCAGCATCTCGCTCAGGTAGTAGCGTTCCGTCGGCGAGTCATCGACGATCAGAATGGTTTGTATGGACATCAGCTTCCTTGCTGTATTGGTTAATAACGGCGCTACAGCGGCAACGCCCCGGCGGCCAGGTGCTGCCGCACGGCCGCCAGCAGCGCCTCGCGCGCCAGCGGCTTGGCCAGGCAGGCGCTGGCGCCGGCCAGGCTGCCGCGCGCGCGGTCGAACAGGCCTTCTTTCGACGACAGCATCAGCACCGGCGTGGCGCGAAAGCCGGCGCTGGCGCGTATCAGCGCGCAAGTGCGGTAGCCATCGAGGCGCGGCATCACCACGTCGCACACCACCAGCGCTGGCCTGCAGTCGTCCAGCTTGGCCAGCGCATCGAAGCCATCGTCGGCCAGCACCACCCGGTAGCCGGCATCGCGCAGGAAACCGGCCACGCAGCTGCGCATGGTGGCGCTGTCGTCGATCACCAGGATGGTGACGGCGCTGGCGTCGGATATGAGGCTGCTCACGGCTGGTTCAGTTTGATGATTCGATCATTCCGCATACCATAGCATAGGCAGTGGCAAGCTGCCGCGCAGCCGCCGCCGTGGCACCAGGATGGACTATCGCACAAGGTTATTTAAATGGCCACCATCTCGAAATCGTCCTTGCGCGCGCCGCATTCCGGGCAGGTCCAGTTCATTGGCACATCGGCCCAACGCGTGCCGGGAGCGATGTCTTCGTCTGGCAGGCCGGCCGCTTCATCATAAACCCAGCCGCAAATAAGACACATCCACGTTTGGAATTGCTGCGTTGTTTCGTTGCTACTCACGTTCCGCCACCCTTCAATCAAGTAAAATGCTGAATTAGGTATCTTAATCTACCCGCCGTGCAAAACCAAACTTCTCCCCTCATATTAAGCTTCGGCGTGTCCGATCCCGTCGGCGCGATCGGCATCCAGGCCGACCTGGCGACCTTTGCCTCGTTCGGCTGCCATGGTCTTTCTGTCACCACCGGCCTGTTGATCAGCGATACGGCCCGCGTCGAAGACGTGCAGGCGGTCGACCCGGACTGGGTTTCCGACCAGGCCCGCGTGCTGCTCGAAGACATGTCGGTGGCCGCCATCAAGATCGGTGCGCTGGGCAGCGTGGAAAACGTCACGGCGATCGCCGAAATCGTCTCCGACTACCCCGACGTGCCCTTGATACTGGACCCCTTCGTTTCGGCGCTGCCGGAACAGGGCATGGACGACGAAGACATCCTCACCGCCGTGCGCCAGCTCCTGATCCCGCAAACGACCCTGCTGGTGCTGTCGCCGGTGGAACTGGAGCGCCTGGCCGAAACCTGGCGCGACAGCGACCCGTCCGACACCTTGCAGAACGACGTCGACTACCTGGTCGCTTTGGGCTGCGAATACGTGCTGGTGACGTGCATGCCGGCCGACGCCGGCAAGGGCGGCAGCGGCGACGGCAAGCTGCGCGCCAACACCCTGTTCGGCGAAGACGGCGTGGTGCGCCATGATGTATGGCGCCACCTGCCCGGCATCTTCAACGGCGCCGGCAGCACCCTGTCAGCGGCGGCCACGGCGCTGCTGGCGCTGGATCAGGGCGGGGGCGGCGGCGATATCGACAGCGACGTGCAGCAGGCGGTGGTGGCGGCCCAGGAATACACGGCCGGCGCGCTGAAGCATGCGCGGCGCTTCGGCATGGGCAAGCTGGTGCCGAACCGCCTGTTCAGGGCCGGCGCCTGACGCCTGGCCACCCATACACTCCATACAAGGCACTCTCATGACGACTACGCAAAACGACACCCTGTTCGCCCGCGCCCAGAAAACCACGCCGGGCGGCGTCAACTCACCTGTTCGCGCCTTCCGCTCGGTGGGCGGCACGCCACGCTTCATCACGCGCGCCGAAGGCCCGTATTTCTGGGATGCCGACGGCAAGCGCTATATCGACTATATCGGCTCGTGGGGCCCGGCCATCCTTGGCCACGCCCACCCCGAGGTGGTAAAAGCGGTGCAGGACGCGGCCGCGCTGGGCCTGTCGTTCGGCGCGCCGACCGAAGGCGAAATCCTGATGGCCGAGGAAATCACGCGCCTGGTGCCGTCGATCGAACAGGTGCGCCTGGTCTCGTCGGGCACGGAAGCGACCATGAGCGCGCTGCGCCTGGCGCGCGGCGCCACCGGACGCGACAAGATCGTCAAGTTCGAAGGCTGCTACCACGGCCATGCCGATTCCCTGCTGGTGAAAGCGGGCAGCGGCCTGCTCACCTTCGGCAACCCGACCTCGGCCGGCGTGCCCGAAGATTTTGTGAAGCACACCCTGGTGCTCGATTACAACAACGTCGAGCAGATGAAAGACGCCTTCGACAGTTTTGGCAGCGAGATCGCCTGCGTGATCGTCGAACCGGTGGCCGGCAACATGAACCTGGTCAAAGCCACGCCCGAATTTTTGCAGGCGATGCGCGAGCTGTGCACGCAGCACGGCGCGCTGCTCATTTTCGATGAAGTCATGTGCGGTTTCCGCGTGGCGCTGGGCGGCGCGCAGGCGCTGTACAACATCAAGCCGGACCTGACCGCCCTCGGCAAGGTGATCGGCGGCGGCATGCCGGTGGCGGCCTTTGGCGGCAGCGCCGCGCTGATGCACCATATGGCGCCGCTGGGTGCCGTCTACCAGGCCGGCACGCTGTCGGGCAACCCGGTGGCGGTGGCCGCCGGCATGACGACATTGAAACTGATACAGCAGCCGGGCTTTTATGAACAGCTGGGCGCCACCGCGCAGCGCCTGGCCGATGGCCTGACCGCCGCCGCAAAGGAAGCCGGCGTGGAGTTTTGCGCCGACGCCATCGGCGGCATGTTCGGCATCTATTTCAGCGCCACGCCGCCGACCAGCTACGCCGAAATGATGGCCGGCGACCGCAGCAAGTTCAACGCCTTCTTCCACGCCATGCTCGACGAAGGCGTGTACTTTGCACCAGCCGCCTTCGAGGCGGGCTTTGTCTCGGCGCAGCACGACGACGCCGTGATCGACGCCACCATCGCCGCGGCGCGCAAGGTGTTTGCGCAATTGAAGTAAGCTTTCCCAGCCTGTTCGCGGCGGCCGTCCTGGCCGCCGCGCACCATTTTCCATCGCGCTCCTGCTATATTCATGCAATAAAAAAGGAGACTGCATGGACTATGTCATCGGTGTCGATATCGGCACGCAAAGCACCAAAGCCTTATTGGTTGACAGCACGGGCGCCATCGTCGCCCAGCACGCGCACGGCTACCAGGTCGATACGCCCAAGCCCTTGTGGGCCGAACAGTGGCCCGATGTCTGGTATCAGGCCGTCATCGACTGCGTGCGCGAGGTCGTGTCCAAAGGCGGCGTGCCCGCCGCGCAGATCAAGGCCATCTGCGTGAGCAGCCTGTATGGCGGCTCCGGCATCCCCGTCGACGAGGCCATGCAGCCGCTGCACCCCTGCCTGATCTGGATGGACCGCCGCGCCACCGATGAAGTGGACTGGGTCAAGCGGCAGATCGATCTCGAACGCCTGCACGCCATCACCAGCAACGGCGTCGACAGCTATTACGGCTACACCAAGATGCTGTGGCTGAAAAACCACCAGGCCGCCGTCTGGGAACGCACACGCTACCTGCTGCCGCCGAACAGCTATATCAACTACCTGCTGTGCGGCGAAGTGGCGGTCGACCATAGTTCGGCCGGCAATATCGGCGGCGTGTACGACATGGCCGCGCGCGGCTGGTCGGCCGAGATGCTGGCGGCGCTGGGCATCCCGGCGCGCATGATGCCCAAGCGCCTGGTCGACTCGTCCGAAGTGGTCGGCGCCCTGCTGCCACACGTGGCCGAACAGCTGGGCCTTGCGGCCGGAACAAAGGTGGTGGCCGGCGGCGTCGATGCGGCCGTGGCCACGCTGGCGGCGGGCGTGAGCCGCGCCGGCCAGCATGTGGCCATGATCGGCACCAGCATGTGCTGGGGCACCATCCGCCAGCACGCCGACGCCAGCCATGGCCTGATCAGCATGCCGCACGTGTTCAACAGCCAGCACGATCTCTACGTGTTTGGCGGCGCGATCACGGCCGGCGCTTCGGTCAGCTGGTTTCGCGACGCCTTCTGCCAGGCCGATATCGACGACGCCCAACGGCAGGGCTATGCCGATGTGCACCAGCTGATGGAAGAAAACGCCGCCAGGGTGCCGGCCGGCGCGGACGGCGTGCTGTTCCTGCCCTACCTGATGGGCGAGCGCAGCCCGATCTGGGACGCCGGGGCCAGCGGGGCCTTCCTGGGCCTGAACCTGTACCACGGCCGCGCCCATCTGTACCGCGCCGTGCTCGAAGGCGTGAGCTTTGCGCTGAAACACAATATCGACGCCGGCAGCCAGGGCGCGGCCACCCTGGACGACAAACTGATCGTCGTCGGCGGCGCCGCGCACTCGCCGCTGTGGATGCAGATCATCGCCGACATCACCGGCTACCAGGTCTACACGATCGCCGAAAACGTCGAGGCGGCCCTGGGCGCGGCCTTGCTGGCGGCGCTGGGCACGGGATTGATCTCGCGCGAGACGGCGCAGCAGGGCTGGGTCACGCTGGTGCCGCGCAGCAGGCCGCAGCCGGACGCCAGCGCCACCTACCGGCGCGTGTTCGGCGTGTATCGCGATGCCTATCCGGCCTTGCAATCGCTGATGCACCGTTTGCGGCCGGACCGGCAACAGTAGCTCATGGCGCGCCGGTACAGGCCGGGTCCGCGCCCGGCGCGGAGACGGGAACCGACATCAGCGAGCCGCGCAAATTGCTGATCAGCGCCCGTCCGCACTGTTCGGACAGCACCTGGGCACGCTCGGCGGCTTCCTTGCGGCCTTCGTGATAGCGCACCGTCCTGAAAGCGCCCAGGTCGGCGGGCGCATCGCCGCCGCTGTAGGCCTGCTGCAATGCGATCTCGAGCGACAGCGCCAGCAAGGCGGCGCTCTGTTCCTGCAACTGGCGGCCCTGCTGCGCATTCCAGTTGCTTTCCAGGTCGGCATGCGTGCTGGCGCGCGACACCACGCGCACGGTGTTGCGGTAGGCCGCCTGCTTCGGTGCGCCCGGCGCATGCACGGCAATGGCGTTATCGAGCACCAGCGCGCTCTGGTCCTGCGTCATGGCGAACAGCGGCGTGCTTTCGACGATCCAGCCCGACTCGTCCTGGTCAGGAAAGGCGATCAGGCGCGGCGTGCTGCCAGGCGCCAGGCGCGCCAGCGCCTGCGCCATCAAGGTGTCGTGGCGCATGGCGCCCAGCACGGGCAGATAAGGCAGCAGCACCTTGTCGGCCGCCAGTTCGATCTCGCTTTTCTGCTTTTCCAGGCCGCTGTTGATCACCAGGCTGTGGGCCGCCAGCGCCGCCGCGAACCCGGCGATGCCGGGCATCATGTAGGTGGTACCCGATGCGCCCTTGCCGGCCTTGTCGAAATTGGCCAGGCCGCGAAAGGCCACCGCCTGCTGCTGCGGCAGGCGCAAGGACCAGGCCGCTGGCAGCGCCTGCCGCTGCGCCAGCGCGCCGCCGCACAGCGAGCAGGCGAGCACGGCAAATACGACTGTTTTCAGCATCGCCATCTCAATACAAGGGTTTGCGCAAGACATCGCGCGCACCTTCAATGGCCTGGAAATAGGCATTGCTCAAACCGGGATAAGCGGGCGCTTCGTCCCAATTGCCGGTAGCGCTCCTGAGCTGGCGCAGCGCCCGGTACCAGTCATACGCGTGATCTTCCAGGTTGACGATATAGCCGGCGCCGGCCACCAGGCCCTGCGGGTCGCCAGCCGGAATATAGCTGTTGTAGTTACGGTTGACGCCGATCTTGGTCAGATGAATCACCAGCAGCTTGTCGAGCCGGTATTGCCGGCCCAGCGCCGAAAAATCCTTTCTGGCGCCGCCCGGCTGGCTGCCCTGGCGTTCGGGCAAGGCATCGATATCAAGTGCTTCGGCGATGACGATCACCTGGTGCCCTTTTTTGCGCAGCAATACCGCGAGGTCCTCCTTGATGCTCAGCAGGTCCTCGGTCGGCAAGGTGCGCACATGCGCCGTCAGCGCGGTATTGGAGACGGTCACGGCGGCGATGCACAGCAAACAGCCGGCGCCAGGAAAATGCGTGTCCGCTGTCGGCACGGTGCTCATGGCCACGCCGATGCGCACCGGCCGGGACGACAAGGTGCTGGCCGACAGCGGCACGGCCGCCTGTTTTGGCGCCGCGCAGGCGCCAAGCAGCGCGGCACAGCACAAGACCACCAGTGTGGCGCGCGCTACCATGGCTGGCCCGCGCCTAGTGATGAACAGCCGAATGGCTGGTCGAGGAGCCAGCCCCCCCCGAACTGGCCACGCCAATGGCGATGGCGATGGCGGTGCCGATGCCCACCATCATCGTCGTACTGATCCCCGTCGTGGCGACAGCGCCAGCCGTCGTCACCGGCGCCTTGCTGGCCGAATCTCGCATGCCGACCACAGTCTGGTCATCATCCTTTTCCTCTTCGTCGGCGCTCTTGTCGGGCGCCGGCGCAGGTGCCACCGCAGGCACGGATGCGGGCGGCGACGTCTGCGCCATCGCATGCAATGGCATCGTGGCCAGCAACGCAGTCAGTAATAAAGCTCTTTTCATGGCATAACTCCTAATATGAACCTGACAATTTTTTAGTCGGATGACAACGAAATTGTCGTATCAAAATATCGTGACGGTTCAGTCCCCATGAGAGCGACACAAAAAGCATGGATTCCTGCTTGAAAATTGAGCTCAATCTCGTCGGATCAGCTCTTTTTCCAAGCGGAATTTCGCTATCGACAGCGCCTGTTCATGGGGCTGAACAGTTACCATCATTACAACTCAAACCAGCTGCTTGGCACATCACCCATTTGTGGGATGGAAAGGCGGAGATCTTGCTATATGGAACAATCAGTGCGCCTGTTTTCAACAGCGCAACCCATGCAGGCCAGGGAGACTTTTTGGGCTACCGGCGCAAAGCCGGGGTCAACCCCGGATCTGCGCTACCAACGCCGGCAGCTTGCTCATATCGCTGAACACATGGGCAGCCCCAGCCGCCTTGAGGCGGGCTTCCTGCCCCTCGGCGATATGGCCGCCGCCGATAAAGCCCAGTACCGTCATGCCGGCGGCCACGGCGGCGGTCACGCCGGTGACGCTGTCTTCCAGCACCAGGCATTGGCCTGGCGGCACGCCGAAGCCGGCAGCCGCCGCCAGGTACAGGCCCGGATGCGGTTTGGCGTGGCCGACCAGGTCGGGCGTGAAGTAGCGGCCGCCGAACAGGTCGACCATGCCGGTACGGGTCAAGGCGGCGTGCACGCGCGCGCTGACGCTGTTCGAGGCGACGGCTTTCGGCAGGCCGATGGCGGCCAGCGCCTGGGCCACACCGGGCACGGCGCTCAATTGTTCATCGCAGCGCAGGTTGACGCCATGGGCAATCGCCAGCAGTTCTTCTTCCGGCAACGGCGGCAAGCCCAGTTCGGCGTAGATATCGCGCATCAGCGGCACCAGGCGCAGGCCCAGGCGCGGTTCGATCAGTCCTTGCAAGGTCACGCCTTCAGGCAAGTCCGCCAGGCGCGGCGCCAGCAGGTCGAGCAGCGCCTGCAGGGCCACGGCTTCGCTGTCGATCAGCACGCCATCGCAGTCGCTGATCAGATGGGTGTACGGGGATTCGGTGGTAATGGTGTCCGGCATGCGTGCTCCAGTGAGGGCGCCATCGGCTGGCAAGGGCGTGGAAGGGTGGGCAAGCAAACTGTTGCTTTTATCCAAATGAAGGCATACTCCAGCTTGTCCTGATCGTTTGCATCAGACCCAACCGGAAGCCATGCCATGAAACACAACAGCTTGCAGAACCCGCGATTATCCCTGATTTCCTTTGTTGCCGCGTTTGCCGGTGCCACCGTTGCGCTGCCTGCCCTGGCCGACGACCCGGCCGACGTGCTGAACCTGGTGCGCCAGCATGTGGCGGCGCAGACCGGGTTCGACGTGCCGAAGCTGGCGGCGCTGACGGCCGACAATTATGTGGAAGTGTCGCCGCTGGGCGAAGTCGATACGCGCGACAAGATGCTGGCCTTCTATGCGCCGGAAAAAAAGACCGCCACGCCGGTGATCACGGTCGAGGAACCGCTGGTGCGCGTAAGCGGCGGCACGGCCGTCCTGATCGGCAAGCTGGCGATCTCGGTCAACGCCGGCGGCCTATCGCGCCAGATGGCCATGCGCGCCAGCTATGTGGCGGTCAGGGAGGGAACGGTGTGGAAACTGATGTCGGCGCAATATACGGCGATAGCGCCGAAACGCCCGGCCCAGCCAGAATAGGAAAAGGGCCGCAAGGCCCTTTGTTCATTTCAACCAGCCCCGGTGGCGGAAGTACAGGAACGGCGCAATCGCGCTGGTAATCATCAGGCCCCAGGCCCACGGATAGCCAAAGGTCCATTCCAGTTCCGGCAAGAACTTGAAGTTCATGCCGTACACGCTGGCGATCAGGGTCGGTGGCAGGAAGGCCACGCTGGCCACCGAGAAGATCTTGATGATCTTGTTCTGGTTGATGTTGATGAAACCGACGGTGGCGTCCATCAGGAAGTTGATCTTGTCGAACAGGAAGGAAGTGTGGCCATCGAGCGATTCGATATCGCGCAAGATCTGCCGCGCCTCCTCGAACTGCTCGGAATTGAGCAAGCGGCCGCGCATCAGAAAGCTGACGGCGCGGCGCGTATCCATCATGTTGCGGCGTATGCGGCCATTCAAGTCTTCCTCGTGGGCAATCGCGTTCAGCGCTTCGGCCGCGTGGGCGTCGGTAAATTCCTTTTGCAGCACGCGCGTGCTGACTTCTTCCAGGTTCTGGTAGATGCCTTCGAGCACATCGGCCGAATATTCGGCGTCGGTGGCGTACAGGTCCAGCAGCACGTCCATGTAGTCGGCGATCGAGCCTGGCCGCGAACGGGCGCGCATGCGCACCAGGCGGAACACGGGCAGGTCGTCCGTATGCATCGAAAACAGGATCTTGCGGGCCAGAATGAAGGCGACCGTGATCACGCGCGACGGGCCGTCGTCCTCTTCCAGCAGAAAATCGGTGCGCAGGTGCAAGTCGCCGTTTTCCGCTTCGTAGTAGCGGGCCGACGCCTCGATATCCTTGACTTCGTCTTCACCCGGCAGGGTGACGTTGTAGGTGGCCTTGACCCAGGCCCGTTCATCGTCGGTCGGGTCGGTCAGGTCGACCCACACCGGTTCGGCATTTTCGAGGTCTGCGCGGCTGTCGATCGGCACCTGGTTGAGCCGGCCATTCTGTAATACAAAGACATTGATCATGCGCGCTCTCAGCCGGATGTGGGGTTATCGTGTCAGGTGTGGCGCTGGCGCCAGAAATCAAAACAGCGCAAGTGTACTCGCAAAGCCCTTTTCACGACCACCCCCGCGCCTGCCTTTTTCACCGAAATAGTGCGGCGCAGCATCCATACCACGCTGTCTTCCTGACATGTTTATGCATTTGAACACACTGCATCACTGTGGCAACTCGGCCGCCCCCATGCGCCGCAAGATCACGCCGGTGCGCCGGTTCAGGTAGCCGGTATCGCGGTGGCTGTCGTAATAGCGCGGATTGGGCAGCATCACGGCCAGCCTGGCCGCCTGGCCCGCGCTCAGCCTGGCCGCGCTGGTGCGGTAGTAATGGCGCGCCGCCGCCTCGGCGCCAAAGGTGCCGCGGCCGAACTCCACCACATTGAGGTAGATTTCAAAGATGCGCTGCTTGTCCATCAGGCTTTCCAGCATATAAGTGATGATCAGTTCCTGGCCCTTGCGCACATAGCTGCGCGAGCCGGACAGGAACAGATTCTTCGCCAGCTGCTGGGTAATGGTCGAACCGCCGGCCACCACCTTCTGCTTCTTGCTGTTTTTCTCGTACGCCTTTTGCAGGGCATCCCAGTCGATGCCTTCGTGCTCGGAAAAGTTCGCGTCTTCCGAAGCGATGATGGCGCGTTTCAGGTTGTTCGAGATACGCTCGTACGGCACCCAGGTCTGCTGGATGACGGCGTTCGGATTTTTTTCCTGCAAGCTCGACAATTGCTCGCGCATAAAGGCCGTGCTGCTCGGGTTATGGTCGACCCACCACCATATCTGCAAGAAGAAATACAGCTGCACCACGATAAAAGCCAGCACCGGCACGATAAACAGCCATTTGATCCAGCCATAGCGGCTGGCAGACGCGCCCTTGCGCGCGCCCTTCTTGCCCGCCTTCACAGGGCGCCGCGCAGCAGCGCCAGCAAGTCCTGCGTGGCGGGCCGCACGCCACGCCATACAAAGAAGGCTTCAGCGGCCTGTTCGACCAGCATGCCCAGGCCATCGCGCACCTGCGCGCCCTGCTGCGCGGCAAACTCCATGAACACGGTCGGCGCGGCGCCATACATCATGTCCAGCGCCAGCGTGTGGCTGCCAAACACGGTGGCCGGCACCGGCGGCAAGTCGCCGGCCAGGCTGGCCGAGGTGGCGTTGATGACGATATCGAAGACGCCCTCGGGCTGCTCGAAGCCGCCCGCGCGCAAGGCGATATCGCCGGCGCCGGCCTGCTGGAATTGTTCAAGCAGCTTGGCTGCCGTGGCCACAGTGCGGTTGGCAACAAACAGTTCTTGTGGCTGCTCCTGCAGCAGCGGCAGCACCACGCCGCGCGCGGCGCCGCCGGCGCCCAGCAGCAGCACGCGCTTGCCCCGGATGGCGACGCCGGCATTGCGCAGGATGTCGGCCACCAGGCCGGCGCCATCGGTGTTGTCGCCAAGAATCTCCTCGCCATCGAAACGCAGGGTATTGACCGCCCCGGCCGCTTTTGCGCGCGGCGTCAGTTCGGTCGCCAGCGCGCAGGCGTCGAGCTTGAACGGCACCGTCACATTGGCCCCCTTGCCGCCTTCGGCCGCAAAGCCGCGCGCCGCCAGCGCAAAGCCGTCGAGCGGCGCCAGCCGGCGTTCATAGACGATGGCCTCGCCCGTCTGCCCGGCAAAGGCGGCGTGGATGGCGGGGGATTTGCTATGCGCAATCGGATTGCCGAACACGCAATAGGCGTCAGGCTGGATGGTGGCAGTGCTCAATTGCCGCCGCCTGTCAGGTTAGCTTCCATTTTTTCTTCGCGGGTAAATTTGAATCGGGTAATGACGACCCACAGGTCGTCCTTGTCGCTCGACAGCATGTTCGGCGGAAAACGCCCGAACGGCGCCGCGCGGCGCACGATGGCGAGCGCCGCCGCATCGAGCGCTGGATTGCCCGAGCTTTTCTCGACGCGGATGCCGCCTTCCTTCTGGTAAATCGTACCGTCCTGGAAGATCGGGATATACACGACCAGTTCGCCATACATCTTGCGGCCATTTTTTTGCGGGAAATTCAGCGTACCGATATCCTCGATGCGCTTTTGCAAGGTCTTGTAATACATGGCATAGCCGACCTCCTGCGTACTGGGCGTAATGAAGGTCTTGCGCGGCCGCTTGTTCTGGTCTTCCACGGTCTGGCTGATCTCGGCCGCCATGCGCGCGATCGCCTTGCTGCTCTCCAGCAAATCCGAACCGGTCGCCGTCGGCTTGGGCTTGTCTTTTTCCGTGACGGGCGCGGCGCTGTAGGGCGTGGCCTTCTGCGCCTGGGTCAGCAGTTCCTGCTGCTTCTGTTCCAGTTCGGCGATGCGGCGCGCGCTGGCCTTGGCGCTGTCGCCCTCCTCCACCTTGCGCATGTCCGGCAGCGGCGACTTGGCGCGCCCCTTGTCGGCCTGCCCGCCCCCGTCGAGATTAGCTTGCGCCAGCGCCTCGGCCTTCAACGGCTGGGCCGCATGCTTGGCGTTGACCAGGATCACTTCCAGGCCAGGATCGGTGGCCACGGCGCGCTGCGGCGCCGGCGCGACAAAGCGCACCGCCAGCAAGGTGGCATGCACCAGCAGCGAGGCGCCGATGGCGATGGCCAGGAAACGATGTTGTTGAAGTAGCTTCACGCGGGCAGCAGGTCCGTGACGTCGGGAAATGGTGAATTTTACGTCAAAGCGGTGCGGCGACCGTCGATTTTTGTGCGGGGTGGGCGGAAAGCGGCCGGCCACGCCAGCAATTCATTGTACGTCCGACAAAAGGTCAGCCAGCCAAATTGTTCAGCCGTGCCGCATATCTTGATGAATTGATGAATATATACGGCTGCCTGATGGTGCTGGCCGACTGGTTATTGCCCGGTCAGGGCCGGCAAAGACATGGCGGCGCAGCTCATCGGGCAAACCCGTTTCCACGCGCCAGCCACCATGGTCAAACACCGGCAGGGGCAAGCCGCGCCCGATCGAGCGGGCGCTCAGCCAGGCACACGGCAGTTGAGGATCAAGCATCCGGGGGCGTCTCACCGACCGTGCCACGCAGCCCTTATTTTGCCACGTCCGACGTTTCCGCCGTCACTTCGGCCATTTCCACCTCGGCCGCAGGGTTGGCAGGCTCGACAGCATCCCCCTCGGCAACGGCATCGGCGCCCTCCTCTTCCTCATAGTCCTGGCCGGCCGCGTCGTCAGGCGCGGCGGCAATTTCCAGCAGGCGCGCTTCGATGCTCAGATCGACTTCATCCCAGCGCAGCAGGTCCAGCTTGACCTGCGCGCCGCGCGCCACGGCCGGCATGCCCGGCAGCTTGATCACCAGCGGAATGTCGACCAGGCGCAGGATCTCGTCTTTCAGCACCACCGCGTCGACCTGGCGCGCGTCTTCCTGCGCCAGCCAGCGCAAGCACCAGTAGCGTTCCATGTTCGACTGGAAGTCGCCATAGGCCGCGTAGGCCGCGTCAAAGGCAGAAACGATGGCGAACAGATTGGCGTCGCGCGGCTTGAACGGCGCGACCAGCGGGGCGGTGACGCCATGCTCGGCGCAGGCAATGATCTGCCATTGATTGACCAGGTCGGTGTAGCGGCGCAGCGGCGACGTGCTCCACGCGTATTGATCGACGCCCAGGCCCTGGTGTGGCGCGGCATGGGTGACCATGCGCACCTGCATCTTTGCCGCCCAGCCATTGCCGGTACCGCCGCCCTGGCTGCGGTAGATGCCTGGCACGCCATGGTCATGCAGCATCTTGCCCCAGGTACTGTTGGCAAAGATCATCAGTTCGGCAACGATCTTGTCGAGCGGCGCGCCACGCTTGCGGCGCACCACGCTGACGATATCGTTTTCCACATAGAAATTGAAATCGACGCGGTTGTTCTGTTCGGGTTTCAGGCCAAACCCTTCGCGCTTTTTCATGCGGCCCTGTTCCAGCTGCTGGGCCCACTGCCACAGCACGGCAAAGTCGGCCTTGTGCGGATACTCGCCCTCGCCGCTGGCCAGGGTTTCCTCGTTGACCACGTCGTCGAGCTGGTTGTGGCGCAGGTTGCTGGCGATAGGCACCATTTCGGCGCGGGTGTCCGTGCTGATCACGGCCCAGTCGGCTTTCGGGTCCAGGGTGGCGTACAGCGACAGCGCCGGGCAGGTCGTGCCCTCGGCCAGCGTAAAGGCGTTGACGATTTCGTCGGGCAGCATGGTGATCTTGTCGCCCGGCATATACACGGTCGACATGCGCTGGCGCGCCATCTTGTCGATCGCGTCGTCGGGACGGATACCCAGGCCCGGCGCGGCGATATGGATGCCGACCTTGACGGTGCCATCAGGCAAAGGCTGCACCGAGAACGCATCGTCGATCTCGGTGGTGGTCACGTCATCGATGGAAAACGCCGCCACCTCGGCCACCGGCAGCCTGGCCGTGACGGACGGCACCGGCACATTGGGGAAACCGGCGCCTTTCGGGAAGTTTTCAAACAAGAACTTCGACAGATGCAGGTCTTTCGGCGTGGCGACGCCGCCGGTGGCCAGCATCAGCCGCGGCGCACTCGTGTGCAGTTCAGTGCAGGCCGCTTCCAGCGCCTTGTATTCGATGGTGTTCTTGTCGGGCTTGAACAGCAGTTGCAGCACCATCGGCTGCATGGCGGCCGGCAAGCGGTTTTGCCTGAGCTCGTCGACATAGCCGGCCTGCACCAGCGCCTGCTGCTTTTTCTTTTCGATGCCGGCCAAGGCAGCCTTCAGCGACGCCTCTGGCGCGGCCTTGTAGCGGCCACGGCCCTTCTTGTAGAAATACACGGGCGCGGTATGCAGCGACAATATCAGGCCGGCCGCCTCGAACGGCAATGGGGCATGGCCGAAATACTCGGCGCCCAGCTCGGCAAAGCCGAACTCCTCTTCGCCCGCCACTTCCCACAGGAAATCGAGATCGATCTCGGCGGAAACACCTTTCGCCTGCTCCAGCAATTCGGCTGGCGCCGGCTTTTCATATTGCAGCAGCACATCTTTTACCTTGACCTTGGTGCGCTTGCCGCTGGCCATTTCAACCTGGTACGCCTCGCCCGCCTGCGACAGGACCGTGCCGACCTTGAAATCGCCGGATTCTTCAAAAAATAGATTCATTATTATGCTTTATCGATTAATGTTTCAGTTGCAACGACAGGCGCCAATTCCAGCACCGCCGGCAGAAATAGTTCCGTCACCAGCAGCAAGCCCCGATGGCGCTGGTACAGGCAGCGGCGCGCAAAGAACAATGCTTGCCCGGGCGCGGCGCGTCCTTCCAGCGCCAGTGCCGCTTGCGCCCGCTGTACCAGCGGATGGCCAGCGCGCAGGCGCGCAAATTCAAGTTCACCGCGGCGCACCATGCGGTCGCCAAACAGGGTCGTGCCCAGCGAGCGCTCGCCCAGTCCGGAAAACAGTGGCCAGTCGGTGGCCGTGGCCTGCATCGGCACCACCGTGTGGCCATAGACGGCGGGCTGTTGATCGCAGCGCAGCAGCACGTCGCGTTCCCACACCCTGCCCGCGCGGTGCAGACCGATAATGGCCGCCTCGTCCGTCAGGCAGCGCGCTGTTTCTTGGTGCAAACATTGCACGCGAAACGCGCGGCTGTGGGCCTTCAGCCTGGCTGTCAGCGAACCGCCGCCCGTCAACCAGTGGCGCAAGGCCGGTGGCGCATCGACGGCGTTGACATGCGCATGCCATTGCGCCTGGCGCAGCGAGCCGGGCCTCACCGGCCCGCTTTCGGGTCGATGCCGCAAAATTGCAGGACCGGCGCCAGGTAGTTGGCAAATTCACTGATGCCGTGGTCGCTGCCGTCGATAACCGTCTGCCGCGCCCCCGCATAATGCGCCACCATGTCGCGGTAGTCGAGCACTTCGTCGCCGGTCGCGGCGATGAGAAAATAACGCGCTGGCCGGGAAATCGCCGGCACGGCAAAAGCGCGCAGCTCGTCGATATGCGCGCGCCTGAATTCGAACGGTGCGTCCGAATGAAACGCCGTCGTCACGCCCACATGCTGCTCCAGGTCCAGCAGCGGCACGATGGCCGGATTGAGCAGCACGGCGCGGCAGCCCAGCTGTTCCGCCAGCCAGGTGGCGTAATAACCGCCCAGCGACGAACCGATGATCGTCAACTCCTCGACTGGCACATCCTTGACCAGCGACAGCGCCAGCTCGATCGCCTGCTTCGGCGAGGCCGGCAGCTGCGGGCACAGCCATTCGTCGCTGCGGCCCAGCGCCTGCATCTGCGCGGCCAGCAGGCGCGACTTCATCGACAGCGGCGACGAGCGAAATCCATGCAGGTACAAAATCATCGGCCCAGGGCCTCCAGCAACTTCTGGTGCACGCCGCCAAAGCCGCCGTTGCTCATCACAATGATCTGGTCGCCGGGGCGCGCCGCTGCCGCCACGGCCGCCACCAGCGCATCGATCTCTTCATAGGCGCTGGCGATCTTGCCCAGCGGCGCCAGCGCGTCGCCCAGGCTCCAGCCCAGCGCCTGCCGGCTGCCAAAGCCGAACACCAGGTCGGCATCCTTGAGGCTGCCAGGCAAGGCATCTTTCATGGCGCCCAGCTTCATGGTGTTCGAACGCGGCTCCAGCACGGCCAGGATGCGGCCGCTTTTTCCTATCTTCTGGCGCAGCCCGCCGACCGTGGTGGCGATCGCCGTCGGATGGTGGGCGAAATCGTCATACACGGTAATATTGTCGACCACGCCGCGCACTTCCATGCGCCGCTTGACGCTGTCAAAGGTGGCCAGCGAGACGCAGGCCTGGGCGATCGGCACGCCCACATGGCGCGCGCAAGCAATCGCCGCCAGCGCATTGCTGCGGTTGTGCTTGCCTGTGAGCGACCACGCCACATGGCCTTCATGCTTGCCCTTGAACAACACGTCGAAGCTGCCGTTGTCCTGTTCGGTCAACTGCCAATCGGCATCCTGGCCAAAACTTTCCTGTTCGCTCCAGCAGCCGCGCGCCAGCACGCGCTGCAGGGACGCTTCATCGCCATTGACGATCAGGCGGCCGATGCCGGGCACGGTGCGCACCAGATGGTGAAATTGGGTTTCGATCGCATGCAGATCGGGGAAGATGTCGGCATGATCGTATTCGAGGTTGTTCATCACGGCGGTTTTCGCGTGGTAATGGACGAACTTGCTGCGCTTGTCGAAAAACGCCGTATCGTACTCATCGGCTTCGATCACAAAAAAGTCCGACTCGGCGCTCTTGCCGTCGATCGTGCCCGACAGGCGCGCGGAGATACCAAAGTTCATCGGCACGCCGCCGATCAGAAAGCCCGGCGCGTAGCCGGCGTCTTCCAGTATCCATGCCAGCATGGCCGAGGTGGTCGTCTTGCCGTGCGTGCCGGCCACGGCCAGCACCCATTTATTGCGCAGGATATGTTCGCCTATCCATTGCGGACCGGAGACATAGGGCAGGCTGCGGTTGAGGATTTCCTCGACCAGCGGATTGCCGCGCGACACCACGTTGCCGATCACATATAAATCCGGGTTCAGCTCGGTCTGCTTCGGATCGAAACCCTGGATCAGTTCGATACCCTGCGCTTCCAGCTGGGTGCTCATCGGTGGGTAGACGTTGGCGTCGCAGCCGGTAACTTTATGGCCGGCTTCCTTGGCCAGGACAGCCAGGCCGCCCATGAAGGTACCGCAAATGCCGAGGATATGAATATGCATGTGATCAGTGCGTAAGACGCGCAAGGCGTGCTTGTTAATGTAAGGAACGAAGGTCAAGTATGGGATTTTAACCGACGCCATGGTTTTTTCCGCTTCAGAGTATGATCGGGGAATGACGACCGATGCTTTTGATGACAACCGGCAACTACGGCTGGAAATTGCCGCCGCCGCCGCCCGCCTGGTGGCGCAGGACGGCGCCGACTACGGCAGCGCCAAGCGCAAGGCGGCGCGGCAAATCCTTGGCGACGCGCCGGGCAGCGCCCAGGTGCTGCCCGATAACGAGCTGATCGAGGAACAATTGCGCCTGTACAATGCGCTGTTCCTGGCCGACAGCCAGCCGGCACGATTGTTCCAGTTACGCACCATCGCGCTGCAGGTCATGGAAGCGTTGCAACAATTTCATCCGCTGCTGAGCGGCCCGGTGTTCAACGGCACGGCCGGCCCGCACGATGAAATCTATCTGCAGCTGTTTGCCGAGAGCGCCAAGGATATCCACATCTTCCTGCTCAATAAAAACGTGGTGCTGGACATGTCGGAAACACCGCATTTCAAGGGGCCGCGTTATGATGCTGTCGAGACCGCCAGTTTCCTGTGGAAAAATGAAGGCGTGCATGCGGCCCTGTATGAACTCGACGACATGCGCGGCGCGCTCAAGTCCAAGTCCGATGGCAAGGTGCTGCGCACCGATATCGCCGGCCTGCGCACCTTGCTGAGTCTGTCCCAGCCAGAAACATAAAAACCCTTTATACAAATCAATATGACCAAGAAGAATATTATTGCCTGCGCCATCGTCGCCCTGCTGTTCGGCGCCATGGGCGCTTACGTGGGCCTCAGCAAGAACAAGGAAGCGGCCGCGCCCGTGACCACCACCGTCGCGCCCGGCGCCAGCGGTCCTGTCACCGAACTGTATGCGCTGTCGCTGCCGGATGCGGCCGGCGCCACGCAAGCTTTGTCGCAATGGAAAGGCAAGAACCTGCTGGTGAACTTCTGGGCGCCCTGGTGTCCGCCGTGCGTGCAGGAAATGCCGGAACTGTCCGAGGTGCAGGGTGAATTTGCCGGCAAAAACCTGCAGATCATTGGCATCGGCATCGATTCGGCCAGCAATATCGCCACCTTCGCCGAGAAGGTCAAGATCGCCTACCCGGTGTATGTGTCGGGCATGAGCGGCACCGACCTGTCGCGTCATTTCGGCAATGCCACGGGCGGCTTGCCGTTTACCGTGCTGATCGGCGCCGATGGCGAAGTCAAGAAGACCTATCTGGGCCGCCTGAAATTCGATCAATTGCGCGCCGACCTGGCCAAATTGTAAATTCGACAGCGTGCTTTTTTCTCTTGCCAATGCGTATCTTTGGCGGCAAAATGCGGAACTTTCGCTAAAACGGTCTTCCATACATGGCAAAAAACCTCCTTCTGCTCAACGGCCCCAACCTGAATTTGCTGGGGATGCGCGAGCCTGAGGTCTACGGCGCCAGCACCTTGGCCGATATCGAGCAGGCGGCGATGGCGCAAGCCCTGGCGGCCGGCGCCGATCTGGTATGCTTCCAGAGTAACCATGAAGGTGCGCTGATCGACCGCATCCACGCCGCGCGAACGGAAGGCGTCGATGCGATCATCATCAATCCGGGTGGCCTGACCCATACCAGCGTGGCCTTGCGCGACGCGCTGGCGGGAGTGGCCATTCCGTTCGTGGAAGTTCATATCTCGAATATTTACCAACGTGAAACGTTTCGTCATCACTCATTCCTGAGCGCGATCGCGCTGGGAACGATCTGCGGACTGGGTATCGATGGATATCGGTTTGCCATCGACTTTGCACTTAAAAAACGTTAATCTACGCGATCTGCACGCAATTAGCGCGGCGACGGGTTTTTCGACCGCACCGCATCACTTACAAAACAAATTACATTCCTAGGGGTTTCACATGGATCTACGAAAACTCAAGACCTTGATCGACCTGGTCGCCGAATCGGATATCGCAGAGCTGGAAGTGACCGAAGGCGAAAGCAAGGTTCGCATCGTCAAATCGTCGGCCATGCCGCAAAACCAGATGGTCATGATGCAGCCGCAAGGCATGCAAGCCCCTTACCAGGCCGCGCCGCAGGCAGCCCCTGCGCCGGCCGCAGCGCCCGTCGCCGTGGCCGCCGAGCCGACCGGCTACGTGGTCAAGTCGCCGATGGTCGGCACCTTCTACCGTTCCTCCGCTCCCGGCAGCGCCGCGTACGTCGAAGTCGGTTCCACCGTCAAGGAAGGCGACACCCTGTGCATCATCGAAGCGATGAAACTGCTCAATGAAATCGACACCGACAAAGCCGGCGTCGTCACCCAGATCCTGGTGGAAAACGGCCAGCCGGTCGAATTCGGCCAACCCCTGTTCGTGATCGGCTGATACCCTGTCCACACGGCCGGCAACGGCCGTTTGCAGTTTAACGCCCCTCACACTTGTTGTTCCGCCGGCTCGCCGGCTCTCACAGACATACGCGAACCTACCATGTTTGAAAAAATCCTGATTGCCAACCGTGGTGAAATCGCCCTCCGTATTCAGCGCGCCTGCCGCGAAATGGGCATCAAAACGGTTGTAGTCCACTCTGAAGCCGACAAGGACGCGAAATACGTCAAGCTGGCCGACGAATCCGTTTGCATCGGGCCGGCACAGTCGGCCCTGAGCTACCTGAACATGCCAGCCATTATCAGCGCCGCTGAAGTGACGGACGCGCAAGCGATCCACCCTGGCTACGGCTTCCTGTCGGAAAACGCCGACTTCGCCGAACGTGTCGAAAAATCGGGCTTCGTCTTTATCGGCCCCCGTTCCGAATCGATCCGCCTGATGGGCGACAAAGTCTCCGCCAAGCAGACCATGATCAAGGCCGGCGTGCCGTGCGTGCCGGGCTCGGAAGGCGCGTTGCCGGACGATCCGAAGGCGATCGTGCAAATTGCGCGCAAGGTCGGCTACCCGGTCATCATCAAGGCGGCCGGCGGCGGTGGCGGACGCGGCATGCGCGTGGTGCACACCGAAGCGGCCCTGATCAACGCCGTGGCGATGACCAAGACCGAAGCGGGCACCGCTTTCGGCAACCCTGAAGTCTATATGGAGAAGTACCTGGAAAATCCGCGCCACGTGGAAATCCAGATCCTCGCCGACGAACACAAGAACGCCGTCTGGCTCGGCGAGCGCGACTGCTCGATGCAGCGCCGCCACCAGAAGGTGATCGAAGAAGCACCGGCGCCGGGCATCCCGCGCAAACTGATCGAAAAGATCGGCGACCGTTGCGCCGAAGCCTGCCGCAAGATCGGCTACCGCGGCGCCGGCACGTTTGAATTCCTGTACGAAAACGGCGAGTTCTATTTCATTGAAATGAACACCCGCGTGCAGGTCGAACACCCGGTCACCGAGATGATCACCGGCATCGATATCGTGCAGGAACAGATCCGCATCGCCGCCGGCGAAAAGCTGCGCTACCGCCAGCGCGACGTGCTGCTGTCGGGCCATGCCATCGAATGCCGCATCAATGCCGAAGATCCGTTCAAATTCACTCCATCGCCAGGCAAGATTGTTTCCTGGCATGCACCGGGCGGCCCCGGCATTCGCGTCGATTCGCACGCCTACGCCGGCTACTATGTTCCGCCGCACTACGACTCGATGATCGGCAAAGTGATCGCTTACGGCGCCACGCGCGAGCAGGCGATACGCCGCATGCAGATCGCCCTGTCCGAAATGGTGGTCGAAGGCATCAACACCAATATCGCCCTGCACCGTGAACTGATGATCGATGCGCGCTTCATCGAAGGCGGCACCAACATCCATTACCTGGAACAGAAGCTGGCCGACATGCCGGACCTGGGCAAGAACATTCATGGCGACACCCCGAGCATTGCCAAGAAATCGGAAATCAAGGCGGGCGCATGAGCTGGACTGAAATCGTCATCGAGATCGCGCGCGACAACGCCGAGGCCATGTCCGACGCCTTGATGGAAGCGGGCGCCCTGTCGGTGTCGGTGGAAGACGCCGACGAAGGTACCGACGCCGAGCAGCCGCTGTTTGGCGAGCCCGGCATGGAACCGAAGGAAGCGGCGTGGGAGCGCAGCCGCGTGGTCGCGCTGACCGATGTCGACGCCGACCAGGCCGCCATCGTGGCCGCCGCCGCGCAAGCGGTCGGCATGGCTGCGGCGCCGGCCTTCACCACCCGTCCGGTCGAAGAGCAGGACTGGGTGCGCCTGACGCAATCGCAGTTCGCGCCGATTCACATCGGCAAGAATATCTGGGTCGTGCCGAGCTGGCACGAGGCACCGGACCCTGACGGCCTGATCCTGGAGCTGGACCCGGGCCTGGCCTTCGGCACCGGCAGCCATCCGACCACGCGCCTGTGCATGGAATGGCTGGAAGCCCATCCCGCGCCCGGCAAGAGCGTGCTCGACTATGGTTGCGGTTCCGGCATCCTGGCCATGGTGGCCAGGAAACTGGGCGCCCAGAGCGTGGCCGGTGTCGATATCGATCCGCAGGCGATCGAATCGGCGCGCGACAATGCCGAGCGCAACCAGTGCGAAATCGACTACTTTTTGCCAGACACCTTCGCCACCTCGGCGCATGCCACGGCCAGGTTCGATATCGTGGTGGCCAATATCCTGTCGAGCCCATTGAAACTGATGGCGCCGATGCTCTCAAGCCGTGTCGCCGACGGTGGCGCCTTGATTTTGTCGGGCGTGCTGGCGCGCCAGGCGGAAGAAGTGGCGGCCGCCTACGCACCGTTCATCCAGCTCGGCGTATGGGCTGAGCAAGACGGCTGGGTGGCCCTGCACGGCCGCCTGGGCACCGATGCCGCCCCTGCGCCACGCGCGGAAGGTGCGTAAGCACCGCAATGGCTCTCGCCACCAAATGCCCCCACTGCAACACGATATTTCGGGTCGCCGCTGACCAGTTGAAATTACGTGGGGGCATCGTACGCTGTGGCACCTGCAAGGAAGTGTTTGATGGCAATGCCGCGCTGGTCGACCCAAGCGCGGCATTGTTGCCATCGCCCCATCCTGTCCCTGCCCCGGCTGCGGTCACCGCACCGCTGCCCGCAAGCCCATCGTTGCCGCCCGTGCTGGCGCTCGATATCCCCGAAGACAGCCCACCCGACGTCAGCGACGACACAGAGCCGGTCTATACGCTCGACTTCGACACCTCGTTCGACCCGTTCGGCATCCTGCCTGAAACGGCGCAACTGAAAGCCGGCGAGGACAAGGCGCGCGATAGCGAGGAAGCGATCGAGCTCGACCTCGATATCGGCCAGGCGCCCGAACCTGCAGCCGAACCCGCGTCTGAAGCCGAGCCCGGGCCGCTCCCGGCCCCGGTGATGGCGGTGCCGCCGGCACCGATGGCGCCGTTCCGCCGCCGCGAAACCGACGAGCCGCCGGCCTTTGTCACCTATTTGCGCGACAGCCGGCGCGAGCCGAAGTTCCAGGCAGAGGCGTCGGCGCAAGAAACCGACAACGCACCCTATCAGGTCAACCTGGACAAACCGGCGCGGCCGGCTGCCGCAAGCGCGCGCCAGGAACCCACGCTGAGCGATCATTCCTTCGACCTGCCGGCAGGCAGCGAGCCGCCGGCGGCCGAACTGCATGTGCTGGACGACTTGCCGCCAGTGGAAGAACCGGCTTTTGTCACCCAGGGCCGGCGCCGCGAACAGAGCGGCAAGGCGCTGCGCGTGGCCATGCTGGCCGGCGCCATCGCCCTGCTGATGCTGTTGCTGCTGCAAGTAATGACCACCTTCCGCAATCCGCTGGCGGCGCAGTTTCCGCAGTTTAAGCCAGTCCTGTCAGCGCTATGTTCGGTGAGTGGCTGCCAGGTCGATTTGCCGGCGCAGATCGAGGCGCTGGCCATCGAGCAGGGTGAATTGCAGACGCTGGCGCCGAACCGTTTTTCCTATGTATCGCAGTTGCGCAACCTGGGCCGCAGCGCGCAGGCCTGGCCGAACATCGAGCTGATCCTGAATGACGACGACGGCAAGCCCGTGCTGCGCCGCGTGGTCGCGCCGCGCGACTATCTGCCGGCGGGCACCGATGCCAGCAAAGGCTTCGCGCCGCGCTCGGAACAGAATATCAAACTGTATTTCACCTTGGACCAGCTTGCGGCATCGGGCTACCATATCGCCATCTTCTACCCCTGACAAACACTATCATGACCAAAACCTCATTGATCTGCGGCTCGCTCGCCACCGATACCATCATGCAGTTCCCGGGCCGTTTCGGCGAATCGCTGCTGGCCGACCAGTTGCACAAGGTTAACGTCTCCTTCCTGGTGCCGACCATGCGCACCGAGTTCGGCGGCTGCTCGGGCAATATTGCCTACAGCCTGAAAATGCTGGGCGGCGACCCGCGCATCGTTGGCGTCATGGGCCAGGACAGCGCCGCCTACCTGGAGCGCCTGCAAAAGCTGGGCATTTCCACCGCCAATATCATGATCAAGGCCGACAGCTACAACGCCCAGTGCTTCGTCACCGCTGACTGCGACAACAACCAGATCAACGCCTTCCACCCGGGCGCCATGTCGTTCGCGCATGAAAACCCGATCACCAACGCCGGCCCTGCCCGCGTGGCCATCATTTCGCCGGACGGCGACCTGGGCATGCTCAAGCACGCCGCCGACCTGGCCGAACTGGGCATTCCCTTCATGTTCGATCCGGGCCAGCAATTGCCGCGCTTCAATGGCGAACAGCTGATCGACTTCATCAACAAGGCTACCTATGTGTCGGCCAACGATTATGAAATGGAAATGCTGATGGAACGCACGGGCTTGACCCTGGCGGAGATCGCCAGCCGCCTGGAAGCGCTGATCGTCACGCGCGGCGAGAATGGTTCGGAAATTTATACGGACGGCAAGCGCATCGACATTCCTGCCGTGGCCGCCAAGGAAGTGCTGGACCCGACCGGCTGCGGCGACGCCTACCGCGCCGGCCTGCTGTTCGGCATCACCAACGATCTGGACTGGGAAACCAGCGGCCGCCTGGCCAGCCTGCTGGGCGCGATCAAGATCGCCACCCAGGGCGCGCAGAACCATGTGTTTACGGCGCAGAGCATTGCCGACCAGTTTGAAGCGGCGTTCGGTTACCGTTATTAAGATCGTCGGTCGGGTTGCGCGACGCGCGCAACCCGACCAATATCATCGTCCCATCACAAACATCATCCCCACCAGCATCTGCGCAATCTGCAGCAGTATCAGCGCCACCAGCAGCGACAAATCCAGGCTGCCCACCAGCGGCACCACCTTGCGAATCGGACGCAGCAGCGGTTCGTTCAGCGCGCGCACGAACGGCGCCAGCGGTGCATGCGGGTTGACCCAGCTGAAGATCGCTTCGATGATCAGCAGCGCCATGAAACCATACAATATCCACTGCAAAAAGCGCTGCAAGGCTTTCAGCAGCACCGCCTCGACCGGCAGGCCGGCGATGAACCAGATGCAGGTCGCCAGCAGCACGACCAGAAAGGCGCCGATCAGGCTGGCCCAGTCATAGCCGCCCACGCCCGGCACGACGCGGCGCAGCGGACGCACCAGCCAGTCGGTCAATTGAAAGGTGAATTGCGCCACCGACGACGGCGGACGGACGCGCACGGCTTGCATCCAGAAACGTAGCAGCAGTACGCCGCCCAGCAAGGTGGCGATGGTATCAACGATCAATGTAAGGATAGTGATCAGCACAACAAATTCTCCAAAAAAAAACCGCTGTGTGATTGAGTCACACAGCGGCGTGTTGCCTCATGCAGGCACCCGTTTCGCCAGACTTACGATGGACGGGTGCTGGTCGGGAATGGCCAGGCCGCTGCCGGCGCCAACACGGTTTTTGCTACCGGAGCGACAGGCGCCGCTGGCTTGGCCGCCTCAACTGCTTTCGGCGCGGCCTTTTTAGGCGCGGCCTTCTTTGCTGCTGGCTTGGCCGCGACTGGCGCTGCTGCTGGAGCCGCTGCCACGGGTGGCGCTGCCGCTGCCGGTGTTGCCGCAACTGCTGGCTTGGCTGCTGCTTTTGCTGCCGGCTTGGCTGCAGGTTTCGCTGCCGCCACTTTGGCTGCAGGTTTCGCTGCTGCCACTTTGGCTGCAGGTTTCGCTGCTGGCGCTTTTGCCGCTGGCTTGGCCGCTGCTGCTTTGACCGCAGGTTTGGCTGCAGGTTTCACCGCTGCCGCTTTTGCTGCTGGCTTCGCTGCCGCTTTCACCGCAGGTTTTGCCATTGGCTTGGCGGCCGCTTTTGCCGCTGGCTTGGCCGCTGCTTTCGGAGCAGGTTTGGCTGCTGCTTTTGCCGCAGGCTTGGCCGCTGCTTTTGCTGCTGGCTTGGCTGCGGTTTTCGCTGCCGGCTTGGCCGCTGCTTTTGCCGCAGGCTTGGCTACCGCTTTTGCTACTGGCTTGGCTGCGGTTTTCGCTGCAGGCTTGGCTGCTGCTTTGGCTGCAGGCTTGGCTGCTGCTTTGGCGGCAGGTTTTGCTGCAGGTTTTGCTGCAGATTTTGCTGCCGGCTTGGCTGCTGCCTTGGCGGCAGGTTTTGCTGCCGGCTTGGCTGCTGCTTTTGCCGCTGGCTTGGCTGTCGGTTTCGCTGCGGCCTTGGCTGCTGGTTTCGCCGCTGCTTTTGCCGCAGGTTTGGCTGCCGCTTTGGCTGCTGGCTTGGCTGCAGTTTTTGCCGCTGGCTTGGCCGCTGCTTTTGCAGCAGGCTTGGCTGCCGCTTTCGCTGCAGGTTTGGCTGCCGCTTTCGCTGCAGGCTTGGCTACCGCTTTCGCTGCAGGTTTGGCTACCGCTTTCGCTGCAGGTTTGGCTGCTGCTTTTGCTGCAGGTTTGGCTGCTGCTTTTGCTGCAGGCTTGGCTGCTGGTTTGGCTGCGGCTTTCGCTGCTGGCTTGGCTGCAGGTTTGGCTGCGGCCTTGGCTACCGCCTTGGCGGCGACGGGTTTTGCTGCGGCTTTGGCAGCTGGTTTGGCGGCAACCGGCTTGGCTGCGGCTACCGGCTTCTTCGCGGCAGGAGCAGCTTTGGCGGCTGGTTTCTTTACTTCTGATTTCTTAGCGGCTGTTGCCATTTGTCTCTCCTTCATCTGAGATGAGAAATTTAAGCTACAAGATTTAAACCCGTCCAACCCACCACAGTGACAGGCCAGGCGAATTATTCATCGGCACAAACGCTTGTTTGCGCTAATGAATTCGGCACCAGCTGAACTGCTGCAACTCCTCACGTTTGCAGCACTTCAGCCATCGTCGGTGCCACCCTGCTTTATCTCGCAGCTGGTGGCAAAGTCTGAATTCGGTTGTTTCGTTTTCGATGCCGTGCGTTTTTTTCCGCTCCTCGCATCGCGCTCGCCAGCACAAGGAATCGTCAAATAAAAAACCGCCATGCCTGAAAAAAATCGGGCACGGCGGCAGACGAAAACGGTGTGGTTTTGTGCATATCCGTGTAAATCTGTATCCCTGTTTTGCGAGCTTTTTTCGGCGTCGCGCTGGTCAAAAAACCCCGCATACTACCACTCGTATTTGCAATCTCCTAAAGTACACGAAAACCTTGTCGATGCGCAACCGGCACGATACGTTTTGAGGGGCTTTTTTACAGGGATAGGCGCGCTAACGTACAAACGCGCGGCAAATGGCCAATTCACATGCGCGCATGGCGCCATGGAAGCGCAGCGCACGCCGTCATCGATCAGGACAGCGGTCCCCACACAGCGGCGCAAACACAATAGAATGCCAGCTTCTTTCGCCCACCATCACTGACCATGTCGCGCCGCGCTTCCTTCATTCCCATCCTCGCCATTCTCGGCGCCGTCACCGCGCTGGGCATCGGTACCTCCTGGGCCAAGCACTCGCTGTTTCCGCTGGTCGGCGCGCAGGGCACGACGGCGGTGCGCGTCGGTTTTTCCGCCTTGCTGCTGCTGTTGTTCTGGCGTCCGTGGCGCTGGCCCCTGAGCCGCCACGACGCGCGCACGGTGGCCCTGTACGGCGCCGCACTGGGCGCGATGAACTTGTGCTTCTACATGTCGCTGCGCACCATCCCGTTCGGCATCGCGGTGGCGATCGAATTTTCAGGACCGCTGGCCGTCGCCCTTTTTTCTTCGCGCCGCGCGCTCGACTTCCTGTGGGTGCTGCTGGCCGCCACCGGCCTGGCGCTGCTGCTGCCGCTCGGTCATGACGTGTCCACGCTGGACCCGGCCGGCATGATGTTCGCGCTGGCCGCCGCCGTGTTCTGGGCCATCTACATCATCTTCGGCAAGCGCGCCAGCCATCTGCATGCCGGCCATTCCGTGTCGCTGGGATTGTTTGTCGCCGCGCTGGTGGTGGTGCCGGTCGGCGTGGCCCATGCCGGCAGCGCCCTGCTGTCGCCGCTGATACTGGCGACGGGACTGGGCGTGGCCCTGATCTCGAGCGCGATTCCCATCTCGCTCGAGATGGTGGCGCTGAAGCGCCTGTCGTCGCAGGCCTTCGGCATCATGGCCAGCATGGAGCCGGCGGTGGCCGCCTTGCTGGCACTGATGCTGCTCGATGAATACCTGAGCGCGGCCCAGTGGCTGGCGATCACGCTGATCATCGCAGCCTCGGTTGGCAGTTCGGTGACGGCGCAGCGCGGCAAACAGGCCGCGGCGGAAATCCTGCCCGGATAAAAAAAAGCGCCGTCAATGACGGCGCCTTCATGTGAAACAGCTGCGAACCGGCTTACTCCCAGTTCAGCGCGCCGCCGGTCTGGTACTCCGTCACGCGCGTTTCGAAGAAGTTACGTTCCTTCTTCATGTCGATCATTTCGCTCATCCACGGGAACGGGTTTTCTTCCTGAGCGAACAGCGGCTCGAGGCCGATCTGCTGCGCGCGGCGGTTGGCGATAAAGCGCAGGTAGCCCTTGAACATCGGCGCGTTCAGGCCCAGCACGCCGCGTGGCATGGTGTCTTCGGCGTAGGCGTATTCCAGGTCGACGGCGCGCAGGAACAGCGCCTTGATCTCCTCGCGGAATTCGGCCGTCCACAGCTGCGGGTTTTCCATCTTGATGGTGTTGATCAGGTCGATGCCGAAGTTGCAGTGCATCGATTCGTCGCGCAGGATGTACTGATACTGCTCGGCCGCGCCCATCATCTTGTTCTGGCGGCCCAGCGCCAGGATCTGCGTAAAGCCCACGTAGAAGAACAGCCCTTCCATCAGGCAGGCGAACACGATCAGGGACTTGAGCAGTTTCTGGTCGTTTTCGGTGGTGCCAGTGGTAAACGTCGGGTCGGTCAGCATCTCGATGAACGGGATCAGGAATTCATCCTTGTCGCGGATCGACTTGACTTCGTTGTAGGCGTTGAAGATCTCGGCTTCGTCCAGGCCCAGCGACTCGACGATGTACTGGTAGGCGTGCGTGTGGATCGCTTCCTCGAACGCCTGGCGCAGCAGATACTGGCGGCATTCCGGCGCCGTGATGTGGCGATAGGTGCCCAGCACGATGTTGTTGGCGGCCAGCGAATCGGCGGTCACGAAAAAGCCCAGGTTGCGTTTCACCAGGCGGCGCTCGTCTTCGGTCAGGCCGTTCGGGTTTTTCCACAGCTCGATATCGCGCTGCATGTTGACTTCCTGCGGCATCCAGTGGTTGGCGCAGCCGGCCAGGTATTTGTCCCACGCCCATTTGTACTTGAACGGCACCAGCTGGTTGACGTCCGTCTTGCCGTTGATGATGCGCTTGTCGTCGGCGTTGACGCGGCGCGCCACCTGCTCGGCGTTCGCTTCGGACGGCTCGGCGCCGGCCGACACGTTCAATTCGGTATTGCCCAGTGGCGCCTGCTGCGCCGGACGCGGCACGGCTGCCGGCGTGGTTTCATCATCCCAGGATAAGGACATAATATTTCTCTCTTAATGCGACTATTTACAATATGCAGCCCGGCCATGCCGGGCTGGCCACTCAACTCTTACTGGCAGGCTTCACACTCTTCGAAACCATCATCGCCGGGACGCAGGTAGCAAGCCTCGCCATCGGCGTCGTCCGCCGCTGCGGCCACCGGCGCCACGGCGGCGGCAGCTGCCGCGACCACGGCTGCCTGGGCGCTGTTGTGTGCACTCTGGGCGCTGGCCGACATGCCGCCATCGACCGCCACGGCGTTCAGGGCGCCGGTCTTCGATGTCGATTTTTCCATGTGGGTGGCGGCGATGGTGCGCAGGTAGTAGGTGGTTTTCAAGCCACGCAGCCATGCCAGTTTATACGTTTCGTCCAGTTTCTTGCCCGAAGCGCCAGCCATGTAGATGTTCAGCGACTGGGCCTGGTCGATCCACTTCTGGCGGCGCGACGCCGCTTCCACCAGCCAGCTCGGCGACACTTCGAAGGCGGTGGCGTAGATGTCGCGCAGGTCTTGCGGGATGCGGTCGATCTTCACCAGGGAGCCATCGAAGTATTTCAGGTCCGAGATCATGACTTCATCCCACAGGTCGCGCGCCTTCAGGTCGCGTACCAGGTAGCCGTTGATCTCGGTGAATTCGCCCGACAGGTTCGACTTCACGTACAGGTTCTGGAACGTCGGCTCGATACAGGCCGACACGCCGATGATGTTCGAAATGGTGGCCGTCGGTGCGATCGCCACGCAGTTCGAATTGCGCATGCCGAACCTGGCGATGCGTTCGCGCACCGGGGTCCAGTCCATCGCCGACGAGCTGTCCACTTCCAGGTAGCCGCCGCGCTCCTCAAGCAGCAGTTTCACGGAGTCCTGTGGCAGGATGCCGCGGTCCCACAGCGAACCGGCGTACGACTCGTAGCGGCCGCGTTCTTCGGCCAGTTCGGTCGAGGCCAGGTAGGCGTAGTAGCACACCGCTTCCATCGAGGTATCGGCAAACGACACGGCGGCGTCGGAGGCGAACGGCACGCGCATCATGTGCAGGCAATCCTGGAAGCCCATGATGCCCATGCCGACCGGACGGTGGCGCATGTTCGAATTGCGCGCCTTGTCGACGGCGTAGTAGTTGATGTCGATCACGTTGTCGAGCATGCGCATGGCGGTGCGCACGGTTTTTGCCAGCTTGACGTGGTCGAGCTTGCCTTCTTTCATGTGCGCCGGCATATTGACCGAACCGAGGTTGCAGACGGCGATTTCGTCGGCGCTGGTGTTCAGGGTGATTTCCGTGCACAGGTTCGAGCTGTGGACCACGCCGACGTGCGACTGCGGGCTGCGGATGTTGCATGGGTCCTTGAAGGTGATCCATGGATGGCCGGTTTCAAACAGCATCGACAGCATCTTGCGCCACAGGTCGAGCGCGGCAATCTTCTTGAACGAACGCATTTCGCCGGCGGCGGCTTTCGCTTCGTAGCCCAGGTAGGCCGTTTCAAAGGCCTTGCCGACCTTGTCGTGCAGGTCCGGTGCTTCCGATGGCGAGAACAGGGTCCACTCGCCTTTTTCCATCACGCGCTTCATGAACATGTCGGGAATCCAGTTGGCCGTGTTCATGTCGTGGGTACGGCGGCGGTCGTCGCCGGTATTCTTGCGCAGGTCGAGGAATTCCTCGATGTCCATGTGCCAGGTTTCCAGGTAGGCGCAGACGGCGCCCTTGCGCTTGCCGCCCTGGTTTACGGCCACGGCCGTGTCGTTGACCACTTTCAGGAACGGCACCACGCCTTGCGACTTGCCGTTGGTGCCCTTGATGTGGGCGCCCAGGGCGCGCACTGGCGTCCAGTCGTTACCCAGGCCGCCTGCATACTTGGCCAGCAGCGCGTTGTCCTTGATGGCGTCGTAGATGCCTTCGAGGTCATCGGAGACGGTGCTCAGGTAGCACGACGACAGCTGCGAGCGCAGGGTGCCCGAGTTGAACAGGGTCGGCGTCGAGCTCATGAAGTCGAACGAGGACAGCAGGCTGTAGAACTCGATGGCGCGCGCTTCGCGGTCCGACTCGTTCAGGGCCAGGCCCATCGCCACGCGCATGTAGAACGCCTGCGGCATTTCGATGCGCACGTCCTGGATATGCAGGAAATAGCGGTCGTACAGGGTCTGCAGGCCGATATAGCCGAATTGCAGGTCGCGGTCGGCCACGATGGCTTTGGCCAGGCGTTCGAGGTCGAACGTGGCCAGCACCGGGTTCAGCAGCTCCGCGGTGATGCCCTTGGCGATATAGGCCGGGAAATAGGTCAGGTATTCGCTAGCAGCGGCCGCTTGCGGCACTTCCTTGCCAAACACTTCCTTGCGCACCGTGTGCAGCAGGATGCGGGCCGTCACTTGCGAGTAGGCCGGATCTTTTTCCATCAGCGCGCGCGCCGCCAGGATGGCCGACTTGTGCAGTTCTTCGACCGGCACGCCGTCGTACAGGTTTTTGACGGTTTCAGCGAGGATGGCGTCGGCGTCGACGTGCTTTTCCAGGCCGGCGCAGGCGGCGTTGATCAGGTCGCGCACTTGCTGCATGTCGAGCGGGCGGCGCACGCCGTTGTCGAGCACGTTCAGTTGCGGTGCTGCCACTTGCGCCGAGGCGCCCAAGGCCTCCTTCTGCAGGCGGCGTTCTTCCATGTGCTTGGCGCGGTACAGCACGTAGGCACGCGCCACGTCATGTTCGCCCGAACGCATCAGCGACAGTTCCACCTGGTCCTGCACGTCTTCGATATGGAAAGTGCCGCCGCCCGGCTGGCGGCGCACCAGCGCGGCCACGACAGCACTGGTCAGTTGTTCCACCAGTTCACGCACGCGGGCGGAAGCGGCGCCCTGGCCACCGCCCACGGCCAGAAATGCCTTGGTCATGGCGATGGCGATTTTCGACGGCTCAAATGCCACCACCGCACCGTTGCGGCGGATGATGCGATAGTCGCCCATGGCCGCGCCGGTGCTTGCCACGCTGTGCGCCGCGCCTGGCGCTGGCGGTACTGGCGTTGGATGGATGGAAATATCTTGAGGTGATTGCATTGAAGCTCCCGTTGTCAGCTAAAGTCAGCCTGCAGTTTTGCTGCCGCGTGTGTTGATGAATAGAACGCCCGATGGTCCGGGCTTCTTCCGGTATTTATTGTTAATAAGATACAGTTTTGATGCATCAGATGATACTAATGAAAACAGCCCGCCCTCACGCCCGGCGGGGCGCGAAAAACATCTCGAAGGGTGATAAACCGCCTATGCCAGCTTGCCAGGCAAGCCAATATGAAGATTGACGCCGGCTAGGGCAAAAAAGCTGAAAACGTCTTTGATGGCACTACATTTAGTCGATACATCTAATTTCTGCACTAATTGTAGTACCCATCGCAGGCAGGCGCAATACCTTTTGCCGCCCGCACCGGGCTTAATTTTTGCGATTTTCCGTACGAATTCGATTGACTTTTCAGGGCATGGATAACAGGCCCGGCACCCGCGTAGTAAGCACTAACGCAGGCTTGCGCGGGCCGCTGCGCGCCCCGTTCCTGATATTAATCCAAATCAATATCAGCCTGGTTTGGCCTTGCTATGCCGGCAATTATTTACGTCAAGGCAACTAGTGGAACCGCGCTCCAGCCCAGGCTGGCGAAACAAGGTCGGCATTATAATCTACCGCGCCGCTTCGGTCCCGGGCCGCCTTTTTCGGTTCAGCCCGGCGGTTCGCGCAGTTGCAGTTTTTGCATGCGATAGCGCAACTGGCGCACGCTGATGCCCAATTGCCGCGCCGCCCGCGCGCGGTGATAGCGCGTTTGCACCAACGCCTGCAAGATCATCTCGCGCTCGGTTTGCAGCAGGAACAGCTGCAAGGGCACGATGGGTGCGCCGACCTGCGCCATGCCGGGCAGTGGCAACTGGCGGCCCGGCGCGCCGGGGTTCAGCACGGTCACCGGCGCCGGCGCCGTGCCGGTGTCAGGCAAACCCAGCCCCTCGGCCGTGATCACGCCGCCATCGGCAAAGGCCAGCGCCCGCTCCAGCAGGTTTTCCAGCTCGCGCACATTGCCGGGAAAAGCATGGCGCGCCAGCGCCACCAGTACCGCCGGCGCCAGGCGCACGCACTGCCGCGGCGCCAGGCGCGCCAGGATCGCGTCGCACAAGGCTGGCAAATCGCCCAGCCGTTCGCGCAAGGGCGGCACCGCCAGTTCGATCACATTCAGGCGGTAATACAGATCCTGGCGAAACGTGCCGGCCGCCACGCCACGCGCCAGCCCATGCTGGCTGGCGCACAGGATGCGCACGTCGACGGCCTCGTCGGCGCTGCCACCGAGTTTGCGCACGCGGCGTTCCTGCAGCGCGCGCAGCAGCTTGACCTGCATCGCCAGCGGCAAGTCATCGACCTCGTCGAGCAGCAGGCTGCCGCCATGCGCCGCCTGGAACAGGCCCTGGCGCTCGTGCAATGCGCCCGTGTAGGCGCCCAGCCGGCAACCGAACAGCTCGGCTTCCATCAGGGCCTCGGGGATGGCGCCGCAATTGACGGCGACAAAAGGGCCGCTGGCGCGCGCGCCCTGAGCGTGGATGGCGCGCGCCACCAGTTCCTTGCCGCTGCCCGACTCGCCGCGGATCGCCACCGGCGCGCAGGAGGCGGCAATGCGCGCGATCTGCGCGCGCAGCGCCTGCATGGCGGCCGAACTGCCGCTCAGTTGCGCTACAGAATCTTTGGCGGCGGGCGCAACATGGCCGCCGGCGGCCTGGATACGCGAGCTGGGCATAAGCCATCCTTTCCGGAAGGACTGCTATCGGACACGATGGGTAATCAATGTCACGGTGATGCTACGCCTGCCTGGCGGCCGACGGCGTCACGATACGGAAGAGCAATTGAGGAGGAAGGCGGCGGACGGAAAGCTTACAGTGTGGCGTGCGCGTGGCTGCAGTAATCATGGCCCTTGGCCTGCACGTTTTCGGAGGCCGGGTAGTACACGCCGCAGTGGGCGCAGCACAACATCAGCTCGGCATCGGGCAGCTCGGCCACGCGGCCGGGCGGCGTGAAGGGATTGGACTGCTGGCGTTGCTGCTGACGCTGTTGCAGGCTGCGAATCTTGCTGCGGATTGCAAACACCACCAGCAATACCAGCGCCAGCCAAAACAAAATACGGGTCATAAATATCCTCGGTGCAAAACCACTTCCAGTACAAAACGGCTGCCGACATAGGCCAGCAGCAAGGTGGCAAAACCGGCCAGGGTAAAGGTCAGCGCCGTCTTGCCGCGCCAGCCGCGAAAGCGGCGTCCGGCCAGCAGCACGGCAAACAGCAGCCACGACAGCAGGGTAAATACCGACTTGTGATCCCAGGTCAGGGCCTTGCCAAATAATTGTTCAGAAAACACGATGCCCGACAGCACGGTCAAGCTCAGTAAAATAAAACCCAGGCCGATCATGCGAAACAGCAGCTTTTCCATCGTCAGCAGGGCCGGCAGCTGGTCCAGCGCACCGGACAAAAAGCCGCGCCGCTCGCTGCGCGTGTGCAATCGCGACTCCTGCAGTGCCATCAGCACGGCGTGAAAGGCGGCGATCGTCAAGGTGCTGTAAGCGAGCACGGCGACCGTGATATGCCAGCCGAACACGGCCGACTTGCCTTCCAGCACCACCTGATTGCCGGGAAAGGCCCAGGCCAGGCCGATCGCCAGCACGGCGCAGGGCATGACCATGCGGCGCAGGCCGTCCAGGCTGAAATTGCGGTTTTCGATCCAGTAGGCGCCCACCGACACCCACAGCGCGGCCGACAGCATGGCCGAAAAACCGAAGCGCAAGGTGCCGGGCGCCATCAGGTCGAACCACAGGGTGGCCGCGTGCGACAGCCAGGCAACGCCGGTCAGCGCGGCGATCAGCCTGCCTTGCGATGAGGGAAGAAACGCGCACACCGCATACGCCAGGGCGGCAAGGAAGAAAAAATAGGTCTGCATGTTTTAAGTTTACACCATAGCCGGCCAGCGCGAATCGCGCAGCGGCACGCGAGGCTGCCAGGGTCGCTGCCGCGCGCAATGCGAAAGAACCTGCCATGATATCGCGGCTGGGGCTGAACCGGTGGCCCCAGCCTCAAGATTTCACGAAACTTTACTGCCGCACGGCAAGCTTGCAGCATATTGCTGGACATTGCTTAAAGTGCCGATTATCGCTAGGCTGGCGCCATCACCGCTTTCCGACTGCCTTGCCATGCCCTCTTCCAGCCTCGACGATAAATTGTGCTTCCAGCTGTATGCCACCTCGCTGAAAATGACCCAGCTGTACAAACCGATGCTGGCGGCCCTGCACCTGACCTATCCGCAATACCTGGTCATGCTGGTGCTGTGGGACCAGGAAGGCCTCGGTATCAAGGACCTGGCCGGGCGCTTGCAGCAGGATTCCGGCTCGATCACGCCGCTGGTCAAGCGGCTCGAAGCGGAAGGCTATCTGCTGCGCGCACGCGATCCGCGCGACGAACGCAATCGCGTGCTGACCTTGACACAGGCCGGACGCGACCTGCGCCAGGCCAGCACCGCCATCGACCAGGCGATTGCCGACAACTGCAGCGTGATCACGCCACAGTTCGAGGTGATGATGGAAGGCTTGCGCAAGCTGAACGCCAGGCTGGGCGGCTGATGGCGCCAGACTCAACAAAATCCATCAAAAAACATATTGCGCACTAATGATTAGTGCGCTATTCTTATTGCACTGACTGCCCGATGGCGCTCCTGCCAGAGGCCAAGCTCAACAATGATCGCTTTTTTTAATTAATACTTAGCGCGCTAAATAATAGCCAGCTATAAAACTCAAGGAGTCCTGCCATGTCGTCCCTCCCTTTCAAAGCTTCCCTGATCGCCGCCGCCATCGCCTCCGGCGCCGCCTTCGCTCCCGTCCATGCGGCCGCGCCAGCACAGCAGAATGCCGACACCACCGTGGTGCTGGTACACGGCGCCTTTGCCGACGGTTCCAGCTGGGACAAGGTGATCCCGCTGCTGCAGGCCAAGGGCTTGAAAGTGGTGGCCGTGCAAAATCCGCTGACGTCCCTGGCCGACGATGTGGCCGCCGCCCAGCGCGTGATCGATGCGCAGACCGGCCGCGTGATCCTGGTCGGCCACTCCTGGGGCGGCACGGTGATTACGGAAGCGGGCACCAGCGACAAGGTCAAGGCGCTGGTGTATGTGGCGGCATTCGCGCCATCGGAAGGCGAAGCCACGGGAGAACTGGGCAAGGACTACCCGACGCCACCGGGCATCGGCAGCCTGAAGGCGGACGCCGCCGGTTTCCTGTACCTGCCGGAAGAATCGGTGCGCGTCAATTTCGCCCAGGACCTGCCGGCCGCGCAAACGCGTTTGATGGCTGCCACGCAAGGCCCGATCCAGGGCAAGGCGTTTGCCGACAAGACCACCGTGGCCGCCTGGAAGAACAAGCCCAGCTATTACATCGTGGCCGGCAAGGACCGCATGATCGCGCCGGAACTGGAACAGGCGTTTGCGAAAAAAATCAAGGCCACCACCACCGTGCTGCAAACGAGCCATGTGCCGATGCTGTCGCAGCCGAAACAGGTGGCCGAGGTGATCCTGGCGGCGGCCGCCATGCGTTAAACAAGGTCCGCCGCGCCAGACAAGGCGCGGCGGGTTGGCGCCTGCCGTTATTTCACGTTCAGGCTTTTCTTGGCCTGATCGAGCAGATCGGTCTTGACCCAGTCCTTGGCCACCGGCGGCTTGCTCATGCGGCCCACGCCCGTTTTCACCATCACGTCGGTAGTGGTCTGGATATGTTCGGGCGTAATGTCGTAGGAATACGGCGAATTGCTGATCGCGTCGTCGAAGTCATCCTTGGTGATCTGGTTGCGGAACACCACTTCGCGCACGTATTTTTCGGCCGTCGGCTGGTTGTCGATAAAGGTCTTGGTCGCCTCGACAAAGCAGCGCATGAATTTCTCGGCCACCGGACGGCGTTCCTTGTAGAACTTTTCCGTCATCACCATGGTGCGCACCGGCTCGCCGATCGGCGTATCGTACGGCTTGATCACTTCGGTGCCAAACCCCTTGTTGATCGCCTGCGACGATTGCGGCTCGGACTGCATCATGGCGTCGATATTCTTGCCCATCAGGGCCTGGTTCAGGTCGGCATAGGCAAGGAACACCAGCTGCACATCCTTGCCCTTGTTCTCGGAATACGTCAGCCCCGCCTGCGACAGTTCGGCCAGCAGCAGCACTTCCTGGATGCCGCCGCGCGTCACGCCCACGCGCTTGCCTTTCAGGTCCTTGACGCTGGCAATCTTCTGCCCGGTGCCACCGACCAGCCGCGCGCCGCCCTTGGCAAAACCGGCCACCACATAGATCGGCGCACCGCCGGCGCGGCCCGAAATGGCCGCCTCGGACGCGGTCGCGCCCACGTCCAGTTCACCGGCAATAATCGCCTGCATCACGTCCAGGCCCTTGGCGAAGATATGCTCTTCGACCTTGATGCCGCACTTGGGCGCGATTTCCTTGATATACGACACGGCGCCGTAATGGGCAAATTTCAGATTGCCCAGGCGAACCACTTCCTGGGCCTGTACCTGTGCCGCGCCCATGCTGAACGTCAGCATGACGGCGGCGGCGATGGTGGTTTTCAAGATACTGTACTGGCGCATCTGCTGCTCCTGTCTCACGGTGATGGGAATGCCTGCCTTGCAGGCAAGGAAACACTGCTTTTTTATTATGCAGAGATAGTACCGTGTGTTGGAGTTGGAGCAACAGTTTTTTTACTGCCCCGCCAGCGCCACCACCGGATCGAGGCCGGAGGCCTTGCGCGCCGGCATGAAACCGAACACCAGCCCCGTCACCACGGCGCAGGCAAAAGCGCCGCCGATGGCGCTGAGCGAAAAGATCACCGGCACTTCCCACACCAGCAGCAGGCCGGCGAATGCGATGCCAACCACGATGCCGGCCACGCCGCCGACCACCGACACCAGCACCGCTTCGGTCAGGAACTGGCGCAAAATATCGCGCCGGCGCGCGCCGGTGGCCATGCGGATGCCGATTTCGCGCGTGCGCTCGCGCACCGTCATCAGCATCACATTCATCACGCCGATGCCGCCCACCACCAGCGAAACGGCGGCGATCAGGCTGAGCATCATGGTCATGTTGTCCTGCGTTTTCGCTTCGGCCGCGATCGAGGCGGCGGCGTTGCTGATGCCGTAGTCGCGGATGCGGTGGCGCTCGAACAGGACGGCGTCGACCGCCGCCTCCACTTGCGCCACGCGCTTGACGTCCGCCGCCGCCAGCACCGTGTAGGTCGGCTCGCGCTGGCCGAAGACGCGGATGCCGGCCGTGGAAAACGGCAGCAGCAGCACGTCGTCCTCGTTTTTTTCGCCCGTCAGCGCGCCCTTGGAGCTCATCACGCCGATCACCTGGAACGGCACGTTGCCGATCAAGATGCTCTGCCCCACCGGATTGGCAATATCCGGCATCAGCTTGTCGGCCAGGCGCGAGCCCAGCACGGCCACCGTCGCCATCTCGCGCTCGTCCTGCTCGGTAAAGAAGCCGCCCCTGGCCACCGGCCAGGTCTGGATCCGCGGCAGCGCCGGCCCGGTGCCGCGCACATAGGTCTGCACGTCGATATTGCCATGGCGGATCACCTTGTTGCCGGTGACATTGGGCAGCACATGCGAGATGCCCGGCACGTCTTTCAACGCTTCGAGGTCGCCCAGGGTGATGCTGCGCCCCGGAATGCGCGAACTTTCGCCGCGCGACGACATATACAGCAGGTTCGAGCCGAACGCGCCCAGCTGCGCCATGACCTGCTGGCGCGTGCCCAGGCCGATGGCCAGCATCACGATCACGGAGGCGACACCGATCACGATGCCCAGCAAGGTCAGGCCGGTGCGAAAGCGGTTGATCCACATGACGCGCCAGGCGGCACGCACGGCATCGAGCAACTCGGTGCCGAGCGACGCCCCGGTGTCGTGCGACGCGCGCGACATGTCGAGCGGCGCCAGCGCGGCGGCCGTGGCCGGGATGTCCACCGCGCCCGAGTCTTCGATGATTTCGCCGTCGCGGATCTCGATCACGCGCCGCGCCTGGGCCGCCACCTTGCGGTCGTGGGTAATCAGGATGATGGTGTGGCCGGCGTCGGCCAGTTCGCCCAGCAACGCCATGACTTCGGCGCCGCTGCCGCTGTCGAGGGCGCCGGTCGGTTCATCGGCCAAAATAATGCGCCCGCCATTCATCAGCGCGCGCGCGATCGACACGCGCTGCTGCTGCCCGCCCGACAACTGGCTGGGCCGATGATCAAACCGTTCGGCCAGACCCAGGCGCCGCAGCAGCGCCGCCGAACGCGCGTGGCGCCGCGTGGCCGGCATGCCCGCGTACAGCGCCGGCACTTCGACGTTTTCGCGCGCCGATTCGGTGGCGATCAGGTGGTAACCCTGGAATACGAAGCCGAACGCTTCGCGCCGCAGCCAGGCCAGTTCGTCGGCGTTCAGGCCGGCCACGTCCTGGCCGGCGAAATGATAGCTGCCGTCGCTGGGCCGGTCCAGGCAACCGAGCAAATGCATCAGGGTCGACTTGCCGGAACCGGAGGCGCCGACAATGGCGACGAATTCGCCGGCGCCGATCGACAGGCTCACGCCGCGCAGCACCTCGACGGCCGGTGCGCCGTCATGGCCGCCATAGCGTTTGCGGATGCCGTTCAGCTCAATCAAAGGTCCGGTCATAACTGGAACCTGCCCGGTCCATTGGCGGCCGGCTGTTCACCCGTCACCAGCAGTTCGCCCTCCTGCAAGCCTTGCACTACTTCGGCGCTGAGGCGGTTGCGCACGCCCACCGTCACTTCACGCACATCGATCTTGCCGTCGCCATCCATCACGCGGGCCGTAAACTGGCCGGCGCTGGCGCCTTCGGCGCTCGACGGTTTGAGGGCCGGCAGCGGCACCGCCAGCACATTGTTGGCCGCCGCCGTGACGAACGCCACTTGCGCCGTCATCTGCGGCATCAGTTCGCCGTCGGCATTATCGACGTCGAACAGCACTGTATACAAGATCACCTTGCTGGCCGATGGCGCCAGAGCGGTGCCGGCGCTGGCGCCGCCCGGCACCGGCGGCGCCGGCAGCACCTGCCGCACCTTGCCGCTCCAGCGCCGCTGGTCGCCACCGAGCGTGGTGAAATACACCGGCATGCCGGCGCGCACGCGGCGCACGTCCGCTTCCGACACTTCGGTCCACACGGTCATGGCCGACAGATCGGCGATGCGCAAAATATTCGGCGTCTGGTACGTCGCATTGAGTGTCTGGCCTTCCTTTGCATCGAGGCCCACCACACTGCCGGCCATCGGCGCGTAGATGCGCGTATAGCCCAGGCGCGCTTCATCGGCCTTCAGGCTGGCCTGGGTCTGGTCTATCTGCGCTTTCAGGTGATCGATCCTGGCGGCGGCCGAAGCCAGGGTGGCGACCGCCAGCTCCAGCTCGGCCAGCGGGGTCGAATCGAATTTTGCCATCTGCTGCTGGCGCACATGCTGCTGGCCGGCCAGGCGGTGCTGCGCCTGCTGGTCGGCCAGTTGCGCCCTCAAGCCGGCCAGCGCGGCGCGGCCCGCGTCCACCGTTGCCTGCTGCACGCTGGGATCGATCTCGGCCAGCAGCTGGCCTTTTTCCACCACCGTGCCCGGCTGCACGTGCAATCGCGTGATCTGGCCCGAGACCTGGGCACCCACGTCGACATAGGTTTGCGGCTGCAAGGTGCCGATCGCCGTCACGCTCGCCTCGATGCTGCCGCGCTTGACGGGCGTGGTCTCGACAATGGTGGCCGGGCCACGCGTGGCCCACAGGGCGCCGGCGCCCGCCAGCGCCAGCAGCGCCACGCCGCCAGCAATGGCCGCGCGGCGGGAAGCATACAACGGTGTCGCCTTCGGTGAAACGTGCATCGGTCTGTCCTTGAAGAAGTTACTGCAGCAGGGTCAACAGACCTGCCAGCGCGGCGACGGCTGCCAGCAGGGAACTACGAAACAGCAATCTGGGGGCATACGGCAGCAACAGGGCCACGCCCAGCGCGCCGGCCGATAGAAAACCCAGCCAGGCGACCACCCCGACCGACGCGCTCCAGCCGGCCACGCAGGGCCAGAGGGCCAGCGCCAGCAGCACACCGCCGGCCAGTTGCAGCGCGCGCCGCACGTGGACGGCGGCGTCGCGGCCGAATACCTGGCCGTGATGGCGGTCCATCGCCAGCGACAGGCTGGCCATGCCCGCATACGACAGGCCCAGCGCGCAAAGGATGGTATTGATCATGCGTTGTTCTCCATGGTGGTTGATCTGTTGATATTGGCCGGCGCGGTTTTCTTCGCGACCACGGCGCTCTTGCGCGTGCCGACCGTCCGGGCGCCCCAGGCGGCCAGCAGGCCAAAGGCGATGGCGCACAACTCCACGCCGGCGCTTTCCAGGTCGCCGCGCGCAAACTGCGCCGCCAGGTTGTCGCCGGTGCTCAGCAGGTTCAATAGCGGCAGCAGCAGGCACAGGGCCGCCAGCAGCGCCAGTTGCTCGATCCATGCGCGCTTTTCGCTGCGCAGGCAGGCGTGCGCCAGGGTCAGCAACCAGGCGCCGAAAAAGGCCCGCACTTCCCAGCCGGCGCGCAGTTCCTGGCCGATGGGGATCAGGCGGTTGGCCCACAGGTAGCTGATGCAGGCGATCGACAGGCCGGCAATCGCGGCGATATTCATGCAAGCGACCAGGCGATAGACGCGCGCCGTGGCGGCGCCGAATTCGCCGAGCGACTTCTGGCGCCGCTTGACCAGGAACAGGACGGCGCCGGTGCCCATCATGGCCGTGCCGGCCAGGCCGCACAGAAAATACAGCCAGCGCATGGGCAGGCCGCCAAAGCTGGCCATGTGCAGGCTAGCCATGACATTGCGCGTCAGCGCCGCGCCGCCCGTGTCCGAGCCGCCAGGCTGGCGCACCGCCGTTTCAACGCCGCTGGCCAGCGCATAGCAGGCGCGCCCCGTACTGGCGCTGATGCGTTTGAATAGTTCGCCGTCCTCGTTCCAGCCGTACATGCACACGCGCATCGAGGCGTCGTTCGGATTGTCGAGCACCACGGCGCGGATTTCCTGGCCGATGGCCTGCTCGGCGCGCCGCGCGAACGGTTCCAGGTCGGGTATGGCCAGCGGCTGGCCGCTGCGCGCCGGTTTGCCGACATCGTTCCAGTCGGCCAGGAACGATTTCTTGGCGTTGTCCACGCCATACTGCGCCAGCACCGGCGCCGGTACGTAATCGTCGGCGAAAAACACCAGGCCCGTATAGGCGATCATGAGCTGGAACGGCAGGGTCAACACGGCCACCGCGTTGTGCGCGTCGAGCCAGGAGCGCTGGCCCTTGGCCGGGCGGAAGGTAAAGAAGTCCTTGAAGATGCGCCTGTGGGTGATCACGCCGCTGACCAGCGCGACCAGCATGACCATGGTGGTGATCGCCACGATCCACACGCCGATGCGCCCCGCGTGCAGCTCATAATGAAAATCGACGAAATGGTGGCCGCCTTGCGTCGCGCGCTGTACGCCGCCATGCGCACACTTGATTTCCTTGCCGGTCAGCGGGTCGAGATCGGCCGCGCCATAGCCGCCCTGCGGCTGGAACCAGTAGGCCGACAAGCCTTGCCCGGGGCGCTGCACCGGCCAGATTTCCCACATGTCCGCCTGCGGATGGGCGCTGGCCATGAAATCGAGCGCCAGCGCCAGGCGCTGCGCGCGGTCGGCGACCTTGGGCGCTGGCGGCTCGCTGGCGTGCGCCGCCTCTTCCAGGGCGTGCTCGGGCTGCATCCAGTGGCCGATCGGTTCTTCGAATACCGACAGGGTGCCGGTCAGGAAAATCGCAAACAGCAGCCAGGAAATCCACAGTCCGCTCCAGGTATGCAGCCAGGCCATGGCCTGGCGCAGGCCACCCGACTGTGGCGTCTTGACGGCTTTTTCCAGCTTCATGCTCATGCGGCACCCCGCGCCAGCAGCAGGCCCAGGCCGCCGCACAGGATGGCCGGCAGCAGCATGCCGAGCCAGGCGCGGCGCAGGTCCCGCACCGCAAACACCCAGATCACGGCGCAGGTGTAGACCACGAAAGCGCTGAGGGTGGCCGTCTGCACGGCTTCGACGCGCGACAGCGGCAGGGTGGACGACAGCAGCACCGCCACGCCCGACGTCAGCGCATAGCCGCCAAAGATGGCCGCCAGCACGCGCGACAGCAGCATCATGTGTACCGGTTTCATGGCCGTGGCACTCCGTGGATAATTTGTTTCTGTTGCATCACTGCCTCTCTGCGTCAAATGGATGATGAAAACCGCATCCTTCACCTGCAGGTGCCGCGAGAACGCAAATCGGGCAGCCCTGCTGCACATTATTTTTCGAGGGGTGGCGGCTATGGCGCCGGTTCGACCGAGACCCAGTAGCGCGTGCGGCTGCGCACCTGCACCGGCAGCGAATTGGGCAGCATGTTCAGAATGCGTTCCGTGTCGAACAGCGGAAACACCCCCGACAGGCGCAGATGGGCCACTTCAGGCGCGCAGTGGATCAGGCCGGGGCGGTAGCGCGACAGGTCGGCCAGGAATTCACCCAGCGTCACGTCGTCGACGATCATCTGGCCGCGCGACCAGGCGTCAAGGTGGGCATCGATGGCCTGCGGCGCGGCGGGACGCAGGCGCGTGAAGGTGGCGCTGTGGCCGGCGGCAAGCCGCAAGGGCGCGCCAACGCCGTCCGCAGGGCTGATCTCGACCGCGCTTTCAAACACGGCGACGTCGCTCACGCCGTCGCGCTGGCGCACGGCAAAGCGCGTGCCGAGCGCGCGCACCCGGCCTTCGTGCGTGGCCACCAGCAGCGGTGCATCATCGCCGAACCCAGCGCTGCCGGCGCCATGGCCGCTGGCCACCATGATTTCGCCGGCCAGCAGTTCGATCAGGCGGTGATGGCCATCGAAGCGCACATTGACGGCCGAGGCGGTATTGAGCGTCAATACGCCGCCATCACGCAAGGCGACTTCGCGCCGCTCGCCGGTGGCCGTGCGATAGTCGGCCAGCACGGTGCGCGCGCCATCGACAGCGCCGCCGTGCGCGGCCAGCAGCCCGGCGCCGCCGGCCACGCCCAGCCAGGCCAGCAACTGGCGGCGCTTGCCGCTGGCCGGTAGCGCCACATGGGCCAGCGCCTGCGTGGCCGCGCCCTGGTGCAGATTGCCAAAACGCCCGGCAAACGCCTCGATATGGGCCCAGGCCCGCGCATGTTCAGGCTCCGCGTCACGCCAGCGCAGCCAGTCGCGCCGCTCGGCGTCGCCCGCCTCGTCCGACATCAGCACCGTCAGCCAGTCGGCCGCCTGCTGCGCCACCGCCTCGCTGATGGCAGGCTGGTTCAAGGTACTCACGGCGGCAGCGCAAAAAACACGTGCCGGTTGGCGCGCGTCAGGTACTGTTTGACCGAGCTGGCCGAGACATCGAGCCGCACGGCGATCTCGGCGTAGCTCAGACGCTCCAGCTGGGCCAGCAAAAAGGCGGTGCGCACGGGCAGCGGCAGGCCGTCGAGGGCCGCATCGATTTCCTGCAAGGCTTCCAGCGCCAGCAAGCGCGCTTCGGGCGGCGGCGCCACGGCCGGCGGCAAACAGGCCAGCGCCGCCAGGTAGGCCTCTTCCAGCACCTGGCGCCGGTAGCGGTGCGCCACCAGCCGGCGCGCGATCGTCGCCAGGAAGGGGCGCGCTTCGCGGATCTGCGGCGCGGCGCCGCTGGTCAACACGCTGACAAAGGTATCCTGCGCCAGGTCGGCCGCCTCGCCCGCATTGCCCAGCTTGTGCCGCAGCCAGCCCTGCAGCCAGCCATGATGGCTGCTGTAGAGCGCGTGCAGTTGCTGTTGCTGGACAAAGTCGGCGACGGCCATGGCATTGGGCAGTGATGTAAATAAGAATTATTCTCATTTTAACCCTGAAATGACCCTGCATGCAATCATGGCATTGCCATAAATGCCAAGCTATCACTGCCGGTGCGCGACCGTCCCAACGGCGCGATAGAGTAAAATGGCGGCCATCGTCCGGCCTAGAGCCGCCCACTCCCAAGCTTTCCACTGCAGGTTGATCATGCTAGATAATCTTACCCAACGGCTTGCCAAAGTCGTCAAGACCATGCGCGGCGAGGCGCGCCTGACCGAAGCCAATACCGCCGAGATGCTGCGCGAAGTGCGCCTGGCGCTGCTCGAAGCCGACGTCGCCCTGCCCGCCGTGCGTGAATTCATCGCCCGCGTCAAGGAAAAATCGATGGGCGAGGAGGTTCTTTCCTCGCTGTCGCCGGGCCAGGCCCTGGTCGGCGTGGTGCAGCGCGAGCTGGCCGCCATCATGGGCGCCGACCTCGGTCCCGAGGCCTCGCAGATCAGCTTTGCGCAGCAGCCGCCCGCCATCATCCTGATGGCCGGCCTGCAGGGCGTGGGCAAGACCACCACCGTCGGCAAGCTGGCGAAATACCTGAAGGAAGAAAAGAAGAAGAAAGTGCTGACCGTCTCGGCCGACGTGTACCGTCCCGCCGCGATCGCCCAGCTGCAATCGGTGACCAGCCAGGTCGGCGCCGACTTCTTCCCGTCCACGGCCACCGACAAGCCGGTCGATATCGCGCTGGCCGCGCTGGACTGGGCCAAGAAGCACTATCACGACGTGCTGATCATCGATACGGCCGGCCGTCTCGGTATCGACGAAGAGATGATGCGCGAAATCGCCGCCGTCCATGCGGCCGTCAAACCGATCGAAACCCTGTTCGTGGTCGACGCCATGCTGGGCCAGGACGCCATCAACACGGCCAAGGCCTTCAACGACGCGCTGCCGCTGACCGGCATCGTGCTGACCAAGCTCGATGGCGATGCGCGCGGCGGCGCGGCCCTGTCGGTACGCCATATCACGGGCAAGCCGATCAAGTTTGCCGGTATCTCGGAAAAACTCGACGGCCTCGAAGCGTTCGATCCGACCCGCATGGCCAACCGCATCCTGGGCATGGGCGACATCCTGGCGCTGGTCGAAGAAGCGCGCAAGGGCGTCGACAGCAAGGCGGCGGCGGATCTGGCGCAGAAGATGAAGGTCGGCGGCAAGTTCGACATGAATGACTTCAAGGCGCAGCTGGGACAAATGAAGAAAATGGGCGGCATGGCCAACCTGATGGACAAGCTGCCGGCGCAGTTCCAGCAGGCGGCGGGCGGCAAGAACATGGACCAGGCGGACAAGCAGGTGCGCCGCATGTGCGGCATCATCGACTCGATGACGCCGCAGGAGCGCGCCAAGCCGGAACTGATCAAGGCCACCCGCAAGCGCCGCATCGCCGCCGGCGCCGGCGTGCAGGTGCAGGAAGTCAATCGCATGCTGAACCAGTTCGAGCAGATGCAGACGATGATGAAAAAACTGTCGGGCGGCGGCATGATGAAGATGATGCGCTCCATGAAGGGCATGATGCCTGGTCTGAAATAAGGCTTCAAAATCTGCTGCGCGGCGCGCTTTGCGGCCGGCGATGCTCACCGTACTAAAGTACGGTTGCGCTTCTCGGCCACAAATCACATCCGCTCGCGACGATTTTGAACGCCTTAGAGACGCCTGAAGACAGGGTCAAAAAGCATTAAAACGATATGTTAAATAATGCCGGGCAGCATTTTCCTCAGCCCGGCATTCTCCCCTCCCCGCATAGCCAGTAACCATGCCGTTTTCAGGCAAAAACACCCTGCCAAGCCCTTCCACGCTGCGCCCGGGCGACAGAGGCAGGATTTCGCTGCTTTTTCCTCTTGAAAACGTGAAAATCGCTTGCATACTGTGGGAATCCCCACCAATATTAGCCGTGCGATTAATTGCGCAATTTCCCATGTGTTTGTTAAGGAGGCTCGAAGATGGCAACAGCCAAAAAAACCCCAGTAGCAGCGCCAGCCAAGGCAGCAGCAGCCAAACCTGCAGCCGCCAAGAAAGCAGCACCCGCAGCCAAAGCCGCACCAGCGGCAAAAACCGCAGCCAAGCCGGCTGCGAAACCGGCAGCGGCGAAGAAAGCGGCAGCACCGGCAACACCACGCAAGCCAAACGCAGCCTTCATGAAAGAAATGACGCCATCGAAAGACCTGGCGGCCGTCGTTGGCGCAGCACCGTTGCCGCGCACCGAAGTGACCAAGAAGGTATGGGATTACATCAAAAAACTCGACCTGCAAGATCCGGCCAACCGCCGCATGATCAATGCCGACGACAAACTGAAAGCCGTTTTTGGCGGCAAAGCCCAAGTCTCCATGTTTGAAATGACGAAACTCATCTCCGATCATTTGAAATAATCAGCTGCCCGCCGGCTTTGGCCGAGCGAGTGCCCCGCCGCTTTACTGCGAGCGGGGTATTTTTTTGGGGGCAGCCCCTGATGCCGTCAAGTTAGTGCCCGCACAGGTGCATCGGGCCAAGCGGGCCTGAAAAATGTCGAGGGCAAGGCGCAGCGACGAAGACAGTACGCATGTACGGCGAGGCGCTGCAACGCCGCCATCGGCATTTTCTCAGGTCCGCGTCTCCTGGCCCGCCATTTTTACGCCTTGCGCTTGCAATTCATAGCACAGCCTGACTCAAGGACATCAGGGTCAGACCCTGCCCTATTTGAACTCCCAGTTCCGCCAGGCCGCCCGTACCGCATTCGGATACTCGGGCCGTCCCCGGCTGCCGTTATACCGCCCCAGCGCCAGAAACAAATCACCCTTTTCCATGTCCAGATACATGCGCAAAATCGCGCAGCCATAGCGCAAATTGGTCTGCATGTGAAACAGCTTGCTGCGGTCATGGTCGCCGATCACGCCGGTCCAGAAGGGCATCACCTGCATGTAGCCGCGCGCGCCGGCCAGCGAGACGGCGTATTTGCGGTAGTTTGACTCGACCTGTATCAGTCCCAGCACCAGCGCCGGCTCCAGGCCCGCGCGGCGCGCTTCGTACCAGACGGTTTCCAGGAATTCCGTGCGCAGCTGGGCGTCCGGCAGTTTGCGCTGCAGGCGTTGCGACATCTGCGCCAGCCATTGCCGGTAGCGCTGCTGATCAGCGGGATTGGAGAATGTGGGTTGTGGCGGACGCTCGTCGCGGATCGCATGCGACAGCGCCAGGCGCACCGAGTCGGCCAGCGCCTCTTCCTTCTGGTTGCCGGCCTGCGCCATCGGGGCGCAGGCCAGGCAGGCGGCCAGCGCGAGCGCGCAGGCCGTTTTCAGTGCAAACACGCTCACTGGGCCATTTTGGCCTGGATAAAGGCGACGATGTCGCTTGGCGCCACGCCAGTGGCCTCGGTATCGCGGCGGCCCTGGTATTCCAGCTTGCCTTCCTTCAGGCCACGCTCGCCGATGACGACGCGGTGCGGCACGCCGATGAGCTCCCAGTCGGCGAACATGGCGCCAGGACGCTGGCCGCGATCGTCGAGGATGACATCGACGCCAGCGCCTTGCAGGGCCGCGTAGAGCTGCTCCGTCTGTTCCTTGACCAGTTCACTGCGGTCCATGCCCATCGGGCACAGCACCACTTCAAATGGCGCGATCGAGGCTGGCCAGATAATGCCCTTGTCGTCGAAGTTCTGTTCGATGGCGGCGCCCAGGATGCGCGTGATGCCGATGCCGTAGCACCCCATCTGCAGCGGCGCCGGCTTGCCGTTTTCGTCGAGGAAGGTCGCTTTCATGCTTTCCGAGTAGGCCGTGCCCAGCTGGAACACGTGACCGACTTCGATGCCGCGCTCGATGGCCAGCACGCCCTTGCCGTCCGGCGAAGCGTCGCCGGCGACCACGTTGCGCAGGTCGGCCACGATGGCCGCTTCGGGCAGGTCGCGGCCCCAGTTGGCGCCCGTGTAGTGGAAACCGGCGTCATTGGCGCCGCACACGAAGTCGCTCATCTTGTCGACGGTGCGGTCGGCCACCACGGTGACCGGCAATTGGGTGCCGATCGGGCCCAGGTAGCCGGGGATCGAGCCATACACTTCCAGCAGCTCTTCTTCGGTGGTGAAACGGTGGTTGGCCAGGCCGGCAACCTTGCCGACCTTGATCTCGTTCAGTTCATGGTCGCCGCGCAGCAGCAGCATGAAATGCTGTTTCGTGATCTTGCCGTCTTTTTCGGTTTCCGCCGTCAGGGCGATGGTTTTCACGGTGCGCGCCAGATCGATGCCCAGCAGGGCGGCCACGGTCTCGCATTTCACGGTGTCCGGGGTCGCGGCTTTGCTCAATTCCTCGGTGGCGGCCGGGCGCTCGCCGGTCAGCGCCAGCGCTTCGGCAGCTTCCATATTGGCCGCGTAGTCGGAAGTCGGGCAGTACACCAGCGCGTCTTCGCCGGTATGGGCGATGACGTGGAATTCGTGCGAACCGGAGCCGCCGATGGCGCCGTTGTCGGCCGCCACCGCGCGGAACTTCAGGCCGAAGCGCGTGAAGATGCGGGTGTAGGCGTCGAACATGACCTTGTACGAGGCCTGCATGCCGGCCAGGTCGCGGTCGAACGAGTAGGCGTCCTTCATGGTGAATTCGCGGCCGCGCATCAGGCCGAAGCGCGGACGGCGCTCGTCGCGGAACTTGGTCTGGATATGATAGAAATTGAGCGGCAGCTGGCGGTAGGACTTGATTTCCGTGCGCACCACGTCGGTGATGACTTCTTCCGAGGTCGGCTGGATCGCGTATTCGCGGCCATGGCGGTCCTTCACGCGCATCAGTTCGGCGCCCATCTTGTCCCAGCGGCCCGTCTCCTGCCACAGTTCGGCCGGCTGCACCAGCGGCATCAGCAGCTCGATGGCGGCGGCCTGGTTCATCTCCTCGCGCACGATGGCTTCCACTTTGCGTATCACGCGCAGCCCCATCGGCATATAGGTATAGATGCCGGAACCGAGGCGTTTGATCATGCCTGCACGCATCATCAATTGGTGGCTGACGATTTCCGCGTCAGAAGGAGCATCTTTGAGTGTCGAGATAAAAAAACGGGAGGCGCGCATAACGGTGAATTCTTTTTAAAAAGAGAGGGTTATAATCAACCTAATTTTAAAGGATTAGCTGGCTGATGCGTCCATACTTTATACAAATGCGCTCAATTGGTGCGATTCCAGCCCTTTTCGCACCCCGAAAAGACCGCTGGCACGCGGAGTTGTAGGCATTTATGTAAAAAAAGACGCGCTGTCGCAGAAAGTTTGAGGTGTTTTATGCTCGACCGTGAAGGGTTTCGGCCCAACGTCGGCATCATCCTGCTAAACGCCCAGAACGAGGTGTGGTGGGGCAAGCGGGTGCGCGAGCACTCATGGCAGTTTCCGCAAGGCGGTATCAAATATGGCGAAACACCGGAACAAGCCATGTTTCGCGAACTTGAAGAGGAAATCGGACTCAGACAGGAACACGTCAAAATTGTCGGCCGCACCCGCGACTGGCTGCGCTATGAAGTGCCGGACCACTTCATCAAGCGCGAGATTCGTGGCCATTACCGTGGCCAGAAGCAGATTTGGTTTCTGCTGAGAATGTGCGCGCGCGATAACGACGTCAACCTGCGCCTGACCGACCATCCCGAGTTCGACGCCTGGCGCTGGCATGAGTACTGGGTCCCGCTCGATGTCGTGATTGAATTCAAGCGTGATGTCTACCAGCGCGCCTTGCAGGAGCTGTCCCGCTTCCTGACCTGGCCCGCGCATGGCAACGCGCAGCAGCCGCACCGCCATACCTCACGCTATTTGCGCCAGCCCCATGCACCGCGCGTGCAGGAGGCAGGCGCACCGGCCAAGGCAGGCGAGGACGGCAACCGTGACAACTGCACGCCGGAATTGATTCTGCCCGGCAAGCCTTAAACGGCATCCCTGCCGCGTCCCATGCAAAAAGGGGGCAGCCTGCGAAGGCTGCCCCCTTTTCATTTGCCGGCCACTTCATGGCCGGCACGCCCATCAGTTTGCCGCTACCGCCGGCGCCGCAGCCGTACCCGGCACGTCCAGCGTAAACGCTTTCAGGCCCAGGATATCGCTGCTGTAGTGGCGGATCTTGTTCGCCAGCGCCGGGTCGCCATTGAGCTTCTGGCCATACGAGGGCACCATTTCCAGCATCTTGGCCTGCCATTGCGGCGTGGCCAGGCGATCCTTGAAGGCCGTCTGCAGCACCTTGATCATGATCGGCGGCGCGGTCGAGGCGCCCGGCGAGGCGCCCAGCAGGGCCACGATGCTGCCATCGGCGGCGCCGACGACTTCGGTACCGAACTGCAGCAAGCCACCTTTTACGGGGTCATCCTTGACGATCTGCACGCGCTGGCCGGCGTTCTGCAAGGTCCAGTCTTCCATTTTCGCGGTCGGCAGGTATTCGCGCAGGGTCGCCAAACGGTCTTCCGGCGAATTCATCACTTGCTGCACCAGGTATTTGGTCAGCGGGATATTGTCGTAGCCCGCTTGCAGCATCGGCTTGATATTGCCGGTGCCAATCGACGCAGGCAGGTCGATCCACGAACCGTTTTTCAGGAACTTGGTCGAGAAGGTGGCGAACGGGCCAAACAGCAGCGCTTTCTTGCCATCGATAATGCGGGTGTCCAGGTGCGGCACCGACATTGGCGGCGAGCCGACCGACGCCTTGCCATAGACCTTGGCCGCATGCGCCGCCACCAGTTCCGGATTGGTGGTCACCAGCCATTGGCCGCCGACCGGCACGCCGCCGAAGCCCTTGGCTTCAGGGATGCCCGATTTTTCCAGCAGCGGCAGCGAACCGCCGCCGGCGCCGATAAAGACGAACTTGGCGCGCACGTTCTTTTCGCTGCCATCGGCCAGGTTCTTGACGGTGACGTTCCACACGCCATCGGCGCCGCGCTTGATGTCTTCGACCTGGTGACGCAAGTGCAAGGTCATGCCATGGCTGTCGGTCAGGTATTTGACCAGGCCGCGCGTGAGGTTGCCGAAGTTGACGTCGGTACCAATGTCCATGCGCGTGGCGGCCACTTTCTGGTTCTTGTCACGGCCCTGCATGACCAGCGGCGCCCACTGCGCGATCTGGTTATAGTCTTCCGAGAACAGCATGCCCTTGAACAGGTTTTCCTGCTGCAGCGCGGCGTAGCGCTTTTTCAGAAAGGCGATATTGTCGTCGCCCCACACAAAGCTCATGTGCGGCACATTGTTGATGAAGGTCTGCGGCGCGCCCAGGTGCTTGTTGGCCACCTGGTAGGCCCAGAACTGCTTCGACACTTCGAACTGCTCGTTGATGGCAACGGCCTTCTTGGTTTCGATGCTGCCGTCGGCCGCTTCCGGGGTGTAGTTCAGTTCGGCAAACGCCGAGTGGCCGGTGCCCGCATTGTTCATCGCGTCCGAGCTTTCGGCCGACACGGAATCGAGGCGTTCAACCATTTCCATCGTCAGCGACGGATCGAGTTCCTTGAGCATGCTGCCCAGGGTGGCGCTCATGGTGCCGGCGCCCACCAGCAGCACGTCGAGCGGCTTGTCCGCCGACGCCGGCGGCGTCTTGTCACATGCCGCCAGGATCAGGCACGACATCAAAAGTAATAGCGATTTACGCATCGGTAACTCCGTTAAAAATACTGAGGGTTGGCTCTTCCAGGCCACCGGGCGGCAAGCGCAAAACCATCGGAAAACAGGGATCCTCCAGCGCAGGCCGGATCATGGGATATCGATGGTGATGAGCATGCATGCCGCCGCGCCGCGGATTGCGGCAGCGATCAGGTGGCGTGGTGCGGACAGGGAAAACACGGCGCCGCTGCTGTTTCAGCCCTCGCGCGGGGCAAAAATGACAACAAGATGACGGCGATGTCCATGGCAAATATCAAGAACAGCGATTTTATCACCGTTATTTGCGCTTGCCGGGCCGCGCGAATCGTGGATAACACTTACTTTTGAGTATTAAATTGGCGCTGAGCAGGGGTGAACATCCGTGGACAAGGCTGGTACGAGATGGGTGACAAGTCGACATCGCGCGTACGCGGTACAATATCGCCTGCCCTTTTCAGCCCTCGGCCAAAACGATGTTCAATCCTTCTTCCGACGATGTGCGCCGCTTTTTTTGCGACACCCTGCGCAAGCACCGCGCCCGCGAAATCCTGTCGCCGATGGAAGCGATCGCGATCGACTGGATCCTCGAGCATCCCGAGTATGAGAATGAACTGTCGGATGTGGAAGCGGCGCTGGCGCGCGACTATTCGGTCGAAGGCGGCCAGGCCAACCCATTCCTGCACCTGTCCATGCATCTGTCGATCACGGAACAGGTGCAGGTGGACCAGCCGCGCGGCATCCGCACGGCGGTCCAGCAACTGGCCCAGCGTCTCGATTCGGCCCATGCGGCCCAGCACGAAGTGATGGAATGCCTGGGCCAGATGATCTGGGCCTCGCAACGCTCGGGCTTGCCGCCCGATACCGATGCGTATATCGACTGCGTGCGCCGCCGATAATCAGGCAGCCCGCACCGCCTGCGGCTGCGGCACCGGAGTCTTGGGCGCCTTGCCCAGCAGCCCCAGCACCACCTGCAGCGCCATGGCCAGCGCGCCGACGATAAACACCACATCACCGAAGGTACGCACCCAGCGCAGGTTCTGCAGCAGCGGCTGCTGCATGAATGCCTCGCTGCGCGCATGCCACAGCCCTTCGGTCACGCTGGCGTGGAACTGGATGATGCCGATCGGCAGCAGGCTGGTAAAGATCATCAGCACCAGGCCCGCGTTCAGGCCCCAGAAGGCCGTCATCATCAGCGGCTTGCTGAAGCGATAGTCGGGCCGCAGATAGCGCAGCACCAGCAGGGTAAAGCCCAGCGCCAGGAAACCGTACACGCCGAACAGCGCCGCATGGGCATGCACCGGCGTGGTGTTCAGGCCCTGGATGTAGTACAGCGCCATCGGCGGATTGATCATGAAGCCGAACACGCCCGCGCCCAGCATGTTCCAGAACGCCACCGCGACAAAGCACATCAGGGGCCAGCGCAGGTGCTCCATCCAGGCCGCGCGGTCTTTCAGGCGCCAGTTTTCCCACGCTTCGTGGCCGAGCACGATCAGCGGCACCACTTCGAGCGCGCTGAAGCTCGCGCCGATCGCCATCACCGGCGTGGTGGTGCCGGCAAAATACAGATGGTGGAAGGTGCCCGGTATGCCGCCCAGCATGAACAGCGAGGCCGAGGCCAGGCTGGCGGCGGTGGCCATGCGGCCCGACACCAGTCCCAGGGTCGAAAAGATAAACGCCAGCGCCGTGGTGGCGAACACTTCGAAGAAGCCTTCGACCCACAGATGCACCACCCACCAGCGCCAGTATTCCATCACCGACAAATGCGTGCGCTCGCCGTAGAACAGGCCGGCGCCATAGAACAGGCCAATCGCGCCCACCGAGGCCGTCAGCAGCGCCAGCAGGTTCTTGTCGCCGCCCTTGCTGAGCAGCGCCGGCACCACGCCGCGCAGCATCAGTGCCAGCCACAGCAGGATGCCGATGTATTTGCCGATCTGCCACAGGCGGCCCAGGTCCACATACTCATAACCCTGGTGGCCGAGCCAGAAATTCCATTCGGGCGGCATCACCTGGGCAATCGCCAGGTAGTTGCCGACAAACGAGCCGACCACGACCACCACCAGCGCCCAGAACAGCACGTCGACGCCAAGCCGCTGCCATTTCGGGTCTTTGCCGCCATTGATCAGGGGTGCCAGGAACAGGCCGGCGGCCAGGAAGCCGGTGGCGATCCAGAACAGCGCCGCCTGGATATGCCAGGTGCGCGTCAGCGCATACGGGAACCAGCGCGACACGTCGATGCCGTAGAACTGCTGGCCTTCGACCGTATAGTGGGCCGTGAAGCCGCCGATAAACACCTGGAAAACAAACAGGGCGACGACCAGGAACAGGTATTTGCCCAGGCCACGCTGCGACGGCGTCAGGGCAAACGTGGTGAGCGGATCGCGCGCGCCGGGCGCCGGCAACGGCTCGTCGTGGTCGCGCAGGAAGGCCCAGCCCCACACCAGGAAGCCGACACCGGCCAGCAGCACCACCACACTGGCGACCGACCAGACCACGTTTTCGCCGCTCGGGCGATTGCCGATCAGCGGTTCGTGCGGCCAGTTGTTGGTGTAGGTGACGTCATGGCCGGGACGCTCGGTGGCGGCGGCCCAGGCGGTCCAGAAGAAGAACTGCGTCATCTGCTGGCGCCGCTCGGCGCTCGGCAGGGTGTTTTCCTTCATCGCGTAGTGTTCGCGGCTGCTGCGCAGCGCGGGCGCGTCCGAGAACAGCTGGTCGTAGTAACTGGCGGTGACGCGGATCGCCTCGACCCGGCGCGCCGACAGATGCAGCTCCTGCGCCGCATCGACGCCGTTGCCGCGGTATTCGAGTTTGAGCGCTTCGCGCAGCGCCGCCTGCGCCGGGCCGTCCAGCGCCGCATAGGCCTTGCCATGCTGGTCCTGCGCGGCCAGTTCCAGCCAGGCCATCAGTTCGCGGTGCAGCCAGTCGGCCGTCCAGTCGGGCGCCTGGTAGGCGCCGTGGCCCCAGATGGAACCGAGCTGCATGCCGCCCACCGATTGCCAGGCCGTCTGGCCGTCGAGAATGCCTTCGCGGTCGAACAGCAGTTTGCCGCCCGGCGCGGTGACTTGCGCGGGAATCGGCGGCGCCTGCCGGTACACTTCGGTACCATAGTAGCCGAGCAGGGAAAAGGTCACGATCAGCACGCCGATCAAGGTGAACCAGAGTTTTTTATATTGACCCATCTTGGTCTTTCTTCGTCAATGCACCATGGCCGGCGCAAAGCGCTCGAACAGGATGTTGTTTTCAGTGTGGATATGCGCCATCAGGTCTGCGCGGAAGGTGCGCAGACCCGTGTACAGCGCGCGCCAGGTGGTGCAGGCGCCGCCGGGCGGCACGATGCCGTTCGTCAGCTGCTCGATCGCGCGCAGGGCCACGCCATGGTCGTCATGCTCCATGCGCATCACGCTGATCGGCCCGCCCGCCATGGCGCCGTGGCCATTGGCGATCATCGGAAACAGCACGCTTTCCTCCTTGCGCATATGGCTTTCCAGCTCCTGCGCCATGCTTGACAACTGGTCGGCCAGGCCATGCGGGCAGTCGGCCCGCTCGCCATGCACCTGCTCGACCTTGCGCGCCAGGCGTATCAGTTCGGGCAGCTGCTCGCGGTGCACGGCGTGGTAGCGCGCCAGCACATGCGCCACCAGCTCGCCGGCCGTCGCGTGCTGCCACTCGCCCTCGCCGGACGCGTCGCCGCGCGCCAGCAGCAGTTGCAGTTCGTCGACGATGGGGGCGGTGTCGACGCCGGCGGCGGCCGCCGCCGCGCGCAGGGTCTTGTTGCCGCCACAGCAAAAATCAAGATGGTGGGCGTCGAACAGGCGCGTGGCGCCCGGAATGCGGCGGGCCAGCTGGCCCAGGGACTGGTCGATAAAATCCATGATTGCTCCTTGAAAGTGGTTATATGGTTTACAACGCCTGACAAAACCGTAGCGAGCGGAAGGTAGTTGTGGCTGAGAAGCGCAACTGTACGAAGGTACAGTGAGCATCGCAGGCCGCAAATACCGACGCGCAGTAGGTTTTGACAGGCGTTGTTATTGGTGGGCGCCGGCGTGAAACACGCCGGGAACGGGGTCGCCGGTGACCTCCAGCACGCCGACGGCGCCCTTGCCGGCGCGCGACAGGGCATGGTCGACCAGCAGGTAGCTGCCCGGATGCTGGACTTTCAGTTCGACGATGGTCGCCCCGCCCGGCGCCACCAGGGTCGTCTGCACGTCGTGTTTGGGGCTGCTGATCGAGCCTTCGCTGTAGACCTTGTCGAAGATCTCGCCGATGATGTGGAACGATGAAATCTTGTTCGGGCCACCGACGCCAAAGTAGATGCGCACGGTCTCGCCGACTTTCGCCTGCAGCTTGTGGGTCTTGCTGAGCGCACCCACCTCGCCATTGAAGACGTAGTAATCGGGCAGCTCGTTGGCCATTTTTTCCAGGTTCGCTTCCTGGTGCACGGGCGCGCCGTGCGGACGGCCGGTGTACATCTCGCCCTGCATCACGTAGTACTCGCGGTCGACCTTAGCCAGGCCGCCTTCCGGCTCGACCAGGATCATGCCGTACATGCCGGCCGCGATATGCTGCGGCACCAGGGGCGTAGCGCAGTGGTACACATACAGGCCCGGGTTGAGCGCCTTGAAGGTGACGGTTTTTTCCTGGCCCGGAGCGACCTGGGTATGCTGGCCGCCGCCATGGCCGCCGGTCACCGCGTGCAGGTCGATCGAGTGGATCATCTTGCTGTCGGCCGCGTTGAACAGGGTCAGCTCGACCGTGTCGCCCACGCGCGCGCGCAGCATGGGACCGGGCACCTGGCGGTTGAAGGTCCAGTAGGTAAAAGTGGTGCCATCGTCTAACTTGCCGGGCAGTTCCACCGTCTCCATGCGGTACTTGAGCAGCTGCGGCGCGCGTGCGCCGATGGCGACGGGCACCTGCGCCGGATTGGCCGCCACGCTGACGGCCGCGGGGTCCGGTCCGCGCATCGGCGACGGCGCCGGCGTGTACAGCGCCAGCGCGGCCGAGCCGGCGTCGCCGCCATGGCCGGCGGCCGGCGCCGCAGTGGCGCCAGCGTCGGCCAGGGCCGGGCCGCTGACCTGCAGCTTGCCTTCCATGCCGATCTGGCGATGGCCGGGAATCGAGCAGTAATAGGTAAAGCTGCCGGCTTTTGTCACCTTGAAGCGCACGGTGACCTTGCCGCTGCTGGCGCTGAACTTGGCCGAGGCGACGTTCAGTTCCGGGATCACCAGGTCATGCTCGGCGCCCTCGCCGCTTTTCAGTACCAGCTCGATGGTGTCGCCCGTATTGGCCGTCAATACCGGATTGACCTGGCCCTTGGCGTCGACAAACACCATCTTGCCGTCGACGATATTGGTTTGCAGCTCATGGTGGCGCGTGGTGGGCGCGGTGGCGGCGGCCTTGGCGGCGGGGGAGTTGGCGGGCGCCGCCAGCGCTGGCGTATCGATAAACAGCAGGCACAGGGCGGCGGCGATGGTGGCGAGGGGGAGCGACGGTTTCATGAAATGATCCTTGGTCTTGTATGCCGAGTTGGCAGTTGTAATAACGCAACTCGCATGCCAGGAAAAACCCGTTTCAAATCAAGGATTTGAAAAACACAGGGTCACAATGACCATGCCGGCAAACGGTCGGATGTACCCTGCATGGTGATCATGACCATTACCACTACCCATCTTCTTTTGCTGACCGACCTGGTGGCCGACCTGCCGGTGGCCGTGCGCCTGCAGCGTCTGGTCGTCAGCCTGCGCGCCCACTTCGGCTGCGGCGCGGTGGCCCTGTTGAAACTCGACGGCGAGCATCTGCGCCCGGTGGCCATGGACGGCCTGGTCAGCGACACCCTGGGACGCCGCTTCCTCATCAAGGATCATCCGCGCCTGGCCACCATCGTGCGCCGGCACGGCGTGACCTGCTTTCATCACGACAGCGCCATGCCCGACCCTTACGACGGCCTGATCGCCGACCGGCCCGGCGAACCGGTGCCGGTGCACGACTGCATGGGCATGGCGCTGGACGTCGAAGGTGAGCGCTGGGGCGTGGTGACGCTCGATGCGCTGCAGGTGGGCGCGTTTGGCAGCCAGGCGCAGCGCGAGCTGGGCGAACTGGCCTGCGCCATCGAGGCGGCCGTGCGCGTGACGCGGCTGGAAGCGGAAATCCGCGCCCTGCGCATCTCGGGCGGCGCCACACAAGCCAGCGTCAATACGCCACGCGACGACAGCGATTTCCTGGGCCAGAGCGAGGCCATCACGCAGCTGCTGCATGAACTCGAAGTGGTGGCCGACTCGGAGCTGCCGGTGCTGCTGCTGGGCGAGACGGGCGTGGGCAAGGAGCTGTGCGCGCACCGCCTGCACCGGCTCTCGCGCAGGGCGGGCAAGCCGCTGGTCCATGTCAATTGCGCGGCCCTGCCCGAATCGCTGGCCGAAAGCGAGTTGTTCGGCCATGCGCGCGGCGCGTTCTCGGGCGCCGTCAGCGACCGGCCGGGCCGTTTCGAGGCGGCCGAAGGCGGCACGCTATTTCTCGATGAAGTGGGGGAGTTGCCGCTGTCGATACAGGCCAAGCTGCTGCGCACTTTGCAGAACGGCGAAATCCAGCGCCTGGGCGCCGACCAGCCGCGCCGGGTCAATGTGCGCGTGATCGCCGCCACCAACCGCAGCCTGCGCGACCATGTGCGCGACGGCACGTTTCGCGCCGACCTGTATCACCGGCTGTCGGTGTATCCGGTGCCTATCCCGCCGCTGCGCGAACGGGGCCACGACGTGCTGCTCCTGGCGGGGCGCTTCCTGGAACTGAACCGGGCTCGTTTGGGCCTGCGCAGCCTGCGCTTGTCAGCGCAAGCCGAAGACGCGCTGCGCCACTACCGCTGGCCCGGCAATGTGAGGGAACTGGAACATGTGATCAGCCGCGCCGCGCTGAAAGCGGTGATACGGGGCGCGGACCGGAAAGACATCATGACGCTGGAGCGCGACATGCTGGACCTCGATGGCGTCGAGCTGCCTGCCGCCAGCGAGGCGCCAGCACCACAAGCGCCGTATGCGCCGCCCGCCACCATGCAGCAGATCGTGGACGCCAGCCAGCGCCAGGCGATCCGCCAGGCGCTCAGCCAGCATCAGGGCAACTGGGCCGCCAGCGCGCGCCAGCTGGGGCTGGACGCGAGCAACTTGCATAAACTGGCGAAGCGCGTCGGACTCAAAGCTTAGCGGCGCAGCACCAGGCTTTTCGGCAGGCTGTTGAAATAGGCGGCCAGGTCCTTGATGTCCTGGCTGCTCAAGGGTTTGACCTGGCCCGTCATGATGGCGTTGTTGCGCCCGTTCGGGCCGTCGCCGCGCTTGTAGGTGGTCAGGGCGTGCTCCAGGTAGTCGCGGTGCTGCCCGGCCAGCTTGGGATAAGAAGGGTCGATCGGCGAGGCATAGTCCTTGCCATGGCAGGTGGCGCAGCTGTATTTTTCAGCCAGGGCCTTGCCGGTATTGATATTGCCGGCGGCCAGGGCCGCACACGATATTAGCGAGCACAACAGGGCGGCGAGTAGTCTTTTCATCTGGCTGGTCCTCAGTTGGGCTTGGCTTGTTGCGCATAATAGGCCGCCACGTCGGCGATATCCTGGTCCGACAGGCTGGCGGCGATGCCCTTCATGGTGGGGTGCTTGCGGTCGCCCTTCTGGTAGGCCTTGAGCGCGTTTTCAATATATTTGGCGCTCTGGCCGCCGATCATCGGCACCTGGAACACTTCCGGAAAAGTGGCCTTGTAACCGGGGATGCCATGGCATCCGATGCACATTTCCACCTTGGCTGTCCCGGCCTTGGCGTTTCCGACGATATCAGCCGCTGTGACGGCATTTGCTATGCCGGCAAGCACGAGAAGTGCAAATATTTTTTTCATAGTGGCAAAGTAAGCAAAGGTAATCGGAGAAACGCGAAGGCTGGTTTTTGTTGATCTTATATGTTGACAATTAAACTGTTGATTGCCGATTCTAACCAAGATATTCTTGCAAGTCCACCTACATAAATGGCTTGTGTCCAGGGCGGCACGGAGCGGTGGCGTGGCGGTGCGCCACGGTTCTGTTTATACTCGGTCTTTCCCTACTTTGGCAGGATCGCTCATGCAAGCACAGCACCCACAGCAAGGCCACCGCTTCGAAGGCTCCGACAACTACGTCGCCACCGCCGACCTGAAACTGGCCGTGAATGCGGCCTTGACCTTGCAGCGCCCGCTGCTGATCAAGGGCGAGCCTGGTACCGGCAAGACCATGCTGGCCGAGGAAGTGGCGGCCGCGCTGAACATGCCGCTGATGCAGTGGCATATCAAGTCGACCACCAAGGCCCAGCAAGGGCTGTACGAATACGACGCCGTGTCGCGCCTGCGCGACTCGCAGCTGGGCGACGAACGCGTGCGCGATATCCAGAACTACATCGTCAAGGGCGTGCTGTGGCAGGCCTTCACGGCGCCCGAGCCAGTGGTGCTGCTGATCGACGAGATCGACAAGGCCGATATCGAGTTCCCCAACGATTTGCTGCGCGAGCTCGACCGCATGGAATTCTATGTCTATGAAACGCGGCAGATGGTCACGGCCGTGCATCGCCCGCTGGTCATCATCACCTCGAACAACGAAAAGGAACTGCCGGACGCGTTCCTGCGCCGCTGCTTTTTCCACTACATCAAATTCCCCGACAAGGACACGATGGAGCAGATCGTCGCCGTCCACTACCCGAACCTGAAACAGGAGTTGCTGGCCCAGGCGCTGGAGACGTTTTACGCCGTGCGCGAGGTGCCGGGCCTGAAGAAAAAGCCGTCGACGTCGGAATTCCTCGACTGGCTCAAACTGCTGCTGGCCGAGGATATTCCTGCCGAAGCCTTGCGCAGCGGCGACCAGAAAACCGTGGTGCCGCCGCTGCACGGGGCGCTCTTGAAAAACGAGCAGGACGTCAATCTGTTCGAGCGCCTGATGTTCATGTCGCGCACCAACCGCTAAGGAGCGCTCGTGAAAACCATCGCTCCCGTGGTCATGGAACTGAACGGCGTGCGCCTCGAACCGCTGGCGCCGCACCACGCCGAAGGCCTGCGCGCGGCAGCCGCCGACGGCCAGCTGTGGCAGTTGCGCGTGACCTCCGTGCCCGAACCTGACCAGGTCGGGCAGTACATCTTCAAGGCCATCGAAATGCGCCCCTCGCGCTTCGCCTTTGCCGTGCTCGACGCGGCCAGCGGCGAAGTGCTGGGCACCACCAGCTACCATGACGTGCTGCCAGAGGTGGGGCGGGTGGAAATCGGCTACACCTGGTACGCCAAACGCTGCCAGCGCAGCCACGTCAACACCACGTGCAAATTGCTGATGTTTTCGCACGCCTTCGACACGCTCGACTGCGCGCTGGTGGGCCTGCGCACCGATAACTTCAACCATGCTTCGCAGGCGGCCATCGAGCGCCTGGGCGCGAAAAAGGACGGCGTGCTGCGCCACCATGCGCTGCGGCGCGACGGCACCGTGCGCGACACCGTCATGTACAGCGTCACGCGCGGCGAATGGCCGGAAATCGCCGCCCATTTGCGCTACAAGCTGGCGCAGCGGCCCATTATGGCGCTGCCCCGTGCCGGAGAACCGCCGTGCTGATCGACTTCTTTTTCACGCTCAAGGATGCGAAAATTCCCGTCTCGATCAAGGAATTTCTGACCCTGCTTGAAGCGCTGCAAAAGAACGTGATCGACCCTTCGATGGACGATTTTTACTATCTGGCGCGCCTGACCCTGGTCAAGGACGAAGCCCATTTCGACAAGTTCGACCGCGCCTTTGCGCAGTACTTCAAGGGCATCAACGCCGCTTTTGAAACGAATGCGGCAATTCCGCTCGACTGGCTGATCAAGCGCATGCAGCGCGAACTGAGCGACGAGCAGAAAGCGCAGCTGGAAAAATTCGGCTACGACAAGCTGATGGACCGCCTGAACGAGCTGCTGAAAGAGCAGAAGGAACGCCACGAAGGCGGCGGCAAATGGATAGGCACGGGCGGCACTTCGCCGTTCGGCAATGGCGGCACCAATCCGGAAGGCATCCGCATCGGCGGCAAGGGCGGCAACCGCACGGCGGTGAAAGTGTGGGAAGCGCGCAGCTACAAGGATTACGACGGCGAACGCGAACTGGGCACGCGCAACCTCAAGGTGGCCTTGCGGCGCCTGCGCAAGTTCGCGCGCGAAGGCGCCCAGGACGAACTGGCGCTCGACGCCACCATCGCCGCCACCGCCAACAACGCCGGCTACCTCGACATCAAGATGCGCGCCGAGCGCAAGAACCGCATCAAGGTGCTGATGCTGTTCGACGTCGGCGGCAGCATGGACGACCATATCGAGCGCACCGAGGAACTGTTTTCGGCAGCGAAGACGGAATTCAAAAACATGGAATTCTTCTACTTCCATAACTGCGTCTACGACTACCTGTGGAAGAACAACCGGCGCCGCAACGCCGAACGCTTTGCCACCTGGGACGTGCTGCGCAAATACCCGGCCGACACCAAGCTTATTTTCGTCGGCGACGCCACCATGAGCCCGTATGAAATCCTGCATCCGGGCGGCTCGGTCGAGTACAACAACGAGGAAGCGGGATCGACCTGGCTGGCGCGCTTTACGCAGGCCTTCCCGAAATTCATCTGGCTCAATCCGGAACAGGAAGGCTTGTGGCAGTACCGCCAGTCGATCGGCGTGATGCGCCAGTTGATGAACCAGCGCATGTTCCCGCTGTCGATCGACGGCCTGGAACGGGGCATGCGCCTGCTCAGCAAGTAACCAAGTAACCAAGAGCGTACAACAAAAAGTCCATGGCGGCGGCAGGCCGCCATGCCGTACACTGCTGCACGACATCAGTGGGCGAACCGACCTCGCCCATGCAGCATCGCGTGCGCGGCCGCCAGGGCCGGCGCACCGTTCGATAGCGGACGGCGTGCGCGCCGCCTGCTCCGGTAGAATCTGCGCATCAGGAAGCAAGCAACTGCGCCCTCGCAAAAATGCACTACCGCCGCACCCTGTTTTTGCCGCGCCAGCCACATGCTGCCGGCCGGTGCCGGCGCTACTACAAAGGAATCAGCATGCAAAGTCTCCTCGCTATCGCCGCCGACCTGTCCTGGCCGTTCGCCATTACCATGGCCTGGGTCATCGGCGAATTCGGCCACCGCTGGACCGGCCTGCCGCGCATCAGCTTTTATGGCGTGATCGGCTTTATCCTGGCCCAGGCGCAGGTCGGCATCCTGCCGCAGATGGACGCCGGCCCCATGCTGGTGCTGGCCGACGTGGCCTTTGGCCTGATCCTGTTCGAGGTCGGCTACCGCATCAACCTGCGCTGGCTGAAGAACAACCCGTGGATCGCCGTGGCCGGCCTGGTCGAAGCGCTGGGTACCTTCGCCCTCGTGTATTTCATCGCCCTCGAATTCGATACTTCGCGCATGACGGCGCTGCTGCTGGCCTCCCTGTCGATGTCGACCTCGCCCGCCACCATCATGCGCGTGATTAACGAGGAGCGCAGCTCGGGCCAGGTGACCGAACGCCTGGTGCACCTGACGGCGCTCAACTGCGTGCTGGCCGTGTTCACCTTCAATATCATCGTCGGCTTCTGGATGTTCCACAGCTCGACCGACCTGATCGAAGCGACCAGCAGCAGCGCCGCCGTGCTGGCCGCCTCGGTGGCCGCCGGCACCGTGTTCGGCATCGTCGTGCCGGCCATGCTGCGCCGCCTGGGCAATATGGCGCAGGACGCCACCGTGGCGTTTGCCCTGTCGGTGATGCTGCTGGTGGCCCTGACCTACACCACCAGCCTGTCGCCGCTGCTGGCCACCCTGACCTTCGGCCTGGTGGCGCGCCACCGCCGCGTGGCCTTCAGCCAGGCGCAGCGCAATTTCGGCGCGCTTGGGGAACTGCTGACGGTGCTGCTGTTCGTCTACGCCGCCTCGACTTTGGAATGGGCCAGCGTGACGGCTGGCGCGGCGCTGGCCGGCGCCGTCATCGCCGGGCGCCTCCTGACCAAGGTGGTGGGCGTGGCCGCGTTTTCGCATGTCAGCGGCATCTCCTGGCGCAAGGGCATTTTGACCGGTGTGGCGCTCACGCCGGTGTCCGTGTTCATCATCCTGCTGCTCGAGCATGCGCGCCAGCTGGGCGTCAATTTTGGTGACGAACTCAATGCGCTGGCCGCCATCACCCTGATGCTCGAAGTGGTCGGTCCCGTGCTGGTACAGCGCGTGCTGATGCTGGCCAAAGAAACCCATGAAATCAAGGAGCGCTAAATGCCGCTGGAACCCTTTGGCCAATCGGCCGCGCTGACCTTCGGCGTCGAACTCGAACTGCAGCTGGTGAACCTGTCGGACTACGACCTGACGGCGGCCAGCCCCGACCTGCTGCATTTGCTGGGCAAAAAACCGTTTCCAGGCAATGTCACGCCCGAAATCACCGAGAGCATGATCGAGATTAATTCGAGCGTGCACACGCATCACGGGCCGCTGCTGGAGCAACTGCAGGAAATCCGCGACACTCTGGTGGCGGCCGGCGACAAGCTCAATATCGGCATCGCCGGCGGCGGCACCCACCCGTTCCAGCAATGGTCGTCGCAAAAGATCTTTTCCAAGGCCCGCTTCCAGGAGATCTCGGAACTGTACGGTTACCTGGCCAAGCAGTTCACCATCTTCGGCCAGCACGTGCATATCGGCTGCGCCTCCGGCGACGACGCCATGTTTTTGCTGCACTCGCTGAACCGCTATATTCCGCACTTTATCGCCCTGTCGGCCTCCTCGCCCTATGTGCAGGGGCGCGACACGCTGTTCGATTCGGCCCGCCTGAACTCCGTGTTCGCGTTTCCGATGAGCGGGCGCGCGCCATTTACGCTCAGCTGGGACCAGTTCTCGAACGAGTATTTCGCCAAGATGGAGAACACCGGCATCATCAAGAGCATGAAGGATTTTTACTGGGATATCCGGCCCAAGCCGGAATTCGGCACCATCGAACTGCGCGTGTGCGACACCCCCTTGACCGTGGAGCGCGCCGCCGCGCTGGCCGCCTACCTGCAGGCGCTATGCCGTTACCTGCTCGAACGGCGCGAAACCCCGCCGGTGGAAGACGATTACCTGGTCTACAACTACAACCGCTTCCAGGCCTGCCGCTTCGGCCTGGACGGCGCCATCACGCACCCGAAAACCTACGAGACCATGTCGCTGCGCGAAGACATCATGACCACCCTGCGCAAAATGGAACCGCACGGCGAAGCGCTGGGCAGCACGCAGGCGCTGAAGCATTTGTCGGACGTGGCCAAGCAGTGGAGCGACGCGCAGTATCTGCGCAAGCAGCACAATGTGCAGGGCAGCGCGGAGGGGATGGTGGATTCAGCGATTCGCTGCTTCCGGGGCGAACCCATGAATTACTAGCAGCGCCAACAATGGTGTCGGATTACGCCCTGCGGGCTAATCCGACCTACGCATCCTCAACCACCTCTGTCTTCCGCTCGCTACCGTTTGGCCCAGCGTCGTGGCGTTCAAAACGCAAAAAATACACATTCATCAAAACAGCGCCAGCGCCCACGCTGGCGGCTGCAATTCCCGCGCCAGCGGCGCATAGGCGGCGTCGAAGCGCGACGCCAGCAGATACACATTGGCCGCGCCCGAGCGGTCCCAGTTGCCCGTAAAACCCTTCTGGCCGGCGGCCACGCGCTTGCGGTCAAAGGGCACGGCGCTGTTGGCGAACTCCGCGTGGGTTTTCTTGCCTTGCGCGTAGGGCGCCAGCCAGGCCAGCGCTTCTTGCAAACGCTGTGCACCGGGCGCGGCGAACCAGTCGTCGCCATGGTTTTTCGCCATCAGGGCGGCGGTCAGCAGCGGCTCCAGGCTGTAGGTGGTGTAATGCAGGGCGTCGCGCTGCTCGAAGTCGAACGGCACGCCGCCCTCACCGATATTGCGCGGCACGTGGGACATAAAGCGCTGTTTGGCGCGCGCGATCAAGGCCGCGTCACCTGTCAGATAGCTTGCCGCCGTGCCGATCTTGATGCGGTGGCTATGCCAGTTATTGCGCGCCGTCGACGGCCCGCCGACCTTGATTGGGTCACTCAGGTAGCCGCTCGCCAGGGTGCGGCAGAATGCCTGCAGCTGCTCGCGTTCGCTGGTACCGAGCAGCTCCTGGATCAGGTCCACGCCCATCAGGAGGCTGGCCAGTTCCGTCTCGTCGACGGGGCTGAACGAGGGCTGGTAGCCGCTGCTCCAGGCCAGCGCCAGCTTGCGCGCATTGTCAAGATAAGCGGCATCGCCAGACAGCCGCCACGCCAGCGCCTGCAGCCGCGCCTGGCGCCAGTCTTCCTGCGCTTGCTGGCTTTGCTTGCGTCCGCCATCGCCATCGAGCAAGCCGCCGGTGCGCACTGCGTCCATCAGGTGCACGGGCCGGTCCACCGCCTTTTGCGCCGCGCGGATCACTTGCGCCGCCAGTTTTTCAGGTACCTGTGCTTTCAAGGCGGCCGCGCGCGACTGTGGCGTTAGTGCAAACGGCAAAGCTTCACCACCCGGTTTTGCCGCCCGCACGCCGGCCAACGGCAGGGCCAGCAGGCCGGCCAGCACTGTGCGCCGGGTAATCAAAAGCGGGTCTCCCGCGCCGCGCGCAGGAAGTTATCGAGTATCGGCGTGCAATCGAGCAGCTCGACGCCGCCGGCCGAATGGAATTCCGGGTGCCACTGCAAGCCCATCACGAAGCGCGCGCGCTGGTAGCGGATCGCCTCGACGATATTGTCGCCATGCGAATACGCTTCCACCGTGATGTCGCGCCCCAGATCCTTCACAGACTGGTGGTGGATCGAGTTCACCAGCGCCTCGCCCGCCTTGGGAAACATCCCGGCCAGGGTCGAGCCTTTCGGGAAGACGATGGTGTGGCGGTGGCGGTCGTACAGGTCGTTTACGTGCGAGGACGCGCCCTCCACGTCCGAGGCGATATCCTGGTACAGGGTGCCGCCAAAGCCCACGTTGATCAGCTGGCAGCCGCGGCAGATTCCCAGTACCGGCTTGCCCGCGTCGACGAATTCGTGCAGCAGTTCCAGCTCATACAGGTCGCGCGCGCGGTCGCCGCTCCATTCGGGCCGGGTGGCCGCTTCCGAATACGTCTGCGGCGACACGTCCGCGCCACCCTGCAGCACCAGGCCATCGAGGTGGCGCGCATAGTGGCGCAGCGTGATATTGCTGGGATGCAGCAGCCCGCTGGTATTGACGGTCGGGATCATGAACACCAGCACATCGCGCGACATCACCCACTGCGCGATCGACTCTTCCAGGTACTGCAAATTCTTGCTGCGCAGGCCAGTGGCGCCCGGCTCCGGGTGAAAAATGCGCGCCGAAATCCCGATGCGCAAAGTGCGCCGCATGAAGTCGCGCCCCGCCTTGTCGCGCATCGAACGGTAGCGCGACGTCAGCACACGCCAGGCCAGCGCGAACGGCGTATCGTTGTCCTTCAGGTAACGCGGCGGCGCCTCGCGCGAGCGGCGGTCGCGCTCATCGGCATCGGAGGCGCGGCCCACGCGGTCAGGGCGCACCGGCGGCACGGCGGCTTGCGGTGCGGGCGTGGGGGGAGAAACGACAGGGGGGATTTTTTCGTCTGACATGGCGTGACTTGCTGGATGGCGGAGACGGTTTCAATATAAACCTCCGTTCCCGAAAGCACGATTCAATTTTGTAACAAAAGCGTACGCATGCCCTGCGTGCGGGGCAAAAACGCAACAGCCCAGCCCTCGCGCACATGGCGGCGGCTGCCAAAAAATACACCGCGTTTACGCCCGCCACCACGCTTTTTAGACCATCTTTACAGGCCCGCTGCTAACCTCGATTGCATCTCAACCACCGCTGCAAAGCACCATCGCCATGGACACATCCCTGCGCCAAGCCACTTTTCTCATCCATATCACGGTCGACAAGGAGTGCCTGTCGGCGCTGCGCCAGCTGGTGTTCAAGACCTGCGGCGCGATGCTGTCGTTCATGCGGGTGGTGGCGGTCGACCATGCCGAACGCATGCGGGTGGACCTGTGCGTGACCGAACCGGCGCTGCGCCTGACGATGGACGCCGTGATGCGCTCGCTGCCGGCGGCGGAATTTGGCCGCATTTGCCAGGACCATCCACGCCACGGTGGTGCGCAATGAACCAGTACGCGTGCGAACACGCGATGTCCTGCGAGCGCATCACGGCCCACTTCCAGGGCATCTGGGTGCCGATGGTCACGCCGTTTCGCGATGGCGCGATCGATGTCGACGCCGCCCAGCAGCTGGCCGGCGAACTGGCCGCCAGCGGCGTCAATGGCTTGGTGGTGTGCGGCACCACCGGCGAGGCGGCCATGCTGAGCCAGGCCGAACAGGGCATGCTGCTCGATAGCGTGCTCGAAGCGGTCGGCCCGCGCTTTCCCGTCGTGATGGGCATCGGCGGCAGCGACACGCGCGCCGTCACGGCCGCCGTGCAGCGCTATCACGACCATCCGCTGGCCGGCCTGCTGATCTCCGCGCCGGCCTATGTGCGGCCATCGCAGGAAGGGATCGTGCGCCACTTCCAGACGATTGCCGCCGCCACCGACCATTCCATCGTGCTCTACAACGTGCCGGCCCGCACCGGCGTGCACATCACGACGGCGACAGCGGCGCTGCTGGCGCGCGACTCGCACTTTGTCGCCATCAAGGAGGCGGGCGGACAGCTCGACCAGTTCGGCCAGCTGCTGCGCGATACCCACCTCGACGTGCTGTGCGGCGACGATGCGCTGCTGCTGGCCAGCCTGTCGATGGGTGCGCATGGCGCCATGTCGGCCGCCGCCCAGGTGCGCCCCGACCTGTATGCCCAGCTGTTCGAACTCGTCAAGTCAGACAACCACGCCGCCGCCGGCGCGCTGTTCCAGACCATGCTGCCTGCCATACGGCTGCTGTTCGCCGAACCGAACCCCGGCCCGATCAAGGCGGCGCTGGCCATGCAGGGCAAGCTGCGCGACGAACTGCGCCTGCCGATGACAACCATGTCGCGCGCCGGCCAGCAAAAGCTGGCGCTGGCGCTCGAACCGATGCTGGCGCTGCCGCACATAGGTCGGGTTAGGCGCGAAGCGCCGTAACCCGACAACACCAGCAACGCCAACAATCATGTCGGATTACGCGGCGTTCCGCCGCTAATCCGACCTGCAACACTGGCCGATGGACGGTGGTGTTCAAAACACCTTGCTGACCGTCAAAATCAACGCCGTCTTGCCCATGAATTTGCCATTCACGGGCGAGGCGTAGGCGGTCTTGCCGGCATTGCTGCCGATCACGGCCAGCGCGCCGGTGAGCACGCCGAAGTCGCGCATGACACCCACTTTCCAGTCCGTATAGCTGGCCGCGTCGTTGTTTTTCACCTTCTGGTGGCCCGCGTGCAGGTTGCCGGTCCAGCCGTTGGCGAGGTCGATATTGGCGCCCAGGTCGAGGTAGCCGCTGTTCTTGCTGTTGACGATGCCGAACAGGTTGGAGACGGCGTGCGAATACTTGATGTAGGCGGGGCCGTACGACAGCTGGCCATAGACTTCCTGGGTGTCCGCATCGGCAAAGCCGGCCACGTGTGTCAAGCCGTTGTCGGCATACACATAGGCCAGCACGCCGGCGTCGTAGCCGATATCGTCGGTGAGCTGGCCGCGCTTGCCCGCATACAGATCGACTTCCACGTCGCCGCTGCCGCCCGCGTCCTTGGTCCACTTGATGGTCGAGGCCCAGGCGCCCGCATACAGGCCGGTGGGGTTGTTGACGTAGTCGGCACCGCCCTGCAGCGCCGGCTTCAAACGCGTTTGCGAGATGCCGCGATAGCGGTAGTCCGACACGCCGGCCACATTGAAACTGACTTCATGGTCCGGTTTGGCTTCCTGCGCGTGGAGCAGGCCGGAGGAAAAAGTAGCAAAGGTGGCGGCGATGGCAAATACGATGTTGTTCATGGTGATACTTCTCATTGGTGGTTGGCCTTTGCCGGGATGGCGCAGCTGGCCCGTCGCTGCAAAATTTTGGGTAAAACGCTCCCCCGGCGCACGTGGCGCCTGATTTCAAAGCGGGGGAATAGAAAGTTTTAGAGCGGCAGCAGCAAGCGGTAACCGACGGCTGTTTCCGTCAGCAGGTATTGCGGCTGGGCCGGATCGGCTTCGAGCTTCTGCCGCAAGTGGCCCATGTAGATGCGCAGGTAGTGGCCGTTTTCACTATTCGACGGCCCCCACACTTCGCGCAGCAGTTGCGGATTGGTCACCACCCTGCCGGCGTTTTTGACCAGCACCGACAGCAGGCGAAATTCGGTCGGCGTCACATGCACCAGTTGCTTGTCGCGCATCACCAGGCGGTTCTGCACGTCGACCGACACGTCGCCGAAGCGCACCACGCCATCGTCAGGCGCGGCCGGGCGGCGCTGGCGGCGCAAGGTGGCGCGCACGCGGGCCAGCAGTTCGCCCACGCCGAACGGCTTGGTCAGGTAATCGTCGGCGCCGGCGTCCAGGGCACGGATTTTTTCGTCTTCGCCCACGCGCGCCGACAGCACGATGACGGGCACGGCCGACCATTTGCGCAGGTCGCCGAGAAAATCGATGCCGTCGCCGTCGGGCAGGCCCAGGTCCAGCACCACCAGGTCGGGGCGGCGCGTGCCGGCGTCGATCAGGCCGCGCTGCAAGGTGGCCGATTCGTGCACCTGCCAGCCTTCGGCTTCCAGCGCGGCGCGCACGAAGCGGCGGATCTGCGGTTCATCCTCGACCAGCAGCGCGGTCGGAGCGGTGGCGTTAGCGTCATTCATGATGTGTTCCAGTGTCAGTCAGTTCGCTGCCCAGTTCTTCGGGCGGCGCCGGCGGCGTCCCCAAAGGCAGCGTCAATACAAAGGCCGCGCCGCGCGCGGGCAGCGGCACTTGCGCGGCAATGGTGCCGCCGTGCGCTTCGACGATGGCGCGGCAGATCGCCAGCCCCAGTCCCACGCCGGGCAGGTTCGATTCGCGTTCGCCGCGCGTGAATTTTTCAAAGATCGCTTCTTCGCGCCCTGGCGGCAGGCCCGGTCCGTCGTCGCTGACCGTCACCCGCAGCCACTGGCCATGCACGCCGGCGGCAATCGTGATGGTGCTGCCGGACGGCGTGTACTTGGCCGCGTTCTCCAGCAGGTTGCACAGCACGCGCTCGATCAGCACGGCGTCGTAGCGCGCCAAAGGCAGGTCGGGCGCGAGCTGCGTGCGCAGCTGGTGCCGCGCCAGTTGCGGGGCGCTGACGCGCAGGGAACTGCCCACCACCTCTTCGAACGCCTGCCATTGCAGGTTCAGGCGCACATGGCCGCTCTCGATGCGCGCCATGTCGAGCAGGTTGGCCACCAGGGCGCTCATGCGCACCGTTTCGGACTGCAAGGAGCGCGCCATGTCCAGCTGCGCGCTCGACAGGGCCGGGCTTGAGCGCGCCAGCGATTCGGCCAGCCCCACCAGCGAGGTCAAGGGCGTGCGCAAGTCGTGCGACAGCGCCGCCAGCAGCGAATTGCGCAGCCGTTCGGACTCCATCTGCACCAGCGCACCCTGCGCCACGGTTATATAGTGCACGCGTTCGAGGGCAATGGCGGCCAGCGCGGCAAAGGTGTCGAGCTGCTGGCGCTGTTCCGGCACCAGCAGCCAGCGCCGGTGCTGGGACGAGTGCTGGGGCGCGCCAAGGGGCAGCAGCGCCAGCAGGCCGCGCGTGCGCATCGGCGCGATCAGGGGCAGATAGAAAATATCGGAGCCGGGCAAGGTATCGGTGCCGGTGCCGGCCGCCTGCGCGCGATCGAAGGCCCACTGCGCGATGCCCAGGTCGAGCTGGCCGGCATCCTTCGGTGCCTGCAGGCGGCCGTCGTCATCGGGCAGCAGCAAGGTGGCGCGGGCGCGAAAAGCGCGTTCGACGGCGCGCCGCGTGATATCGAAAATCTCTTCGGTCTGCAGCACGCCGGACAAGTCGCGCGCAAACTCGTACAGGGCGCGGGCGCGCGCTTCGCGGTGCGTGGCGACGCGCGCCTGGAAGCGCAACCCGGCCGTCAGGCGTCCCGTGATCAGGCCCACGGCCAGCATCACGCCAAACGTGATCACATATTGAAAGTCGCCCACGGCAAACGAAAACCGCGGCGGCACGAAGGCAAAGTCAAAAATGGCCACGCCCAGCAGGCTGGCCAGCGCAGCCGGCCCGCGCCCCAGCCGCACCGCCACCAGCACCACCGTCAGCAGCGACAGCATGGCGATATTGGCCAGGTCGATATACGGCAGCAGCGGCACCGAAGCCAGCGAGGTGGCCAGGCTGGCGCCAGCGGCCAGCCCGTAGCGCCAGGCGCGTCCGGGACGGGGTATGCGCACGTCCTCGACAGTCTTGCGTGGCGCGGCGTCGAGCGCCGGCTGGCCCACTTCGATCAGATCGATATCGGGCGCCAGGCCGGCGATGCGCGCGGCGCTGGCCGCATGCCACAGCCGCGCCAGCGGCCCACCCTGGCGCCGTCCCATCACCAGCTTGGCGATATTGGCGCCGCGCGCATGCTCGACGATCGCGCCGGCGATGTCGTCAGCCGCGACGATGGCGGTACGCGCACCCAGGTCCTGCGCCAGTTTCAGGGTATTGAGTATGCGTTCGCGCTCGCGCGCCGGCAGGCGCTGCAAGCGCGGCGTTTCCACATACAGCGCATGCCATTCGGCGTTCAGCTGGCCGGCCAGGCGCGCCGCGCTGCGCACCACCTGTTCGCTCCCCGCATGCGGGCCCACGCAGGCCAGCAGCGCGGCGCCTGTCTTCCAGACCGGGTTGATCGATTTTTCCAGCCGGTAGGCCTGCACGTCGTCCTGCACGCGGTCGGCCGTGCGGCGCAGCGCCAGCTCGCGCAGGGCGATCAGATTGCCCTTGCGGAAAAAATGCTGCGACGCGCGCTGCGCCTGCTGCGGCTGATACACCTTGCCCGCTTTCAGGCGCAGCAGCAGTTCGTCGGCGGGAATATCGACCAGCACCACTTCATCGGCGCGGTCGAACACGGTGTCGGGCAGGGTCTCGGCCACGCGCACGCCGGTAATCCCGCCCACCACATCGTTCAGGCTTTCGAGGTGCTGCACATTGACGGTGGTGAGCACGTCGATGCCGGCGGCCAGCAGTTCCTCGACATCGTGCCAGCGCTTCGGATGGCGCGAGCCTGCCACGTTCGAGTGCGCCAGCTCATCGATCAGTATCACGGCCGGCTGGCGCAGCAGCGCGGCGTCGAGGTCGAATTCGCCGAGCGACTTGTCGCGGTAGACGATGCTTTTCAACGGCAGCTGCGGCAAGCCGTCCAGCATGGCCGCCGTCTCCGTGCGCCCGTGCGTTTCCACCACGCCCACCAGCACGTCGACGCCATCGGCCAGCAGCTTGCGCGCCGCGGCCAGCATGGCGTAGGTCTTGCCGACGCCGGCCGAGGCGCCGAAATAGATGCGCAGGCGGCCACGCGTGGCTTTGTGTTCCTGTGCCTGGACCTGGGCCAGCAGGGCATCGGGATCGGGGCGGTGGTCGTTGGAGGGCATGGGTGTATTCTAATCTTCCTGGGACAGGGCGTAGGTCGGATTAGGCGGGGCCGCCGAGGCCGCAGGCCGTAATCCGACAACATTGTTGGCTTGGGCTGGTGGTGTTGTCGGATTACGCGCAAGCGCTAATCCGACCTACCGTTACCGCGCAGCGGCGTCCAGCGCCAGATTCAGTTCCAGCACATTCACGCGCGCTTCGCCGAAAAAGCCGACATAGGCGGTTTTTTGCGCCTTGGCGATGGCGTTTTCCACTTGCGCCAAAGGCAGGCCGCGCACGCGGGCCACGCGCGGGGCCTGGTAGATGGCGGCGGCCAGGCTGATTTCCGGGTCCAGGCCGCTGCCCGACGCCGTCACCAGGTCGACCGGAATGGCGCGCGTGTTGCCGGGGTCGGCTTCTTTCAATGCCGCGATGCGCGTCTTGACGGCGTCGACCAGGGCCGGATTGCTCGGCCCCAGGTTCGAGCCGCCCGAGCCGGCGCCGTTATTGGCCATCGGCGCGGTGGCCGAGGGGCGGCCCCAGAAGTATTTGGGTGACGTAAAGGACTGGCCGATCAGGGTCGAGCCGACCGGCTTGCCGGCGTGTTCGACGATGCTGCCAGCGGTCTCCTGCGGGAAGACGACCTTGCCGATGCCGGTGGTGGCCAGCGGATAGAGCACGCCGCAAATCACGGTCAGCGAAGCAAACAGCACCAGGGCGGGACGTACGATGGTATTCATGCTATTTCCTTTAGATAAAGTTCAGTGCCGACAGCACCATGTCGATCAGCTTGATGCCGACAAACGGCAGCACGATGCCGCCCAGGCCATAGACCAGCAGGTTGCGGCGCAGCAGGCTGGCCGCACCGATGGCCCGGTACTGCACGCCCTTCAAGGCCAGGGGAATGAGCACGACGATGATCAGCGCATTGAAGATCACCGCCGACATGATGGCCGAGGCGGGGCTGGCCAGGTGCATGATGTCGAGCGCCTTCAATTGCGGATAGGTGCCGACAAAGGCCGCCGGAATGATGGCGAAATACTTGGCGATATCGTTCGAGATCGAGAACGTGGTGAGCGATCCCCGCGTCATCAGCATCTGCTTGCCGATTTCGACGATTTCCAGCAGCTTGGTCGGGTTCGAGTCGAGATCGACCATATTGCCCGCCTCCTTCGCCGCCTGCGTGCCCGAGTTCATGGCCACGGCGACGTCGGCCTGGGCCAGGGCCGGCGCGTCGTTGGTGCCGTCGCCCGTCATCGCCACCAGGCGGCCTTCGGACTGGTAGCTGCGGATCAGTTTGAGCTTGTCCTCCGGCGTCGCCTCGGCCAGGAAATCGTCGACGCCCGCTTCGGCCGCGATCGCCGCCGCCGTCAGCTTGTTGTCGCCGGTGATCATCACCGTCTTGATGCCCATGCGGCGCAGTTCGGCGAAACGCTCCTTGATACCGCCCTTGACGATATCCTTCAGTTCCACCACGCCCATGACCTTGCCGGCATCGACCACCACCAGCGGCGTGCTGCCGCGGCGCGCGATATCGTCGACGGCGCGCGACACTTCCGCCGGATACGGCTGGCCCAGCGCTTCCACATACTTCTTGACCGATTCGGCCGCGCCCTTGCGCACCTGGCGATCCGCGATATCGACGCCGCTCATGCGCGTTTGCGCCGTGAACGGGACAAAGGTCGCATTCAGGCTGGCCATCTCGCGTTCGCGGATATTGAACTGCTGCTTGGCCAGCACCACGATGCTGCGCCCTTCCGGCGTTTCGTCGGCCAGCGAGGCCAGTTGCGCCGCGTCGGCCAGCTGCTGTTCCGTCACGCCGGGGGCCGGCACGAAGCTGGCCGCCTGGCGGTTGCCCAGGGTGATGGTGCCGGTCTTGTCGAGCAGCAGCACGTCGACGTCGCCGGCCGCTTCCACCGCACGGCCCGAGGTGGCAATCACATTGGCCTGCATCATGCGGCTCATGCCGGCCACGCCGATGGCGGACAACAAACCGCCGATGGTGGTCGGGATCAGGCACACCAGCAGCGCGATCAGCACCGTGATGGTGACCGGCGTGCCGCTGCCGGCGGCGGCCACCGCGAACAGCGAGTAAGGCAACAAGGTGACGGTGACGATCAAAAACACGATCGACAGGGCCACCAGCAGGATCGTCAAGGCGATTTCATTGGGCGTCTTCTGGCGCTTGGCGCCTTCGACCATGGCGATCATGCGGTCGATAAAGGCTTCGCCGGGGTTGACGGACACTTGCACCAGCAGCCAGTCCGACAGCACGCGGGTGCCGCCGGTGACGGCGGAAAAGTCGCCGCCCGACTCGCGGATCACGGGCGCCGACTCGCCGGTGATCGCGCTCTCGTCGACCGAGGCCACGCCGGCCGTCACTTCGCCGTCGGCGGGAATCACGTCACCGGCTTCGACCAGCACCGTCATGCCACGGCGCAGGTCGGTGGCCGGTGTCGGCAGCCAGGAGGTGCCGTATTTGGGCACCTGCATTTTCTTGGCCATCACGGTCTGCTTCAGGGCGCGCAGCGAGGCCGCTTGCGCCTTGCTGCGTCCTTCGGCCAGCGCTTCGGCAAAGTTCGCGAACAGCACGGTGAACCACAGCCACACGGCAATCGCCGCGATAAAGCCGAACGGCGCCTCGCCTTTGCCCGCCAGGGCCTGGATCGCCAGCAAGGTAGTGATGATGCTGCCCACGTAGACAACAAACATCACGGGGCTGCGCCACTGCGTGCGCGGGTCGAGTTTCTTGAAGGCGTCGCCGATGGCGGGCAGCAGCAAGGCAGGGTCGAACAGGGTTAATGTTCTGGTTTTCATGGTAATTGAGTAAAGAGTTGGAGGTGTTCGATGACAGGGCCCAGGGCCAGCGCAGGAACATAATTGAGCACGCCCACCAGGATCACCACGCCGATCAGCAGGCCGATGAACATGGGGCCATGCGTGGGCATGGTGCCGGCGTTGGCCGACAGGCGCTGCTTGGCGGCCAGCGACCCTGCCACGGCCAGCACCGGCACGATCACGGCAAAGCGGCCAAACCACATGGCGATCGCCAGCATCACGTTGTAGAACGGCGTATTGGCCGACAGCCCCGCAAACGCGCTGCCGTTGTTATTGGCGGCCGAGGTAAAGGCGTACAGGATTTCCGAGAAACCGTGGGCGCCGGGATTGGCCACGCCCGCCTTGCCCGGTTCGAGCATGACGGCGATCGCCGTGCCGACCAGCACCAGCGCTGGCGTGACCAGGATGGCCAGCGAGACCATCTTCATTTCATGCGCCTGGATTTTCTTGCCCAGGTATTCGGGGGTGCGCCCTATCATCAGGCCGGCGATAAAGACGGCCAGGATGGCGAACATCAGCATGCCGTACAGGCCCGTGCCCACGCCACCGAAGATCACTTCGCCGAACTGCATCAGCAGCAGCGGCACCATGCCGCCCAGCGGCATGTAGGAGTCGTGCATGGAGTTGACGGCGCCGCACGACGCGGCCGTCGTCACGGCCGCAAACAGGGCCGACGAACTGACGCCGAAGCGCGTTTCCTTGCCTTCCATATTGCCGCCCGCCTGCAGGCTGCTGACCTGCTGGTCGACGCCCAGCGCCTGCAATGCCGGATTGGCCTGCTGCTCGGCCTGCATCACGCCGGCCGTCATGACGACAAAGATCACCGTCATCGCGGCCAGCACGGCCCAGCCCTGGCGCATGTCGCCCACCATGCGGCCAAAGGTGAAGCACAGGCCGGCGGGAATCAGGAAGATGGCCAGCATCTGCAAAAAGTTCGAGGTGAACGTCGGGTTTTCGTACGGATGGGCCGAATTGGCGTTGAAAAAACCGCCGCCGTTGGTGCCCAGCATCTTGATCGCTTCCTGAGATGCCACCGGGCCCATGGCGATGGCCTGCGTGGTGGCGACCTGCGCCTGCATCACCGGCTTGCCGGCGGCGTCCAGTACCGGCTGGCCGGCGGTATCAACTTTCGGCGTTTCATAGCTGACCTGGTCGAGCAGGGTGACTTCCTTGTACGGTGAAAAATTCTGGATCACGCCTTCGCCCATGAAGACGACGGACAAGGCCAGCGACAGCGGCAGCAGGATGTACAGGGTGGAGCGCACCAGGTCGACCCAGAAATTGCCGATCGATTTGCTCGAGCGTGCGGAAAATCCCCTGACCAGCGCGAAGATCACGGCGATGCCGGTGGCGGCCGAAAAGAAGTTCTGGCAGGCCAGGCCCAGCAACTGGGTCAGGTAGCTCATGGTCTGCTCGCCGCCATAGCCCTGCCAGTTGGTGTTGGCGACAAAGCTGACGGCCGTATTGAACGAGGAATCGGCGCTCACGCCGGGCAGCCCCTGCGGATTGAAGGGCAGCACGCCCTGCAGGCGCTGCAGGCCATAGACAAAAAAGGCGCCCACGGTATTGAAGGCAATCAGCGCGATGGCATAGTGTTTCCAGCCCATGGCGCGCTCGGCACCGGCCTTGACGCCGGCCAGGCGGTAGAGCACATTTTCACCGCGTTGCAGCCAGCCCAGGCCGCGGATCGGCGCCTCGCCAGCCACCCTGGCCATGTACAGGCCCAGCGGATAGCCGGCCGCCAGCAGCACGGCCAGGAACAGCACCAGCAGCAGTATCGATTGCGTCGTCATTACAGCTCCTCCGCTTTCAGCAGCGCCACCAGCAGATAGACCAGCAGGCCGGCCGAGACCACGGCGCCCAGCACATAAAAGGCGTTCATTGCGCGCCTTTCCGCTGGGGCTGCCCCAGGCGGTCGCAGGCGCCGGCAAAGCCGGCCACCACGACATAGAACACGGCCATCAGGCCCAGGTATACGAGATCCATTCCCACCCTCATTCAGGTTTGTTTTTGACAGGGGGAAGCTTAGCCAGAAGGGTCTAAAAAATTCGTAAAGACTGGCTCGGCCGGTGTAAACAGGATGTAAAAATTGCGTATTACTATCAAGGCGCGAGATGAACGGCGCACCATCGTTGCCAAGGAGTAGCGCCATTGCGCGCCGATCACGATAGAATGCGCGAGCGTCCGCACAAGGACGCCCGGCCTGCCGCAATGCGCTGCCACAGTGACGCGAGGCGCGATATACTGTATATTCATACAGTTATCGCCGCCGCTGTCAATCTGGCTATTCCCCGCACAGCAAGCGCGCCTGGCGTTCCAACCACTGTCTTTACTTAGCTTGAACACGTATGGCCACTAAAAAACCAGCATCCGACTACAGCGAATCATCCATCCGTGTCCTGAAAGGGCTGGAACCCGTCAAGCAGCGCCCGGGGATGTATACCCGCACTGAAAATCCGCTGCACATCATCCAGGAAGTGATCGACAATGCCTCCGACGAGGCGCTGGGCGGCCATTGCACGCATATCGCCGTGACGCAAAACGTCGACGGCAGCATCACGGTCGAAGACAATGGCCGCGGCATTCCCGTCGGCCTGCACCCGGAAGAAGGCGTGCCGACCGTGGAAATCGTGTTTACGCGCTTGCACGCGGGCGGCAAGTTCGACAAGGGTTCGGGCGGCGCCTACGCGTTCTCGGGCGGCCTGCATGGCGTCGGCGTGTCGGTCACCAATGCGCTGTCCTCGCGCCTGGAAATCACCGTCTGGCGCAAGGAAAGCGACGGCAATGGCCTGCACCATATGGTGTTTGCCGATGGCGACGTGATCGAGCCTTTGACCTCGCGCCCTGCCCCGCGCGACGGCAAAAAGTCGGGCACGCGCGTGACCGCCTGGCCGAACGCCAGGTATTTTGACTCGCCGAATATCTCGCAGCCCGAGCTGCAGCGCCTGCTGCGCTCGAAAGCCGTGCTGCTGCCCGGCGTGACCGTCACGCTGACCAATGCGAAAACCGGCGACACCCAGACCTGGCTGTACGCCGAAGGCCTGCGCGGCTACCTGACCGAATCGCTGGCGCAGGTATCGAACGGCGAAACCCTGATCCCGCTGTTCGAAGGCGCGCAGTACGCCAGCGGCGAGTCCGACGGCTTTGCCGAAGGCGAAGGCGCCGCCTGGGTGGTGGCGTGGACCGAAGAAGGCGCCATCGTGCGCGAATCCTATGTCAACCTGATTCCCACCTCGAACGGCGGCACGCACGAATCGGGCTTGCGCGAAGGCCTGTTTGGCGCCGTGAAGAACTTCGTCGAGATGCACTCCTTGCTGCCCAAGGGCGTGAAACTGCTGCCCGAAGACGTGTTTGCGCGCGCCTCCTTCGTGCTGTCGGCCAAGGTGCTGGACCCGCAATTCCAGGGTCAGATCAAGGAGCGCCTGAACTCGCGCGACGCCGTCAAGCTGGTCTCGACCTATACCAAGCCGCCGCTGGAACTGTGGCTGAACCAGCACGTCGACTACGGCAAGAAGCTGGCCGAGCTGGTGATCAAGCAGGCGCAGTCGCGCCAGCGCTCGCTGCAGAAAGTGGAAAAGAAAAAATCGTCGGGCGTGGCCGTCTTGCCGGGCAAACTGACCGACTGCGAATCGTCGGACATCACGCGCAATGAACTGTTCCTGGTCGAGGGCGACTCGGCCGGCGGCTCGGCCAAGATGGGCCGCGACAAGGAGTTCCAGGCGATTTTGCCGCTGCGCGGCAAGGTGCTCAACTCCTGGGAAACCGACCGCGACCGCCTGTTCGCCAATAACGAGATCCACGATATCGCGGTGGCCATCGGCGTCGATCCGCACAGCGCCGGCGACACGCCCGATTTGTCAGGCCTGCGCTACGGCAAGGTGTGCATTCTGTCCGATGCGGACGTCGACGGCTCGCACATCCAGGTACTGCTGCTGACGCTGTTCTTCAAGCACTTCCCGGCGCTGATCAAGAAAGGCCATATCTGCATCGCCCGTCCGCCTTTGTACCGGGTCGATGCGCCGGCGCGCGGCAAGAAGCCGATCCAGAAAATCTATGCGCTCGACGACGGCGAGCTGGTGGCCATCGAAGACAAGCTGCGCAAGGAAGGCGTCAAGCAAGGCGCCTGGGCGATCTCGCGCTTCAAGGGCCTGGGCGAGATGAACGCCGAGCAGTTGTGGGAAACCACCATGAACCCGGACACGCGCCGCCTGCTGCCCGTGACGCTGGGCGCGGTCGACCATATCGATTCGAGCGCGCGTTTCAATATGCTGATGGGCAAAGGCGAAGCGGCCGGCCGCCGCGCCTGGATCGAAGAACACGGCAATGAAGCGGAGGCGGACATCTGATGATCATCGGCATCGACCTGGGCACCACCAACAGCCTGGTCGCCATCTGGCGCGACGGCAAGGCATCGATCATTCCCAATGCATTGGGCGAGCACCTGACGCCATCGTGCGTCAGCATCGACGACGACGGCACGGTGCTGGTGGGCCGCGCCGCGCGCGAACGCCTGCAGACGCACCCGCAACTGACGGCGTCCGTCTTCAAGCGCTACATGGGCAGCGAAAAGAAGATCACCCTCGGCACGCAGCAGTTCCGCCCCGAGGAGTTGTCGTCGATGGTGCTGCGCGCGCTGAAGGAAGATGCCGAAGCCTTTTTGGGCACCAGGGTCGAAGAAGCCATCATCACCGTGCCGGCCTACTTCAGCGATGCGCAGCGCAAGGCCACGCGCATCGCCGGCCAGCTGGCGGGCTTGCGCGTGGAGCGCTTGCTCAACGAGCCGACGGCAGCGGCACTGGCCTACGGCATCCGCGACAAGGAACAGGAAAGCAAATTTCTCGTGTTTGACCTGGGGGGCGGCACGTTCGACGTGTCCATCCTGGAGCTGTTCGAAGGCGTGATGGAAGTGCGCGCCTCGGCCGGCGACAATTTCCTCGGTGGTGAAGACTTCGTTACCGTGCTGGTCGACGCCTTCCTGGAACACAGCGGTTTACAGAAGGCGATGGGCAGCCGCCAGTTCGATTTGCGCCAGCAGCAGTTGCTGCGCGACGAGGCCGAACGGGTCAAGCGCTTGCTGTCCGATCAATCGCCGGTGCGCATGAACACGCGCTTTGAACACACCGACTACAGCTGGGAAATCAGCGAAGACAGGCTGGCGCAGTTGTGCGAACCGCTGCTGGCGCGCCTGCGCGTGCCGGTCGAGCGCGCGCTGCGCGACGCCACCATCCGCGCCGCCGAACTCAATGAAGTGGTGCTGGCCGGCGGCGCGACCCGCATGCCGCTGGTGCGCAAACTGGTGTCGCGCATGTTCGGCCGCTTCCCCGCCATCCACCTCGATCCCGACGAAGCGATCGCACTGGGCGCGGCCGTGCAGGCGGGCCTCAAAATGCGCGACGCGGCGCTCGACGAAGTGGTGATGACGGACGTGGCGCCCTACTCGCTGGGCATCGGCATTTCACGCCAGATGGGCCCGAACCAGTACGAAGGCGGCCACTACCTGCCGATTATCGAGCGCAATTCGGTGGTGCCGGTGTCGCGCACGGAAAACATCGTCACCATCCACGACAACCAGAAGGAAATCAATGTGGCGATCTACCAGGGCGAATCGCGCCTGGTGGCCGACAACGTTTTCCTGGGCAAGATCAACTTCCCGATTCCCGCCAAAAAGGCCGGCGAAGTGGGCATCGACGTGCGCTTTACCTACGATATCAGCGGCGTGCTGGAAGCCGAAGTGACGGTGCTGGCCACCCAGGAACGCCACAAGATGATCATCAGCGACAACGCCGGCGTGATGACGCCGGAGCAGATCGAGCAGCGCTTTCTTGAGCTGGCCGACCTGAAGATCCACCCGCGCGACCAGATCGAAAACCGCACCCTGGTCACGCGCGCCGACCGCCTGTACGAACAGTCACTGGGGGAAGTGCGCCAGTACCTGGCCGATCATACGGCCAACTTCCAGGCCGCGCTTGAAACGCAGGACCCGTCCACCATCCGCAAGGCGCGCCAGGCCCTCGACGAGGTGCTGCGCCAGGTCGAGAGCGAGAGCTTTTTGTAAATGAACAGCAGGCGCAGTCTATGGCACATCCTCGGCACGGAGCCGACCGGCGACGAGCGCGCCATCAAGCGCGCCTATGCGAAGCGCCTGAAGGTCACGCGCCCCGAGGACGATCCGCAAGCGTTCCAGGAGCTGCGCGACGCGTATGAATACGCGCTGCACCATGCGCCGCGCTTTGCCGAAGAATTGGCGCAATCACATGAAGAGTTTGAGGTAGCGGCGCCCGTTGCCGTGCCTGAACCGGTGGTCGAAATGCCGCTGGAAGCACAGGTAGAGACAAAGCTGGAGTCACCTCCGGCCGAGCTATGGGGCATCGTCGAAAACACGATTCCGGCGCCACCGGCCGAACTATGGGGCGTCATCGACACCCCTCCACCACCGCCGCCCGAGCTATGGGGGGTCATCGAGATCGATCCTGCCGAGGAAGCGGCCAGCATCTGGCAGGCCTGCCTCGACCAGTTGCAGCAGTTGGGCGCCGAGCCGGCATTGGCCCATACCCTGCAGGACCCTGCCCTGCTGCGGCTCGACGTGCGCGAAGAGTTCGAGCTGTGTGCGCTGCGCTACTGCGCCAGCGAGAACTACAATATCGACCTGCGCGACGCCGTATTTGCCGCGCTGGGCTGGAACGGCGACTTTTCCTACCTGGCGCGCAGCCATGGCGAGCTGGTACGCAGCGCCGTGCAGCGCTACCGGGCCGACCAGTCGTTCATGCACTTTATCGACTTTGGCGAGAATTATCCGGGGCTTGACGTCATCATGTCGCAAAAGCCGCCATCGGCCTATGCGCGCCAGCTGTCCGATCAAAAATTCACCAGGCAGCTGCGCGAACTGCTGTACACCATACGCTGGCATCACGGCGAAATGCTGGCCTGCAAACTCGATATCGCGCAGTTCGAACGCTGGGAGCATGCGGTCTTTTCCAAGCGCTATTTCCGGCAGACGGCCCTGCACTCGGCCGCGCTGGGCTTCGCGCTGCATTTCATGCTGGCCGGTGTGGTCAGCGTGGCCGGCATGGAGCTCGATAATGTCGGCAGCAAGGTGAGCCTGTTCGGCTGCCAGGCGCTGGCCTTCGCACTGCTGGCCATGCTGGCCTTGCGCTGGCCGGCGGCCCTGTTCGACCAGTTGCAAGGTTTCAAGGAGCGCACGGACGAACGCCTGCCCGCCTTGCAGTCGCGCCCCGGCCTGCTGCAGCTGGGATGGATTATTCCCTTCATGTTCGTCTCGCTGCTGCTGTTCGCGCCCGGCCCGGCGCCGACGCTGCGCGTGGCCACCGCCAGCGCGCTGTGCGTGCTGGCCTTGCTGGCGTATGCCGCCAATCGCAGCCTGCTGCAAGGCCTGTTCGGCTACGCGGTGGGCCTGTCGCTGTTTGCCAGCATCTTCATGAGCGGCAAGGGACAAAGCGCGCTGGCGATCGGCGACAGCATGATGCTGGTGTTCTGCCTGCTGGTGCTGGCGCTGCGCACGGCCAACGGCCTGTATGGCCAGTGCGGCTGGCCGGAAGCGATGCTGCCGCGTCTGCGCGCGACGTGGGTCACCGGCGCCGCCATTGGCCTCGCTGCGCTGGCCCTGCAACCGGCGGTCGCAACCGTGCTGGGCGCCATGCTGTTTGCCTGGGCCTGCGTCGGCATGCTGTTCGCCCCTGCCGACCTGCGCTGGAAGTTTTCCTGGCCGCTGGTGCTGGCGCCGGCAATCGCCAGCTTTTTGCTGGCCGGCCAGGTCTCGGGCACGCAAACGCACACCATGATCAAGCTGGGCGCCGTGCTGGCGCTGGCCGTGCTGTATTTCACCATGCTGCATCTGTATCGCCTGCACCGGCTGTCGCGCACCCAAAACGGGCTGTCATGACAGGCCCACGAATTCAACCGCAATCACTCCATACTGAACTGAACCCGCACCATGTCCACACAAACGAATTTATTTGACGATCCCCAGAGCGAGCCTGTCGTGCCCGAAGAACCGGTGTTCGACGGCGAGGCGCTGACCTTGTCCACCTTTGCCGAACGCGCCTATCTCGATTACGCCATCTCGGTGGTCAAGGGCCGCGCCCTGCCCGACGTGTGCGACGGCCAGAAGCCGGTGCAGCGCCGCATCCTGTACGCGATGAATGAGCTGGGCCTGAATGCGACCGCCAAGCCGCGCAAGTCGGCCGCCGTGGTCGGCGACGTGCTGGGCAAGCTGCACCCGCATGGCGACCAGTCGGTGTACGACGCGCTGGTGCGCATGGCGCAGGACTTTTCGCTGCGCTATCCGCTGATCGACGGCCAGGGCAACTTCGGTTCGCGCGACGGCGACGGCGCGGCGGCCATGCGCTACACGGAAGCACGGCTGACGCCGATCGCCAAGCTGCTGATGGATGAAATCGGCATGGGCACGGTGGACTTCCAGCCCAACTATGACGGCTCGACGGAAGAGCCAAAACTGCTGCCGGCGCGCCTGCCGATGGTGCTCCTCAATGGCGCGTCCGGCATCGCCGTCGGCCTGGCCACCGAGATCCCGTCGCACAACCTGGCGGAAGTGGCGAAAGCGGCCGTGGCCCTGATCCGCGACCCGAAAATGACGCACGCCGAACTGATGAGCTTCATCCCCGGCCCCGACTTTCCCGGCGGCGGCCAGATCATCACCCCGGCGGCGCAGATCGCCGACATGTATGCGAGCGGGCGTGGCAGCATGAAGGTGCGCGCGCGCTGGAAGATCGAAGAGCTGGCGCGCGGCCAGTGGCAGGCCGTGGTGACGGAACTGCCGCCCGGTACCTCGTCGCAAAAAGTGCTGGAAGAGATCGAAGAGCTGACCAACCCGAAAATCAAGCTGGGCAAGAAAGCCCTGTCGCCGGAACAGATGGCCCTGAAAGCGCTGATCCTCAATTCGCTCGACACCATCCGCGACGAATCGGGCCGCGCCGCGCCCGTGCGCCTGGTGTTCGAACCGAAGTCGAAGAACCAGGACCAGACCGAATTCATGCTGATGCTGCTGGCCCATACCTCGCTCGAATCGTCGACCTCGATCAACCTGGTGATGATAGGCGGCGATGGCCGCCCGCGCCAGAAAGGCCTGGGCGACATCCTGCGCGAATGGATCGCCTTCCGCTTCGAAACCGTCACGCGCCGCACCGGCTACAAGCTGGGCAAGGTGCGTGACCGCATCCATATCCTGGAAGGGCGCGAAGCGATCCTGCTCAATATCGACAAAGTGATCCACATCATCCGCAATTCGGACGAACCGAAGGCGGCGCTGATCGAGGCCTTCAACTTGTCGGAACGCCAGGCCGACGATATCCTGGAAATCCGCCTGCGCCAGCTGGCGCGCCTGGAAACGATCAAGATCCAGCAGGAGCTGGCCGAGCTGCGCAAGGAAGAAAAATCCCTGCAGGACCTGCTCGACAACCCGGGCTCGATGAAGCGCGCCATCATCCGTGAAATCGAAGCGGACGCCAGGCAGTTTGGCGACGCGCGCCGCACCCTGATCGAGGAAGCGCAAAAAGCCGTGGCCGAACAGAAGGTGGTCGACGAGCCGGTTACCGTCATCATTTCCGAAAAAGGCTGGGTGCGCGCGCGCACCGGCATCGGCCATGACGCGGCCCAGTTCACCTTCAAGGCAGGCGACGCGCTGCACGGCGCGTTCGAGTGCCGCACGGTCGACACCTTGCTGGGCTTCGGCAACAACGGCAAGATCTATTCGGTGCCCGTGTCGGCGCTGCCCAACGCGCGCGGCGACGGCGTGCCGATCACCACCCTGTGCGACATGAGCGGCGGCACGCCCGGCAACGCCGTGCGCATCCTGCACTACTTTGCGGGCAATGGCGCGACCAACCTGCTGCTGGCCACCAGCGCCGGCTACGGTTTTATCGCCAAGGCGGGCGACATGGTCAGCCGCCTGAAAGGCGGCAAGTCCTTCATTACCCTGGGCGATGGCGACGTGCCACTGGAGCCGAAAGTCATCGCGCCGGCCGCCAGCGCCGTGGCCTGCCTGACCGACAGCACGCGTTTGCTGGTGTTCGGCCTCGATGAAATGAAGACCCTGACCAAGGGCGGCACCGGCGTCAAGCTGATCGAACTGGAAGGCAAGGACAAACTGCTGGCCGTCCAGCCGATCACCCAGCGCGGCGTGGTGGTATCGGGCATCGGCCGTGGCGCCAAGCCGCAGGATGTGTCGCTGGGCGCCACCGGCCTGGCCGAGCACTTCGGCAAGCGCTCCAGGAAGGGCAAGGCGCTGGCGTCGAAACTGAAGCCGGTCAAGATGACGGCGATCGGTTAATTGTCATCACGCAGGTCTGGTAGGTCGGATTAGCGCGCAAGCGCGTAATCCGACACCACCGTCGGCGCCAACAATTTGTCTCCATACAAATAGTTTTGCACATTCCCGCCCGTTCTCCGTTATCCCTGCAAGGCATGCATCGGCATGCCTGCAGATCGACAGGAGAACCGGCATGGCCATCGCAGTTTCAAGCAGTTTCCCATGCAGCGCCTGACGCCGGCCGAACGGCAGGTGGCCGTCATGGCGGCCGAAGGCGCCGCATATAAAACCATCGCAAAAGTGCTGGGCAAGTCACCCGCCACGGTGCGCAACCAGCTGCACGCCGTGTATCAAAAGCTCGGCGTGGCGAACCGCACGGCGCTGGCCTACAAATTGGGCGCGCCGCCGCCCTGACGGCGCACCAGTTTCAACAGGCCGGGCGTGGCCTCGACGATTTCCAGTTCCCTGCCCTCTCCCCATGCGTAGCGCCCCTGGCCCAGCGCCCGCAAGGTGGCTGGCGGCGCGGCGCGCGGACGGTCGTCGGGGCCGGGCAGCAGCGAAGTGACGGCCGGCGCGCCATCGTCCTGCGTGGAAAACTGCAGCACCTGCCTGCCCTTGCGGCTGGGCGGAAAGGCAAATGTGGCCGTGGGCCGGTAGACTTCGACGCCGGCTTCATCCTCTTCAAAGGAATGGGTCCAGCTGCCGGCGGGCAGTTCCATGTTCGCATCCGTCATGTCCATCCTCCTTCAAAAGCACGATACCACGCCGCCCAGGTCCTCAAAGCCATCGACGGCGGGCTGCCAGGCGCCGCCGTCCCAGGCCTTGTGGAACAGCGCGCCATTGGTGCCGGTCACAAAAACATCGAGCCGGTCCGGGCCCCAGGCCACGGCGCGTGGGCGCGAGGCGCAGGCGCCGCCCAGGTTTTCAAAACCATCGGCCGAGGGCAGCCAGGCCGCGCCGTCCCAGGCCTTGTGGTATAGCGCGCTGTCGGTGCCGATAACGAACACGTCGAGCCGGTTGGCGGACCACGACACCGCTTCCACCTCGCCCACGCACACGCCGCCCAGGCGCTCGAAGCCGTCGATCGATGGCGCCCATTGCGCGCCATCCCACCACTTGTGATACAGCGCGCCATCGGCGCCGGTGACGAAGACGTCGAGACGGTCAGGGCCCCAGCTGAGCGCACGCGGCGACGACAGGCACACGCCGCCAAGACGTTCATAGCCGGTGAGCGACGGGCCCCAGGCGCCGCCATCCCACCACTTGTGGTACAGCGCATGGTCGGCGCCGATAACGAACACATCGAGCCGGTTTTCGCCCCAGGACACGACCTCAGGCTGGCCCAGGCACACGCCGCCCATCGCTTCGTAGCCCGTCAGGGACGGTCCCCAGGCCGTGCCGTCCCACCACTTGTGATGCAGCGCGCGGTCGGTGCCGACGACGAACACGTCGAGGCGATTCGGCCCCCAGCTGACAGCGCGCGGGTCGCCGACACACAGGCCGCCCATGGTTTCAAAGCCGTCCACCGACGGTCCCCAGGCCGCGCCGTTCCACCATTTGTGATACAGGGCGCTGTCGCTGCCGGTGACAAAAATATCGAGCCGCTCCGGGCCCCAGGCCACCGTCTGCGGCGCACTGAAACAGACGCCGCCCTGCGCCTCAAAGCCGGTGGCGGACGGCTGCCAGGCCGCGCCATCCCAGGCCTTGTGATACAGCGCATGGTCGGTGCCGAGCACAAAAATATCGAGGCGGTTTGCGCCCCAGGCCACCAGCGGCGAGGAACTGTTGCGCGGCGCCAGACCAGCTGCGCCACCATCGGTGCCGATGGTGGCGCGCGGGCCGTCCAGGCAAGCCTGCATGCGCTCCACCTGGCCGGCGGTAAACATGAACATGGCCGGGTCATCGACGTAATCCATATAGTTCATGAACATGTCGCCGTGCGGCCCGTTATTGCACGACAGCTGAGGAAACGGCGGCTGGCCCGTGTGCGGCCCGCCCTGGTTGGGTGTGTCGTCGACATTGTCGGTGCCGCTGCAGCCGGTGCCGTCGTCGCCCCAGATATGGTTCAGGTTCAGCCAGTGCCCCACCTCATGCGTGGCCGTGCGGCCCAGGTGAAATGGCGGCGCGGCAGTGCCGGTGGTGCCGAACGCCGATTGCAGGATCACCACGCCATCGGTTTCATCGGGGCCACCCGGAAACTGCGCATAGCCGAGCAGGCCGCCACCGAGCTGGCAGACCCAGATATTGAGATAAGATGCGGCCGGCCAGGCGTCCAGGCCGCCCGAGGCGTGCGACTTGACGGCGTCGTCTGCGCCAAAGGCGGCCACCGTCGTCTGGCGCCGCTCGATGCCGCTGGTGGGCGCACCGTGCGGATCGACGGTCGCCAGCGCAAACGCCACGCGCGCGTCGGCGGTGAACGGCAGGAAGGGCGCCGGCGTGGTCTCGACATCGGGATTGGCGCGGCGAAAATCGCGGTTCAGCACGGCGATCTGGCTGGCGATCTGTTCATCGGAGATATTCTGCGCAGCCGTATTCCACACCACGTGCACCACCACGGGAATGCGCGTCACCCCCGTGCGCCCGGCCATGCCGCGCCCCTCCTGGTACAGCATGGTCATGTTTTCGATATCGTCGCGCACCAGCGCATAGGCCGGGTCCTCGCTGAGCAGGCGCCGGTGCACGTCCATGGTGGCGCAGCGGCGTACTTGCGGCGTGCTGCTGGGGTTCGAGGTGACCATGATGTCTCCCTTTCAGTCTGTCAGGAAAAACACTATGGCATGGCAGAAACGAGGGGAGTTGATACGGATCAAGTCCGGCAGACGGACTGGTGAAAACGCGCAGACGACAAAAAGACAGCCGAAGCTGTCTTTCTGTCTTTCTATCCCGCAGGAGTGGCCTGCGGGAAGAAGGGTTGATTACTTGGCGGCTGCGGCTTTCACATCAGCGTCGGCCTTGGCCTTCGCTTCCATGGTTTTGGTGGCGGCGACAGCCTTGTCGGCGTTCGCTTCCACTTTTTCCTTGGCCAGTTTTTCGTCGGCTTTTACGGAAGCTTTGTGGGCTTTCGCATCAGCTTTGGCGTCCTTTTTGTCGGCCTTGGCTTGTGCTTTCATTTTGTCTTCCGGATCGGCATCGACGACGTTGTCGTGTGCTTTTGCTTTGGTCTTGGCTGCCTTGTTATGGGCGTCGGCTTTCTTTTCGTCAGCCTTCATCTGTGCCTTGGCAACATCTTCATTGGCGTTGGCGACGACTTTGGCTTCCTTGTTGGCGGCCTTGTTGACGTCTTTTTGTGCCGAAGCCTGGGCTTCGGCAACTGGAGCGGTTTGAGCGATGGCTGCGGTAGCAAATACGGTAGCGATCAGGGCGGCGAGTAATTTGTTCATGATGTGTGACCTTTCAAGTGGTTTAAATTATTCTGACTAAAGGCGGGCAAAATGTTCAAAATTTGCCAGCACTGCGCTGGTTTCTGGTGAAACACCGCAGTGGCATGACTTCATAGTAGAGAACAATCAAAAACCAGACAGTGCGCTAGCGCACTCAAGAGAGAAAACACTGCAAGCAAGCAATTCCCACTCTCAGGACAACACCGCCCGCGCCGCATGGCGGGCTGCCACCCATTCCTCGTTCGCCGGCTCCACGCCCACCACGATGCGGCTGTCCGCCGTCGAAATCAGGCTGGCGTTGCGGGCATTGGCGTCGCCATCGAGCACGGGACCGGCAAATGCCAAGGCATCGCAGATGCGCTGGCGCAGCACCGCGCTGTGTTCGCCGATGCCGGCCGTAAACACCAGCATGTCCAGTCCACCGAGCACGGCCGTCAGCGCACCGATCTCGCGCACGATGCGGCGCACGTACAGCGCCAGCGCCGCGCGGATGCGCTCGCCCGTCGCGTCCATGCGCTCTTCCTGCGCCAGCAGCACCGGCGGGTCGGCCGACACGCCCGACACGCCGAGCAGCCCCGACTCGTGGTACAGCACATGGGCGACTTTTTCCAGCGACAGCTTTTCAATCTCCATCAGGTAGATCACGGCGCCCGGATCGAGCGCGCCGCAGCGCGTGCCCATCATCAGGCCGTCGAGCGCCGAAAAGCCCATGGTGGTGCCGACGCTTTGCAGGTTCTCCATCGCGCACAGGCTGGCGCCGCTGCCCAGGTGCGCCACGATCACCTTGCCGCGCGCCACAGGACCGTAGCGCCGCTCCAGCACCAGCGACTGGTATTCATACGACAGGCCATGGAAACCATAGCGGCGCAAGCCCCGCTCCCACGCATCGTAGGGCAGCGCCAGCATCTGCTCGACCTGCGGCACGGTGTGGTGAAAAGCCGTGTCGAAGCACGCCACCTGGACGATATCGGGGCGCGATGCCAGCAGCACTTCAATCGCCTCCAGGGCGAACGGCTGGTGCAGGGGCGCCAGCGGCACATAGGTCTTCAGGTCGGCCAGCACCGCCGCGTCGATCAGCACCGGCGCAAAATACTTGCTGCCGCCATGGACCACGCGGTGCGCCACCGCATGCAGGCGCCGTCCCGCCAGTTGTTCGACGACTTTTTCGCGGATATGCGCGAGCGAATCGTGGTGCGCCTGTTCAGGCGCGAACACCAGCGTCTCGGCGGGCAGGCCGCCGGCGCGATAGGTGGTTGTTTCGCGGCCGATGCCTTCGACCTTGCCGCTCCATTCGCTCTGCTGCGCCACGCCGCCCTGGCTGGCCGCGAACAGCGCGAACTTGATGCTCGACGAGCCGCAGTTGAGCACCAGGATCAGCGCGCCTTCTTGATGGACGGGTGTATTCATGGTGGCGTGCTCCGGTAGTGGCTGGCCAGCAGTACGGCCAGCGCGCACGAGGCGATGCGGCTGGCGCGCGAGTCGGCGCGACTGGTGAGAATGATGGGGATCTTCGCGCCCAGCACGATGCCGGCCGTGTCGGCGTCGCCCATGTATTCGAGCTGCTTGGCCAGCATATTGCCGCTTTCCAGGTCCGGCACCAGCAAAATATCGGCGCGCCCGGCCACGTCCGAGACGATGCCCTTGACGGTGGCCGCCGCGATCGAGACGGCGTTGTCGAACGCCAGCGGACCGTCGAGGATGGCGCCGGTGATCTGGCCACGGTCGGCCATCTTGCACAGCGCGGCGGCGTCCACCGTGGCCGGCATGGCCGGGTTGACGGTTTCCACTGCCGCCAGAATCGCCACGCGCGGGCGGGCCACGCCGATCACATGCGCCAGGTCGATCGCGTTGCGCACGATGTCGGCCTTGATTTCCAGGGTCGGCACGATATTGACGGCGGCGTCGGTAATGATGAAGGGGCGCGGATAGGCTGGCGTCTGCATCAGAAAGCAGTGGCTGACGCGCCGCTTGGTGCGCAGGCCGGCGGTGGCCACCAGCACGGCCGACATCAGTTCGTCCGTATGCAGGCTGCCCTTCATCAGCGCTTCGACTTCACCCTTGCCAGCCAGCTCGGCGCCGCGCGCGGCCGCCGCATGGCTGTGTTCCACGTCCTCGATGGCGATGCCGGCCAGGCTCAGGCCCGCAGCCGCCGCCACCGCTTCCAGGCGCGCGCGCGGCGCCACCAGGATGGGCGTGATCAGGCCGGCTGCATGCGCGTCAAGCGCGCCGGCCAGGCTCAGTTCATCGCAGGGATGAATCACCGCCACCTTGATCGGGCCCTTGCTGCGCGCCTGCTCCACCAGGCGGCGCGTGCCGTCGCCATTGTGCAGCCGCACCTCGGGCAAGGTGGCGCGCGTGCGTGCTATCTGCTCGGCCGGCGCAATCACTTCGGCCACGCCATCGAGCACGGTTTCGCCGCGCTGGTTGACGCAGCGGCAGGCCAGCGTCACCTGGCGCGTGGAAGGCTCGCGCTGGGTCACCGTCACGCCGATATCGAGCGTGTCGCCAACGCGCACCGGCAGCAAGAAGCGCAGGGTCTGGCCCGCATACACGGTGCCGGCGCCGGGCAAGCGCGTGCCCAGCACGGCCGAGATCAGGGCCGCGCCCCACATGCCATGGGCGATCACGCCCTGGTAGCGCGACGCGGCGCCAAATTCGGCGTCGAGATGCTGCGGATTGTCGTCGCCCGACATCACGGCGAACAGCGCGATATCATCGGCGCTCAGGGTGCGCTCGATGCTGGCGCTGTCGCCGATGGCGATCTGCTCGAACGTGCGGTTGCGCACGATATTCAACTCATCACGGGAATTCATAGGGGCCTTCAAGCGGTAGTCGCGGATTGGGTGGGCGTCTTTGCGGACGCCGCGTTCTTCGTATTGGTCGCTGCTGGCGTGGCGTGCCCGAACACTTCCAGCATCTGCGCCAGGCTGGCTTTTTCCCCGGGCGTGGGTGCGTCCAGCATCAGCACCACCTGCCGCAGGCCGTCCGCCATCGCGCGCACGGCATCGGGATGGGCGTGCGACAGCAGCACCGGCAGGGCCGCCATGCTGGCCTCGCCATCGTGCTGCATCAGTCTCGCCTGGCGGCGCACGATGCTGCGGAAGTCATCCATGCGCAAGCCCTGTTCGAACAGCGGCTGCAGCAGTTTCAAGGTCAGGTTGAAGCGGCGCTCGTCGGCGGCCGTGCGGAAACGATGGACATAAAACAGCGCGCGCACGCCCGCTTCCACCAGGGCGCCCTGGTAGACCTCGTCGTCCAGGCTGGCGCCATCTTCGAGGCGTTCATGCGCGACGTCCGGATGCGGCCGGGGCACTGCCCCGGCGCCCTGTCCGGCCAGCGCCTGCACCAGCGCATTGCCATAGACCATGTTAAACGCCTGCTCGGTGGCCGTGTCGCGCACGTCGCGCCAGCGGTCCAGGCCCGCCGTGACGGCGCTGGAGAACGCCTGCTGCAGCGCCAGCAGCGGATTGCCGGCCGCCACCGGGGCACGCCGGGCGCGCACCTTGTCGGCTTCCTTTGCCACCAGTCGCGCCAGCGGATTATGGTCGTTCCAGCGCTCGTACGACACGCGCAGCGGATGCATCAGTTCGAGCATGCGCGCCGATTGCGGCGTGACCACGGCGCGCACCCATGGCTGCATGAAGGTTCGGTACAGCGACAGATTGATTTCCGACACGCGCGCGGCGGCGGCAAACTTGCGGTCGTTTTCGACGCTGGGCCGCACGATGGCGCGCACGTCGTCGACGCCGCGCTGCTCGACCGACAGCACATAGTCGCCGCTGGCCAGGTCGGCGTTCGGCGTATCGGCGGTCTTGTCGACGATCTTCGCTTCATACAGGCCGGCCGGCAGCAGGTTGATCAGGTCGATATTGCTGGCAAACTTCTGGTGCTCCTTGTGGCCCACCTTGCCGGACACGAAAATGCCCAGGTGGCCGATGCTGTCATGCACCGCATAGACGATGGTCTGGTCGTGGGCCCGCAGTTCGGCGTCGTCGCGGTACAGGTCCGTGATCCAGCCCAGCGCCTGCGGCGGCGGCGTGATGTTGTCGCCGTTCGAGCAGAACACGACGATCGGCGAGCGGATCTTGCGCAGGTCCAGGCGTATGCCATCGGATGTGACCAGCTGCGCGGTGGCCAGGCGGTTGCCGATAAACAGATTGTCGACGATGTACTGCATCTCGACGGCGTTCAGGAACACATGGCCGCCCCAGTATTTTTCAAACTCCAGGTAGCGCGGCGCTTCCGTATCGATGTTGGCGTAGAGGTTGTACTGCTTGCTCCAGTGCGTGTTGGCCGGATTGAGCTTTTCGAAATTTTGCACCAGGTTGGCGCCGTCGAAACGGCCGTTGCCCAGGTCGCCGGCCAGCGCGGTGGCCCAGCTGCCGCCCATGGTGCCGCCCGAATAACGCATCGGATTGCGGCCATGCCAGCCGGCCCAGTACGACACGGGCGCGCCGGCCACGATGATGGGACCGAACAGGTCGGGGCGCATGGCGGCCGTCATCAGGATCTGCCAGCCTGCCTGGCAATTGCCGATCACGGTGGGCCTGCCTACACTGTGCGGGTGCAGGGCGATCACTTTTTCCAGGAAGGCCACTTCCGCATGCATCACGTCTTCCACCGTCTGGCCCGGCACCGGGTTGGGCAAGAAGCCGATGAAATAGCAGGGGTGGCCGGCGCGCAGCGCCACGCCCACTTCGCTTTCAGCCTTGAAGCCGCCGATGCCGGGGCCATGGCCGGCGCGCGGGTCGACCACCACGAAGGGGCGCTTCGATGGATCGGGTGCGGGCAGGTCGGGCGCGAGGATGCGCACCAGGCCATAGTTGACGGGGCGCGGCAGATCCACGCCCGTCATCACCACTTCGGCCGGAAAGTCGAGCACGTTGGGCACCTCTTCGGCCAGGTGTTCCCGGTACTGGTTGCCGCGCTTGCGCATCACGTCCGCGTACAGCACGATGCGCTGCCACGAGTCGCGCGCATAATCAGCTGTTGCCCCCAGCATGCCCGGCAGGCCGCCGGTCGAAAAAATGGCTGCGGAAGGTGTCTTCATGGAGCTCCTTGTTGGACGGCATGGCCAGACCCGGCCCGGTGGCAAGGCGCGCATTGCCGCCATCGGTTAATTGAGGATGTTGTAGCCGCCGTCGACATACAGGGTGCCGCCAGTGATAGCGCGCGCGCCGTCACCGGCCAGGAAGGCGCACAGGGCGCCGACGTCATCGATGCTGGCCAGGCGGCGCATCGGCGAGCGCGCTTCGGCGTCGGCCAGCAGGCGGTCGAAATGAGCGATGCCGGAGGCGGCGCGCGTGGCCAGCGGCCCCGGCGAAATCGCATTGACGCGGATGCCGGCCGGGCCCAGTTCGGCCGCCAGGTAGCGCACCGACGCTTCCAGCGCGGCCTTCACGGGGCCCATCAGGCCATAGTCGGCGATCACGTCCTCGGCGCCCAGGTAGGTCATGGCCATCAGGCTGCCGCCCTGCCGCATCAAAGGCTCGGCCAGCTTGGCCATGCGCATGAAGGAGTGGCACGACACATCCATCGCCTGCGCAAAGCCGGCCGCCGAGCTGTCCGTCACGCGGCCATGCAGGTCCTGCCTGGGCGCAAAGGCGATCGAGTGGACCAGGAAATCGAGGCCGCCCCACTCGCGTTCGATCTGCGCGAACAGCGCTTCGAGCTGGCCCGGCACCGACACGTCGAGCGGCGCCGTGAGGGCCGCACCCAGCTGCTGCGCCAGCGGTTCCACATGCGGGCGCGCCTTGTCGTTGAGCCAGGTGAGTGCCAGTTCCGCGCCGGCCGCGCGCAGTGCGCGGGCGCAGCCCCAGGCGATGCTCTGGTCATTGGCGATGCCGACCACCAGGCCGCGCTTGCCCCGCAAATCAAATAGTGCTTGTGTCATGCTCATGCTCGCTTAGGCTCATGTTTGGCGACAGACTATAACGGCGTTTGCGGCGGTGCAACATTGATATGAATCAAATTTTACTGCAATACTATGTCAGTGCCATGACAGCAGGCCTATCATGCTGCGCCCTGTGGGCGGGCTAATTCAGTATCAGATCGATCGTTTCCACGCGATTCGACAATTCAGGCTCGGGACGGTTATTCAGTATCCATGCCACCAGCCTGCCATGTTCGATGATTGCCTTTTTTGAATACACCAGGCTGAAATACTCCATGCGATCCATCGGGTCTTGCGGTACCGGACGAGTTTTGTCGGGAACATCTTCAAAATAATAGCGCGAGGTTTTCAGCGCCGGATATTTCTGCAGCAGATACTCATCGATCTGATGCGGGTCGCGGCCCGTTCTTCTGCCATACAGGTCATTGCGCGAGATGCCGGTGATGACGACAGACTTGATATTGCCCTTCAGCTCGCCATAGGCTTTTTTGGTGGTGGAGAAATCTCCCTGGACAATCTGGTCGCCAGCGCTCAATTTCCTGATCACGGCCAGCCGCACGAAATCGCCCTGGATTTCCGTGACCTTGAAGATGAAATACTGGTTTTCCATGCTCTGGCTGCCATTATGGCCGCGCTGCTGGCTGAAAATAAAACTCCCCATCTGTAATTGATGTTCAGGCGTATTGATGGCCTTTTTCCACAGATACGGTTCCACCACCATGCGCTTGAAGGCATACAAGGCGATCACGGCAACAATCACGACGAGGAGTATTTTTTTCATGGTATCTCAGTGTTTTGGTGTGCCGGCATACAGGTCGATAATCGTGCTGATGCCGTCCCGGCAGACCGAACAGAAAGTCTGGCTGCGGTCGAACATGATGCACTGCATCTCGGGACGGTAGAAGCCGGTCGACTCGTAGTTCGCCCCTTCGAAGGCGCCCACCGCATGGCGCTGCGGCGCGGCCGAGAACAGCTGTTCGGTGCGCGCCAGGTCGGCCTTGAACAGCGCGCTCATCTCGCTTTCCGGGCGATTTTGCGCACGCAGGGCCGCGCGTGCTTTCTGGTACTCGCGGGCGTGGCTGTCATAGGCTTGCTTGGGCCACGGCGTGGGCAGCGGCGTGCCCGTCTTCACATGGCTGCGCCATTTCAGCCTGGCCGGGTCGCGCAGCGCGGTGGCGTTCGGCTCCCACGGTTCCTGGCGTTCGCCATTTGACTGATAGGCCACCGGCGAGGTGTAATACTCGTCGGCCAGGCCGGCGAAATGGTGGCCGAATTCGTGCACGAACAGGTAGTTGGCCCAGTCGTTATTGGCCGCCGCCGTGCTGAACTGGCCAAAGATGCCGCCACCGCCATAGGTGTCGTTGTTGACGAGGATTTCAATGAACTCATACGGCGCGTACTGGGCCAGGTCGCGCAGCGCGCGGTTGTCGGTGGTCAGCACATAGCGCTCGCTGCCGAAGATATCGTAGCGCGTGCCCAGCGGCGACGCATGGTGCACGCCGGTCGACGGGCGCGACACGCCCGACTCCGAAGTCGGCGCGGCCATGGCCCACACATTGAAATCCTTCGCCCGCTCGCGAAACGGCGAGACGGTAAACAAATGGTCGGCCAGCTTGCGCGCCGTCGCTTCAAACTTCGCCATCTCGGCGGCCGTATAGCCGTCACCTAAAATCAGCAGGTCGACCTTGTCGGCCGAATCGCCATTGACGCGGATGGGAATCGGCTTGACGGGCGCCGGCGGCTGACTGCGGATCACGTCCTGCGCCTTCGGATCGACATCGGCAGACCAGACGACGGAAAACAGGCCGCGCTCGTCGCGTTTCAGGATGCGCACGCGCACCGGCTGCTCTGGCTGCGGGAAGCGTACCGATTCCTGGAAGGCGCGCGTGGTGGTCTTGGCCTCGTCGGTGCTGCTCCACTCGCCGAAAATGGTGGAGAAGCCGCGCGAATACAGCACCTTGCCGGACTTGATATCGACCACTTCCACCATGTTGACGCCACGGTTGCTGTCGTCGATGGTGCGCGCCATGCTGCCCGGCCAGGGCAGGGGCTCGACCAGCACGCGCTCGACCGCATAGTGCTCGCCCAGCGCGTTGCCGCTGTGCTGGTAGTCGAGGCGCATGGTGGCCGGCTGCGCGGCCTGCACGGCGGGAAGGACGCCGGCGGCCAGCGCCAGCGCACAGAGAAAAGATCGGATCGAGATGGGCTGCATGGTGTTCCTGAAAGCGGAGTTGAGCAAAGAAGCGGCAAACAGCGAGCGTTCGCTGCGATACATTGTAGCGACAAACACGCGTGTTTTAACTGAAGAGCTTGATACAATCGCATGGCGATGGCCCGGTTGCAGGCCGTTTGATACTGAAAGGTAATAACGTGAAGCAAACGGACTTGTCAGATACGCCGCCACCGGCCTTTCTCGCCGGTGGTGGCGAAATGGGCGCCCTGATGCGCAGCCACGACTGGGGGTCACACCCGATGGGCGTGCCCGAGCTATGGCCGTCGCTGCTGAAATCGACCTTGCGCCTGTTGTTGACCAGCAATCACCCGATGTTCATCTGGTGGGGCGACGAACTGCATCAGTTCTACAACGACGCCTATCGCCGCACGCTGGGGCCGGAGCATCATCCGGCGGCCCTGGGCCAGTGTGGCCGGGAATGCTGGGCCGACGCCTGGCATCTTATCGGTACCGAAATCGATGACGTGATGGCCGGGCGCGGCGCCAGCTGGCACGAAAATGCGCTGGTGCCGATGACCCGCCATGGCAACCGCGAAGACGTGTACTGGACCTATGGCTGCAGCCCGATCGAGGATGAAGAGCGGGTGCACGGCGTGCTGGCCTTGTGCACCGAAGTGACCGGCGAAGTGCGCCTGCGCGAAAAACTCAAGCAGTCGTACGTGACGGTGATCGACTCGATGGACGAAGGCCTGGCCGTGATCCAGATCATCGTCGACGATGCGGGCAAACCGGTCGACTACCGCTTCCTGGAAGTCAATCCCGCGTTTGAACGCCAGACCGGCCTGGTGGGCGCCATCGGCAAGACCGCGCGTGAGCTGGTGCCCGGCCTGGAAGAACGCTGGTTCCAGATCTACGGCAAGGTGGCGCTGACGGGCGAATCGGTCCGCTTCATGGAAGGCTCGGAGCCGATGAACCGCTGGTTCGATGTGTATGCGATCCGGGTCGGCCCGGCCGAAGAGAAAAAAGTGGCGCTGATGTTTCGCGATGTGTCCGAGCGCACCCGCACCGAACAGGCGCTGCGCGACGCGGACCGGCGCAAGGATGAATTCCTGGCCATGCTGGCTCATGAGCTGCGCAATCCGCTGGCGCCGATTTCGGCGGCGGCCAACCTGCTGCAGCTGGCCGGCACCGATCCGGCCCGGGTGCGGCAGGCCAGCGCCGTGATCGGACGCCAGGTGCGCCATATCAGTGGCCTGATCGACGACCTGCTCGATGTGTCGCGCGTCACGCGCGGCATGATCCCTTTGGTGAAAGTGCGCACCGACGTCAAGCGCGTGGTGGCGGACGCGATCGAACAAGTGCGTCCGCTGATCGAAAGCCGCGGCCACCGCCTGACAGTACAGACGCAGGCGGCTTCCGCGCTGGTACTGGGCGACGCCAAACGGCTGGTGCAGGTGGTGGCCAACCTGCTCAACAACGCGGCCAAATATACCCCGCATGGGGGCAATATCGCCTTGAACCTCGAGGTCGAGGGCGACAAGGTGCGACTGACGGTGCTTGATAACGGCATCGGCATGACGGCCAAGGTGCTGGAACACGCGTTTGAACTGTTCGCCCAGGCCGAGCGCGAAACCGACCGCGCGCAGGGTGGCCTGGGCATCGGCCTGGCGCTGGTAAAAAGCCTGGTCGAACTGCACGGCGGCGAGGTGGTGGCCAGCAGCGACGGCCTGGGCCTGGGCAGCCGTTTTACCATCTGCCTGCCGCATCTGCTGGCGCAAGAAGAACGGACCTCGGCACCTTTGGTGACAAGGCAGGAGCGCGGCGCCGGCTGGACCGCGCTGCAGGTGATGGTGGTCGACGATAACGTCGACGCGGCCGAGATGCTGGCCATGCTTTTGGAAACCACGGGCCACCAGGTGAGCATCGAGCACCATGCGCTGCTGGTACTCCAGCGCGCGCAGGCATGCGTGCCCGACGTGTTCCTGCTCGATATCGGCCTGCCGGACCTCGACGGCTATGCGCTGGCGCGCCAGATCCGCGCGGTACCGAAGCTGGCCGGCGCGGTGCTGATCGCGGTGACCGGCTATGGTGACGAACAGGCCAGGCAGCAAGCCAGCGCGGCCGGTTTCGACCACCATTTCGTCAAGCCGATCGAGACGGCCAAGCTGCTGGCGCTGCTCGATACGCTGGCTATCGCTTGACGCCTATTTGTAACGGTAAAGCGGCTGGCGCAGCTGGATCGGACGGATATCGAGCCGCAGTTTCAATACCGAATAGGCTTCCGCCTCGGTCGAGCTGTAGCCGACGCTGTTGACGGTCTTGCTGAACCGAAATTCGAAACCGAGATCCGGGTAAGGGTCGCGCGGGTTGCCGAAGGCGATGCCGATCGCTTCCTGCTGGGCATTGTCGATCAGGTTGCCCATCAGGTCGAGCACGGCGTTATTGCCGAGGATATCGTTGGTAAATACCGGTTCGCGCATATCGGGCTGGTTCGGATCGAGCTTGTTGTCGGCTTTGTCAGGCGATGGCGTAAACACCTTGGTGATCAGGTTGAACTTGTCGCCCCGGTCCAGGTAGCTGATGGCCGCATTGCTGATATTGAAGTTCTTCACGCCACGGTCGCTGATGGCGCCCGACAGGTCGATCAGCAGCGCGCCGCTGTAGCCGATCACTTCCACATCGCGCTTGGCGTCGACGATCATGGCGCTGTTCTCATCGATGCCCAGGCCTATGTGATAGCCCTTTTTCAGCATCACGGGAATCATGCGCGCAAAGCGGCCGCGCACCAGCAAGTGCTGGTCGACGAAGACGTCGCTGCCGATAAAGCCCAGGCCCGGCGCGATTTCGCGGCCGTCGGTGACGCCCATTTTCAGCATGTCGAGCACCGGGCGCGCATCGTAGAACATGGTGGTGCTCATGATGGCGGCGCCGGCGCTGGAGCCGGCGATCACGCCGCCGCCTCGGTAGACCGACCAGATCGCTTCAAGCGCCGCCGTGCGGCTGCCGTCCGGGCGCAGCAGGGCCTGGGTGATGCGGCCCTGGTCGCCGCCGGCAAAGTAGATGCCGCTGGCCGACTTGATCTGGGTGACGATGGCCGGGTCTTCGGCCGCCTTGCGGTAGTCGCTATTGGCCAGTTTCACGCCCAACGGGATGAAAAAGGCGTCGGCGCCATATTGATTCAGCTTGGCCATGATGCTGGCGCCCGATTTTTCAGGATTGATCGAGGCCGACGCCATCACGGCGATGCGCGCGCCCTTGCCGCCGGCCAGGTCGACGATGCGCTGCCACACTTCCGCATTGTCGGCGCGCAGGCCGCCGCCGATGATCACCAGGGTGCCCTGCGGCGCATTGGCCGGGACGGCTGGCGTGGCGGGAGCGGCCATCACGGCCTGCATGCCCGTGATGGCCAGCGCCACCGTCAGCAAAAAGGCGGTGCACAATTTTTGAAGCGGGATTGTGGATGATTTCATGGTGCCTTTCAAATGCGATGAAAACGGCGCGCGCAACACGCGCGCCGCACACTACAACTGCCTTGTTATTTGAAGCTGTTATTTGAAGCTATAGTTTGCGCTGGCATAAAAGCGCCGGCCGCGCGGATCCGTATAGCTTGGATCATACCCGGACAGGAAGTAATAGGCCTGGTTCGAATACGGCGGGCTGGTGTTGAACAGGTTCTGGATGCCCGCGCGCAGCTTGAACTGCTTGCTGAAGGCATACGCGCCCGACATGTCCCAGATGGTGTAGGCCTTGACCCGGTTCGGCTGGACCACGCTGCCGTCATCGGTATTGATGGCCGAGTTCTGGTCACGGTAGCCGCTCGAATAGGTGTTCGACAGGCTGGCCGAATACGGGCCCAGGTCCCAGTCCAGGGTGATGGTATGGCGCCAGCGCTGCACCACGCCGTCGGTAACAAACGTGTTCAGGTTGCTGACATAGGCGTCGCCGGGGCTGGTCTGGATTTTCGAGGCCAGCACATAGGTGCCGCTCAGGTGGCCGCCGAAGCGCCCCCACGCCGTTTTCACGCCATGCAGGTCGGCCGTCAGGTCGATACCCGAGGCTTTTTGCGCGCCGCGGTTCTCCTTGCGCAGGTCGATGTAATCGATCTCGTTATCTTCATTGCGGTGCACCAGGTCGCCGTATTTGGCCAGGTTGCCCAGGATGATATCGTCACCGATTTCGCTGATCAGGCTGGTGCGTTCGATGTTCCAGTAGTCGGCACTGAAGGTCCAGTGCTGGCTCGGTTCGAGCACCAGGCCGGCCGAGAACTGGCGGCTGCGCTCCGGTTTCAGTTTGTCGTTGCTGTAGCGGCGCGTATCCCAGTTATTGGCGCAACTGGAGTAATCATTGTCTTCCGCAGCGCACAGCACCGGATCGGGCAGGGTCGCCGTCTGGCTGTAGACGGTGGGTCGGTGCAGGTCCGACATCGACGGCGCGCGAAAACCCTTGCCGGCCGAGGCGCGCATCAGCACCTGCTTGTTCGGCATGAAGGTCAGGCCGATCTTCGGACTGAGCGCCCCGCCCACCTGCTGGTAATGGTCGTAGCGACCGGACAGCTGCGCCTGCCATTGTTTGGTGAACGGCAGCAGCAGCTCGCTGTAGATCGCCTGCACGTTGCGGCTGTCGCTGGTGACACGGCCGCCTTCCGGCGCCGGATCATCGGTGATATTCCCGCTCAACAACAATTCGGACGGACGGAATTCCGTGCGCTCGCGCCGCACTTCGCCACCGACGGCCAGCGCCAGCTCACCGCCGCCCATCGCGGTCAAGGCGCGTGAAAACTTGAAGTCCAGCGAGTCCATGCTGCCGCGCGCGTGGCGTACTTCGTCGTTGACCTGGATTTTGTCGAGCAAGGCCTTGCCTTGCGCGGTCGACGCGCCGAAAGGATTGATCTGGCCGTCGGTAATGCCTTGTTGCAACTGGTCGGCCAGCAGGTAGCCATGGGTATCACGGTCCTTGACCACGTTGACGCTGTGATTGAGGCCGATGTCATAGTCCCACTTTGCCACCGTGCCGGTGGCGCCCACCACATAGCGCTGGCTCTCGCTGGTCAGTTCACTGGTGCGCCGGCCCGCTTCGTCCAGGCGGATGCGCAAGGCCAGCGGGCCGGTCAGCCCGGCGGCGGCCAGTTGCGGCACCATGCCCGCGTCGATGTCGCCATCCGGGCGCGAGGTCGATCCGACGTAATAGCTGCGCGAACGGCTCAGCGCCGCTTCGGCATACAGCTGATGGTCGCTGTTGACCTTGAAGACGCCGCGCGCGAGCAGGTTCTGCTTGTCGGTCTTCGGATACAGCTCGGTGTCGCCCATGTAGTTATAAGTACAGGCATCGACGCCACCGGTGCCGGCCGGCAGATAGACATTGGCCGGTCCACTGCAGCCAGGAATCGACAGATTGATCAGGCGATTGGTGATCGGCTTGCCGTTGAGCAGGAACCCTTTTTCCTGCAGAAAGTCGCGCTGGTCGCCGCTCAGGCGGATATTGGCCGGACTGGTGTAGCTCGACAGCAAATGGCCCAGGCGCTGCGGCACCTGCAGATTGGGAATGAACTTGCGCTGCGAGGTGCTCAGGCGATCGGTCTTTTGCAGGTCCACCACGGCAAAAACGTTGTAGCCATCCGTTTCCAGGTTGCCGGTGCCGGCCGTGATGCTGGCCGTGCGCTTGCCGGCGCCGCCTTCATCGGTGCGGCTGCCGTACACGTTCAGGTCCAGGCCCTGGTAGTCCTTGCGCGTGATGAAGTTGATCACGCCGCCGATGGCGTCGGTGCCGTACAGGGCAGAGGCACCGTCGAGCAGCACTTCCACGCGCTGCAGCGCGGCGGCCGGAATATTGTTCAGGTCCACGCCGGTGTCGTCGCCGGGCGAGGCAAAGTTGGCCATGCGCCGGCCATTGAGCAGCACCAGGGTCGACGAGGTGCCCACGCCGCGCAGGTTGGCGCTGTTGAAGCCGCGCTGGTCGCCGCCCACGTTGATGCTGGCGCCGTCCGTCAGGCCGCCGACGTTGGCCGACACGCGCGCCATCAGTTCGGCCGCCGTCGTCACGCCGGCCTTTTCAATTTCGGCGCGCGTGATCACCTGCACCGGCAGCGCCGTTTCCGATTCGAGCCGCTTGATGGCCGAACCGGTGATTTCCACGCGGCGCAAGGCCGGGTCGATCTCGCCATCCGCCGTTTGCGCCAGCGCGCCGGGGCTCATGCCCAGCGCCGCCGTCATGCCCAGCGCCCCCAGCGCCAGGCGCACCGCGCGCGCCAGTTGCGCTTCGCGCGGCATGGCGTCCCTGCCTTGATGTTCTGTTTTCATTTATCACTCCCGATGGTGTTTAGCCTGAATTTTTATATGAACTGCTTTTTTTGTACTGCCCTGCTTTTATGCTTTGCTGCGGATTTCCTGGGTCCCTGCACGCCATGTTCGCCGCCATACAGATAGGCGGCGATCACGTCGCTCAGGCGCGCGGCCTTTTCGACATTGCCCTTGTTCGACACCATCAGCGCCACGGCCAGCGCTTCGATCATGGCCAGCGCCGTGCTGGCGCTGCTGGGCAGCACCGGATGCGTGCTTTGCGCATACAAGGCATGGTCGGCCAGTTCGGCCAGCGGCGAGGCCGGCGAATCGGTCAGCGCGACGATATGGGCGCCGCGATCGCGTGCAAAGCTGGCCAGGCCGATGCAATCGAGCGTATAGCGCGGAAACGAAATCACCACCAGCACATCGTGCGCCGTCAGATTGACCAGGTGGCCGGCCGCCACTTCCGAGCCGCCGATGCCCACCACTTCCACCACATGCGGGCAGAATGGCTGCAAGTGCTGCACCAGCATGCCGGCCAGGTTGGCCGACAGGCCAAAGCCCATTACATAGACGACCCTGGCCCGCGTCAGGCGCCGCACCACCGCCTGCATCTGCGCCAGCGACAGGGCGTCGGCCGTGGCGGCGATATTGGCGGCCGCATATTCCAGGCTTTGCGTGACGGGCGAGGTGGCGCGCGCGCGATGGAGGATGGTGTGGCGCAGCTTGTCGACCGGCTGCAACAGCGACTGCAAGGTTTCGGCCATGGCGCCGCGCATGGCCGAATAATTCTTCTGGCCGATATCGCGCGCAAAGCGGCTGATGGTGGCGGTGGACACCTGGCAGCTGTCGGCCAGCTCCTCGATGCCAAGAGCGGTGACGCGCAGCTGGTTGCGCAGCAAATAGTCGGCGATCTGCCGGTGCGACGCGGAGCCGGTGGCCAGCACGCGCATCAGGCTCTGGCCCAGCGCGGACTGCGCAAACGCGGCATCGGGCGCGTGAACGCCGGCGACGGAGGCAGGACTGGCGGATGGCTTCATGGGGCTGGCGGCCTGTGTTTGTTGCGTGCAAAGGACATGCGGCATGGTTCTGAAAACGTCTGCCGCAAGCCACTGTACTCATATCAAAAACAAAACTCAATCAATATCTGTAAAAGGATTTTCATTTATTTACTTAGTGAAAATAATGCTACATAATCGACGCAAAACCCACCCACCATGCCCCGTTTTGGAGCGCCTCATCATGCAAGTTCGCCAGCACACCCTCTCCACGCCGCACGCCAGCGTTGCCTACCAATTGAGCAGTTTTCATTTCGGCGGTCCCGCAGCGACCAGCGCCAGCGGCAAAAAAGTCTATCTCCAGGCGGCCCTGCATGCGGACGAAGTGCCGGGCATGCTGGTGGCGCAATTCCTGCGCCGCGAACTGCTGAAGCTGGAAGCGGACGGCAAGATCCTCGGCGAAATCATCCTGGTGCCGGCGGCCAATCCGATCGGCCTGTCGCAAGCCATCCACGGCGCGCCGTTCGGCCGCTTCGACCTGTCGACCGGCATCAACTTCAACCGCGCCTACCGCCATGTAGCCGACGAACTGAAAACTTCGCTCGACGGACAACTGGGTGCGGATACGGGCGCCAACGTGGCGCTGATACGCCAGCAGGCGCTTGCCGCGGTGGCCAAATGGGAGCCGCGCACCGACGCCGAGACGCTGAAAAAAACCCTGCTCGGCATGGCCATCGACGCCGACATCGTGCTCGACCTGCACTGCGATAACGAGGCCGCGCTGCACCTGTACACCGGCACGCCGCTGGCGGCGCAATTGGCGCCACTGACGGCGCTATTGGGCGCGCGCGCCGTGCTGCTGGAACTGGCCGCCGGCGAAGAACCGTTCGACGAAGCGTGCAGCCGCCTGTGGTGGGATCTCGATACCCATTTCCAGGGCCGCTACCCGATCCCCGCCGCCTGCCTGTCGGTGACGGTGGAGCTGCGCGGCGAAGTGGAAGTCAATTACGCGCTGGCCGAACGCGACGCCCAGGCCCTGCTGCGCTTCCTGGCCATCGAAGGCGTGCTCGATATCCCTGGCGCGGCCGACGACCTGCCGGCGCCGCAATGCGTGCCCACGCCGCTGGCCGGGGTGGAACCGATCCTCGCGCCCCACGCCGGGGTGCTGGTGTATTTGCGCGAGATGGGCGACGTACTGGCAGCCGGCGACGCGGTGGCCGACATCATCGACCCTGTCAGCGGCGACACCACCACCTTGCGCTGCACCGTGGCCGGCGTGTTTTTTGCGCGCAGCGCGCACCGCCATGTGCTGCGCGGCATGAACGTCGGCAAGGTGGCCGGCGCCGTCGCCTACCGTGGCGGCAGCCTGCTGAGCCAATAAGAAGACCATCTCCATGAAAAAATCGTTCAAGCTGCCCAATACCTTCGTGCTGTTGTGCGGCATCCTGGCCATGATCGCGCTGGCCACCTGGCTGGTCCCGGGCGGCAAGTTCGACACGCAGCTGGTCAACGGCAAGCAGCTGATCATCCCCGGCACCTTTCACTACGTCGACAACAAGCCGCAGGGCCTGGCCGCCCTGATGATGTCGCCCATCAAGGGCTTTGTCGACGCCAGCCTGATCATCGGTTTCGTGCTGATCGTCGGCGGCGCCTTTGCCGTGCTGCAGAAAACCGAAGCGTTCGACTCGCTGATCAAGGCCATCGCCAAGGCCCATACCAGTTCGCGCTTCGTGCGCGCGGCCATCATCCCGGTCTTCTTCACCATGTTCTCGCTCGGCGGCGCCACCTTCGGCATGAACGAGGAAGCGATCCCCTTCATTTTGATCTTCGTGCCGCTGGCGCTGGCGCTGGGCTATGACACCATCACCGGCGTGTCGATTCCGTTTCTCGGCTCGCAAGTGGGCTTTTCCGCCGCTTTCCTGAACCCGTTCAATGTCGGCATCGCGCAGGGCATCGCCGGCGTGCCGATCTTCTCGGGCATCGGCTACCGCCTGATCGTGTGGAGCATCGCCACCGCGGTCAGCATCGTGTTCCTGATGTGGTACGCCGCGCGCATCAAGCGCCACCCTGAAAAAAGCCCGACGTACCAGCTCGACATCGAAAAGCGCAGCGAGCACACGATGGACCTCGACAGCTTCGCCGGCATGACCGGCACGCACCGCGCCGTGCTGTGGATTTTCCTCGGCACGCTGTTGACCATGGTGGTCGGGGTGGTCAAGTACGACTGGTTCATCGATGAAATCGCCGCCCTGTTCCTGGTCATGGCCATCGTGGTGGGCCTGGTGGGACGGCTCGATGCCGACAGCCTGGTCGCTTCTTTTGTTCAAGGCGCGCGCGACATGGTCGGCGTGGCGCTGGTGATCGCGCTGGCCCGCGCCACCATGATCCTGGCGCGCGACGCGCAGATCATCGACACCATGCTGCATGCGCTGACGCCGCTGGTGGCCTCGTCGAGCCCCGTCTTCGCCGCGCAGAAGATGTTCTTCATGCAGACCGTGATCAACTTCTTCATCCACTCCGGCAGCGGCCAGGCGGCGCTCACCATGCCCATCATGGCGCCGCTGGCGGACCTGGTCGGCGTGACGCGCCAGACGGCGATTCTGGCGTTCCAGTTCGGCGAATTCACCACCCCGATGATTCCCACTTCCGGCATCACGGTGGGCGTGCTGGCGCTGGCGCGCGTGCCCTGGCTTACCTGGGCCAAGTGGATGATCCCGCTGCAGCTGATTTACCTGGTGCTGGCGCTGCTGCTGTTGATACCGCCCTGTCTGATGCACTGGCAGTGACGATGCAATACATGGACAAGCTCACCGTAGTACTGGTCGAGCCGCCAGGCGACGAAGCCGCGTCGGTGACGCTGCGCAGCGCAACAGGCGAGGTCGTCGCGTTCTGCTGGCCTTGCGATCTGCACGCTGGCGACCGCATCGACAACCGCTTGTCGACACTGGAAGCGGATGTTCGCGCCAGCTACTGTTCCGACTGGCCCGAGGATGAAAGAGAGGCCTTGTCGACAGAGTGGATCGAGCGTACCGGCCCCCATGCATATCGGGGACGGGGGCGTGTCGTCGATCAGGCGCAAGGGCTGGTCGAAGTCAACGGGTTCATTATCGAAATGAACGTGCCCGGCGGCGCGTACGTCGATTTCAGCATCACCCGGCTTGATGTGGGAAGATAGCTCCCTGGATTAACACTGCCTGCCATGCCCATGTCCGATATCACACCCCACAACCCCGCCCTGCTGACCGACGGCGACGTCGAATATAGCCACTTCCACTGCTGCGGCGACGAAGACCTGGTCTTCCTGCGCTGCCCTGCCTGCGGCCATATTTCGGTGCAGTGCTACGAGTGCGAGACGTGGTATGTCGACCTGGCGGACACCAGCCAAAGAAAGCGCAGCTATTTGTTGAGTGAAGATGAGCGGTTGGAGTGTACGCAGTGCCGGCAACCGTTCGAGGATGCCTGCCATCTGATGGATGAGGTAGTGGATAAATATTTGCCGACAGCCGAACAGGTGATCGCTGCCGGCCATGGCCGGCATCTGGCGCGCCATCTGCGGGAGCGGCACTGCCTGGTCCCGCCGGCCCCTGACGCGTAGCATCACGGCCCGGCGGGGCCATCGTTACAGCCTTACCACATGATCACGCGCTGCTCGGGCGGCAAATACATGGCGTCGCCCGGCTTGATGCCGAAGGCCTCATAAAAGCCAGGCTGGTTCATCACGGTGCCCTTGGCGCGGAATTCGCCAGGCGAATGCGGGTCGCTCTTGATCTGCGCGATCGCCGCTTCGGGGCGCAGCTTGGCGCGCCATTTCTGCGCGAAGCCGATGTACAGGCGCTGTTCGCCCGTCAAACCATCGATCACCGGTGAAGGCTTGCCGCCAAGCGAGCGGCGATAGGCGTTGTAGGTCAGCGACAGGCCGGAGTTGTCGCCGATATTTTCACCCAGGGTCAGCTCGCCGTTGATGTAGTAGCCGGGCACCGGGCTGTAGGCGCCGTACTGCTTGACGAGACCGGCGGCGCGCGCCTTGAAGGCGGTGCGGTCTTCGGCCGTCCACCAGTTGCGCAGGCGGCCGTGGGCGTCGTACTGGCTGCCCGAGTCGTCGAAGGCGTGGCTGATTTCATGGCCGAAAGTGATGCCCAGCAGGCCGTAGTTGACGGCGTCTTCGGCCTTCACGTTGAAGAACGGCGGCTGCAGGATGGCGGCGGGAATGGTGATGGCGTTCAGGGCCGGGCTGTAGCTGGCGTTGACGGTTTGCGGCGTCATCGACCACTCGTCGCGGTCGACCGGTTTGCCCAGTTTGTCGAGATTGTTCTGGCGGCCCCACGCGCGTGCGGCGCGCACGTTGGCGATCAGGTCGTTCGGCCGGGTTGTCATGCTGCCGTAGTCGCGCCATTTGTCAGGGTAGGCGATCTTGGGCTTGAGGCCGGCCAGCTTGAGCTGGGCTTCCTTTTTGGTCTCGGGGCTCATCCAGTCCAGGTGCTCGATACCGTCCTTGAACGAGGCGACAAAATTGTCGAACATGGCCATCACGCGCGGGCGGGTCTCTGGCGGCAAATACATTGCCACATAGCGCTTGCCGACGGCGTCGCTGATGGCGTTATCGGTAAAGCGCAGCGCCAGCTGCCACTGCGGTTCGCTTTGCGGCACGCCGCGCAGCACCGTGCCTTCGAAGGCAAAGCGCTCCCTGACGGTGGCGCTGTCCAGGTAGGACGCATAGCTTTCGACGATGCGCCAGTTCAGGTAGCTCTTCCAGGACTCCAGCGGCATCTCGGCCACGGCGGCGGAAAAACCACCGAGGAAGCTGGGCTGGCGCACCACGGCCATCGACGCTTTCGGCGCCAGGCCGGCGGCGGCAAAGTAGCTCTTCCAGTCAAAGGCCGGCGCCAGCTCGCCGAATTTGTCGAAATCGACACGGTTGTACGATTTGACCGGATCGCGCATCTGCACGCGCGTCCACTGGGCCGCAGCCAGGCGCGTTTCGATATCGAGCGCCTGGGCGGCATGGGCGGCGGCGTCCTTGTCGCCGCTCATGGCCAGCATGGTCGCGACATGCTGCTGGTATTTGGCGCGCACGGCGGCCAGCCTGGCGTCGTCGTCCTTCAGGTAGTAGTCGCGGTCGGGCAGGCCCAGGCCGGACTGGCTGATATTGACGGTGTAATTTTCGGGGTCTTGCGCATCGGGGGCGACGCCGGCCGAAAACGGCGTGGCGATGCCGCTGCGCTGCAAAAAGGCGAACAGCGCCGGCAGATCTTTCTTGTCCTTGACGGCCGCCACGCGCGCCAGTTCCACGCGCAGCGGCTTGAAGCCGGCCGCGTCGCGCGCCTTGTCGTTCATGAAGCTGGTGTACAGGTCGGCGATCTTGTGCGTTTCGCTGCCGGCCTTGCCGGGGTTCTTGACGGTGGCGTCGATCAGGGCGCGCAACTGGCGCTGGGCGATTTCGCGCAATTCGATATACGTGCCCCAGACCGATTTGTCGGCCGGGATCTCGGTATTGCGGGTCCAGATGCCATTGACGTAGGCATAAAAATCGTCCTGCGGACGCACTGCCGTGTCCAGCGTTGTCATGTCGATGCCCGAGACGGGAGTGGCGGCATTGGGGGCTTGCTGGGCATGCAGCAGGGGAGTGGCGAGAGCGAACAGGGCGCAGCAGGCGGCGCTGATAAGCGAACGATGCACGAAGATTCCTTTGGTGGTGAGTGAGACTTCCTGTTGAACAGCATGCTGGGGTACAGACATGCAAGCGCAGGATTATACGCACAGACCGGTGCTGCATTACAGCAGGATCAAAGGCTGGACCAGGGCTTGTTTGCGCGGGCGGCGATGACTGGCATGGCTGTCAGCAGGGCTGGAAAGAACCGGGGGCGCCGCCCGTCCTGACTGCCTGTGATGGGGTATTGCGACGTGCTGCGGGTGCTGGGTACTGCATGGGGCAGCGCGGCTTACAGCGCGGCTTTTTCCTCGGCGCTCAAGCGCCTGGCGCTGACATGCACGGTATGCATGACGGCGGTGTCGCTGCTGGCAACGATGGTCGCCGGCGCGGCGCGGAAAGCCGGCACCGAGGCGGTGGCGATGCTGGTGGCGGCGGCGATGGCGATGATGGCGACGAAGATGGCTTCCATGTTTTTGGCGATGTTCATGATGGTGTCCTTTGCGTGAGTGGTTCGGTGGCTTGTGTGCTGCGATGATTGAACTTTAGTCCGATCACCCCGCAAGCACCACCGGATTGCGACCAACTGCGCAAAAGGCGGGACAGAATACAAAAAGTGGCGATGAAACGCGGTAGCCGCTCAGGGGTTTGCGGGGCCGTATTGTGACTGTTCGCATCAAACTTTTATTCCTTGCCATGCCTGCTACAAATGTGACATGCTACAAATGTAGCCAAATCAACCGACAAGGAAAACACATGCTGTCAATCGCACGCAACTGGACACTGGCCGCCCTGCTGTCCGCCGCCGCCTTCACGCACCCGGCCACGGCTGCTGCCGCCGATTTTGATGGCATGGTCACGGTCGGCCAGCACCAGCTGCAAGTGGCGCAGGCGGGCCAGGGCCCTTATACGGTGGTATTCGAGGCGGGCTTTGCCAGCGACCAGTCGGTGTGGCGCAAGGTCGCGCCGGAAGTGGCAAAAAAAGCGGCGGTGCTGGTCTATTCGCGCGCCGGCTACGGCAAGTCGCCGGCACGCACGGCGCCGCTGACGATGGCGCAAAGCGCGGCCGAACTGGCCGCCGTGCTCGAAGAGCGCAAGGTGCAAGGCCTCTTGATCCTGGTCGGCCATTCGTATGGCGGCTTCCTGATCCGCCATTTCGCCGCCAACCATCCGCAGCAGGTCGCCGGCCTGGTGTTGGTCGACCCGGCCGATGAAGGCCTGGAAGCCGTCCTGAAAGGTGTCGATGCGGCGCGCCTGCGGCAGGACCAGCAGATGCTCGCGTCGAGCATCCCGCCCAAATGGCAGGGCGAGCTGCAAACCATCCAGGCCATCCTCGACGCCGGAAAATTGCCGGCCATGCCGGCGCTGCCCGACGTGCCGGCGGTGCTGATCACCTCCGTGCAGGCGCGCGCTGGCTCCGACTTTTTCCAGGAAACCCCGGAGGTCATCAAGATCAAGCGCCAGCGCCACGCGGCCTTCATCAGCCAGTTCTCCAACGGTGCGCACGTCTTCACGTCCGGCAGCGGCCATGGCATCCAGATGCAGGAGCCGGCGCTGGTGATCGCGGCGATCGACCAGGTGACGACACTGGCCACGCAGAACGCGGCGCGCCTGGCCAGGGCGAAAACAGCCGGCCTTGGCCAACCTGGTGCAGGCGTACAATAGACAGCCTTGCGCACCGCATCTTTGAACAGCAGAACAAGCGTTGAAACAACCATGAAAAAAGCCCCATCACCGACCGGCATCACCGAGACGCAGGGACTGGAGGACCTGGCGCCGCGCGAGCGCCAGGTGGCAGAGTGCGTGTACCAGCTGCAGGAAGCGACCGCGGCGCAGGTGCAGCAAGCACTGGGCCCGGACCTGAGCAATTCGGCGGTGCGCGCGATGCTGGGGAGGCTGGAGGCGAAAGGCCTGCTGCAGCACCGGGTCGATGGCCAGCGCTATCTGTACAGCGCCGTGGCGCCGCAGGCGCAGGTGCGCGAATCGGCCCTGAAAAAACTGGTCGGCACCTTCTTCAACAACTCCAAGGCCAGCGCCGCGACGGCCCTGCTGGGCATGTCGGGCAAACTGAGTTCGGAAGAACTCGACGACCTTGAAGCGATGATTGCAAAGGCGCGCAAGGAAGGCAGGTAATGGCGGGTACCGATCTGGCCCAGCTTCTGCTCAAGCATGGCGTGACGGTCCTGTTGCTGCTGTGCCTGTTGCGATTGCTGCTGCGGGCATCGGCCGCGCGGCGCGTGTTTGCCGCCCGCTGCGGCCTGGTGGCGCTGCTGCTGATGCCCTTGTTCTGGCTGTCGCTGCCACCGCTGCCGCTACCCATGCCGCTGGCCGTGTCGGCCCTGTTTGACCCGCCGCTGGTGATACCGGCCAGCGTGACGCAGGCCGACGTTCCCGCCCTGGCGGACGCCATTTCCCTGCCCTCGCGCGCCGCTCGGCTCGGGCGCTGGCTGCTGGCGCTCTACGCGGTGGGCGTGCTGTGCCACCTGCTGCGCCTTGCGCTGAACCTGCTGCGGCTGCGCCGCGAGACCGCTGCCGCGCAGGCAGCCAGCGCGTCCGCATGGAGCGCCGCGCTGGCAACGCTACGCCAGTCGATGGGACTGCGCCGCCCGGTCACCATGCTGGTATCGGATGCGGCCTCGTCGCCCTACAGCTGGGGCTGGCGCCATCCCGTCATCGTGCTTGACAGGCACAGCATCGGCAGCGCCGATCCGGGCGCCGTGCTGGCCCACGAACTGGCGCATATCCGCGCGCATGACTGGCCGATGCTGATCGTGGCGCGCGTGCTGCTGGCGCTGTACTGGTGGCACCCGCTGATGTATGCGCTGCTGCGCACGCTGGAACACGATACCGAATGCGCCGCCGACGATGCCGTGCTGGCCGCTGGCGCCACGCCGTCGCACTATGCCCATACCCTGCTAACGGTGTCGCGCCAGGCCTTCGGCGGCGCCGTGGCGGGCACGCTGGCCAACCCGATTGCCAGCCGTGGCGCCATGCTGCGCGCGCGCATCGCAGCGCTGCTCGAAGCGCGGCGCTCGCGCGGGCGGGTCACCGCAAGTCAATGGTGGGGTGGCGCGCTGGCCACCTTGCTGCTGCTGTGCGCCATCGGCAGCCTGCAGCTGCGCGGCGAACACGTGCTGTGGCCCGACAGCCTGCTGCCGGTCGCTGGCACGCGGCCCGATTCGATTGGCTGGCTGGAAAGGCTGGATAACCCGAACTTTACCCAGCTGGCCGCCGCCATGCGCGCCGGAGATTTTTCGCTGCGCCATGCGGCGCAGGTGGAATCGTTCCGCCAGCGCGCCGCCATCCCGCCATTGCTGCAGCTGCTGCGCTCAGATATATCCGTGGTACGCCAGCTTGCCGTCTGGGCCCTGGGCGAGATGCGTTTTGCCGAAACGGCACCGGCGGTGGCGGCGCTGCTGGCCGACCCCGATGCGCCGGTACGCGCCGAAGCGGCCGGCGCCCTGGGCGACATGGAACAGACGCGCTGGCTGGCGCCGATGATCGCCATGCTGAACGACCCGCAGGCCATGGTGCGCGCCCGCGTCGCCCATGCGCTGGGCGACTTGCAGGCCAGCGCCGCCATCCCCGTGCTGCGCCAGCGCCTCCATGACGCCGATCACGGGGTGGCCGGCGAGGCGCGCTGGGCGCTGGCGGAAATGCGCTAGCGCGGTGAGGAGATATTTACAGCGCGGCTTTTTCTGCGGCGCTCAGGCGCTTGGCGCTGACATACACCACATGGGTGGTCACGGCCTCGGCGCTGGTATCGGCATGGGCGACCGCTTTCGGCACCGAAGCGGTCGCCATGCTGGCGGCGGCGGCAACGGCGATGATGGCGATGGCGACGGCTTCGATGTGTTTGGCGATGGTCATGATAGCTTCCCTGGGATCGGTGGTTGTGTGCTGCGATGAGTGAACTGTAGACGCAGCGCCCGCCGCTCGCCACCGGATTGCGACCAGACGCGCAAATCGCGGCACAGAATACAAACAGCGCCGACAAAACGCAGAAATGGCGGAAAAACCGCCTGTACGCCGCATTTTGATGCGTGCAAGCCCCATTTCCTGCCCTGCCAGCGCCGTCTGCCACCCTAAAAGCCCTGATGCGGGCCAACCTTGTTTATAATCGCCGTACACTAAAGGACCTCTTTCATGACTGATCAATTCTCCAAAAAGGGCGAAGCCTGGTCGGCCCGGTTTTCCGAACCGGTCTCGGACCTCGTCAAGCGCTATACCGCATCCGTATTTTTCGACAAGCGCCTGGCGCTGTTCGATATCGAAGGTTCGCTGGCCCATGCGGAAATGCTGCATGCGCAAGCCATCATCAGCCCGGCCGATTACGCTGAAATCCAGCGCGGCATGGCGCAGATCTCGCAGGAAATCGCCGCCGGCCAGTTCGAATGGCTGCTGGACCTGGAAGACGTCCATCTGAATATTGAAAAACGCCTGACCGAACTGGTGGGCGACGCCGGCAAGCGATTGCACACGGGCCGTTCGCGCAACGACCAGGTGGCGACCGATATCCGCCTGTATGTGCGTTCCGCCATCGACGACATCACCGCCCTGCTGGCCACCTTGCGCGGCGCCCTGACCGACCTGGCCGAACAGCACGCCGACACCATCATGCCGGGCTTTACCCACATGCAGGTGGCCCAGCCGATCACCTTCGGCCACCATATGCTGGCCTACGTTGAAATGTTCGGCCGCGACGCCGAGCGCATGGCCGACACGCGCAAGCGCGTCAACCGCCTGCCGCTGGGCGCGGCCGCACTGGCCGGCACCACCTTCCCGATCGACCGCCTGCGCGTGGCCAAAACGCTGGGCTTTGACGACGTCTGCCACAACTCGCTCGACGCCGTCTCGGACCGCGATTTCGCCATCGAGTTCTGCGCCGCCTCGGCCGTCTTGATGATGCACGTGTCGCGCATGGCCGAAGAACTGGTGATCTGGATGAGCCCGCGCATCGGCTTTATCGATATCGCCGACCGCTTCTGCACCGGCTCGTCGATCATGCCGCAAAAGAAAAACCCGGACGTGCCGGAACTGGCGCGTGGCAAGACCGGCCGCGTCTACGGCCATCTGATCGGCCTGCTGACCCTGATGAAAGGCCAGCCGCTGGCCTACAACAAGGACAACCAGGAAGACAAGGAACCGCTGTTCGACACGGTCGATACCGTCATCGACACCCTGCGCATCTTCGCCGACATGGCCGGCGGCATCACGGTGAAACCGGAAGCGATGCGCGCGGCTGCCCTGCAAGGCTACGCCACCGCAACCGACCTGGCCGATTACCTGGTCAAGAAAGGCCTGCCGTTCCGCGACGCCCATGAAGCGGTGGCGCTGGCCGTGCGCGCCTGTGTCGACGCCGGCTGCGACCTGGCCGACCTGTCGCTGGAGCAGTTGCGCGCCTTCTCGCCATTGACGGGCGAAGACGTGTTCGAGGTACTGACGCTGGAAGGTTCCGTGGCCGCGCGCGACCACGTGGGAGGCACCGCGCCGCGGCAGGTACGTGAAGCCATCGCGCGCGTACGCACGCAGCTGGGAAGATAAGGACTTCTGCGCCGCCCCTTTCACAGAGGCGGCTGCTATCATGCCTGCCTTCTGAATGATCTTTGGGGAGCAGGCATGGATAGCGTCATGAACGCCGGCGGCATCGGCATCGGCGGCAAATCAATCGAGGAAGCACTGTCCACATTGTCGGACATGACGGCCGGCATGGCCGCCATCGGCAAGGACGAACACGCGCAGCGCATCGCCACGGCGCAGTCCTTCATGCGCCAGCACGGCATCGCCGCGATCTACCTGAACGCGGGCGCCAACCTCACCTATTTCACGGGCACCAAATGGTATGCCAGCGAACGCATGGTGGGCGCCATCCTGCCCGCCACCGGCAGCCTGGAATATATCGCCCCGGCGTTCGAGGAAAGCACCTTGCAGGGCTTCATGCAGATCGAGGGCAAGGTCAACTGCTGGGAAGAGCATGAAAGCCCGTACCAGCTGTTCGTCGACGTGCTGGCGCGCATGGGGGTGGCGCAAAACGCGGATCAACCGCCGCGCGTGGGCATCTGCGAAAGCGCCGCCTTCTTTATCTACGACGGCATCAAGCCGCTGGCCGCCGGCTATGCGCTGGAAAACGCGCGCGCCGTCACCGCCCACTGCCGCAGCCGCAAGTCGCCGGCAGAAATCGCCCTGATGCAGCGCGTGATGGACATGACGCTGGCTGTGCACGTGGCCACCGCCAGCATGCTGCACGAAGGCATCACGACGGTGGAAGTGGAGGAATTCATCAGCCGTGCGCACCGCAAGGTGGGCGCGCCCCGCTCGTACTTTTGCATCGTCCTGTTCGGCGAGGCGACGGCCTATCCGCATGGCGTGAACTATGTGCAGACGTTAAAGGCGGGCGACACGGTGCTGATCGACACGGGCTGCCAGGTGCTGAACTATATCTCCGACATCACGCGCACCTATGTGTTCGGCGCCATCAGCGAGCGCCAGCGCAGCGTGTGGAACAGCGAAAAGAAAGCGCAGGCGGCGGCCTTCGCGGCAGCGCAGTTGGGCGTGCCCTGCGGCGACGTCGACCGCGCCGCGCGCGTGTCTTTGGTGTCAGATGGCTTTGGCCCCGGCTACAAGCTGCCGGGCCTGCCGCACCGCACCGGCCACGGCATCGGCCTCGACATCCACGAGTGGCCTTACCTGGTCGGCAGCGACACTACGCCACTGGACGTCGGCATGTGCTTTTCGAACGAGCCGATGATCTGCATCCCCGGTGAATTCGGCATCCGCCATGAGGATCATTTTTACATGACGCAAGCGGGACCGAAGTGGTTTACCGAACCGGCTCACAGCATCGATAACCCCTTCGGCCTGGCCTTGTAATACTTACTCGCGCTTCGAGACCAGGGTCAGGATGTCATAGCTGGCCACCAGCTCATCGTTCTGGTTGGTGACCTGCACGTCCCACGCCACCACGCCCTGGCCGACGCCAAACACGTCCTTGCGGTTGCGGTCCACCTTGCGCTTGCAGGTCAGGCGGGCGCGGATGGTGTCCCCTATCGCCACCGGCGCCACGAAACGCAGGTTGTCCAGCCCGTAGTTGGCCAGCACCGGGCCGACGCCGGGCGAGACAAACAGGCCGGCGGCGGCCGACAGCACGAAGTAGCCGTGGGCGATGCGTTTGCCGAACTGCGATTCCTTCGCCGCGATTTCGTCGAAGTGCATATAGAAGAAGTCACCCGAGATGCCGCCAAAGGCGACGATGTCCGCTTCGCTCACCGTGCGACGGTGGGTCAGCAGCGAGTCGCCCGTTTTCAGGTCTTCGAAATGCTTGCGGAACGGGTGGATCGGGCTTTCGTTGACGGCGGCGCCACGCACGTATTCACCGGTGACGGCCGCCAGCATGGTGGGCGAGCCCTGCACCGCCGCGCGCTGCAGATAGTGGCGCACGGCGCGCACGCCGCCCAGCTCCTCGCCGCCGCCGGCGCGGCCAGGGCCGCCGTGTTTCAGCTGCGGCAAAGGCGAACCGTGGCCGGTCGAATCGACCGACGCTTCGCGTTCCAGGATATGCACGCGGCCATGGGTGGCGGCCACCAGCGGCACCACGCGCGCGGCCAGTTTCGGGTCGCGCGTGACCAGTGTGCTCACCAAACTACCCTTGCCGCGCGCGGCCAAGGCCAGCGCCTCGTCGATATCGCTGTAGCCCATCATGGTGCTGACCGGGCCGAATGCTTCGACGTCATGCACGGCGTCGTTGCCAAACGCGTTGCGGCACATCAGCAATGTTGGCGAGAAGAAGCTGCCATCAAGAGCGCCTTCGCCCAAAGGATTAAAACCGTCGGCCGCGCCGAACACCACCTCGTTACCCTTGGACAGCGTGGCGACCCTTTCGGCCACGTCATTCTGCTGTTCTTTCGAAGCCAGTGCCCCCATGCGCACGCCCTCGATCGAGGGGTCGCCCACCACCACCTTGGCGAGGCGTTCGCGCAGGCGCGCGCCGACCGCATCCAACAGATGATCGGGCACGATCACGCGGCGGATCGCCGTGCACTTCTGGCCCGACTTGCCCGTCATTTCGCGTACCACTTCCTTGACGAACAGGTCGAACTCCACGTCGTCCGGCGTGACGTCCGGCGCCAGGATGGCGCAGTTGAGCGAATCGGCTTCGCCGTTGAATGGCACCGACTGGGCGATCAGGTTCGGATTGGTGCGCAGCTTGGCGGCGGTGGCCGCCGAGCCGGTAAACGTGACGACATCCTGGCCGTTCAGGCGGTCGAGCAGGTCGCCGGTGGAACCGATCACCAGTTGCAGGCTGCCCTCGGGCAGCAAGCCCGATTCATGCATCATGCGCACCACGGCCTGCGTCAGATAGCTGGTGGCGGTGGCCGGCTTGGCGATGCAGGGCATGGCGGCCAAAAAGCTCGGCGCGAACTTTTCCAGCAGGCCCCAGATCGGGAAGTTGAAGGCATTGATATGCACGGCCAGGCCGCCGCGCGGCACCAGGATGTGGGTGCCGGCGAAACCGCCCTTCTTGCCGAGCGCGATGGCCGGGCCTTCGTGCAGCACGTTCGACGACGGCAGTTCGTTGCTGCCCATGCTGGCGTAGGCAAACAGGGTGCCGGTGCCGCCTTCGATATCGACCCAGCTGTCGGCGCGCGTGGCGCCCGACAAATGCGAGATCACATACAGCTCTTCCTTGCGGTCGACCAGGTACAGCGCCAGCGCTTTCAGGCGCGCGGCGCGCTGCTGGAAGTCCAGCGCCATCAGGCCTGGCACGCCCGTCTTGCGGGCATAGGTAACGGCTTCCTCGAAATCGATCTTCTCGGCGTGGGTGTGATAAATCACGTTGTTGTTCAGGGCGCTGTGCAGCGGCACGGCGGCCGATTCTCCCAGCCAGCGGCCGGCGATCAGGCTTTGTAAAGTTGAAACATGAGCCATGGTTCGTATTCCTATATTGGTTATTGCGCAGCCGCGTTCTTGTGCAGATGCAGCGGCAGCGCCGATTCAAAATTGAGTCGCTGGCGGTTCGCTTCGACTTGCGTCAGCGCCTCGACTTCGCGCATGGTGTGCATGGAGCGCACGGCCAGTTCGTGGTACTGGCCGGTGCCCGAGGTTTTCCATTTGATCTCGTCGTCAGTCAGGCTGCGCATGATCTTGGCCGGGGTGCCCACCACCATGCTGCGCGGCGCGACGATCATGCCGGCTTTCACGAAACTCATGGCGGCGACGATGGACTCTTCGCCGATGACGGCGTTGTCCATCACCACCGCATTCATGCCGACCAGCGCATTGCGGCCGATGCGGCAGCCGTGCAGCACGGCGCCGTGGCCCACATGGCCGTCGACTTCGACCACCGTGTCGCAGCCGGGAAAGCCGTGCATCACGCAGGTGTCCTGCAGATTGGCGCCCTCTTCCAGGATCAGGCGCCCGAAGTCGCCGCGGATCGAGGCCAGCGGCCCGATATAGCAGCGCGGACCGACGATCACGTCGCCGATCAGCACCGCGCTCGGGTGCACATAGGCGGACGGGTGGACGACGGGGGTGATGCCGTTGATTTCGTAGACTTTGACCATACAGACTCCTTACATGCCCAGGGTTACATACCTAAATAAGCGCTTTGTACCTGCTCGTTATGCAGCAGTTCCGGCCCCGGACCGGACAGGGTGATGGCGCCCGTCTCGATCACGTAGCCGACATCGGCGATCGACAGCGCCGCGTGGGCGTTCTGCTCGACCAGGAAAATCGTGATGCCGCGGTCGCGCAGTTCGGCGACGATGCGGAAGATCTCGGCAATCAGGAGCGGCGCCAGGCCCATGCTCGGCTCATCCAATAGCAGCAGTTGCGGGCGGCCCATCAGCGCACGCGCCATGGCCAGCATCTGCTGCTGGCCGCCGGACAGGGTGCCGGCAAGTAAAAGACGCTTTTCCTTCAGGATCGGGAACAGGCCATACATGCGCTCGATCTCGCCGGCCACTTCCTGCTGCGGGCGGGTAAAGGCGCCCAGGCGCAGATTGTCTTCCACCGTCATCGGACCGAATACCTGCCGCCCTTCCGGCACTTGGCAGATACCGGCGCGCACGCGCTTGTCGGCGCTGGCGCGGCTGATGTCCTGGCCGGCAAAGGTGATGCTGCCGGCGCTGATCGGCTGCACGCCCGAAATTGCCCGCAGCAAGGTGGTCTTGCCGGCGCCATTGGCGCCCACCAGCGCCACCAGCTGGCCCTGGCGCACCTGCAGGTCGATGCCGTGCAGCGCCTGGATGCGGCCGTAGTGGCTGGTGAGGCCCTTGATATCGAGCACCAGCGGTGTTTGAGGTGTTTCCATCTTCATCATGCCGCCACTCCCAGGTACGCCGCCACCACGTCGGGATTCGCGCGCACTTCGGCGGCGGTCCCTTCGGCCAGCTTCTTGCCATAGTCGAGCACCAGGATATGGTCCGACAGATTCATCACCAGCTTCATGTCGTGCTCGACCAGCACCACCGTCACGCCCGATTGCGCCACCTTGCGGATCAAGGCTTCGATCTCGCCCGTTTCGGTATGGTTCAGGCCAGCGGCCGGTTCATCGAGCAGCAGCACCTTCGGCTTGGCCGCCAGCGCACGCGCGATCTCCAGGCGTTTTAACGCGCCATACGACATCTGGCCCGCCTCGTCATCGATATGGCGGCCCACGCCAACGAATTCCATCAGCTGCGCCGCCTCGTCGCGACAGGCGGCGTCCGCGCGGCGCACCGATGGCAGACGCAGCATGGAAGCGAACAGGTTCTGGTTCAGGCGCAGATGGGCGCCGACCATTACATTGTCGATCGCCGTCATGTTCATGCACACCTGCAGGTTTTGAAAAGTGCGGCTCATGCCGCGCCGCGCCAGCGCATCGGGCGGCATGGCGGCCACGTTCTCGCCATTGAGCAAAATCTCGCCTTTGGTCGGCGTATAGACCCCGGTGATCAGGTTGAACAGGGTGGTCTTGCCGGCGCCGTTCGGGCCGATCACGGAGTGGATATGGCCTTCCTTGACGGTAAAGCTGACATCCTGCACCGCGTGCACGCCGCCGAAACTCTTGCTCAGGTTGTTAATCGTCAGCATCTCACACCTCCTGCACAGGTTTGGCCGGCGCCTTCGGCGCGGTTGGCGTGCCAGCCCGCTTGCGCGAACGGCTGGCCAGGCTCGGGACCAGGCCCTTGGGCATGAAGATCATGGTGGCCATCAAAATCACGCCAAACACCACCGTTTCCCAGCCTTCAAAACTGGACAGCAGCTGCGGCAATATCGTCAGCAGCGCCGCGCCGATAATGGAGCCGAAGATCGACGCCATGCCGCCCACCACCACCATCGTCACCAGCTCGATCGAGTGGAAGAAGCCGGCCAGGTTGGGGGTGATGAAGCCGATGTAGTGGGCGCTGATGCTGCCGGCGATACTGGCGATCACGGCCGACAGCACGAAGACGCGCACCTTGAAGCGGGTGGTGTCGACACCAACCACGCGCGCCGCCACTTCCGAACCGTGAATGGCCTGCAGCGCGCGGCCGACGGGCGAATCGATCAGGTTCAGCGCCAGCCAGGTCACCAGCAGCAGCAAGACGGCGCACACCAGGTACCATGATTTTTCGCCGGCGATCTCCAGGCCGGCGACACTGAAGGCGGACACGCCAATGCCGTCCGGGCCGCCGGTCCATTGCGTTTCGTTGTTGATGACGATGGAAATGATGATGCCCAGGCCCAGAGTGGCCATGGCCAGGGTATGGCCCTTGAGTTTCAATACCGGACGCGCCAGCAGCAGCGCCAGCAGGCCGGTGGCGACCGCGCCGGCGCCCAAGGCGGCCAGCGGCGGCCAGCCGTAGTGGGTGGTCAGCACGGCCGAGGCATACGCGCCCAGGCCATAGAAGCCCGCGTGGCCGAGACTGATCTGGCCCGTATAGCCCATCAAGAGATTGAGGCCGATGACGACGATGGCGTTCAGCGCAATGCGGATCGCCACGTCATAGTAGAACGCGTTGGTGAGAAAGAGCGGCAAAATGGCCAGGATCAGCGCCAGCACCAGCAGGCCGGCATGGCGCGAGCGGGAGAAGAAGGTCGTCATACACGCTCCGAATTTTTAGCGCCGAACAGGCCTTGCGGCAGGAAGAACAGGATCAGCAGGATCAGCACGAACGGTACCGCGTCCTTGTAGGCCGACGAGATGTAGCCAGCCGTCATCGCTTCGGCGACGCCGAGGATCAGGCCACCGGCGATCGCGCCCGCGCCGCCACCCAAGCCACCCAATACGGCCGCCACAAAGCCCTTCAGGCCCAGCATGATGCCGGCGTCGTAGGACGTGTACGTGATGGGGGCGACCAGGATGCCGCCAGCCGCGCCCAAAAGCGCCGACAGGCCGAACGAGAACAGCAGTACCTTGCGGGTGTTGATGCCGACCAGTTGCGCGGCCAGCTTGTTGTGCGAGGTGGCCAGCATGGCCTTGCCCATCAGGGTGCGCCCGAAGAACCAGCCCAGCACCAGCACGATGATAATGGTGACGCCCAGCACCCACAGGCTTTGCGGCAACAGGCTGGCGCCGAGGAATTGAATCGACGTATCGCCGGAAAAGGCCGGCAGCGAATGCGTGTCCTTGCCCAGCCAGATCTGCACCAGGCCGCGCAGCACCAGGGAAGCGCCGATGGTAATGATCAGCAAAGTGATGACCTGCGCGTTCTGCGCCGGCTCGATCACGGTTTTTTCCATCAGGAGGCCCACCAGGCCGGTGGCGATCACGGCCAGGAAAATGGCCAGCGGCAGCGGCACGCCGGCGGCCGACATCACGGCGGCCAGCATCCCGCCCAGCATGATGAATTCACCTTGCGCGAAGTTGATCACGCCGCTGGTGTTGTAGATGATGGTAAAGCCCAGCGCCGCCAGCGCATAGGCGGAACCGACCGTCATCCCGGAATACAGAAATTGTAGAAATTGTGCGACTTCCATGATGTCTCCAATATGTTCGGCTGCGCGCGGGCCGCCCTCCAGGGCGGCCCGCGCGGATGCTTCTGGCTTACCGTATTGCGAACATTACTTCGACAATTGCCATTCGCCGTTCTTCACTTCGACCATGCGGAAAGCCGACAGGTCCAGGCCCATATGGTCCTTGGCTGACATATTGAACACGCCGGTGGTGCCCACAAAACCCTTGGTCGACTCCAGCGCGGCGCGCACTTTTTCGCGGTCGGTGCCGCCGGCGCGCTTGATGGCGTCGACCGACAGGTTCAAGGCGTCCAGCGCATAGCCGCCAAAGGTCGACGGATCGATCTTGTAGCGGTCCTTGTAGGTCTTGTCGTAGCCGACGACGATGGCCTTTTGCGGATCGGCGTCCGGCAGCATGGCGCCGATCAGCAGCGCCGGCGTGGGCAGGCGCACGCCTTCGGCGGCCTTGCCCGACAACTTCAGGTATTCATCCGAGGCCACGCCGTGCGACTGGTACAGCGGCAGCGCCGTCATGCCCAGCTGGCCATAGTTCTTGGTGACCACGGCAGGGCCCTGGCCCAGGCCGAACACGAACACCGCCTGCACGCCGGCCGTGTTCTTGATGCGGGTCAGCTGGGCCGTGATGTCGGTGTCTTTCGGGCCGTAGGTTTCATCTGATACCAGGGTGATGCCGTACTTGGAGGCGACGATCTGCGATTCCTTGCGCCCCGACGCGCCAAAGCCGCTGGTTTCCGACAGCAGGCCGACCTTGGTGATGCCGCGCTTCTTCATGTCTTCGAATACCTTTTCGGCCGCCATGCGGTCGGTATGCGGCGTTTTGAAGACCCATTTTTTCACCGGATCGATGACCACCACGGCGCCGGCCAGCGAGATGAATGGCAGGCTGGCGCGCTCGACCAGCGGCGCCATCGCCATCGTCGCGCCGGTGGTGGTGCCGCCGATCAGCACATCGACCTTGTCGGACTCGATCAGGCGCTTGGTAAAGCCGTTGGCCTTGGCCGCGTCGCTGCCGTCGTCGTAGTGCACCAGTTCGAGCTTGCGGCCCAATACGCCGCCGGCCGCGTTGATTTTTTCGATATACAGCTGCAGGGTTTTCAGTTCGGGGTCGCCCAAAAAGGCGGCCGGGCCCGTGACGGACAATACGGAACCGATCTTGATATTGTCGGCCGCATAAGCGCCAGCGGCAGACATGGCCAGCACGCCGGCGATCAGGGTTTTCTTGAAGAGGTTGGCAATCATTGTGGTCTCCACCAGGTTGGCACTACGGTCAATGTATGGTTGGCGCTTTTTGACTAGCCTGCGCCTTTTTGTATTGCTCTTTTATACTCGTTCAGATGCGTTCAATCACGACGGCAATCCCCTGCCCCACGCCGATGCACATGGTGCACAGCGCATAGCGCCCACCGGTGCGTTCGAGCTGGTTCAGGGCGGCCATCACCAGGCGCGCACCGGAAGCGCCCAGCGGATGGCCGATGGCGATCGCGCCGCCATTCGGATTCACGTGGGCCGCGTCGTCGGCCAGGCCCAGGTCGCGCGTCACCGCCAGCGCCTGCGCGGCAAATGCTTCGTTCAGTTCGATCACGTCCATCTGTTCGATGGTGAGACCGGTCTGCGCCAGCACCTTGCGCGTGGCCGGCGACGGGCCGAAGCCCATGATGCGCGGCGCCAGGCCGGCCGTGGCCATGCCCAGCACTTTTGCGCGCGGTGTCAATTTGTACTTGTCGACGGCGGCGCCGGAGGCCAGCAAAATGGCGCAGGCGCCATCGTTCAGGCCCGAGGCATTGCCGGCCGTGACGGTGCCGTCAAGCTTGACGACGCCCTTGAGCTTGGCCAGCATCTCCAGCGAAGTATCGGGGCGCGGATGTTCGTCGGTGGTGACCATTTTCGGCTCGCCCTTCTTTTGCGGCACGGCCACCGGCACGATTTCGCGTTCGAACACGCCGGCCGCGTGGGCGGCCGCCCAGCGCTGCTGGCTGCGCAGCGCCAGCGCGTCCTGGTCGGCGCGGCTGATGCCGAATTCCACGGCCACGTTTTCCGCCGTTTCCGGCATGGTGTCGATGCCGTACTGCGCCTTCATCTTGCCGTTGACGAAGCGCCAGCCCAGGGTGGTGTCTTCGATTTTTGCCGCCCGCGAGAAAGCGCTGTCGGCCTTGCCCATCACGAAAGGCGCGCGCGTCATGCTTTCCACACCGCCGGCGATGATCAAGTGCGCTTCACCGGCCTTGATCGAGCGCGCCGCCAGGCCCACGGCGTCCAGGCTGGAGCCGCACAGGCGGTTGATGGTATTGGCCGGCACGTCGACCGGCAGGCCGGCCAGCAGCGCGGCCATGCGGCCCACGTTGCGGTTGTCTTCGCCGGCCTGGTTGGCGCAGCCATAAAAGACGTCGTCAATGGCGGCCCAGTCGACGGAAGGATTGCGCGCGATCAGCGCGGCGATCGGCAGCGCGCCCAGGTCATCGGCGCGCACGGTCGCCAAAGCGCCGCCATAGCGGCCAAACGGGGTACGCACAGCGTCACAGATAAAAGCGTCGTTCATGTTCGGTTCCTTGTTCGTTTTCTTGTTCAAACTATCAGGAGAAAATCTTCGGGCGCTGGTCGACCACGCGCCTGGCCTTGCCGGTCAGTGTGCGTTCGATGCCCGAAGCGGCCACCAGGCGCACGCGGGTGCTCACGCCCACATGGGTCTTGATGCGCTGTTCCAGCTCGCGCGCCAGGCCGTCGGTTTCGCTGGCCGAGATGGTCGCGCTCATGTCGATGCGCAGTTCGGCGATCACTTCCAGTTTGTCCAGGTGGCCGTCGCGCGTCACCACCAATTGATATTGCGGCGCCAGCTTCGGCATCTTCAAAATCAGCTCTTCGATCTGCGTCGGGAACACATTCACACCACGGATGATCAGCATGTCGTCCGAGCGGCCCGTGATCTTGCCGATGCGGCGCATCGAGCGCGAAGTCGGCGGCAGCAAGCGGGTCAGGTCGCGCGTGCGGTAGCGGATGATGGGCAGCGCCTCCTTCGACAGCGAGGTGAATACCAGCTCGCCCTCCTCGCCGTCGGGCAGCACTTCGCCCGTTTCCGGGTCGATGATCTCGGGGTAAAAATGGTCTTCCCAGATCACCGGACCGTCCTTGCTCTCGATGCATTCGGACGCCACGCCAGGGCCCATCACTTCGGACAGGCCGTAGATATCGACCGCGTCGATGCCGGCGCGCGCTTCGATTTCCGAGCGCATGGCGTCGGTCCACGGCTCGGCGCCGAAGATGCCGACCTTCAGCGACGAATCGGCCGGGTCCAGTCCCTGGCGCGTGAATTCCTCGATGATATTGAGCATGTACGACGGTGTGACCATGATGATGGACGGCTTGAAATCCTGGATCAGCTGCACCTGTTTTTCGGTCTGGCCGCCCGACATCGGGATTACCGTGCAGCCCAGGCGCTCGGCGCCGTAATGCGCGCCCAGGCCGCCCGTAAACAGGCCGTAGCCGTAGGAGATATGCACCATGTCGCCCGCGCGGCCACCGCCGGCGCGGATCGAACGGGCCACCACATTGGCCCAGGTATCGATATCGTTCTGCGTGTAGCCGACCACCGTGGCCTTGCCGGTGGTGCCGCTCGAGGCGTGGATGCGCACCACCTGCTCGCGCGGCACGGCAAACAGGCCGAACGGATAATTGTCGCGCAAGACCTTTTTATCGGTGAACGGAAATTTGGAAAGATCGGACAAGGATTTCAGGTCGTCCGGATGCACGCCCGCCGCGTCAAAGGCGGCGCGGTAATGGGGCACGTTGTCATAGGCGTGCCTGAGCGTCCATTGCATGCGTTCGAGCTGCAAGGCTTGCAACTCGTCCTTGCTGGCGCGCTCGATGGGCTCGAGGTCATTCGGGGAAGGCGTACGTTGGACCATGATTGTCTCCTGTTGATTCTATAACTGTTCGGTGTGGGGCAGTTCAAGCCTGCTCTTGGATCACTTCACCGGCCACGCGGATCGACTTGCCGCGAAATAGCGCGATCGCGCGGCCGTCCTGGTTGCTGACCCTGACGTCGTAGACGCCGCTCTTGCCCGCCAGCGCCTGCTCGACGGCGTCGGCCACCAGCACGTCGCCCTCGCGGCCCGGCGCCAGGTAGTCGATGGTGCAGCCTGCCCCCACGGTGTTGAGGTTGTAGCTGTTGCAGGCAAACGCAAACGCGCTGTCGGCCAGGGCGAAGATAAAACCGCCGTGGCAGCTCTGGTGACCGTTGAGCATGTCGGCGCGCACTGTCATGGTCATGCGCGCATGGCCAGGGCCCACTTCATCCAGGGCGATGCCCAGGGCCTGCGTGGCGCTGTCGCGCGACAGCATGGAGGCGGCGGCCGCTTCTGCCAGCGCCTGGGCGCTCATTTGATGGTCTTCATTCGGCATGAAACGATGCTCCATTGGCGAGTTTGCGGCGCAGCAGCGGCGAGACGCGGTAGCGGTCTTCGCCATAGCCTTGCGCCAGGTGGTGCAGCACGGTCACGACATGTTGGACGCCGACCGCATCGGCCCAGGCCAGCGGTCCGCGCGGATAATTGACGCCCTTCTGCATGGCGATATCGACGGCGGCGGCCGTACACACGCCCTGGTTGACGGCGTCGGCCGCTTCGTTGGCCAGCATGGCCACCGTGCGCATCACGGCCAGGCCCGGCACGTCGTCCAGGCGCGTGACGGCAAAGCCGGCCGCCTGGAACAGGCCGACGGCGGCAGCCCAGGCTTCGTCGCCGCACTGGTCGGCGCGCGCCAGCGCCACGCGTTTGGCTGTCGCATAGTCGAGCGCCAGGTCGAACAGCACCGTGTCGGCGTGGCTGTTGTCCTGTGCGCGCTGGGTGGCGCTGCGGCCATCCGTCAGGTAAATGGCGGCGCCGTTGCAATGCAGGGCCGGCGCCGTGTCGCTGGCCTGGCCTTCGAGCGTGACGCGGCTGGTGACACCGATGCCGGACGCTTCCAGGCGCCGCACCAGCGCATGGATGACGCCCGTGTGGCCACGGCCGTCGCCGCCGACGGCGCTGGACAGGGCCACCACTTCGGGGCGCGGCTGGGCGCTTTCCTGCTGCGCCGCAGGCACGCTGGCGCCTTCGCCATACCGGTAAAAACCACGGCCCGACTTGCGGCCCAAAAAGCCCGCATTGACCATTTCCTGCTGCAGCACCGAGGGCGTAAAGCGCGGGTCGTTGAAGTAGGCGCCGAACACCGATTGCGTGACCGAGAAATTGACATCGTGGCCGATCAGGTCCATCAGCTCGAACGGGCCCATGCGAAAGCCGCCCGCCTCGCGCAGCACCGCGTCGATGGTGGCGGCGTCGCCGGCCTGCTCGCTGAGCAGGCGCCAGCCTTCGGCGTAGAACGGACGCGCCACGCGGTTGACGATAAAGCCGGGCGTCGATTTCGCATGCACGGGTTGCTTGCCCCAGGCGATGGAAGTGTCGTAGACAGTAGCGGCGACCTCGTCGCTGGTGGCCAGTCCACTGATCACTTCGACCAGCGCCATCAGCGGCACCGGGTTAAAGAAGTGCATGCCGACCAGGCGTTCCGGGCGGCGCAGCTTGGCGGCAATCGCCGTGACGGAAATCGACGAGGTATTGGTGGCCAGGATGCAGTCGTCACCCACCAGCGCTTCCAGGTCGGCGAACAGGCCGCGCTTGACGTCGAGGTTTTCAACGATGGCTTCGACCACCAGCGACGCGTCGGACACGTCTTGCAGACTGCTGGCGGCCTGCAGGCGCGCGCTGGCTTCCTGCGCTTCTTGCGCCGTCATGCGGCCCTTTTCGGCCAGCTTGACATACATCTTGCCGATGTCCTGTATGGCCTTGCTGACGGCTTCAGCGTGCGTGTCGTACAGTTTGACACGGTAGCCGGCTGCCGCCGCCACCTGCGCGATGCCGGCGCCCATGGCGCCGCTGCCGATCACGGCGACGATGCTGTTGTTGTCCAGAGCTGCCATCTTAGTGTCCCTTGAATTGTGCTGCGCGTTTTTCCATAAAGGCCGACACGCCCTCGCGGTAATCGTCGCTGTTGCCCAGTTCGCTCATCATGCGCGCTTCCAGCGCCAGCTGCTGCGGCAGGGTATTGGCGCCGCTCGCGGCCAGCGCCTGTTTGGTCAACGCCAGGCCCTTGGTTGGCGCCGTGGAGAAATGCACGGCCAGCTTGCGCGTTTCGGCGGCCAGCTCGGCGTCGTCCACGCACTTCCAGATCAGGCCCCAGTCTTCGGCTTTTTCGGCCGTCAGTTTTTCGCCCAGCATGGCCATGCCCATGGCGCGCGCGGAACCGACCAGGCGCGGCAAAAAGAAGGTGCCACCCGTGTCGGGTATCAGGCCCAGCTTGCAGAACACTTCGACAAAGCTGGCCGATTTGCCGGCGATAACGATATCGCAGGCCAGCGCCAGGTTGGCGCCGGCGCCGGCCGCCACGCCGTTGACGGCGCAGATCACCGGCATCGGCAAGGCTTTTAACGCCAGCACCAGCGGCGCATAGTTTTTTTCCACCGACTCGCCCAGGTCCACGCCTTTCGAGCCCGGTTCGACGGCGCGGTCGGACAGGTCCTGGCCGGCGCAGAAACCACGGCCGGCGCCGGTCAGCACGAACACGCGCACGGAATTGTCAGCGTTGACTTTGGCGACGGCGTCGCGCACTTCCTCGTGCATGGCCTGGGTGAAGCTGTTGAGCTTGTCCGGGCGGTTCAGGGTCAGCGTGGCGATGCCCTGCTCGATGGTGAAAAGGATGTTTTGGTAGGTCATGGCGTGTCTCGTATACGTTATTTTTAACCCAGGTGCCACTGCCGGGGTCGGACCCTGAGGGTCCGACCCCAGATGTCGTTTAGGGTCGGCTTTTATTCTGCCTGGTCAAAGTCCACCACGACCTTGTCGGTCACAGGAAAACTCTGGCAGCTCAGCACAAATCCGCGAGCCACTTCGTAGTCTTCCAGCGCGTAGTTGACGTCCATCTCGACCTTGCCGTCGAGGACCTTGCAGCGGCAGGTGGAGCATACGCCGCCCTTGCAGGAATAGCGCATGTCGATGCCTTGGCGCAGGCCGGCGTCGAGCAGGGATTCCTTGTCCTTGTCCATCGTGAAGGTGGTGTGGTTGCCGTCCAAAATCACGGTCACTTCCGTTTCCTTGACGGCGCCGGCGTCGAGCTGTGCGCGCGGCTTGTGCGCGTTTTTCGGGATGCTGGCGGCGAACAGTTCGATCTTGATGTTCTGCTTGGGCATGCCGGCCGCCTGCAGCGCGGCGGACACGCCCAGCATCATGTCTTCGGGGCCGCAGATAAAGGCGTGGTCGTAGTCTTCGACACGGATCCAGTGCTGGAGGAACTGCTCGCATTTTTCCTGCGTGATGCGCCCGTTGAACAGCTCGATGTCCTGCTGCTCGCGGCTCATCACGTAGACCAGGTTCAAACGCTCCAGGTACACATCCTTCAAATCCGTCAGTTCTTCCTTGAAGATCACGGACGACGAGGCGCGGTTGCCGTAGAACAGGGTGAAGCGGCTCAACGGCTCCGTCAGCAGGGTGGTCTTGATGATGGACAGTATCGGCGTGATGCCGCTGCCCGAGGCGAACGCCAGGTAGTGCTTGCGGTTGACGCAGTCGAGCGGCACGTTGAAGTGGCCCATCGGCGGCATCACCTCGATGGTCGTACCGGCTTTCAGGGTATCGTTGGCCCAGGTGGAAAACGCGCCGCCGGGCGTGCGCTTGATGGCCACGCGCAGCGTGCCGTCCTGCACCGCCGAACAGATGGAATACGAACGGCGCACGTCTTCGGCATTGATGTTGGCGCGCAAGGTCAGGTGCTGGCCCTGCTGGAAGCGGAACTGCTGCTGCAACTCGGGCGGCACGTCGAAGGTGACGGCGATGGTGTCGCGCGTTTCATTGCGCACCTTGGACACCGACAGCGGATAAAATTTACTCATGCTTCATCTCCAGTTTCTACACACTGCATGCTAGTGGCACTTGAAGTAATCGAACGGTTCGCGGCAATCGAGGCATTTGTACAGCGCCTTGCAGGGCGTGGAGCCGAACTGGCTGGTCAGCTGCGTGTGGGTCGAACCGCAGTTCGGGCAGACCACCTCCAGCTTCGGCATCGCCACGCGCTTGACTCCCCCCTTCAAGCCGCTGATATCGATCACCTGCTGCTGCGGCGGGGCGATGCCATAGCCTTTCAGCTTGGCCTTGCCCTCGTCGCTCATCCAGTCGGTGGTCCAGGCCGGCGACAGCTGGTTCACCAGCGTGACCTTATTCACGCCGTGTTCGCGCAATGCGTCCGTCACCGCATCGGCGATCACCTGCATCGCCGGGCAGCCCGAATAGGTCGGGGTGATCGTCACCACGCAGGCGTCGCTGCCGGTCACCTCGACGGCGCGCACGATGCCCAGGTCCACCACCGAAATGACGGGGATTTCCGGGTCCGGCACCTCGGCCAGCCAGGACCAGACCTGGCCCGCGTCGAGGGTAGCTGCCTGCGTGTTCATTACCACTCCGCCCCGGGATAGGCGCGCTGCAGGAACTGCATCTCGGCCAGAATAAAGCCCAGGTGTTCCGTGTGCTTGCCCTGCTTGCCGCCCTTTTGCATCCAGGCGTCGGGCGCCGGCATGGTCAACGTCGCTTCGGCAAAGATCTCGGCCACGTGTTCGAGGAAAGAAGCGCGCAGCAGCTCACACGGCGGCGCGATGCCGGCCGCCGCCATGGCGCTGTCGACCGCGTCATACTGGAACATCTCGCCCGTGTACATCCACAGCGCATCGGCCGCGGCCTGCGTTTTCTGGTGGCTGTCAAGCGTACCGTCGCCCAGCCGCACCACCAGGTCGCCGCTGCGGCGCAGGTGGTACGTCACTTCCTTGATCGACTTTTGCGCCACTTCGACGATGCGCGCATCGCTAGCCTTGGCCAGCTCCAGCAGCTGGAAATAGTGCCAGGTATCGAAGAAGAACTGGCGCATCATGGTGTCGGCGTAATTGCCGTTCGGCTGTTCGACCAGCAGGCAGTTGCGGAAGTCGTGGGCGTCGCGCATGAAGGCGATATCGTCCTCGTCGCGGCCCGCGTTTTCCAGTTCGGCCGCATAGCTGAACCACAAACGGGTCTGGCCCAAGAGGTCCAGCGCGACGTTGGTCAGCGCCATGTCTTCTTCCAGCGCCGGCCCCTTGCCGCACAGCTGGGACAGCTGCTGGCTGAGGATCAGGGCGTTGTCGCCCAGGCGCAGCAAGTAGTCAAACTTTTGTTGAGTGATTTTGTCGTCCATGACAGCCATCCCGATCACAGATTCTTGACTTCTTCCGGCATCGGGAAGAAGGTGGGGTGGCGGTAGACCTTGCTGTTCGACGGCTCGAACAGGGCGCCCTTGTCGCCGGGGCTGCTGGCGACGATATCGGCCGCGCGCACCACCCAGATGCTCACGCCCTCATTGCGGCGCGTGTAGACGTCGCGCGCATGGTTGACGGCCATGGTGGCGTCGGAAGCGTGCAGGCTGCCCACATGCTTGTGCGCCAGGCCGTGCTGGCTGCGGATGAAAACTTCCCACAAAGGCCATTCTTTGCTCATGATGCTATCCCCTTTTATATGTGTATTCAGGCTGCCGCTTTGACTGCGGCTTGCTTGTCGGCGTAGGCGACCAAGGCATCGCGGAACCATGCGCCATCTTCATACGCTTTCACGCGCGTTTGCAGGCGCTCGCGGTTGCACGGGCCATTGCCCTTCAGGACATTGTTGAACTCGGACCAGTCGATCTCGCCGAATTCATAGTGGCCGGTCTCGGCATTGAATTTCAAATCGGGATCGGGCACCGTCAAGCCCAGGTATTCGATCTGCGGCACGGTCTGGTCGACCATGCGCTGGCGCAGTTCGTCGTTCGAGAACAGCTTGATGCGCCATTGCGCCGACTGCGCGCTGTTGACGGAAGCGGCGTCGGACGGGCCGAACATCATCAGGGAAGGCCACCACCAGCGGTTCAGCGCATCCTGCGCCATGGCTTTCTGTGCCGGCGTGCCCTTGCACAGCGACATCATGATGTCGTAGCCCTGGCGTGCATGGAACGATTCTTCCTTGCAGACGCGGATCATGGCGCGCGCATACGGACCGTAGGAGCAGCGGCACAGCGGGATCTGGTTGATGATGGCCGAGCCGTCGACCAGCCAGCCGATGGCGCCCATGTCGGCCCACGACAGGGTCGGGTAGTTGAAGATGCTCGAATATTTGGCTTTGCCCGAATGCAAGGCGGCCAGCAGCTCGTCGCGCGACACGCCCAGGGTTTCGGCCGCGCTATACAGGTACAGGCCGTGACCCGCTTCGTCCTGGATCTTGGCCAGCAGGATCGATTTGCGCTTCAGGGTCGGCGCGCGCGTCACCCAATTTCCCTCCGGCAATTGACCGACGATTTCCGAGTGCGCGTGCTGCGAAATCTGGCGGATCAGGGTCTTGCGGTAGGCGTCCGGCATCCAGTCCTTGGCCTCGATCTTGATGCCTTCGTCGATGCGTGCCTGGAAAGCCTGCTCTTCCGCGCCCATGTCGTCGATGGAGCGAACGTTCTTGAGGCCGGTTTCAACCATTTGTGCGTACATGATCTGTCTCCCATGTCTGTGTTTGCGCTGAAGCGCAAGGCGATCAACACATAATACGATACATAAAACTATTTGCATACACTTGATTTGAATCGTTTTAAAATTCCGTATCTTATGTTTCTTTTGCGGAGGTATCATATGGAAAATAGTGCGTGTCACGGCGCAGGGCGAAGTAAACTGCTGCCTTTATAGAAATACCCTGAAATATCTTTTTACGGCCAGACCAGGACCACATGAACAACACCGCTTGCACCGCATGGATAGCCGCTTTCCTCGCCACGGACCCACCGCGTTCGAAGTCGCTGGTGATGACCATTTTTGGCGACGCCATCGTGCCGCGCGGCGGCGCCATCTGGCTGGGCAGCCTGATTGACCTGCTGGCGCCGTTCGGCGTCAACGACCGCCTGCTGCGCACCAGCGTGTTCCGCCTGGCGCAGGAAGGCTGGCTCAGCTCGCAAAGAGATGGCCGCCGCAGCGCCTATGCGATCCGCCCGGACGCGCTGGCCCGCTTCGAACGCGCCTACCGCCGCATCTACGCGCCGCTGGTCAAGCACTGGGACGGCAGCTGGACCCTGGTGATCGGCGCGGCCGGCAATATCAACGCGGCCGAACGGGGCGCCCTGCGCAAGGAATTGCTGTGGGCCGGCTACGGCCTGGTGGCGCCCGGCATCTTCGGCCATCCGGCCAGCAATGGCGATGCGCTGGAAGACATCCTGGTGCGCAACGAGGTGCAGGGCAAGCTGTATATCTGCCACAGCACAGAGTTGCCAGGCGTCAGCACGCGGCCCCTGCGCGAGATGGTCGGCGAATGCTGGGATCTGTCGGAAGTGATGGCCGGCTACGAAAAATTCATCGCCAGCTTCCAGCCGCTGCTGGCCCTGCTGCAGGATGAGCCGGCCATCGCGCCCGAACAGGCTTTCGTGATCCGCTCGCTGCTGACGCACGCGTATCGCCGCGTGCAGCTGCACGACCCGCAACTGCCGGTCGAGCTGCTGCCCGAGCCGTGGCCCGGCACGCAGGCCTATGCGCTGGCGCGCGCGCTGTACCGGCGCACGTATGCGGCGGCGGAACAGCATATCCTGGCCACCCTGCGGCGCGAGGACGAGCAGGCGGCGCAGGTCGAACCATGGTTTTATGAGCGTTTCGGCGGCCTGCGCTAGCCCCAGCTTCCGGGCCAAAACGGGTATCATCGCGCCATTGCACACGATGCAAACCCTAACTTGTTTTTACCAGGAACAATCATGACCATTAAAATCAGCCAGCAGTTCGACGCCGGCGCGATCGAGGTGCTGCGCGCCGACGATGCGCAATCCATCGAGCTCAACATCCGCAAGGACTCGCACGCCGACATCACGCAATGGTTTTACTTCCGCCTGCAAGGCGCGCAAGGCGAAGCCTGCACGATCCGCTTCATGAACGCGGGCAAGTCCGCCTACCCGGACGGCTGGAAGGACTACCAGGCCGTGGCCAGCTACGACCGCGAAAGCTGGTTCCGCGTGCCGACCAGCTATGACGGCAGCGTGATGACCATCGAACATACGCCGGAAGAAGAAAGCGTGTATTACGCCTATTTCGAGCCCTATCCATGGGACCGCCACCTGGCGCTGATCGACAGCGCGCAGGCGTCGCCGCTGGTGCGTTTGCTCGATCTGGGCAGCACGGTGGAAGGGCGCGACATGAATCTGCTGGTGGTCGGCGACGCCGATGCCGAGAAAAAAGTCTGGGTCATCGCGCGCCAGCATCCTGGCGAGACGATGGCCGAATGGTTTGTCGAAGGCATGCTCGAAGCGCTCCTGGACCAGGCCAACCCGTTTGCCCGCCAGTGTCTGCAGGACGCCGTGTTCTACGTGGTGCCGAACATGAACCCGGATGGTTCCGTGCACGGCAACCTGCGCACCAACGCGGCCGGCGCCAACCTGAACCGCGAATGGATGACGCCGACCATGGAGCGCAGCCCGGAAGTGTTCCTGGTGAAACAGAAGATGCATGAAATCGGCTGCGACCTGTTCCTCGACGTGCATGGCGACGAAGGCCTGCCGTATGTGTTCGTGGCCGGCAGCGATGCGCTGGAAAATTTCACGCCAGCACAAAAAGCCGAGCAGGACCGCTTTATCGCCGACTTCAAGGTGGCCAGCCCCGACTTCCAGGACGAACACGGCTACGAAGACGGCCCGTTCACGCCCGAAGTGCTGACCATGGGCTCGCCGCATGTCACGCACGCGTTTGGCTGCCTGTCGCTGACCCTGGAATTGCCGTTCAAGGACAATGCCAACGACCCCGACCAGCAAACTGGCTGGAGCGGCGCGCGCAGCGCCGCCCTCGGCGCGGCAGTGCTGCAACCGATATTGTCGACGCTGCGCGCTTGACAATTGGGGTCGCGGGTTTTGTCGGGTTACGCTGTTCCAGCTAACCCGAGCTACCCGACCTGCGTGACCTGGCGCAAGGCTGCCACCAGCTTGTCCAGGTGCGATTCGGGCGTAAAGATGGCGGGTGTGACGCGCAGGCATGCGCCGCACGCCAGGCCATCGCGCGGCACGGCAAACACGCCGTGCTGTTGCACCAGCTTTTTCGACAAGGCGAAATTGTCGGCCACGCTGGTCTTGCCCTTCAGGCGGAACGAAGCGATGGCGCTGGTCAGGCGCGGATCTTCCGAGGCCAGCACTTCTATCCCCTTGATGCCGCGCGCCGCTTCCACCCAGCGGTTGCGCAGCAGCCGCAGCCGCGCCTCTTTGTTGGCCACGCCGATCTGCGCATGCGTGTCCAGCGCCATGGGCAAGCTCAGGTAGGCGGCAAAGTTCACCGTGCCCGTATGCACGCGGGTGTGGATATCGTCGCCCATCACCTCGCCCATGCAGGGGTCGATATCGGCCACCCTGCCCCGCTTGATATAGAGGGCGCCCACGCCCACCGGCGCGCCTATCCATTTGTGCAGGTTGATGCCGGCAAAATCGGCCTGCAGGTCGGGAATCGTCATGTCGAGCTGGCCGAAGCCGTGCGCCGTGTCGACGATCACATCGATGCCGCGCTCGCGCGCCATGCGGCTGATCTGGGCCACCGGCAGCACCATGCCGTTGCGGTGGTTCACATGCGTGAGCAGCATCATCTTCAGCTTCGGGTGGCGCGCCATCGCCTGCGCATACGCATCGATCACGCCGTCGTGCGTGAATGGTTCGGGCATGGCAATCGACACGACATGGACGCCGCGCCGCTGTTCCAGCCAGCGCGTGACGGTGATCATATTGTCGTAATCGATATCGGCATACAGCACCGTGTCGCCGGGGCGCAGGCGGTTGTAGCCGGCGATCAGGATTTGCAGCGCTTCGGTGGCGCCGCGCGTCAGCACGATCTCGTCCGTTGCAACACCGAGCGCCGTGGCGGCCGCCGCGCGCGCCGCTTCGAAGTCGGCCGGAAAGCGCATGCGCGCATACCAGGCGTTGTCGCGGTTGACCATCGCCACTTGCTGCTGGTAGTGCGCCAGCACGGGCCGGTTCATCGAACCCCAGAAGCCGTTGTCGAGCTGTACCACCTGATCGGTCACGTCATACTGCGCGGCCACCGCCTGCCAGTAGGCCTGGTTGCCGGCCAGCGCCGCGGGCGACATGCCCGCCGGAATGGCCGGCAGGCCCGGCATGGCGGAGGCGGCCCTGGCGGCGCCGCCCGACAGCAGCGGCAGCGCGGCGGCCAGCGAACTGGCGCACAGCAAGCGGCGTTGTGGATTCATTTTCAAGCTGCTCCCCCTTAGAATTTGAGGTTGTACTCGGCGTACAGATTGCGGCCATCCGTATCGTAGGGCGCGTTGCGCGAATAGATCAAGCCGCGGCTGGCCTGGAAACTCGCCTCTTCCGGGTATTTGTCGAACACATTGTCGATGCCGACCCGGATTGATTGCCGCGCCGTGATCCTGTAGCTGGCCGCCAGGTCGAAAAATTGCCGCGCGCCAAAACGCTGGAAGATATCGCCGGTGGCGTTGCCGGAATTGTCGGTCCACGCGCCATAGTAGCGCACGCGGGCCAGGGTATTCCAGCTGCCCAGCTCATAGTTGCCGCTGATGGTGGCTTTCTGGCGCGGCAGCCGCTCCTCGAACACTTGGCGCTGCGCCGCACTGGTCACCAGGGCCGAACTGCCGCCATCGACCCTGGTGCTGTTGTAGTTGTAGGCCAGGGTCAGGTTCAGCTTGCCGCCGCCGACACGGCTCAGGTGGCTACCGACGATGTCGATGCCGCGCGTGGTGGTGTCGAAGTCGTTGGTGAAATAGCTGACCGAGGTGTAGCGCAGCGGATTGGCCACGCCGGCCGGCACGGCAAACGCGGCCGAGGTGCTGAAGCGGTCGCCGACCTGGATGTCATACACATCGACCGAGCCGGAAAAGCCGGCCGGCGTCCTCCACGTCAAACCGAGCGACAGGTTGTTCGATTTTTCCGGCTTCAAGGCCTGCGCGCCCAGCAGCACGGCCAGCGGGTCGCTATTGGCCAGGCGGCCGCTGGTAAACAGCAGCAAGGTTTTGGTGTCGAGGCCCTGGCTGGTGCTGTTGGTGTTCGACTGGCCCGGCGTCGGCGCGCGGAAACCGGTCGAGTACGAGCCGCGCAGGGCCAGCTTGTCGCTCAGCGCATAGCGCGCCGACAGCTTGCCGTTGACGGTGCCGCCGAACTCGGAAAAATGTTCGTAGCGCGCCGCGCCGCCCAGGCTCAGCGCCCTGGTCACCGGTACTTCCACGTCGAGGTAAGCCGCGTAACTGTCCTGGCCCCAACTGCCCGCCTGGCGGCTGCTGAAGCCCGGTGCGCCGTTGGCGTTGGCGTCCAGGCCCACCGCCGCGCCCGGCCCCACCGTCCACGACGCCGTGTCGCCGGCCGTCACGCCATAGGTCTCGTTGCGCGCCTCCGCGCCAAAGGCGATATTGACGGGCTGCGGCAACGCCGCGACGGGCAACTCATAGTTGAAATTGGCGTTGAGGATTTTTTCCGTCTGCGACAGCTGGCCCAGGTAAAACGCCGTCGGACTGGCCGGTCCCATCGAGGCATTGATGGAGTTGGCCAGGTGGTAGTCGATGCGGTTGCGGCCGAACGACGCGCTGACATCCCAGCCCAGCTGCTCGCCGAGACGCCCGCGCAGGCCGGCCACCAGTTGCAAATCATCCTGGCCGTTCGAATAGCTGGGGCTGAAACCGAGTGGATACACGCTGCGCAAGTCCCAGCCAGGGAACAGGGTGCTGGTTTTATAGGCGCCGCTGCTGGTGTCCGGATTGCGCCAGTTGAAGTCCGAGCTGCCGTCGCTGTGGCTGTACAGACCAAAACCGTATAGTTCGATATTGTCGGACAAGCCCATGCCGGCGTTGAAGCCCAGGCGCTTGCTGTCGAGCTCGGGCTGGCCCCAGCGCTGCACCGGGTTCGGTACTGTCAGTTCCGGATGGGCCTGCTGGAAAGCGATGGCGTCGGCGCGCTGGCGCGTGCGCGAGGTAGGATCGGACTGGGCCAGCGCGCCAAAAATGCTGGCCTTGCCCGTCTCGCCAAGGCTAAAGCCCGTCTTGAGGTTGAGCTCGTTGGCCTTGCCGTCGCCTTCCGAATATTGCGAGTGGTGCACCGACAGTTCCGTGCCGACGCTGTCGTCGAGAATGATATTGATCACGCCGGCAATCGCGTCCGAGCCGTACTGGGCCGAGGCGCCGTCGCGCAGCACTTCGATGCGCTTGATGGCGGATACGGGTATCTGCGCCAGGTCGGGCGCCTGCGCGCCGCGCGCGCCGAGCAGCGCGCTGCGGTGAAAACGCTTGCCGTTGACCAGCACCAGCGTCTGGTCAGGCGACAGGCCGCGCAAGGTGGCCGGGCGCACGAACACCTGGCCGTCGGCCATCGGCAAGCGCTGCACCACATAGGACGGCACCAGTTGCGCCAGCACATCGTTCAGGTCCGAAGACTCGACGCCGGCGATATCTTCGCGGCTGAACACATCGACCGGCGCCATGGTATCGAACTGGGTGCGGTTGCTGCCGCGCGTGCCGGTCACGATCACGGCTTGCGTCGCATCGACAGCGTCATGGTCAGCGGGCGCCTCGCCACGGGCATGCGCCGGGCTGGCCAGCACGGCGCTGATCGCGCACATCAGGGCCACGGCACGGGCGATGCGGGTACGGTTACAGGTCATGATGGAAGTTCTTCAGGCAGATTGGAAGAGAGAAGGAGGGGCTTTGAAGCAGCCACATCATACGAAGCGAATATGTCCGCCGTATGACCCGCCGGCACGAAAAAAAAGGCGCCAGCGGCGCCTTTGTCGATCAACTGGTCCAGCCTCAGCCACCCGCCACCACCATGCTCTCGATCAGGATCGAGCCAGTTTCCTTGGTGCCACGGCGCAGGGTGTCGGCGCCGATGGCGACGATATGGCGCAGCATGTCTTTCATGTTGCCGGCAATCGTGATCTCTTCCACCGGATATTGAATCACGCCGTTTTCCACCCAGAAGCCGGAGGCGCCACGCGAATAGTCGCCCGTCACGTAATTGGTGCCCTGGCCCATCAATTCCGTCACCAGCAGGCCCGTGCCGAGCTTTTTCAGCATGGCGGCAAAGTCGTCCGATGGCGCCGTCAGGCTGGACGTCATGTAGAGATTGTGCGAGCCGCCCGCGTTGCCCGTGGTCTGCATGCCCAGCTTGCGCGCGGTATAGGTCGACAGGAAATAGCCTTGCACCACGCCATCCCTGACGACGTCGCGGCTGGCGGTTTTCACGCCCTCCTCGTCGAACGGCGCGGAGCCGACGCCGCCGATCACATGCGGATCTTCGACAATCTGCACATGCCCCGGCAACACCTGGGTGCCGAGTGTATCGTTGAGGAAAGTGGACTGGCGGTACAGCGCGCCGCCGGACGTTGCTTGTACGTATGTTCCCAGCAGGCCTGCGGCCAGCGGCGCCTCGAACAGCACCGGACAGGTGCGCGTGCCGAGCTTGCGGGCGTTCAGGCGCGACAGCGCGCGCTCGGCGGCATAGCGGCCGATGGCTTCGGGACTGGACATTTTTGAGGCGTCGCGCACCGAGCAATACCAGTCGTCGCGCTGCATGTTGGCGCCCTTGCCGGCGATCGGCGCCACCGACAGGGTGTGGCGCGAAAACGGATAGCCGCCGATAAAGCCGCGCGAGTTGGCCGACACGAAGTGCGACTGCTGCACATGCACGCTGGCGCCTTCGCTGTTGGTGATGCGAGGATCGACGGCAAACGCGGCCGCTTCGCCGCGCTGCGCCAATGCCACCGCTTCTTCGGTGGAGATCAGCCACGGGTAGAACAGCTGCAGGTCGCGCGGCGCCATTTCCAGCATGTCGGCGTCGGCCAGGCCGGCGCAATCGTCCTCGGCCGTGAAGCGGGCGATATTGCAGGCCGCGTCGACGGTGGCGCGCAGCGCTGCCGGTGAAAAATCGGAGGTGCTGGCGTTGCCGCGTTTTTTGCCGACAAACACCGTCACGCCCATGCCCTTGTCGCGGTTCTGTTCGATGGTTTCGATCTTGCCTTTTCGTACAGAAACGGACAGGCCGCCGCCTTCGCTCACTTCGACCGCCGCATCGCTGCCGCCCGCTGCGCGCGCAAAAGACAACACATCACGGGCAAGTTGCTGCAATTGCTCTTGACTATGGGTAAATACGGACTCGTTCATGTGCTGTTTTCTTCGGAGAGGCCCTAAAAAGGTTATCATAGCAGTCGTTTACAGTTTACAGGTGCGGCCAACGAGGCCAATCCCGCCTTATCATGCCAAATCCAAACCGGGGAGCTTGCGGCTTCCAATCGTCCGAATTCGAACAGGAATATGAACGTCCTTCGAAGTCGGAACTCAAGCGCCAGATGACCGTCCTGCAAAAGCTGGGCGAAGAATTAGTCAATGAAGCACGCGACCGCGTCAAGCGCGTTCCGATGCCCGAAGACGTGCGCGACGCCATCCTCGAATGCCAGCTGATCAAGGATCACGAAGGCCGCCGCCGCCAGCTGCAATATGTCGGCAAGAAAATGCGCACCCTCGACGACGACGAAGTGGCCGCCATCCAGCGCACCATCGACAGCTGGAAAGGCTTGTCGAAAGCCGACACGGCCGCCATGCACGCGATGGAACGCCGCCGCGACAAGCTGCTGACGGACGACAAGGCGCTGACCGTGCTGCTGTCGGAAAACCCGGAACTCGACGTGCAGCACCTGCGCACCCTGATCCGCAATGCCCGCAAGGAGCAGGCCGAGAACAAGCCGCCAAAAGCCTACCGCGAAATCTTCCAGATCCTGAAACAGATCGCCAAGAAGAACAATGGTGGCAAGGATGATGCGGATGAAGATGGCGTTGACGCCGAAGAAGACGAATAAGCGCCTGGGGCATGCCCCGGTGCAGCGCAAAAACCGGGATCATCCCGGTTTTCTTGTTTTTACGCTTCCCCACTCTTTTACAGGTGACCGATGACAACCACTCTCGAAGACGAATTGATTATCGGCCTCGTGTCGATCTCGGACCGCGCCAGCGGCGGCGTGTATGAAGACCAGGGCATCCCCGCGCTGGAAAGCTGGCTGGCGGCCGCCCTGCGCACGCCTTACCGGCTGGAAACGCGCTTGATCCCGGACGAGCGCTCGCAGATTGAAAACACCCTGATCGACATGGTCGACCTCAACCATTGCCACCTGATTTTGACCACCGGCGGCACCGGACCGGCGCGGCGCGATGTGACGCCGGACGCGACCTTGTCGGTGGGCACGAAAGAGATGCCGGGCTTTGGCGAACAGATGCGCCAGATCAGCCTGCAATTCGTGCCGACGGCGATACTCTCGCGCCAGGTGGCGGTGATCCGCGAAACACCGGAGCGCGCCTGCCTGATCATGAACCTGCCGGGCCAGCCGAAAGCCATCAAGGAAACCCTGGAAGGCCTGAAGGATGCCGACGGCAGGCAATTGGTGAACGGCATCTTTGCCGCCGTGCCCTACTGCATCGACCTGATAGGTGGCCCGTATATGGAAACCGACCCGGCCATCTGCAAGGCCTTCCGTCCCAAATCGGCGCTGCGTCCGGCGCACATCATCCCTGAGGAAAACCCATGAGCACTTTGCTGAAAACCATCGAACTCGACAGCGCACCCGATACCACCGTCTCGATTATCTGGATGCATGGCCTGGGCGCCGACAATAATGACTTCGTGCCACTGGTCAAGGAACTCGACCTGCGCGGCTGTCCGGCCATCCGTTTTATCTTCCCGAACGCCGGCACCATGCCCGTTACCATCAACAACGGCTATGTGATGCGTTCGTGGTACGACATCCGCAGCAACGACCTGGTGCGCCGCGAAGACGAGGCAGGCCTGCGCGCTTCGCAGGCGCAGATCGAAGCGCTGATCGCGCGCGAAAAAGCGCGCGGCATTCCGGCCAGCCGCATTATCCTGGCCGGCTTCTCGCAAGGCTGCGCCATGACCTTGCAGACGGGCTTGCGCCACCCGGAAACCCTGGCCGGCCTGATGTGCCTGTCCGGCTATTTGCCGCTGGCCGACATGACGGCCGCCGAGCGCACACCAGGCAGCCTGCAAACGCCGATCTTCATGGCGCACGGCACGGCGGACCCGGTGGTGCCGATCACGCGTGCCGAACAGTCGCGCGACTTGCTGACCGGCATGGGCTACCAGGTCGAGTGGCATGCCTACCGCATGCAGCATTCGCTGTGCCAGGAAGAAATCGATGCGATCGGCGCCTGGCTGAAAAAAGTGCTCGCTTAAAATAAAACAGGCGCGATCTGCACCGCGCCTGTTGCTTCACTTTATGACGACGGCCAACTAATTGTTCGCCGTCGTTTTGTCATTCCAGACCTTCAGCATGTCCGGCGAGGCTTCGGAGCGGATGCCGTTGTCGCTCAATACCGATTCGGTGGCGGCCAGCATCTCCTTGCGCGGCACCACGACCAGTTCCGCATCGCGCTGCTCGAAGCGGAAAGTGACCATTTCATCGGGCAGGTCACGCAGCAGGGTCACCATATGCGCCAGGCTGCGCACGGGGATGCCATTGACGGAGTACACGACCGAGAAGAAACGGTTGCTGTAGCCATTCATCAGCTTGTGCGGGAAGAATGGCGCGGAGACCGCCACCAGTTCCTCGCGCTGGGCGTCCGGCGCATCGCCGCGCCGCGTGACGAGCGGATTGCCGGCAAAGCTCATGCCCACCAGCATGGGTGCGTTGGCGCTGGGGCCGGCCATGAATTCGGCCGTCACTTTTGAAAACACCATCGGCCCGAAGATGAAATACGAGGGGTAAGCGCCTTCCAGGCCAGGCACCAGCATCGGATGCGAGGCCGAGACCGGCACGCTGACATTCATCGGTGCGCCATTGCGCACCACGGTCAGGGGCAGCATGCCGTTTTTCGCCAGCTGCTGCACCCGGTACTGGAAGCGTACGCGGCTGTTGGCGGTCAGCTTGACCATGCCCTGGTTGTCGATCGGGTAATCGCCGATTTTGGTGATGACGTCGAATTCCTTGAGCGGATATTGGGCGTCCTTGCTGGCCGGCGTCATCACGATGGCGCCCTCGACACCCTTGCCGAGTTTGAGCATGCTGCGCAGGGCCGGATTTTCCATCGTCTGCGTCACGTCGAACAGGGCCGGCTTGCCCTTGGGCGCGCCGCTGTCCTGGTCGCGCAGGAACAGGTCGATCTCTTCGTTGGGAATGATGTAACCGACGTTTTGCGCATTGGTGACGGTGGCAAACGCCAGGCCGATCATCTTGTCGCCGGCAATCACGGCGCCGCCGCTGTTGCCGTGATTGATGGCCGCATCGATCTGGATGCGCAGGCCCGAGACGGGATAATGGTAGCGCACGAACTCGATGCGCGAGACGATGCCCTTGGTGATCGACAAGGAATTGCCGCCCAGCGGATAGCCATAGGCCATCACGGCGTCGCGCACGTCGGGCAAGACATTGGCGCGCGGCATGGGTTTATGCGTGTCGAAAAAACTCTCGTCATCGACCTTCAGCAAGGCCAGGTCCATGCCTTCGGAAATGGCCAGCACCGTGGCGGACAATTTGTCGCCGGAACCATTGGCCTGGATCTGCACCTGGCTGGCGTAAGCGACCATATGGGCATTGGTCAGGATGCGGTGGCCGTCGATCACCACGCCCGAGCCCGTCACCGACTGCGGCGCCGCCTTGCTCCACGGCTTGTACGGATCGGGCGGGCGCAGGGTGGAGAAGACCTTGACGACGGCGTTTTCCAGCGCCGTGGCGTTCGCCGTGGAAGCGGTCTCGGCGGCCATCGACCGCAGCGCCATCAATGGGGAAAAAGAAAGGGCCAACGCCAGCAAGGCGCGGCCCATCAGGGACTGGCAGAGTCGAATTGTCATGGTCGGTCAAGCAATGGATGATGGAAAATAAAGTATATATTGCGCAACACTCGCAAAAATTACAGTTTGTCCATCATCCGGGCCCGGCACCCGCGAGCTGCTACGGTAGCGGCGTCACGTTCAAGGGCGGCACCGCCGTCTGGGCCCCGTTCATCACCATCGCCAGGAAGGTGTAGTAGCCGTTGATGCCCATCAGGTCGACCACGCCGTGCTCGCCGAACAGCGCCAGCGCGCGCGCATAGGTGGCGTCGCTGACACGCTTGTTCTGCTGCAATTCGATGCAGAAATCATGCACGGCCTGCTCGTCTTCCAGCAAGGCATCGGGTGCGCGGCGCTGGGCGATGGCGTCGATGGCGGCCGGCGCAATGCCGTTCTGCGCCGCCAGCGGCGCGTGGATGGCCCACTCGACCTGCTGGTCCCACTGCCGCGCCGTCACCAGGATGGCCAGCTCGGACAGGCGCGTGCCGATGGCGCTGCGGTAGCGCAAATACTCTCCCATGCGCTGCGCCGCGTCCATCAGTTCCGGGCTGCGGATCAGCGGCACGAAGGGGCCGTACAGCGCCCCGCGCGGACCGGCCATGATCGCTTGCGCGGCCGCGCGCTGCCGGGCGTCGAGCTGGTCGGCAGGCAGCGGCGGCAGACGGTCGAGCTCGACACCGGGCATCAGGCGGTCCAGGCGATGACGTCCTGTTGCTGCTCGCCCAGGCCGGCGATGCCCAGGCGCATGGTGTCGCCTTTTTTCAGGAAGCGCTGCGGCTTGCGGCCCTGGCCCACGCCCGGCGGCGTGCCGGTGGCGATCACGTCGCCCGGTTCCAGTGTCATGAATTGCGACAGATAGCTGACGATTTGCGCGACCGTGAAGATCATGGTTTGCGTGTTGCCGGTCTGCATGCGCTTGCCGTTTACTTCCAGGTACAGGTCCAGGTCCTGCTCGTCGATCACTTCGTCGCGCGTGACCAGCCATGGGCCGACCGGGCCGAAGGTGTCGCAGCCCTTGCCCTTGTCCCAGGTGCCGCCGCGTTCGAGCTGGTAGGAGCGCTCGGAAATATCATTGACGACGCAATAACCGGCCACGTGTTGGAGCGCATCTTCTTCGCTCACGTATTGCGCGCGCGTGCCGATGATCACACCCAGCTCGACTTCCCAGTCCGTCTTTTTGGAGCCCTTCGGCAGCACCACGGCGTCGTCCGGGCCGTTCAGGCAGGTGATCGCCTTCATGAACACGATCGGTTCGGCCGGAATCGGCATATTCGATTCGGCCGCGTGGTCGGCGTAGTTCAGGCCGATGCCGATGAATTTGCCCACTTTGGCGACCGGCACGCCGAAGCGCGGATTGCCGCGTACCAGCGGCAGCGTTTTTTCGTCGAGCCTGGCCAGCTTGCGCAGCGCCTTGTCGGACAGTTGCGCGCCATCGATATCGGCGATCACGCCGGACAGGTCGCGCAGTTTGCCTTCTTCATCGATCAGGCCAGGTTTTTCCTTGCCGGGACGACCATAACGAACGAGTTTCATATTCTTCCTTGGAGTTGATCATTGCCGCTGTGCAGGCCATCATTTTACCGGATGGCCCGGCACGCCTGTGGCGGCCGATGAAAACCATGGCCATGTCACCGAAAGCGTCTTGCTTTTTCAGCACGAAATTACGCTGAATCAATATCTCGCACCATCCCTTGTTGCCGTCAATAAACCTGCATTCAGGCAATGAAAAACTTGTGCTATCGCAATTTCAGAGGCGGCGACAAACAGTAAATTACGGTTTGGCAACTTCCCATCACTTGATCAAAGGACCCATCATGAAACGTATATTGACCGGCACCGCGCTGTGCCTGCTGTTTGCCTGTGCCGGCCAGGCCAGCGCCGCCGTGGAGCCGACCGCCAGGGATGCGATTGCCATGGCGGAAAAAGGCGCCGCCTTTATCAAGCAGCATGGCGAGAAAGAGATGATGAAAAAGCTCGGCGCCAAGGACCCCGAATTCGTGCAGGGCGAGCTGTATGTGGACATGCGCGACATCAGGACCGGCATCGTGCTGGCCCATCCGATCAACCCGTCCATCGTCGGCAAGGACCTGACGGACGTGCCCGATGCGAACGGCAAGAAATACCGCCGTGAAATCATCGAGCTGGCGCAAAAACAGGGCAAGGGCTGGGTCGATTACCAGTATAAAAATCCGGTCAGCGGCAGGATCGAACCGAAGACCACCTATATCCTGCGCGTCAACGACGTGGTGCTCGAAGCGGGAATTTACAAGAAATAGACAGCGGCGGGCCGGCCCGGCTGGCCCGGCTTCCATCCACAGGCAGGAGGACATATGCTCGACAAATTACGCATCGGCCCCAAGCTGTTGCTGGCGCCCACCCTGGTGCTGCTGTTGCTGGTCTTGAGTTCGGCCAGCGCCTGGTACGGCATGGTGCGGCAGAACGCCTCGATGGAAAACATGGTGCAGGTGCGCATGGCGCACCTGAAGGCGGCCTTGGACGTGGCCGGTGACGTGCGCTATGCGCACAGCAATATGTACCAGCTGCTGTCGTGGACCAATGGCAGCTTTGCCAAGGCCCGCCTCGATGCGCTGGAAGGACAGATCAAGCAGCGCCACGGCGATATCGCGCGGCAACTGGCAACCCTGCGCGCCACCTCCAGCGGCGCGGAGCTGGCGATGGTCGACGGCGCCAGCGGCGCCCTGGGCGCCTACCGCAAGGCGGTGCTGGAAACCATGGAAATGGCGCAGATGGATCTGTCGATCGCCGCCAATTCCATGATCAAGGCGGAAAGCCAGTTCGGCCAGCTCAATGCCCAATTGGGGAAACTGGCGGCGCTGGAAACGACGCTCGGCACCGGGGCGCATGCGGCAGCTGTCAAGCAATTCCACAGCCTGGGCTGGACCCTGCTGACCACCGTGCTGCTGTCGATTTGCGCCTCGGTGGTGGTGACGATGCTGGTGCGGCGCGCCATGCTGCAGGAAATACACGGTATCGCCGAGGCGGTGCGGCAACTGGCAGCGGGCAAGCTCACCGCCGGCAAACCGAAGCAGGGCAGCGACGAGATCGCCGCCACCTCGCGCGTGCTGGACCAGTGCATCGCCAAGTTGAACCAGACTTTGCGCACCATTTTGTCGTCCGTGCAGTCGATCGATACGGCCTCGCGCGAGATCGCCACCGGCAATATGGACTTGTCGTCGCGCACCGAAATGCAGGCCAGCTCGCTGGAAGAAACCTCGAGCGCCATGGCCACCTTGACCGAAGCGGTCAACGGCAATGCCGGCAATGCGCGCCGCGCCTGCGAACTGGCGGCGCAAGCCTCGAACCTGGCGGTACAGGGCGGCGCGGCGATGCAGCAGGCGGTCGCCACCATGGCCACCATCCGCGGCAATTCGCGCCAGATCGTCGACATTATCGGCGTCATCGACGGCCTGTCGTTCCAGACCAATATCCTGGCGCTGAACGCGGCGGTGGAAGCGGCGCGCGCGGGCGAACAGGGCCGTGGTTTTGCCGTGGTGGCCGCCGAAGTGCGCACCCTGGCGCACCGCTCGGCGCAGGCGGCGAAAGAAATCAAGACTCTGATCGCCACCTCGGTGGCCACCATCGACGGCGGCAGCGTGGCGGTGCAGCAGGCCGGCGACAGCATGGGCGCCATCGTCGCCTCGGTGCGGCAGGTCAACGACATCATCCAGCGCGTGGAGCAGGCCAGCGCCGAACAGGCGACCGGCATCAGCGAGGTGAATCTGGCGGTGGCGCAGATGGATGATGTGACCCAGCAAAATGCGGCGCTGGTGGAACAGGCGGCCGCGGCAGCGGCCAGCCTGCAGGAGCAGGCCGTGACTCTGTCGGCGGCGGTGGCCGTATTTACCTTGGACCAGCCTCGGGCGGCGTCAAGCGCGGTGGTCGCCGTGCAAGCGTTCCAGGAGCCGGCCATCTCGCCCACTTCGGCCGAGCGGCGCGCCGCACGCAGTCCGCTGCGCGGCAAAACCCCGCCAGCGCGCCGGCGCAGCGCCTAGCAGCCTAGACCATCCGCATCGGCTTGCTCAAAAACGTCGAGCCGGCTTCGACAAACCGCCACGGCACCTCCATCGCCTTCGAGATGCCGATGCGGGGGCCGGCCAGCACCGCCACCTCGTCTTCACGGGGCAGCAGCACGAACGGCGGCGCGCCCAGCGGCAAGCCGTTGTGCGCATGCGTGACACCGAGCGCCTGGCAGACCTTGCCCGGCCCCGAACACAGCAGTCGCTTATCGGCGGCACCACGCCGCGCGCGCATCACGTCCAGGCCGAACAGCGGTTCGATGGCGCGGATCAGCACGCCGGCGCCATGGTCGGCCTCACGGCACACAAAATTGAGGCACCAGTGGATGCCATAGGAACGGTAGACATAGGCGTGTGCGGGCGGGCCAAACATGGACGCATTGCGCGGCGTCTTGCCGCCGAACGTGTGCGAGGCCGGATCGAGCCGGTCATAGGCCTCGGTTTCCACGATGCGCACGCCGACACCGTCAACCAGTACCGTCACGCCGATCAGCTGGCGCGCCACCACGCTGGAGTCCTGGGCGAAGTCGATCTCTGCAAGCATGTTTTTCATGCACTGATTGTAGCGCGCGGCACGGCGCGCACGTTTCTTGAAAACATATAAAACTTGCAGCTAATGCCATCAAAATGCGCGCTGTTGACGCCAGAAAAGCACCAGCCACCATCGGGCTTACGAAAGAATTCGCGTTTTTTGTCATAAACAGGGACAGTTCTGAACCATTGCTTGCGATAAACAGCGATAATCGTTGGCGACAGAGCAACCAGCGATAGTGACGACATGAAGAGAGCAGCATTGAAAGTGGCCGAGCCAGCCAAGGCCCTGCAAGGCGATCCGGTCGAGGCATTGATGAAGTCCATCCGGATTCCACCGCGCCCCAGCCTGCTGGTCGACCTGCAGCGCGAACTGGCCGAGCCCGATCCATCGCCTCGCAGGATCGCGCGCATTATCGGCGACGATGTCGGCATGTCGGGCGCTTTGTTAAAGCTGGCCAATTCGCCGTTCTATGGCGCGGCGCGCAAGGCCAAATCGGTCGAGCAAGGCATCAATTTCCTCGGCATCAACCAGTGCGGCGCCCTGATGACGGGCTTGCTGGCACGCCAGGCGCTGGAAGCCGAAGGCGTGGAACTGAACAATTTCTGGGATGTGTCGGCCAAGCGCGCGCGCGCCGTGGTATTTACCTCGCGCAAGCTGCGCATCGCCCCGCCCGATATCGCCCACACTTTCGGCCTGTTCTGCGATATCGGCGTGCCGCTGCTGATGAACCGCTTTCCCGATTACGTCAACACCTACGCGGCGGCCGCCAACGACGCGCACAACAATTTCACGGCGGTGGAAGACGCGCGCCACCAGACCAACCATGCGGCCATCGGCTGCTTGCTGGCGCGTAACTGGGGCTTGTCCTCGGACGTGGCCTGGGCCATCTTGCACCACCACGACTACAACGTGCTGGGCGATCCTTCCACCGACGACGCCATCCGGTCGCTGATCGCGCTGTCGCTGCTGGCCGAAAAAGGCATACAGCGCTACCATGGCAACAGCAGCTCACTCGAATGGGACAAGGGCGGCGAACTGGCCTGCCAGCACCTGGGCCTGTCGGCCGAGGAAACGGCCGACCTGCTCGACGAGCTGCATGAAATGTTCGACACCGATCACTAAGCTGCCGCGACCTGTATCATCGCAATGGGCGCCAGGTTGTTGACCTTGCGCCCTTTTCCATTTCACTTCAATTCATATACTCACCATGCCCAAGAACAAGCGCCCTGCCCCCCGCAAATCGTCCAACTCGCCCGAAGACAAGGATGAAGCCGTCGCGCGCATGCTGAGCACGATGGCGCTGAACCTGGCGGAACAGGAAGACAGCGAATCGCAGGGCACGGTGCTGGCCGAGCAGGCCGTCGAATTCGGCCGATTGATACGCAAAAGCCTGAACCAGAAGAAAGATGAAGTGCTGTACGACGCCATCGAACGCGCCAAATACGAAGACCTGGGCGCCTATCAATACCTGCGCAGCCAGATCGAGGAAGCCTCGTCGGTGGTGGTCATTCGCCGCGACAATGCGCCGGCGATGGAAATCAACGCCTTCGTGGTGCCGCTGCTGGTGCAGAGCACGGGCGGCCTGAAGGAAGCGGACGGCTTCCAGGACCAGGAAGCGTTCGAAGCGCTGGTAAAGAGTTTCCAGGACTCGGAGCTGGAAAGCGCCAGGGCCAAGGTCGTGCTGATGAGCCACGCCTACGACCTCGACGAAATCGACAACATCACCTACAGCCACCTGCACGAAATGGTGCGCGACGCCTACACCTCGATGACGGACAAGAAGATCGTGATCGCCGCCGGCCTCGAACGCAGCATCGCCGGCTGGAGCGCCACCGCATTCGGCGCCGACGACACCGCCGTCGAGCTGCGCTTCCTGCTGGGCTTTGCCCTCAAGCGCGCCGACGACCCCTTCTATGCCGAACCGAAAGACGAAGCGGCGCTCGACGCCTGGTTCGACGCGCGCATGGAACGCTACCAGCAATGGACGGCCAAGGTCGGCGAACTGGTCAAGCGCTGCCTGGCGCCGGCCGGCAAGCCACTGGAAGTGAGTTTCCTGTACCAGGACCTGTTCCACGGCGGCAAGGAACAAGGCATGGCCGAATACGCGATGCTGCAAATGATGTCGGGCATCAACCATGCGCTGGCGGAAAACAAGCTCGACGCTGGCGACGTGTCGGTGGTGGTCGGCCCGGCCGACGAGCATGGCGAACTGCTGTTGCGCGTAAATGTCTACGCCGCCAGCGGCGACGTGCTGCACGGCGCCGACAAGCCGCTGGACCTGGCGGCCGACCTGCAGGACGAAGTCAACGATGTGTGCGATGCGCTGGCGACGATCGGCGTGACCAACTTGTCGGTGGCGCTGAAGTTCGATGCCCACGGCCAGCCGGTGGAAGTGCACGCTTACTCGCCAGAATTAGGCTAACCATACGCGGTCGTGCCGCCAGCATCTTTTCATACCCCTGAAGCAAGCCCCGGGGTCAGACCCGCCGGGTCTGACCCCGGCACTTCTTCTAACTGCGCTGCTTGACGATGGTCACCGGCCCGGGCGCAGCGGGCCACAGCTTTAAATGATACTGGTCGCTGCCGTCGAGTTGATCGTCCGACACCGTGTCGAGCTGCGCGAAACACACGCGCACCCGATAGCTGCCAGGCGTGACGTCGATGCATTTCGCGTCAGGCAGGTAGTCGGTGGTCCCGGCGGCGACCAGCACGCCGCTGTCCAGCGCGATCGAGCACTCGACGATATGGTCAAAATCTCCGGCATCACATTCCGGCTCCCTTTCCAGGATCTCGATGGTGACCGGCACATCCGTGTTGCGCACCGTGCCGACACCGACGGCGCCGGGTGCGACGGCCAGAAGACGTTCGACAGCCTCGTTGGTCCAGGCGTCCGGGAGCTTGTCCGTGGCTCGCTCGTCCTGGATACGGAACTGAAAATAATCAGCAAACAATTCGAGATGATAAAGACTCATGGGGCTCCTGAAAAATCCTGATGGAAAGCGAGCGTCATTGCTGACGCTCGGCAGGGCTGAGTCTACGATTTTGTCGTGATCGGTACAAGCACGCACTGTATCAAGCGTGCCCACCGTGCCTCTCCAGCCTGAACAAGCTCACCAGTTCCGCCAACTGCCGCGCCTGATCCTGCATGGCCTGCGCGGCCGCCGCCGCCTGTTCGACCAGGGCCGCGTTCTGCTGCGTCACATCGTCCATGCCGATGATGGCCTGGTTGACTTGCGCGATGCCCGTGCTTTGCTCATGCGTGGCGCTGCTGATGTCGCGCATGCAGGCGCTCACTTTCGCGATGCCGTCCACCACATGGCGCATGGCTTCGCCCGCTTCGCCGGCCAGCGCGCCACCCTGCGCCACCTGCGCGCCGGACAGGCCGATCAGGTCCTTGATTTCTTTTGCTGCGGCAGCCGAGCGCTGGGCCAGGTTGCGCACTTCGCCGGCCACCACGGCAAAGCCGCGTCCCTGCTCGCCGGCGCGTGCCGCTTCCACCGCCGCGTTCAGGGCCAGGATATTGGTCTGGAAGGCGATCGCGTCGATCAGGCCCGTGATGTCGGCGATCCGGCTGGACGACTGGCCGATGGCGCCCATGGTGTCGACCATGCGCGCCACCACCGCGCCGCCCCGCTCGGCCAGTTGCGTGGCCTCCGAAGCCAGACTGCTGGCCTGGCGCGCGTTGCCGGCGTTCTGGCTGACGGTGCCGGTCAGTTCCTCCATCGAGGCGGCCGTCTGCTCCAGGGCGCTGGCCTGCGCTTCGGTGCGCGCCGACAGATCGAGGTTGCCCTGGGCGATTTCCTGCGAGGCGGCGGCGATCGCCGCCGCATTGCCTTGCACCTGGCGCACGGTGGCGGCCAGGTCCTGCTGCATGCGGGCGATGCTGTGCAGCAAGCTGTCGCCGTCGCCTCGCCGCAAGGTGACGGGCACGGACAGATCGCGCCCGGCGATGCGGCGCGTGACTTCCCCCGCATAGGCCGGCTCGCCGCCGAGCGCACCGAGCACGCGCAATATCACCTGCCAGCCCAGCGCCGACATCAGGACCAGGGCGGCCAGGAAAAACCACAGGAATTGCAGCGCCGCCTGCCAGAAGACGCGCTCGATATCGTCGCCGAAAAAGCCCGTGCCGATCCACCAGCCCCAGGGTTTGAAGGCGATGATGCCGTTCAGTTTCGCCACCAGCTGGCCGTCGCGCCGGCTTTTGACCGACACCAGCCCCACTTCGCTGTGGGCCAGCGCCTCGACATAGGCCTGCGCATCGGGCCGGCCGTCCATGGTCTCGCCCTGGGCGATGACGCCGATATTTTTCGGATTCGGGTGCACCAGGTTCAGGCCGTTGGGCAGGCGCGCCCAGTAGTAGCTCTTGCCTTCGTTGTTCAGCTGGGTCAGCGCGGCCTTGGCGGCGGACTGCGCCTCATCGCGCGCGAGATGGCCGGCCAGTTCCTCGGCATGGTAGTGCGCGACCAGGTGTTCGCCCATCTTGAGCATATTGACGATCTGCGCTTCGCGCTCATGCAGCATGGTCTGGTGCAGGGTGCGCAGGCTGTAGGCGCCCAGCAGGGCCATGGCCAGCAAGGCGGCGCCGACCAGCAGGATCAGGCGGTGTGACACTTTCATGATGTTCTTTCAAAAGGCGCAGCGCATCTGCCATGGACGTGACGGCCCCTGGCCGCGCGCGTGTGGCGGCCCATCGGGACTGGCTGGCAGAAAAGGGAGCTAGCGCAAAGGTTTGGTGGCGAGGTGCGGCATGAAGTATTCAGGCCGCAGTTTGCGGGTTATTTCCAGCACCGGCAGCACATGGTCGAGATGGCTGCGCATGGCGGCGACAGCAATCTTCGGGTCGCCCGAGGCCACCGCTTCGATCACCTCGCTGTGCTCGTGCATCACGTCGCTCATGCGCCCTTCCAGTGGCAAAGTCAACTGGCGATAGCGGTCCATCTGCGTTTTGGCCTGCAGGATCATCGGCCACACGCCGGGATAGCCGGACAGTTCGGCGAGCGCCGCATGAAAGCCTTCGTCGGTGCGGTGAAAGCCGCGGATATCGTTGTTGGCGATGCATTCGGCCTGCGTGGCGAGGATGGCGCGCAGGCGGGCGATGCCTTCCGGCGTGGCCCGTTCGGTGGCTTTTTCAATGATCGCCGTTTCCAGCGCACAGCGCACCAGCATGGCTTCTTCGAGCGAGTCGAGCGGAATGCGCGCGACAAAGGTGCCGACCCTGGGCAGCACCTCGATCAGGCCTTCCTCGGCCAGCCGCTGCACCGCTTCATGCACGGGCGTGCGGCTGGTGCCCAGTTCTTCGGCCAGCTCCTTTTCGACGATGCGCGTGCCGGGCAGCATGCTCATCTCGACGATGCGCTGGCGCAGCAGGCCGTACACGCGGCGCGCAGCGCTGATGCCGGTTTCGGCACCGGCGGCAGGAGGAGAAAAAGACGACAGATTCATAGGCTGGGCCAGGTTAAACGGATCAACGACAGGGCAAGCGATCATACCCTGTCCACTCTCATTACGAGCTTGTCAACGCGGCATCAGCGCGCGCGCGATAATCGCGCCGCGCTGGCCGATCACGCAGCCGGCCAGGCGGTGGCCTGCCAGGGCCGCGTCGGCCGGGTTCTGGCCCGCCAGACGCGCCGCGAAATAGGCAGCGCCGAACGAGTCGCCGGCGGCCGTGGTGTCGACCACCCTGGCCACCGGCGGCGCCGCCACTTCCCGCAGCTGGCCGTCGCGCCAGACGATGCAGGGCTGTCCACCGCGCTTGAGCACGATTTCGGCCACGCCCAGCGCGCTGGTGCGTGCGATCACCTGTTCGACCGACGCCGCGCCATGCAGCGCTTCTTCATCATCGAGCGTCAGCAGGGCCAGCGAGGACAGCTGCAATACGCGATGATAAACCCCGGCGGCCACTTGCGCCCCCTCCCAAAGGCGGGGCCGGTAGTTATTGTCGAAGACGATCTGGCCGCCATTCGCACGGCACTGCGCCAGGGTCGCCAGCAGCAGGTCGCGGTCGGCAGGCGACAAAATCGCCAGGCTGATGCCGGACAAATAGACATACGGCGCTTGCGCCAGTTGCGCCAGGATGGCGGGCGCCTGCGGGCCGCGCAGCCAGTGGCGCGCCGCCGAATCGCTGCGCCAGTAATGGAAGCGCCGCTCGCCGTCGGCATCGGTCTCGATCAGATACATGCCGGGCAGCTTGTCGGCCAGGCGCTGCACGCAGGCTGTGTCGATGCCCTCGGCCTGCCAGCTGGCGGCCATGTCGTCGGACAGGCCGTCGGTACCGAGCGCCGTCACATAGGCGATGCGGTGGCGGCTGGCGTCGACCAGGCGCGCCAGGTACACGGCGGCGTTGAGGGTATCGCCGCCGAAACGGTAATCCATCGCCTGCGCCGTGGCGCCGCGTTGCCCACGCTGCAGTTCGATCATGCATTCGCCGATTACAAACACGGTGCCGGCGCTATTGTTCGTCTCCATCTCACTCCTATCGATCATGAATGCCAGCGTGACGCCGCGCCGGCATCGGTGAAGATGGCCGGCGCGGCAGGGTGCTCTCAAGGCTTGTAACTGACGCTTACTTCTTGTCCCAGGTCGAACCGAACAGGTTGGACTGGCCGATCGCCGGGAAGTCGACGAAGGCGCGGCTGCAATCGACCACCTTGTCGACGTCGACCGCTTGCGTGGCCGTGCCGTTGACCGTCACGCGCTCGGCGGCGTTGGCGAAGATCGGCAGGTTGCTGCCCTTGATCGTCAGGTTCGCATCCGACGACGTCATGGTGGTGCCATTCGGCGAGTCCGTCACCACGTTGTTCAGGTTCATCACCAGCGGATATTGCGGGTTGGCAAAGCCGCCCGTGTTTTCCTTGAAGCCTTGCAGCTTGATGGCAGTGTTACCCAGGATGCGCACATTGTCCAGCGTGATATCGTGGAAGTTCGGAATCTGCGGGCCGGCCGCCGGCAGCGCCTTGGTGCTGTAATACGTGGTAAACAGCAGCGCGTTGAGGGCGTCGCGGATGCAGATGTTGCGGTAGTGGATATTGCTCACTTCGCCGCCACGCGCATAGTCGGACTTGATGCGCAGGCCTTCTTCGGAGTGGGTAAACGAGTTGTCATACACTTCGACATTGGTCACGCCCGCATTCGTCTCGCTGCCGACCGAAATGCCATGGCCCCAGTAGATATGGTTGTGGGCGATGATCATGCCGTGCTTGCGGTCCGACCGCACATCGCGCTTGCCGTCGATGGCGAACAGGCCGGAACCTGGCGGCGACGGATTGGCGCTGCCTTTCAGGGCCACGTCATCGTCGCCGGTGCTGACGAAATTATACGCAAACACGAAGTTCTTCAGGTAGCCGTCGAACGACATGGCGCCGGTCGAGGTGGTGTTGCTGCCGGTGGCCAGCTTGCCCGAAATCGCCTTGCCAGCCGCGCCCGGATCGAACGCGTCGGTGTTCTTGACGTTGTCGGCGTTGTAGGTTTCGCCGTTGTACAGCGGGTTGCCATTGCCGGCCGGATTGGCGAACGCCGCCAGGGTCGGGGTCTGCACTTTCACGCCCCATACCGTCAGGCCATCGACGCCGCTCGGCACGACGTGGAAGTTGGCGCTGTTGTTGAGCGAGATGCGGTACAGGGTCAGGTTTTTCGCATAGTTGAACACCATCATGCGGAAGTTCGACTGCGAGCCCGTGCCCGTCACGCCGTTCTGCACCATATTGCCGAGGAAGGCCAGGTCCCACCAGCTCATGTTGCGCGCCGACGATTTCGAGTCGACCGTGGTGCCGCCGTTATCGCACGACACGCCGTCGGCCGCCTGCTTGCCGGCGGCATAGGCGGTATAGGTGTTCGAGCAGGTCATGTCGACCTTCATCAGCGGGTACAGCTTGTTGGTGGTGACGATTTCAGCATAGGCGCGGCTGTCGATCGAACCATCGCCCATCACGGCCGAGTTGACCAGGTTGGAGCCGTTGATGAGCGCGCTGCAATTGCCGGAGCTGCCGGCCTTGGTCGAGCTGACCGCGGTATTGCCGCAGTACGGGCCGGCCGGGTTCGGCGAATAGGTGGTCACGTCGCGCGACGCGTACAGGGTCACGCCCTTGTCGATCCACAGCGTGACGCCGGACGGCAGGGTCAAGGGGCCGCTGATAAAGCCGTCGCCCACGCCGGATTTGTTGACCACCAGGCGCACCGCGTATTTGCTGGCGCGGTATTCGGGCTTGGCCAGCTCTTCGCCGGAGACGCCGGCGATATTGACGTTCTTGACGTTGGCGGTTTTTTGCGCGGCGGTGGCGGCGGCATCGGCGGCGGCGATTTTCGCGCCCACTTCGGCGTCGACCGCGGCGCCGCAGGCGTCGAGCGCGGCCTGGATGCGGGCCTGGTCAGGATTGGCGGTGGCGGTGGTCACGGCCACGCCGACGCCGGCTTTCGACGGGTCGGCTTCCGGCGGCAGCGAACCGTCCGGACGGCGCACCAGGTTGGGCTTCGCTTCCAGGGTGGCGCAGACTTGCGTGTCTTTCGGCAGCGTCGGCTCGGCCGGCAGATCCGGATCGAAGGCGGTAGTGCCGACCTGGAACACGCTGCCCGGGGTGTAGCTGGTGGCCGTTGCGCCCTTGGTGTCGCCACCGCCGCCGCAAGCGGCCAGCATGACGGCCAGCGGCAGGGCGACGCATGCCTGCGTCCAGCCTGTATTGCGTTGTTTGATACCTGATTTCATTGTGTGCATCTCCTGATGGAAGCGCGCTCTGGGGCGCGCTGTGTGCCGGCTCGCGCCGGCTCTTTTTGGAACAAATTTAGAAACGGGCGATCATGCCGATGCCGAAGGCGCGTGGCGAATTGCCGGGCGCCAGGAAGGCGTCGTCGGTGCCGGCCTTGTTGCTGTGCAGCGGCGACTGGCCCAGGTTGACGTTCTGCTGCGACTTGTTGTTGATGCGCGTGAAGTACACATAGGGCATGAACTGTTCGTCGATCCGGTAGGTCGCGCCCAGCGACACTTGCGTGGCGCCGAAGTCGTCGGCGCGGCCGAAGGTGGTGTTGTCGAGCTTGCCCAGCTTGCCGGCGGCCAGCATCACGGTGGTGTCAAAGCCCACTTCCTGCGTCAGCGACGCCATCACCGAGCGCTGCTTCATGCTGCCCGTTTGCAGGGCCGTGTAGATATTGCCGGGGGTTGGCAGCGACTGCCGCGCATAGCCGTAGCTGCCCGACTCGAAGCCCAGGCCAACGCTGGTCTTGGTCGGGAACTTGTAGGTCGCCAGCACCTTGTAGAACGAGGTGTTCACGCCGCTCACCGAGGTGTTGCGAAAACCAAAACCCTTGGACAGGTTTTCCACGTCCACGCCGGTGTTTTGCTGGCGGTCGTAGCCGGCGCCGATCGAGAAGGCGCCGATGCTGTACTTGGCGGCCAGCGCGTAGCGCGCGCGGTCGTCGCCGGTGTCGCGCACCTCATCGAAACCGTAGGAGGCGCCAGCCTGGAAGCCGTTCCATTGCGGCGACAGGTAGTGGGCCGAGTTCTTGTAGCGCGCTTCGCCGCGGCCGAACAGGCTGTCGGCATTGCCGCTCAACTGGGCCGAAGTATTGTTCCACACGTCCAGGCCCTGCACCGTCAGGCCCAGATTGCCGCCCAGGGCGCCGCCCGAGCCGACCAGGCTGCGGTAGACGGAATCGTTGTTGCCGATGATGAAGCGGCCAAAGCGTTTGCTCTCGATGCCGACAAAGGTATTGCGCGATTCGATGGTCGAGGACTTGCCCTGGCCGTTGATGCCGCCTTCGTCAAAGTTGTTCAGGCTGCCTTCGATCTGCCACAGGCCGCGCACGTCGCCCTTGATGCCGATCGAGCCGGCAAAGCCGATGCGCGAATTGCCGTCCGAGACGCGGCCACGGCTGCCGTACGGGGTGGCGCCGCCTTCGGCTTTCACCGATTCGATCTCGCCGTTCAAAAAGCCATAGATGCGCGTTTCGACCTTGCGCTCTTCCATGAAGCTTTGCGCCATGACGCCGCCCGACAGGGCCGCCAGCAGTGCGGTGGCCAGCACGCGGCGGGTCAATTTGGTGTTCAGTTGTTGCATGTCTTTCTCCTCTGGTCGCGCCTTGGGGTGGCGCTTTATTAACTTCGTTGAAAATGGTGATCCCTCCGCCCGGCGCGGATATGAACAGGTCGAAGGGAGTGAAAGGCTGGCGTCAGCCGAAGGCCGGTTTGCCCAGCGGGACCGATGGCGCGATTTTTTCGCGTATCAACATGCACACCACGGCGGCGGCCACCAGGTCGAACACGGCCAGCAGCATGAACAGCGGGCTGTAGCCGACCAGGGTGACCAGCACGCCGAACAGCAGGGTGAAAATGGTGGCGCCCAGGTAGCCGGACATGCCGGCCAGGCCCGTGGCGGTGGCCACTTCGTTCTTGCCGAAGACGTCCGAGGTGATCGAATAGAGCGCACCGGACAGGGTCTGGTGGGCAAAGCCGCCCACGCACAGCAAGGCAATCGCCGCATACGGGCTGGCAACGAGGCCGATGCAGGCCGGGCCGATCATGCACACGGCGCCGACCACCACCACCAGCTTGCGCGAGGTAAACAGCGACACTTTCCAGTATTTGTGGAACCATGGGCTCAAATACCCCCCCAGCACGCAGCCGATATCGGCGGCCAGGAACGGCAGCCAGGCGAACATGGCGATTTCCTTGATGTTCATGTGGCGCTCGGTGGCCATGTACAGGGGAATCCAGGCATTGAAGGTCTGCCAGGCCGGTTCGGACAGGAAGCGCGGAATCGCGATGGCCCAGAAATTACGGCTGCGCACGATCTGGTGCCAGCGCGCTTTCGGCGCCACGCCGGCACCATTGGCGTCGCTCTGCTCCTGGCCTTCGAGGATAAAATCGCGCTCCTTGTCGGAGAGCATCTTCTGGTCGCGCGGGTGCTTGTAGAATGCCAGCCACAAGCCGGTCCAGACGATGCCGATGGCGCCGACGATGACAAACGACATCTGCCAGCTGCCGTGCAGAATGGTCCAGACCACCAGCGGCGGCGCGCACAGGGCGCCGATCGAGGAACCGATATTGAACCAGCCGATGGCGATCGAACGCTCCTTGGCCGGGAACCACTCGGTGGTCGCTTTCACGCCGGCGGGGATGCCGGCCGCTTCGGTCAGGCCCAGCATGCCGCGAAACAGCGCCATGCTTTGCCAGCCGGTCGCCATGGCGGCGCAGGCGCAGGCCACCGACCAGGCCAGCGCGAACATCGCAAAACCGATCTTGGTGCCCACCGCGTCGATCACATAGCCGGCGATCGGCTGCATCAGCGCGTAGCAGACCTGCCACGCCACCACGATATAGGAATACTGCTGGGTGGTGATATTGAGCTCGCTCATCATCGTTGGCGCCGCCACCGACAAGGTATTGCGCGCCAAATAATTCACGATCAGTCCAGCCGTCACCAGCCCGACCATCCACCAGCGCATGCCGCGTACTTTAGTCATTTTGTCTCCCTCTAGCCATCCACGGCGGCGCAGCTGCGCCGCCACTTTGCGGGCCGTTCAGCCTTCCTTGTGGAAGTGCCTTCGGCCTCGGTTTTACTTTTACTGCGGTACTGCTGAAACTTTTTTTACAGCGCCTGCAGGGCGCCGCGCATGCCCTGCGCGTCGATGCGCGCCAGCGCGCCGGCCACCGCCTGCGCCAGGCCCGGCACCGCATGCATGTCGCGGCCCCACACTTTTTCGTTGGCCAGCCAGCCCTGCGCCAGTTGCGCCAGACTCAAGGCGCCCGCATCGACGTCCGCCCAGGCGGCCTTGAACCAGGCCAGCGTGGCCGCATCGTCAGCCAGCGCGATCACGTCGCCGCGATACAGGCGCATGGTGGCGGCCAGGGCCAGCACCAGCCGTTGCGGCAGCTGGCCCTGCACTTCCACGTGGCGCAGCAGTTGCGGCGCGATGCGGGCGGCAAATTTGCTCCAGCTGTTGAGGGCAATCGAGGCCAGGCGGTGCTGGATATACGGGTTGCGAAAGCGCAGCAGCACGTCGCGCGCAAATTGCTGCAGTTCGTCCTGCGGCAGCGGCAGGGCCGGAATGATTTCCTGCGCCAGCGTGTCCGCCAGAAAGGCGCCGACCTGTTCGTCGTTGACGGCCTGGCCCACGGTTTCCAGGCCGGCCAGCAGGGCCACCGGCACCAGCGCCGTATGGCCGCCGTTCAGAATGCCGACCTTGCGCTTTTTATACGGCGCGATGTCGTCGACCAGCCGGATATTCAAGCCAGCGCCAGCCAGATGCAGTTCCTCGGCCAGCCAGGCCGGGCCTTCGATGACGAACAGGTAGTAATACTCGGCCGCCACCAGGAACTGGTCGGTGTAACCGAGGTCCGCCGCAATCGCTTCGGCTTCGCCGTCGGGAAAACCGGTGACGATGCGGTCGACCAGGGTCGAGCAAAATACGCAGGCCGAATCGATCCACGCGGCAAAGCCGGCGTCGAGCTGCCACAGGCGCGCGAAATGCAGCACGGCCGCCTTCAGGGCCGGGCCATTGTTGTCGATCAGTTCGCACGGCAGCAGCACCACGCCTTTGTCCGCGCTGCCCTTGAAATACGTGTAGCGGTCGAACAGCAGGCGCGCCAGCTTGGCGGGAAAGCTTGACGGCGGCGCGTCGCCGAACGCATCGCTGTCGTTGGTGGCGATGCCGGCCTCGGTGGTGTTGGAGACGACAAAGCGCAGCTCGGGCAGTTGCGCCAGCGCCAGGTAGTCGCCGTACATGGTGGCCGGGTTGATCTCGCGCTGCACGCAGGCGATGGTGCGGTACGCGCTGACGGGCGCGCCGCTGTCGTCGAGGCCGCGCACGACGGTGGTAAACAAGCCGTCCTGCACGTCGAGCAGGGGCGAGCCGCCGCCGCCGCGCGGACGCACCACGACCACGCCGGCGTTCAGGCCAGTGCGCTCGTTGAGCAGGTCGACCTGCCAGTCAAAAAAGCCGCGCATGAAGTTGCCTTGGCCGAACTGGAGGAATTTGATCGGCAGCGCGTAGGGCGCGCTGCGGCGCAGGGTAGGCATGGACGTGTGGCTCACAGTGAAATGTCGCGTTTCCAGAAGATGAAGTCGTACTGCTGCAGGCGGTCGGCCTTGGCCGTGTACTGGCCGCCGGCGGTCGCCACCACCATGTCGAACAGGCCGTTGGCCACCTCAGGCAAGGGCGTGCCGTCGATCACCGGGCCGCAGTCGTAGTCGATCAGGTCCGACAGTTTTTTGGCGACGCGGGTGTTGCTGGAGATTTTCAATACCGGCACGATGGGGTTGCCGGTCGGCGTGCCCAGGCCGGTGGAAAACAGCACCACGTTGGCGCCGGAGGCGACGATGCCGGTCACCGATTCGACATCGCCGCCCGGGGTGCACAGCAGCGACAAACCGGCTTTCGGGCTTTGCTCGCCGTAGTCGAGCACCGAGACGATGGGCGAGGTGCCGCCCTTCTTGGCCGCGCCGGCCGATTTCATGGCGTCGGTAATGAGGCCATCGCGGATATTGCCGGGGCTGGGGTTGTCGGCGAAATGCGTGCCGACCGCTTCGGCGCGCGCTTCGAAGTCGCGCATCAGGCCCAGGAAACGGCGCTTGTCGTCGTCGTTTTCGCAGCGCTCGATCAGGTTCGCTTCGACGCCGCACAGTTCGGGAAATTCGGCCAGGATGGACGAGCCGCCAACGGCCACCACCATGTCCGACACCAGGCCCATGGCCGGGTTGGCGGAGATGCCCGAAAAGCCGTCCGAGCCGCCGCACTTGACGCCGATTTTCAGGTGCGACAGCGGCACCGGCTGGCGCCTGACCTTGTTCGCTTCCTTCAGCTGCGCCAGGGTGTCGGTCAGCACGGCCTTCATCATCGTGTCTTCGCTGTCCCACTGCTGCTGTTCGTAGATCAGGCAGGGCTTGTCGAAGTCGGGATTCTGCTTGGCCAGCGCGTCCTTGAACATGGCAATCTGCGCGTTCTGGCAACCGAGGCTGAAGACGGTGATGCCGGCCACGTTCGGATGGTCGGCATAGGCCGACAATATCCTGCACAGCGAACGCGCATCGGCGCGCGTGCCGCCGCAGCCGCCGTTGTGCGTGATGATGCGCACGCCATCGAGGTTCGGGAACGGGCGCACCACCGGTTTCGGCGCTTCCATGTCTTCGCCCAAGAGCGACAGGGTGAATGACGCGAGGTCGTTGCGCGTGTAGCCGAGCGGCGCTTCGAGCGCATTGCGCAGGTGCTCGACATTGCGGTTTTCGCAGAACACCAGCGGAAACACCAGCCAGTAATTGGCCGTGCCGACGCGGCCGTCGGCGCGCACCACGCCGGGGAAGGTGGCGCCGTCCAGGCGGGCCACGTCGGGCGGTGTCCAGGTGTACGGCGCTTGCGGTTCCAGTTCCACTTCGGCCGCGTAGTGATGCAGGTTGTCGGTGGTGACGGCTTCGCCGCGGCGGATAGCCACCGTGGCTTTGCCAACCGGCACGCCGTACAGGCGCAGGATCTCGCCGGCCGCAAACGCGCGGCGGGCCAGCTTGTGCTTGGTCTTGACGGCGCTGCTGATCAGGATGGACTCACCCTCCCAGTTGACGACTTCGCCGGCGGCCAGGTCGGACAGGGCGACCAGCATGTCGTCGTCGGGGTGAATACACAGTACTTTTTGCATGACTATTCCTGGCGGCGGCTGAGGGATTACAACTGGAAGTATTTGCGTGCGTTGTCGTAGCAGATACCGCGCACGATGGTGGCCAGCGCCTCGAAGTCGTTCGGGTATTCGCCACCGTGCACCCATTCGCCGATCTGGCGGCAGACCAGGCGGCGGAAGTAGTCGTGGCGCGGGTAGGACGCGAAGCTGCGCGAATCGGTCACCATGCCGACGAACACGCCCAGCACGCTGTGGTTGCCGAAGCCGACCAACTGCTGCAGGTTGCCCTCTTTATGGTCGTTGAACCACCAGGCCGGGCCGAATTGCAGCTTGCCGGCGACGGTGCCGTCCTGGAAGTTGCCGACCATGGTCGACAGCACTTCGTTCATGTTCGGGTTCAGGCAGAACAGCATGGTCTTCGGCAGGCGGTCGTCCTGGTCCAGCGCATTGAGCAAGGAGGCCAGGCCGGCGCTGGTGCCCATGTCCGAGATCGAGTCGTAGCCGGTGTCCGGGCCCAGTTTGGCGCGCATGCGGTCGTTGTTGTTGCGCTGGGCGCCGATATGCAGGCACATGGTCCAGCCATAGTTGGCATACACGCGGCCAATGGCTTCGAGCAGCCCGCGCAGATACAGGCCATTTTCTTCGTCGGTCAACAGGGTGCCTTGCAGGCGCTTGGCGAACAGCGCTTCGAGCTGCGCCGGGGTGGCGCCGGCCACCGGCAAGGTGACGTCGACGGCGTGGTCCGAAATGCGCGCGCCACGCGAGTGGAAGAATTCCACGCGCACGGCCAGCGCGGCGATCAGCGAGGCAAACGAGGTCACGGAGACGGACGACACCTGGCCCAGGCGCTGGAGGTAGTCGATAAAGCGCGGCTGGTTGATGCGCATGGCCTTGTCGGGACGGTAGGCCGGCAGCACGCGCGTTTTCAATGCCGAGCTGGCGATTTGCGCGTGCTGCAGCAGGTCGTCGGCCGGGTCGTCGGTGGTGCAGGCGATTTCCACGCCGGCCTGTTCCAGCAGCGACCAGGTGTCCATCGTGGCCAGCCTGGCGTTGGCCTGTTCCCAGATCGCATCGGCATTCGCTTCGTTGATCAACAGGTCGATATTGAAGATGCGGCGCAGTTCCAGGTGGCTCCAGTGATGGATCGGGTTACCGATCGCCAGCGGCAGCACCTTGCAGAAGGCGCGGAATTTTTCCTGGTCAGAACGCTCGCCGGTGATGAATTCCTCGGCCACGCCCGCCGTGCGCATCAAGCGCCATTTGTAGTGGTCGCCCGCCAGCCACAGCTCGGCGATATTGCGGAAGGTCTTGCGTGCGGCGATTTCGCCTTGTTGCAGGTGCGAGTGGTAATCGATGATCGGCAGGTCGGCCGCCACCTCGTGATACAGCTTGCGGGCCGTCTCGGTGGTGAGTAGAAAATCCTGATTCATGAACTCGGTCATCGTAACCATCTCCTTGCTTGCATGTTGTGTCGTGGCACCAAACTGGCGCACTCTGATATATCAGAATATTAAATGTAATATATCAGTGGAAGCAAGCGCAAAAGTGAAGCAGGGGCAAAAAAAGTGGCGGTGGAAACAACAGGCGTGAGAAAGACGATGCGGTGCAACGATCAGCGGGAGAGTGTGCCGGGTAACGGCGCGGTCAGCGCGATGGGTGCTTGCGCCAGGCGGCGGGGTAGCGGCGGTGGTGGGGAATCGCGAGAATACCCAGCTCGTCGTTCACCTTCACCAGACGATAGATGATGCGGTAGGGAAATCGGCGCAGCGAAAACTGCTGGAAACGGCGAGAAAATGTGGCGCCGCTGGCGGGATTGGCCAGCAACAAGGTGGTCGTACGTTCAAATTCGTCAATAAAAGCGCTGCCCAGTGCACTATTTGCCCGCTCCGCATACCAGGCCGCGATGTCCTGCAACTCTTCTGCCGCTGCAGGCGTGATCAGCAGTTTCATTTCAGGGCTGCACGCGCCTGCATCAGCGCATCGGCAAGAGGCAACAAAGGACGCTCTCCGCTATCGGCCTGCGCCTCGCGCCGTTCGACTTCTTCCAGCCAGGCGACGTCCAGACTCTCGTCGGCATCCAGGCTTTCCAACAGTAACTGCGCAAACGCGGCACGCTCGCTGGCAGTCAACTTGAGGGCGGCGGACGCCAGTTTTTCCAATGGTGTGTCCATGGATGACTCCTTCGTCAGTAAGTACTTATTCTACCCTTGCTCGCCTGCCGTGGCATGCGGCAAGCCGCGCAACGTCTGCCACGCGTGCAATTTTTCCGCATATGCCAGGGTGTACGCCGGGCTGCTCGACGGCAGGCTGACGATGCGGTAGCGGCTGGCGTGCTCGCCCAGCACCTTCAAGCCCAGTTTGGCGGCCGTGCCGCCATTGAAGGCGATGGTGTCCAGCTGCGGCAAACTGGCAACCAATGCCACCAGGTCATTGTCGTCGCGCTCGCGGATATTGCTGTCCAGGCTGCCAGAACGATGGGCTTGCGCCACCACGTCCCACAGCCCTACCCCATGCGCCAGCAAGGTGGACAGGCGCTCTTCATACGGCAGGCTTTTCAGCTCGACGCCCAGCACTTCCCCCAGCAGCAGCCAGAACTTGTTTTGCGGATGGGCATAGTACTGGCTGCGCGCCAGCGATTTTTCGCCGGGCAGGCTGCCCAGGATCAGCCGCCGCGTCTCGGCGTTGACGACGGGATCGAAGCAGCGCTTGCGGGTGTCAAGATTAGCGAGAGATAATGTCAACTGCATTCCTGCATGGAATAAGGAAGCCACCATTCTACGCGCTCAGTGCGCCGGCAAACCGGTGTAGAATTTCCTGACAATCAACCACAGAGACTGCCATGCGCACCATCGACACCCTGCTGGCGCGGTACGGCGACAGCCACCGCAATCACGCCAACGAATGGGTGCACATCGTGTGCGTGCCGCTGATCGTGTTCAGCGTGCTCGGTTTGCTGTGGAGCGTGCATGCAGCCGTGGCGCTGGTGGGCAGCGTGGCCGCGCTGGCGTACTATATGAAGCTGTCGCGTCCGCTGGCGCTGGGCATGCTGGCCATGCTGGCGCTGATGCTGGTGGTGCTGGCGATCTTGCCTGCTGTCGTCGTCTTGCCGCTATCGCTGGTGCTGTTCGTGCTGGCCTGGATCGGCCAGTTCATCGGTCACCAGATCGAGGGCAAGAAACCATCCTTCCTGGACGATCTGCGGTTTTTGCTGATCGGCCCCTTGTTCGTGCTGGGCTTTGCCTACCGGCGCTGGCGCCTGGCGTATTAGTGCTTGAGTAACAGATTCTTACGATTGCAAGCTATTTATTGGAAGCAACTTATCTTATCATCAATGTGCAGCCGATGCCATTCGACGCGATCGGCGCACTATTTTGCTGGAGTTGAACATGAAAACATCGATTATTGCCGTGGCCTTGGTCAGCACCTTGGCGACCCTGGCCGGTTGCGCCGTACAACCGAATTCAGCCAATGTTTACCGGGCAGGCCAGGCGCAAAATGAACAATCCGTGCGCATGGGCACTGTGGAATCCGTGCGCCAGGTCACCATCGACAAGGGCGAAACCGGCACCGGTGTGCTGGCCGGCGCGGCGCTCGGTGGCGTGGCCGGTTCGGCCGTGGGCGGTGGCAAGGGCGCGATTGCCGCCAGCATCCTCGGCGCGGTGGCGGGCGGCATCGCCGGCCAGAGCATTGAAGCGAACTCGGCGAACAAACCCGGCTTCGAGATCACCGTGCGCCTGGACAATGGCGACATGCGCGCCATCGTGCAAGACGCGGACGAGCAATTCCGTCCCGGCGAACGCGTGCGTTTGCTGTCTGATGGCCGTAAAACACGCGTCACACATTAAACTTCAGCCGAAGCTGCCGGTCGCCATCAAATGGGTGGCCGGCGCCATGCCTTCATGCAAGCAAATGGCAAGCACCGTCATGGCCACCACCCAGACGATCACGGTCCATACTTTGATGTGCAGCGAGGCTGGCATGATGGGCTCCCTGAAGAGTTGAAGCAAAAAAACATTTACTTAATAATAATATAAATATTTTCATAAATTCAATATTTTCCATCGCTTCTGTTTTGCCTCAAGCGTCGCTGTGGCGCCCATGCCGCACTGGTCAAGTCCCGGGCGACACCGTATACTGCCGCGATGTCCTCTCCCCTCCTGTTTATCACCGCCTGCCTGATCTGGGGCTCCACGTTCTGGGCCATCACCTTGCAACTGGGCGACGTCGCCCCCGCCGTTTCCGTGGTCTACCGCTTCGGTCTGGCATCAGGCACCTTGTTCGCCTGGTGCGCGCTGCGTGGCAATACCTTGCGCCTGCCCTGGCGCGCACAAAAATGGATGATGCTGCAGGGCCTGGCTTCGTTCGCGCTCAGCTATGTGTGCACTTACAGCTCGGAGCAATACCTGGTGTCGGCGCTGGTCAGCGTGCTGTTTGCGCTGATGGTGTTCTGGACCCCGCTGCTGAACCGCTTCGCGTTTGGCACGCCGATTACGCTCAGTACCTGCTTTGCGGGCGCGGTCGCCATCTGCGGCATCGTGCTGCTGTTTTACCAGTCGATCGATGCGGCGTTAAAGGAGATCCTCGGCGGCGGCAACGGCCACTTTTTACTGGGCTTCATCCTGGCGCTGGTGGCCACCATGGCCAGCACGGTCGGCAATGCGCTGGTGATGAAAGTGCGCGAGCATTCGAGCAATGTGATGCTGACCATGGCCTGGACCATGTTGTGGGGCACCCTGATGGTGGCGCTGTGGGCGCTGCTCACGGGCCAGGCCTGGACGGTGCCGGCGCGCGCCAGCTACTGGATGGGCCTGGTCTACCTGGCCCTGTTCGGCTCGGTGATTGCCTTCAGCGCCTACTTCACCCTGATCGCCCGCATCGGCACGCAAAAGACCGTGTATATCGGCGTGGTCACGCCCGTCATTTCCGTGCTGCTGTCGATACAGTTCGAACACTACCGCCCGGCCGCCATCGAGTGGCTGGGCATGGCGCTGTGCCTGTCGAGCGTGGCCTGGGCCTTGACCTCGGGCGCGCGCAAGACCCGCACCGCGTCCTCGATTTCCACCCAACCCACCGCAAAGGCACCATGAACAACCCGTCCACCCTCGCCATCCGCCCCGCGCAAGCGGCCGACGTCGCCGCCATCTTCGGCATGATCCACGAACTGGCCGTGTTCGAACATCTCGAACACATGATACTGGCCAACGAAGCGATGCTGCACGACAGCCTGTTCGGCCCGCACCCCGGCTGCGAAGCGCTGGTCGGCGTGGACAACGGCGACGTCGTCACCTTCGCCCTCTTCTTCCACAATTTCTCGACCTTTTTGTGCCGCAAGGGCCTGTACCTGGAAGACCTGTATGTGAAACCGGCCATGCGCGGCAAAGGCTACGGCAGACAGATGCTGGTCGCCCTGGCGCAACTGGCGGTGGCACGCAACTGCGGCCGCTTCGAATGGTCGGTACTGGACTGGAACGAAAACGCCATCAATTTCTACCAGGGCATGGGCGCCGACGTGATGCCCGACTGGCGCATCTGCAGGGTGACGGGCGAGGCGCTGACGAAATTATCAGCAGGCAAACCGCAAAGAATTTCTCAATAGCGTCTCGACGCATGACCAGACCGTCGCGAGCGGAAGGTAGAGGTAGCCGAGAAGCGCAACCGTACGTTGCTACGGTGAGCATCGCAGGCTGCCTATACCGACGCGCAGCAGGTTAGGTCAGGCGCCACCAGACAAAAAAAACCCTGCGGGCTAGCGGCACCGCAGGGTAGAACCCATTGTCAAGTGGGAGGGGGAGAATGCAATCAACGGTTATGAATATAAACGTTGCACAATACGTTCAGGCCCACCCTTACATTTGCTTACCAGCTCTTACATTTCCTCGGTAGTTCGTTACTATTTCCGTGGCTCAATCAACGTGCCATGCAAGCCGATATGCTGCTGGGCGGCGCTGCCCTGGCGCTGCCTGTTTTTATGGAAAAAGGCAATACAGCAGGCGACAAAGTGGCGGGTCATGCGGATCTCCTTGAAGGTGTGAGGACCGGCCATGCGGCGGGGAACAAGCAGTGTGGCACCTTGAAGCGCGCAGGCTTTGCGTCAGATCAAGCGCGCGTCTGGCCCTCGCGGCGCACCGCCCACCGCTCCACCAGTTCAAAGATACCCTGCGTCAGCAGCGCCAGCACGGCGGCGGGAATCGCGCCGGCCAGCAGCATGTCGTTGTCGTTCAGCGCCAGGCCGATGGTGATGCGCTCGCCATAGCCGCCGGCGCCAATGAACGCCGCGATGGTGGCCGTGCCCACGCTCATCACGGCGGCAGTTTTGACGCCGGCCAGTATCACCGGCAGGGCCAGCGGCAGGTCCACGTACAGCAGGCGGTCGCGGCGGGTCAGGCCCAGCGCCAGCGCCGCCATGCGCAAGCCCGGCGCAATCTGCAGAATGCCGGTGCAGGTGTTGCGCACGATGGGCAGCAGCGCATAGACAAACAGCGCCACCAGCGCCGGCACCATGCCGATCATGCCCAGCACCGGTATCAATATCGCCAAGAGCGCCAGCGACGGCACGGTTTGCAAGACGCCCACCAGCGCCAGCACGGTTTGCCGCAGCGGCGGCGAAAACGCCGCCAGCACGCCCAGCGGCACGCCGATCAGGCAGGCCAGCGCCACCGACAGCAGCACCAGCGCCAGGTGCTGGCGCGTCAAGGTCCACAGATCGTCGCCGATGATTTTATCGAGCAGCGTGGCGCGCGCAGCCGCGGCCACCGGTTTGCCGCCGCCGGACGCCAGCCATTCTTGCGCGACGACGGCAAAGCTTTTGCCATCGATTTCCACGGCCGCGTTCATGGCGATCATGGCCTGCTCGCTGATGCGCCCTTGCAGCCCTTGCAGCGCCTGCCAAGCGGCGGGAAAGCGCCCGGGCAGATCGAGGCGGTACAGCAGCATGGCGTCGTAGCGGGGGAAATACCGCTGACTGTCGGCCAGCACGCGCAGGCGGTACTGGCGGATCTTGGCGTCGGTCGAATAGATATCGATCACATCGACCTGCCGTTGCGCCAGCGCTTCATAGGCGATGCCGTGATCGAGCCCGCGCGGGCGCTGCTGCAAGCCGTAGCGCGCGGCCAGGCCCGGCCAGCCGTCGACGCGGCCAATGAATTCGTGCGACAGGCCGAATTTCAGCGCCGGATGCCTGGCCAGGTCGGCCAGGCTGGCGATGCTTTTGTCGTCGCCGCGCATGGCCAGCGCATAGGTGTTGTTAAAACCCAGCGGCACGGCCACGCCCAGGCCCAGCGCCGCCAGTTCGCGCCGCATCTGCTCGAGGGTAATCGGCTTGTCGTGCTTCAGCACTTCGCTGGCGATGGTGCCCGTATATTCCGCATACAGGTCGATACTGCCGGCCTGCAGCGCGGCCAGCACGATGGCCGTGTTGCCCAGCCCCTGGCGGTGTTCAACCTTCACCTGCGGCGCGGCGCTTTGCCGCACGATCTCGCCCAGGATATACGATTCCGTAAAGCGCTTCGAGCCCACCTTGAGGGTGCCGCTGTCCATCGCATGGACCGGCGCCATGCCGCAAAAAACCAGTAAAGCCAACAGGTAAATGACGCGCACGCGGCGCTCCCGGACGAATGATCAATCGGCCAAGCTTACCACCGGCGCGCGCCACACGCCGCCGTGCACCACGCCGGCGCAGGGATTGAAACCGATCGCATACGACAGGTCGGCCGGGCGGGCGATGCGCCACAGCGCAAAGTCGGCGCGCTTGCCGGCCGCCAGGCTGCCCCGGTCATGCTGCAGGCCCAGCGCGCGCGCCGCCATGATGGTGGCGCCGGCCAGCGCTTCCTGCGGCGTCAAACGCCATAAGGTGCACGCCATGTTCATCGCCAGCAGCAAGGACGTCATCGGCGAGGTGCCCGGATTGCAGTCGGTCGATACGGCCATCGGCACGCCGGCGGCGCGCAGGGCGGCAATCGGCGGGGGCTGCGTCTCGCGCAAAAAGTAGTAGGCGCCCGGCAGCAGCACGGCCACCGTGCCGTGGCGCGCCATGGCGGCAATGCCGTCTTCACTCAGGAACTCCAGGTGGTCGGCCGACAGGCCGCCCAGGCTCGCCACCAGCGCCGCCCCGCCCTGGTCCGACAGCTGCTCGGCGTGCAGCTTGACGGGCAGTCCCAGCGCCTGCGCCGCTTCGAGCACGCGCCGCGTTTGCGCCGGGGTAAAACCGATGTTCTCGCAAAAGGCGTCGACGGCGTCCATCAGGCCGGCGCTGGCGATCACCGGCAGCATCTGGCGGCACACCAGGTCGATATAGTCGTCCGGGCGGCCCGCGTATTCGGCCGGCAGCGCATGCGCGCCCAGAAATGTGGTGCGCACACTGACCGGTAATTGTTCGCCGATGGCGCGCGCCACGCGCAGCATTTTCGCTTCGCCCTCCAGCGCCAGGCCATAGCCGGACTTGATCTCGATGGTGGTCACGCCTTCGGCCAGCAGGGCCAGCACGCGCGGCAGGCTTTGCCGCAGCAGCGCGGCCTCGCTGGCGGCGCGCGTGGCGCGCACGGTGGAGGCGATGCCGCCGCCGGCGCGGGCAATGTCCTGGTAGCTGGCGCCATTGAGGCGCGCTTCGAATTCATCGCTGCGGCTGCCGGCGTGGACGATGTGGGTGTGGCAGTCGATCAGGCCGGGCGTGAGCCAGCAGCCGCCGCCATCGTGCACGGTGGCGGCCTGGCTTGTGGGCAGTGCCGCCCATGGGCCCAGCCAGGCGATGCGGCCGTCCTTGACGGCGATTGCGCCATCAAGGATCTCGCCATAGCCGTCATCGCCGGCCATGGTTGCCAGGTGCACATTGGTCAACAACAGGTCCCACGCCATGGCTGGCCTTTAATTGGCGATGAGGTCGACGACGAACACGGTGGCCTGGGCCGATTCCAGCGTCCAGTCCTGTTCGTCTTCCAGCACCAGCAGGTCGTAGCGCACCAGCGCCAGCCGTTCGCGCGCGCTGCTCACCGACAGGCTCTCGCCATCGGCCAGGAACACCAGCGTGGTGCCGCTGCGGCGCGGCAGCGGCACGCTGCCGCAGACCACGAACGGTTCGATCCGGTGGCGGTAGCTGCCGCGCCGGGTGAGGACGTTGAAGTCGAGCGTGGACTGGCCGCTGACGGTGGCATGGACGCGATCTTCGCCGGCAAACTCCACCAGCGGTTCGCTCGGGCTGAGCACCACGCGCTCGCCGCCGACCTCGAGCAGCACGCCGTCGCCGGCGACCATCACCAGCGTGCGGTCCACGCCGGGAAACTGCGAGAACGGACCATCTTCGGCAATGCTGGCCAGGCTCACGCGCCAGTCAAAATCGCCGAGACCGGCGCCGGGCGGCGACATCGCCAGTTCGGTGGTGACGCCGCCGCCGTTCTTCCACGGCGTGGGCCGCAGGCTTGCGTACTGGATTAGCCGGCTCATTGAAACTCCCTCAGTTCTGCCATCGTTTGCTTGAAGCGCGCAGCAATCGCCTGCTGCGCCACATGTTGTGCGTTGCGTACTACCCACCTGCCGCCGACCATGACGTCGCGCACCAGGTTGTCGTTGCCGCTGAAGACCAGGCTGCCCAGCACCTCGTGCAGCGCCAGGCCCCACAGCTTGGGATGCGCGCCGTCGAGCACCAGCACGTCGGCCCGGCGGCCAGGCGCCAGCGCGCCCACCGGCCGCCCCGCCGCCTGCGCCCCGCCCTGCAAGGCGCCCTGCCATAAAAAGTCGCCCACCTGGCGCTGCTCCCTGGACACCGCGATATTGCGGCGCTGCTGCCGCAGGCGCTGGCCATACTCGAGCCAGCGCAGTTCTTCCACCGGGCTTTGCGACACGTGGCTGTCGCTGCCGATGCCAAAGCGCCCGCCTGCCGCCAGAAACGCTTCGAGCGGGAACAGCCCGTCGCCCAGGTTGGCCTCGGTGGTGGGACACAAGCCCGCCACCGCGCCGCTGGCGGCGATGTGCGAAATCTCGCTTGCGTCCAGATGGGTGGCGTGCACCAGGCACCAGCGCGCGTCGACAGTCACCTGATTGTACAGATACCGCACCGGCCGCATGCCGGTCGCGGCCAGGCACTGATCGACTTCGGCCTGCTGCTCGGCGATGTGGAGATGGATCGGGCGCCCGGCCGGCAAGGCCGCCACCACCTGCTTGACCTGCTCCATCGATGCCGCGCGCAGCGAATGCGGCGCCACCCCCACTTCGGTCTGGCCGTCGCGCAGCGGCGCCAGTGCCTCGATCACGCGCAGCACGTCGTCGGCCTCGGTGCGGAAACGCCGCTGCTCCGGTTTCAGCGGGCTGTCGTTAAATCCTGAATAACTATACAACACCGGCAGCATGGTGACGCCGATTCCAGCCACCCGTGCGGCGGCAATCACGCGCTCGGCGGTTTCGGCCGGCCGGTCGTACCAGGCGCCGTTCGGCTGGCGTTGCACATAGTGGAATTCGCACACCGAGGTGTAGCCGTGGCGCAGGCATTCGGAGAACAGCTGGGCGGCAATCGCCTCGAGCTGGTCGGGCGTGATGTTGCGCGCGAAGCGGTACATCAGGTCGCGCCAGGTCCAGAAGCTGTCATGGCTGCCAGCGCCATCGGCGGCGAATTCCGTGCGCCCGCCCAGCGCGCGCTGGAAGCTGTGCGAATGCAGGTTGACCATGCCCGGCAGCACGTACTCGGCCAGTTCCGCACCATCGGGCCGCATGGCGTTATCGATCACGCTCGTCAAATCGCCATGCGCATCCCAGGCCAGCAGCACGTCGCGGCGCCAGCCTTGCGGCAGCAGCGCATGGCGCGCGAACAGCTTCAACGCCGCACCCATGCCACGGCCGCCGCCATCATCTGGCGCAGCAGCGGCTGCACCTGTTGCGCCAGGTCGGGCCGGTAGGCAAACGGCGCCACCTCGTCCATGTACAGGCACTGGCACATTTCAAGCTGGATCGCGTGCACGCGGCGCGCCGGCTGGCCGTAGTGGCGCGTGATATGGCCGCCCTTGAAGCGGCCGTTCAGGGCCACCGTAAATTGATCGCCGCGCGCCAGATCCACCACGGCGCTGGTCAAGCCGGCATCGCAGCTGGCGCCGTCGGCCGTGCCGAAGTTCAGGTCGGGCAGCTTGCCGTCGAAAAAACGCGGCACGCGCGAGGCGATCGAATGCGCTTCCCACAGCACCACCGCGCCATGCACGCGCAGCAGGCGCCCGAGCTCCTGCTGCAGCTGCCGGTGATACGGCGCCCAGTAGTGCTCGACGCGCCGCTGACGATCCTGCGCATCCGGCTCCTGGCCCGCCAGATACAGCGGCTCGCGGTGAAAGGTGTCCACCGGCAGCAGGCCGGTGGTGTCCTGCCCGGGATACAGATTCGTGTCTTCCCGTGGCCGGTTCAGATCGATCACATAGCGCGACCAGCGCGCCGACAGCACCGACGCATCCATCTCCCGCAAAAAACCATGCAGCTCGCGCAGATGCCAGTCGGTGTCGGACTTGGCCAGCGCCTGCGGCGTCATGCGCGCGGCAATCTCGTCGGGGATATCAAGGCCCACATGCGGCATCGATACCAGCAGCGGGATGCTGCCTGCCTCAAATTGATAATCCATGCTGGTCTCCTGGCGCCATTCAGTCGTACAGCGGCGCGAACAGCTGCTTGCAGGTGAGGCTCAAGTCGCCGGCAAGCACCATCTGGCGGGCCGCTTCGATATCGGGCGCAAAGTAACGGTCGGCGTCAAAGAACGGCACCTTCTGGCGCAGCTGCTGGTGCACATGTTCCAGCTGCGGCGAAGTCTTCAAGGGCCGGTGGAAATCGATGCCCTGGGCGGCGGCCAGCAGCTCGATGCCGACGATCACCGCCGTATTGTGCGCCATGTCGTCCAGGCGCCGCCCGGCGTAGGTGGCCATGCTGACATGGTCTTCCTGGTTGGCGGAAGTGGGCAGGCTGTCGACGCTGGCCGGGTGCGCCAGTGACTTGTTTTCCGACGCCAGCGCGGCCGCCGTCACATGCGCGATCATGAAACCGGAATTGATGCCCGGCTCGCGCACCAGGAAAGGCGGCAGGCCCGACAGGGTAGCGTCGATCAGCAGCGCGATGCGGCGCTCGGCCAGCGCGCCGATTTCGGCGATCGCCAGCGCCAGGGTGTCGGCAGCAAAAGCCACCGGCTCGGCATGGAAATTGCCACCCGAGACGATTTCGGCCAGCTGCCTGCGGTCGTCACGGAAGATCAGTGGATTGTCGGTGACGGCATTGGCTTCGATCAGCAGGGTGCGGCGCGCGTTGACGATCAGGTCCAGGCAGGCGCCCATCACCTGCGGCTGGCAGCGCAGGCTGTACGGGTCCTGCACGCGCTCGTCGCCCTCCAGGTGCGAAGCGCGGATGGTGCTGTGCGCCACCAGCTGGCGGTACATCTGCGCCGCCAGGATCTGCCCCGGCTGGCCGCGCACCGCGTGCACGCGCGCGTCGAACGGCGCGTCGCTGCCCCTGGCGGCGTCGAGCGACAGCGCGCCCGTGACCATCGCCGCTTCGAGCAGCCGTTCGGCCATGAACAGGCCGTGCAGCGCCAGCGCGGTCGACACCTGCGTGCCGTTGATCAGCGCCAGTCCCTCCTTGGCCGCCAGCACCACCGGCGCGATGCCGGCCTGCGCCAGCGCGTCAGGCGCAGGCATCAGCACGCCGTTCATGCGCACGTCGCCCACCCCCAGCATGGCCAGGGTCATGTGCGACAGCGGCGCCAGGTCGCCCGAAGCACCTACCGAGCCCTTGGCGGGAATGGCCGGCATGATGCCGGCGTTGTACAGCGCGATCAGGGTATCGACGATCAGCGGACGCACGCCCGAATAGCCGCGCGCCAGGCTGCCGATCTTCATCAGCATGACCAGGCGCACCACCGCGTCCGGCAGCAGCTCGCCGGTGCCGACCGAATGCGACAAGATCAGGTTGCGCTGCAGTTGCTCGAGCTTGTCATCGGCAATGCGCGTCTTGGCCAGCAGGCCGAAGCCGGTGTTGATGCCATAGGCCGCATCGCCCTTGGCGACGATGGCCCGCACGGCCGCGGCCGACGCTTCGATCACGCCATACGCTTGCTGCGCCAGGTTCAGGGTGGCCGGCCCGGCCCATACCGTGCGCAGATCGGCCAGGGTCATCGCGCCCGGGGTCAGGGTCCAGCTTTTCAGAGGTGGTGTCATGTTTTCAATCCATCATGGGCAGGTTCAGGCCATTGCGCCTGGCGCAGGCGGCCGCCGTTTCATAGCCGGCATCGGCATGGCGCATCACGCCAGAGCCGCTGTCGTTGACCAGCACGCGCGCCAGGCGTTTTGCCGCAGCGTCCGTGCCATCGGCCACGATCACCATGCCGGCATGCTGGGAGTAGCCCATGCCGACGCCGCCGCCGTGGTGCAAGGATACCCAGGTGGCGCCGCCGGCCGTATTGAGCAGGGCGTTGAGCAGCGGCCAGTCGGACACCGCATCGGTGCCATCCTTCATGCTTTCCGTTTCGCGGTTCGGGCTGGCCACCGAGCCCGTATCGAGATGGTCGCGGCCGATCACGATGGGCGCCTTCAGTTCGCCCGTGCGCACCATCTCGTTGAAGGCCAGGCCGGCGAGATGGCGCTCGCCCAGGCCCAGCCAGCAGATGCGCGCCGGCAGGCCCTGGAAGGCGATGCGCTCGCGCGCCATGTCCAGCCAGTGGTGCACCTGCGCGTGCTGCGGGAACAATTCCTTGATCTTGGCGTCGGTTTTATAGATGTCTTCCGGGTCGCCCGACAGCGCCACCCAGCGGAACGGTCCGCGCCCCTCGCAGAACTGCGGACGGATATACGCCGGCACGAAGCCGGGAAAATCGAAGGCATTCTGCACGCCCTGGTCGAACGCCACCTGGCGGATATTGTTGCCATAGTCGACCGTGTGCACGCCCATGGCATGAAAATCCAGCATGGCCTGCACGTGCGCGGCGCACGAGTCGGCGGCGGCCAGCGCCAGGCGCGCATGGCGCTGCGGGTCCTGCTGCGCCGCCTTCCAGTCCGACACGCTCCAGCCGCGCGGCAAATAGCCGTTGACCAGGTCATGCGCCGAAGTCTGGTCCGTCACCAGGTCGGGCAGCGGGCCGCCCGCTTTGGCGCGCTTGACCAGTTCCGGCAGCAGTTCGGCCGCATTGCCCAGCAGGCCGATGGAGACCGCTTCCTTGCGTTCGGTGTGATATTGCACCAGCGCCAGCGCGTCGTCCAGACTGGCCGCCTGCTTGTCCAGGTAGCGCGTGCGCAAACGGAAATCGATGCTGCTTTGCTGGCATTCGATGGTGAGCGACACGGCGCCGGCCATGGTGGCGGCCAGCGGCTGCGCGCCGCCCATGCCGCCCAGGCCCGCCGTCAGGATCCAGCGCCCGGCCCAGTCGCCGCCGAAGTGCTGGCGCCCCGCCTCGGCGAAGGTCTCATAGGTACCCTGCACGATGCCCTGGGTGCCGATATAGATCCAGCTGCCGGCCGTCATCTGGCCGTACATGAACAGGCCCTGGCGATCGAGTTCGTTGAAGTGTTCCCAGTTGGCCCATTTGGGCACCAGGTTGGAGTTGGCGATCAGCACGCGCGGCGCGTCGACATGTGTGCGAAACACGCCGACCGGTTTGCCGGACTGTATCAAAAGGGTCTGGTCTTCTTCCAGCTCGCGCAAGGACACCAGGATCTGGTCGTAGCAGGCCCAGTTGCGCGCGGCGCGGCCAATGCCGCCATACACCACCAGGTGCTGCGGATTTTCGGCTACCTCGGCATCGAGATTGTTCTGCACCATGCGATAGGCCGCTTCGATCTGCCAGTTCTTGCAGGCCAGTTCGGTACCGCGCGGGGCGCGGATGCTGCGGCTGGCGTCGAAGCGCGGATCGCTGTCCATCTTGTTCATGCTGTCTCCTCTCAAGGGGGAAAGCGGGCATGCGTGGCCCGCCCTGTATGACAAGCATAGGTTGTCTATACAAGCAAGTCAACCGCTTTTGTCTTACTTGTGTCAGCAATGGGGAAACGTGGACGGGCACGACGGACGCCAAAGGCCGCACGGCGCGTATCGCCAGCCAGGAACAAAAATATGGTCTTTTATCTTGCCTGGTGCGGACACCACTCCTGTCCGCGCCAACTCTTGCATCCCGTCTGGAGTGGCACCTGCAGGCGCGGAAACCAGTTGCGAGCAACATGCGGCGCAGAAATAGTCCACGCCGTCAGTTCGCATCATGAAAAATCACCCCCAGGGCATGCCGCACACCCGAGCGCAGGCGCGATACGCCATGGCGCATGCTGACTCTGTAGCTGCCGCGCACGCCATTGACGGGGCGTTGTGACACGGGAAAGATGACGGCGTCACCCTGCTGCAGGGGCACCACTTCCACGCGCGACTGCATGCGCGGGCGCTGTTCCGTCAGCACGAATTGGCCGCCCGTAAAGTCCCGCTGCGGGCGCGACAGCAGCACGGCCAGTTGCAGCGGAAACACATGCTCGCCATACAGGTCCTGGTGCAGGCAGTTGTAATCGCCGTCGCCGTAGCGCAGCAGCAAGGGCGTGGGCCGGGCTTGGCCGGCCGCATGGCAGCGCGCCAGGAAAGCGTCGTGCGCCAGCGGAAAGCGCGCCGCCTGCCCCAGCGCCGCCTGCCAGCGGTTGGCGATCGCCGCCAGCGGCACATACAGCGCGGTGCGCAAGGCCGCCACCGGTTCAGGCAGCGGATAGGCAAAATACTGGTATTCGCCGCGCCCGAAGCCATGGCGCGCCATCACCACCCGGCTGCGGAATTGGCCGGGCTGCGCATAGCGCGCCGCCAGCGCCACGCAGACATCCGCATCAAGCAGGCCCGGCACGACGGCGCAGCCGTGCGCATTGAGGTCGTCTTCGATGGCCCGCCAGTCAAGCATCGCCGGCCTCGCGATCGAGCAGCTGCTGCTTGCGCTCCACGCCCCAGCGGTAGCCGGACAGGGCGCCGTCGTTGCGCACCACGCGGTGACATGGTATCGCCACCGCCAGCGCGTTGGCGGCGCAGGCGCCGGCCACGGCGCGCGCACCGCTGGGCACGCCGATGCGCCGCGCCAGTTCCGCATAACTGACGGTGCTGCCGGCGGGAATCTCGCGCAGCGCCTGCCAGACGCGCTGCTGGAAAGCCGTGCCGCGCACGTCCAGCGGCAGGTCCAGCCCCAGCGCCGGCGCTTCGACCAGGCCGATCACCCTGGCCACCGTCTGTTCATAATCGGCCTCGGCGCCGCGCAGCTCGGCCTGTGGAAAGCGGTCCTGCAAGTCGCGCAGCAGCGCATCCGGATCGTCGCCCAGCAGGATGGCGCAGACCCCCCTGGCGGTGCTGGCCACCAGCAGCGCGCCGAGCGTGCAGGCGGCGATGGCGAAGCGGATCACGGCGCCGCTGCCGCCGGCACGAAAGGCGCCTGGCGTCATGCCCAGCAAGGCTGGCGTGGCGGCATAGAAACGCCCGCTGGAATGGAAGCCGGCCGCATACAGGGTGTCGGTCACCGTGCCCGGCTGCGCCAGGCCGGCCTTGACCCGTTCGCCACGGCGCGCCGCCGCATAGGCTTTCGGCGTAATGCCGGTGTGCGCCTTGAAGACACGGTGAAAATGAAAGCGGCTCATGCCGGCCGCCTGCGCCAGGGTGTCGAGGTCGGGCGGCTCGTCGCTCGCTTCGATCAGGCGGCAACTTTGCGCGACGATCGCCGCCTGGCGCTCGGCCAGCGGCGGCTGGCCCGGCTTGCAGCGCAGGCAGGCGCGAAAGCCGGCCGCTTCGGCCGCCGCGCAACTGGCGTGGAAGGCGATATTGGCGCGCAGCGCCGGGCGCGCCGCGCAGGACGGGCGGCAATACACGCCGGTGCTGCGCACCGAATAATAGAAGACGCCGTCGGCGTTGCTGTCGCGCTGGCGCACCGCCGCCCAGCGTGCTTCATCGTTGCTATATGGCTGTTCCATCGCCTGCTCCTTGTTGATCTCTGGCCACCATCGTGACACGCGGCGCGCCATGCCGCACTCCGGCGCTTGCTTTTGAATTCAGCGCCCGGCGGCGGTGCTAAAATCGGCCATCGCGCCGCCATGGGGCCGCGCGGCCTTGCGCTTCGGAGAAACTGCATTGGACGACCAGCTTACACAAGAAAATACGCCCATTTTCCAGCGCATCAAGGATTTTTTATTGGCCGGCATCGCCGCCGGGCGCTGGAAGGAAGGCGACGTGATTCCGTCCGAGCAGGCGCTGGTCAAGCAGTTTGGCGTGTCGCGCATGACCGTCAACCGTGCGGTGCGCGAGCTGACCAGCGAACAGGTGCTGACGCGCCGCCAGGGCGCCGGCACCTATGTTGCGCAACAGAAGTACCAGGCGACCTTGCTCGAAATCAAGAGCATCGCCGACGAAGTGCGCGCACGTGGTCATTTGCACCGCAGCAACCTGCAGCTGCTGGAACACGTCAGGGCATCCGAACTGATGACCAGGCAATTCGGCCTGGCGCCCGAGCAGACGCTGTTCCATTCGCTGATCGTGCACTTTGAAAACGGCGTGCCGATCCAGGTGGAAGACCGCTGGGTCAATCCCGCCTGCGCGCCCGACTACATGGCGCAGGACTTTGCCACCGTCACGCCCAATGAATACCTGATGGCGGCCGCGCCGCTGCAGGGCGCCAGCTACAGCATCGAAGCGCTGTCGGCGCCGCGCAATATCGCCGACATGCTGGCGATCGACATGAAACAGCCGTGCCTGGTGCTGCGCCGCCAGACCCGGTCGGACGGCAAGATTGCATCGATCGCCACCATGTGGCATCCGGGCCACCGCTACCAGTTTGCGGGCTCGTTCAGCTGATCATGATGTTATGTGGCTAGCATAAATTCCACCGTTCTTTCTCTCGGATACTCACCAGAGCAGCAGAAAAGCGATGATTCCTTATGGAAAATTTTGCCTTTTGCACGGCAAAGGAAGTTAGATAGTCGGCATAAATATTCGGTGCTATAGTTGCCGCCAGAACAGGATGCCGGCCACCTGCCGGCCCGCACCATCGCAGCAGCGCCGGGCTTTATCACGCAGCAGAAAGGGATGCATTTGTCGCATCGCAGCCTCACCATATCCAGCGTACGACGCCTGCGGCGGCTTGCGCGGCATGCGCTCGTCCGGATACCGCTGGCCTGCGCCTGGCCGGCGCTGGCCTGGGCGGCGCCAGGCGAGGCGGTCGCTGGCGTGGGCCCGTGGCCATGGCTGGCCGCCAGCGCCACCGCGCTGGCCGGCCTCGCCGCCTGGCAAACCTGGCGCTGGCGCCGGCAACTGCTGGCCGGGCCGACCGACAAGGGCAGCGGCGGACCGGCGGTGCAGGCGCTGCAAGGCGCCGTGTTGATCGGCTGGTCGTGGCAGCGCGCCGGCGACCGCCTGAGCATGTCCGGGCTGTACCGCAACATGCTGGGCGACAAGAAAGCCAGCCTGGAACATACCCTGGCCGACTGGCTGGCCGAAGTGCACCGCGATGACCGTGCACGCCTCGAACGGGCCTTGCGCGAGCATTTCGACGGCCAGGCGCCGGCCCCCGTCAGCTGTGAATTCCGCCTGCGCCATGGCGACGGCCAGTGGCGCTGGCTGCTGCTGCGCGGCGCGGTGCTGGCGCGCGCCTCCGATGGCGCGCCGGTGCAGGCCAGCGGCATCCTGTGCGACATCGCCGAGCGCAAGACCGACGAACAGGCGCGCATGCGCAGCATGCTCGAAGCGGCGCCCGAGGCGATGCTGATCGCCGACATCGACGGCCGCGTGCATTTCGCCAACCAGATCGGCGCGCGCTGCTTCGGCTATCCGCTGGCCGACATCATCGGCATTTCGCTCGACCAGCTGGTGCCCGACAGCACGCAAGGCCAGACGGCGGGCGAGGCCCAGTCGCGCCACAGCCTGCCGGGACGGGTGATGATGGCGCGCCGCCGCGACGGCTCGCACTTTCCGGCCAAGGTCAGCCTGTCGCCGCTGCGCATGGCCGGCCAGGTGTATTCCATCGTCTCGCTGCGCGACATGACGCAGCGCCAGCGCGCCGAGGAAGCGCTGCACGCCAGTTCCGAACGCTACCGCCTGATCGTGCAGACGGCGGCCGAAGGCATCTGGATGACCAATAGCGCCGGCCAGACCACGTTCGTCAATCCGAAGATGGCGCACATGCTCGGCTACACGGTGCAGGAAATGCTGGGCCGGCCCCTGCTCGAGTTCATGGACCGCGACAGCCAGCTGCTGATGCAGCGCCGCCTCGACAGCCTGGGCAGCCTGCACAGCCAGCCGGACCAGGTCGATTTCCGTTTTTTCCGCAAGGATCAATCGAGCATGTGGGGCTTGCTGTCGAGCAGCAGCATCCAGACCGACAACGGCGAACCCGGCGGCACCCTGGCGATGATCACCGACATCACCGAACGGCGCCAGGCCTCGATCGCGCTGGCCAATTCCAGCCAGCGCATGGCCTCGGTGTTTGGCGCCGTCACCAACGGCCTGGTGGTGCAGAACAGCGAAGGTCATATTCTGGAAAGCAATGCGGCGGCCGAGCGCATGCTGGCCGCCAGCCGCGCCGGCAACAGCCTGTGGCAAGCCATCCGCGAAGACGGCTCCACCTTCGAGCAGCGCGACCATCCGGTGCACATCACCCTGTCGACCGGCCAGGCCATGCGCGACGTGGTGATGGGCGTGCAGCAGCTCGATGGCAACCTGTGCTGGCTGTCGGTCAATACCGAAGCGATCCGCGACGAATACGGCAAGGTCGGCATGGTGGTGGCCAGCCTGACCGACATCACGTATCACAAGCGCAGCGAAAGCACCCTGCGCGAAATGAACGAACACCTGGAAGAGCGCGTGGCACGGCGTACCGAGCAGCTCGACCAGGCCAAGCAGGTGGCCGAGGAAGCAAGCCTGGCCAAGGGCCAGTTCCTGGCCAACATGAGCCATGAGATCCGCACGCCGATGAACGGCGTGATCGGCATGGCCTACCTGGCCCTGAAAACCGACCTGGAACCGCGCCAGCGCGATTACCTGGAAAAAATCCGTTTTGCCGGCGAACACCTGCTGGGCATCATCGACGACATCCTCGACATTTCCAAGATCGAGGCCGGCAAGCTGAAGATCGAACACGTCAACTTCAGCTTCGACCATGTGGTCCAGACCCTCAACACGGTGGTGGCGCCGCGCGCGGCCGGCAAGAACCTGGAACTGCTGTTCGAGATCGATCCGCAATTGCCGCCCATCCTGGTGGGCGACCCATTGCGGCTGGGCCAGGTGCTGATCAACTACGCCAATAACGCCATCAAGTTCAGCGAACAGGGCAGCATTACCGTCAAAGTGCGCAAGGTGGTCGGCGACGACAAGCATTGCCTGGTGCGCTTCGAAGTGTGCGACCACGGCATCGGCCTGTCGCAGGACGAAATGAGCAAATTGTTCCAGTCGTTCCAGCAAGCCGACACCTCGACCACGCGCGAATACGGCGGCACCGGCCTGGGCCTGGCCATCAGCAAGCAGCTGGCCCAGCTGATGGGCGGCGACGTCGGCGTCGACAGCAGCCCCGGCCTGGGCAGTACCTTCTGGTTCACGGCCCGCCTGGGCATTTCCAGCCAGGCCGCGCCGGCCCTGCTCGACAGCATGCTCAAATCGGCGCAGTCCATGCGCGCCAGCGCCGATGCGGCGATGGTGATGGGCGCGCTCAAGCACGCCCGCATCCTGCTGGTGGAAGACAATACGTTCAACCAGCAGGTGGCGCTGGAGTTGCTGGAAGAGGCGGGCGCCTCGGTCTGCCTGGCCAACAACGGCGTCGAAGCGATGGACCTGCTGCGCCAGACGCAGTTCGACTGCGTGCTGATGGACGTGCAGATGCCGCTGATGGACGGCCTGCAGGCCACGCGCCTGATCCGCGCCGATCCCAAGCTGGCGCACCTGCGCGTGCTGGCCATGACGGCCACCGCCACCAGCGAAGACCGGGTGCGCTGCCTGGAGGCGGGCATGGACGATTTCATTTCCAAGCCGATCCAGCCGGCCATGATGTACCAGACCATCGCCGGCTGGCTGCCGGCGCGCGAGGTGCCGCCCCAACCGGTGCGCATGCGCAACGCGCCGGCCTTCAAGACCACGCTGGCGGGCGACCCGCAGGTGATCGATCTGTCCATCCTGGCCAAGTTGCTGGGCTACAACCCGCAAAAAGTGCGCAAGTTCGCCTTCAAGTTCCTGCAGACCACGCAGGACGGCTTTGCCGAGATCGATGCGTCACTGGGCCGCGGCGACGTGGCGCAGGTGCGCGAACTGGGCCACCGCATCAAGTCGTCGGCGCGCACGGTGGGCGCGCTGGGCATGTCCGAGCTGTGCGACAGGCTGGAAAACCTGCCACTGGGGGCGCCAGAACAGGAAGCCGAACAGGCGCGCCACATCGTCAGGCTGCTGTGGCCGCTGCTGGAGCAGATTACCGAACAGATCATGAACAACACCAGCTTTGCCAACGATGATTAACCGCGGCCAGGCTGGCGCACCGATCGAAAGGGATTGCGATGGACAATGATGTTCCAGCTCCAGGGCCGGCGCCGCTGCGCGTGCTGCTGCTCGACGACGACGTCTTCATGCTCGACGTGCTGGCCGACATGCTGGGCCAACAGGGCCAGTTCGACATCCGCTGCGAGAGCGCCAGCATGGGCGCCTTGGACGCGCTGCGCCAGCAGCCGCCCGAACTGCTGATCTGCGACCTGTCGATGCCGGACATGGATGGCATCGAATTCCTGCGCATGGCGGCCGAGCTTGGCTTTCGCGGCGGCGTGGTGCTGCTGTCGGGCCTGCATAGCGCGATTCGCCAGGCCGCAGAGCGGCTGGCGCTGGCCAATGGCCTGCGCATCCTGGGCGCCTACCCCAAGCCCTTGCGCCGTGACGACCTGCGCGACATGATCGCGCTGCAGCGGCAGGCGCGTGCCGGGATTGCGGCGCTGCCAGGCTAAAAGACCAGGCGCGCCAAGTTTTTCTGCAATAATCGCCACGCTTTGAAAAAATGGGTTATTATTTCAGCCATCCCCGCCTGCATACCCCTGGTCGCACCTTCCAAGAACATTGAATTTGTGCCCATCGCCCCCACCTGCCAGATGTACTCCAGGAAGCGTGGATGGCGAACCAGCGTATGGTTAATTCCAGGCATTATTGATCCCACCCTCATTTGAGGAAAATATGAGCGAAAATATCAAACACATTAGCGATGCTTCTTTTGAAGCAGACGTCCTGAAATCCGAATTGCCGGTCCTGGTTGACTTCTGGGCCGAGTGGTGCGGTCCATGCAAGGCCATCGCGCCTATCCTGGAAGAAGTGGCCAAGGAATATGCCGGCCGCATCCAGATCGCCAAGATGGACGTCGATTCGAACCAGGCAGTGCCTGCCAAGTTCGGCATCCGCGGCATCCCGACCCTGATCCTGTTCAAGAACGGTGAAGCAGCGGCGCAAAAAGTCGGCGCCATGGCCAAGGGCCAGCTGACCGCTTTCGTCGACAGCAATATTTAATGTATGATAGGCAGCGCTGCGCCCGCAGCGCCGCCTGACTGGATAGACCGGGAAGCTCAAGCACCATACGCTGTCCCTTCCCTGATAACTGATCAACGCCACGCAGTCCCCTCCCCTACCTTTACCTCCCGTCTCGGGACACTCAACATATATGCATTTATCCGAACTAAAGGCCCTACACGTATCCGCCCTGCTTGAGATGGCGATCGGTCTTGACATTGACAACGCGGCCCGCTTGCGCAAACAGGAGCTGATGTTTGCGATCCTGAAAAAACGCGCCAAGTCCGGCGAACAGATTTTTGGCGACGGCGCCCTGGAAGTGCTGCCTGACGGCTTCGGCTTCCTGCGCTCGCCCGACGCCAGCTACATGGCGTCCACCGACGACATTTACATTTCCCCTTCGCAAATCCGCCGCTTCAATCTGCACACCGGCGATTCGATCGAAGGCGAAGTAAGGACCCCGAAAGATGGCGAACGCTATTTCGCATTGGTCAAAGTCGACAAGGTCAACGGCGAATCGCCGGAGATGTCGAAGCACCGCATCCTGTTTGAAAACCTGACACCGCTGCACCCGAACGAGCCGCTGCGCCTGGAACGTGAAATGAATGGCCAGGAAAACATTACCGGCCGCATCATCGACCTGATCGCACCGATCGGCAAGGGCCAGCGCGGCCTGCTGGTGGCGTCGCCGAAGTCCGGCAAATCCGTGATCCTGCAGCACATCGCGCATGCGATCACGGCCAATCACCCGGACATCACCCTGATCGTGCTGCTGATCGACGAACGTCCGGAAGAAGTGACCGAGATGCAGCGCTCCGTGCGCGGCGAAGTGGTCGCCTCGACCTTCGACGAGCCGGCTACCCGCCACGTGCAGGTCGCCGAGATGGTGCTGGAAAAAGCCAAGCGCCTGGTCGAAATGAAAAAAGACGTGGTGATCCTGCTCGACTCGATCACCCGCCTGGCGCGCGCCTACAACACCGTGATCCCGGCCTCGGGCAAGGTGCTCACCGGTGGTGTCGACGCGAACGCGCTGCAACGCCCGAAACGCTTCTTCGGCGCCGCGCGCAATATCGAAGAAGGCGGCTCGCTGACCATCATCGCCACCGCGCTGATCGAAACCGGTTCGCGCATGGATGACGTGATCTTTGAGGAATTCAAGGGTACCGGCAACATGGAAGTCCACCTGGAGCGCCGCCTGGCCGAAAAACGCGTCTACCCGGCCATCAACCTGAATAAATCGGGTACCCGCCGCGAAGAACTGCTGATCAAGCCAAACGAGCTGCAAAAAATCTGGATCCTGCGCAAGTTGCTGTACTCGATGGACGAGATCGAAGCGATGGAGTTCATTCTCGACAAGATGAAAGCCACGAAGAACAACGCCGAGTTCTTCGACATGATGCGCCGGGGGGGATAAACCTACTGCGCGGCCAGATTTGCGATCTCCGTTGCTCACCGTACTAAAGTACGGCTGCGCTACTCAATCGCAACTCAGGCCTGCTCGCTACGGTTTCGCCCTCCCCGGTGGCAACATGCTGCCGACAAAGCCGCTCATCGAGCGGCTTTTTTATTGCCGCCACCCGCAAACCGCTATATAATCGACGGTTGCATTTATTTAAACCCTGGCAAGTGATCGGCAATCGGGTCAAGAAGCAAGACGACCGACGAAGTGCTGTTTGGCTACCAACCTAGAGAGAAGACCATGAAAGTCGATACCCATCCAGATTACCGCGAAGTTGTTTTCCACGACCTGTCGTGCGATTTCAAATTCGTTACCCGTTCGACCATCCAGACCCGCGAAAAAATCACCCACGACGGTAAAGAATACCCGCTGGTGAAAATCGAGGTGTCGGCTGAATCGCACCCATTCTTCACGGGCAAGCACAAAATCGTCGACACGGCTGGCCGCGTCGAGAAGTTCCGTCAGAAATTCGGTTCCGTCGGTTCGAAAACCGCAGTCGCAGCAGGCTGATTTTTGCCGCTTGCGGCAAAAACAGGCAGCTTCGGCTGCCAGCAAAAAGGCAGCCATGGCTGCCTTTTTTGTCTTTCAGCGCTTTACTTTATACTGCCGCTTAGCCCGGCGCGTCCGCACGCGTCCCAGATTCCTTTTTACTGATACCACCATCGATGAAGCCAGTCCGCCTTCCCGCCGCTGCCACACTCGCGCTGCCACGATGGGCCTTGTTTGCGCTTGGCCTGCTGTACATCCTGCCTGGCCTGATCGGCCGCGAACCGTGGAAGAACGATGACGCCGCCAGTTTCGGCATCATGTGGACCATGGCCCACGGCGGCCTGCCTGACTGGCTGTGGCCGAATATCGCCGGCATGTCGATGCCCGACGAAGGCCCGCTGGCGTTCTGGCTGGGCGCTATCTTCATCAAGCTGTTCGGCTGGATCGGCAACGAAGTGTTTGCCGCGCGCATGTCGACCATCGGCATCTTCGTCATCAGCGCGCTGTCGGTGTGGTACACGGCCTTCAACCTGGGGCGGCGCAACGACGCCCAGCCGCTGCGCCTGGCCTTTGGCGGACAGCCCGAGCCGGACGACTTCGGCCGCACCCTGGCCGACGCGGCCGTCCTGATCTACCTGGGCTGCCTGGGCCTGCTGCAGCACAGCCACGACATCACGGCCGAGGCGCTGTATGTGTCGCTGATGGCGTATATGCTGTACCGCGCCGTGCGCTATGTGGAACGCGCCTCGCTGCGCAATGCCGTCCTGATGGGCCTGGCGCTGGGCGGGCTGACCCTGACGCGCGGCTGGATCGCGCCGGCGGCGCTGACCCTGTCATTGCTGCTGTGCTCGCTCTTCCTGCGCCTGCCCCTGCTGCGCAGCGTGGGCCACCTGGCGCTGGCGGTGCTGGTCGGCGCCCTGCTGAGCATGGTCTGGCTGCTGCCGGGCGAACTGCTGCAACCGTACGGCCACTCACCGCTGCAAGCCTGGATGGACTGGAACTGCCGCCAGTTCAGCCTGCCGGATCGCCAGAGCGTGGTGTATTTCTTCCGCGTCGGCATCTGGTTCTTCTGGCCGGCCTGGCCGTTTGCCGCCTGGGCCGTGTACGCCTGGCGCCGCCAGCACCATGTGCTGCACATCGTGGTGCCGCTGACCTTTGTCGCCATGCTGGCCTTGCTGGCCATGTTCCATCCCGATCCCGACCCGGCGCAATTGCTGCCGCTGCTGCCGCCGCTGGCCGTGATGGCCGCCTTTGGCCTGTTGACCATGAAGCGCGGCGCCATCAACGCCATCGACTGGTTCTCGGTGATGGTGCTGACCATTTGCGCTTTCGTGTTGTGGCTGTTCTGGTTTGCCGCACTGAGCGGCTGGCCGCCCAAGCTGGCGCACAATGTCCTGAAACTGTTGCCAGGATACAAACCTGAACTGGGCCTGGCCGCCTTTTTTGTGGCCGCTTGCGTCACCGCCGGCTGGGTCGCGCTGGTGCACTGGCGCATCTCGCGCCAGCCGGCCGTGCTGTGGCGCGCGGTGGTGCTGTCGTCGGGTGGCCTGATACTGATCTGGGTACTGATCATGACCCTGTTCCTGCCCGAATTGAACTACAGCAAGAGCTATGCGGGCGTGGCGCACCAGATTTCCGTCAACCTGCCGCAAGGCAGTGCCTGCATCAATACCAATGTCGGGGCGGCCCAGCGCGCTTCGTTTGCGTACTACGGCCACCTGCCGTTTGCCGGCGTCGACAACCAGCGCTGCGACCTGCTGCTGCTGCAAGACAGCAGCCGCAAGCGCGAAGGCGCGGAGCAGTTGCCCGAGCACCACGGCGCCGACTGGATCAAGCTGTGGGAAGGCCGCAGGGTCACCGACGATGCCGAGCGCTTCCGCCTGTACCAGCGCGTAAAATAGCCAGCACATCAAAAACCGGGTTCTCCACCCGGTTTTTTTACGTCTTGCCATCCTTGCCGGAACAGCATGGACACTACGCCAAGCTGTTGTTCCGCCTGCCTTTTTTTTCAGCAGTGACGCCACAAAGTCCGCCGGCAGCGCTATAGTTGACAGCAGTATGTTGCCTCGCGGCATGTCACATTGACACGCCGCCGCGACCTGCGCTTCGCTCCAAACAATCGTCTGCCGCTGCCCTGCCCCGCAAGTCCGGCCTACCATCCGAGTCTTTCATGCCCTTTCTGTACCAACTCCGGCTTGCGCTCCGGAATACCTACGTCCGCCTGCTCCTGGCTGCGTGCCTGCTCGCTGGCGTCGGCGCCGCCCTGTATTTGTCCAATACCGTCGTGCAAGACAGCAGCCCCTTGCTGCGCTCGCAAAATATCGGCGAGATCACGGCCCTGCCGGGCCAGCGCGCGCGCCTCGAGTATTTGCTGCTGGCCAAACCCTTGTCGGAAACGCCGCGCTACCTCTTCAAATTCAAGGATGCGCCGGCGATCCACGTGGTCAAGGTGCCGGCCACTTCGCACCTGAGCCTGGAGCGCGAAGTGCTGCTGCGTCATGGCCTGCCGTACGCGATCGCCACCGATGCCTACCTGGCGTCGCACAAGGCGGCATTGCAGGATGGCGACAATGGCCCGATGGATGAGGCGGGCGCCTTCCTGCAGCGCCATGCGGTCGATATCGCGCTGGCATTGCTGCTGCTGTGCGTGCTGAAATTCGGCATCCCCGGCATGGGCGTGAGCGCCAATGTCATCGCACCGGGCAAGCTCAAGGGCAGCCTGGACGACCTGATCTGCGTATTCCGGCGAACGTGACCAGCCATTCCGGCGAACGTGACCGCTGCGCAGCGGATGGCGTTACGCGGTCAAATTCTAATCCCTGCGGTCACGATGGGTCGATATTTTTCTCCTTTTTGGCTGTTTTAGGTCGCTGAGCACGCAGCGAGTCGCCGGTCAGCGTGAAGCGGTGGTTGCGCTGCATGACGCGGTCCAGGATGGCGTCGGCGATGGTGGCATCGCCGATCCATGCATGCCAGTGTTCGACCGGCAGTTGGCTAGTAATGATGGTGGCCTTGTTGCCGGCGCGGTCGT
>NZ_LOCQ01000061.1 GCF_001677885.1 Janthinobacterium psychrotolerans | reverse complement strand
AAGCCCCCCCGGCCCACCCTGGCACCTCGGAACTGGTGGCGCGCGCCATCGTCAAGGCGGTGGAAATCGCCAAGCTGCCAGCCGGCGTCTTTTCCTTGCTGACCGGTATCGGCAACGATCTCGGCCAGGATCTGGTGGCCCATCCCGCCATCCAGGCCGTCGGCTTTACCGGCTCGCGCGCCGGCGGCCTGGCGCTGATGAAGGTGGCGGCCAACCGTCCGCAACCGATTCCTGTCTACGCCGAAATGAGCAGCATCAACCCGGTGTTCGTGTTGCCGCAGGCGCTGGCCGCCCGTGGCGCCGCCATTGCCGCCGGCTTTGCCGGTTCGCTGACGATGGGCGTGGGCCAGTTCTGCACCAATCCCGGCCTGGTGCTGGGCCTGGAAGGTCCTGCATTCACGGCCTTTGCCGCCGCCGCCGCCGAAGCGCTGGCGCCAGCGCCGGCCGCCACCATGCTGACGGCCGGCATCGCCAGCAGCTACGTCAAGGGTGTGGCCAACCTGGCCCAGCACGCCGACGTGAAACCGCTGCTGCAGAACACGGGTGAAGAAGGCAAGGGCGCCGCCGCCCTGTTCGTCACCTCGGGCGAGGCCTTCCTGGCCAAGCACGACCTGCGCGACGAAGTGTTCGGCCCGGTTTCCTTGCTGGTGGCCTGCCGCGATATCGCGCAACTGGTGGAAATTACCGAAAGCCTGGAAGGCCAGTTGACGGCCACCCTGCAAATGGACCAGGGCGACCTGGAAGACGCCCGCCGTTTGCTGCCGGCGCTGGAACGCCGCGTCGGCCGCATTTTGGCCAACGGTTTCCCGACCGGCGTCGAGGTGTCGACCGCCATGGTCCACGGCGGCCCGTTCCCGGCCACCTCCGATGGCCGCAGCACCTCGGTCGGCACGGCCGCGATCAACCGCTTCCTGCGTCCGGTGTCGTACCAGAACCTGCTGCAGGACCTGCTGCCGGAATCGCTGCGGGACGGCAATCCGCTGGGCATCTGGCGCCGCAAGGATGGCGTCCTCGGTAAAGAGTAACGGTGTTGTCGGCTTGCGCCCTGCGGGCTGACCCGACCTACGCTGTGTAAACACGTAGGTCGGATTAGCCGAAGGCGTAATCCGACACCACCGAAAAAATGCAACACAGCGTAGGTCGGATTAGCGGAACGCGTAATCCGACATTGCCAGCAATATCCAAACAAGCAGCACAGCGGAGAGCAGATGAAGCAGTTGGCAAGGTATGACAGCCTGCGCGGCAAGCGCGTATTCATTACGGGCGGCGGCAGCGGCATCGGCGAATCAATGGTGGAGGAGTTTGCCGCCCAGGGCGCGCAGGTGGCGTTTGTCGATATCGCCCGTGACGCCAGCGAGGCCCTGTGCCGGCGCCTGGCGCAGGCTGGTTTGCCCGCGCCGCTGTTTCGCTATTGCGACATCACCGATATTGCCGCCCTGCAGGCCGTCATGGCCGGCTTCGTGGCCGAGATCGGCGACTTCGACGTGCTGGTCAACAATGCCGCCAACGACCAGCGCCACCAGGCCGAAGATGTCACCGTGGACTACTGGAACGAGCGCATCGCGATCAACCAGCGTCCCATGTTCTTTACCTGCCAGGCCGTGTTCGAGGGCATGAAGCGCAGGGGCGGCGGCGCCATCATCAATGTCAGCTCGATTTCCTGGCACATGAAGTCGGGCGGCTACCCCGTGTATGCCACCACCAAGGCGGCCGTGGTGGGATTGACGCGGGGCCTGGCGCGCGACTATGGCGCGCACAATATCCGCGTCAATACCGTCACGCCGGGCTGGGTCATGACACAGCGCCAGATCGACCTGTGGGTCGACGACGCGGCCGAGCTGGAGATCAAGAAAAACCAGTGCCTGCCCAGCAAGCTGATGCCGCAGGATATCTCGGCCATGGTGCTGTTCCTCGCCTCGGACGATGGCGCCATGTGCTCGTCACAGGAATTCATCGTCGACGCCGGCTGGGTGTAATTCTTTCAAATCCCCCGCAGCAAACCTCGCTCCTGCCGGCATCTTTGCCGCAGGAGTTTTTTTTCGTTTACCTGTGTCAAGACTTTGCATTTTTGATACCGATATATAAATTGATATCACCTGTGAAAAAGAATTGATTGGATGGCTATGTGGCTTTCTCCTACCATGGGTTCATAAAAAAACGCCCGGCCCGGCATCCCGCCTTGCCGGTATTCCCATAAAAATGGAGACTACAATGAAATTGACACGCCGCACTCTGCTCGCCAGCGCCATGCTGCTCGCCCTGTCCGCCACCACCTCGGCTTTTGCCGCCAAGCCATTGGTGATGGGCTTCTCGCAAGTGGGCGCCGAAAGCGAATGGCGCACCGCCAATACCGTGTCGATCAAGGACGCCGCCAAGAAAGATGGCGTGACCCTGAAATTTGCCGATGCCCAGCAAAAACAGGAAAACCAGGTCAAGGCCCTGCGCTCGTTCATCGCCCAGAAGGTCGACGTGATCGCCTTCTCGCCGGTGGTCGAATCGGGCTGGGACACGGTATTGCGTGAAGCCAAGGCCGCCAAAATTCCCGTCATCCTGACCGACCGCGCCGTCAATGTCACCGACAAGTCGCTGTACGTGACCTTCATCGGTTCGGACTTCGTGGAAGAAGGCCGCCGCGCCGGCCAGTGGCTGATGGAATACGCCAAGAAAAACCCGGACACCCCGCTCAATATCGTCGAGCTGCAAGGCACGGTCGGTTCGGCGCCGGCCATCGACCGCAAGGAAGGCTTCCAGGAAGTCATCGGCAAGAATCCGAAGCTGAAAATCATCCGCTCGCAAACCGGCGACTTTACCCGCGCCAAGGGCAAGGAAGTGATGGAAGCGTTCCTGAAGGCCGAAGGCAAGAAGATCAATGTGCTGTACGCGCACAATGACGACATGGCCATCGGCGCCATCCAGGCCATCGAAGAAGCGGGCATGAAACCGGGCAAGGACATCATTATCATCTCGATCGATGGCGTCAAAGGCGCGTTCGAAGCGATGATCGCTGGCAAGCTGAACGTGACCGTCGAGTGCAGCCCGCTGCTGGGCCCGCAACTGATGTCGATCGCGCGCGATGTGGTGGCCGGCAAACCGGTGCCAAAACGCATCACCACGGAAGAAGGCGTGTTCCCTGCCGAAGTGGCGGCCAAGGAATTTCCTAACCGTAAATACTAAGCTTGCCGATGAATACGCAAGTGAATCATGACGCCGCGCCAGTGCCATTGCTGGAACTGCGCGGCATCAGCAAGTCATTTCCCGGCGTCAAAGCCCTCAGCAATGTCGCACTGCGCCTGTATCCGGGCGAAGTGCATACCTTGATGGGGCAGAACGGCGCCGGGAAGTCGACCCTGATCAAGGTGCTGACGGGCGTGTACACGCCCGACAGCGGCGAGATTATGCTCGATGGCAAGCCCATCGCGCCGGCCTCGACCTCGGATGCCCAGGCCTTGGGCATCAGCACCGTGTATCAGGAAGTCAATCTGTGCCCGAATCTGTCGGTGGCGGAAAACATCTTTATCGGCCGCTATCCGCGCCGCTTCGGCGCCATCGACTGGCGTTCCATGCAGCAGCAGGCGCGCGCCTTGCTGCAGCAGTTGCAGATCGATATCGATGTCACGGCGCAGCTGTCGGCTTTTCCGCTGGCGATCCAGCAGATGGTGGCCATTTCGCGCGCCCTGAATATTTCGGCGCGCGTGCTGATCCTTGACGAGCCGACCTCCAGCCTCGACGAGGCGGAAGTCAATCTGCTATTCTCGGTGCTGCGCCGGCTGCGCGAGCAGGGCATGGCGATTCTGTTCGTGACCCATTTCCTGGACCAGACCTATGCCATTTCCGACCGCATCACGGTGATGCGCAATGGCGAGCGCGAAGGCGAATATCCCTGCAGCGAGCTGTCGCGCCTGGCGCTGGTCAACAAGATGATCGGCGTGGCGGCCGACACGCAGGCGCTGGCCGACGAACCGCTGCACGACGGCGCCGCCAGCTTTGGCCCGAATGTGCTCGAAGCCGAGGGTCTCGGCCGCAAGGGCGCGCTGGCGCCGATGGATTTCCATATCCGCCAGGGCGAACTGCTGGGCCTGGCCGGCTTGCTCGGTTCGGGCCGCACGGAACTGGCGCGCCTGCTGTTTGGCGCCGACAAGGCCGATACGGGCAGCATCCGCATCAATGGCAAGGCAAGGAACTTTGCCGTGCCGCGCGACGCGATTGCCGCCGATATCGGTTTCTGTTCGGAAGACCGCAAGCACGAGGGCGCGATTCTGTCGCTGTCGGTGCGCGAAAACATTATCCTGGCCTTGCAGGCACGCACCGGCTTGCTGCGCGCCATACCGTTCAAGCGCCAGCAGGCGCTGGCCGATGAATATGTGCAAGCGCTGGGCATCAAGACGGCCAGCATCGAAACGCCGATCGGCAGTTTGTCGGGCGGCAACCAGCAGAAAGCCTTGCTGGCGCGCTGGCTGGTGACCAACCCCAAAATGCTGATCCTGGACGAGCCGACGCGCGGCATCGACGTGCGCGCCAAGCAGGAAATCATGACGTATGTGACCAAGCTGTGCCGTAAAGGCATGGCCATCCTGTTCATCTCGTCCGAACTGCCCGAGGTATTGCGCTGCAGCGACCGCATTGTGGTCATGCGCGACCGCAAGGCCTGCGGCGAATATGCGCGCGGCGAACTCGACGACACCACGGTGCTGCAAGTGATCGCCGGCGACGCCCATGCCACGGGAGAAGTTGCAGGGGTTGCGACATGACGATATCCACACCGGCCGGCGCTGCGCGTCCGGCCACCACCTCGGATGGTTCCGTTTTGCATACTATATTGACGCATCCGCTAGGCCGCCCGGTGGGCGCGCTGGTGCTGCTGCTGCTGGTGGCCTTTTTCACCATCCCCGGCTTTTTCCACCTCGAAGTGCGCGACGGCCATTTATATGGCAGCGTGATCGACATCATCAACCGCGCCGCTCCGCTGATGCTGGCGGCGCTGGGCATGACCCTGGTGATCGCCACGCGCGGCATCGACATTTCCGTCGGCGCCGTGGTAGCGCTCTCTGGCACCGTGGCCGCCATGCTGATCGGCGGCACCATGGTGATGGACAACGGCGTGCCCACGTACGTGAGCAATATGCCGATGGGCTGGGCGCTGGCCGCGGCCCTGGGCGCAGCCTTGCTGTGCGGCGCCTGGAACGGCGTGCTGGTGGCCGGCCTGGGCCTGCAGCCGATTGTCGCCACGTTGATCCTGATGGTGGCGGGGCGCGGCCTGGCGCAGTTGCTGACGGACGGCCAGATCGTCACGGTCTACTACAAGCCGTTCTTCTTTATCGGCAGCGGCTACCTGTTCGGCTTGCCGTTCTCGCTGTACCTGGTGGCGGCGGTATTCATCGTCACCGCCTTGCTGATGAAAAAGACGGCGCTGGGCCTGTTTATCCAGGCCGTCGGCATCAACCCGGTGGCGGCGCGCCTGGCCGGCATCAAGACGGCGAGCCTGATCTTTTTCGTCTACGTGTTCTGCGCCGCCTGCGCCGGCCTGTCGGGCCTGATGATCAGCTCGAACATCAAGAGCGCCGACGCCAATAACGCGGGGCTGATGCTGGAACTGGACGCCATCCTGGCCGTCACCCTGGGCGGCACCTCGCTCGCTGGTGGCAAGTTCAGCCTGGTGGGCAGCATGATCGGCGCGCTGATCATCCAGACCCTCACTTACACGATCTACTCGCTGGGCGTGCCGCCGGAAGTGAACATGGTGGTCAAATCGGTCGTCGTGTTCCTCGTCTGCATGTCGCAATCGTCGGAATTCAAGCAATTGCTGCAACGGAGGAAAGCATGAAGGGCTTGCTGCATACCCCTTATTTCACCTCGCTCGTCACCGTGCTGTTGCTGGTGGTGATGCTGGGCCTGGGCGGCGCCATGTATCCTGGCCTGCTGTCGACGCAAGTCATTTTCAACCTGCTGATCGATAACGCCTTTTTGCTGGTGATCGCCGTCGGCATGACCTTTGTGATCGTCTCGGGCGGCATCGACCTGTCGGTCGGCTCGGTGCTGGCCTTGTCGACCATGATCGCCGCCTGGCTGCTGCAGGTGGCGCACTGGCCGCCGCTGCTGGTGATCGCCACCGTGCTGGCGCTGGGCTGCGTGTTTGGCGCCAGCATGGGCGCCTTTATCCACTACTTCAAGCTGCAGCCGTTTATCGTCACCCTGGCCGGCATGTTCCTGGCGCGCGGCCTGTGCTACCTGATCAGCATCAACTCGATCACCATCGACGATCCGCTGTACGTGGCCATGTCGCAGACGCAATTGCAGTTTCTCGGCGGCTTTGTCTCGCCCGGCGTGGTGATCGCGGTGATTACCCTGCTGGCGGCGGTGTGGCTGGCGCACGCCACGCCGTTTGGCCGCGCCGTATATGCGATCGGCGGCAATGAGCAGTCGGCGCTGATGATGGGCTTGCCGGTCGGCCGCACCAAGGTGCTGATCTATGCCTTCAGCGGCTTTTGCGCCTCCTTGGGCGGCGTGCTGTTTTCGTTCTACATGCTGTCCGGCTACGGCCTGCATGCGCAGGGCACGGAACTCGATGCGATCGCCGCTGTCGTCATCGGCGGCACCCTGCTCAGCGGCGGCTACGGCTATGTGGCCGGCGCCTTGTCGGGCGTGCTGGTGCTGGGCACCATCCAGACCCTGATCGCGTTTGACGGCACGCTCAGCTCGTGGTGGACCAAGATCGTCATCGGCGGCCTGCTGTTCGTGTTTTGCGTGGTGCAGCGTCTGATGGCGATGGGGCAGAAGAAAACCGTCTGAGCCGGTAGCAAATGCAATACGGCCATCGGCGTTAGCGCCGGTGGCTTTTTTTTGACCGTACAGGAGACACAGCGATATCTATAATATCGATATCGAATAATTTCCGATATCGATCATGATATGATTTATTCATGGATACTCTCAACCCCAACTGGTTCTTGCGAGCCCGCCTGAAGACGCGGCAACTGCTGCTGCTGATTGCTCTTGACGAGCAGCGCAATATCCACCGCGCGGCCGAAGAATTGCACATGACCCAACCGGCCGCGTCCAAGCAGATCAAGGACCTGGAAGAGATGCTCGACGTGCGCCTGTTCGACCGGCTGCCGCGCGGCATGGAGCCGACCATTTTCGGCGAAACCATGATACGCCACGCGCGCATGGCGCTGACCAGCCTGTCGCTGGCGCACGACGATATCGTCGCCCTGAAGTCGGGCCTGACGGGCCAGGTCGAGGTGGGCATCATCATGACGCCGGCCATGGCCCTGCTGCCGCGCGCCATCGCCCGCATCAAGCAGCAGGCGCCGTTGATGCGCATCGGCGTGCATGTGGAACACAGCAATACGCTGATGGACATGCTGCAGCACGGCAAGCTCGATTTCATGATTGGCCGCATCCTGGAAAAAGAGGGCAGCGCCGGCCTGGTGTATGAGGAATTGACGGAAGAGCCCGCCAGCGTGGTGGCGCGCAATGGCCATCCGCTGATGGCGCGCAAGAACCTGCAGTTGAAGGATATCTCGGCCCACCCGTGGATCTTGCCGCCGCAAGGCAGCATCCTGCGCCACCGCTGCGACATGATGTTCCGCCGCGCCGGCCTGGAGCCGCCCGTCAACACGGTCGACACCACCGCCTTGCTGCTCATTACGTCCTTGCTGCAGCAGACCGACTCGCTGCACGTGATGCCGACCGAAGTGGCGCATTACTACCAGTCGCTGAACGTGCTGAGCATTCTGCCGCTCGACCTGCCGTGCAAGATGGACGCCTTCGGCATCATCCGCCAGCGCGACCATCTGCTGTCGCCGGGGGCGGAGATGCTGTTGAAAGCCGTGCTGGCGGCGGCCAAGGACATGTACTAGTCGGGCACTTCAAAAAAGAACAGCTGCACCAGCCGGCCATTGTCGGGCGCATCGCCAAACACGCTGCTGAGCGAATGGAAATAATGGCCCTTGTACATGATCAGCCGGTTGTGGCGCATCGGTACTTCCAGCAGCGCCTGCCAGCTGTCGCGCCGTTCCTGCAGATCGTTGAATTTCTGCACCGTGCTGTTCGGCAGCCAGCGCTTCTGGAAATCCTTGAAGCTGGCGTAGCCGCCCGCTTTCACGTCCGCCTCCGGCAATCGCCGGTACCAGCCGCTGGGCTGGTGGCGCCAGAAGGTGGTGCCACCCTGGCACTGCTCGGGCGGGTTCAGATACAGCACGCCCGCATAAAAATTGAAATTGCCGCCCGTTTCGTTATCGACATGGATGTCGGTGCGCGCCATCGCGTCGGCGTAGCTGAGGCGATACGAGCCGTTGTCCGGTGAAATAAAGCGGATCTCGCGGCCCAGCGCGGTGGCGATGCGCTCCATGATGGCCTGGCAGGGCTGGCCGTCGGTCTGGCTGCCCGGATAGTTTTGCCCCGCATAGCGCTGCTGTTCGAACGGCAGCGCCAACGCCTGGGCGCGCCAGGCGGCGGGGTCAGGCAGGAAGTCGTCGATGATGTGCAGAGCGGTTTCGCGCACAAAGCCGCGCAGATCTTCCGTGACGTCCAGCTCGCTCAAGCGCTCCGGCTGGTGCGGATGCGGACTGGCAAAGCCGACCTTGCAGTCTTGCGCCAAAGCCGGGTGCAGCGCCAGCGCCTGCTCGTAGCGTGCCAGAGCCAGTGCGCGCTGGCCGCTGCGGTAGTAGAGCTCGGCCAGGCCCTGCAGGGTTTGCCAGCGCTCCGGACGCAGGGCGTGCGCCCGTTCCAGTTCCGCTATCGTTTCCGGCAACCGCTGTTTGGCCAACAGCAGCTCGGCGTGGACTATCGCGTAATCGTGTTCCTGCGGCGCCAGCCGGGCCGCCTGGGCGTAGCTGGCCAGCGCCGCGTCGTTGTCATTGCCGCGCATCACATTGCCGAGGTTGTGGTGGAACAGGGGGTTGTCCGGCTGCTGCCCGAGCGACAGTTTCAGCAGCCCCAGCCCCATCGCCGGCTGGCCCAGTTCCAGCATCGCCAGGCCCTGGAAATGCTGGGCTTCGGCCAGCGCCGGCTGCGCCTTATAGGCCGCCTGGTAAGCGTTGATCGCCTCGATCAGCTTGCCCTGCTGATGCAGTTGACGGCCCTTGGCCAGTTGTTGTTGCGCCAGTGTCTGTTCGCCCATGTCTCGCATTTCAGTTCAGTGTGGCGAACAGTGTAACCGAGCGCGCTTTTACATGGCGGCGCTGACGGGAATTTCTTCGCCATTGAGCTTGATTGCCACCTTGACGATCTGCGCCTTGACCTGGCGCGCCGACATGTCCGCTTCCTGGGCGTAGGCATACACGACGATGGCGAAATTCTTGTAGCTGCTGCGCGCCGCCTCGATCTTGCGCGCCGCTTCCTGGTCCACCTTCAGCAGGCTGTAGCCGTCGCCATTCGTAAAGCCCAGCTTGTAGTCGCCATTGTCATACATATAGTAATAGGTGCCGGCCTCGGCGAACTTGGCGGGGAAGGCGCCCTTGTCCATCGCATACGGCGACAGCGCGCCCTGGCCGTTGATCTGGTAGCGCAGGTAGCGGCGGGTCTTCGCCTCGCTGACCCTGGCGTCGATCTGCGGCTTGATGGCGTCAAGCACTTCCTGCTTGCGGAAGGCGTCGTCGGTGCTCGTATATTCGCGTGAAATACGTTGCGCCACTGCCGCGTAGTCGGGCGGCACGCCGGACAGGGCGATATAGCTGTACATCAGCTGGTTGCCGCTGGTGATGTCGACATAGCTGGCGCTTGGCGTGGCCGGGTCCGCTTGCGGCAGGCTGGCGGCGGCCGCCTTGACTTGCGCCTTGGCGGCCAGGTCGGTGGTGCCGGTGGCGACCGGCGCCGGCGCATCAGGCGTGGCCGTTTCCTTTTTACCGCAGGCGGACAGGATCAGGGCGATGGCGAACAGGGCGGGCAGGGTGCGTTTCATGATAGTGGTCCTTGTAAATGTGGCGTAAGAGAAGAGGGGATCAGACGATGCTTTTGCGTTTGAACTCGCCGTAACCGTAGGCAGCGAGCACGATGCTTGAAGCGAGTACCAGGTAAAAACCGAGGCCAAAGGACATGCCCTGCCACACTTGTCCCAGCATTTCGCTGGCCATCTGCTGCGCCATGCTGGCGGCGCGCGCGCCGGCAATGCCGCTCATGGCCGAACCCGCGTCGCTGATGGCGCTTTTGATATTCATGTACAAGATGCCGGTGTGCAGCACGATGAACAGCAGCGGCGCGCACTTGCCCAGCGCCGCTTTCGGCTTGCTGCTGGCCATGGTGGCAAAGCAGGCGGCAATCGCCAGCAAAAAGAAGAACTGGCCTGAGGTAAAACCGCCGCCACCGCCGCGGGCAAAGCCTTCCAGGCTGTCGGCGGACAGGCCCAGCAGTTGCCAGTAGGAGCGCGACACGGCGGCGAACAGGCGGATATGGATGGTGTTGAAGACAAAGGCGCCGGCCACCAGCACGCCGATCACGCCCAGCGCTTTTACGCCCAGGGTGGAAACGGCGCTGCCCCACACCTGCTGGCCTTTTTCACGCGCCAGCCTGGCTGCGCCGGCCATTTCTTCCTGGGTGATCTGCTGCGCCGTGACCATGGTCACACTGTCGACGGCGCCGGCGCTGCTCAGGCGCACATCGACGGCGGCATTGATGGCGGGTGCGGTGTCCGAGCGCCAGTGGCTGGCGACATCAAACGGGTATTGCACGCCAGCGACGCTGACGGTGCCCTGGCCGCTGGGCTGGTAGGCGAGGATGCGGCCGCGTACGGCGGTGATTGAAGTTGCTTGCATGGTGTACTCCCTGGTCACTGTCATGCTCTATTGCATGTACCCTCCCTTAACGAGGGCAGTGCCAGGAAATACAAAAATTATTTGAAGCTATTTTTTGGGCGGCTGCAGCAGGTCCTTGGCGGCGCCCTGGTAATCCTTCATCAGGCCCATGAACGCATCCTGCAGATGGCGCACCGTTTCCTGCGGCGGCGCGCCGGTGCGCCGCGCCAGGTCGAATTTATAAGCATGGGCCGGGCTGTAGCCGGCCTGCGAGGCGGCGTCGAGCAGCACGCCGGCGCGCTTCAACGAGGTCGGATCGCCTTTTACCATCAGCAGTTCGGCCAGGTAGGTCTGCGCCACCGGAAAGTCTTTCGCCGCCGCTTTTTCCAGCCACTGCATGCCGGCCTTGGGCTGCTTGACGCCGGCGTCGCCGCCGCCGATGCCGTAGCCCAGCGCCGTCAGCGCCACCAGGTCACCGGCGCGCGCGCGCTTTTCCAGCTGCTGGCGCGGAAACGGTCGCGCCGCGATCTGCATGCGGATTTCGTAGTTGATGTCCTGCAGCACGTTGCCGGGCCAGACCCTGGCGCCGCCGGCGGGCACTGGCCTGGCCGCCGGGGCTGTCGGTGCAGGCGAGGGCGGCGGCGCGCGCATGCCGCCATTGCCATGGTTGGCCAGCACGCCAGGCAAGGGCTCGGGCGTCAGCTTGCCGCTGCCCATGTTCAGCACCAGCCGCGCCGAGGTTTCGCCAAACGACACGCGCGGCTTTTGCACGTCGTGCGTCATGGCGGCCACGCGCGAGGCGACCTGCGAAAACAGTTCGCCCATCGGCAGGCCGGGCGCGTCGAGCGCGTCGAGCAGGGCGCTGGTATAGGGGCTGTTGCGCGAATCGGGTGACCAGAAGTCGCGTGCCAGCGCGCCCGGACCGGCCGAATAGGCGATCGCCACGCCGCGTGGCGCGGCCGCATCCGAAAAGCCGTGGCTGGCCGCGCCGCTGGCGTTGAGCGGCACCTGGGCGCCGCCGCGCGTGTATTCCTGGCGGCAAGCGTCGAGAATCAGCAGGGCGCCGCGCGCGCCGCTGCGCTGCAAATCGCCGGCCAGGCTGGCCACCGACACGCCCTGCGCCTGGATCGCCGCGCTGCTGAGCGCATTCATGTTGGCGCCGATCGGCAGCACATAATTGGCTTCACCCGCCTGCGCGCCGTGGCCGGCATAGAACACCAGCGCGATATCGGCGCCGCGCGCCTTGGTGGAAAACTCGGCCGAGGCCTGTTGCAGCTGTGCGCTGTTGATATCGGTACGCAGCAGCACCTCGAAGCCGAGCCGGCGCAAGCGTTCGGCCATGGCGCGCGCGTCGTTCACGGGATTGAGCAGGGGCTGCGGATAGGCCGCATTGCCGATCACCAGCGCAATGCGCTTGCCCGGGGTTGCGGTGGAGGTGCCGGTCGCCACGGCCACGGCCGCGTTCGCATGGCCCGCATGCAGGAAAACCAGCGTCAGCAGCAGCAGGATCAGACGGCGCATCGCTCTCTCGGAGGTTGTTGTGTGTGTAACAAAAAGTTCGCGATTTTCACATTGATATGAGAAAATTACTCCTATGCATTTTACCTTACAGACAAGTTTTGCTTGTTTATAAGCGTATTCTTCCCGGCCGCAGGTACGACCAGCGCATACCGCGCGCGCCCCACACACGATCGGACCGGCTTTGCAATCGGAACAATTTGAACGCATCCAGGATTTCTGGAGCCGCCGCCAGCAGCTGACCCAGCACGAACTGGCGGAATTTTATCAACGCACCATCGCCGCCCTGGCGCCTTGCCGTCCGCGCGAAGCGGCGTCGCTGGGCGACACCCTGGCCGACCTGCGCCACCATTTCTTTATTGAAAAAGTGCTGGGCAGCGACAGCACCTCGGTGCCCCTCCACATCGGCGCGCTGTTTTTGTATTTCAAGCGCTTTATCATCGACCAGCTGCGCAAGCTGCCCGATGGCGGTGGCGAGGACGAGACCGCTTGCGAGCTGCACGCGCTCGACGATTATGCGCAGCCGCTGCGCGACTATCAGCTCACGCCGCAACAGGTGCGCGCCGCCGCCGAGGTGTTTATCACCACCTTGTCCGGCGATTTGATCCTGCTGCTGCGCCATTGCGGCTGCGGCGGCATGCCGGTCAGGGAGCTGGCCGAGCAGATCGCGTCGGCCCATTACCACGGCGGCAAGCTGGGCCTGGTGCACAAGCAACAGGGCGACGCCGACAGCGCCGGCCGCCAGGTCGTCCAGCCTGCCCATCGCACCACCTTGCTGGGCGCCTGGGTCTTGAACCTGCTGAAACTGCGCGTCGGCGACAGCTTGAGCGCGCAAGACATCGATGCGGCGCAAATAGTTTTGGATATCTTGTGCCTGGCTGCGTTAGACCAGCATGTGGATCCCGCGTCCACCCAACCGAACCCGAATGAAAGGCCACCGGCATGACCGCGCTGACGCCCTCGCTGGCCATTATTGCCGCCCGTCTGGAAACGGCCCCCGCCAGCAGCGAGTTGCTGGCCGACGAGCTGGTCCAGGGCGACACCCCCGACTGGCGCGGCATTGCCGTGCCACCCCATCTGCTGGAACGCTTTGCGCGCCGCAGCGATGCGGCGCCACTGGCGAACCGCCCCATCGGCGGTGGCCAGATCCATTTATTGGCGCGCCGCCCCGGCTTTGGCGCGCTGCTGCTCGATGCGTGGCAGCCGGCGCTGGGCCAGTGGCGCGGCTGGCTGGTGACGCCCGACGCGGCCTATGCCGACGCCTGCGGCCTGGTGCTCGAAGAGCGCGACGCGCCGGCCGATCCGCGCGCCAGCCTGGTGCTGTGCGACCTGGCCGTCACCGTCGGCGTGGCCGAACTGGGCGCCTGCCTGGGCGTATTGAGCCAGGACCGCCTGCAGGCGGCGCGCTGGCTGGAACTGCACGGCCGCGACAATGCGGCCGCGCCCGCACCCGGCGTGATCGCCCGCGTGGCCGCGCCTGGCGGCTATGCCCTGACCGGTACGCCGCTTGGCGCAGCAGGCCAGGACGCCAGGCAGGCCTACCGCCAGTTGCTGGAGCAGGGCTTGCAGCAATTGCGGATCGCGCCGGCGCCAGCCACATCGGTCACGCCGATAGCGCCGATAGCACCGATCAAAGCCGCCAACGCCTCGCGCTGGCTGAAAATGATCACCGCCGTGGCCGCCACCGTGATGGTGGCGCAATCGGTGTGGATCTTCCTGCCGGCCGAATTCACCCAGGTCGGCAACGCCGAATACCGTGGCGGCGGCAGCGGCGTCGAGACCGGCAAGCGCATCCGCGTGCTGTTCCGCGCCGACGCCACCGAAGCGGAAATCCGGATCTGGCTGCAGCGCCAGCAGCTGGAGATCGTCAGCGGCCCGGACACCATGGGCGCATTTACCCTGCTCACGCGCGACCAGCAGAAAGTATTGCCGCCGCCAGGCCCGGGCAATCCGCTGGCCGTGATCAACCCCTGATATTGCACAAGACAACAGAAAGCCATTTCGCATGATGAACACGACTGAAAAATTTGCCTGCGCGCACTGGCGCAAACTGGCCGCCGGTGTCGCCGCCGGCCTGCTGCTGACGGGCTGCGCCATGCAGCCCAATGGCCGCGGCGGCGTCCTGATGGGTCTCGATACGGCCGAGCTGTTCGGTACGCCCCTGTCCACCTTCCGCCTGCGCGACGGCACCGAAGGTACTTTGCGCAAGGATACGCAGGGCAAGTTCTCGATCAAGCTGTCGCAGGCGTTTCGTGTGGTGCCGCTGGCCAATGCGATTACGGCCCGCGTGGCGCGCGTGGAAAACGTGGGCGAGCGCACGGTGGTGATCGTCGAAACCCAGGAGCGCGGCTGCGCCTACCGCTACGAGGTGCTGGCCTTCCAGGGCACCGACGTGCTGCAGTGGACCATCGGCAATTGCAAGGACCGCCCGCGCGTGGAACTGGCGCCCGACGCCAAATCGCTCAATATCGATTTTCCGAACTATAACCGCCTGTCGCGCCAGATCTATACCGATAATCGCCTGCTCAATACCAGCGTGCCGGTGCCGCCCGGCGTCGATACGCGCCTGGTGCCGTTCGCCGACGACGCCTTGCGCGGCACGGCGCCGGCGATCGTCAACACGCCGCCCGGCGATGCCGCCGGACGCGTGATCCCGGCGCCGCCGGCGCCTGCCGCCGCCCCGGCCGCGGCGCCAAAAACATCCCCCCGCGGCACGGCAAAAACGCGGCGCCAGGATGCGCCGGCCAAGACCGCCGTTCCCGCCATCAGCCTGCCGGCGCCGCGCGCGTCGTCCTCCGCACCGGCGGCGGCACCGATGATCTTCCAGGCCGAAGAGATCAAGCCGGTCGTGATCGACCTGAGGAAATAAGATGGTGGCGAGCTTGCGCAGTCTGCAGATCCGGCAGACCTTGATCCTGATCGTCCTGACCATCGTCTACCTGTGCTTCGAGCTGGGCTTCAACGCCCGTTTGCTCGACGTGGTGGGCGGCGACGTCAATCACCAGGCGGTGGAGGACGTGGAGTTTTACGGCCGCAGCCTGTCGGGCATCGCCGCCGCGCTGGTGGTGCTGCAACTGATGTGGCGCCGCCGCCTGCGCCGCGACACCACGGGGCCCAGCTGGAAGAAGATCGTGCTGTGCTCGGTGGCGACGGCCCTGATCGTGTTCATGGTGCTGAAAACCTTTGTGACCGTGCTGGTCAACACGCGCGACGCCGAATTTCGCCGCCTGGCCTTCAACACCACCCTGATGCAGCGCTCGCTGGTCGGCGGTAGCCTGCAGCTGCAGGGCCTGGTCGACGATCCGACCCTGTTTGCCCAGCCCGAAGGCAAGGCCTTCCTGGCGCTGTTTCCCTTCCTGGCCGTATCGGTGGGCCATCTCGACGAGCGCATGGAGCCGGCCAAGGAGCAACTGATCAATTTCAACGTGCGCAAGGTCGCCGGTGGCGCTGCCGGCTACTATGAAAAGTACCAGGAAGCGATCAAGGAGGTGCACGAGCGCTGGAAGCTGTATTCGGGCATCATTCCCGACAGCGATCCGGGCCTGCAGGCCAAGCAGCAGTCGTCGTGGAGTGACTACCAGCAAAGCCTGTCGCGCCACGGCTGGCGGCCCGAATCGGTGCCGGCGCGCCGGCGCGCGGCGGTGGTCAACAATGTGCGCAAAAAAGTGCCGGTGCCGGCCAACTGGCATCCGGCCGACCAGCTCTCGTTCCGCCTGGCCGTCAAGCGCCGCTATGCTTCGGAAGCGGCCAGCAAAGGCGTGACCGTCAAGGGCGACCGGATTGCGCCCGGCCTGTCCTTCCCGGCCTTCGTGGCGCGCCCCGGCATCCAGGCCGTGCTGCGCGACGGGCCCGACGGTGGCGATGGCGGCGAAGCGAGCCGTGGCCTGCGTTTGCCGAAGAGCGCCGTGGTGCAGGATGCCTACGCCAGCCCGGCCGAATTTGGCCGCCTGTTCGACCAGTTCGCCGCGCGCCAGACGCAGGAAAAACTGCTGGAGTACCGCGCCAGCCCGGTCGACTTCGCAGGTGGCGGCAAGTATTTCGCCGAAGGCAAGGAAGCTTCGCGCGCCGCCATCGTGCCGCCGGTGGCGCTGTTTTTCTCCTTGCTCGGCGCGATCGGCCACTTCTCGAAGCTGCTGTACCTGATCGCCACCGTGGGCCTCCTGGTGCTGGCCGCGCGCCGTGGCGAAGAGGCGGGCAAGGATGGCCAGCTGAGCCGCCGCTCGGCCTGGATCGCCACCGGGGTACTGGCAACCGCTTTCCTGGGAACATGGGGCATCTTTACCCTGTCGGACAATAACGTCACGCGCAGCGAGCTGTTTCGCCAGATGCTGGACTGGAATCGCCAGGCCGAGGACGGCAGCACGCGCTGGACGATCGCCGGCAAGGCCTTGCTGGCCAATTTCACGCATGTGGTGGCGGTGGGGCAGGGCTACAGCTACCCCGTCAACGAAGCGATCCGACTCAATATTTTGCAGGGAATGGAATATGGTTATCACCCGAAAGAAAAATAAGGCCGTCGCGCTGGCGCTGCTGCTGTCGCTGTGCGCCAGCCTGGCGCAGGCCGAGTGCCTGGGCATGAAGGTGCAGGCCCACCGCGGCGCCGGCGATGCCCCCGAGAATTCATTGAGCGCCTTGCGCAATGCCTATTTCGGCAACTGGGACGGCGTCGAGACGGACCTGCAATTGCTCGGTGACGGCAACTGGGTGGTGCACCACGATGTGATGACGGGGCGGGTGGTCGATACGGGCCAGCCCGTGTCCGTGCGGCAGATGAACGCCGAGCAGTGGCGCGCGGCCAGCATGAAAAACCGTGGCGCCACCACCGCCGAAACGCCGCCCTTCGTGGCCGACCTGGCCGACCTGGCCACGCCGTTCCCGGCGAAAACCCTGAACGCGGAAATCAAGGACCTGGCGCCGTCGTGCGCGCCGGTCGAGGCGCTGGTGCGGCAGCTGCGCGGCGGCATCGCGCACGGCAACTGGTTTTTGACCTCGGGCGTGCCGAACAACCTGGTGTGCGCGCGCCGCGCCGACCCGCAGGGTTATCTGGGTCTGATCGTGTTCGACGCGCGCAACGCGCAGGCGTTTGGTGCCAACCGCGTCAGCCGCTTTATCGCCAGGAATGCGCGCGCGCCCAAGCTCGACAAGCCCTGGCTGCAGCGGGTACAGCAGCAGATCGGCATGCCGGTCGGCGTGCATGTGGACGCGCGCAGCCTGGACGCCAATCCGAACCTGCTGGCGGACGCCGCCGGCCTGAACATGCCGGTATTCGTGTACGCGGTCGATGGCGATTCGGCCCTGGCGGCATCCTTGCTGCGCGCGCAAAAGCGCAGCCACCGCTGGCCCAGCGGAGTGATCCTCGACGGCAGCGGCGAGGCGTTTTGCGGCATGCTCGATTAGCTTGCCCGCCGGGCGTCCTGATACAAAATAAAGTCACACCGGCGGCGCTTATTGTCGTGATGTTCATGGCATCATGACGGGATTGCGGCGCCCCTGCCGTGCCTCCTTTGCCCGCCACCTTCGCCATGACCATCGCAGCTCCAGCCAACTGCGCCGCGCTTGCCGGCAGCGCCATCGGCGCCATGTTCTTTTCCCTGTTCGGCGGCGCCTGGGTGGCCGCCTGGTGCGTGCAGCGCTATGGCGCACAGCCGCTGCGGCTGCTGCCGATCGCCGCCATCGCCGCCTTTTTGTGCATGCTGGCCTGGCGCCAGTTTCGCCGCCATCGCGCGGCCCATGCGGCGCAGGCGGGCACGCGCGAGGACAAGCGCAACAGCCGCTGGTTCAACCTGATCAATGCAGGCCAGTGGGTCGGCATTTTTATCGCTGGCAATGTGCTGAAGAACCTCGGCCTGCAGGCGTGGTTTATTCCGGCCATTATCCTCATTGTCGGCCTGCATTTCTTTCCGCTGGCCTGGGTGTTCAAGGCACGCCGCCATGTGGCGATCGGCATGGCGCTGACGGTGTGGGCCATCGGCTACCCGCTCAGCGTGCCGTTGGGACCGCTCGACCCCGTCGGTTGCCTCGGCGCTGGCCTGATCCTGTGGGTGGCGGCGCTGTCGGCCGTGCGCAGCGGTTTTGCCGTGCAGCAGAGCCCTTTGCAGTCCTAGCAAACGGGGCCTGTCACGGTAATGCCGTTCAGTTAAGCTGTCTGATGCATTGAATGCGTAAGGCCTGAAAACGTAGAAACGGCGGGCCGGAGACGCGAGTCCGAGAAAATGCCGATGGCGGCGTTGCAGCTCCTGGCCGACCATGCGTACTGTCTTCGTCGCTGCGCCTTGCCCTCGACATTTTTCGGACCCGCTTGGCCCGGTGGGCCTGTGCTGGAGACCGAGGCCTCAATCCGTTTTGCGAGTTTCCTGACAGCGTAGGCGAGCTAACTGAACGGCATTCGGCCTGTCACGGCCCTTTCTGCGGCGCCGCAACATCGAAATTGTTTGCATCCTGACCTTTGCTGGCATATAAATGTAATCGATTACATTTTTTGAAGAACGCCATGCCGCCAGTTGTTCCCGCCATCGTGCCTGCCGAATCCGCCGTGTCGATCAGCGCCGTCGCCGCCCATGCGGGGGTGTCGGTGGCCACCGTCTCGCGCGTGATGAACGAGCAAAGCGGGGTGCGCGCGCCGACCCGCGACAAGGTGCTCGCCTCCGTCGCCGCCCTGGGCTACCGCATGAACCACCTGGCGCGCAGCCTGCGCACGGCCGAAAGCCGCATGCTCTTGACCATGGTGCCCGACGTTGGCAACCCCTTCTATGCGCAGATCGTGCGCGGCATCGATACGGTGGCGCGCGAGCATGGCTATTTCGTGCTGCTGTGCGACACGGGCGCCGACGAAGGGCGCGAGCGTTCGTATTTCGACTTGCTGCGCATGCACCGCGCCGACGGCGCCATCTGCCTCGATCCCGACACCGTCCAGCATGCGCTGTCGCATGAATCGATCAGCCTGCCATGGGTGGCCTGCTGCGAATTCGATCCCGGCGTGGCCGTGCCCTATGTCGGCATCGACAACCACCGCGCCGCCTCCGACGCCGTGGCGCACCTGCTGGCGCAGGGGCACCGGCGTATCGCCCTGATCAATTCCGACGAGCGCTATCTGTATGCGCGGCAGCGCCGGCAGGGCTACCTGGACACCCTGGCCGCCGCCGGGGTGCAGGTGCGGCCGCAATGGATGGTCACCGTGCAAAGCCTGGACTACGAAGCCGGCACGCAGGCGGCGCTGGAGCTGATGGCGCAGGCCGATGCGCCAACGGCCATCTTCGCCGTCTCCGATACGCTGGCCATTGGCGTCTTGAGCGCGCTGCGCCAGCTGCAAAAACGGGTGCCGCAGGACGTGGCCGTGATCGGCTTTGACGATATCGCGATTGCCGCGCAGATCGACCCGGGTCTCACCACCATCGCGCAGCCGATGCGCGAACTGGGCGAGACGGCCGCGCGCCTGCTGCTGCAGCGCCTGGCGGATCCGGCAGCGCAAGTGCCGGGCGTGTTGCTGCAACATCAACTGGTATTACGGGGGAGTGCATAGTGAGCGTTGCCGTCCGATTTGAAGCGATCTGCAAGGACTACGGTCCGGTACGGGTCTTGCATGGCGTCAGTTTCGACTTGTCGCCGGGGAGGGTGTATGGTTTGCTGGGCGAAAACGGCGCCGGCAAGTCGACCCTGATGAAAATCCTGGCCGGCTACGAAGCCATCAGCGAAGGCCGCCTGCTGATCGATGGCCAGCCGCAGCGTTTCACCAGTTCGCGCGCGGCGGAGGCCGCCGGCATCGTGCTGATCCACCAGGAATTCAACCTGGCCGAACACCTGACCGTGGCGCAGAACATGTTCCTGGGCCACGAGAAAACCCGTGGCTGGCTGCTCGACGAAAAAGCCATGAACGCGGAAGCGGCGCGCTACCTGAAACAGGTGGGGCTGGACGTGCCGCCGGCCACCAGGGTCCGCGACCTGATCGTGGCCGAGAAACAACTGGTGGAAATCGCCAAGGCACTGTCGCGCCGCGCCCGCTTCCTGATCATGGACGAGCCGACCGCCACCCTGACCTCGTCGGAAACCCGGCGACTGTTCGCCGTGATGGCGCAGCTGAAAGCCGACGGCGTCACCATCCTGTATATCTCGCACAAGCTCGATGAAGTCGAGCGCAATACGGACGAAGTCATTGTCATGCGCGACGGCCTGTTCGTCACGCGCGAACTGACGGCCAGCCTGACGCGCCAGCAGATGGCCAACCTGATGGTGGGGCGCGAATTGTCGGACATGTTCCCGGCCAAGGTGCCGCTGGCGCCCGACGCCCCGGTACTGCTGAAAGTGGAAGGCTTGAGCGTGGCCGGCTGGTCGACCGACCTGTCGTTCGAGGTGCGCGCCGGCGAAGTGCTGGGCTTTGCCGGCCTGGTCGGCGCCGGGCGCACGGAGTCGTTCGAAGCCTTGCTGGGACTGCGCGCACGCAGCGCCGGCAGCCTCCACCTGAACGGCAAGCGGGTCGATATCCGCACGCCGCGCGAGGCGATGATCAACGGCATGACTTACCTCAGCGAAGACCGCAAGGGCAAGGGCCTGCATGTGAACCTGGGCCTGCGCGAAAACCTGACCATGATGACGATGGAGCGCTATGCGCGGCCCTGGCTCGATGTGAAACAGGAAAAGGCGGCGCTGGCGAGCGCCGTGGAAGACTTCAATATCCGCACCGGCGACCTGGACAGCCGCGCGCGCATGCTGTCGGGCGGCAACCAGCAAAAGCTGGCGTTGGCCAAATACCTGCATTCCGATCCGCGCGTGATCGTGCTCGACGAACCGAGCCGTGGCGTCGACGTGGGCGCCAAGCGCGACATTTACTTTCTGATCCATCGCCTGGCCGCCGAAGGGCGCGCCGTGATCGTGATCTCGTCCGAATTGATCGAACTGATCGGCTTGTGCCACCGCGTGGCGGTGATGCGTGCCGGTACTTTGCAAACCACGCTCGGCGCCGAGCACCTGACCGAAGAGGAGTTGATTGCTCATGCAACCGGCACGCACTGACACCACCAGCAGTTCATTGACGCAACTGGGCGCGCGCATCAAGGGCTACGGCCCCGTGCTGGGCCTGATCGCCCTGTGCATCGCGGGCACCTTGCTCAATGGCGACTTTGCCACCTTGGATAACCTGATGAACGTGCTTACGCGCACGGCGTTTATCGGCATTATCGCCGTCGGCATGACTTTCGTGATTATCTCCGGCGGCATCGATCTGTCGGTCGGCTCGATGGCGGCCCTGATCGCCGGCTGCATGATTTATTTCATGAACCAGTTGGCCATGGGCGTGGGCGGCGACCTGGCGCCGCTCACCATGCTGGTGCTCGGCATCGCCATGGCGCTGATCCTCGGCGCCGGTTTTGGCCTGATGCATGGCTTGTTGATCAGCAAGGGCAATATCGAACCATTCATCGTGACCCTGGGCACGCTCGGCATCTTCCGTGCTGTATTGACTTACCTGGCCGACGGCGGCGCGCTGACGCTCGATTCCACCCTGGCCGACCTGTACAGCCCGGTGTATTACACCAGTGTGCTGGGCGCGCCGATACCGATCTGGATCTTCCTGATCGTGGCGGCGGCCGGCGCCATTATCCTCAACCGCACCACCTTTGGCCGCCATGTGCAGGCGATCGGTTCGAACGAACAGGTGGCGCGCTATGCGGCCATCCATGTCGACCGCGTGAAAATCGCCACCTACATGTTGCTGGGCGTGTGCGTCGGCATCGCCACCGTGCTGTATGTGCCGCGCCTGGGTTCGGCCACGCCGACCACTGGCCTCTTGTGGGAGCTCGAAGCGATCGCCGCCGTCGTGGTCGGCGGCACGGCCCTGAAGGGTGGCGAGGGCCGCATCGTCGGCACCGTGATCGGCGCCATCTTGTTGTCGGTGATCAGCAATATCCTGAATTTGACCAGCATTATCAGTGTCTACCTGAATGCCGCAGTGCAAGGCGTGGTGATTATCGCCGTCGCCTTCCTGCAGCGAGGCCGCAAATAAAAACACCGCGGCGTTCTGAAAGGGCGGCCCGCAGGCCGTCCATAACCTTGGAGGAGAGCAGCATGAAAAGCTTTATTCGTGTAGCAGGGATGGCGGTACTGGTGATGCAGGCATGGGCCGTGCCGATGGCCGTGCAGGCCGCCGACAAGCTGGTGGTGGGCGTGGCGATTCCGACCGCCACCCACAGCTTTACGTCGGGCATCGTGTGGTGGGCCAACCAGGCCAAGATGGAATTGGAAAAAGCCCATCCCGGCGTCAAAATCATCGTCAAGACGGCCGCCACCGCACCGGAGCAGGCAAACCAGTTGCAGGACATGTTGACGGTCAACAAGATCAACACCCTGGTGATCTTCCCGATCGAATCGGCGTCGCTGACGCAGCCGGTGGCGCAGGTGAAAAACAAGGGCGTCTACGTGACCGTGGTCGACCGTGGCCTGACCAATACCGAGGCGCAGGACGCGTACATCGCCGGCGACAATACGGCGTTCGGCAAGCTGCCGGCCGAATACCTGGCGAAAAGCCTGAACGGCAAGGGCAATATCGTGGTGCTGCGCGGCATGCCGACCACGCTCGACAACGAGCGCTTCGACGCCTTCAACGCGGTCATGAAGGGCCACCCCGAGATCAAGATTCTCGACGCCAAATATGGCAACTGGAACCGCGACGACGCCTTCAAGGTCATGCAGGATTACCTGACCCGCTTCAAGCAGATCGACGCCGTCTGGGCGGCCGACGATGACATGGCCATCGGCGTGCAGAAAGCCATCGCCCAGGCCAGGCGCACCGACATCAAGCAGGTGTTCGGCGGCGCCGGCGCCAAGGGGGCGGTGAAGAAGATCATGGACGGCTCCGACCCGCAAATCGTCGCCAATGTATCGTACTCGCCGAAGTTCATGTACGACGCCATCAAGCTGACCACGGAAGCGCGGTTGAAAGGCGAAAAACTGCCGGCCAACACGATCATCCCGTCGGTCTTGATTACGCGCGACAATGCCAAGCAGTTTTACTTTCCAAAGTCGCCGTTTTAATTTTTACGCCCCGGAAGTCGCATTCCGGGGCTAAAGGATACCCATGAAAACCATCCACGGCCCGGCCATTTTCCTGGCCCAGTTTCTCGGCGACGAGCCGCCGTTCGATACGCTCGAACACCTGGCGCAGTGGGCGGCCGGCCTTGGCTACAAGGGCTTGCAGCTGCCGACGGCGCCGCGTCTGTTCGACCTGGAGCAGGCGGCCGCCAGCGACCAGTATTGCGACGACGTCATCGCGCTGCTGGCGCGTTACGGCTTGCAGGTAACGGAACTGTCGACCCATCTGCAGGGCCAGCTGATCGCCGTCCATCCTGCCTACGACGCGCTGTTCGATGGCTTTGCGCCCGAACATGTGAAGGGCGACCCGGCCGCGCGCACGGCCTGGGCCACGCAGCAGCTGCTGTGGGCCGCCACCGCCTCGCAGCGCCTGGGCCTGAAGGCCCATGTGACGTTTTCCGGCGCGCTGGCCTGGCCCTATCTGTACCCGTGGCCGCAGCGCCCCGCCGGCCTGGTGGAAACGGCGTTTGCCGAGCTGGCCAGGCGCTGGCTGCCCATCCTCGATGCGTTCGACGCGGCCGGCGTGGACGTTTGCTATGAACTGCATCCGGGCGAAGACCTGCACGACGGCGTGACGTTCGAGCGCTTTCTCGATGCCGTGAACCAGCATCCGCGCGCGGCTATCCTGTACGACCCCAGCCACTTCGTGCTGCAGCAGCTCGATTACCTGGCCTTTATCGATATCTATCACGAGCGCATCAAGGCGTTTCATGTAAAAGATGCCGAGTTCCGTCCCAACGGACGCCAGGGCGTGTATGGCGGCTACAGCGACTGGCAGGACCGGGCCGGGCGCTTCCGCTCGCTGGGCGACGGCCAGATCGATTTCAAGGCGATTTTTTCGAAGATGGCGCAGTACGATTTTCCGGGCTGGGCCGTGCTGGAATGGGAGTGCTGTCTGAAGCACCCGGAAGACGGCGCGGCCGAAGGCGCACGGTTTATCCGCGAGCACATCATCCGCGTGGCGGAGCACGCGTTCGATGACTTTGCCGGCAGCGCCGTCAACCCGCGACAGATCAAGCAGTTGCTGGGACTGAAGCAAGGAGACTGAGATGCAGCGCAGAATACGGCTGGGCATGGTAGGGGGCGGGCAGGGCGCGTTTATTGGCGCCGTGCACCGCATCGCGGCGCGCATCGACGACCAGTATGAACTGGTGGCGGGCGCCCTGTCGTCCGACGCCGCGCGCGCCCTGGACAGCGGCCAGGCGCTGCATCTGGCGCCCGAGCGCTGCTATAGCGACTACCGCGCGATGGCACAGGCGGAGGCCGCGCGCGCCGACGGCATCGAGGCGGTGGCCATCGTCACGCCCAACCATCTGCATGCGCCGGTGGCCACCGCCTTCCTGGAAGCGGGCATCCACGTGATCTGCGACAAGCCGCTGGCCATTTCGCTGGACGAAGGCAAGGCGCTGGCGGCGCTGGCGCAGCGGAAAAACCTGCTGTTTGCCCTGACCCATACCTACAGCGGCTATCCGCTGCTGCGCCACGCGAAAGCCATGGTCGAGGCCGGTGAAATCGGCGAGCTGCGCCTGGTGCAGGTGGAATATTCGCAGGACTGGCTGGCCGGGGCGATTGCCGCCGGCGGCATGGCAGAGGGCAACTGGCATAACGACCCGGCCAAAGCCGGTCCGGGCGGCACCCTGCTCGACGTCGGCGTGCATGCCTATCACCTGGCGCAGTTTGTCAGCGGACAAACGCCCGAGCAGCTGCTGGCCGAACTGTCGACCTTTGTGCCGAACCGCACCTTGGACGACCATGTGCAGGTGATGCTGCGCTACGCCAATGGCGCCAAAGGAACCTTGTGGGCCAGCCAGGTGGCGACCGGCTGCGAAAACACGGTGCGCTTGCGCCTGTTCGGCAGCAAGGCCCAGCTCGATTTCGACCAGGAACAGCCCAATGCGCTGTGGTTTACGCCGCAGGGCGGCAACCGCCAGCTGCTGCGCCCCGGCCGGGTCGACAGCGCCGCCGCGCGGCACGCCACGCGCGTGCCGGCCGGCCATCCGGAAGGGTATCTGGAAGCGTTTGCCCAGCTGTACCTGGATGCGGCGCTCAGCATCCGCGCGCTGCAAGCGGGCGAGGCGATTCCCGACGCGGCGCGGTCGCTGCCGACCGTGACCGATGGCGTGGCCGGGCTGGCGTTTGCCGAGGCCGTGCTGCGCAGCCACGCGGCGGGCGCGCAGTGGACCACCCTGGACGTCCGAGGCTGCTAGACTGGGCACATGCCTACTGTCACCATCCTGCCGCAGGGCTGGCAATTTTCCGCCAGCCCTGACACCACCTTGCTGGCCGCCGCCGAACTGGCCGGCATCCGCCTGCTCAGTTCCTGCCGCAACGGCACTTGCCGTACCTGCCTCTGTCATATGCCCCAGGGCAAGGTGCGCTATACGGTGGACTGGCCCGGCGTCAGCCTCGACGAGCGACTGGACGGCTATATCCTGCCGTGCGTGGCGGTGGCGGAAACGGACCTTGCCCTGCAGGCGCGGGCGGTGCGGACAGCTTAGGCCTGGCCACCCTTGAGTCGCTGCAGCAGCGCCTCCACGCTGTCGCCCACCGGCAGGCCGTGGCGGCGCAGCAGCTGCACATGCAGCACCAGGTTTTCCAGCACCAGCTTGGCCGCCACGGCCAGCAGCGCCAGGTTGCGGTCTTCCGGCGTGAAGCTTTCCATGGCGTCGGCCATCTCGCACAGGTGGTTGGCGATCAGGCCGCGCAACTCCTGCTCGTTGAAGGGCAGGTCGGCAAAGTCGATCGGGTCGGCCACTTCCACTTCCTGCATCAGCAGCGCTAATTGTTCCGGGGTAATTGTCATGCCTGCCTCCTGATGTGCTTGCGGGTATTTTAGGCCATGGCCATTGTATCGGCCGCAAAGCGCACTAGAATGGATGCAGGTCATCTTCGGCGGACACGGCATGGCGCAACTGCATTTCACGCGGCAACTGGCGCGCTTCCTGGCGGCGCCGTCGATGACGGTGGACGCCGCCGACTTGCGCAGTGCGCTGGAAGCCGCCTTTGCGCAGCAGCCACAGCTGCGCGGCTATGTGCTCGACTAGCAGGGCCGGCTGCGCCAGCATGTGGCGGTGTTTATCGACGGCCTGCGCTGCCGCGACCGGCTGCTGCTCGGCGACGCCTTGCGCCCGGACAGCGAAGTCCATGTATTGCAGGCACTCTCGGGAGGTTGACATGGGGCAGCGCGCTTATCTGGGCACCCGCAAGGGACTGTTCCAGTGCGATCTTGACGAGCACGGTGGCAATACCCTGGCGCTGGTGCGGTTTGCCGGCGACCCCGTCTCGATGCTGCTGCACGACAGCCGCGACGGCGCCCTGTATGCGGCCCTGCACCTGGGGCATTTCGGCGCCAAATTGCACCGGCGCGAGGTCGATGGCGAGCTCTGGCAGGAGATCGCCATGCCGGCCTTTCCCGCCAGGCCGCCGGACAGCAGCGATACGTTCGACTGGACCGTGCAGCAGATCTGGTCGCTGGCCGCCGGCGGCGCGGACCAGCCCGGCATGCTGTGGGCCGGCACCTTGCCCGGCGGCCTGTTCCGTTCGAATGACCGTGGCGACAGCTGGCAACTGGTCGAGTCCTTGTGGAACGTGCCGCAGCGGGCGCAGTGGTTTGGCGGCGGCTACGATGTGCCCGGCATTCACAGTATCTGCGTCGATCCGCGCGACAGCGACAAGGTGCTGGTCGGTGTATCGTGCGGCGGCGTGTGGCAAACCGCCGACGGCGGCGCCAGCTGGGTATTGAGTTCAACCGGCATGCGCGCCGACTATATGCCGCCCGAGCTCGATGAAAACGAAGCGGTGCAGGACCCGCACCGCATCGTGCGCAGCCAGGCCATGCCCGATATGTTGTGGTGCCAGCATCACAACGGCATCTGGCGCTCGCAAGATGGCGGCCACCACTGGCAGGAAATTGGCGGCGCGCCGCTGTCGCATTTTGGTTTTGCCGTCGCCGTGCACCCGCGCGATGGTGGCACGGCCTGGTTCGTGCCGGCGCAGGCCGATGTGCTGCGCATCGCGCACGACGGCGCGCTGGCCGTCACCCGCACGCGTGACGGCGGACAAACGTTCGAGGTGTTGCGCAATGGCTTGCCGCAGCGGCATTGCTACGACCTGGTGTACCGCCATGGGCTGGCGCTGGCTGACGACGGGCGCAGCCTGCTGATGGCGTCGACCACCGGTGGCGCCTGGTACTCGATCGATGGCGGCGAGCAATGGCAGACCTTGTCCGCCCACTTGCCGCCGGTTTATGCCGTGTGTTTTGCCACGCTGTAGTAGCACAGGAAAATATCGACGGCCAGTTGCGTCACTTCGCGCCGGCGCGCCGGGCTCAATAGCGGTTCACCAAGCGTGATCTGTGGCCAGAAGGCAAAAGTTTTTAGTGGCGACATCAGCAGGTGCGCCACATCCAGCGTTTCGCCGGCCTTGATGCGGCCGTCCTGCTGGGCCGCGCGGATCCAGATATTGAGGCCGGTTTCCTTTTCGTTCAGGCGCGCCACCATGGCCTGGGCGCGCTCGGGCGAATGGATGGTTTCGCCAAACACCACGCGCGCCAGGTCGATAAAAGCTGGGTCGCACAGCAACATCATTTTCTGCTCGACCAGGGCCAGCACTTGCGGACGCAGCGGCTGCCCGGCCACATAGGGCACGGCCGGCTGGGCCACGCTGCTTTCCCACATGCGCTGCAGGATTTCCGCAAACAGTTCGTCCTTGCTGGGGAAATGGTTGTACACGGTGCGCTTGGATACGGCGGCCGTGGCGGCAATCTTGTCCATGCTGGTCGCATCGAAACCGTGCTCGCGAAACTCGGCGATGGCGGCATCGACGATGGCGACGCGCTTGCGGTCGGTCAGGCGTTGCGGTGAGGCCATGACATCAAATCTCCTTTGAAAACAATATTTTACACCTCCTGGTTTACTTTGCTTGCAATCAGAACTACACTGTGTAGTGTAAATTTTCCTTGTGTTTTATTCGATCGGCCGCACATGTCCTTGCATCACCTTATCTTTCTGGGAGTCTTGATGAGCATCAGTTCCTGCACCCTGCGCGCGCAGCCTGCCAACACCGCCGCACCTGCTGCGGCGACCGTTTTGCAACGGGTCGACGGCAAGTTCCGCAATCCGGTCGCCATGCACAAGCTGGGCGGCGTTGAGACCATGAAGCTGATGTGGGCCTTTGCCGTCGGTAAGCCGCCGGGCACGGTGCCGACCAAAGCGGTGCCGGTGCAAGCCCTGAGCCAGGCACAACTGCTGGCCGCACCGGACAATACCCTGTTTCGCCTCGGCCACTCGACCTTGCTGCTGAAACTGAACGGGCATTTTTTCCTGACCGATCCGGTGTTTTCCGAGCGGGCCTCGCCGGTGCAATGGGCCGGGCCGAAGCGCTTTCACCAGCCGCCGATCAGCATTGAAGAATTGCCGCCGATCAAGGCCGTGATCCTGTCGCACGATCATTACGATCACCTCGACCATGCGGCCGTGCTGGCGCTGGCGGCCAAGACCGAGCATTTCGTCACGCCCCTGGGCGTCGGTGACACCCTGGTGGCGTGGGGCATCCCCAAGGCCAAGGTGCGGCAGTTCGACTGGTGGCAGGGCGTGACGTTCGAGGGCGTGCGCCTGGTGGCGACGCCGTCGCAGCATTTCTCGGGGCGCGGCCTGTTCGATGGCAACAAGACCCTGTGGGCCTCGTGGGTGATCGAGGCGCCGGAACTGCGCGTGTTTTTCAGCGGCGACACTGGCTATTTCGACGGCTTCAAGCAGATCGGCGAGCAATACGGGCCGTTCGACGTGACCATGATCGAGACCGGCGCCTATGACAAGCTGTGGCCGGACGTGCACATGCAGCCCGAACAGACCTTGCAGGCGCACCTGGATTTGAAGGGAAAATGGCTGATGCCGGTGCACAACGGCACCTTTGACCTGGGGCTGCACGCCTGGCATGAGCCGTTCGACCGCATCGCGGCGCTGGCCGCCAAACGTGGCGTCAAGCTGGCCACGCCGCAGATGGGCGAGGCCGTCGACTTGCGCCAGCCCAAGACGGGCGAAAAATGGTGGCTGACGGTGGTGGCGCAGGAAATGGCCGAGTAATCAGCCCAGGACCTCCCGCCGTGGTGTTGATCAGGCGGCGCCAGGCTGTTCGCCAGCTGCTTACTGTCGCGCTCTGATCAAGGCTTGAGGTGAGTGCCTGCTATCGATACGTATCTTGGCTGGCATGGCGATAGTGATCTGGCGCCGCCACGCAGCGCGGGCCGGCGCCCGCGTTGCGGGATATCTTTTTGATATTGATGGCGATGTTGTTCTTGTACCATTTCTGCTTGTGCATGACAGCGGCATGCAAGCTTGTCTCGGCTATAATCGATGGCTACGACAGCTAGCCCTTGCCCTGCAGACAGGTAGTCAACATGAATCTCAAGAGCCTCGCCATCGCCCTGGGCATGTCGAAAACGACAGTCAGCAGGGCCTTGAATGGCTATCCGGAAGTCAATTCCCGCACCCGTGAAATCGTCCTGGCGGCCGCCAAGAAAGTCGGCTACAAGCCCAATCCGCTGGCGCGCAGCCTGGCGGTCGGCCGCAGCAATGTGCTGGGCATGATCTTTCCGCTGCTGCCCAACGACCTGGGCGACAGCGTGTTCCTGTCGGTGGTCAACGGCATGTCCGATGCCGTGGAAGCGGCGAAAATGAGCCTGATCATCTCGCCCGTCTCGCCGCAAAACGAACTGCCCTCGTACGACACCATGATGCGCAGCCATCAGGTCGACGGCCTGGTGGTCGGGCGCACCAAGGTAAAGGACGAGCGCATCGCCTGCCTGATGCAGGCCGGCTTCCCGTTTGTCGCCCATGGCCGCACCTGCATCGACGCACCCTACGCGTATTTTGACTATGACCACGACACCGGCATCGATCTTGCCGTCTCTTTCCTGCTGGCCCATGGCCACCAGCGCATTGCCCTGCTGAGCGCCCCGCTGGACCTGCATTTCGCCTACGAGCGCAAGCAGAGCTTTTTGCGCTGCATGGCACAAGCGGGCTTGCAGGCCGACCCGCGCCATCAGCTGGACCAGGCGCTGGACCGCCGCAGCGGCTACCAGGCCATGCAGCAACTGCTGGCCTGCTCGCCACGCCCCACCGCCGTCATCGTCGACAACCATCTGTCCGGCGTCGGCGTGGTGCGCGCGCTGATGGACGCCGGCATTGGCATCGGCAAGGAGATCTCGGTGATCGTCTGGGGCAGTGTCGAAGACAGCCTGATCGGCCTCGACGTCACCACCATCGACCAGCCGGACCTGCGCCGCGCCGGCGCCAGGATGGTCGAAATGCTGCAAGCCTTGTTGGCCGGCACGCCGCCGGAAAAACTGCAGGAAATCTGGCAACCGGTGCTGCTGCCGGGAGCGACGGTGGGGCGTTGCATGGAGTAAAAAAAACGCAGCGCCGTAGCGCTGCGTTGTCACTGGCCGCGCCGCTGCGTTGGTTTATGCCGCGTGCTTGTTGCCTGTCGCCAGTACCGCCAGCAGCCGTGCCTGCTCCTGGCGATATGTCACCACCGCCTGTTCCTTCACATGGCCAAAGCCGCGGATATTGTCGGGCAGGGCCGCCAGTGCCACGCAGGTGGAATAGTTGTCCGCCGTCAGGTTGACCAGCAGATTGGCCAGCAGCTCGCGGTATTCGACGATCAGGGCGCGTTCCATCTTGCGCTCGGCCGTATAGCCGAACACATCAAAAGTGCCGCCGCGCAAGCCCCTGGCCTTGGCCAGCCATCTGAAGGCATGCCACATCCAGGAGCCGAACTCGGCTTTGACCAGGTGCCCTTTGGCGTCTTTCCTGGAAAACAGCGGTGGCGCCAGGTTGAACTTGACCGAGAAATTGCCGTCGAATTGCTGCTGCAGTTGCTCCACGAAACGGCCATCGGTGTACAGGCGCGCCACCTCATATTCATCCTTGTAGGCCAGCAGCTTGAAGTAGCTTTTGGCGACCGCCAGCGCCAGTTTCTGGCCCAGGCCCAGCACGTTTTCACGGTCGCGCACCTGGTTGACCAGGGTCAGGTAGCCTTGCGCATAGGCCGCGTCCTGGTAGGCCGTGAGAAACTCCACGCGCTGCTTGAGCACCGCGTCCGGGCTTTGCGGCATCTGCATGACGATGGCCTGCGATGGCGTGGCGATCTGCGTGACCTTGCGCACGTCGACGGCGGCGCGCCGGCCCCACAGGAAACTTTTCTTGTTCGACTCGATGCCCACGCCATTCAATTCAATCGCACGCAGCAGCGCCGCTTCGGTCAGCGGAATGCGGCCCTTCTGCCAGGCGTAGCCGAGCATGAACAGGTTGGCGGCGATCGAGTCGCCCATCAGCGCGGTGGCCAGTTTGGTCGCGTCGATAAAGTCGGCCGCATCCGCGCCGCCCACCGATTCCTCGATCAGCTGGCGCACCTGCGCCGCCGGATATTGCCAGTCGGCGTTTTGCGCGAAGGTGCCCGGCGGCTGTTCGTGCAGGTTGATCACGGCCAGGCTGCGGCCCGGGCGCATTTTCGAGATCGCGTCCTGGGCGCCGGCCGTCAGCATGTCGCAGCCCAATATCAGGTCGGCTTCGCCGGTGGCGATGCGCTGGGCGCGGATCTGCGCGGGCGTGGCGGCGATTTTTACGTGCGAGGTGACGGAGCCGTTCTTTTGCGACATGCCCGTCATGTCCAGCACCGACGCGCCCTTGCCTTCGAGGTGGGCGGCCATGCCCATCAGCGCGCCGACGGTGATCACGCCGGTGCCGCCGATGCCGTTGATCAGGATGTTGTACGGTGCGTCGCAGGCCGGCAGCACGGGTTCCGGCAGGGGGCCGAAATTGTCCTCTTTATTCGTGCCGGTTTTGGTTTTTTTCAGGCTGCCGCCCTCGACCGTGACAAAGCTGGGGCAGAAGCCCTTGGCGCACGAGTAATCCTTGTTGCACGACGATTGATCGATGGTGCGCTTGCGGCCAAACGGCGTTTCCTTCGGCAAGATGGACACACAGTTCGACTGCACGCCGCAGTCGCCGCAGCCTTCGCAGACGGCGTCGTTGATGACCATGCGCTTGGCCACGTCCGGGTATTCGCCTTTTTTGCGGCGCCGGCGTTTTTCGGCGGCGCAGGTCTGGTCGTAGATCAAGACTGACACGCCCGGGATTTCCCGCAGTTCGCGCTGCACCGCATCCATGTCCTTGCGGTCATGCAAGGTCAGGTGGGCCGGCAGATTGGAACGGTCGGCATAGCGCGACAGGTCTTCGGTCACCAGCGCGATGCGCGCCACGCCTTCGGCCGCCACCTGCTGCGCCATCATCGGCACGGTGATCAGGCCGTCCACCGGCTGGCCGCCGGTCATCGCCACCGCATCGTTGTAGAGAATCTTGTAGGTGATGTTGACCTTGGCCGCCTGCGCGGCGCGGATGGCCAGGTAGCCGGAGTGAAAGTAGGTGCCGTCGCCGAGGTTCTGGAACACATGGGGCAGGGTGGAAAACGCCGCCTGGCCGATCCATGGCGCGCCTTCGCCGCCCATGTGGGTGGTCAGCTTGTTCATCTCCGGATAGATCGAGGTGGCCATCACATGGCAGCCGATGCCGGCCAGCGCCAGGCTGCCCTCGGGCACCTTGGTCGAGGTGTTGTGCGGACAGCCGGAGCAATAGAAGGCGGGGCGGAACGGGGTGTTGACGGCCTTCTTCAGCACCGCATCCTTGGCGTCCAGAAAGCTCAGTCTGGCCTTGATCAGGTCGCAGGTGACGGGGTCGGAGATCAGCCGCGCGATGCGGCTGGCAATCACCCTGGCCACTTGCGAGACGGAAAAATCCGCCTTCGAGGTCAGCAGCCATTCGCCGCGCGGCGCCACCCATTCGCCTTTTTCGTCGAACTTGCCGATCACGCGCGGGCGCACGTCGTCGCGCCAGTTATAGAGCTGCTCTTTCAGCTGGTATTCGACGATCTGGCGCTTTTCTTCGACCACCAGGATTTCATCGAGCCCTTGCGCGAACTCGCGCACGCTGTCCGGTTCCAGCGGCCACGGCATGGCCACCTTGAACAGGCGCAGGCCGACCTCGGCCGCCATCGCTTCGTCGATGCCCAGTTCTTCCAGCGCTTCGAGCACGTCGAGATAGGACTTGCCGGAAGCAATGATGCCCAGCCGCGCGTTGGGGCTATCGATGGTGGTGTGGTTGAGTTTGTTTTCGCGTGCATAGGCCAGCGCCGCATAGATTTTATAGTCCTGCATCAGCGCTTCCTGGTTGCGCGCCTGCTGGCCCAGCGGAATATTCGACAGGCGCGCGTTCAGGCCGCCTTCGGGCATCTGGAAATCCTGTGGAATTTTCACGGTAACGCGGAACGGATCGGCATCGACCGACGCCGAGGACTCGACGGTGTCGGCCAGCGCCTTGAATGCCACGGTACAGCCGGAAAAGCGCGACATGGCCCAGCCATGGATGCCCAGGTCCAGGTATTCCTGCACATTGCACGGATACAGCAGCGGTATCATCGAGGCCGAGAACAGGTGGTCCGACTGGTGCGGCAGGGTCGAGGAATAGGCGCCATGGTCGTCGCCGGCCACCAGCAGCACGCCGCCATGCCTGGCCGTGCCCGCATGGTTCATGTGCTTGAAGACATCGCCGCAGCGGTCCACGCCAGGACCCTTGCCGTACCACATGGCGAACACGCCATCGTACTTGGCCGGGCCGATCAGGTCGACCTGCTGCGAGCCCCAGACGGCCGTGGCGGCCAGGTCTTCGTTGACGCCGGGCACGAACTGCACGTGATGCGCTTCCAGTTGCGGCTTGGCTTTCCACAGGTTTTCATCGAGGCCGCCCAGGGGCGAACCGCGGTAGCCGGAAATAAAGCCGGCCGTGTTCAGGCCTGCGGCCTGGTCGCGCAGGCGCTGCATCATCGGCAGGCGCACCAGCGCCTGGATGCCGGACAAGAAGATGGCGCCGGAGGTGGCCGTGTATTTGTCGTCGAGGCTGACGCTGGTCAAGCGGGAAGGCGCAAGCGGCGCAGATGGCGCGGCACCGGCGTTTCTGACGAACGCTGCGGCGCCGTTTTCCGTGGTCACGGACATGGCTGTCTCCAAAAGGGTGGCTCAGATGACGTGTGCAAAGCGGCGGCGCCCGGTAAGGCGCGCGCTGGGCAGACGGGATGGCCGCGTGTACGCGGCTGCCTCAGTGTAGGGCGGGGAAGAGGGCGCGGCAAATACGCCTTGGCGATGGGGCTATAAGAAAATCTTATGTGGCGTCCAATATGTGCGCGCCTTGCCAGCGGCCGCTGTCGCACAGCTGCGCCGCCACTTGCCGCACCAGTTGTTGCACGGCCGCGCCGGCATTGGTGAGCGGAATGTTTTTCGAGGCGCACAGCGCCACCGTGCGCGTCAGGACCGGGCTGTGGATGGCGTAGCTGTGCATGGCGCCGCTGTCGAGCTCGGCCAGCATGGGCGCGGCCGGCAGGATGGTCGCGCCCATGCCGGCCAGGATGGCCGACTTCAGGATGGCGATCGAGTTGATTTCGATCACGTGCGCCGCTGTCAGGCCGGCGGCGCGCGCGCGGCTGTCGATGCGCGGGCGCACGCCATGCTGCAGGCCGGGCAGGATCAGGGTGGTGGCCAAGGCTTGCTGGAACGACATGGCCGGCCCTTCGGGCGCGAACGGTGCATCGCTGCGGCAGATGAAACGCATCTCTTCTTCCACCAGCGCGCTGCTGGCAAACGGCGACAGTTGCCCGTCGTCAAACAGCACGGCCAGGTTGATGCGGCCCGATTTCAGCTGCTCGGTCAGGTTGCCGGTAATTTCTTCGGTCAGCTGCAAGGTAATTTCAGGATACTGCTCGCGCGCGGCCAGCAGCAGCGGCAGCGCCAGGGCGCCGGAAATACTGTGCGGCAGCCCGAGGGTTACATTGCCGGACGGACGCGTGGCGCTTTGCGTGACGGCCGAGCGGGCGTCGGCCACCTGTTTCAAAATGGCCTGGGCGTGTTCATAAAAGATCTTGCCGGCATCGGTGCTGAGCACGCCTTGCGCCGAGCGGTGCAGCAGTTGCACGCCCAGTTCCTCTTCCAGCTGGCGCAGCTGCTGCGTCAGGGCCGGCTGCGCCACATGCAGGGTCAGGGCCGCGCGCGACAGCGAACCGTGGTCGACGATGGCAACAAAGTAGCGAAGTTGGCGCAATTCCATGGACGGGCAATCTGGTGAGGGAAACGGATGTTTGTGGCATAAAAACCATGCGCTGGCGGGGGCGTTGCCGGGCCTTGCAATTTTGCTATACTCATTCTAGCGCGTCTGATGCGCCCCGGCGCGCACGCCGACGGCCTTGTGGGATGAAAGCATGTTCAAAAAAGTCGATGCCTCGCAATTAAAAGTGGGGATGTATGTCCATGACCTCAGCTGCGACTGGATGACGCACCCGTTTGTGCGCAACCGTTTCCTGCTGCGCAGCGAGGACGAAATCCGCAAGATCATCGCCGCCGGCATCCGCGACGTGGTGATCGACAATACCAAAGGCCTGGACGTGCAGAATGCGCCCAGCGTGGCGCAGGTAGCCGCCGCCATCGAGAGCGAGCTGGTGCAAATTGCCAGCGCGCCGCAGCCCGTCGCGCGCATTTCGCTGAGCATGGAACTGGCGCGCGCCACCCAGTTGCGCCGCCAGGCGGCCGGCATGGTGCGCGCGGTGATGGCCGACGCACGCCTGGGCAAAGCGGTGGAAATCGACCGGCTCCAGCCGATGGTGCACGATATTACCGAATCGATCCTGCGCAATCCGGGCGCGCTGGTGGGACTGCTGCGCATCAAGACCAAGGATGACTACACCTTTTTGCATTCGGTCAGCGTCTGCGCGCTGATGGTGGCGTTCTGCCGCTCGCGCGGGCTGGACGCGGCCACCACCCACCAGGCGGGCCTGGGCGGCCTGCTGCACGATACGGGCAAGGCGCTGGTGCCTGACGCCATCCTCAACAAGCCCGGGCCCTTGAGCCCGGAAGAATTCGACATCGTCAAGCGCCATCCGCGCGACGGCCACGCCATCCTGCTGCAAACCCCGGACCTGGGACCGATTCCACTCGATATCACCCTGCACCACCATGAACGGCGCGACGGCAGCGGCTATCCCGATGGCCTGGCCGGCGACGCCATCGGCGAACTGGCGCAGATGGCCGCCATCGTCGACGTGTATGACGCGCTGACGTCCGAGCGCAGCTACCACAAGGCGATTCCGGCGGCCGAGGCGCTGCGCAAGATCTATGAATGGAGCAAATTCCACTTCAATCCCGTGTTCGTGCAGGACTTCATGCGCTGCGTGGGGATCTATCCGGTAGGCACCATGGTCAGGCTCGAGTCGGGCCGCCTGGCGGTGGTGATCGAAGCACACGAAAGCAATTTGCTGGCGCCCAAGGTCAATGTGTTCTTCAGCACCAGGAGCAACGCCTATATCAAGCCGGAAACCATCGACCTGTCGCGCGGGCTCGGCTTTGGCGGCGGCGACAAGATCGTCGGCCACGAATCGGCCGCCAAGTGGCAGGTCGATCCGATGCGCTTTTTGTCGCTGGCGTACGATTAGTACGGCGAGTCCAGGCAACGCCGCCATGGACGTTTTCTCAGGCGTTCAGAAGAACTCGGCCGTATCGTTGGAGGCTATCGCTGTCAGCATGCCTTTGTCTACCAGTTCGTCGTAATGGCAGGCCAGGTTGCGGCCGTGGCTCTTGGCGTAGTACAGCGCCTGGTCGGCGCGGCCCAGAATGATGACGGGCGCTTCGAAGGCGCTGATGCTGACGAAGCCGACGCTGACGGTGACCTTGCCCACTTGCGGAAAATCGTGGCTGGCCACGTTGAGGCGGAAACGGTCGATGATCTTCTGCGCGTTTTCCAGGGTGATCGAGCGCAGCAGCACCACGAATTCCTCGCCGCCGAAGCGGAAGATGCGGTCTTGCGAGCGGAAGGACGACTGCAGCAGGTTGGCGATCAGGATCAGCACTTCATCGCCGTACAGGTGGCCGAACTTGTCGTTGACCAGCTTGAAATGATCGACATCGACCACCGCCAGCCATTGCTGTTCGGTATTGCTGTGATGGCGGCGCTCTTCATCGGCCGGGCGTCCCGCTTCGCTGTCGAGCTCACCGCGCGATTGCAGGATCTTGGCCAGCTGGTCGTCGAAGGTCTTGCGGTTCAATAAACCGGTCAGCGAATCGCGTTCGCTGTAGTCAAGCAGGTTCTGGAAGTTGCGGTAGACGCTGACGATGCCGCCGATCACCTGGATGGTGGCGCCCGTGTAAGGCGTGGGATTGGTGATTTCCAGGCAGGTGGTGACCTGGTCGCCGATCCAGATGGGCAGCCACAGCAGGTGGCGGCCATCGGCGCACAGCGTGTCGCAGCTCGTTTCATGGCGCGCGATGCAGGCCGCCAGCGCGGGATAGTCCGACAGCGGATCGCCGGGCTGGGCCGGATCGGGATTGTCTTCCATGCGCGCAGGGCTGCCAGCCACGATGATGGCGCGCGCGCGCACGAACACCTGGCCACGCACGCTGGTCAGCGCCAGCACGCGGGTCTGCGACGCGCAAGCGAGTTCCTGGACCGCCGAAATCACCGACACGTCGAGCATGGTGTGATCGCGGTGGCCGGTCATGTCCACCATGTGTTTCAGTAGGGAATCCATCGTCGTTCTCTGGAAAGTGGTCACACAAGATTCTTCATACCAACATCGTGTCTAGCGACACGTCGTCTACAAGCAGCCAAGGATTATTTGGTGGCACCAGCCAGCGGCGAGAGGCCTTTCCAAAGAAGAGCTAAGCAGGATAATGTTTTTTTGCTTCATAGGCAATTACGTATGCAAGATTTCATGTAAATACATGCGATTCCCGCATCGCGTCACACCAGGTGGCTGCTGTCGTTATCGTTGCCCGGTCATCCGCTATCTTCCCTTATTTTGCCCAAGTTTGACAATTTCCACATAGAAATTTGTGGTGCGTCAACTTCGCGTATTGCCTGCGTTTTATAGTGATTGCAATGGCGCAGAAATTTACGGCAAGAAACATAGTAGCAGGAATGGACAATGTTTCACACTCGATTGCGCCAGGGACTTGTGTTTCACTTTTGGGAGCCTGTCATGAATACCTTCCTGTCGGCAGTACAGCAATTTGTCAAGGATGAGGATGGCATTACGGCAATCGAGTACGGCCTGATTGCGGCCCTGATGGCCACCGCCATCACGGCCGGTTTCTTGCTGATCAAGACCAACTTGCTGTCTGTCCTCACCGAAATTTCGAGCAACCTGGTGTTGACGCCTTAAGGCGGTGCCCGCCGCCGGGCAACCGGTGGCGGGATTTTTTGACGGGAGTTACCCATGTCTGCAAGCGTGCTGCGCGAGCTGCTGCTGCTGGTCTTCGTGACCGCGGCCGCCGTCAGCGATCTGATGCATCGCAAGATTCCCAACCGGCTGCTCCTGGCGGGCCTGCTTGCCGCGTTCTGCCTGCAAGGCTGGCTGGCGGCGCCAGCGTGGCTGCTGCACAGCCTGGGCGGCATGGCCACCGGTTTTTTCCTGTTCCTGCCACTGTATTTGCTGCGCGGTATGGCCGCCGGCGACGTCAAGCTGATCGCCATGGTGGGCGCTTTTGCCGGCCCCTGGCCGACCCTGCTGATCTGCTTTGCCACCTTTGTGCTCGGCGGCCTGATGGCCTTGCTGATCGTGACCTGGCAAGGCAGCTGGCGCGCCTGCTGGCGCAATCTGCGCCAGTTGCTGTGGCCGCTCATGGTGCGTACCGCCGGCATGCCGCCGGCGCCGCCATCCGGTCAGCAGGCGAGCGTCGGCAATATGCCCTACGGCCTGGCGATTGCCCTGGGCTCGCTGCTGATACAGGGACGAAACTACTGCTGAAACGGATTATTGCTTCGAATCAATGTGTACCTGTAGTTGCTCTATAGAATGAAATTCTGTCTTTCGCAGGTCAGCAAAACAGGGGAGAGATCGCATGACCGAAGTCGATTATTTCACTGCGGAGACCAGCCGTCCCGCCGATGCGACGCTGATGCCGCCCTTGCCGCCGCAGCCAAAAAGCCTGCGCGAGACGGGCCTGGAGCGCCAGCTGGTGGTGGAGCTGATCGCCAAGGCCCTGCTGGTGGGCGGCAAGAGCCATCTGTCGGTGCTGACCACGCGCTTGCGCCTGTCGGTCAATGTGCTGCGCGAGGTGCTCGACTTCATGGTGGCCGAGCAACTGGCCGAAGTGGCGTGGCGTGGCCACTCCGAGATCGATGTGCAATATCAGCTGACCGGCGCCGGCAAGCAGCATGCGGCCGTCTTCATGGCGCGCTGCGCCTACCTGGGGGCGGCGCCCGTCACCCTGGCATCGTACCGCGCGATGGTGGCGCGCCAGTCCTGGCGGGCGCAGGAGCAGCGCGTGGCCAGCGACGACCTGGCGGCCGTGCTGGGCGCGGCCCACACCGGGCCGGGCCTGTTCGACACGGTCGGCGCGGCGTTGCATTCGGGGCGCTCGCTGCTGTTGTACGGGCCGGCGGGCAGCGGTAAATCCTTGCTGGCGCTGCAACTGGGCCAGCTGCTGCATGGCCTGGTGGCGGTGCCGCATGCGGTGGTGGCGGGACGCGACATCATCTGCCTGTACGACCCGGCCGTGCACCTGCCGCCGGCGCCCCGGCATGGCGGCCATGCGCGCCAGCCGCTCGAGCGCCGCAGCACCGATATCCGCTGGGTGCTGTGCCAGCGTCCGGTGATCCAGGTGGGCGCCGGACTGGACGCCGGCATGCTGGAACTGCGCCATGACGAAGGCAGCGGCTGCTACCAGGCGCCGCCCCATGTGCGCGCCAACAATGGCATGCTGATCGTCGACGACCTGGGCCGCCAGCGCCTGCCGGCGCCACAATTGCTGGCGCGGCTGCTGCAGCCGGCGGCCTCGGGCAGCGACCAGCTGGCCCTGCGCGGCGGCGCCAGCATCGGCATGCCGTTCGACACGGCCCTGCTGCTGGCCACCAATCTGGCGCCGGCCAGCCTGTTCGACGCCGCGCTGCTGCGCCGCATCGGCTACAAGGTGCGGCTCGGGCCGCTGGCCGAGAACGCTTACCGCGTGCTGTTCCGCCAGCAATGCCGCGCCACCGGCATTGCGTTCGACGAGCAGGTGCTGCACCACCTGCTGCGCCAGCTGCATGGCGCCAGCGGCCGCGCGCTGCTGGCCAGCACGCCGCGCGAGTTGCTCGGCCGCATAGCCGACTTTGCCGGCTTTGCCGGCAGTGAGGCGCAATTGACGGTGGCGAGCCTGGAGCAGGCCTGGGACAGCCTGTTTGCCGGCTGCGACGCGCATGACGGCGTGTTTGAGGAGAGCATCGCATGAAAAACCGGCGCGCACTGATGATGATGGCGCTGGCCATCGTGCTGGGCCTGCTGGCGGTGCTGCTGGCCTCGCATTGGCTGCTGCGCCAGAGCCCTGCCGGCAAGGGCAGGATCGTGGTGGCGGCAGCCGACGTCAACCTGGGCCAGCGCCTCAATCCTGAGCTGCTGCGGCTGGCGGAATGGCCGGCCGAAAGCCTGCCGGAAGGCGCGCTGCAAGACCCGCTGAAGCTGTCGGGACGGGTGCTGAAAAGCAGCGTGCTGCGCGGCGAGCCGCTGAGCGAGGCGAAGCTGGCGCCGGCCGGCACCCTGGGCGGCCTGTCGGCGCTGATCACGGAAGGGCGGCGCGCCATTACCGTGCGCGTCAATGATGTGATCGGCGTGGCCGGCTTTGCCTTGCCGGGCAACTATGTCGACATCATCGTCAGCACCCAGCAGGACGCCGGCGAGCGCAGCTATCCGCAAAGCCGCAATATTTCCAAGATCGTGCTCGAACGGATACTGGTGCTGGCCGTGGCGCAGGAAGTGGGCCGCGATGAAACCAGGCCGCGCGTGGTCAATGCCGTGACCCTGGAAGTGACGCCGGCGCAAGCGGAAAACCTGGATCTGGCGCGCAGCGTGGGCAGCCTGTCGCTGGTGTTGCGCAACCAGGTCGACCCGCAGCCGGGCGTGACCGACGGCGCCACCAAACTGACCCTGCTGGGCGCGCCGGCGCCCGACGCGGCAAGCGCGCCAGCGGCCACGCCGGCGCCCGTCAAGCCGGCCGCGCCACGCCGCGTGGCGGCGGTGGCGCCACCACGTCATTGCAGCGGCCTGATCGACGGCACGCGCACCTCGCGCGAATGCTTCTAGCGGCCGCCCCCACCATGGACATCTTGCTATGAACCGCACCCTGCCGATCTTGTGCACGATTTTGCTGCTGCCGCCGCTGGCCGCCGCCGACACCGGTCCGCGCTGTGGCGGCGCCGCCGCCACGCCCGGCCAGTTGCAGCTCGAGCTGGGCAAGTCGAGCATGCTGCGCCTGCCCGAGCCGGTGCTGCAGCGCAGCGTCGGCAATCCGGCCGTGGCGCAAGCCATGCTGGTGGCGCCCGATACCCTGTACGTGGTGGGCGCCGATATCGGCAGCACCAACATGATTATCCAGGGCAAGAGCGGCGTGTGCAGCGTGGTCAACGTCACCGTCAGCATGGACCCGGCCGGCCTGCGCGCCACCCTGGCCGAACTGATGCCGGAAGAAAAAGCCATCCGCGTGACGGCCGCCGCCGACACCCTGGTGCTGTCGGGCACGGTACAGGATGCGGACGCCGTGCTGCGCGCCGTCGAGCTGGCGCAAGCCTATGTGCGGCGCGCCACCACGCCGCTGGCGCTGCCCAAGCCGGCCGACGGCGCCGCACCGGCCGCGGCCACCGCCGTTGCCGGCGGCGCCGCCAGCCGCATCATCAACCTGCTCAACGTCAGCGCGCCGCAGCAGGTGATGCTGGCGGTGCAGATCGCCGAAGTATCGAAGTCGCTGCTCGAACGGCTGGAAGTGGGCGCCACCTTGCGCTTTGCCTCGGGCAGCTGGGCTACTACCTTGCTGTCGAATTTCCTCACCGGCGCGGCCAATGGCCTGCTGGACCTGCGCAAGTCGAACGGCCAGCAGCTGACCATCGAAGCGCAGAAACAGGATGGGCTGGTACGCATCCTGGCCGAGCCGACCGTGATGGCGATCAGCGGCCAGGAAGGCAGCTTTCTGGCCGGCGGCAAGATTTTCATTCCGGTGGGCCAGGACAACAACAAGATCACCCTGGAAGAGCGCGAGTACGGCGTCGGCCTGCGCTTCACGCCGACCGTGCTGTCGGGTGGACGCATCAACCTGAAGGTGGCGCCGGAAGTGTCGGAGCTGTCGCGCGAAGGGGTGGGCATTTCCGGCGCCGGCGTCAGCGGCCGCGCTATCCTGCCGGTGATTACCACCCGGCGCGCCTCGACCACGGTGCAGCTGTACGACGGCCAGAGCTATGCGATTGGCGGCCTGATCAAGAACAACCAGGTCAGCAACGTCACCGGCCTGCCCTGGCTCAGCGAGCTGCCGGTGCTGGGCGCGCTGTTTCGCAGCACCGACTTCCAGCATGACCGCAGCGAGCTGCTGTTCGTCATCACGGCCCACCTGGTCAAGCCGCTGCCGCCCGCAGGCGCCGCCTTGCCGACAGCGCAGCTGGCGCCGCCATCGCGGGTGGAGCTGATGTTGAACGGCAAGTTGGAAGGCGCAGCGCCGCCGCTGTCCATGCCTGCCGCCGCGCCGCGCACGGCCGGCGGCTTCGAGTTGCAATAAGCCAGGGAGCCATGCCATGCGATCGATTTTACTCATCCTGATGCGGCGCCTGGCGTTGCTGCCGTTGCTGCCGCTGGCCGGCTGCGTACAGGGCAGCACGCCGCATTTCGACGCGCGCTTTGGCGCGGCCACGCGCCTGGCCATGGCGCAGCAGGTGCTCGATCCTGGCGCCGCCGGCAATAGCGCGCCGGCGCATGGCCTGGACGGCGCCAGCGCGCGCGCCGTGCTCGAACGCTACCGCGCCTCGTTTGCCGAACCGAACCGGCAAGTACCGCCGCCGGTGACCTTCATGCTGGGAGGCGGCGGTGGAAAATAGGCGCCAGCTTCGGCACCAGCAGGGGGCGATGCTGATCATGTTTTCCATCCTGCTGATCGTGGTGCTGGGCTTTATCGGCCTGGCGCTCGATGTCGGCCAGGTCATCGGCCGCAAGACCGAACTGCAGAACCTGGCCGACAACGCGGCGCTGGCGGCCGCGCCCGAGCTGGTGGGCACCGCCGCCGGCCTGGCCAACGCGGTGGCCAAGGCAAAAAGCAGCGCCGCCGGCCAGAGCCTGTACCGGCGCCGCATGCAGGGCGCGCTGCTTTCCGACGACAGCATCCGCTTTGCCAGCGCGCCCGATGCGCCGGCCGGCGCATGGCAGGCCGCCGGCGCCGTGTCCGACCCGGCCAGGGCCTTGTTCGTGCGCGTCGATACGCGCAACAATACACCTGCGCTGGGGCAGGTGGCGACCGCCTTCCTGGGCGCCTGGTCGCCGGCGCTGCGCACGCTCGACACCAGCGGGCGCGCGGTGGCCGGCCGCAGCAGCATGCGCATCACGCCGCTGGCGATCTGTGCGCTGTCTGCGGCGCCGGCGTCCTTGCGCACCAATCCCGGGCCGCCCGAACGCAAGGAGGCGCTGGAATTCGGCTTCCGGCGCGGCGTGGCCTACAACCTGCTCAACCTCAATCCGCATGGCGCGGCGCCCGAGACGTTCCTGCTCAATCCGGTCGGCCCGCTGGGCGCCATCGGCCCGTCCGCGCAGCTCGGCGACGCCAGCGTCGAGCCCTTCATCTGCGGCGGCAGCATGCTGCACACGGCAATCATCGGCAAGGCCATCCATGCGCACCGGCCGTTTCCCGCCGCGCTGTGGCCGGCCTTCAATGCGCGCTTCAATCAATACGGCGCCAATCGCTGCAACCCGGTATCGGCGCCGCCCGACACCAATATCCGCGCGTTTCCGTTTGCCCAGCCAAGCGGCTGGTGGATGAATGTGCCGTCCGGCTCGAACGCGCTGGCCACCACCGGCGCGCCGCTGCTGACGGTGGCCGACCTGCCGCCGGTCGCCGCCGGCCAGCCTGCCAGCATTGCGCCGGCCAGCTATGGGCCGCTGTGGTCGTTCGCCAAGGCGGTGCAGTATGCCAACCCCAAGCCGGCCGGCGATTACACGGCCTTTCCCAACAACGCCTGGGCCAGCCTGTATCCCGGCTTGCCCACCGCGCCGGCCAGCAACAGCGCTTATCCGGTTGTCGGCACGCCGTATGGGTCGGCCGCTTTCCTGACGGCGCCCGCCGGCAACGCGGGCGTGGCGCAGCGGCGCGTGCTGCATATCGCCTTGCTGGCCTGTCCCGCGCCGGCCGGCGGCGACGTGCTGGCCAGCGTGCTGGGCATCGCCCGCTTTTTCATGACGGCGCCGGCCGCCAGCGGTGTGCTGAGCGGCGAATTTGCCGGCATGGCCGATGAACTGGCCCTGGGTGGCCCGGCCGAGCTGCTGCAATGAGGCGCCCATGCCATCGCCACGCGACAACCGGCCAGCAGGGCGTGGCGGCGATCGAACTGGCGCTGATCATGCTGTTCTTCATGGGCCTGCTGCCGGTGGTGCTGCTGTTCGGCCGCGCGCTGTTCATGTACACGGTGGTGCAGAAAAGCGCGCAGGACGCGGCGCGCTACATGGCCACCTTGCCGCTGCAGCAAATGACGAATGATGACACCGCCAACCAGGCGGCCACGTTTGCCGTGCAACTGGTGCGGCAGGCGCTGGCCGAGACCGGACCGGTGCTCAATGCCAACCGTATCAGCGTCCAATGCATTTACAGCGATGGCGACTATCCCTGCGGCTCGTATCCGACCCGGCCGCTGCAGGTGCGCGTGAAATTTGTCGCGCAGTTGCCCATCGATTTCCTGCCCCGCCTGACCTTGCACTGGCTGCCGCAGCTGGCGCCGATTTCATTGAATGCCAACGCGGTGCTGCGCTATGCGAACTGAGGCCACGCATGCACGGCGGTGGCGCGAAGGCGGCGTGTTCGCCGTCGAATTCGCCATGCTGGCGGCGCTGTTTTTCATTTTCCTGTTTGCCCTGCTGGAAGTGGCGCGCGCCGTCTATCTGTGGAATCTGGTGCCTGAAATTACGCGGCGCGCCGCGCGCGGTGCCGCCGTCACCGACTTCAGCAATGCCAGCGCGCTGCAAGCGGTGCGCGCGCAGGCAATCCTGCGCGCCGGACCCGGCCGGTTGCCGCTCGGTGGCGCCATCGGCGACGCCTATGTGCGCATCGATTACCTGTCGCTGTCGTCCGGCGGTGGCGGCGTGCCGGCGGCGCTGCCGGTCGGCGTGCTGCCGGGCTGCCCGCAGCGCAACCGCATCAACTGCCTCGACGATCCGCACGGCGCCAGCTGCATCCGCTTCGTGCGGGCGCAACTGTGCGTACCCGGCGGTGGCGGCGCGGGTGGCGCTTGCGAGCCGGTGCCGTACCGGCCGCTGCTGCCGCTGCTGGGCATGCTGTTTCCCTCCGGCGCGCAGGCGGTGCGCCTGCCCACTGGCGTCACCGTGGCGGTGGCCGAGTCGCTCGGCTACCAGGACAACCCCGCCTTTTGCAACTGAGCGCCGGCCCGCCGGACCGCCATATCGCCATATCGTTCGCGAAGGAAGTGCCATGAGAGCCTTGATGATCAGCCGTGATGTCCAGCTGCACGATGAAATTGCCGCCCAGGGCGCCGCGCGCATGCCGGTGCTGCGCTTGCCGGAGCGCCGCAGCGGCTTGCGCGACGCCGTCGAACGCATGCTGCCCGACGCCCCCGAACTGGTGATCGTCGACGCCAGCGGCATCGACGCCGACGAGGCCGGCCTGCTCGAACGCCTGGCGCGCCAGTATCCGGCGGCCGTGCTGATGCTGCTCACGCGCGGCCAGCAGCAGGATGTGCTGATCCGCGCCATGCGTGCCGGCATGCGCGAAGTGCTGCAGCTGCCGCTGGTGCACAAGGCCTTCCATGAAGCGATGGACAGGGTCGATATCCATGCCGGCGTGACGCAAATGCGCGACGGCAAGGTACTGGCCTTTATCTCCTGCAAGGGCGGCAGCGGCGCGACCTTTTTATCGACCAATTTTGCCTATGCGCTGGCGGCGCTGGCTGGCCGCAAGGTGCTGCTGATCGACCTGCACGGCCAGTTCGGCGACGCCACCCTGTATGTGTCGGACCAGAAGCCGGCGATGACCTTGTCCGATATTTGCGCGCAGATCTCGCGCATGGACGGCGCCTTTCTCGCCTCCTGCCTGGTGCATGTGACGCCGAATTTCGGCGTGCTGGCGGCGGCCGACGATCCGGGCCACAAGGTCGACATGCAGCCCGGGCACATGGACCGCATCCTGGCCGTGGCGCGCCAGCACTATGACTACATCGTGCTCGACGTCGGGCGCCAGATCGATGCGCTGTCGCTGCGCGCGCTCGATAGCGCCGACACGATCTACCCGGTGCTGCAGCTGGCGCTGCCGGACATCCGCGACGGGCGCCGCCTGCTCGATATCTTCCGTTCGCTCGGCTACCCCGGCGAGCGGCTGCGCCTGATCGTCAACCGCTACGAAAAGGGCGGCCGCCTGCGCCTGGCCGACCTCGAGCAGGCGCTGGGCGCGTCGGTGGTGCACACGGTGCCGAACGATTACCTGGCCGCCACCGACTCGGTCAACCAGGGCGTCCCGCTGCTGCAGCTGTCGCGCACCAGCGCCGTGGCGCGCAGCCTGGCCGACCTGGTCGGGCAGGTGACGGCGCGCCGCGTGACGGAAAGCCGCGGCCTGTTCGACCGCCTGTTCGGCCGCAGCGACACCTGACACTGACAGAAGGAGACGAGATGACATTACGCGAACGCCTGGCGGCCAACGAGCCGCCGCGCCCGGCCAGCCTCGGCCATGGCGCGCTGGCGCTGCACGCCTACCAGGCACTGAAGAAAACCATGCACCAGACGATACTCGACCGTATCGACCTGGAACGCCTGAAACGCCTGACGGCCGAACAGTTCAAGCACGAGCTGGCGCTGCTGGTGCAGCGCGTGATCGAGGAGGAGCGCATCGTGCTGAACCAGCACGAGCGGCACAGCCTGGTGCTCGACATCCAGCACGAGATGCTGGGCTTCGGCCCGCTCGAGCCCTTGCTGGCCGACCCCGGCGTGTCCGATATCCTGGTCAATACCTGCGACAAGGTGTATGTCGAGCGCGGCGGACGGCTGGAGCTGACCGAGGTGACGTTTCACGACAACGCGCACCTGATGAAGATCATCGAAAAGATCGTCTCGCGGGTCGGCCGCCGGGTCGACGAATCGAGTCCGATGGTCGACGCGCGCCTGCCCGACGGCTCCAGGGTCAACGCCATCATTCCGCCGCTGGCGGTCGACGGCCCCATTTTGTCGATCCGCCGCTTTGCGGTGCAGCCTTTGACGATTGCCAACATGCTCGACTTCAAGAGCCTGACGCCGCCGATGGTGCAGGTGCTGCAGGCGCTGGGCCAGGCCAAGATCAATATCCTGATCTCGGGCGGCACCGGCAGCGGCAAGACCACCCTGCTCAATGTGCTGTCGGGCTTTATTCCCGGCAGCGAGCGCATCGTCACCATCGAGGACGCGGCCGAACTGGCGCTGCGCCAGCCGCATGTGGTGCGTCTGGAAACGCGCCCGCCCAATATCGAGGGCAAGGGCGAAGTGAGCCAGCGCGCGCTGGTGCGCAATGCGCTGCGCATGCGGCCTGACCGCATCATCCTGGGCGAGGTGCGCGGCGCCGAGGCGCTCGACATGCTGCAGGCGATGAATACCGGCCATGAAGGCTCGCTGGCGACGATCCACTCGAACACCGCGCGCGACGCGCTGGCGCGGCTGGAAAACATGGTCGGCATGGCCAATGTGAACCTGACGCCGCGCGCCACGCGCCAGCAGATCTGTTCGGCCGTGACGGTGGTGATGCAGGTGTCGCGCCTGACCGACGGCGCGCGCAAGCTGGTCAGCCTGCAGGAAGTGACGGGCATGGAAGGCGAGATCATCGTCATGCATGAAATTTTCCGCTTCGAGCAGACCGGCGTGGGCGCCGATGGCCGCGTGCAGGGCCACTTCCGCGCCACCGGCGTGCGGCCGCGTTTTACCGAGCGCCTGCGCATGTTCGGCGCGCCGGTGGCCGACAGCGTGTTCGATCCCGACCGCATCTACGAATAAAGGAAGCGCCATGGACCTGGTGTTCTACGGTTTTGCCATCGTCTTGTTCGCCGCCTGCATCCTGATGGTGGAAGGCGCCTGGCTGTGGTGGTCGGGCACGCACGGCGGCGCGGCGCGGCGCATCAGCCGGCGCCTGCGCCTGATGGCCGCGCGCGGCGAGGCCGGTGGCGAGCGGGTCTCCATCCTCAAGCAGCGCCGCTATGCGCGCGCGCCTGGGCTGGAGCGCGCGCTGCGCAGGATACCGCAATGCGAGGCGCTCGACCGCCTGCTGCTGCAGGCCGGCCTGGCGTGGTCGGTGGCGCAATTTTTGGCCGTCGCCGGCGGCGTGCTGCTGGCCGCGCTGCTGGTGCTGGCGGCCTGGCCGATGCCCTTGCCGGGCGTGTTGCTGCTGCTGGTCATGGCCGCCGGCGGGCCGGTGCTGTTCCTGCTGCGCGCACGCGCGGGCCGCCTGCAAAAGATCGCGGCGCAGTTGCCGGAGGCGGCCGATTTTCTGGCCCGTGCGCTGCGCGCCGGCCACTCGTTTTCGAATGTGCTGCAGATGGTCGGCGACGAAATGAATGAGCCGCTCAGCGGCGAATTCAAGCTGGCCCATGAAGAGATCAATTACGGCGTGCCGATGAACGAGGCGCTGCAGAACCTGGCCGTGCGCATACCGCTGACGGACTTGCGCTACCTGGTGATCGCCGTGCTGGTACAGCGCGAATCGGGCGGCAACCTGGCCGAGGTGCTGGTCAGCATCGCCCGCATCATCCGCGCGCGCCTGAAGCTGCTGGGCCAGGTGCGCGTGCTGTCGGCCGAAGGGCGCATGTCGGCCTGGGTGCTGGGCCTGATGCCGGTGGTGATGATAGGCGTGATGTCGCTGGTCAATCCACAGTACATCAGCCTGCTGTGGACCGACCCGGCCGGCATCCGCCTGCTGTGGTATGCGGCCGGCATGGTGACGCTGGGGGTGGTGTGGATGCGTAAAGTCATCAGAATTCGTATTTAAAAACGCACGATGAAAGGGAGGGTGCCATGAGCGGCCAGCAACTGCTGTTTCTTGTAATCGTGTTTGCCGTGGCGGCGGGCTTGGCGGTGGCGGCCTCGCTGATTTTCTTTCCGGGCAGCTTGCGCCAGCGTTTGTTTGGCGCCACCGCGCCGGGCGCCGCCGCGCCGGGCGGCAGCGAGGCGCTGCCGGAACAGGGCTGGGTGGAGCGCATGGCGCGCGTGGCCAAGCCGTTTTCGAAATTGTCGCTGCCCGAGGAAGGCTGGGAACGCTCGCCCTTGCGCACCCGCTTCATGAATGCGGGCTGGCGCCAGGCCAGCGCGCCGGCGCTGTACTTTGCCGCCAAGTCGGTGCTGGCCCTGCTGTTTCCCGCCGTGCTGGGCCTGTATGCGGCCAGTAGCCTGGCCGCCTCGATGGGCAGCGTGCTGATGTTGCTCCTGTGCCTCAGCGCCACCATCGGCTACTACCTGCCGAATCTGGTGCTGGCCAGCACGGCCAGGCGGCGCCAGCGCGACATCTTTGAAAATATTCCCGACGCGCTCGACCTGCTGACCGTCTGCGTCGAAGCGGGCCTGAGCCTGGAACGCGCGCTGGTCAAAGTGTCCGGCGAAATCCATCTCAAGAGCATGGTGCTGGCGCAGGAACTGCAGCTGGTGCTGATGGAAATGCGCGCCGGTTTCAGCAAGGAAAAGGCGCTGCGCAACCTGGCCCTGCGCAGCGGCGTGGAGGATGTCGATGTGCTGGTGGCCATGCTGATCCAGTCCGAGCGTTTCGGTACCAGCATGGGCGATTCGCTGCGTGTGCATTCCGACGATCTGCGCAGCAAGCGCAGCCTGCTGGCCGAAGAAGCGGCCGCCAAGATCGCCCTCAAATTGCTGTTCCCGCTGATTTTCTGTGTGTTTCCCACCCTGATGCTGGTGCTGATGGGGCCGGCCGTGATCGAAGTCTATCGCGTGCTGGTGCCGGCCATGGCCAACCGATAAAGGAGTCCTATGACACTTACCCTGCCGCGCCTGGCCGTTGCCGGCGCTTGCCTGCTGCTGGGCGCCTGCGCCAGCCCCGGTCCCGGTCCCGGTCCCGGTTCCGTGACCGCGCCCGGGACGGTCCCGTTTGATGTTGCCTCGCGCAATGGCCAGGCCGTGCTGCATGCGCAGCGTGGCGAGGTGCGGCAGGCCATCGCCATCTGGGAAACGCTGCTGGCCCACGGCGTGCCGCAGGAACCGGGCCAGGCCTATCTGTTTCGCAACCTGGGCCATGCTTATATGCTGGCCGGGCGCGACGCCGACGCCCTGCCGGCGCTGGAACAAGCCTGCCTGCTCGACCCGCTCCATGCGCTGTCGTGGCAGCGCCTGTCGCAGGTGCTGGCCAGGCTGGGCCAGCCGGAGCGGGCGGCGCATATGCTGGCGCAGGCGCAAGGTTTGCAGACGAGCAGGGTGCGGCCGGCCGAGGCTTTGCCGCTGGCGCCGCCAGTGGCCGCCCCGGCGGCGATGGACCGCATCGAGATCACGCAAAGCGCCGGCATGGCGCGCCTGCAGCGCGTGGCGGCAAGCGTACCAGAGGCGCCGCGGCCGCGGCTGGAAATTCTCAATGGAAATGGCAAGCCGGGCATGGCGGCGGCGCTGGCGCGCAGCCTGGCCGGCGGCGCCTTGCAGGTGGTGCGAACGGGAAACGCCGCGTCGTTTCGGGTGGCGCGCACGCGCGTCGAATACCGGCCGGCGCAGCGCCAGGCGGCGCGCCGGCTGGCGCGTCAACTGGGCATTCATATCGAGGTGGTTGCCGCCGACTGCCCCGCCAGCGAACTGCGGCTGGTCCTGGGCCGCGATCTCGATCCGGCCGTGCTGCACCGCTACTATGTGCAGCAGCTGGAACTGGCGCGCCAGGCGCTGGCGCGTCTCGGATAGGGCGCTACACCTGGCGGCGGCGCGTGGTCGCCAGCGCGGCCAGGCCGATGCCCAGCAGCAGCAGGGTCGCCGGTTCGGGCACCTGCTGGATCACCACGATATCGGTGCGGGTCGACTTGGAAAAGTTCAGCGTGTAGCTGCCGGCCGGCAGGGCAAAATTCGAGGTCAGCGAAAACAGCGCAAAGTTGTTGGTGATCGCGCGCGCGGTGCCGGGCTCGTTGGTGCCGGCCGTGATGTTCAGGCTGAATGGATCGAGGCTGCCGGCGCCGTGGTTGCCGTTGACGTCGCTGCCATTGGCGGCGTCGCCATCGGGGGCGAACTGGAACACGATGCCGTCGGCATTGGCGCGCGGCGCGCAGCCGGCCGGGCTGGCGGCACTGCAGGAAATGCTGAAAATATCCATGATCGACACATTCGACTTGTCGCCCAGGCCGGTGACGCTGCTGCGCAGGTCGCGCCGCGCCAGGAAGCTGAAGGTGATGAAGCCGGCGCTGGACAAGGTCAGGTTGACCGAACCGGTCAAGGTATCGCCGGCCGTCGACGAGGCGGCGCCCACCGTGTCGCGCTGCGCTTCCGACACGGCGCGCATGGTGGCGCCGGCGGCGGTCAGCATATTGCCGAAGGAATGCGCGTCGCCACGCGCAAATTCCAGCACCGTGCTGGGCGCATAATTGTTCTGCGGCAGGCCGGCGCAACCGCCGCCGGCGCACACCTGCGGCACGTCGGCGTTGGCGGCAGGGCCCGTATTGACGGCGCGCGGATTGACGGCGGCCGCGTTTTCAAAATACGTGCTGTCGCTGGCGTTGCGGTTGGCGCGCGTCAGCGCCAGGGTGCCGGCGCTGGTGGTGATGCGAAAATTATTGACGTCATTGACGGCCAGGCCGTAGGCGCCGGCCTGCGCCTGGCTGGTGGCCAGCAGTCCTGCCGCAGCCAGCGCGCCGAACAGGCAGAGGGTCTTGCTTCGTGGGTGATCGACGTTCATCGCAGCCTCGTTATCATGGTCAGGTTGGTCGGTGACATCCGGAAGAGCCTTCCGGGTGCCGTGGTCGACCTTGATAAGCAGCTTGCGTGCCAAACAAAAAAGCCAAGTCGAATCAACGACTTGTATAAAGCGAACTGGAGGGGATTGAGCTGACTGTAAGAAACACCGACACTGTGTGAAAATAGCTGATGGCAAACAAAACCCCCACCTATCCCGGCCTGCGCACGGGCCGCGGCCAGGTCCTGGCCGTGCTGCTGTCGAACCGCGACCAGGCCGGCGCCGAACCGCTGCAGGGGCGCGTCTCGCTGGCCGCCATCGTCAAGGCGCTGAAACGCAAATACCACTGGCCGATCGAGACGCACAGCTTTCCGGCCAACACGGCAGACGGCCGCGCCAGCTGGGCCACCGTCTACAGCCTGCCCGACCAGGTGATTGCCGCCGCGCTGGCGGCAGGCGGGCAGGATTGGCTCGACAGCCGATAAGGCTTACTCTTGCGGCAGCAGCGCCAGCGCCGCGCTGAAGTCGCCCATCGGCTTGCCGCCGTTGGCCACCAGCGCCTTGTCGCGCGTGGTCAAACCGTCGAGTACCGGCAGCGAGAAACGGCGGGTAATCGCGCGCAGGATCGAGGCCGAGTCGTATTGCGTATGGTCGACCAGGCCCTTCTTCACATACGGCGACACCAGGATCGTCGGCACGCGCGTGCCGGGACCCCAGCGGTCGCCCTTCGGGGGCGCGGCGTGGTCATAAAAACCGCCGTTTTCGTCGTAGGTGACGATCACCAGCATGTTCTTCCACTGCGGACTCTGTTTCAGCTGGGCGATCACGCTGGCGATATGCGCGTCGCCATCGGCCACGCTGGCGTAGCCGGCGTGCTGGTTCAGGTTGCCCTGTGGCTTGTAGAACGTCACCGGCGGCAGCTTGCCGGCCGCCGCGTCCGTCATGAACTGGCTGTCGAAGTCGCGCAGGTGCGCCGCGCGGTAGGCCGGCGCCTTGACCGGGTCCATGCTGGCAAAGTAATTGAACGGCTGGTGATGGAACTGGAAGTTCGGCGGGCTCGGGAAACTGCCGCCGCGCGCGCTGGCCGTGGCCAGCGCCGTGGTGTCTTTCCAGGCACCCGCATACCAGGCCCAGTCGATGTTCTTGCCAGAGAGCAGGTCGCCGATATTGGTCTGCGTCTGTTGCGGCAAGGTATTGGCTTTGCCGGTGTCGGCGTACAGCTTGCTGCTGTCATTGCTGGCCGGCGCGTTGCTGCTCGGCTGGAAGGCCGGCTGCATGGTGTTGACGGCATAGAACATGCCGCTGCTGTCGGCCGGCGTCAGGGTGCTGTCGTTGGCGTACACGGGCGCGCCATTGAGTACCGTGGCTGGCGACGTGGCCGCCGGCGTCAGGCGCACGAAATTGCCCTTGGCGTCGACGTCGATCTTCGAGATCGAGCCCTTGGCCACCGAGGTGTCGGCGTTCGGATAGGTCGGCGCGCACGCGCAGATCAGGTACTGGTGCGTCAGGAACGAGCCGCCAAAGGCGCCGATGAACAGGTTGTCGGCCAGCGCATACTGTTTCGCGATATCCCACAGCTTCATCTTGCTGCCGTCGTAGTAGCCCATCGACAGGCCGCCGGCGTCGGAATAGGCTGCGAACTTGTCGTTGGCGCCGCCGTTGATCTGCATCTGGTTGTTATAAAAACGGTGCACCAGGTCGCGCGTGACCACCGATTGCGGCAGGCTGATCGGGCTGTTGGCGTCGTCGATCTGGAACGGCTTGTTGGGCAGGTTGGCCGATTGCGCCTGCGTCACCACCGTGCTCTGGCCGGCGGCCGTCATGCCGCCCCAGGTCGGCGGCAACACCGGCAAGACGCTGCCGTCGATATCCTTTTGCGGCACATAGCTGGCCGTCGAGGTCGGATTCACGCCGGGCACGCCATTGGCGCCCGGGAACAGGCCGTACAGATTGTCGAAGCCGCGGTTTTCCGCGTAGATCACGACGATGGTCTGGATATTGTTGAGCGCCAGGCCGCTGTTGAGCGCGGCCAGCGCATCGGCCGGCGCCGCCTGCGCGCTGGCGCCGGCGATGACCGCCGTGACGCTGCTGTTTTCCGCTTTCAGTTTCGCCAGGTCGTCGCCGCTGGCCTTGTTGAAGTCCGCGGCCAGGGCCGCTTCCGACACGCCGATGCGCGCCGCCAGTTTGCTGCTGGCGCCGGCAAAGTCGCCGCCATTGCCATCCATCACCTGCACCAGTTCGGTCGACAGCGCACTGACAAACGCCGCATGGCCGGCCGGCGCGCGCAGCAGCAGCTTTTGCGTGACCTTGGTGCCGGCGTCGCCGACCACCTCGTGGCGGATCGCATCGGTGCCGACCGTCACCAGCACCGCGCCTTCGCCTTCCACCGTGTAGCTGCCGTCGGCGGCCGTGCGCACCGGCGCCGAATCGCTGGCGCAGGTCAGCTTGGCCGTCGTGCTTTCCATGCAGACCTGGGCGTTCTCGTAGTAGCTGCCGATCACCTGGCCCCTGGTGGTCGGGGCCAGGGCGTAATTGCTGCCGCAGGCCACCAGGCCGGCGCCCAGGCCAAGGGCCAGCAATACGGGGAGGGGGCGTAATCGTAGCGGGCGTAATGCGGGTCGTGCGTGCGGTTTCATGCTCATGCCTTATGGGTGGAAAAGCACGGATGCTAGGCAGGCAATATGTCAGCTGCGTGACATGTCCATGTTTCGTTACATGCGATACATGCCGTAATGTTGCGGCGGCTTTTGCACCCGGTTTGTCACGCAGCGGTCATATGGCGTTGCTACGCTGCCCGACCATGTTCACAGCTGTCCGATTGCCGCCATGATGAAGTTCACGCCGTTCCTGTTATTGCTGCTGGCCGCCTGCCAGCCGCAGCAAGTCGCCCAACCCGCCGCCGCCGCTGCCGCCGCACCGGCCTATCTGCATGCCGCCTATGCTGCCGCGCCGCATCAACCGTCGGTGGCGGACATGACAGCCATGGGCCGCGCCATGTTTTTCGAGCCCAGCCTGTCGATATCGGGCAAGCTGTCGTGCGCCAGCTGCCACAGCCCCGACCACGCCTTTGGCCCGCCGAACGCTCTGGCGGTGCAGCTCGGTGGCCCCGAACTGAAAGACGCCGGCACCCGCGCCGCGCCGTCGCTGCGCTATATGCAGAACACGCCGGCGTTTACCGAGCACTACCATGACGACGATGGCGACGACAGCATCGACGCGGGGCCAACCGGCGGGCGCAACTGGGACGGCCGTGCCCAGTCCGGCCACGAGCAGGCGCTGACGCCGCTGCTGTCGCCACTTGAGATGGGCAACGTTGACGGCGCCGCCGTGGTCGACAAACTGCGCCATGGCCCGCTGGCGGCGCAGTTTCGCAAGGTGTATGGCGAGCAGATATTCGAGCAGCCCGAGCAGGCCTTGCGCTGGGCCCTGATGTCACTGGAAGTGTTTCAGGAAAGCCCGGCCGACTTTTACCCCTACACCAGCAAGTACGACGCTTACCTGCGCAAGCAGGTGCCATTGAACCCGCAGGAGCTGCGCGGCCTGGCATTGTTCAACGATGAAAACAAGGGCAACTGCGCCTCCTGCCATATCAGCCAGGTCGCCGCCGGCGGCGCTTTCCCGCAATTTACCGACTACGGCCTGATCAATATCGGCGTGCCGCGCAATAACAAGCTGCCCGTCAACGCCGATCCGCATTATTTTGACCTGGGCCTGTGCGGCCCCGCCCGCACCGATCTGAAAGACCACCAGGAATATTGCGGCCGCTTCAAGACGCCTTCCCTGCGCAACGTGGCGCTGCGCCAGAGCTTCTTCCACAACGGCAGTTTCACCAGCCTGGAGCAGGTGATGCGCTTCTACGTGCAGCGCGACACGGCGCCGCAAAAATGGTATCCGAAGAACCCGGACGGCAGTGTGCACAAGTACGACGACCTGCCGCCGGGCATGGAGGCGAACGTCAATGTCGAAGCGCCATTCGACCGGCAAAAGGGCCAGGCGCCGGCTCTGAACGAGAAGGAAATCGCGGACGTGATCGTGTTTTTGAAGACCTTGACGGATGGGTACAAGGTGCCGGCAGCTTAGGAATTGCTCTAGCTTGGGAAGACAACTGAATGTCCACAACCTGGCAAGCTCGGCAGGCTGTGAATTTGCAGTTTTACCACACTCTTGCCATTGCTGCCATCAATGACAATAGTTGTCTTGACGCAAGATGCCGCCCTGAGTTTTACTGTACTTGCGGCCAGGCATGGCGCCATCCTGGCGTCGTGTTCGCACGAGCGCGTGGACTTTTGCTGCCGGCTGCGCCCCTTTCCCCTTCTGGAGTTGCCATGTTCCACACCCTGCGTGCGCGCCTGATCGCCATCGCCATTGCCATCGTCGCGGTGGCGCTGGTACTCCTCTCGGCCGTGACCTTTGTCACCGTGCGTGCCAATGTGCTCACCTCGCTGGACAAGCAGATCGGCGATGTCACGCGCCAGTATGCGCGCGAGCTGACCGACTGGGTGCAGGACAAGCAGCGCATTGCGAGCTCCTTGAAGGTGGCGGTGGCCCAGGCCGACCCGCAACCGGCGCTCGATACGGCGCGCCAGGCGGGCGCCATGGATTCGGTCGGCTTTGCCTTGAGCGACAAGCGCGCCGTCTACAGCGGCTGGACGGTGCCGCCGGACTTCGACGGCACCACACGCCCCTGGTACAAGCTGGCCGCGTCGACCGGTGGTCCCGCCATCACGTCTCCTTATGCCGACGCCGGTACCGGCGAACTGTACGTCAGCTTCGTGGAACCGGTTTTCGCGCAGGCCGGCGGTGCGCTCGCTGGCGTGGTCAGTGCCGACGCGAAGCTGACCTCGGTCGTCAGGAAAGTCAACGCCATCCACCCGACCGAAAAGAGTTTTGCCTTGCTGGTCGATGGCACCAACAACACCATCCTGGCGCATGCGCGCAAGGAGCTGACGCTCAAGCCCGTCAGCGACCTGGCGGCCGGCCTCGATGCCGCGCTGCTGGCGCGCCTGGTCGCGGGCAATGAGCACGCCGAAGTGATGATCGATGGCGCCCAGCAGATGGTGTATGCCGCCAAAGTCGAGGGGACGCCATGGATATTGCTGACGGCGGTCGACCGCGACCTCGCTACCGCGTCCCTGACGGCGATGCTGCGCGTGACGGTCCTGATCACCGTGCTGTGCCTGCTGGCCGCCGGCGGCCTGATGTCGGTGTTCGTCAGCCGCCAGCTGCGCCGCATGCTGCTGGTGCGCGATGCGCTGGAAGACATCGCTTCCGGCGAGGGCGACCTGACGCGGCGCATGGATGCGTCCGGCCGCGACGAGCTGACGCAAATTGCCAGCGCCTTCAACCGTTTCGCCGACAAGATCGCCGCCGTGCTGCTGCAAATCCGTGTTGCGTCCGATACGGTGCGCACCGCCTCGGGCGAGATCGCTTCCGGCAACAGTGACCTGTCGACGCGCACCGAGTCGCAAGCGAGCGCGCTGGAAGAAACCTCGGCCGCCATGGAGCAACTGATGGCCACGGTCCAGCAGAACGCGGAAAACGCCCTGCAGGCCAACGAACTGGCCGCCAGCGCCACTCAGGTGGCCGGGCGCGGCGGCGAAGTGGTGCAGCAGGTGGTGCGCACCATGGGCGACATCAATACCGCTTCGCGCAAGATCGTCGACATCATCAGCACCATCGACGGCATCGCCTTCCAGACCAATATCCTGGCCCTCAATGCCGCCGTGGAAGCGGCGCGTGCCGGCGAAATGGGCCGCGGCTTTGCGGTCGTGGCGACCGAAGTGCGCTCGCTTGCCGGGCGTTCGGCCGAAGCGGCCAAGGAGATCAAGGCGCTGATCGGCGACTCCGTGACCCAGGTTGACGCCGGCAGCCGGCTGGTGGAAAGCGCCGGCGTGACCATGGCGGAAGTGGTCGACAGCATCGGCAAGCTGGCGGCCATCGTCAGGCAGATCAGCAGCGCCAGCCATGAGCAAAGCAGCGGTATCACCGAAGTGGGCACGGCGGTGACGCAAATGGATGAAAACACCCAGCAAAATGCCGCCCTGGTGGAACAAGCCGCCGCCGCCGCGCAGTCGCTGCAGCAGCAGGCCAGCGCGCTGGCCGAGGTGGTGGCAGGCTTCAAGCTGCCGCAGCTGGAAGGCATTGCGTTGACATCGCCGGCGCGTGCGCCGCAGGCCGGCTCGCGCGATGCGCTGCGCCTCAATTAATACGGGAGATTGACCATGTCTGCAAACTATCGTGGCGCCATCCTGGCGGCAGCATTGATCGTGCTGTGTAACGCCGTAGCGGCCGAGGAAGTGGCCAAGTCGCCCTGGAGCGTCGGCGGGGCGATCCGCTTCAACTATGTCTACAAGAGCTGGCAGGACGACTATCGGAGCGGTTTCGTCGGCCTGGACACGGCGCGGCTGGACGTCAATTACGACGACGGCACCTTGCTCGGCTCGGCGCAATACCGCTACAACCGCTACCCGAAGGGGCAGGGCGGCTACTGGCAGCACTTCCTGCATCACGGCTGGGTCGGCATGCGCCTGGCCGACAAGAGCACGGTGCAAGCGGGCCTGGTGAAAAACCCGTTCGGGCTGCAGCCGTTCGCATCCAATAATTTTTACGAGTCGATGGCGTTCTATACCGGTTTCGAGGACAAGTACGACCTCGGCCTGGCCTACGCCAGCCGGCCCGGCCCCGTCGAGTGGCAGCTGGGCTTTTTCCCGCGCGACGGCGGCTCCTATGGCGGCGGCGGCAATACGGCCGGCGCCTCGAATCGCTACTCCTACAATATCGTGCCCGATGACGCCCAGCAAGGGTATGCCACCGGCCAGCGCGACCACGAACGCAATACCTTCACCGGCAGGGTCGTCGCCCACATCGGCAGCACCGGCCAGCATGAGGTGGGGCTGTCGGCCCTGACCGGCACCATACGGAATGAGACCCGCAGCGAAGGACGCGACACCCGCCGCAATGCCGTGGCGCTGCATTACCGGGGCGGCATGGGTCCGTGGAACGTCATGCTCGAAGCCTTGCGCTACAGCTATGGCACCAGCCACGGCGCGGGACAGACGTATGGCGGACTCGACCCGAACAGCTTCGTCATCCTGGGCGCCTTCGGCTATCCCTACCCGGTGGCCTCCAAAGGCGACATCTATATCGCCAACCTCAGCTACGACATCCCGGGCACCCTGGGGCCGCTGGGCGGCTTCAAGCTGTACAACGACTACAGCATTCTGCGCAAGCGCGTTGGCAACTATAAAAGTTCGGTGCAGAATGTAAGCGGACTGAGCTTTTCATCCGGCAAATGGGTGTTCTATGCCGATTTCATGCTGGGCAAGCACCACCCCTACCTGTCGCCGGACGGCGGCGGGCTGGCCTCGACCTCCGGCGTGCACGATGGCTACACGCGCAGGATCAACCTGCAGGCGGGGTATTATTTCTGAACCAGGGAAAAAACATGGCAAACAACACGCAGCATCCTGATGGCCACTGGCGCCGCTTTGGCCGCGGCATGCTGCTCGCGCTGCTGATCGTGGTGGTCTGGAGCGCCATTTGCTGGAACCTGCGCGACTACAGCGGGCCGTTCTGGATGGAACTGAACCAGATGATCGAACTCTTCCCACTGTATGTCCTGGTCATGCTGGCGCAGATCGTGGTGGCCCTGCTGCTGGCGCGCTGGAAAACCTGGTGGTGGAGCGCCGGCATCGTCTGCGGCACCGTGCTGGGCATGGCCGGCCCGATCACGCTGGCGCTGATCGCCGCCAGCGGCATGCCGGCGATGCGGTATTGAGGCAGGACGGGCAGGAGGCGGTGCGAGCCACGACTACCACTCGGCCGCATTGCTTGCGGCGGATGTATCGCGCTCGCCCAGTTGCAACTCCAGCTCAAGTGCGGAGCACCAGCTGAGTAACTGCCTGACGCTGATTTCGTCGGGATGGCGCTCCAGGTGCGAGATGCGGTTCTGGCTCAGGCCGACGCGAATACCCACAGCCGCCTGAGTCATTTTGTGCCGTTTGCGGGTCGATACGAGTAATTGGCCGAGCTGCGACGCGGTGAGGAGACGTTGGGTGGTGGGCGAGAAAGACATATGTGGTATCCGTTATTCAGATATATCAATATTATCTGAAAGGCAGATAAACTCAGGGTAACTGAATGACGGATATATTACAGATAGCTGGTTGATCAAGATGGGTGACACAGCGCTTGCCCAGGACTCAGAAAGCAAAAGGCCCAACCTGAAGGCTGGGCTTTTTGCCCGGCTGACGGAAGCCCATCTGTAATGAGTTCAAGGGCTTAGAACTCTGACTGGCAAATTTTTGCCAATCGTTCTTGCTTTACCAGCCTCTTGAGGGCATTTTTCCTCGCTTGTCATTTTGCTCAATGCTCGGCTTGGCTGGTAGTCTCATGCGAACAAACTTTGCTTGAGAAGCGGATCATGTAAAGAAAGTGCGCCTTTTTTTACATGATATCTTCCTCATGTAAACAAACTGAGGTTGATGCTTAACGTGTCAGAATATTGAAAAAAGCATCATTAATGAAGTAATTTTCTCTCCAAACTGCTTGCTCGCGTAACAATCCTGCCTCAACGAGGGCACGCAGATATTTCGTGCAAGTCGGTCTTGAGCCCAGTCCTGCCTCTTCAAGAAACTTTACTTTACAATAAGGATGACGAAACACTACCTCAAGAATTCCAGCGACTTGTACCTTTGGAAGAAATTTTTCAGCCTTATCTGCGGCTTCTTGCATAAGTTTCTCAATGGCGATAATTCGCTCGCAAGTCAGCCTTGAGGTACTTTCAACCGCTCGCAGCATGAACAAGATCCACGACTCCCACTCGTTGCGTTCCGTTACCCCAGCTAGTCCTCGATAGTAATCTCCCTTGTTGTCCATGATGTAGCGCGACAGGTAGACAATCGGGACGTCAAGCAGGCCTTCAGATAGCAACAGCAGAATATTCAAAATTCGCCCAACGCGGCCGTTCCCATCCGGGAAAGGGTGTATCGCTTCGAACTGGTAGTGCATTACTGCCAGGCGCACCAAGGGGTCCAACTCAGACGGCTCATTGATAAAAATTTCTAGATTGGCGAGCTTATCTCGTATGGTCGCCTCACCCTCCGGCGGGGTGTATATTGTTTCGCCCATTGGATTGGACAGCCGAGTACCGGGAAGCCGACGGACGCCATCTTCAGCCTGTTTGATCACGCGATACATTTCTTCGAAAAGACGCGTGGTCAACGGCATGTCACTTTTTACCCATTGAAAGCCTTGCCAAAGCGCGTCCTTGTAATGCAAGACTTCCTTAGTTTGGTGGTCCGAACCTTCACCATCGTTTGCGAATCCTTGAAAAAGTGCGTCATTGGTGGTGACGATATTTTCGATCTCGCTGGATAGCTTTGCCTCTTGCAAGCCAAGCGCTTGGATGAGAACCCCCTGATTAGGCAACTGTCTGGCGGCTCCTTTCAGATCTGCCAATGCCGCGCGCGCGGCAATCGTCTGCTTCAGAACAGCCTTGGATTCCAGATCTATGCCAGGAGGCAGTAGAGGCAGCTCGTTGTAAGGTGCATTGCGGTCGAAGGCCATCAGCTTGCTCGTTTTCAGTGAATTCGGAGGTGTTCCGCCAGAACGACCCTGCAATCGCTTGCGCTGGGTCCTTCGCAACGGCGGTCGATAATACGGGATACGTCATCTGCTGGACAGTCTACAGCGCGTTAGAGCCGGTGTCGAAGCAATCGCTCGGAGGAGAATGTGGCTGCGCCAACTGTTGTTTGCGAGCGAAGCGAGCTCCAGCGAGCAAGTGCAGCGCGCGAGCGGCCCCGCAGGGAAAACATGATTTGCTCCTAACCGGCTATTTACGCACCGCTACCACTAGCTGCGCTCGCGGCCAGGGTTCCTGGCGTCAAACGCTGCGGCCAGCCTGGCGCGCGCCGATAGTCACCGCAACGACTAACGGTGCCATATAACACCGCCACGATGCTTGTCTAGCACCGCACACCGATGGCGCCAGCGTGTTTCTTCCTTGATGGGCGTGGTCATGGCAACTCCTTTGGCCAAAACCATTTGACAAATCGGTTTGCCAAATTTTTGCCAAATCATAGGCCAAAAGTAGGTCTTATACCGGGCTCTACCGCAAGCACAGACGAAAAAAAACCCAGTACTCCCCTATGAGAAGGGTCATTCCTGGGTTTTTCCGTGATTCTCTGTTACTAAGAGCGCCTATCAAAACCTACTGCGCGTCGGCATTTGCGGTCTGCGATGCTCACTGTACCTCCGTACAGTTGCGCTTCTCAACCACAACTACCTTCCGCTCGCTAAGGTTTTGTTAGGCGTAGTAAGACTGGTGCCGACTGCCGGTTTCGAACTGGCCACCTGATGATTACAAATCAACTGCTCTACCAAATGAGCTAAGTCGGCAAAAACTGCGCGTTGCGAATTATACGCTATTTAATGCGGGTCAGGGTCGGGCGGCCGCCTTTTTTTGGCGGCTCGTCGTCGCCGGACGGGGGGCTTTCGCGTTGTTCGGTGGTGCCGGTGGGGACCGATGACAGGGTCGGGCCGGTTGCTGCCGGGGCCGGTGGTGGTGGTGCGTCGGCTGACGCCGGGCTGTCGGTGGGCTGGCCGTGCGGGTCGTCGTTGCCGAGGACAGGTTCGAAGGCCATGCCCTGGCCATTTTCGTTGGCGTAGATGGCCATCACGTTGTCGACCGGAACGTAGATTTCACGCGAGATGCCGCCGAAGCGGGCGTGGAAGCGTACGGCGTCATTGTCCATCTTCAGGCCGCTGGTGGCGCCGAAGCTGATGTTCAGGACGATTTCGCCTTTTTTCACGTATTCCATCGGCACCGTCGTGCGCGAATCGACTTTGACCGCGAGATAGGGCGTGTAGCCGCTGTCGGTGCACCACTCGTAGATGGCGCGCAGCATATAAGGTTTGGTTGAGATTTCAGACATGATAGGCACTGTGAGACGGGAGCGCCGCCATTGCTGCAAGGCGCGCGCACCGGTGATTCAATGAAACAGAGCAATGAGATAAATCTCAAGATGCCCCAGAAAGCGTAGCGAGCAAGCCCGATATCGGCTTGAGTAACGCAGCCGTACTTTAGTACGGCGAGTAGCGCCAAGTCGAGAGCGGGCTGCGCAGTAGCTTTATGGGGATATCTTAACGGCGCATGACTTTCTCGGACGGCGTCAGCGCTTCGATATAGGCCGGACGCGAGAAGATGCGTTCGGCGTATTTCATCAGCGGCGCGGCCGTTTTCGACAGTTCGATGCCGTAGTGGTCCAGGCGCCACAGCAGCGGCGCGACAGCCACGTCGAGCATCGAGAATTCGTCGCCCAGCATGTACTTGTTTTTCAGGAACAGTGGCGCCAGGGTCGTCAGGCGGTCGCGGATTTCCGCGCGCGCCTTGTCGTGGGCCTTGTCGTTGCTCTTGGCGCGTTCGCTTTCCAGTACGTGCACGTGGACGAACAGTTCTTTTTCAAAGTTGAACAGCATCAGGCGCGCACGGGCGCGCATCAGCGGGTCGGCCGGCATCAGTTGCGGATGCGGGAAGCGCTCATCGATGTACTCGTTGATGATGTTCGATTCATACAGGATCAGTTCGCGCTCGACCAGGATCGGCACCTGGCCGTACGGGTTCATGGTCGAAATGTCTTCCGGCTTGTTGAACAGGTCGACGTCGCGCACTTCGAAGTCCATGCCTTTTTCAAACAGAACCAGACGGCAGCGTTGCGAAAATGGGCAGGTTGTACCCGAATAGAGAACCATCATTTTTTATAGTTCCTTAGAAACAAAGGGGGTGAAGCCGCGAACGGCTCACCCCAGGTCGCTTGTCCACTCATGCGGACAACGCAGAAACAGGCATTAACCGGCTGTCAGCCGGTGCCTCACTTATTTGACTTCCTTCCAGAACGACGCATTCAGGCGCCATGCCAGCAGAGCAAAAGCCGACAGGAACAGCAGTACCCAAACGCCCAGGCGCTTGCGTGTCTGTTGTGCCGGTTCGGCCATCCACTCCATGTAGCCGACCAGGTCGGCCACCGCAGTGTCATACTCGATTTTGTTCAACGTGCCTGGCTTGACTTGTTCGAAGCCGACAAATTTGTGGACTTTCTTGGCCGCATCATGCGGATCAGTCTCTTCCACGAACTTGGCAGTCTGGATACCTTGCAACTCCCATAACACATGCGGCATGGCAACATTTGGCACGACCATATTGTTCCAGCCGGTCGGCCGCGTGTCGTCTTTATAGAACGTACGCAGGTAAGTATACAGGTAGTCGCCGCCTGTGCCAGCGGAAGATGATTTCGCACGCGAAATTACCGACAAATCGGGCGGCACCACGCCAAAAAACGCCTTGGCGTCCTTCGGCGCCAGCGCCGTGGTCATCAGGTCGCCCACTTTATCACCGGAGAACAACAGATTCTGCTTGATCTGCTCTTCCGTCAGGCCCAGGTCTTTCAGGCGGTTGTAGCGCATCGATACGGCGGCGTGGCAATTGAGGCAATAATTGACGAACAGTTTGGCGCCATGTTGCAGCGCCGCCATGTTGGTCTGGCGGTCAGGCGCCTTGTCCAGCGGAAATCCACCTTCGCTGGCCAGGGCCAGGGCGGGCACGAACGCCAGGATGGCGAGCAGTTTTTTTGCAATCTTCATTTGATGTATGTCCTTTGAGCGTGGCGTGGGATCGGCTTAGTGCGGGTGAAACGTCACACGCGACGGCACGGTCTTGAACTTGCCCATTGCACTCCACCATGGCATCAGCAGGAAAAAGCTGAAGTAAATCAGGGTGCACACTTGCGACACGATGGTCTTGGCGTCGGTCGGCGCTTGCGTGCCGAGGTAGCCCAGCACCAGGAACGACAGGCCGAAGATGGCATACAGGTATTTGTGCCAGGTCGGACGGTAGCGGATCGATTTCACCGGCGAATGATCGAGCCATGGCAGGAAGGCCAGGATCACCACCGAGCCGCCGAAGAACACCACGCCCCAGAATTTCGCGTCCAGCACCTGTGGCAGCATGCCGACGATGGCCAGCAGGGCAATCACGGCGATGGCCGTCTTGACCTTGATCGACAGGCGCGACTTGAGCCAGATAAACACCACGTAAGCGGCTACGGCGCCCATCAGCACGTACATGAAGTCGGCCGTGGTGGCGCGCAGCACCGAGTAGAACGGCGTGAAGTACCAGGTCGGCGCGATGTGCAGCGGGGTTTTCAGCGAGTCGCCCGGCAGGAAGTTGTTGTATTCCAGGAAGTAGCCGCCCATTTCCGGCGCAAAGAACACCACCGCGCTGAAAATCACCAGGAAGATCGACACGCCGAACAGATCGTGCACGGTGTAGTAGGGGTGCGACGGAATCGAGTCGAGCGGATGGCCGTCGGCGCCCAGGGTTTCTTTTACCTCGATGCCGTCCGGATTGCTCGAACCGACTTCGTGCAGCGCGATCAAATGCGCTGCCACCAGGCCCAGCAGGACCAGCGGAATGGCGATCACGTGGAAGGCGAAGAAACGGTTCAGCGTGGCGTCCGACACCACGTAGTCGCCACGGATCCACAGCGACAGATCAGGGCCGATGACCGGAATCGCACCGAACAGATTGACGATCACCTGGGCGCCCCAGTACGACATCTGACCCCATGGCAGCAGGTAGCCGAAGAACGCTTCGGCCATCAGGCACAGGAAGATGGCGAAACCGAACAGCCAGATCAGTTCGCGCGGCTTGCGGTAGGAACCGTACAGCAGTGCGCGCGTCATGTGCAGGTAGACGATGATGAAGAAGGCCGAGGCGCCCGTCGAGTGCATGTAGCGCACCAGCCAGCCCCACGGCACTTCGCGCATGATGTACTCGACCGAATTGAAGGCCAGCGCCGCATCGGGCTTGTAGTGCATCGTCAGAAAGATGCCGGTGACGATCTGCAGCACCAGCACCAGCATGGCCAGGGAACCGAAGATGTACCAGAAATTGAAGTTTTTCGGGGCATAGTACTTGCCCCACTGGTCATTCCACAGCTTGGTCAGGGGAAAGCGGTCGTCGACCCAGCCCAGCGCTTTTTCGGCGGCGGGCGCGTCGGCCGGAAATTTGGTTTCTTTGAAAGCAGCCATGATCAAGCCTCGCCTTTTTCGTCTTTACCAATTACCAGGGTGGTGTCGCTCAAGTACATATGACGCGGCACTTGCAGATTGTCCGGCGCCGGCTTGTTCTTGTAGACGCGGCCGGCCATGTCGAAGGTCGAGCCGTGGCAAGGACACAAAAAGCCGCCTTCCCAGTCATCGGGCAGGGACGGTTGTGGACCGGGGGTAAATTTGGAGGAGGGCGAGCAGCCGAGGTGGGTGCAGATGCCGACCGCAACGAGGATTTCAGGCTTGATCGAGCGCCATTCGTTCATGCAGTATTGCGGCGTGAATTCGGCGGGGTTGCGTTCCGAGTTGGCGTCGGCGACCTTGCCGTCGGTTTTTTTCAGCGACGCCACCATTTCAGGGGTGCGCTTGAGGATCCAGACCGGTTTGCCGCGCCATTCGACGGTGCGCATTTCGCCGGGCTGCAAGGTACTGATGTCTACTTCGACCGGCGCACCGGCCGCTTTCGCGCGCTCGGACGGCTGGAAGGTGCTTACCAAGGCTCCCGCGGTTGCCAACCCGACTACACTGCCCGCCGCGCACGTGGCGACGAGCAAGCCGCGGCGGCCTGAATCGACCTGCTTTTCGTTACTCATGCAAACCCCAATCAGTCAAAATGCGAATCTTTATTATGAATGGCAGCCGCGAAACATCCGTCGCCGAAGCGCTTTCCCACTGTTTGCCAGGCTCCGTCTCTTTGTATGCGCTTTGTACGCGCTTTGTACGATAACGTGGCAATATCCCTGCGGAACTCCGGTCAAATGGCGCAGCCCGAGCCATTTTCTTGTTAATTGCCAACGGGAGAAAAAGCCCGCATTGGCAACCGCAAATTATAAGTGAAGCAAACAACGAATAAAACCAAAACGTTGCTTGTACCATAATTTATATACTTTTGCAGGGAGTGGCTAGTTCTTTCGAACTAGAAAGTTAGAGCTGGGCCAGAATGCTGCAAGCGCACATGCAAAATCTCGGTGCAAACGGAATCAATAGTATGATTGGCATGTTTTTATACTTGATCCGAAGGAGAAACCCATGGCAATGATGAAAGAATTCAAAGAATTCGCAATGAAGGGCAACGTTGTCGATCTGGCCGTCGGTGTGATCATCGGCGGCGCCTTCGGCAAGATCGTCGATTCATTGGTGCAGGACGTCATCATGCCGCCGATCGGGCGCATTTTCGGCGGCCTCGATTTCGCCAATTACTACCTGCCCCTGAATGGCCAGGCCACCACCATGACCCTGGTGGAAGCGAAAAAGGCTGGTGCAGTGCTGGCCTACGGTAACTTTTTGACCATCCTGCTCAACTTCATCATCCTGGCCTTTATCATCTTCCAGATGGTACGCCTGATGAACAAGGCGCGCCGCGCCCATACGCCACCGCCGGCGCCCGCCGCGCCAGCGGTCACGCCGGAAGACATCATGCTGCTGCGCGAGATCCGCGACTCGCTCAAGGGCGCACCAAAAAACAACGATCTGGCACAATAAACCGTTCCGGCGTGGGCCGGCTGACCTGGGTGGAGTTTTATGCGACGTTTCTGGTTGTTGTTTGCGCAAACCGTGACCATCGCGCTGGCGTTGTACTTCGTGTACGGCGCCCTGCGCCCGGCCAGCCGGGTCCAGCAACTGGGTTCGCCCGCCACGCCGATCCCGGTGGTGGAAACGGCGTCGAGCAGCCTGGCGCCCGGCTCCTTCCGTGACGCGGCGGCGCGCGCCATGCCGGCGGTGGTCAACATATTGACCACCCAGGCGCCCAAGCGCGGCGCCCACCCCCTGATGCGCGACCCCTTCTTCAAGCGCTTCTTCGGCGAGCGCACGCCCGACATGGACGAAGAGGGCAGCGGCCTGAAAAACAGCCTGGGCTCGGGCGTGATCGTCAGCCACGAAGGCTATATCCTCACCAACAACCATGTCGTCGAAGGCGCCGACGAAATCGAAGTCGTGCTGACCGACGGGCGCAAGGCGCCGGCGCAGGTGGTGGGGCTGGACCCGGAAACGGACCTGGCCGTGATCAAGGTCAAGCTCGACAAGCTGCCGGTGATCGTGCTGGGCCAGTCGGAGCAGGCGCGCGTGGGCGACGCCGTGCTGGCGATCGGCAACCCGTTCGGCGTGGGCCAGACGGTGACCATGGGCATTATCTCCGCGCTGGGCCGCAACAACCTGCATATCAACAGTTTTGAAAACTTCATCCAGACCGATGCGGCGATCAACTTCGGCAATTCGGGCGGCGCCCTGGTCGATACGCGCGGCAATTTGATCGGCATCAATACCGCCATCTATTCGCAAAGCGGCGGCTCGGTCGGCATCGGCTTTGCCATTCCCGTTTCCACCACCAAGACCGTGATGGAAGCGATCATCAAGAACGGCCATGTGGTGCGCGGCTGGATCGGCGTGGAAACCCAGGACATCACCAAAGAGCTGGCCGACAGTTTTGGTTTGCAGCGCAGCACCGGCGCCATTATCGCCGGCGTGGTGCGCGGCGGCCCGGCCGACAAGGCCGGCATCAAGCCGGGCGACATCCTGCTCAGCGTCGACGGCAAGCCGGTCGGCGACACCACCGAAATGCTGAACCTGATCGCCCAGCTGCCACCCGGTGAAAAAGCTAAAATGACGGTGCTGCGCAAGAGCCGCGAGGCGGCGCTCGACGTGGTGGTGGGCAAGCGCCCCATCCCCAAGGACCTCAACAAATAGCCGCGAATCGGAAACTGACACATGCATGTGCGTGATTTGACCCAATTTTTACGTGAACTGAGCGAGAACAACAACCGTCCCTGGTTCGTGATGAACAAGCCCCGCTACGATATTTTGCGCGAGGAATTCCTGGCGCTGGTGACTTCATTGATTGCCGAACTCGGCAAGTTCGACCCGGCCGTGAAGTTCTGCAATCCCAAGAAGGCCATGTTCCGCATCAATCGCGACGTGCGCTTTGCGCATGACAAGAGCCCGTATAAAACGCGTTTTTCGGCGGCCATCGCGCCGAACGACATGCGCCGCCCCAGCAAGGCCGGCGGTCCCACGTATTATGTGCAGATCGATGGCAAGGGCCATGTGCTGTTCGGCGCCGGCGAATACATGCCGCCGCCGGGCCGCTTGAAGGCGCTGCGCGAGCATATGGTCAACGACGCGCCAGGGTTTTCCAAAGTGCTCAAGAATAAGCGCCTGAAGGCCCGTTTCGGCACCATCCAGGACGAGGGCAAGCTGCAGCGCCCGCCAAAAGGTTTCGATGCCGGCGCCGAACATATCGAATTGATCAAGCTGAAAAGCTTTTTTGTCTGGACCGAGCTGCCGTTGCCACTGAACCAGCCGGAAAAACTGCTGCCGCTGATCGCCGAAGGCCTCAAGGATGCGTTGCCGCTGGTGCAATGGATGCGCGGCGCCAAAGAGGAACTCGAGGAAGCGGCGGACTAACTGAACAGGAGCACAGGATGGCATTGCATCACGCAACTTCAGGACAGATCATCGATGTGCAGGGCGCCAGCGGCGAAGACCTGACGCAGTTTTCCGCCATCGCCCTGGCCAAGACGGACGAGCTGGAATTGATCCGCATGTGCATGCCCAAAGGCAAGACCATGCCCGAACATCATGTATTGGGAGAAATCACCCTGCTGTGCCTGCAAGGCCAGGTGGCGCTAGACGCCCATGGCAGCGTGCAGCTGCTGGGGCCGGGCCAGATGGTGTACCTGAACGGCGGGCAGGCCCACGCGCTCGAAGCGCGCGAGGACAGTTTATTGCTCTTGACCATACTGATGGCCAAGGCCGGCCGCTAAATCTGCTTACATCCGGTTGGCTTCATCGCGCGGATCGCGCGCCAGCAGCTGCTGCACCATCTCCTGCGGCAAGTCGCCGTCGAACAGCACGCCGGCCACCGCGTCGGTGATCGGCATGTCCACCCGCATGCGCTGCGCCAGTTCGCGTACGGCCCTGGCGCAGGGCACGCCCTCTGCCACATGGCCCAGTTCGGCCACGATGGTCGCCAATGCCTTGCCTTGCGCCAGCCCCAGGCCGACGCGGCGGTTGCGCGACAAGTCGCCGGTGCAGGTCAAAATCAGGTCGCCCATGCCGGTCAGGCCCATGAAGGTTTCGGTCTGGCCGCCCAAGGCCGTGCCCAGGCGCGTGATTTCCGCCAGGCCACGCGTGATCAGCGCGGCGCGGGCATTCAGGCCCAGGCCCAGGCCATCGGCCACGCCGGTGGCGATCGCCAGCACGTTTTTCACGGCGCCGCCCACTTCCACGCCGACCAGGTCGTCGCTGGCATACACGCGGAAATTGCCGCCGTGCAAGGCCGACACCACGCAGGCGCGCAATGCGGCGTCGTGCGAGGCGATGGTTAGCGCACACGGCAGGCCGCGCGCCACTTCCTGCGCGAAAGACGGGCCGGACAGGGCGCCGCCAGCGACCGTGTCGCCGAGGATCTCCTGGAACAGCTGGTGCGGCAACAGGCCGGTGCCGTTTTCAAACCCCTTGCACAGCCAGACCAGGTTGGGAATCGTCTGGTGTTTCAATTGCAGCAGCAGCGGACGCAGGCCGGCCACCGGGCAGGCGGCGATCAGCAGCGCCTGCTCGCCACTGGCGTGGCTGAGGGCGGCGTCGAAATCGGCGCAAATGGCCAATTGTGGCGGCAAGGCAAAGCCGGGCAGGTAGCTGTTCTCGCCGCTGGCGGCCATGGCGGCCATGGCTTCGGGGTTGCGGCCCCACAACACCACATCGTGGCGCGCGGCCAGCGCCATCGCCACCGCCGTGCCCCAGGCGCCGGCGCCAAGAATGGTGATGCGGCGGCGCGCGCTGGTGCTATGGTTATCTTGGGAAACTGGCATTGCTTACAGGCCCCACACTTCGCTGGTCTTGACGTAGCCGACCTGGCCATCCTTGTGGCGCACCTTGATCCAGTTGCCGCCCGGCTGCTCCAGCATTTCCAGCAGCACGCCCTTGTCGAGCAGCAGCACCGCCGACGCGGTCTCGTCGGGGCTGGCGCGCACTTTCAGGTTGGCGGCGCGCGCCACCAGGTTGCGCTTGGCCGACAGGCCCTTGGCTTCGGTCCAGGCCATTTCGCCGCTGGCGTCGCGTACCTTGACCCATTCGCCATAGCTGAGCACGACTTCGAGCGGCATGCCGCGCGGCGCTACATACAGCTTGCCCCCCTTGGCGGACGGCGCGTCGTACAGTATCACGGGGGCGGCGCCCACCGTCTTGAAGTCGACGGCGTGGCTGGCGGCGCTGGCCAGCAACAGCACGGCGCCCGACAACCAACGCAATTTGCTCATGACCGTATTTTTCAACATGATGTTTTGTGAACCCTGAATGAAACACGGCGGCTTGAGTAACTGAGCCGCCGTGTCGGGCCTACCCAGGACGGGTTGGCGAAGTGATGCTGAAACTTAATTGATGGTTTCGTTCGGCGCTGCGGCAGTCGCGTCGGCAATCGCTTGCAGACGTTGCTGGTAGAACACTTCGAAGTTGATCTCGGCCAGGTGCACTGGCGGGAAGCCGGCACGGGTGATCACGTCGGCGATGTTGGCGCGCAGGTAAGGGTAGATGATGTTCGGGCAGCCGATTCCCAGCAGCGGATCGAGTTGATCGGCAGGAATGTTGCGTGCTTCGAAAATACCGGCTTGCTTGCCTTCAACCAGGAAAGCGACTTTTTCGCCCACTTTGGCGGTCACGGTGATGGTCACGGTGGCTTCAAAGATGCCGTCGGCCAGAGGCTCGGCGCCCACGTCCAGAGCGACTTCGATGGCCGGTGCTTCTTGTTCCAGGAACACGGCTGGGGAATTTGGTTGTTCCAGCGACATGTCTTTCAGGTAGACGCGTTGGATTTGGAAGACTGGTTGCAGATTTTCGTCAGACATGGAACGCTTTCGTTGTAATGGACAAGAACGGCACACCGTTCAAATAGGGTGCTTGCAAATACGGTGCTTGCAACAAACCGCGCCGGATAGGCGCAACTTGCAGGGGTGCGAGGGCAATTGTATCAAAACAATACCGCCAAAAACCAAGCAATTTCTCGACCCCACTTTATATCAGGTTGCCGTGCCATTTAACAAGGGGTCCAGCTTGCCGGCTTGATCGAGCGCATACAGGTCATCGAAACCGCCCACATGGGTCTCGCCGACATAGATTTGCGGCACCGTGCGGCGGCCCGTGCGTTCCATCATCTTGACGCGCTCGGCCGGATCGAGGTCGACGCGCACCTTTTGCACGGTGACGCCCTTGGCTTCGAGCAAACGCTCGGCGCGGATGCAATACGGGCACACGGCGGTGCTGTAGACGATTACGGGGACGGACATGGTGTTCTCCTTGTATGAGTTGCTGAGTGGCAGGCCTTATTTGACCAGCGACGGTTTGGCCGGCGACGGCGTTTTCAGGGGCAGGCCTTGCTTGCTCCATTCATCGATGCCGCCTTCGAGGCTGGTGGCTTCGGCGTAACCAGCCTTGATCAGCGCGGCAACCGCGGTAGCCGAGCGCGACCCTTTCTGGCAAACCACTACAATGGGGCGTGTTTTGAATTTTTCCAGCTCGCCCATGCGTTTTGCCAGTTCTGCCACTGGAATATTCCTGGCGTCAGGCAGGTGGCCCTTGGCGAATTCTTCCGGTGTGCGCACGTCGACAATGATGGTCTTGCCACGATTGATCAACTGCGTCACTTCGAGGACGCTGGCGCGTTTGCCGCGCATCGACAGCAGTGGCCAGAGCAGGGCGCCGCCCGACAGGATGACGATGGCAAGCAGAAAAATATGGTCGATAATGAATTTCACGAAGGGTCCAATGGTTTAAGTCAATCCGCGCATTATAAAATAGAAGCTCGGCGAGGTCTTTTTACGTTTTGCTTTTTTGATTTGAACCCCTTGAGAAGATAGAACTATGTACAAAATCGTTTTCATGCGTCACGGCGAGTCCACCTGGAATCTCGATAACCGCTTCACTGGCTGGACCGACGTCGATCTGACGGCCAAGGGCATCAACGAAGCCAGGGCCGCCGGCCAGATCCTGAAAGAAGAAGGTTTCACTTTCGACGTGGCCTACACCTCGGTGCTCAAGCGCGCCATCCGCACCCTGTGGCTGGCGCTCGACGAAATGGACATGATGTACCTGCCGGTGAAGAACGACTGGCGCCTGAACGAGCGCCACTATGGCGCGCTGCAGGGCCTGGACAAGGCGGAAACGGCCGCCAAGTATGGCGACGAGCAGGTACTGGTCTGGCGCCGCAGCTACGATACGCCGCCGCCGGCCCTGGAAGAGAGCGACGACCGCGCCTCGTTCAACGACCCGCGCTACGCCGGCCTGCCGAAAGCGTCGATTCCGCTGACCGAATGCCTGAAAGACACCGTGGCGCGCGTGATGCCGGCCTGGGACGAAGAAATCGCCCCGGCCATCCGCGCCGGCAAGAAGATCATCATCTCGGCCCACGGCAACAGCCTGCGCGCCCTGATCAAGATGTTGGACGGCATCAGCGACAGCGACATCGTCGGCCTGAACATCCCGAACGGCCAGCCGCTCGTGTATGAACTCGACGCCGACCTGAAACCGATCCGCCATTACTACCTGGGCGACCCGGCGGCGATTGCGGCAGCCCAGGCTGCCGTGGCGAACCAAGGGAAGGCCAAGTAACTTTGCAGTCTTTCTTCCGCGGCACAGTGATCGCCCCTTCTGCTGAACGTTCCCTGCCGGCCTGGCGTGCCGGCGCCGTGTTGTGCCTGGCGCTGCTGTTGTCCAGCGGCGCCGCGCATGGCGCCAGACCCACCGAACGCAGCAAGCAGAAGGCGGCTGCGGAATTGCAGCGCGCCGGCCTGCAGCAAAAGCTGACGGCCTTGAAACGCGATATCAGCCAGACCGAAAGCGCCAAGGACGACGCGGCCGATACCCTGGCCGAGTCGGAACTGGCGATTTCCAACGCCAACCGCGCCCTGCGCGACCTGGCGCAGGAGCAGAGCGAGACCAGCGTCAAGCTCAATGCGCTGGGCAAGGAACACCGCGAGCTGACGGCGACGGTGGAAAAACAAAAAGGACAATTGTCGAAATTGCTGCGCGAGCAATATGTCGCCGGCAATGAAGACCGCATGAAGCTGCTGCTGTCGGGCGATAATCCGAACCGCATCAACCGCGACCTGCAACTGATGGCCTATGTGTCGCAGGCGCAGGCGCGCCTGCTCGAATCGCTGCGCGCGAACTTGCTGGCGGTGGAAAAAAACCAGGCCGACGTGCAGAACGCCAAGGACGAGCTGGAAGAAATCGCCCAGGAAGAGCGCGACCAGAAGGTCGTGCTGGAACAGGAAAAGGCGCGCCGCGCCAGCATGCTGGCCAACCTGTCACAGCGCCTGGTGGCCAAGCGCAAGGAAGCGGGCAATGTCGAGCGCGACGAGCAGCGCATGGGCAACCTGGTCGACAAGCTGGCCAAGCTGATCGAAGAGCAGGCGGCCGCGGCCGCCGCTGAAAAGAAACGCCAGCAATTGCTGGCAGAACAACGTGCCGCCGCGAAAGCGGCCGCCGCCGCCAAGGCCGCCGAGGAAAAACGTGAGCGCTTGCTCGCCGCGCGCGCCAAGGTGGAGGCCCAGGCGCAGGCACGGGCACTGGCCGAACGCGAACGCCTGGCGCGCGAGCAGCAGAGCAAATCGGGCAAGATCAAACCGCAGACGCCGGCACCGGTCCCGGTCCCGGTCCCGGTTCCGGCGCCGGCGCCGGTGCCTGCGCCGCCGGTGAAACTCGATCCGATCGACAACGTCGAGCCGCCGCAGATCGCCAGGGTCGAGCCCAAGCCGGAGCCGAAGCCCGAACCGAGGCCGGAACCCAAGCCCGAGCCGGAAGCGGCCCGTCCTACCCTGGCGCCCGCACCGCCGGACGGCGCCTTTGCCAGCCTGAAAGGGCAGTTGCGTGCGCCCGTTTCGGGCCGGGTCGCGGCCCGCTTCGGCAGCAAGCGCGGCGACGGCCCCACCTGGAAGGGCGTGTTCATCAAGACCGGCGAAGGCAGCGAAGTGCATGCCGTCGCCGCCGGCCGTGTCGTGTTCTCGGACTGGATGCGCGGCTTCGGCAACCTGATCATCGTCGACCATGGCGGCCAGTACATGAGTATTTATGGCAATAACCAGTCCTTGCTGAAACGCGCCGGCGACAGCGTCAGGAGCGGCGACGCGATCGCCAGCGCGGGCAACAGCGGCGGCAACGAGGAATCGGGGCTATACTTTGAGCTACGCCATCAGGGCCGTGCCTTCGATCCCGCCACCTGGGTCAAGTTTTAAGTAACAACGTACTTGCAGATTGCGAATCACACATGGGCATCACAGTAAAAAGCATAGTCTTGATCGGCGCGGGCCTGCTGGCCGGCATCGGCGCCACGGTGCAGTTCCCGGCCATTGCGCAAAAAGTGGGCGCGCCGCTGCCGCTCGACGAGCTGCGCCAGCTGTCCGACGTGTTTGGCCTGATCAAGACCGATTACGTTGAAAAGGTGGCAGACAAGAAGCTGCTGTCCGAAGCGATCGCCGGCATGGTGTCGTCGCTGGACCCGCATTCGGTCTACCTGGACAAGAACGCCTTCAAGGAAATGCGCGAGAGCGTGCAGGGCAAGTTTGTCGGCATCGGCATCGAAGTGAGCATGGAAGACGGCTACGTCAAGGTGGTCTCGCCGATCGAGGACAGTCCCGCCGCCAAGGCCGGCATCGAGGCCGGCGACCTGATCACCCGCCTCGACAATGTGCCGCTCAAGGGCTTGCAGCTTGACGAGGTGATCAAGCGCATGCGCGGCCAGCCCAACAGCAAGCTGGTGCTGACGGTGTCGCGCAAGGGCGACAGCAAGCCGCTGGTGTTTCCCATCGTGCGCGAAGAAATCCGCGTGCAAAGCGTCAAGGCCAAAATGGTCGCGCCCGGCTACGCCTGGCTGCGCATCGCCCAGTTCCAGGAGCCGACCGTCGACGACATGGTCAGGAAGATCAACGCCCTGTATGCGCAGGACCCCAAGCTCAAGGGCCTGGTGCTGGACCTGCGCAACGACCCGGGCGGCGTGGTGCCGGGCGCCATCGGCGTCTCGGCCGCCTTCTTGCCCAGCAATTCGGTGATCGTCTCGACCAGCGGCCAGCTGCCGGAATCGAAGCAGGTGTTCTATGGCCGGCGCGAATTCTATGCGCCGCCGGGCGCCAAGGCGGACCCGCTGGCCAAGCTGCCGGCCGCGCTGAAAACCGTGCCGCTGGTGGTGCTGGTCAACGCCGGCTCGGCCTCGGCCTCGGAAATCGTCGCCGGCGCGCTGCAGGACTACAAGCGCGCCACCGTGATCGGTACGCAAACCTTCGGCAAGGGCTCGGTGCAGACCCTGCGCCAGCTGACCGCCGACACCGCCGTCAAGCTGACCACGGCGCGCTACTACACGCCGAAAGGGCGCACCATCCAGGCGCGCGGCATCGTGCCCGACCTGCTGGTCGATGAAACGGCCGACGGCGACGGCTGGAACAGCCTGCGCGTGCGCGAAGCGGACCTGGAAAAACACCTGAACAGCGATGACGGCAAGCCCGAAGCGGCCGCGCCGACCCTGGGCGCCGTGCACGACCAGCTGGAAGAAGAGCAGCGTTTGATCGCCACGGCGAAAAAGCGCAAGCCGCTCGAATACGGCGCCAAGGATGATTTCCAGCTGCAGCAGGCGCTGAACCACTTCCAGGGCCTGCCGGTGCAGTTGTCCAAGGCCGAGCACAAGGCCGACGCCAAGGCGGCCAGGATCAGCGACAAGCCCGAGATCAAGTCCGATATCAAGGCCGAGGACAAGAAGATACCGGTCCAGAAACCGTGATGCTTATTCCCCAACTGCCACTGCTGGGGTCAGACCCGGCGGGTCTGACCCCGTGAATGACGACCAGCTGCTGCGCTATTCGCGCCATATCCTGCTTGACCAGATCGGCATCGAAGGCCAGCAGGCGCTGCTGGACGCGCGGGTGCTGGTGATCGGCGCCGGCGGCCTCGGCTCGCCGGCCGCCATGTACCTGGCCGCGTCCGGCGTTGGCCAGCTGACCCTGGTCGACGACGATACGGTCGACCTGACCAATCTGCAGCGCCAGATCGCCCATACCACGCAGCGCGTGGGCCAGCCGAAAGCCGCTTCGGCGCGCATCACGCTGGCCGATATCAATCCGGAGATAGCGCTCGTTGCGCTGCAGGAGCGCGTGGATGATGCGCGCCTGGCCGAACTGGTGGCCGCCAGCACCGTGGTGCTCGACTGTACCGACAACTTCGCCACCCGCCACGCCGTCAACCGCGCCTGCGTGGCGCACCAGGTGCCGCTGGTGTCGGGCGCCGTGATCCGCTTCGACGGCCAGGTCAGCGTGTTCGACCCGCGCACGGGCAGCCAGCCGTGCTACAGCTGTTTGTTCCCGCAAGACCAGGCCTTCACCGACGAAGCCTGCTCCACCATGGGCGTGTTCGCGCCGCTGGTGGGCGTGGTCGGCAGCATGCAGGCGGCCGAGGCGCTGAAGCTCATCATGGGCATCGGCGCGTCGCTGGCGGGGCGCTTGCTGCTGCTCGACGGCCTGCATATGGAGTGGAACAGCATGCGCGTGGCGCGCGATCCATGTTGCGCCGTCTGTGGCGACGCCGCCTTGTCAGTCTGAACACGGCGCGATAAATTTTCGTAAATTGTCCCCATATGACAGGCTTTGTCATATTTCGGCTTTATACTCTGCACTCCACGGACCTACTTCTCTCTCTTCTTATGCAAAACGCAGCAACCCGTTCGATACCGCAGCGCCGCGCGCGCGGCTTCACGCTGATTGAAATCATGGTGGTGGTGGTGATCATGGGCATCCTCGCCTCGCTGGTGGTGCCCAAGCTGATCGCCCGTACCGGCGAATCGAAAGTGGCGGCGGCGAAAGTCGACATCGCTACCGTGATGCAAGCCTTGAAACTGTATCGCCTGGACAACCAGCGCTATCCGACCACCGAGCAGGGCTTGCGCGCGCTGGTGGAAAAACCGACCGTCGGCCCGGCCGCGAATGGCTGGAAGGCGGGCGGTTACCTGGAAAAAATGCCGAAAGACCCATGGGGCAATCCTTACCAGTACCTGTCGCCTGGCCTGAAAGGCGAAGTCGACATCATCTCGCTGGGCGCCGACGGCCAGCCCGGCGGTAGCGGCGACGACGCCGATATCGGCTCCTGGGACCAGTAAGTTTTATCCCATGCCTGTCATGCGTGCCCAACGCCAGTTGCAGCGCGGCTTCACGCTGATCGAACTGCTGGTGGTGATGGTCATCATCGGCGTCACCCTGGGGCTGGTGTCGCTCAACGCCATGCCCAACGGCCAGCAGGCGCTGCAAAAAGAGGCCGAGCGCATCGCCCTGCTGCTGCAGCTGGCGCGCGACGAAGCCATCGTGCGCAGCCGCCAGGTGGCGTTCGAAGCCGACGAAAACCAGTACCGTTTTCTGGTCCTCAATGAAAAACTTTGGCAGGCCGTGACCAAGGATGATTTGCTGCGCGAGCGCAGCTTTGCCAATACGCCGATGCTGCTCAGCGTGCAGCCGGCCACCACCGTGGCCCAGCCGCTGCGCATCGTGTTCGGCCGCGAGCCGGTCGACAAGCCTTTTGTGCTGACCCTGGCCAGCGGCGAGCGCAGCGTCTCCATCCGCGCCGACGGCATCGGCCACTTCACGGTCGAGCAATAATGACACTCTCTACACGACACCAGCGGCAACGCGGTTTCACGCTGCTCGAAGTGCTCGTCGCGCTGGTGATCGTCGGCACCGCGCTGGGCGCGTCCCTGCGCGCCGTCGGCAGCCTGACGCAGAACAGCGACGGCCTGCGCAGCGCCATGATGGCCACCTGGTCGGCCGAAAACCACCTGGTGCGCCTGCGCCTGGCCAAGACCTTTCCGCAGACCGGCAAGCGCAGCGAGGATTGTCCGCAGGGCGACCTGAAACTGATCTGCGAAGAAGAAGTGGTGGCCACGCCGAATCCGCGCATGCGGCAGGTGCGCGTGAACGTCTATGACGCGCAATACCCGGCCCGGCGCATCGTGCGCCTGGTCCTGCTGGCGTTCAACGACTGATGGCGCGCCCACGTTCCGCCGGCTTTACGCTGATCGAATTGCTGGTGGCGATCGGCATCCTGGCGATGGTCGCCGTGCTGGGCTGGCGTGGCCTCGACAGCATCGTGCGCTCGCGCGAAGTGCTCAACGCCCAGCTGGAACAGTCGCGCGGCATGCAGCTGACATTTGCGCAGATGCAGAGCGATTGCGACCACCTGGCCGGTTCCAGCGCCGTCACCGCCGGCAGCCAGACCCTGCTCAATGGCCGCAGCTATCTGTCGGCCGAGGCCGACCGCCTGATGATGGTGCGCCAGGCCGTCGCCGAGCAGCAGCCGCAGCAGCTGCAGGTGGTGACCTATCGCCTGGTGGGCGGCGTGCTGACGCGGCGCGAGTCGATCGGCACGCGCGACCTGGCCGTGCTCGACACCTTGTGGCAGGCGGCGCGCGACGACACCGATACCGGCAACGCCAGCGTGGTGCTGCTGCGCGGTGTCGACAGCATGGCGATGCGCGGCCAGCGCAGCCTGGCCAGCAACACCACGCCCGACTGGATCACCCTGGGCGCCGGCAGCAAGACCGGCGACCTGGCCGGCCTCGAAGTGACCTTGCAGCTGCCCGGCCAGGCCGCCGGCCTGTCCAAGGTATTCTTGCTGGGGCCCGGATGAAAGCATTCAATCGCCCGGCGCGCCAGCGCGGCGTGGCCGTCATCACGGCCCTGCTCTTGACGGCGCTGGCCATCACGGTGGTGGCCAGCCTGTTCTGGCAGCAGCAGGTGCAGGTGCGCTCGATGGAAAACCAGCGCCAGCGCCTGCAGACGCAGTGGGCCATGCGCGGCATGGTCGACTTTGCCCGCTTCTGGCTGCGCCAGGACAATCCGTCCCTGACGGCGATGGATGGCGTGTGGGCCACGCCGATCGAGGAAGCGCGGCTCGATGATTACGTCGACCGCGAAAAGGTCGAGATGGAAAAATTCGACGCCACCGTGTCGGGCCGCGCGCTCGATGCGCAGGCGCGTTTCAATCTGACCAACCTGGTCGATATCACCGGCATGCCCAGCCCGGGGCAGCTGCGGGCCTACCAGCGATTGCTGGGCAACTTGCGGCTCGACAGCGGCCTGGCGCAGGCCACGGCCGATGCGGTGGCGCGCGCGCGTCCCAAGGCGCGGGCCGCCAGCGACGGCGGCGGCAGGAAGACCGACACCGCCACCGCCGGCGGCAGCGAGCCGGTGGCCATGACGCAGATCGAGGATTTGCTGGCGGTGCCCGGCTATACCCCGCAAGTGATCGAAGCGCTGCGCGACTACGTGATCGTGCTGCCGCAGGTGACGCCGGTGAACGTCAATACCGCCCCGGCCGAAGTGCTGGCGGCCGTCACCGACATGTCGGTGTCCGAAGCGAGCGCGCTGACCTTGTCCAATCCGCGGAAAAAGTTTGTCGATGCGGGCAACTTCAAGAATAATATTAATGGCAAGAACGTGATTGACGGCGTGGAGATCGATGTGAAGAGCCAGTACTTCCTGACCGTGATCCGGGTGCGGCTGGACCGCGCCGCGCTCGACGCGCAGGCGCTGGTGTGGCGCCAGCCGAATCCACAGCGCACCACCAGCCTGGTCTGGTTGCGGGAAAATTAAAACCTGAAAGCGAGTCCCTTTGACAACTTTGTATATCCGCCACCCGGCCAAGGCGTCCCTTGACGCTGCCGCCGCATGCGCCTTTGTGCTGGCCGGCGACGGCGGCGCGCTGCAGCAGCAGGGCAATGCCGCGCTGGGCAGCCTGGGCCAGCTGATCGCCGGCGCGCAGCGCGTGGTGCTGCTGCTGGCGGCGGCCGACGTGACCCTGCTGCGCCTGAAAACCCCGCCGCTGGCCGGCGCGCGCCTGCGCGCGGCCCTGCCTGGCCTGGTGGAAGAACATATCCTCGGCGACGCGCAGGACTGCGTGCTGGCCGCCGGCGCGCCTGACGCCGCCGGCCTGCGCACGGTGGCCGTGGCGCAGCGCGCCTGGGTCGAAGTGCTGGTGCAGGCCTTGCTGGCGCAGGGCGCGCGCAAGGTGGCCGTGCTGCCATCGCAACTGTGCCTGCCGCTGCCGCCTGGCGGTGTATCGGCCAGCCTGCATGCGGGCAGCCAGGGCATTGAGCTGGCCTTGCGCCAGACGCCGCAGGAAGGCCTGGGCCTGGTGCTGCCGCTGGACGCGCAACAGGCGCTGGCGACCACGCGCGCGTTTGCGGGCGACGTGCCGCTGACGCTCTACGTGGCGCAGGACGCACTGGCGCAGTACCAGCAACTGGCGCAGGAGGTGGCAGGCGTGACGGTGGAAGTCGATCACTGGGCGCACTGGATCGCCGCCAGCCGCACCGCCGCGCTGGACCTGGCGCCTGCGCTGGGGGCGGGCGGCGCGGCCGCGCGCGACTGGGCGCGCTGGCGCTGGCCGCTGCGCCTGGCGATCCTGGCGGTGATCGTCAACCTCGCTGGCCTCAATATCGAATGGTCGCGCCTGAAGCGCGAAGTGGCGACGGTGCAGACCTCGATGCAGCAAACCTTCAAGGCGGCGTACCCGAACGAGGCGCCGGTATTCGGCCTGGAAGCCGAACAGATGCGGCGCAATATCGCCGCGGCGCGCTTGCAGGGCGGCCAGGCCAGCATGGATGACTTCACCAGCATGAGCGCGGCGCTGGGCGAGGCCCTGGGCGGCCTGGCCGGGCGCGGCGTGGTGGCCTCGCTCGAATACCGCGAGCGCAGCCTGATCGTGCGCATCAAGCCCGACATGGTCGACGCCAGCGCCCAGGCGCAGGTGAAACAGGGGCTGGCCGCGCGCAAGCTGGCCTTGAACGAGACGGAGCCGGGCGTGTGGAAAATCACGGTCGCCACGGGAGCATCAGCATGAGCATCGCATTGAACAAGGGCCGCGCGGCACTGGCCACGCGCCAGCAGGCCCTGCTGGCCTTCTGGGCCGAACGCACGGCGCAGGAACGCAAATTACTTTCCATCGGCGCGGTGGTGGCCGGCCTGGCGCTGGTGTATGCGGTGTTGTTCGAGCCGGCCTGGAACGGCCGCATCGCGCTGCAAAAGAGCTTGCCCGAGCTGCGCCAGCAGGCGGCCGTGCTGCAATCGCTGGCGCGCGAAGCGGGAGAATTGTCGCGCCAGGCGCCGGTGCAGGTGGCGCCCATGAACCGCGAGAGCCTCGATGCGTCGCTGAAAGCGCGCGGCCTGGCGCCGCAGTCGCTGTCACTGACCGGTGAATATGCGCGCGTGCAGTTGAACGGCGTGCCGTTTGCCAGCGTCATGCTGTGGCTGGACGGCTTGCGCCGCGAAGGCCGCATCGCGGTGCAGGACGCGAAGATCACGGCGCAAGGCAAGGCGGGCATGGTCGACGCCACCTTGTCGCTGCACCAGAGCCCGGGCGTGACACGATGAAGCGCGCGGTGCTGTGGCTGCTGGCGATCGTCGTCAGCGTGTGCCTGACCCTGCTGGTGTTTTTCCCGGCCGCCTGGGTTGCCACCATCGTTGAAAAGCAGACCGGCGGGCGTTTGACCTTGGGCGACGCGCAAGGTACCCTGTGGCGCGGTTCGGCCTTTGTCGGCGGCGCGGCCAGTGCCGGCGGCGCCGTCACGCCATTGTTGCCTGGCCGCTTCAACTGGCGCATTGCGCCGTCGGTGCTGTGGGGATCGGTCGACGTCGAACTGCAAAATGCCGAAGCGCTGTCGCAGCCGGTCAATCTGCGCGGCTCCTGGTCGCACTGGCAGGTCAGCCCGGCGGCGCTGCTGCTGCCGGCCGATGGCCTGGGCGGCCTGGGCGCGCCCCTGAATACGGTGGCGCCGACCGGCAGCATGCGCCTGTCGTGGAGCACCTTGCAGCTGGCCCTGGAGCAGCAGCAGTTTTCGGCCGTCGGGCGTACCACCTTGCAGATGACGGACATGGCGTCGCGCCTGTCGTCGCTGCGCCCGCTGGGCAGTTATGAACTCGATTTCGACTGGCAGGGGCAGCAGGCCCAGTTGACATTGCGCTCGATGAAAGGCCCGCTGCTGCTTGACGGCAGCGGCAGCCTCAATCACGGGCGCATGCAGTTTTCCGGCCAGGCCCAGGCCGCAGCAGGATATGAAGAGACCTTGGCGAGTTTGTTGAATTTGCTGGGACAGCGCCGTAGCAATAGCGAAAAAAACATTATCGCCCTAGAGTTTAGACAATGAAAAAATCATCCGTGAGCCCAATTCCATTTTCCTTCTCGCTGCGCCGCCTGTCCGCCGCCGCCCTGCTGTGCTGTTCGGTGGCCGGCATGCCGGCGCCGGCCTGGTCCGCGCCCGGCGACGAGGCGGCGCTCAACTTCGTCGCCGCCGACATCGAATCGGTGATCAAGGCGGTCGGCCATTACACCAACATCAATTTCGTGATCGACCCGCGCGTCAAGGGCACGATCACGCTGGTGTCGGAAAAATCGATCAGCAAGACCCAGGCCTTTGCGCTGCTGGCCTCGGCCCTGCGCCTGCAAGGCTATGCGGTGGTGTCGGGCGACGGCTACGCCAAGGTGGTGCCGGAAGCGGACGCCAAGCTGCAGTCGGTGCCAACCCAGGTGGGCAATGGCAGCAGCCAGGTCAAGGGCGACCAGATCGCCACCCAGGTGTTTTACCTGAACTATGAATCGTCGGCCAACCTGCTGGCCGTGCTGCGCCCGCTGATCTCGCCGAACAACACGATCAATGCCAACCCGGGCAACAACTCGCTGGTGATCACCGACTATGCCGACAACCTCAAGCGCATGGCGAAAATCATCGCCGCGCTCGACGTGCCGGCCTCGACCGACATGGACGTGATCCCGGTGCGCTATGCGATCGCCTCGGACCTGGCGGCGATGGTCAACAAGCTGATGGAGGGCGGCAATGCCGGCGCCGCCGGCGCGGCAGCCGATAGCGGCAAGGTGTCGGTGCTGGCCGACCCGCGCACCAATTCGCTGGTGCTGCGCGCGCCCTCGGCGGCGCGCGCCAACCTGGCCAAGTCGCTGATCTCCAAGCTGGACCAGCCCACCACGCAGCTGGGCAATGTGCACGTGGTGTACCTGAAGAACGCCGACGCCACCAAGCTGGCGCAGACGCTGCGCTCGGTGGTGACCTCGGACGGCTCGGCCGCCACCGCGCAGCAGGGCACCAGCAACAATAACAATTCGCTCAATAACAACGGCAATCAGGGCATCAACAACAGCGGCATGAACAGCTCGGGCCTGGGCGGCGGCACGCAAAGCGGCACCACCGGCGGCGCCTCGCTCAACAACGGTCCGCAGCAGCTGTCCTCGGGCGGCGCGGCCGGCTTTATCCAGGCCGACGCGTCGACCAATACCCTGATCCTCACCTGTAATGAAGCTGTGTATCGCAACCTGCGCGCCGTGATCGACCAGCTCGACGTGCGCCGCGCCCAGGTGTATATCGAGGCGCTGATCGTCGAAGTGACGTCCGCCAAGGCCTCCGAATTCGGCGTGCAGTGGCTCGGCCTGTCCGGCGACAGCACCAGCAATTACCGCGTCGGCGCCTTGCAGTCGTTCGCCAGCGGCACCACCAACAATATCGCCGCGCTGGCCACCGGCAAGGGCGCCGTGCTGCCGACCGGCGGCCTGACGCTGGGCATCTTCAAGCAGATCAACGGCGCGCTGGGACTGGGCGCGCTGGCCCATGCGCTGGAGTCCGACGGCAACGCCAACATCCTGTCGACGCCGAACCTGATCACGCTCGACAACGAGCTGGCCACCATCAAGGTGGGCCAGAACGTGCCTATCCTGACGGGCCAGTTCACCAGTTCGTCCGGCACCAATACCAACCCGTTCCAGACCATCGACCGCAAGGAGGTGGGCCTGACCTTGAAAGTGCGCCCGCAGATTTCCGAAGGCGGCACCATCAAGCTGGGCATCTATCACGAGACCTCGAGCGTCGACAAGTCGACGGCGTCGGCCGCCAGCGGCATCACCATCAACAACCGCGTGATCGAAAACAATGTGCTGGCCGACGATGGCCAGATCATCGTGCTCGGTGGCCTGATCGAGGACAGCACCGGCGACAACGCGGAAAAAGTGCGCGGCCTCGGCGACATTCCGCTGCTGGGCAATCTGTTCAAGTACCAGACGCGCGAGCGCAAGAAAACCAATCTGATGATCTTCTTGCGCCCTGTCATCGTGCGCAACAAGGAGCAGAGCGGCACGCTGGCGTCGGACCGCTACGACTACATGCGCGCGGCCGAATCGGCGGCGGTGCCGGCCACCGGCAACCTGATGCTCAAGGACCTGGGCACGCCGGTGCTGCCGGCGCTGCACGATGGCCAGCCGGTGGGCGGCAATATGGTGACGCGTCCGGTGCCGGCGGCGCCATTGCCGCCGCCAGGCGCGCCGGCCAACGCCGCCACGCCGCCGACCATGCTGCAGCAGTACCAGCAGCAAAACCGGCAGCAGAATCCACCGCAAAATCCGCAACAGTGATCGGTCAGCCATGAGTAATTTGCTTCCTTACGCCTACGCGCGCGATTTTGGCCTGCTGGCCCGGGCCGGCGCGCAGGACGGTGGCGCGGTCGAGGTGCTGGTGGCCGTGTCGACGGCGCCGTCGGCGATCGCCGAAGTGTCGCGCCGTTTCGGCCAGATCCAGTTGAAAGTGCTTGCGCGCGAGGAACTCGACGCGGCCATTGCCGGCGCCTACGCCGGTGGGGGCGGCAACGCGACCCAGATGGCCGACGAATTCGACGCCGATCTGGACTTGACCAAGCTGCTGCAGGACGTGCCGGCGATCGAGGATTTGCTCGAGTCGTCCGACGACGCGCCGGTGATCCGCATGATCAATGCGCTGCTTACGCAGGCGCTGCGCGAAGGCGCCTCCGACATCCATATCGAGCCGTTCGAGCAGACCTCGGTGGTGCGCTTTCGCATCGACGGCAGCCTGCGCGACGTGGTGCGCCCCAGAAAAGCCATCCACGGTTCGCTGATCTCGCGCATCAAGATCATGGCGCAGCTCGACATCGCCGAAAAACGCCTGCCGCAGGACGGCCGCATCACCTTGCGCGTCGGCGGCAAGCCGGTCGACGTGCGCGTCTCGACCCTGCCCACCGGCCACGGTGAACGCGCCGTGTTGCGTTTGCTGGACAAGGAGGCCGGGCGGCTCGACCTGCAGCACCTGGGCATGAGCGCGCCCATGCTGAAGCAGTTCGACGGCCTGCTCACCCAGCCGCACGGCATCGTGCTGGTCACCGGCCCGACCGGGTCGGGCAAGACCACCACCCTGTATGCGGCGCTGTCGATGCTCAACGCCACCACCACCAATATCCTGACGGTGGAAGATCCGATCGAGTACGACCTGGCGGGCGTGGGCCAGACGCAGGTCAATGCGCGCATCGACATGACGTTCGCCAAGGCCCTGCGCGCAATTTTGCGCCAGGACCCGGACGTGATCATGATCGGCGAGATCCGCGACCTGGAAACGGCGCAGATCGCCGTGCAGGCGTCCCTCACGGGCCACCTGGTGCTGGCCACCCTGCACACCAACGACGCGTCGGCGGCCGTCACGCGCCTGCTCGACATGGGCATCGAGCCGTTCCTGCTGTCGTCGTCGCTCTTGGGCGTGCTGGCGCAGCGGCTGGTGCGCAAACTCTGTGGCGCCTGCAAGACCTTCGATGGCCAATACTGGCAGGCGGCCGGCTGCGAGCAGTGCGGCCACACCGGCTACCAGGGCCGCGTGGGTGTCTATGAACTGCTGCGCACGACCGAGCAGATCCGCGCGCAGATCCACAACCGCGCCTCGGAAGCGGAGGTGCGCGCCGTGGCCCTGCAGGACGGCATGAGCGGCATGCGCGAGGACGGCGAACGCTGGCTGCGCGACGGCACCACCACGCAGGCCGAGCTGCTGCGCGTGACCAAAGACTAGGCCCGCCACCATGCCCGCATTCCGCTATGAAGCCGTCGACGCCGTCGGCGCCACCCGCAAGGGCGTGCTCAATGCCGACAGCCCGCGCGCCGCGCGCGCCGAACTGCGCCTGCAAGGCCTGGTGCCGCTGGCCGTCGACCTGATCGCCGCGCAAGTCGATGCGGCCGGCGTGACGCGCCGGCGCGGCTTCGGCGAGCGCCTGTCGACCACCGAGCTGGCGCTGTTTACGCGCCAGCTGGCCAGCCTGCTCGAAGCGGGCCTGCCGCTGGAGCAGGCGTTTTCCGCCCTGCTGGAACAGGCCGAGCGGCCCTATTTGCGCGACCTGATCGCCTCGATCCGCTCCGAAGTGATCGGTGGCGCGGCGTTTTCCGACGTGCTGGCGCGCCATCCGCGCGACTTTGCCGAGATCTACCGCGCGCTGGTGGCCTCGGGCGAGCAGATCGGCCATTTGTCGCGCGTGCTGTCGCGCCTGGCCGACTATATCGAGCGGCGCAATGCGCTGGTGCAGAAGGTGAAACTGGCGTTTACCTATCCGGCCATCGTCACGGTGGTGGCGTTTTCGATCGTGATCTTCCTGCTCACCTACGTGGTGCCGCAGATCGTCTCGGTGTTTGCCAACACCAAGCAGAAGCTGCCGCTGCTGACCGTGATCATGCTGGCGCTGTCGGACTTCGTGCGCCACTACGGCCTGGTGGTGGGTGTTGCGCTGGTCGGCGCCTGGGTGGCCTGGCGCCGGGCCCTGCAGCAGCCGGCGTTGAAACGGCGCTGGCATACCTGGCTGCTGACGGCGCCGCTGTACGGCAAGTTCGAACGCAGCCTGAACACGGCGCGTTTCGCCAGCACCCTGGCCATTACCACCGGTTCGGGCGTGCCGATTTTGCGTGCGCTCGACACCAGCCGCGACACCCTGACCAATGTGGCGATGCAGGAGCTGGTAGCCGAGGCCAGCGGCGCCGTGCGCGAGGGCGTCAGCCTGGCGCGCGCGCTGTCGGCGCAAAAGCACTTTCCGCCGATGCTGATCCACATGATACGGGCCGGCGAAATCACCGGCGAACTGCCGGCCATGCTGGAACGCGCCGCCAGCGCCCAGGAGCAGGACCTCGAACGGCGCACCCTGACCATTGCCGGCCTGCTCGAACCGGCCCTGATCCTGGCGATGGGCGTGGTGGTGCTGCTGATCGTGCTGGCCGTGCTGATGCCGATTATTGAAATCAATCAGTTAGTGCGTTAAAAAAGAATCTGGAAAATCATGAAGCGTCTGCCTCAATTTGTAACTTTGCTCGCCCTGGTGGCGCTGTCCGTGTCGCTGGCCTATTGGGCCATGCAGCTGTTCAAGGCGCCGCAACGGCCGATCAATCCGCCGCCGGTGCCTGTGGTGCAGGACGCCAGCGTGGAGGCGGGGGCGGCGCTGTTCGGCGGCCAGGTCAGCGTGGCCACCGCCAGCAATTACCAGTTGCGCGGCGTGGTGGCGGCCGCCAATGGCCGCGGCAGCGTGGCCATCATCGCCACCGACGGCCAGCCGGCCAAGGCCTATCCGAGCGGTGCCGAAGTGGCGCCCGGCGTGACGGTGCGCGAGGTGCAGGCGCGCTACGTGCTGCTGCAGGATGGCGGCGCGAGCCGTCGCATCGAACTGGTGGCCGACGACAAGGCGCTGGCGCTGCCGTCGATGACGCCGCTGCCGGCCAGCGTGGCGCCGCCAACGCCAACGCCGGCGCCAGCCCCGGCGGCGTCCCTGGTGCCGCCGCCGCTGCCGATGGAAGCGCGTCCGCCCGTGACGGTGGCGCCGGCCGGGCAGGTCACGACCAGCCAGCCGCCGTCGAATTGAGTTTGACCGCCCTTACTCCAGGAGTTGCCATGTTGTCACTGCGTGCCGTTCTTGCCGGCTGCATGGCGGCCTTGTGCTGCCTGCCGCTGGCCGCCGCCCATGCCGCGCCGGACGCCGCTGCCGCATCTGGCGCAGCGGCCGCAACCACCGCCGCCAACAGCGCGCGTCCGCGCGTGGCGCTGGTGCTGTCGGGCGGCGGCGCGCGCGGCTTTGCCCATATCGGCGTATTGAAGGTGCTGCAAGAGCTGCATGTGCCGATCGACATGGTGGTCGGTACCAGCATGGGTGGCGTGGTCGGCGGCGCCTATGCGGCCGGCGCCTCGGTGGCGGAGCTGGAAAAAATGGTTCGCGATACCAATTGGGAGCGCGTGGTGGCTGACCGCCCGCCGCGCGAGGAGCTGGCGTTCCGGCGCCGCGAGGAAGACTTGCTGCTGTCGTCACGCATCGAGTTCGGCGTCAGCCGCGACGGCATTTCGACGCCGCCGGCGGCCGCCAGCAATGCGGCGCTGGAGGTGGCCCTGGGCCGTTTGCTGCCCGCCGGCATGCGCGACCGTCCCGCCAACGCCCTGCCGCTGCCATTTCGTTCGGTCGCCTCGGACCTCGTCAACGGCGAGCTGGTGGAACTGGTCGACACGCCGCTGTTCCTGTCGATGCGCGCCTCGCTGGCCGTGCCCGGGGTGTTTTCGCCAGTACGCGTCAACAACCGCCTGGTGGTCGATGGCGGCCTGGTGCGCAACCTGCCGGTGGACATGGCGCGCGCCATGGGCGCCGACATCATTATCGCCGTCAACGTCGGCACGCCGCTGGCGCCCGAAAAAGAGCTGGGCAGCGCAATCGGCGTGGCGCAGCAGATGCTGCAGATTCTCACCGAGCAGAACGTGCAGCGCTCGCTGAAGGAGCTGCGCCCAAGCGATATCCTGGTGGCGCCCGACCTGTCAGGCGTCAGTTTTCTCGATTTTGCGAACTATGCGCGCGCCATGCGCGCCGGCGAACAGGCGGCGCAGGCGCTGGCCGCGCGCCTGGCGCCGCTGGCGCTGCCGCCGGAACAATATGCGGCGCGCGAGCAGCTGCGCCTGGCCGCGCCGGCCTTGCTGGACGTGGCCCTGCCGCTGACGCGCCTGGCGCTCGAAAGCGAGGGCGATATCAATCCGCGCACCCTGCAGGCGCAAGCTGGCCTGGTGCAAGGCCAGATGGTCAGCCAGGCCGACGTGCAGACGGCGGCGGCGCGCCTGTATGGCCGTGGCGATATCGCCCGTGTTGAGACGGCGGTGGTCGACGCCGGCGAGCAGCGCACGGTGACCATCAACGCGGTCGAAGCGCCGTGGGCCAGCAACCGCCTGCGCGTGGGGCTGGAGCTGGGCAGCGACTTCAAGGACAGCAATACCTTTGCATTGAAACTGCTGCACGTGGCCTCGAACCTGAACAGCTGGGGCGGCGAATTGCGCAGCATCGCGCAGATCGGCACCACGCGCGACTTCGGGGTGCAGTTCTGGCAGCCGCTGGGGGCCGGCAATCCGTGGTATATCGCGCCCAGCTTGCAATACACCTCGTCGGCGTTCGACCTGTTCGACCGGGGCCGGCGCAGCGAGCGCATGGCCTATCGCGCCCATGGCGCCTCGCTGGTGCTGGGCCGCCAGTTCGGCTACTGGGGCGACCTGCAACTGGGCGTCATTCGCAGCCGTGTCAAAGGCAGCGTGGTGATACCGGCCGATCCCGGCCTGCCGGAACAGCGCGCGACCGATACCAGTCAGTTCGTGCAGTTTCGCGTCGATACGCTCGACGGCACCGGCTTTCCCACGCGTGGCGTGCTGCTCGACGCCACCTGGATGCACTCGCCGTCATCCGGCGTCGGCGAAACCGGCCTGGGCCGTTCGTCGGTCAAGGCCATGAAGGCGTTTGGCCGTGGCAACTGGGCCGGCCATGTGTATGGCGAATGGGCGCGTGCCCAGCATGGCGAGGCGCCGCTGGACCTGGGCGGCTTCCTGCGCCTGTCGGGCACCGAATTCGAATCGGTGACGGGGCGCAGCGTGGCGCTGGCGCGGCTGGTGATGGCGCGCCGTATCGGCTCGCTGCCGAGCACCCTGGGCGGCGCCGTGCGCGCCGGCTTTTCGCTGGAGATGGGCGGCGGCTTCGATCAGAGCGAACGCTGGAAGGCCAGCAAATTCACCCAGGCCGGCAGCGCCTTTATTTCGGTCGACACGCGTTTCGGTCCCGTGTATGTGGCCGGCGGCGCGTCCAAGGGCGGCGAGGGCACGCTTTATCTGTTCCTCGGACCGGCCTGGTGAGAGGCGGGTGCGGCGGCCGCCGGCGCGCTGCGGCGCAAGGCGGTAAATGCGGCAAACTCCCATGAGCGAAAGCCCAGCAGCAGTGTGAATCCGTCGCGCTCGTCGGCCGCCAGGCGCCGGTCACTCTGGTGCAGCCGCGCCAGTTCCTCGGCCAGCTGGCGGATCTTTTGCACCATCTCCTGCGCGCTGGGCAGGCTCAGGCGGGCTGGAATGCACATCAGCGTTTCGCCGGCGCCGTCAAAATGGCCGCTGAAGTAATCGGCCACCACATGCTCGCGGAAATACTGCTGCACCGGGCCGTCGGCCAGCCAGTGAAAGGCGTTCGACACGCGCAGGCTGTAGCGGTTCAGCGGCTTCAATTCGATCAGGCCCAGGCGGTCCAGTTCGGCCAGGTAGACGATGCACTCGGCCTGCGTCAGCGCATAGGTCTCCACCACCTGTTCCAGGTTCCAGTGGCCCAGGCAGCAGATCGCCACCAGCAGCAGGCGCGGCTGCGCCACCAGGGATTTTTCCTGCACCAGGGTCAGCGTATCGGCGTGCGGCGTGATGTCGGCCGCGCCGCGCAGCACGTCCTCCATGGCGATGCCGGCCGCCTTGCAGATCAGGGCCAGGCGCGACAGCGACATGTCGTGCTGGCCGAACATGCGCTTGACGCTCGACTCGCTCATGCCGATGCGCGCGGCCAGCACCTTGTAGGTCATGCCGACGGCGCGCAGCTCGGTGCGCAGCACGCGCAGTACCAGTTCGGGGGAGCTCATGATCTATCCTTTGTGCAAGTTTGGTTCCGTATGGCGATACCAAATGTAGCTGTTAATGCCACTTTGCACAAGCTGATAGGACTTCGGAGGAAAAACATCGACACTGTGATCGCGCGTGCCGGCGACGGTACGTGGCACCGAACAGCCTGGCGGCATCCGATGGCCTGATCGGGGACGCCCCACCGGGGGCGTCCTCAGGCGGCCTGCCTGCGTGCTTACAGTACGTAGCGCGACAGGTCTTCGTTGACCGACAGCGCTTCGAGGCGCTCGTTGACATAGGCCGCATCGATGACCAGCAGGTTCTCGCCGGCGCTGCTGCCTTCGCTGGCTGTAAACGACACTTCTTCCAGCAGCTTTTCCATCACCGTGTGCAGGCGCCGCGCACCGATGTTTTCCGTGCGCTCGTTGACCGAATAGGCGATTTCAGCCAGCCGCGTGATGCCTTCGGGCGCGAACTCCAGCTTCAGGTTTTCGGTCGCCAGCAGCGCTTCGTACTGCATCGTCAGGCAGGCGTCGGTGCTGGTCAGGATGCGTTCGAAATCGGCGATCGACAGCGATTCGAGCTCGACCCGGATCGGGAAGCGTCCCTGCAGTTCCGGAATCAGGTCCGACGGCTTGGACAGATGAAACGCGCCCGACGCGATGAACAGGATATGGTCGGTGCGTATCATGCCGTACTTGGTATTGACGGTGGTGCCTTCGACCAGCGGCAGCAGGTCGCGCTGCACGCCGGCGCGCGAAATGTCGGCGTTGCCCGATTCCGACCGCGAGGCGATCTTGTCGATCTCGTCGAGGAACACGATGCCGTTCTGTTCGACGTTCTGGATCGCTTTCTGCTTCAGTTCATCTTCGTTGACCAGCTTGGCCGCTTCTTCCTCGACCAGCAATTTGAGCGCGTCCTTGATCTTGACCTTGCGCGCCTTCTTGCGTGCGCCGCCGCCGGCGCCCGAAAACATCGACTTGATCTGTTCGGTCATCTCTTCCATGCCCGGTGGCGCCATGAAGTCGATCTGCGGACCGGCTTCGGCCAGGTCGATTTCGATTTCCTTGTCGTCCAGCTCGCCCTGGCGCAGGCGCTTGCGGAAGGTCTGGCGCGTGCTGTCGCCGCTGCCGGTATCGACCGCCGCCGGCGCATTCGGCGTAAAGCCGAAGTCGCGCGCCGGCGGCACCAGGATATCGATCACGCGGTCTTCGGCCGCATCCTCGGCGCGTGCGCGCACTTTTTTCATTTCCAGTGAACGCGTCTGCTTGATGCCGATGTCGATCAGGTCGCGGATGATGGTGTCGACATCGCGGCCCACGTAACCGACTTCGGTAAATTTGGTCGCTTCGATCTTGATGAAGGGCGCCTCGGCCAGCTTGGCCAGGCGGCGCGCGATCTCGGTCTTGCCGACGCCGGTGGGGCCGATCATCAGGATATTCTTGGGCGTGATTTCATGGCGCAGCGGCTCGGCCACCTGCTGGCGGCGCCAGCGGTTGCGCAAGGCAATGGCGACGGCGCGCTTGGCCCGGGCCTGGCCCACCACGTGTTTGTCGAGTTCGGTGACGATTTCCGACGGGGTCATGTTCATGATCATATTCTGCTCAGCTTTCCGACTTAATCCAACGTTTCAATGATGTGCGACATATTCGTATAGATGCACAGTTCGCCGGCGATGGTCAGCGACTTCTTGACCACTTCGGCCGGCGACAGGTCGGTGTTTTCCTGCAGCGCCTTGGCGGCCGACTGGGCGTAGGTGCCGCCCGAGCCGATGGCGCCGATGCCGTCTTCCGGTTCCAGCACGTCGCCGTTACCGGTGATCACCAGGGTCGACTCGCTGTCGGCCACCAGCAGCATCGCTTCCAGGCGGCGCAGCACGCGGTCGGTGCGCCAGTCCTTGGCCAGTTCGACCGAGGCGCGCAGCAGATTGCCCTGGTGTTTTTCCAGCTTGCCTTCGAAGCGGTCGAGCAGGGTAAACGCGTCGGCGGTGCCGCCGGCAAAGCCGACCAGGACCTTGCCCTGGTACAGCTTGCGTACCTTGCGGGCCGTGCCCTTCATGACGATGTTGCCCAGGGTAACCTGGCCGTCGCCGCCGAGCGCGACTTGTTTGCCGCGCCGTACGCAGAGGATGGTAGTGCCGTGAAATTGTTCCATAGTGCCCTCAAAGTGTCGTGCCGAGCCGGCGATTGCGCCGTGATGGCTCAAAAGTGGGGATGGTTCAGGCAATTGCAAGCGATATGGACAACGGCTGCGCAGGGACGAAAAAAAAGCATGCGGCCGCAGCCGCATGCTTTTACCTGCGCCAGGACGACGGGAAAATCAGTCGCCGTACAGTTTCTGTTTCAGTTCGCGCCGTTGCTGCGCTTCCAGCGACAGGGTGGCGGTCGGGCGCGCGATCAGGCGCGGAATGCCGATCGGCTCGCCCGTTTCTTCGCACCAGCCATAGTCGCCGGCGTCGATGCTGGCGATCGATTGCTGCACTTTTTTCAGCAGTTTGCGTTCGCGGTCGCGCGTGCGCAGTTCCAGCGCATGCTCTTCCTCGATGGTGGCGCGGTCGGCCGGATCGGGTACCAGCACGGTTTCGCGCAGGTGTTCGGTGGTTTCGCCGGCGTTTTTCAGCAGCTCTTTTTCCAGCTGTTGCAGGCGCGCCTTGAAGAATGCCAGTTGCGCCGGATTCATGTAGTCATCCTCGCTCATGGCGCGAATCGCTTCTTCGCTGATGACAGGGATGTCCTGATTGGCGGCCGGGGTCGATTTATTAGTTTTGGTCATGACTTCGCTTACCTTCGATACGACAGAGTTTTCAAATTGATCAGTTGATGCGGCGATGCCGAGCAACTGTACAGGTTCCGCTGGGCATTGCTGTCCGGATGTACTGCTTGCGACCTTGGCTTGCCGGCACCGGTCCGGACCAGGGTCCGATCATGGTGCCATGTTGATAACTTTTTACCGCTTTATGCCAGTCTCGCTGCAGGGGCGTCGACGGGCGTGTTGGGTGGATCGGTTGCATGCCTGGCGTGCCGCCATGGGCAGTTTGCCAGCCTTTCATGACAGGCTCACGACAGGGGCCGTTTTCGTCGCTGATTTTGGCACGCTTTGCGGTATATTGCCATCCCGATTTGTTGCCGGAGCGATCATCTGTCGCCCCTCTCGGTTGATACCGGCAAGTTTGCCTGCGGACAGCGGGAAAGCATGCTTGACTTTCCCTTGCTTGTTTGCAATGGGTAAATCGCAAAACCCGGCTAGTTTATACCAAACACTGTTCGAGTCCGCGAATAAAAATATCTTTTGGTAGATTTTTGCCAATAAATACCATTTTGCTGCCGCGTACTTCATCCTCGCCCCATTTGGCGCCCAGGTCACTGCCCATCAGCTGGTGCACGCCCTGGAACACCACCTTGCGCTCGGCGCCCTGCATCAGCAGGACGCCCTTGTAGCGCAGCATGCGCGGGCCATACACCTGCACCAGGCCACCGAGGAATTCGTCGAGCCTGGCGCTGTCGAACGGCTGCGTGCTCTTGAAAACAAAGGCGGCAATATCGTCGCTGTGATGTGCGTGATGGTGGTCGGCATGGCCGCAATCGGTGGCGCAGGCATCGCTGTGCTCATGCTCATCTCCGTGCTCATCTCCGTGCTCATGTCCGTGCGCGTGCGGATGGTCATGATCATGGACATGCGCGCTTTCGGTGGCCAGGAAATCCGGGTCCAGTTCCAGCTTTTCGTTCAGGTTGAAGCCGCGGATATCGAGCACTTCGGCGATCGGCGCGCGGCCGAAGTCGACTTTGCCTATCGGTGCGCGCGGATTGATGCGTTTCAGGCGGCGGCTCAGGGTATCGAGCTCGTCTGCACTGACCAGATCGGTTTTCGACAGCAGCAGCTTGTCGGCAAAGCCGACCTGGCGCTGGGCCTCCTCGTAGTCGTCGAGTTGCTGCATGGCATGGCGCGCGTCGACCACGGTGATGATGGCGTCGAGCATGTAATGGCTGCCCACTTCTTCATCGACAAAAAAGGTTTGCGCCACCGGCCCGGGATTGGCCAGGCCCGTCGTTTCGATGACGACGCGGTCAAAGGACAAGGTGCCCGCATCGCGCTTTTGCGCCAGCGCCGTCAGCGCCACGATCAGGTCGCCGCGCACGGTGCAGCAGATGCAGCCGTTGTTCATTTCAATGATCTGTTCGCTGCTATCCTGCACCAGGATTTCATTGTCGATGTTTTCCTGGCCAAATTCATTTTCGATCACGGCGATGCGCATGCCGTGGTCTTCCTGCAAGATGCGGTTGAGCAACGTGGTTTTGCCGGCGCCCAGGAAGCCGGTGAGGATGGTAGCGGGGATCATTGCCATGTAATAAACCTATGCGGTGAGTCGATGTTGCCGCCGTTGTTGTCGGCGTATCCGGACGATTATGCCGGAATTTCACAAATGCTTGCAAATGCGCGGGAATCGGCTTGACATGGATCACACCACCGAGCTTGCGGGTCTTTTACTTGACCTTGGCGCGCGGATGGGTCTTGTCGTACACCTGCGACAGGTGCTGGAAGTCGAGCGCCGTATACACCTGGGTCGAGGTGATGCTCGCGTGGCCCAGCATTTCCTGCACCGCCCGCAAGTCGCCCGACGATTGCAGCACATGCGAGGCGAACGAGTGGCGCAGCACGTGCGGATGCACATTGGCGGGAATGCCGGTCGCCAGTCCATGGGCTTTCAGGCGCAGCTGCAGCACGCGCGGCGAGATGCGCGTGCCGCGGCGGCTCAAAAACAGCGCCGCGCTGCCGTCGCTCGAAGGCGGGCGCACGGCCAGCCAGGCCGCCAGGGCGACCAGGGCGGCCTTGCCGACCGGCACCTTGCGCATCTTGTTGCCCTTGCCGGTTACCACCACTTCAAAGCTGGCCATGTCGATCCAGCCCAGTGACGCGGGCTGGCCGTCCCCGGCCTTGTGATAATGGGTGTCCAGGCTGGTCAGTTCCGACACGCGCAGGCCGCTCGAATACAGCAGTTCGAACATGGCGCGGCTGCACAGTTCTTCACGCTCGGCCTTGCCCTGCTGGTGCGGCGCGGGCGCCACCAGGCGCACTGCGTCATCGACCGACAGGGCCTTGGGCAAGCTCTTTGAGCGCTTGGGCGCGCGGATGCCGTCGACCGGGTTGGCGGCCAGTACCGTCTCGCCGCTGAGCCAGTCGAAAAAGCCGCGCCAGGCCGACAGCTTGCGGGCGATGGAACGCGGTTCCAGGCCGCCCGCGTGCAGTTTCGAGGTGTAGCGGCGCAGCTCGTTGTGCGCCAGCGCATCCCAGGCGATATCGCCGCTCAGCACCAGCAATTCGCGCAGGTCGCGCCCGTAGGCCGCCACGGTGTGCGGCGACAGCTTGCGCTGGGTGGCCAGCTGCGCCAGGTAAGCGGCCAGCCACTCGGCCTTGCCGCGCGCCGTGCTCATGGCCTTACGCCGGCGCGCGCAAGGCGGCCAGCGCCGCGCTGGCGGTGGCGCCGATATGCACGAGGAAATCGGTACCCATGCTGGAGGTGAAGCGTTCGCTGTCGGGCGAACCGAGCACCAGCAGGCCGAAGGTGCCGCTGCCGCCCGGTGCGCGCAGGGCGATCATCACGGTCGAGGCGATCTTGTCCGATTGCAGCCAGTGCACGGCTTCGAAATCGCGGTTGCTGCCGCAATACGGGGTTTGCAGGCTGTTGGCGAACATGCGCACGTCGGCCGTCACATCCTGGGCGTACCAGGCGTCGTTGAACTCGGGCGCCAGCTGCCACAGCCGCAGGCTGGCATGGGGTACGTCAAAATGGCTTTGCAGGGCGTCGACCAGCACGCGCGGCATGGCGCCGTCGTCGCGTACCTGCAGCATGGCCTGGTTCCAGCCATGGAATTTGTTGGCGATGGCGCCGTTTTCCTGGGCCACGCGGCTGAGGTTGGACATGCGCAGCTCGAGCGCCTTGTACTTGTCGCGCATCACTTCCATCTGCCGTTCCTGCAGCGAGATGGTGCGCCCCGTGATCGGGCTGCTCAGCTTGACCTCACCGAGCAGGGCGGTGTGTTCTTCGAAAAAGTTCGGATGCTCGCTCAGATACTGGGCGACAGTGTTTGCGTCGAGTGGTGCGGTCATTGATGGAGGCAATCAGTAGTCATGGAAATCGCCTGATTCTAACCGACAGCGCGCCGCAGGATGCGGCAAAAGCGTGCGGCCATGAAAAAAGCGGCATGGTTGCCCATGCCGCTTGGTCTTCCATGTGCCGCCGGTCAGGCCTGGCGGCTCAGGTCATCAGAAGTTGTGATGCAAGCCGATGCCGACGTAATTGTCGGTACGCGAAACATTATAGTTGCCGGTATAGACGCCGGCGTTGACCGAGTAATTGGCCAGTTTCTTATTTGAAATATCAGCGTAGAGGTAGGTGCGTTTCGACAGGTTGTAGTCATAGCCCAGCGATGCCTGCTTGGTCTTGACCACGCCGTCCGGCGTTTTCTGGCCATAACCTACGCGAATCTTGCCCGGTCCGACGTCGTAGTTGGCGCCGATCAGCCATGCCTTGGTGTCGGTATTGACGATCTTGAAGTTGCTGTCGTCCTGATGCTGGTACGACGCCATCAGTTTCAGTTCTGGCACCGGATTGAACGAGGCGGCAACCGACCACAGCTTGGCTTGCAGGCCATTGCGCTCGTAGGCGCCCATGGCGGCGAACTGGCCGTAGTTATAGGTGAGCGACATCGAGTAAGGGTTCGAAGCCGGCGCGACGTTGCCTGGCACGACAAAGTTGCCGTTCGGGTTGCTGATCGCGTTGCGCAGGGTACCACCCACGGCGGCGTTGCCGTTCGCTTCCTTGGCCGCCACGGTGGCGTTGAACTGGAAGCCGCTGAACACTGTCGAGTTATAGAACACGGCGTTCGAGAAACGGTTCTGCGAATTGCCTGCCGGGCTCAGCGGATCACTGGTATAGCCAGCGACCGTGATATCGGTCTGGAAACCAGCGCGGGTCGGCATGCCGGACCATGGTTCGAATGCGGTGCTCGATTCCTGGAAGGCGGTCAGGCCACGGCCCAGGCGGATGGTACCGAAGTTGCCTTGCAGGCCGACGCGGCTCTGGCCCTGGAACAGTGGGCGCGCATTGCTTTCCAGTGTACCGGTGTCCGATTCATAGCGGATTTCCAGTTGGAAAATAGCTTTCAGGCCATTGCCCAGATCTTCCGTACCCTTGAAACCCAGCTTGTTGTTATCGCGCTTGGTGACAGCGGTGGTCGAGCCCGTCGTCTTGCCCAGGCCGGCATCGATGGTGCCGTAGATCTGAACCGACGATTGTGCTTGCGCGGTAGCGGCGAAGGCGCCGAAGAGGGCGAGGGCAACGAGTGATTTTTTCATGTCTTTTTCCCTAGTTAAAGTGGTTTCCGTCAGAGATCCGAGCAGAGTGAAAGGCGCCGAGTGCCGCGTTTCGATGAGTCAACCTTAATTCTTCGGCACGGCGCACGCGTGGGATTGGTCAAATATGGATGAAAAAATTGGTGGAAAGCCCAACAAGCAGCTTGTGCTGTTGTATTTTCGTAACGCCGGCTTTTTCCCGTGTGCTGCGCCTGGCCCTGTCACTGCCCCTTGGCGTGCCTTTATTGGTGTCCGTCCGCTGCTCTTGTAAGCAAAGAAAATATTGCGATTAATCAATTTCCCCATCGTCCATGGGCGATTCGGCACGTAACGACGTTACACTATGTAACAGTTTGCACGGCGTGACAGCGTTTTCAACGCGCGTGATACCGTGACAAGCGTGGAGACAGCAGATTATTAGAATCATTGACTCAATATAGAGAATCGATGGCAAATCGCGAAATTTTAGGATTGATCAAGGGAGCGCGTGCGGGCGATGTCAGTTGCCAGCTGGCGCTGGGCAGAGTGTATCTGTTTGGCCACGGCGTGCCGAAAAGCGTGCCGACGGCCTTGCACTGGCTGGCGCGCGCGGCGCAGGACGGCAGCGAGGAGGCGTGTCTGTTGATCGGCACGCATGTGCCGTTCGAACTGGCGCAAGCGGGCGCCAGGGCGCTGATCCCCTATTATGAACAGGCGTTTGACGCCGGCCTGGCGCAGGCCGGCCTGGTACTGGCGCAACTGGTGCTGGCCGACTGCGCCAGCCACGGCGAGGCGATACGCGCCAAGGCCAGGCTGGGACTGGAAGCGGCGGCGCGGGCCGGCTTGCCCGATGCGCAATGGCTGCTGTCGCGGCAGGACGGCGCGCAAGGTCCGGTGGCACAGCGCGGCGGCGAAGCGTGGCTGGAGCAGGCCTGGCTGTCGGGCGACCAGGCCGGCTTTCTCACGCATGCGATGCCGCTGGCGCGCGAATTGCTGCAGCGCCAGCCCGTCAACGGCGCGCGCAGCATCGCCCTGACACCGGCCCAGGTGCTGCTGCTGTCGCGCTGCGCGCAGGCGCTGGCGCCCACTGGCTGCACCGAGAGCTGGCAGTGCTGCGAACTGGCGGCGCATGGCGGCGACCGCGCCGCGCAGCTGGAACTGGGTCTCGGCTATGCGCGCATGGACGCCCATGGCCGCAAGCTGGCCGCACGCAATGGCGCCGCCAATTTCAAGCGCGCCGTGCGCTGGCTGACGCAGGCCGGCGAGCAGGGCCTGGCCGAAGCCTGGTTCGTGCTGTCGCGCATTTATACCAAACCCGAATTTTCCCAGCGTAATGTGGTCGAAGCGCATTGCTGCCTGGAACGCGCCGCCGACCTGGGCCATGGGCCGGCCCAGCTCGAATGCGGCATGCATGCCTGGCGTAACCGCCGCGACGGCGTCAACAGCGACGTGCGCGCCGCCTACTGGCTGCTGCAGGCGCAGTCGCAAGGCAGCGGCGAGGCCGAAGCGGTACTGGCAAAAATCGCGCCGCGCGCCGAGCCGGGCGACTGGGGCCAGTTTGCCAGCGCCCCCAATGCCGCGCTCAAGCGCGACCTCGACCTGAGCCAGCCCTTGCTGGCGGGGCGGCTGGCGCTGGCGCGCTGCTTCCACCTGACGCGCGCCGAAGCGCTGTTGCTCGATATCCATGCGGCGGACCAGGGACATTGCTTGCTGATCGATATCAGCGCCGCGCATGGCCGCGGCAAGCGGCGACTGGCGCTGATCGGCTCGGCCCAGGAACGCCAGGTGCTCGACCAGGTGCTGCGCACGTTCGAACGCGTCGATTGTGGCCTGGACGGTCCGGAGGGCAATTACCGGCAGCGTCTGTACCGCCTGAAATGCTATCTGGCGGAACTGGACGCGCCGCAGGAGCAGGAGGCCCTGGCCGCTTAACTACGCCTGACAAAACCGTAGCGAGCGGAAGGTAGTTGTGGTTGAGAAGCGCAACGGTACGGAGGTACGGGGCCGCCGAGGCAGTGAGCATCGCAGACCGCAAATGCCGACGCGCAGCAGGTTTTGATAGGCGCTCTAAACCTCGATCTGGCCTTCGAACACCGTCACGGCCGGGCCGGTCATCAGGACCGGCTGGCCTGGTCCCTGCCAGGCGATCGACAGTTCGCCGCCGCGCGCGCTGATGCGTACCGGGGAGTCGAGCAGGCCGCGCAGGATGCCGGCCGCGGCGGCGGCGCAGGCGCCGGTGCCGCAGGCCAGGGTTTCGCCGGCGCCCCGCTCATACACGCGCAACTTCACATGATGGCGGTCGAGCACCTGCATGTAGCCGGCGTTGACCCGGCGTGGAAAGCGCGGATGGTGTTCGATCAGCGGACCCGAGGTCTCCAGGTCTTGCGCATCAACATCATCGACCACCTGCACCGCGTGCGGGTTGCCCATCGACACCACCGACACCAGCACCGTTGCATCTTGCCCCGGCAAGGCGATGGTGAGCGGCCAGGCCGTGTCATTGCCCTGCATGACGCCGTCCAGGCCGCTGGCGTCGAACGGCACCAGGGCCGGATCGAGCACCGGCGCGCCCATGTCGACCGTGATGCTGCCATCGAGTTCCAGGCGCGGCGCGATCACGCCGGCCATGGTTTCGACGCTGATGCTGCGCTTGGCGGACAAGCCTTTTTCGCTGACGAATTTGACAAACGCGCGCGCGCCGTTGCCGCACTGCTCGACTTCGCCGCCATCGTTGTTATAGATGCGGTAGCGGAAATCGCAGCCGGGCAGGCGCGCCGCTTCCACCACCAGGATCTGGTCGGCGCCGATGCCGAAACGGCGGTCGGCCAGGCGCTGCCACTGTTGGGGCGTGAAATCGATTTGCTGGCTGATGGCGTCGATGACGATGAAGTCATTGCCGGCGCCGTGCATCTTGGTAAAGTTCAGTTTCATGCTGTGCTGCCTTGCTTGGGCTGGTTGTAGAACGACGCTTCGCCTGCCGGGCGCGTCTTGAAGCGTTTATGCGTCCAGAAATATTCGGCCGGCGCTTCGCGCACGCGCTCTTCGATGAATTCGTTCATGCGGCGCGTGGCGGCCGTGACATCGTCGCCCGGATAGTCGTCCCAGGCCGGGTAATAGGTCACCTGCCAGCCCTGGTAATTGGGCAAAAAGGTGGCAATCACGGGTATCACCTGGGCGCGCGCGGCCATGGCCAGGCGCGCCGTGGCCGTCAGGGTGGCGGCCGGCACGCCGAAAAACGGCACGAATTCGGCGTCTTTTTCGCCGAAATCCATGTCCGGCAGCATGAAGTAGGGCAGGCCGTCGCGCAGCGCGCGCAAGATCGTCTTGATGCCGTCCTGGCGCGTAAACAGCCGCGACGGCTTGAAGCGCGAGCGGCCGTTGCGCAGCGCCTGGTCGAAGACGGCGTTTTTTTGCTGCACATACATTGACGACGCTTCGATTTCCATGGCGGTGGCGGCGCCGGCCACGTCCAGGCAGACAAAATGCGGGCACAGCAGAATGGTCGGCTTGTCGGCGATCTGCTGGCCGGGAAACGCCGGCACTTTTTTGATCAGGCGGTTCAGGCGCGCTTCCGAGGCCCACCACAAGATGCTGCGCTCCCAGACGCTGCGCGAATACGCCTGGAAATGCTGGCGCGCCAGCGTGCGGCGCTGCTGTTCCGTCAGTTCCGGCATGCACAGGCGCAAATTGGTCAGGGCGATCTTGCGCCGCGGACCCATCACGAGAAACAAAATATTGCCGATGCCGGCGCCGAAACGGCCGAGAATGGGCAGGGGCAGCCAGTGCAGCAGCCACATCAAGCCGATCAGCAGCCTCATGTTCGCGCTCCGTCCGTGGTGGCCGGTGTCGGCGGCGGCGCGCCGCGCGGCACCTTGTAGCGGTTGTAGCTCCACAGGTACTGCGCCGGGCTGCGCGCGATCAATTGTTCCATGGCGGCATTGATGGTGCGCGCCTGTTCGGCCGAGCTGCCGTCGAGCGAGCCGGTAAACGGCACGAAATGCACGCGGTAGCCGCGTCCGCCTGGCAGCCGCTCGGCATAGGTAATGATGACTTCGGCGCCGCCCATCTGCGCCAGCTTGGCCGGCAGCGTCATGGTGTAGGCGGGGCGGCCGAAGAATTCGGCCCACACGCCTTCGCCTTCCTGCGGCACCTGGTCGGGCAGCAGGCCGATCGGCTGGCCCTTCTTGAGGCATTTGGCAAAGATGCGCACGCCCGACATATTGGCTGGCGCCAGCATCAGGTTTTCACGCGCGCGTGCGCCTTCGATCAAGGGTTTCAGGGCGGCGCGCTTGGGTGGGCGGTACATGACGGTGAGCGCCGTGCGCAGCGCGATCTGCTGGGCGACGATCTCGAAGCAGCCCAGGTGCGGTGTCAGGAACACGATGCCGCGGCCATGCGCCAGCGCCTGTTCGACCAGTTGCCAGTTTTCCACCGTCGCATGGCGCGCCACGCGCTCGGCTGGCGCGCACCAGATAAAAGGCAATTCCAGCACGCTCTTGCCCGCTTCGGCCACGGCCGCATGCAAGTGTTGCGAAAACCCCGCACCGGCCATGTTCTCGCGCATGCGGCGGCGGTACGATGGTGAAATGGCATAAATCGCCCAGCCCATCGCAGCGCCGAGCGCATGCAGGAAGGGCAGGGGAAAGCGGGATAAAAAGCGGAAGATGGGGACGAGCATGAATGATCTGTTTCTAAAGTATGGCGTGTTGCACTGCCAAAATTTTTTAAGAAGCGTAAAATACCACGTTGTAGTACCCGCTGAGTTAATAGACAACTTGCGAAGCGGAATATAAATATCGCTAAAGCGTCGCAGGCAAATCCTCTTTACTGCGACAGAACATTCACCTAGTAAACAGGAGCTTGCATGTCCAACGATTATCTCTTCACCTCCGAATCCGTCTCCGAAGGCCACCCCGACAAGGTTGCCGATCAAATTTCCGACGCCATTCTCGACGCCATCCTGACCGAAGACCCGAACGCCCGCGTGGCCGCCGAAACGCTGTGCAACACCGGTCTGGTGGTGCTGGCCGGTGAAATTACCACCCACGCCAATGTGGATTATATTCAAGTTGCGCGCGAGACCATCAAACGCATCGGCTACGACAACACCGAATACGGCATCGACTACAAGGGTTGCGCCGTGCTGGTGGCCTACGACAAGCAATCGCCCGACATCGCGCAAGGCGTCGATGAAGGCGCGGGCATTGATCTCGACCAGGGCGCCGGCGACCAGGGCCTGATGTTCGGCTACGCCTGCGACGAAACGGCCGAGCTGATGCCGGCCGCCATCCATTACGCGCACCGCCTGGTCGAGCGCCAGTCGCAGCTGCGCAAGGACGGCCGCCTGCCATGGCTGCGTCCGGACGCCAAATCGCAGGTGACACTGCGCTATGTCGACGGCCGCCCGGTCGGCGTGCACACGGTGGTGCTGTCGACCCAGCATGCGCCGGAAATGACGCATGCGCAGATCAAGGAAGCGGTGGTCGAAGAGATCATCAAGCCGATCCTGCCGCGTGAATGGCTGAACGACACCATCTTCCTGGTCAACCCGACCGGCCGCTTCGTCATCGGCGGCCCGCAAGGCGATTGCGGCCTGACCGGCCGCAAGATCATCGTCGACACCTACGGTGGCGCAGCGCCCCACGGCGGCGGCGCGTTTTCGGGCAAGGACCCGTCGAAAGTCGACCGTTCGGCTGCCTACGCCGCGCGCTACGTGGCGAAAAACATCGTCGCCGCCGGCCTGGCGCGCCAGTGCCAGGTGCAGGTCAGCTACGCCATCGGCGTGGCCAAGCCGATCAATATCACCGTCTACACCGAAGGCACGGGCGTGATTCCCGACACCGAAATCGCCAAGCTGGTGCTGGCGCATTTTGATTTGCGCCCGAAAGGCATCGTGCAGATGCTCGACCTGCTGCGCCCGATCTACCAGAAGAGCGCCGCCTACGGCCACTTCGGCCGCGAAGAGCCGGAATTCACATGGGAGCGCACCGACAAGGTGGCGCTGCTGCGCGATGCGGCCGGCCTGAAATAATTGTATCTGCTGCTTGAGAAAGCGCCCTCGCCGCAAGGCTGAGGGCGCTTTTTTATTGGCGCGCCGGCATGCCGATCATGATGATAGGATGCAATATTGAACATAAATTCATCAAGGAATGCCATGTCCGCTCTGCGCGCCGCTATCTTCTCTGCCATCTTGTTGACGCTGTCCGGCCTGGCATCGGCCGCCGCGCCGATAACGGTAGGGCAATTACTGGAGCGTGCCGAGCAGGGCGACCGCCAGTCCCTGCTGATGCTGGCGGCGGGCGGCAAGCTGGTTTTTCCCGACGGTGGCCTGACCAGCGTGATCGACACGGGGCCTGAACTGAGCGAGCTGATGGGGCAATTGACGGTGCGGCAGAGTCTGTATGTGCTCACGATCTACGCCGACAGTGGTTTTCTGGCGACGGACCCCGATGCCTGGCGTAGCAATACCAAGCCCGATCCCGTGATCACCTGCACCTGGGCCATGCGCGCCGCCAACTATCCGCTTGACGGCAGCCGGGAAGATAAAACCTCGGCCGAGATGCTGCGTGGCATGGCCGATGAAATGGCCCAGCGCCTCGATGACGACGAGCGCGCCAAATGCCTCAGTCTGGGCAAGAACTGGACGCTCAAGCCGTAAAACAAGCTTGCTGTTGGGCATGCTAAAGGTTGCCCTTGACGCCTGGCCGATGGTAAGATACACAGTCCGAGGAGCGTTGCGACGAAGAAATTCGCCAGGCTCGGAATATCCTGCAACTGCGCTCACGTACTTTTTTCACAACTGAAAGGAGGGCGTGATGAACGCCGTACTCAAATCGCAACACGACTACACCATCGCCGATATCACCTTGGCCGCATGGGGCGACAAAGAAATCAAGATTGCTGAAACGGAAATGCCTGGCCTGATGGCCATCCGCGAAGAATTCGCCGCGGCGCAGCCGTTGAAGGGCGCGCGCATTACCGGTTCCATCCACATGACCATCCAGACCGCCGTGCTGATCCAGACGCTGGAAGCACTGGGCGCGCAAGTGCGCTGGGCGTCGTGCAATATTTATTCCACGCAAGACCATGCCGCCGCCGCCATCGCCGCCGCCGGCACGCCGGTGTTCGCCGTCAAGGGCGAGTCGCTCGACGACTACTGGGAATACACGCACCGCATCTTCGAATGGCCTTCGGTCGACGGCAAGGCTGTCTACTCGAACATGATCCTCGACGATGGCGGCGACGCCACCTTGCTGCTGCACCTGGGCGTGCGCGCCGAGAGCGATGCTTCGGTACTGTCGAACCCGACCTCGGACGAAGAAGTCTGCCTGTACAACTCGATCAAGCAGCGCCTGCTGGTTGACCCGACCTGGTACTCGAAGCGCCTGCCGGAAATCCTCGGCGTGACCGAAGAAACCACCACCGGCGTGCACCGCCTGTACCAGATGCACAAGGAAGGCAAGCTGGCTTTCCCGGCGATTAACGTCAACGATTCCGTGACCAAATCGAAATTCGACAACCTGTATGGCTGCCGCGAATCGCTGGTTGACGGCATCAAGCGCGCCACCGACGTGATGATCGCCGGTAAAGTGGCCGTGATCGCCGGTTATGGTGACGTCGGCAAGGGTTCGGCCCAGGCCATGCGCGCGCTGTCGGCGCAAGTGTGGGTGACCGAAGTCGATCCGATCTGCGCGCTGCAGGCGGCGATGGAAGGCTACCGCGTGGTGACCATGGATTATGCTTGCGAGCATGGCGACATCTTTGTCACCTGCACCGGCAACTACCATATCCTCACGCACGACCACCTGACGCGCATGAAAGACCAGGCCATCGTCTGCAACATTGGTCACTTCGACAATGAAATCGACGTCGCCTCGCTCAAGCAATACGAGTGGGAAAACATCAAGCCGCAAGTCGACCACATCATCTTCCCGTCGGGCCGCCGCATCATCCTGCTGGCCGAAGGCCGTTTGGTCAACCTCGGTTGCGGTACCGGCCACCCGTCGTACGTGATGAGCTCGTCGTTCGCCAACCAGACGATCGCCCAGATCGAACTGTACGCCAACACGGCCAACTACCCGGTCGGCGTCTACACCTTGCCGAAACATCTCGATGAAAAAGTCGCGCGCCTGCAACTCAAAAAGTTGAATGCGCAGCTGACGGAACTGACTGAAGAGCAAGCCGCTTACATCGGCGTGCGTCAAGAAGGCCCTTACAAGCCAGAGCATTATCGTTACTGATCGATAGGCGGGCTGTACATCACCCTCCCGGGGCCGGCGCCTGGCGCCGGCCTGACTCTTCTTTTTGACAGGCTAGAGAAATGCGCTTGCTCCTGATTTGGTTGATCAACGCGGCAGCCCTGTTTGCCGTTCCCTACCTGATGCATTCGGTGAGCATGAGCAGCGGCTGGACCGCGCTGCTGGCCGCTGCCGTGCTGGGGCTGGTCAACGCCCTGATCCGTCCCTTGCTGGTCCTGCTGACCCTGCCCGTGACGTTCGTCTCGCTGGGCTTGTTTATCCTGATTATCAACGGTTTCCTGTTCTGGCTGGTCGCACAGGTGGTCGATGGCTTTCATGTCGCCAGTTTCTGGTCGGCCGTGGGTGGCGCCATTCTGTACAGCATCATTTCCTGGGCCTTGTCGACCTTACTTTTGAGTAAAAGCGATGGCAACCCATAACTTCAGTATTGAGTTTTTCCCGCCGAAAACCCCGGAAGGGGCGGAAAAACTGCGTGCCACGCGCGCCAGGCTGTCCGAATTGCAACCGAAGTATTTTTCGGTGACCTTCGGCGCCGGCGGCACCACGCAGCAGGGCACCCTGGACACCGTGCGCGAGATCCTGGCGGCCGGCGAACAAGCCGCGCCGCACCTGTCCTGCGTCGGCGGTTCGCGCGAATCGATCCGCGCCGTGCTGGCCGACTTCAAGGCGGCCGGCGTGAACCGCATCGTCGCCTTGCGCGGCGACTTGCCCAGTGGCTATGGCGCTTCGGGTGAATTCCGTTACGCCAACGAACTGGTGGAATTCATCCGCGCCGAGACGGGCGACCATTTCCATATCGAAGTGGCGGCCTATCCGGAAGTGCACCCGCAGGCGCGCTCGCCGCAAGACGATCTGCAGGCGTTTGCGCGCAAGGTACAGGCCGGTGCGGACGCAGCCATTACCCAGTACTTCTACAATGCCGACGCGTATTTCCAGTTTGTCGAGCAGACCCGGAAGCTGGGCATCAACGTGCCCATCGTGGCCGGCATCATGCCGATCACCAACTACACGCAGCTGATGCGCTTTTCCGACATGTGCGGCGCGGAAATTCCACGCTGGGTGCGGCTGAAGCTGGCCAGCTTTGGCGACGACAGCGCCTCGATCAAGGCGTTTGGCCTGGATGTGGTCACCAGCCTGTGCGAACGTTTGCTCGAAGGCGGCGCCCCGGGCCTGCATTTCTACAGCATGAACCAGGCGGCGCCCACCACCGCCTTGTGGCAGCGGCTGGTCAAGTAATCCCTCCGGCTTGCTGCAGCAGATCGCCCTCGGTCACGACTTGATCGAGGGCGATGTCGTATGGGCCGCTGGCAAACTGCGCCTGCAGGCAAGCATAGGCGATGCCCACGGTGCGCGGGCGCGGCGCATGTTCCAACGTGCGGTCGTAGTAGCCGCCGCCGTAGCCGAGCCGGTAGCGTTCGGCATTGAAACCGAGGCAGGGCACCAGCAGCACCGGCGGCGCCGGCAGCAGGCGCAGATGGGCCGGCACGGCCACGCCCATGCCGTCCTTGACCATGGGCTCGCCCGGGGTCCAGCTGGCAAACGCCAGCGGCGCGTGTTTTTCCAGTACCACCGGCAAAGCCAGCGCCACGCCGCGCGCGGCCAGCTCTGCATAAGCAGCATGCAGGTCCGGTTCGCCATGCAGGGGCCAGTAGACGGCCAGCGCTGGAATGTTTGCAGTTGTACACCAGTCGAGCAGGCGCTGCGCGATGGCCGCATCCCATTGCGCGCGCGTGGCTGCGGGCAGCGCGCGGCGGGTGGCCAGCAGGGCTTTGCGCAGGCTGGCCTTTTCCTGTAGAGCAATGGCTGGCGAGCTGGCAGGATCGCATGTTATTCTAGGGTCGCTATTCATATCACCATCAAGTTACCATTGAGAGTCGTACATTGATTTCCCCACTGAAATGGATTGCCGGTACGATGCTGTGTGTTGCATCCGCCTTCTCCCCCCTGGCCGCATTTGCCCAGGCCGCCACCCCAGTCAATCCGGCCGTGCCCGATACGCGCAGCGAAGATGACGCTTTCCTGCTGCTGCGCGACGCCGCGCGCAAGGACGATCTTGAAAAGGTCGACTTTTACGCCAGCCGCCTGGCCAATTACCAGGTGCCGTCCTATGTCGACTATTATCGGCTCAAACCGCGCATCCGGCAGCTGACGGAAGCACAATTTCGCGATTACCTGGCCCGCTACAAGGGCAGCGCGATCGCCGACCGCTTCCGCAACGACTGGCTGCTGGAGCTGGGCCGCCAGCGCAACTGGGTGATTTTCGATGATCAATATCCGCAGTTTGCGCTCGATGACGATACCCAGTTGAAATGCTATGCCCTGATGTCGCGCGTGGCCAAGGGCCAGAAAGTGGCCGACGAGGCGCGCAAGCTGCTGGTATCGCCAGCCGGCTATGGCGAAGCGTGCGGCAGCCTGATCACGGCGCTGGCGCAAAGCGGCCAGTTCGACAGCAACGACCTGTGGGCGCAGCTGCGCCTGGCCGGCCAGAGCAATGCCACTGGCCCGGCGCGCCGCGTCGCGCTGCTGCTCGGCGCGTCGGACGCGAAAGTGGCGCAGGCCATCGATTTGCCGGCGCTGGCGCTGGCCAAGGGGCCGGGCGACAGCCGCGCCGACCATGAAATGTACCTGGTGGCCGTCGGCCGCATGGCCCGCAGCACGCTCAGATTGGGCGTGGTGGCGCTGCAAAAGAACCTGTCGCAATTGACGGCGCAGGAGCAGGCGATCGGCTGGTCCAATGTGGCCTTGCAGGCTTCGTATTCGCTGTCGCCGGACGCGTTTGATTATTGGCAAAAGTCGGCTGGCGCACCGCTGAGCCAGGAGCAGATGCAATGGAAGACCAGGATTGCCCTGCGTGAAGGCAACTGGCCGCTGGTGAAATCGACCATCGAGACCATGCCGTCGCCCCTGCGCCAGGACCCGGCCTGGGTTTACTGGCTGGCGCGTGCGCTGCAGGCGGAAACTCCGGGCCGCCCGAACGCCCAGGCCGACAAGTTGTACCGCAGCATCAATGACCAGTCGAATTTCTACGGCTTGCTGGCCAACGAAGAGCTGGGCAACCATCTGGTGTTGCCGCCGCCGGGCCAGGCGATCACCCCGGCGGAAATCGCCGCCATGGCCGCCAACCCGGGCTTGCAGCGGGCCTTGAAATTTTTCAATATGCGCCTGCGCTTCGAAGGCACGCGCGAGTGGAACTGGGAATTGCGCTCGATGACGGATCGCCAGCACCTGGCGGCCGCAGAATTTGCGCGCCAGAACAACGTGCTCGACCGCATGGTCAACACCTCCGACCGCACGCGCCTGGAAGTGGACTATACGCAGCGCTACCCGACGCCGCATGACGATGTGATGCATCCGGCCACCAAGAGCCTGGGGCTGGACAAGGCCTGGGTGTATGGCCTGATCCGCCAGGAATCGCGCTTTATCATGGATGCCCAGTCGCATGTGGGCGCTTCCGGCCTGATGCAGGTGATGCCGTCGACGGCGCGCTATGTGGCCAAGAAGATCGGCCTGACCGATTTTGTCACGGAAACCCTGAGCGATGTGCGCACCAACGTCATGCTGGGCACCAACTACCTGAACATGGTATTGGGCGGCCTGGACGGCTCGCAGGTGCTGGCCAGCGCTGCCTATAACGCCGGGCCCGGCCGCTTGCGCACCTGGCGCGCCACCATGACGCGCCCGCTGGAAGGGGCCGTGTTTGCCGAGATCATCCCTTACACGGAAACGCGCACCTATGTGAAAAACGTGATGTCCAACGCCACCTATTATGCGGCCCTGTTCGAGAAAAGCCCGCAGTCGCTCAAAGCGCGGCTGGGCACGGTGGGGCCGAAGAACAGTGCGATTGCCGCCGATTTGCCTTAACTTTAACTGAACTGACAGCCGATCATGCAAACCACCGTTCTCGACCCCAGCCTGACGCAAGCGCTGGCCAGCGCCCGCGAGCCAGGCCTGACTCTTATCATTGGCAACAAGAATTATTCCTCGTGGTCGATGCGCCCGTGGGTGGCGCTGACCGCCTTCGGCATTCCTTTCCAGGAAGTGCGCGTCTTGCTCGACCAGAAAGACACGTCGAGCAAGATCGCCGAATATTCGGCCTGTGGCCGGGTGCCGGTATTGCTGGCCGGCGAGATCACCATCTGGGACAGCCTGGCCATTTGCGAATACCTGGCCGAACAGTTCCCGGATAAACATCTGTGGCCGCAGGACGTGGCCGCGCGCGCCATGGCGCGCTGCATCTGCGCCGAAATGCATTCGGGTTTTACCGACCTGCGCAACGCGATGTCCATGCATATCAAGGCGCATCTGCCGGGCCGCGGCCGCACGCCGGGCGCCCAGGCCGATATCGGCCGCATCAGCGAAATCTGGGAAGAGTGTTTGTCGCGTTTCGGCCACCACCAGTTCCTGTTCGGCGAGTTTTCGATTGCCGACGCCTATTTCGCGCCCGTCGTCATGCGTTTCCGGACCTATGGCGTATCGCTGGCGCCGGCCCTGAACGCCTATTGCGAGCGCGTGCAGGCGCACCCGGCCGTGGCGCGCTGGATCAGCGAAGCGCTGGCCGAAACCGAAGTGGCGGCCAGGCACGATGCCGATCTGCCCGACTAGATGAGACCTTGTTTGACATGAAGATTTATACGGTCGGCGGCGCCGTGCGCGACGCCTTGCTGGGCCTGCCGGTCAAGGACCATGACCATGTGGTGGTGGGGGCCACGCCCGAGCAGATGCTGCGCCGGGGTTTCCGTCCGGTCGGCAAGGATTTCCCCGTGTTCCTGCATCCGGCCACCCAGGAAGAATACGCACTGGCCCGCACCGAGCGCAAGACCGCACCCGGCTACCGCGGCTTCGTGTTCCATGCGGCGCCCGACGTCACGCTGGAAGACGACCTGGTGCGGCGTGATCTCACCATCAACGCGATTGCCCGCGATGAAGACGGTGCGCTCACCGATCCGTTTGGCGGCGTCGACGATATCAGGAACAAGGTGTTTCGCCATGTGTCCGACGCCTTTGGCGAAGACCCGGTGCGCGTGCTGCGCCTGGCCCGCTTTGCGGCCCGCTTCGGCGACTTCAAGGTGGCGCCGGCGACCATGGAGCTGATGCGCGCCATGGTGGCGCAGGGCGAAGTCGACGCCCTGGTGGCCGAGCGCGTCTGGCAGGAAGTGGCCAAAGGCCTGATGGAAGCGCAACCGTCGCGCATGCTGACGGTGCTGCAGGACTGCGGCGCGCTGGCGCGCATTCTGCCGGAACTGACCGTTAACCAACACCTGCTGCAGGTGGTCGACCGCGCCGCTAGCGAAAACCATGAGCTGTGCGTGCGTTTTGCCGTGCTGATGCTGGCCGTGCCGGTGGCAAAAATCAACATATTGAGCGAGCGCCTGCGCGTGCCCAACGATTGCCGCGAACTGGCCGTGATGGCGGCGCGTGAACAGGCAGCCATAAGCAGCGCCCTGGCCTTGAGCGCCGAGGAACTGGTGCGGTTATGCGAGCGCTGCGACGGCCTGCGCAAGCCGCAGCGCTTTGTGCAACTGCTGCAGGCGGTGGAATGCGATGCCCGCGTTCGGCAAGTTGGCGCTTTTCCGCAGTCTGGCTGGCTGCAGGCGGTGCTGGCGGCCGTGCGCGGCGTCGATGCGGGCGCCTTGGCGCTGTCGTGCGCACAGGAGCCGAAACGCATTCCGGGCGTGATCCATGCTGCGCGGGTCGAGGCTGTCATCAATGTTATCAGCAACACGGAACGGCCATGACCCTGCCCAAATTGTTCCAGAATCCCTTGCGCCGCTGGCTGCAAAAAAACGGCGACGGCCGTCCCGCCGTGCTGGTCAAGCAGCTGCATGAGCGCGACCGGCGTCGGATGATGAAGCATTTCCTGTCGCTGGAAAAAAGCGACCGCCTGCTGCGCTTTGGCAGCGCCTTGCCCGATGAGCTGGTGGCGCAATACGTGCAGAAGATGGATTTTTCGCGCGACATGGTCTACGGCGTCTACAGCAGCAGTTTCAAGCTGGTCGGCGTGGGCCACCTGGCGTTCGCGCCGAAAGACCAGTCGCCCGCCAAAAGCGTGGTGACGAGCAAGGAGCAGGTGGCCGAGTTTGGTGTGTCGGTGTCGCCATCGATGCGCGGCAGGGGCGTGGGCTCGAAATTGTTCGAGCGGGCGGCGATACACTGCCGCAACAATGATGTCGACACCCTGTATATGCACTGTCTGTCGTCGAACAAGACGATGATGCATATCGCCAGGAAGGCGGGCATGGAAATCCAGCGCGAATATGGCGAAGCGGACGCCTACTTGAAACTGCTGCCGCCGAATCCGGGCAGCATGCTGCAGGAGGCGGTGCAGGAACAGTTCGCCATGTTCGACTATACGCTCAAGGCCAATGCGCGCGCCGCCTCCAAGCTGTGGGATCGCTTGCCGGGCCGCAAGAAGAAGCCCGGCCCGCCATCACAATAAGGGCAGGGCGGTGGTGTCCTTGATACGCTGCAGGGCAAAGCTCGATTTCACGTCCAGCACGGCCGGGTGGCGCAGCAGGGTCGCCATCATGAAGCGCGAAAAATGCTCCATGTCTTCCACATGCACGCGCAGCAGATAATCCATTTCGCCCGTCATCGCATAGCAGGCCACCACTTCCGGCCACTGCGCCACGGCCACCGCAAAGTCGGCGCGCGGCGAGGTATTGGTCACCAGGTTGGGCGCCAGCACGCGCGCCGTGCTGTGCGCATGGGCCGAGGCGTCGCTGTGCTTTTCCAGCCGCACGTTGACATAAGCCAATAGCCCCAGGCCGATCTTTTCCGGGTCCAGCAGGGCCACGTACTGGCGGATCACGCCCGCTTCCTCCAGCCGTTTTACCCGCCGCAAGCACGGCGACGGCGACAGGCTGACCTGTTCGGCCACATCCTGGTTCGACAGACGGCCGTCGGCCTGCAGCACCGAGAGGATCTTGCGGTCGGTTTTATCCAGCGTAATTTTGCTCATGCGTACCTCCGTGGGACTTGTTTCACGCAATATTATTGCGCAAATCATGCTTGTTCGGGAGATCTTTGGCATTTAATGCCGGCCGGCCCCGCCTATACTGTGCCCTACTTCTAGGAGGAGACATCATGCAATTTCAGCCTTGGGATAACCCGATGGGTACCGATGGGTTCGAGTTCGTCGAGTATGCAGCACCAGACCCAAAAGCATTGGGCGAGCTGTTCGAGAACATGGGCTTTACGGCCATCGCGCGCCACCGGCACAAGGATGTGACCCTGTACCGCCAGGGCGACATCAATTTCATCATCAACGCCGAGCAGGATTCGTTCGCCCAGCGCTTCGCCCGCCATCACGGCCCGTCCGTGTGTGCGATCGCGATTCGCGTCGACGACGCGGCGTTCGTGTACCGCCGCGCGCTGGAACTGGGCGCCTGGGGCTTTGACAATAAAACCGGGCCGATGGAACTCAATATTCCTGCAATTAAAGGTGTGGGCGACTCGCTGCTGTACTTTGTCGACCGCTGGCGCGGCAAGGGCTCCGACAAGGAGGGCGCACCGGCGCCGGGCGGCATCGGCGACATCAGCATCTATGACGTCGACTTCGTCGCCATTCCCGGCGCGGTGGCCAATCCGGTCGGCCACGGCCTGACCTATATCGACCACCTGACGCACAATGTGCACCGTGGCCGCATGAAGGAATGGGCCGGTTTCTATGAAAGCCTGTTCAATTTCCGCGAGGTGCGCTACTTCGATATCGAAGGCAAGCACACCGGTCTGAAGTCGAAAGCCATGACCTCGCCTTGCGGCAAGATCCGCATTCCGATCAATGAATCGTCGGACGACAAATCGCAGATCGCCGAGTACCTCGACCAGTACCACGGCGAAGGCATCCAGCATATCGCGCTCGGTACCGACAATATCTATGCTTCCGTGCAAGGCATGCGCGACACCGGCATCGATTTCCAGGACACCATCGAAACCTATTACGAGCTGGTCAACCGCCGCCTGCCGAACCACGGTGAGCAACTGGAAGAACTGCGCCGTTTGCGCATTTTGATCGACGGCCACAGTACCGAAACCGAGCGCGAACTGCTGCTGCAGATCTTCACGCAGACGGTGATCGGCCCGATCTTCTTCGAGATCATCCAGCGCAAGGGCGACCAGGGTTTCGGCGAAGGCAACTTCCGCGCGCTGTTCGAATCGATCGAGCTGGACCAGATCAAGCGCGGTGTATTGACGGCTGTTTGACGCATTGCTGGTGCTTGTCGGGTTACGCCGTTCCGGCTAACCCGACCTACGCTCGTGATGTAGGTCGGATTAGCGCAGCGTAATCCGACATTGCCAGCAAAAAGAGGCATCAAAAAGTACCAAAGCAGGAGTGCAGTGCAGCAAAAGAACTGCGCGCATTCCTGTGGTAGTCTACGACAAACAAGTCATTTTTCCGCACCGTCGCGCTTACAAGGCATGGCGGTACGTGTGAGTTCAACCGACTTTGCACGCGTAGCACAGAGAATAATGGAGACAAGTAATGAATGCACCGATCAAGGGCTCGATTCTTGAGCCGGGCGCGCCCGCGTCCGAGATTTCCCTGAACGACAAATACACCCTGGAGCGCGGCCGCGCGTTCATGACCGGCACCCAGGCGCTGATCCGCCTGCCGATGATGCAGCGCGAACGCGACCTCAAGGCCGGCCTCAATACGGCCGGCTATATCACCGGCTACCGCGGCTCGCCCGTCACCAGCGTCGACATGACGGCCGTGAAAGCCAAGAAATACCTCGACGAACACCACGTCAAATTCCACCCTGGCCTGAACGAAGACCTGGCGGCCACGGCCGTGTGGGGCACGCAGCAGACCAATCTGTTCGAAGACGCCAAATACGACGGTGTATTCGGCATGTGGTACGGCAAGGGCCCTGGCGTGGACCGCTGCGGCGATGTGTTCAAGCACGCCAACAATGCCGGTTCCGCCAAACATGGCGGCGTGCTGGTGCTGGCCGGCGACGACCATGCGGCCAAATCCTCGTCCACCGCGCACCAGTCCGACCATATCCTGAACGCCTGCGGCATCCCCGTGCTGTACCCGTCGTCGGTGCAGGAATATATCGATTACGGCCTGCACGCCTGGGCCATGAGCCGCTACACGGGGCTATGGGTGTCGATGAAATGCGTGACCGACATTATCGAGTCGGGCGCGGCCGTCGATTTCGATCCGGACCGCGTGCAGATCACCCTGCCGACCGACTTCGAGCTGCCCGCCGGTGGCCTGAACATCCGCTGGCCGGACACCGTGCTGGACCAGGAAGTACGGATGAACAGCTACAAATGGTATGCCGCGCTGGCCTATGCGCGCGCCAACAAGCTCAATAAAATCATCTGGGACAGCCCGAAGGCGCGCATCGGCATCATTACCGCCGGCAAATCGTATCTGGACACGCGCCAGGCGCTGGCCGACCTCGGCATCGACGAGCAGACCGCCTCCGATATCGGCATTCGCCTCTACAAGATCGGCATGACCTGGCCGCTGGAAGCGGACGGCGTGCATGAGTTTGCCAAGGGTCTGGACGAGATCCTGGTGGTGGAAGAAAAACGGCAAATCCTCGAATACGCCCTGAAGGAAGAGCTGTACAACCTCAAGGATGGCGAGCGTCCGCGCGTGGTCGGCAAGTTCGACGACACGGGCGAATGGAGCAACCAGAAGGGCACCGGCCACGGCGACTGGCTGCTGCCGGCCACCTATGAACTGAACCCGGCCATGATCGCGCGTGCGATCGCCAGCCGTATTTCGCGCTACTACGCCGGCCATCCGGTCGAGCAGCGCGTCAAGCAACGCATCGCCTACCTGGAAGCGAAAGAAAACGTCCTCAAAGCGATCAGCGTGAAACCCGATCCGCAAAAGGACCGCACGCCGTTCTTCTGCTCGGGTTGCCCGCACAACAGTTCGACCAAGGTGCCCGAAGGCTCGCGCGCCCTGGCCGGCATCGGTTGCCACTATATGGTGCTGTGGATGGACCGCGAAACGTCGACGTTTACCCATATGGGCGCCGAAGGCGTCACCTGGGTCGGCCAGGCGCCGTTCACCAATGAAAAGCACGTGTTTACCAACCTCGGTGATGGCACATATTTTCACTCGGGCATCCTGGCGATCCGCGCGGCGGTGTCGGCCAAGGTCAATATCACCTACAAGATTCTGTTCAACGATGCGGTGGCGATGACGGGCGGCCAGGAATTCGATGGGCCATTGTCGCCAGCCATCATCTCGCGCCAGATCGCCGCCGAAGGCGTGGGCCCGATCATCGTCGTCACCGACGAACCGGAAAAATACCCGTCCGGCTACGCCTGGGCCGAGGGCGTGACCGTGCGCCACCGTTCCGAACTGATGGACGTGCAGCGCGAACTGCGCGACATGCCGGGCGTGTCGGCCATGATTTATGACCAGACCTGCGCCTCGGAAAAACGCCGCCGCCGCAAACGCAATGAATACCCGGACCCGGCCAAGCGCGCCGTGATCAACGAAGCCGTCTGCGAAGGCTGCGGCGACTGTTCCGTGCAATCGAACTGCCTGTCGGTCGAGCCGCTGGAAACCGAGCTGGGCCGCAAGCGCCAGATCAACCAGTCGTCCTGCAACAAGGATTTTTCGTGCACCACCGGTTTCTGCCCGAGCTTTGTGACGGTCGAAGGCGGCGGCTTGAAAAAGCCGAAAAAAGCGGCCAGCTTTGATCAGGGCGGCCCGGAAGTGCCGGCTTTGCCGACGCCGGTGATACCGTCGACGGCCGAACCGTTCGGCATTCTGGTGACCGGCATCGGCGGCACCGGCGTGGTCACCGTCGGCCAGATCCTGGCGATGGCGGCGCATGTCGAAGGCAAGGGCTGTTCCGTGCTCGACATGAGCGGCCTGGCGCAAAAGGGCGGTCCGGTGATGTCGCACGTGCGCCTGGCGGACCGCCAGGAAGATATCCATTCGACGCGCGTCGGCACCGGCGCGGCCGACCTGGTGATCGGCTGCGATCTGATCGTCACGGCCAGCCGCGACGCCTTGTCGCGCATGGGCGAGGGCCGCAGCTGGGCCATGATCAACTCGACCAGTTCGTCGACGGCGGCCTTTGTGAAAAACCCGGACTGGCAGTTCCCGGGTGCTTCCGCGCGCATGGAAATCGAAAAAGCCTGCGGCAAGGACCATGTGGAGTTTATCGACGCGGGCCAGATCGCCACGGCGCTGATGGGCGACTCGATCGCCACCAATATGTTCATGCTCGGTTACGCCTGGCAAAAGGGCAAGGTACCGCTCAGTGAAGCGGCGATCATGAAGGCAATCGACCTGAACAACGTGTCGGTGGCCTTCAACAAGGCGGCCTTCAACTGGGGCCGCGCGGGCGCCCACGATACCGCCAGCCTGCAGCGCATGACGGCGCCGGCCAAGGTGGTGGAATTCAAGCGCATCGACACGCTCGACGACATCATCGAAAAACGCGTGCACCTGCTGACGGCCTACCAGGACCGCGCCTATGCACAGCAGTATCTGGACTTCGTGGGCCAGGTGCGCGCCGCCGAAACCGCCCTGAACGGCCCGCAGCTGCGTTTGACGGAAGCCGTGGCGCGCTACTTCTACAAGCTGATGGCCTACAAGGACGAGTACGAAGTGGCGCGGTTGTATACCGATGGCGCGTTCCAGGCCAAGATCGCCGCCATGTTCGAAGGCGACATCAAGCTCAAGTTCCACCTGGCGCCGCCGATCATGGCGAAAACCGACGCCCAGGGCCACCTGGTGAAAAAGGAATTTGGCCCGTGGATGATGAAGGCGTTCGGTGTGCTGGCGAAAATGAAGGGCTTGCGCGGCGGCGCGTTCGATATCTTCGGCTACACGGCCGAGCGCAAGATGGAGCGCGCGCTGATCGATGACTACCGCCGCACGGTGGGCGCCCTGTTGCCGAAACTGACCACGGCCAAACTGGCGCAGGCGGTGGCCATCGCCAGCATTCCGGAAGATATCCGCGGCTATGGCCATGTCAAGGAGCGCCACTTGAAAGCGGCCAAGGAGAAGGAAGCGAGCCTGCTGAGCGCGTTCAATTCCCCGGTGCCGGTGCCGGCCAGTGCGCCGGTGGCGCCACCGCTGCCGGCCACGGTGGCTTGATAAAATAACGACCTCATGAAATGGCGCCTGCGGGCGCCATTTTTACATGTTTATTTCAGTATTGTAATGGTTAACTTTTCTTGAAAAGGCTTATAATCTTCAGATAGTTTCTCTGCGGAAAATAATTGTGAAAACCTTGCGCGATGTGTCCCTGCTGGCGGCTCCCTTGTTCGTGTTGCTCAGTGCCTGTGGCGGCGGAGGAGGCGGCGGCAGTCCGGCCGTCAGCGACACGTCGACGCCGCCAGCGGCGAGCACGCCGACACCGGGTAGCGGCGACCTTACGCCGGCCATTGTTGCCTCGAATACCGTGCAAAACCTGTGCGAAAAACCGCGCAGCGGCAACGCCAGCGACCGCCAGGGCAGCCTGCTCAATGAGCTGACTTGGGTGCGCAGCTGGATCGACGAGAGCTATCTCTGGTACAAGGAAGTGCCGACCACGTATTTGCCGCAGAACTTCAGCACCCCGATCGCCTATTTCAATGTGCTGAAAACCCCGGCCACCACCGCCTCGGGCAAGCTCAAGGACCGGTTTCATTTCACCTACACGACGGCCGAATGGGAAGCCTCGCTCAAGGGTGTCGAGCTCGGCTACGGCATGCTGCTGGCGCTGACGCAGACCACGCCGCCCCGCAAGGCGGTGATCACGATCGTCGAGCCGGGCTCGCCGGCGGCGCTGGCCGGCCTGCAGCGCGGCGATGTGCTGCAAACCGTCGATGGCGTCGACTTCGTCAACGCGGCCGGCCAGGCCAGCGTCGATACCATCAATGCCGCTTTGTTCCCGGCGGCGCAAGGCAGGCACACGGTGAGCTTCCTGCGCAACGGCGCCAGCATCAACGCCAGCTTGCAGTCGATTGCAGTCAATACCAGCGCCGTGCAGAATGAGCGCATCATCGATACGCCCACCGGCAAGGTCGGCTATCTGACCTTCAATACGCATAACAATGTGGCCGAGCGCCAGCTGGTCGACACCATGCGCCGCTTCCAGGCGGCCGGCATCAGCGACCTGGTGCTCGACGTACGCTACAACGGCGGCGGCCTGCTCGATGTCGCCAGCGAACTGGCCTACATGATCGCCGGTCCGCAAACGACCAGCGGCAAGACCTTCGAGCAGATCATCGCCAACGACAAGATCCGGCGCGAAGCACCATTGGGTTTCCATGCGCAAAGCCAGGGCCTGGCCTCGGCCAATCCGCTGGCCAAGGGCACGGCGCTGCCCTATCTCGGCCTCAAGCGCGTCACCTTGCTGACCACCGGCAATACTTGCTCGGCCAGCGAAGCGATCATCAACGGCTTGCGCGGCGTCGATGTCGAGGTCAATCTGATCGGCGGCACGACCTGCGGCAAGCCCTATGGCTTCTATCCGCAGCCGAACTGCGGCACCACCTATTTTGCGGTGCAGTTCCAGGGCGTCAACGCCAAGGGCTTTGGCGACTATGCCGACGGCATGGCGCCCACCTGCGCCGTGGCCGACGACTACCAGCATGCGCTCGGCGACGCCAATGAAGCCATGCTGGCGGCCGCCCTGCAATACCGCAATACCGGCCGTTGCACTTTGCCGACCGGCATGAGCCGGCTGCTCGGCACGGTGGAAAGTTCGGAGACGGTCGCTGCCCGCCTGCTGCGCCCGCAATACAAGGAAATCGCCATCGGCCGCCAGCCTTGATGGCGGCGCGGTATCGTTGCCCGTGACACTAGCTGCAATGTCGGGATAAAAAGGCCGGGATTGCAGCACTGCATTTCCGGCTTGCTGCTCTGCCTGACTGCTACCACTATAATTGCCCGCTTCCCATCTGCCGCTGGAGCTTTTCCCATGCTACGCCACGCCCTGCTGTCCGCCGCCTTGCTGTCCACCTTTGCCCTGCCTGCGCAAGCCGCCACGTCCTTGGCCACGGTGGCCGAACGCTCGGGCTTTTTGCACACGGGCCGCTATGCCGAGGTGGAAACGCTGTGCCGGCAGTTCCAGGCCCGCTATCCGCAGCAGGTGCGCTGCTTTGAATTTGGCCGCACGCCTGAAAACCGGCCGATGCTGGCGCTGGCGGTGTCGAACACGGGCGCCTTGAGCGCGCAGGAAGCGGCGCGGCGCAAGCTGCCGGTGCTGCTGGTGCAGGGCGGCATCCATGCCGGCGAGATCGATGGCAAGGATGCGGGCTTCCTGGCGCTGCGCGAAGTGTTGGACGGCAAGGCGGCGCCCGGCGCGCTCGACAAGCAGGTGCTGCTGTTCGTGCCGGTGTTTAACGTTGACGGCCACGAGCGCTTCGGCCAGTGGAACCGTCCCAACCAGCGCGGCCCGGTGGAAATGGGCTGGCGCAGCACGGCGCAAAATTTCAACCTGAACCGCGATTACATGAAGGCCGACGCGCCCGAAATGCAGCAGATGCTGGCGCTGCTCAACGCCTGGGACCCATTGGCCTATGTCGACCTGCATGTGACCGACGGCGCCCAGTTCGAACCCGATATCTCGATCCAGGTCGAACCCGTGCATACGGGCGACATGGACCTGCGCCAGGCCGGCACTGCCTTGCGTGACGGCGTGCTGGCCGACCTGGCGAAACAGGGTTCCGATCCGAAGCCGTTCTATATCTCGTTTGCCGAGGAAGACAATCCGCAGTCGGGCTTTGTCGACGGCGCACCGAACCCGCGCTTTTCGCACGGCTACTTCCAGCTGCGCAACCGCTTCGGCGTGCTGGTGGAAACCCATTCGTGGAAGGACTACCCGACCCGTGTGCGCCTCACGCGCAACACCATCGTCTCGCTGCTGGAACACGTGGCGCGGCACGGCGCCGTTTGGCGCGGCACGGCCCTGGCGGCGGACGCGCGCGCGCAGCAGCTGGCCGGCACCAGCGTGCCGCTCAGTTATAAAACCACCGACAAAACCCGCATGATCGACTTTCGCGGCTACGCCTATACGCGCACGCCATCCGGGATTTCAGGCGCCCTGATGACGCGCTACGACGAGACCACGCCGCAATTGTGGACGGTGCCGCTGCGCGACGAGATCGTGCCCGACCTGCAGGTCACGGCGCCGAAGGCCGGCTACCTGGTACCGGCCGCGCGCGCCGCCATGGTGGCGGAAAAACTGCGCCAGCACGGCGTGCGCTATCAGGTGCTGCGCACAGAGCTGGACAAGCAGATGGTCGAGACCTTTCGCGCCAGCGGCGTGACATTCGGCGCGCAATCGTTCGAAGGCCGCCAGACGGCGCAGGTGACGGGCGAATGGCAAGCCGAGCGGCGTACGATAGGCGCCGGCGCCCTGTATGTGCCGGTCAACCAGCCCAAGGCGCGCCTGGTGCTGGCGCTGCTGGAGCCACGCGCGCCCGATTCGCTGCAGGCCTGGGGCAGTTTCAACACAGCCTACGAGGCCAAGGAATACATGGAAGATTATGTGGCCGAAGACGTGGCGCGCGCGCAGCTGGCGGCGGACCCGGCGCTGGCGGCCCAGTTCCGCCAGAAGCTGGCCGACGATCCTGCCTTTGCCGGCAATCCGAAAGCGCGGCTGGCGTTTTTCGCGCGCCGCCATGCTTCGTGGGACGAGCGCCTGAATCTGTATCCGGTACTGCGCACCGACGTGGCGCCGGCAGTCAAATAAGGGCAAATTGCGGGTCGCTTGCGAAGATGTAATGTGCGCGCGGCAGTTGATGCTATTGTGCTTGCTTTCCCGATAAGGCTTACCTGGAGCGCACGCACATGCCGCAGCACCCACCCAAAAAAATCCTGATTCTCAGCGTCTCGGCCGGCGCCGGCCATTTGCGCGCCGCGCAGGCGATCGAGGCGTATGCGGGGCATGATGGAGCGGACGGCACCGGCCCGCTGGCCACCGCGCGCCATATCGACGTGATGGATTTCGTCACGCCCGCGTTTCGCAAGCTGTACACCGACTTTTACATCAAGCTGGTCAACAAGGCGCCAGCGCTGTGGGGCTATCTGTACCACGCCACGCACGATGCGCCGAAAGACAGCTCGATGCAGCGCGTGCGCCGCGCCATCGAGCGCCTCAACACGCGCGCGCTGATGGCGCAGATCGCCGCGTTTGCGCCCGACGCCATCGTCTGCACGCATTTCCTGCCGGCCGAACTGCTGTCGCGCGCGCTGCGCGATCACCAGCTGGACTGCCCCGTGTGGGTGCAGGTGACGGACTTCGACCTGCACCGCATGTGGGTGCTCGACCATATGCAGGGCTATTTTGCCGCCACCGATGAAGTGGCGTTCCGCATGCGCCACGAAGGCATCGCCTTTGAGCGCATCCACGTGACGGGCATTCCCATCATGCCGGCCTTTGCGCAGGCACCGAAGCGCATGCAGTGCGCGCAGGCGTTCGGGCTGGACCCGCAGCGCAAGACCATTTTGCTGATGGGCGGCGGCGCCGGCCTGGGCAGCCTCGACACCATCGCCGCAGGCCTGCTCCTTCTCGAAGGCGACTTCCAGCTGATCGTGCTGGCCGGCAAAAACGCGGCCGCGCTGGCGAAACTGACGGCGCTGGCCGCGCAATATCCGGGCCGTTTGCTGGCGCAGGGTTTTACCAGCGAAGTCGAACGGCTGATGGCCTGCGCCGACCTGGTCATCACCAAGCCGGGCGGCCTGACCACCTCCGAGTGCCTGGCGCTCGGCTTGCCGATGATCGTCAATTCGCCGATTCCCGGCCAGGAAGAGCGCAATGCCGACTTCCTGCTGGAACAGGGCGTGGCCCTGAAGGCGCTCGACGGCGCCAGCCTGGAATACCGCGTGCGCCATCTGCTCGATCACCCGGAACAGTTGCAGGCGATGCGTGAACGGGCGCTGGCGCTGGGCCGCCCGCGCGCCGCGCTGGAGGTGCTGGCCAAAGTGCTGGCCACAGTGCCGCAGGCGCAGGCATGACGGGCAGTACCGTCAAACCGTGGCAGATCGCCGCGACCCTGGCCTGGGTCGCCTTGCTGGGCCTGTTTTTCGCACAGGTGGAAATCCAGATCGAAGGCGCGGCCGGCTGGGCCGCCAACCTGCCCACCTGGCGCATCGAACACCACTGGCTGCTCGATATCTTCTGGGGCGGCCGCCCCATGACCGGCTACCATGCCTGGGTGTTTCCGTTTGTTGCGCTGTTCTTTCATTTTCCGCTGCTGTTTCTGGGGCAGTGGTCGTGGCGCCTGGAAGCGCGCGCCATCGGCTGCATCATGCTGTTCTGGGTAATCGAGGACTATCTGTGGTTCGTGATGAATCCCGCCTATGGCGTGGCGCATTTCAGCCCGGCCCACATCGCCTGGCACAAGCACTGGATGCTGTTTGCACCGACCGATTACTGGGTCTCGCTGCTGGCGGCCAGCGCGCTGCTGTACTTTTCTTACCGGAGAAAATCATGAGCTCCATCCGCTTCATTTCCGCCGCCTTGCTGGCGCTGTCGTTCGGCCTGATGATGGCGCCGGCGAACAGCCAGGCTCCTGGCTCTTCCGCCAAGCCCGAGCGCCATCCCGACTGGGCCACGCCGATGCCGCATGTGTCGAACCTGCACCAGGTCACGCCGGTGCTGTACCGCAGCGCCATGCTCGATCGCGCCGATGTGGCGCAGCTGCAGTCGCTGGGCGTGAAAACCGTGATCAGCCTGCGCTCGTTTCATTCGGATACCGAAGTGCTGAAGGACAGCGGCATCCGCACCGTGCGCATCCCCATCAATACCTGGGCGATTCGCGACCGCCATGTGATCGAAGCGATGCGCAGCATCCGCGCCGCCGAAGAACAAGGCCCGGTGCTGCTGCACTGCCTGCACGGCGCCGACCGTACCGGCATGATGACGGCCATGTACCGCATGCTGTACCAGGGCTGGCCGCGCGAAAAGGCCATCGACGAGCTGAAGAACGGCGGCTACGGCTACCACGCGGTGTGGAGAAATATCGAAAAATACCTCAAGCGCGTCGACGTGGAAGCGATCCGCGCGCAGATCGACCAGGAAAAACCATGAAGACCCTGCTGTTCGTATTGGCTGCCTGTGGCCCGCTGGCCGCGTTCACCGCCACAGCCGCCGCCGCTGTCTCCGTCAACCTGGTCGATGTCAGCAAGCCCGGCGTGCCCGGCAAGGCCTTTGCCGCCAGCACCAGCATGCCGGCCAGCGTGGCTGCCGTCTGCGCGGCGATCCAGGATTTTGCCGGCTACCCGCAGTTCATGCCCAACGTCGACAAGATCAAGGTCGCTCCCGCCGGCGGCGGCGCCTCGCTGGTCGACGTCACGCTCAAGCTGCCGATGGGGAAAGTCAAGCAGTACCGCCTGAAGATGACGCCGAAAACCGGCGACGCCAGCTGCAACCTGGCCTGGAAGCTCGTGCCGATGGAGGGCGTGAAAATCGAGGACACCATCTTTGATACCAGCGGCTACTGGCAGCTGTCGCCCGACCCGCAGGATGCCGGCGCCACCGCCATCAAATACCAGGTGTACACCGACCCAGGTCCGGTGCCGATGGGTTTTGGCTGGATCGTCGACAGCATGAGCCGCGACAGCATCCCGAAAATGTTCGATGCGCTGCGCGCGCGGGTGGCGGCGAAAAAATAGCGGCGGGCCTGGCCTTCGGCTGGGTCACGCCGCAGGCAAGTTCAGGCATGATTGCGATTCCAGTCACGTTTTACCGGAATTCGCATGGAACACCACAGTTTTCTACTCAATATCCTGTTTTACCTGGTCGCCGCCATCGTCATGGTGCCGCTGGCCAAACGCCTGGGCATGGGCGCCGTGCTGGGCTACCTGGTCGCCGGCGTCATCATCGGGCCGTTTGGCCTGGGCCTGATCAACAACGTCGACGTGATCCTCAGCTTTTCCGAGTTCGGCGTGGTGCTGCTGATGTTCCTGATCGGCCTGGAACTGGAACCGAAGCGGCTCTGGCTGCTGCGCCGGCCCATCTTCGGCTGGGGCGGCGCGCAAGTGGCGCTGGTCAGCGCCGGCCTGTGCGCCGGCGCCATGGCCTTGGGCGTCGACTGGCGCACGGCGCTGGTGGGTGCCCTGGGCTTGTCGCTGTCGTCGACCGCCATCGTGCTCGCCACTCTGGGCGAGCGCAAGCTGATGTCGACGCCGGCCGGCTCGGCCGGTTTTTCCATTCTGCTGTTCCAGGATATCGCCGCCATCCCGATGATCGCGCTGGTGCCGCTGCTGGGCGGCCTGGCCACGCATAGCGATGCGCCGGGCTGGCTGCGGGTCTTGAAACTGGTGGCCGTGCTGGCGGCCCTGGTAGTGGCCGGGCGTTTCCTCGTCAATCCGATCCTGCGCTTTATCGCCAGGACGGAATTGCGCGAAATTTTCACCGCCTTTGCGCTGATGCTGGTGATCGCCATCTGCGTGCTGATGGAATCGGTGGGCCTGTCGATGGCGCTCGGCACCTTTGTCGCCGGCGTGCTGCTGGCCGACTCGGAATACCGCCAGGAACTGATCAGCGACCTGGAACCATTCAAGGGGCTGTTGCTGGGCCTGTTCTTTATCGCCGTGGGCATGTCGGTCGACTTCGGCGTGCTGCGCGCCCAGCCGCTGCTGATCCTGGCGCTGGTGGCCGGCCTGCTGGCCATCAAGATCGCGTTGCTGTATGGCCTGTCCAAGCTGTTCGATATTCCACGCGGCCAGCAGCTGTTCTTTGCGCTGCTGCTGTCGCAGGGCGGCGAATTCGCCTTCGTGGTGTTCGCCGCCGCGCTGGCCGTCCACGTCTTCACGCCCGAAACCAGCGCCGTGCTGGTGGTGGTGGTGACGGTGTCGATGGTGGCCACGCCCTTGCTGCTGCTGGCGCACGACAAGCTGGTGGCGCCGCGCCTGCGCAGCGACAAGAAGCGCCGGCCCGACGACACCATGCAAGCGCAGGACAACCCCATCATGATCGCCGGCTTCGGCCGCTTCGGCCAGATCATCGGCCGCCTGCTGGCCGCCAACAAGATCGGCGTGACGGTGCTCGACCACGACCCGGACCAGATCGACTTGCTGCGCAAGTTTGGCTTCAAGGTGTTTTATGGCGACGCCACGCGGGTCGACCTGCTGGTGGCGGCCGGCATCGAAAAGGCGAAAGCGCTGGTGATCGCCATCGACGATGTCGACGACAGCCTGGCGCTGGTCGACGCCGTGCGCCTGCGCCTGCCGCACCTGACCATCCTGGCGCGCGCGCGCAACGTCACGCATTACTATGAACTGATGAACCGCGGCGTGACCCTGATCGAGCGCGAGACCTTTGCCGCCGCGCTGCTGCTGGGCGAGCAGACCCTGCGCCAGGCCGGCTACAGCGCCGAGCGGGCCGAACGCGCGGCCGCCATCTTCCGCACGCACAACCTGAAAACCCTGCTTGACGTGGCGCCGCATTTCCAGGACCAGCAGAAAGTCATGTCCCTCACGCGCAAGGCGCGCGAGGAACTGGAAGACATGTTCGAGAGCGATGCCGCGGCGTTTGCCGCTGCGGAAGGCGAAAACGGCCGCCCTCAATGATCGCTGTCGCGGTTATTTCCCGCGCTTGCTCTCGATCGCCTCGATGCGGTCCATGATGCCATTCATGCGCGCCACCAGCGCCTGGTACGGTTTCGGCGTGGCCAGGTCGACCCCGGCCGCCTTCACCAGCTCATATGGATAGCTTGATCCGCCCGAACTGAGCATCTTCAGGTAGGCCGCCAGCGCACCCGGTTCCCTGGCCAGGAGGCGCTGTGCAAAGTCCTGCGCGGCGGCGATGACCGGGAAGAGTTTTAATCAGTAAGTCTTCATGGCGGCGACCTCATCGCGATGGCGCCGCCAGGCCTTACACCGACTGCAGCGGGATCGTCGCGCCAAACGTCGTTGGCGTCGAGCACGGCTCTTCATCGAACGCGATATCGCCCATCGGATTGGCCAGGCCGTCCGCCTTCAGGTCGCCAAAGCCGAACAGCTTGCCGTCCATCAGGTGCGACGGCGCCACGTTGGACATGGCCGAGAAGATGCTTTCCACGCGGCCCGGGAATTTCTTGTCCCAGTCGCGCATCATGGCCTTGATCTGCTTGCGCTGCAGGTTTTCCTGCGAACCGCACAGGTCGCATGGAATGATGGGGAAACCCTTCACTTCGGCATAGCGCTCGGTGTCTTCTTCTTTTACATACGCCATCGGGCGGATCACCATGTGCTTGCCGTCGTCGGACACCAGCTTGGCCGGCATGCCTTTCAGTTTTCCACCAAAGAACATATTGAGGAAAAAGGTTTCCAGGATATCGTCGCGGTGGTGGCCCAGCGCGATCTTGGTCGCGCCCAGCTCGTCGGCCACGCGGTACAGGATGCCGCGGCGCAGGCGCGAGCACAGCGAGCAGGTGGTCTTGCCTTCCGGGATCAGGCGCTTGACGATGCTGTAGGTGTCCTGGTTCTCGATATGGAAGGCCACGCCCAGTTCCGTCAGGTAGGCCGGCAGGATCTCGGGCGGGAAGTTGGGCTGCTTCTGGTCCAGGTTGACCACCACGATATCGAAGTGGATCGGCGCGCGCTCGCGCAAGGTCATCAGGATGTCGAGCAGGGCGTAGCTGTCCTTGCCGCCGGACAGGCACACCATCACCTTGTCGCCCTCTTCGATCATGTTGAAGTCGCCGATCGCCTGGCCCACCAGGCGGCACAAACGCTTGTGCAGCTTGTTGTTTTCCAGCGCGATCTTTTCGGCCTTCTTGCGCGCCAGTTTCTGCGCTTCGATATTGGCCGGAATTTCCACCGCCGTCGTCGTCATTTCCATCGTCGCCTCGTTCATGCCGCATCCTTGATCTGGAATACTTCCACGCCCACGCCTTCGCAGTCCGGGTAGACGTCGGGTTTCATCGACGACACGCGCGCGGCGCGCACGCGCGGGTGCGCCAGCATGGCGGCCAGCACGTCGTCAACCAGGGTTTCCTGCAGCTGCACATGGCCTTGCGCCATGCGCTTGGCAATCGTGTCGCGCATGAAGTCGTAGTCGACCACTTCGTCGAGCTGATCGTCTTTCGGCGTCGACTGGGCCAGCGGAATATACAGGTCGACATTGATCAGGACGCGCTGCTCGCCCTTTTTCTCGAAGTCGTAGACGCCGATATTGATCAGCACTTCGTAATTGCGCAGGAACAGGCGCCGGCAATCGGCCAGGCGGGGGTGGAACAGGGCGGAGGACATGGTTTTACCTTTTAATGATGCTTGTATGTTGGGGTAGCCGGTGGATCGGCTGATTCATTTGGTCAGGAACATGACGTCGCGCGGCAAGCCGATCAGGTGCTGGCCGCCATCGACCAGCAAGGTGGTGCCGGTCAGCGCGCGCGCGCCGGCCACGTAGCACACGCAGTCGGCAATATCCTGCGGCGTGCTCGAGCGCCCCAGCGGGGTGTTTTCGTGCGCCTTGACGAAGTTCGCTTCGCTTTGCTCGCCCGACACCATGGTGATGCCGGGGGCGATGCCGACCACGCGCACTGTCGGCGCCAGCGCCTGGGCCAGCATGGTGGTCGCCGACAGCAGCGCGGCCTTGGACAAGGTGTACGACAAAAAATCAGGATTGAGATTGTACAGTTTTTGGTCCAGCAAGTTGATCACCACGGCTTGTTCGCCGGATGGCGTGGCCTGGTACAGCGCCTGGGCCAGCAGCACCGGCGCGGCCAGGTTGGCGTGCATGTGGGCGTCGAGCGCGGTGCAGGAAAAATCGCCGGCATTGTCGTATTCAAACAACGAAGCGTTGTTGACCACGCAAGTAATGCGGCCCAGCTGTTGCTGCGCCTGCGGCAGCAGCTGGCGCACCTGCGCTTCCTGCGCCAGGTCGCACCGGAAGGCCTGGGCGCGCCGGCCCAGGGCGGTCAGCTCGTCGACCAGGGTCAATGCTTCCTCGCGCGAAGCGCGGTAATGCACGGCGATATCCCAGCCCTCGCGCGCCAGGCCCAGCGCGATGGCGCGGCCGATGCGGCGCGCGGCGCCCGTGACGAGTGCGACCTTGGGAGGCGTGCCGGTTGTGTCTGTCGAAGTGTGGTTCATGTACTTTTATGCGTATGGTGATGGAGACGGCGGGCCGGCCGATTCGTTACAATGCGGGAATGTCCCTACCCGAACCCGATAGCGACGCGCTGGCCGCGTCCCATGCCTTGCAGCACCTGATTGCCGCCGAGATCGCGCGGCACGACGGCGCCATTCCGTTTGCCCGTTTCATGGAGCTGGCGCTGTATGCGCCTGACCTTGGTTACTATAGCGGCGGCGCCGCCAAGCTGGGCGAACATGGCGATTTTACAACCGCACCTGAAATATCGCCGTTGTTTGGCGCCACCCTGGCCCATGTGGCAGCCGCTATTATGGCGCAAACGGCCCCGCGCATCCTGGAATTTGGCGCCGGTACCGGCAAGCTGGCATTTGACATCCTGACCGAGGCGGCCAGCGCCGGCATCGTTATCGAACAGTATGCGATCGTCGAATTGTCGGGCGAATTGCGCGCGCGCCAGGAGCTTGCCCTGGCCGCGTTTGCACAAGTCGTCTGGCTCGATGGCTTTCCCGACAGTTTCGAAGGCGCCGTGTTCGGCAATGAAGTGCTCGACGCCATGCCCGTCAGCCTGGTCAGCAAAACCCCGGCCGGCTGGTGCGAGCTCGACGTCGGCATTGCCGATGGACGGTTTGTCCATATCGAGCGCTTGGCGGGTGCGGAGATTGCCGCGCAGATCGCCGCGCAAATTCCCGAGGCCGAGCTACTGCCGGTCGGCTACGTGACCGAAATCCACGGCGTGGCCTGCGGCTTCATGCGCTCGCTGGCGCGCATGCTGACGGCGGGCCGTGGCGGCGCGGCCTTGTTGTTCGACTACGGCTTTCCGGCCCACGAGTATTACCTGGACCTGCGCGCGACCGGCACCCTGATGTGCCATTACCGCCACCATGCGCATGCCGACCCGTTCTATTTGCCTGGTCTGCAGGACATCACGGCCCACGTCGATTTTACGGCGATGGCGGTCGCGGCCCAGGACGCGGGCCTCGATGTGCTGGCCTACATGAACCAGGCCAGCTTTTTGCTCGGCGCCGGCATCGGCGAACTGCTGATGCGCAGCGATCCGGAACAGGCGACAACCTTTTTGCCGCAATCGATCGCGCTGCAAAAGCTGGTCTCGCCGGCCGAGATGGGCGAATTGTTCAAGGTGCTGGCGGTGGGGCATGGCGTCAGCTTGCCCGATGCGCTGTCGGCGGCCGACCGCAGCCACCGGCTGTGAATTGACACGGCGGCTGGCGAAATTTCGCCGCCGGCCGTGGTTCGTCTTGTCAAATCGTATATCATGACCGCTACCGCCTGGCTGCAGCCGGCAAGAACCCGTCGCCGCGCACGGATTTCAAGATAGAACGATGGGAAAGATACATACACACTATGACAACCTGAAAGTGGCGCGTTTGGCGCCGCAGGAAGTCATACGTGCCGCGTACAAGGCCCTGAGCCAGAAATACCATCCCGACAAGAATCCCGGCGACGAGAAGGCGGCCCGCATCATGGCCATCCTCAACAGCGCCTATGGCACCCTGTCCGACCCGCTGCGCCGCAAGGAGCATGACGAGTGGATCGCCGCCGAGGAATGGGAAATCGAATGGCTGGAAAGCACCCACCAGGAAGAAGGGCGGCACAAGGATGGCCGCGCGTCGGGCGCACAGCATGAGCATGGCTGGGCGCAGGATGTGCCGCCGTCCAAGGCGCGGCGCGGCGCGATGCCCGTTTGGCGCGACTGGCGCTGGTGGCTGAGTTTGCTTGCCTGCCTGCTGCTGGGCTGGCTGGGCGCCTTGCTGGTGCAGGGCAGCTCGCCGCAGGTGCCGGCCGCACTGGCTTCGGCCTGGACCGGCCTGGCGCGCGATGGCGTGAAAGCCGACGCCGCTGAGGAACACAAGCCGGAGGTCAGGGCCGAGACCAAGCCGGAGGCCGTGGCGATCGACAGCTGGGCCGTCGGCAAGCCCTATGCGCCCGAGCCGGCGCAGCCAAAAATACCCGAGATCAAGGTGCTGGCCGTGGCTCAGCTGAGCCTGAAAGCGGGCCTGCCCGCCTGCGATGGCGCGGCGCAGGCGCTGGTGGCGCCCAATGGCGAGCCGTGGCCGCAGCAGTCCGGTTATGTCAGCGGCTTTGCCATCGGCAACAAGGGCGACGACCTGTCCGTCACGCTCGACAACAGCGCCAATGCCACCCCCGTGTTCGTCAAGCTGTTCGACCTGGAACGGGGCGCCAATGTGCGCTATCTGTACCTGCTGGCGCATGACAAGCTGACCGTCGAGCAACTGGCGACCGGCAAGTATGAAGTGCGCTACCAGGCGGTCGAGCCCGGCAGTGAAGGCTGTGGCGGCAAAAGCAGCAGCGGCAGCGCCGCCACGCCACCGCCCGGCCTGCCAAGGCCACAGGAAGAGACACAAAATCCTGTTGTAAGCAGCATCTAATCTGATTATCCTTGACAGGCATCAAGCAATAGGGTTTCTTGTGTCTTGCGTATTTAATCCTTGGGAGTATCCATGACCGACCTCACAGCCGATGCAGACGATAACTGGCTGCTCGACGAGGATGAGCCCGTGGTGGCCCCGACGGGAGCAGCGGCGCCTGAACAGCGCCTGTGGCGCGTGCTGATCGTCGACGATGACGTCGATGTGCATGCGGTAACGCGGCTGGCGCTGCGCAATGTCAATTTCAAGGGTCGCGAGCTGGAACTGTTTTCCGCCTACAGCGGCCGCGAAGCGTTCGATATCTTGCGCGATACGCCCGATATCGCGCTGGTGCTGCTCGACGTGGTGATGGAAACGGACGACGCCGGCCTGATCCTGGCCAAGCGCATCCGCGCCGAACTGAACAACCATATCGTGCGCGTGGTGCTGCGCACGGGCCAGCCGGGCCAGGCGCCCGAGCAGCGCGTGATCGTCGAGTACGACATCAACGACTACAAGGCCAAGACCGAGCTGACCACGCAAAAGCTGTTTACCACCGTGATCTCGGCATTGCGCGCCTATGAAAGCCTGATGATGCTCGAGCGCAGCCGCATCGGCCTGGGCAAGATCCTCGCTGGCGCCACCAATCTGTACCAGATCCATTCCCTGCGCGAATTTGCTTCCGGCGTGCTGAACCAGGTCAGCGCCATCCTCGACGTGGGCGCCGACGGCGTGCTGTGCCTGATGCAGGGCGGCGCCGGGCGGCCCGAGGTGGTGGCCGCCACCGGCACCTATGCGGCGCTGGCCGAATCAAACGCGATGCCGCCCGAGCACGCGCTGGCGTCAGCCATCGACAAGGCGTTTGCGGAAAAGCGCAGCCAGTTCGAGCATCCCGCCAACGTGCTGTTCATCCATACGGCCAGCGACCGCGAGCTGGCCATTTCGATCACGCCGCCCTGGCCGCTGGCGCCGATCCAGCGCGACTTGCTGGAAGTATTTTGCGAACGCATCGCCGCCGCCTTTGACAATCTGTACATGTTCGGCCAGCTGCGCAAGGCCCAGGAAGCAACCGTGGTGGCGCTGGCCGACCTGGCCGAATTTCGCGACAGCGACACCGGCGGCCATGTGCGGCGGGTGCAGCAGTTGTCCGACGCCATCGCCCATCGCCTGCGCCAGCGCGGCGTGTATGCCGACGAGCTGACGCCGCAATTGCTCGACATGATAGGCCTGGCCAGCATCCTGCACGATGTCGGCAAGGTCGCCACGCCCGACGCGGTGCTGTTGAAGCCGGGCTTGCATACCGACGCGGAGCGCGCACAGATGCGGTTGCACGCCAGCGTCGGGCGTACCATCCTGGAACGGGCCGCCAATATGGTCGACGGCGTCAGCTACCTGACCTATGGCGCGCAGATCGCCGGCGGCCACCATGAGCACTTCGACGGCACCGGCTATCCGAACGGCCTGAAGGGGCGCGAGATCCCGCTGGCCGCGCGCATCGTCGCCGTGGTCGACGTGTTCGACGCGCTGCTGCATGAGCGGCCCTACAAGGAAGCGTGGCCGTATCCGCAGGTGCGCGCGTATATCGAACAGCGCAGCGGCAGCCAGTTCGATCCGCAAGTGGTGGCCGCGCTGCTCGACCTGATCGATCACGAACCCCTGCTGTGGCATCCGGAGCATGCCCTCTGATGCAGCCGCGTACTCCATGAAAGACTTCAAGGGGCTGTCCGCCCTGATCATCGAGCCGCATGGCGGCATGCGCTCGAGCCTGCACAATATGCTCAATCTGTGCGGCCTGGCCAAGATCGACGACGCCGGCAGTTCCAGCCAGGCCATCCGCATGCTGGGCAACCGCAGCTATGACCTGATCCTGTGCGAATACGACCTCGAAGGCGGCCAGGACGGCCAGCAGATGCTGGAAGACCTGCGCCACCACCGCCTGATCCATCCTTCGACCATGTTTTTCATGGTCACCGGCGAAGGCAGCTTTGCCAAGGTGGTCAGCGCCGTCGAGCTGCTGCCGACCGACTACATCCTGAAGCCGTTCACGGCCGACAACATGCTCGAGCGCATCGGCCGCGCCGTCGACAAGCGCGCCGCCTTCATGCCGATCCACCAGCTGATCGATGTCGGCAATGAACGCGGCGCGATCGCCGCCTGCGGCGAAGGCGCCGGCCTGTATCCGCGCTACGCCACCGATTTCCTGCGCCTGCGCGCCGAACTGCATCTGCTGCTGGGCGAAGCGGCCGAAGCCGAACCGATCTACGCCTCGCTGTACGACGCCAAAACGATCGGCTGGGCGCGCCTGGGGCAGGCCAAGACGCAGTTCATGCAAGGGCACTATCCGGCGGCGCAGGCGATGCTGGAAGAACTGATCGACAGCAACAAGCGTTTTCTCGACGCCTATGACTGGCTGGCGCGCACGCACCAGGCCCAGGGCCGCGCGCAGGACGCGCAAAACGCGCTGGCCGAGGCGGTGGCCCTGTCGCCGCATGCGGTGCGCCGCCTGCGCCGCCTGGGCGAAGCGGCGCTGGCGGCCGACGATGTCGAGACGGCGGAAAAAGCGCTGAAGCTGGTGGTCAGCAAGGCCAAGTACTCGGAGTTTCGCGACCCGGAAGACCATGTGCGCCTGGTGCAAACCCTGGTGCGCAAGAACGATCCGCTGCAGGCCGGCGCCGTGATCCGCGAGCTGGACCGCACCATGGGCGGCCAGCCGAACACGGAACTGTGCAGCGCCCTGTGCAGCGCCATGCTGCACGGCCAGACCGGCAACCAGGTGCGGCTGGCCGAGTCGCTCGACGCGGCGCTGGCCGCCAACCGCCACAGCGGCGGCGCCTCGAACGCCGTCAAGACGGAGCTGGCGCGCTATTGCCTGGCCCATGGCCGCGAGGATGGCGCCGCCGAGGTGATGCGCGAAGTGATGCGCAACGCGCCCGACAGCGCGGCCATGACACGCGCCATGGAAGTATTTGAGCAAGCCGGCTGCGACGAGCTGGCCAGGGCGCTGGCGCGGCAAAGCCGCCAGGAAGTGGCCGACATGGTGGCGGCCGGCGCGGCGAAGGCGGGGCAGGGCGACTTCCGCGGCGCCGTCGAGTTGATGGGGGAGGCCGTCACGCGTCTGCCCGACAATCCGCAAGTGGTGTTCAATGCCGCCGTCGCCGTGCTGAAATGCCTGGAACACGAAGGCTGGGACGAGCGCCTGGGCCAGCAGGTGCTGGGGCTGATCGCCGGCGTGCGCCGGCTCGACCCGCGCAACCCCAAATTGCCGGTGCTGTCGGGCCTGCACCAGCAGCTGCTGCGCAAGTACAAACCGGGCGGTGCGGCCTGGATGCACCCGCCTGACGCCCGGTAGCATGCGGTTTTGACGGAGAAATGCGGGGTGCAAGCAGGGGGCGCAAAAAAAATGCGAATTTTTTTCGCCAACCCTTGCACATTATTAATTTGGGGGCTTATAATCACGCCCCGAAGCAGCCAACTTCTTCTTTATAAGCAAATGCAGCAGCAAGCGATGCGAAACAAGGTTGACAGTTGTGAGTAGATGCTTCATACTCTGCGGTTCCCGCGGAGGGGTGGCCGAGTGGTTAAAGGCGACAGACTGTAAATCTGTTCTTTCGAGTACGCTGGTTCGAATCCAGCCCCCTCCACCAAGTTTTTGCAAAAAAACTGGGTAAAGCAAGTGAAGATAAGTGAACGATACCTCGCGGGTGTAGCTCAATGGTAGAGCAGAAGCCTTCCAAGCTTACGACGAGGGTTCGATTCCCTTCACCCGCTCCAGTTCCCGTTCAGATGCTTTATGCATCCATGCAGCAAAATTACAGCCCTTGTAGCTCAGTGGTAGAGCACTCCCTTGGTAAGGGAGAGGCCACGTGTTCGATCCACGTCAAGGGCACCAGAATTCGCAGCAGGCAACACAGAAGCAATTCAAACCAGACCGTCGGGCGTGTGCCTGAGCAATCTAATCAAATCATTAGGAGTTCAAAATGGCAAAAGGTAAATTCGAACGGACCAAGCCGCACGTCAACGTCGGCACCATCGGCCACGTCGACCACGGTAAAACCACGCTGACCGCTGCAATCGCAACGGTTCTGTCGAAGAAATTCGGCGGCGAAGCCAAAGCATACGACCAGATCGATGCGGCTCCGGAAGAAAAAGCACGCGGCATTACCATCAACACCGCCCACGTCGAGTACGAAACGGCTTCGCGTCACTACGCGCACGTTGACTGCCCAGGCCACGCCGATTACATCAAGAACATGATTACCGGCGCAGCCCAGATGGACGGCGCGATCCTGGTGTGCTCGGCAGCTGACGGCCCAATGCCACAGACCCGCGAACACATCCTGCTGGCCCGCCAGGTTGGCGTTCCATACATCATCGTGTTCCTGAACAAGTGCGACCTGGTCGACGACGCGGAACTGCTGGAACTGGTTGAAATGGAAGTGCGCGAGCTGTTGTCGAAATATGAATTCCCAGGCGACGACGTGCCTATCATCAAAGGTTCGGCCCGTATGGCGCTGGAAGGCAAAGAAGGCGAAATGGGCGTTGACGCAGTGCTGCGTCTGGCCGATGCCCTCGATTCCTACATCCCAACCCCAGAGCGCGCTGTTGACGGTGCATTCCTGATGCCAGTGGAAGACGTGTTCTCGATCTCGGGTCGCGGTACCGTTGTGACCGGTCGTATCGAACGCGGCATCATCAAGGTCGGCGAAGAGATCGAAATCGTCGGCATCATCGATACCGTCAAAACGACTTGCACCGGCGTGGAAATGTTCCGCAAACTGCTGGACCAGGGTCAGGCAGGCGACAACGTTGGTCTGCTGCTGCGCGGCACCAAGCGTGAAGACGTGCAGCGTGGTCAGGTGCTGGCAAAGCCAGGCTCGATCAAGCCGCACAACCACTTCACCGGCGAGATCTATGTGCTGTCGAAAGACGAAGGCGGCCGTCACACGCCATTCTTCAACAACTATCGTCCACAGTTCTACTTCCGTACGACGGACGTGACCGGTTCGATCGAGTTGCCAGCAGACAAAGAAATGGTCATGCCAGGCGATAACGTGTCGATCACCGTCAAGCTGATCAACCCGATCGCGATGGAAGAAGGCCTGCGCTTCGCTATCCGTGAAGGCGGCCGTACCGTTGGCGCCGGCGTGGTTGCAAAAATCCTCGCATAAGGAAACGTTATGCTTCCACCTGGGGCGTCTCAGGTGGTAGAATAGCACTCCACAAAAGTTTTACGTAGGGACGTAGCTCAATTGGCAGAGCGTCGGTCTCCAAAACCGAAGGTTGGGGGTTCGATGCCCTCCGTCCCTGCCACCGTCATGGTGCAGGGCACCGAAAGTAGAAAAATGTCAAATCAATCCGTGCAAACCGTTAGCACGTCGAGTGACAAGATAAAAGTCGCGCTGGCAGTAGTGGCTGCGATTGCAGGAGTAGTCGGGTTTTATTACCTGGCAGGCCAACCAGCTCTGGTGCGTGCAAGCGCGCTTGTGGCTGGTTTGGTTATTGCTGTTGCGCTCTTGTATGTCTCGACGACCGGCCGTGAATTCCTGAATTTCGCCAAAGAAGCTGTGCGCGAGACCAAGAAAGTCGTTTGGCCCACCCGCAAAGAAGCCACGCAGATCACCGCGATCGTGTTTGCCTTTGTGCTGGTCATGGCGATTTTCCTGTGGGGTACGGATAAATTGCTCGAGTTTTTGCTGTATGACATAATTCTTGGTTGGAAAAAATAATGAGCGAAAATGTGCAAGATGACGCGGCACCCGCAGCTGGCGACGTTCCGGCAGCGGAATCTGGCGCAGCGCTGAGCGTACCGGTCAGCAGCAAGCGCTGGTACGTCGTGCATGCTTATTCCGGTATGGAAAAAAGCGTCATGCGCGCACTGACCGAGCGCATCGAACGCGCCGGCATGCAAGACCAGTTCGGCCAGATCCTGGTGCCGATCGAAGAAGTGGTTGAAGTCAAGAATGGCGTCAAGTCCGTCACCGAGCGCCGTTTCTACCCGGGCTATGTGCTGGTCGAGATGGAAATGACGGACGAGAGCTGGCACCTGGTGAAAAACACCAGCAAGGTTACCGGTTTCATCGGTGGCAAATCGAACAAGCCGACGCCGATTTCCGCGCGCGAGATCGATGCCATCATGCGCCAGATGCAGGAAGGTGTTGAAAAACCCCGTCCGAAAACCTTGTACGAAGTGGGCGAGCAAGTCCGTATCAAGGATGGTCCGTTCACCGATTTCAACGGCAATGTCGAAGAAGTCAACTACGAGAAATCCAAAGTGCGTGTGTCGGTCACCATCTTCGGCCGCGCTACCCCGGTGGAGCTCGAATTCGGCCAGGTCGAAAAAGTTTAAGTTGGTATCAGGCGCCACCAGGAGCGTTGCGGCAGTCAAGGCAGAATCCGGTCAGAGGAGCCCCGCCAGGGTAGGATCGGCGGGGCGCTACTACTCAATCCAAGATAGGAGCCATCATGGCAAAGAAAATCATTGGTTTTATCAAGCTGCAAGTACCAGCTGGTAAAGCAAACCCATCCCCACCAATCGGTCCAGCTCTGGGTCAACGTGGCCTGAACATCATGGAATTCTGCAAAGCCTTCAATGCACAGACCCAGGGTCTGGAGCCAGGCATGCCGATTCCAGTCGTGATCACCGCATTTGCTGACAAGTCCTTCACCTTCGTGATGAAGACGCCGCCAGCAACCTACCTGATCAAAAAAGCTGCTGCGATCACCAAAGGTTCGCCGAAGCCACATACCGACAAAGTCGGTACGCTGACCCGCGCACAAGCTGAAGAAATCGCTAAATTGAAAACCCCTGATCTGACCGCTGCCGACATGGATGCTGCCGTACGCACCATCGCTGGTTCCGCACGTTCGATCGGTATCACGGTGGAAGGTGTTGTATAATGGCTAAGTTATCGAAACGTATCAAGGCTTTCAAAGCCAAAGTTGACCGTACCAAAGCGTACGAGTTCGACAACGCTGTCGCGCTGATCAAAGAGTGCGCCACCGCCAAGTTCAATGAATCGATCGACGTATCGGTACAACTGGGTGTTGATCCTAAGAAATCCGACCAAGTGGTTCGCGGCTCCGTCGTGCTGCCAGCTGGCACCGGCAAGACCGTGCGCGTGGCGGTATTCGCGTCGGGCGAAAAAGCGGAAGCGGCCAAAGCTGCTGGCGCCGACATCGTTGGTATGGAAGACCTTGCCGAGCAGATCAAAGCCGGCGACATGCCTTTCGACATCGTCATCGCTTCGCCAGATACCATGCGTATCGTTGGTACCCTGGGTCAGATCCTGGGCCCACGCGGCCTGATGCCTAACCCGAAGGTTGGCACTGTTACGCCTGACGTCGCTACCGCCGTGAAAAACGCGAAAGCCGGTCAAGTTCAGTACCGTACCGACAAATCCGGTATCATCCACGCGACCATCGGCCGTAAATCGTTCGCTGATGCAGATCTGAAATCGAATCTGGTCGCACTGATCGACGCGCTGAACAAAGCCAAGCCAGCATCGAGCAAAGGCGTGTACCTGCGCAAGGTTTCGCTGTCGTCGACCATGGGCGCTGGCGTCCGTGTTGACCAGGCCAGCCTGGCAGCTTAAGTAAAGAATCAAGTCCCGCGCGCCTTCGGGCGCCGCGGGCGCATCTTTGGGCTGTCGGTGGGGTGTTCGCACCATGCCGGCAGACAATCAAAGACCGTTGGGCCGACTGTGATCGCACATGCAGAAGGTTAATAGGCTGGCCGGCAACGGCCAGTGCCCAACGCAGATGGTGTACCCGAACAAGTTTTGTAGTCCTCATGCTGCGTGAATGTATCCGCTCAGTTTAGTACTTCTTGACTTCGGACGCCGTGTTCGAACCGATGCAAGGCGCTCAACCACTCGGTTGTGATCGCTGAACATCATTTAAGGAGGTTGACCGTGAGTCTCAATCTGAATGACAAAAAGGCCGTTGTCGCCGAAGTTTCCGCACAAGTAGCAAATGCGCAAACCATCGTCGTGGCCGAATATCGTGGCATCCAGGTTGGTCACTTGACGCAACTGCGTGCTAAAGCGCGTGCCCAAGGCGTGTACCTGCGTGTGTTGAAAAACACTCTGGCTCGTCGCTCCGTTGAAGGTACCGCATTCGCCAGCCTGGCAGATGCCATGACCGGCCCGTTGATCTACTCGATCTCGGCCGATGCCGTTGCAGCAGCTAAAGTCATCGCTGACTTCGCTAAAACCAACGACAAACTGGTCATCAAAGCAGGTAACTACGCAGGCAAGCCGCTGGATACAGCTGCTGTCACCGCGTTGGCGAGCATTCCTAGCCGTGAAGTCCTCATTTCGCAGTTGTTGGGCGTTATGCTGGCTCCGGTTTCGGGCTTTGCACGTGGTCTGGCTGCCCTGGCAGCGAAAAAAGGCGAAGGCGCCGAAGCTCCTGCAGAAGAAGCAGCAGCAGAAGAAGCCCCAGCAGCCGCTTAATTGCGCGCGCTTTTTTCTCTCAGTACCAATCTGATGTAACTAACGTAATAAATTTAGGAGTTTCAAAATGGCAATTAGCAAAGACGACATCCTGGAAGCAGTTAGCGCCATGTCCGTAATGGACCTGAACGACCTGGTCAAAGCTTTCGAAGAAAAATTCGGCGTATCGGCAGCAGCAATGGCTTCGGCCGGTCCTGCAGCAGGCCCAGCAGCAGCTGCTGAAGAGCAAACCGAATTCAACGTCATCCTGGACAGCTTCGGCGCAAACAAAGTTGGCGTCATTAAAGCAGTTCGCGAAATCACCGGCCTGGGCTTGAAAGAAGCTAAAGACCTGGTCGATGGCGCACCAAAAACTGTGAAAGAAGCAGTGTCGAAAGCTGACGCTGAAGCTGCACAGAAGAAACTGGTAGAAGCCGGCGCAACCGCTTCGATCAAGTAATATCTGTACCGGCGTCAGTTAGCGCCCGAGTCAAAGTCTGAGGTTTCCCCTCGCAAGGGGGGAAATCCGACTTTGGCTCCTTTGTCGTCTGTATCGTATTTGTAACACCGTCGTAGCCGCAGTTTTTATTCGATTCAAGCCGGAAAGCAGAGCCTTGAGGTTTCGTCTGTGTCACACGCAGCCGCGAATGTTGCAAATGAGCACTTGCAAAACCTGAATTTTCTATCCTTTCTGTCACTCACGGAGTGTCCATGCACTACTCATTTACTGAGAAGAAACGCATTCGCAAATCATTCGCGAAGCGCGCCAACGTTCACCACGTTCCGTTCCTGCTGGCGACCCAGCTCGAGTCTTATCATAGCTTCTTGCAAGAGGACATAGCACCGTCCGGCCGCAAGAACGATGGCCTGCAGTCGGCCTTCACTTCGATTTTCCCCATCGTGTCGCACAATGGTTTTGCGCGTCTCGAATTCTTGTCGTACGTCCTGGGCGATCCTGCCTTTGACGTCAAAGAATGTCAACAACGTGGCCTGACGTTCGCGTCGCCGCTGCGCGCGAAAGTGCGCCTGGTGATCCTGGACAAGGAATCGCCGACCAAGCCGGTCGTCAAGGAAATGAAGGAACAGGAAGTCTACATGGGCGAATTGCCGCTCATGACGACCACCGGTTCGTTTGTTATCAACGGCACCGAGCGGGTTATCGTTTCCCAGTTGCACCGCTCGCCAGGCGTGTTCTTCGAACACGACCGCGGCAAGACCCACTCGTCGGGCAAGCTGCTGTTCTCCGCGCGTATCATTCCTTACCGCGGCTCGTGGCTGGACTTCGAGTTCGACCCGAAAGACATCCTGTTCTTCCGCGTCGACCGCCGCCGCAAGATGCCTGTGACGATCCTGCTGAAAGCCATCGGCATGTCGCACGAGCAGATCCTGGCGAACTTCTTCGTGTTCGACAATTTCAACCTGCGCTCCGAGGGCGCGGAGATGGAATTCGTCGCCGAGCGTCTGCGCGGCGAAGTGGCGCGTTTCGACATCGTCGACAAGTCGGGCAAGACCCTGGTGCTGAAAGACAAGCGTATCAACGCGAAACACGTGCGTGATATCGAAGCTGCCGGCATCAAGCACATTTCCGTACCGGAAGACTACCTGCTGGGCCGCGTATTGGCGAAGAACATCGTCGATGGCGACACCGGTGAAGTGGTTGCGTCCGCGAACGATGAGCTGACCGAAGACCTGCTGGGCCGCCTGCGCGATGCCAACATTTCCGAAATCCAAACGTTGTACACCAACGACCTGGATCAGGGCGCATACATCTCGCAAACCCTGCGTATCGACGACACCGCCGACCAGATGGCCGCGAAAGTGGCGATCTACCGCATGATGCGTCCAGGCGAGCCGCCAACCGAAGACTCCGTGGAAGCGCTGTTCAACGGCCTGTTCTACAACTCGGACCGCTACGACCTGTCGGCCGTGGGCCGCATGAAGTTCAACCGCCGCATTGGCCGCGATGAACTGACCGGCGCCATGACCCTGTCGAACGACGACGTGCTGGCCGTGATCAAGATCCTGGTGGAACTGCGCAATGGCCGCGGCGAAGTCGACGATATCGATCACCTGGGTAACCGCCGCGTACGTTGCGTGGGCGAACTGGCCGAGAATCAATTCCGCGCCGGCCTGGTGCGTGTTGAACGCGCCGTCAAGGAACGCCTCGGCCAGGCCGAAGCGGACAACCTGATGCCGCACGACCTGATCAACTCGAAGCCGATTTCGGCCGCGATTCGCGAGTTCTTCGGTTCGTCCCAGCTGTCGCAGTTCATGGACCAAACCAATCCTTTGTCGGAAATTACCCACAAGCGCCGTGTATCGGCGCTGGGACCCGGCGGTCTGACACGCGAACGCGCCGGCTTTGAAGTGCGCGACGTGCATCCGACACACTACGGCCGCGTCTGCCCGATCGAGACACCGGAAGGTCCGAACATTGGTCTGATCAACTCGCTGGCGTTGTATGCCCGCCTGAATGAATACGGCTTCCTGGAAACCCCGTACCGCAAGGTCGAAGGCTCCAAGATCACCGACCAGATCGACTACCTGTCCGCCATCGAAGAAGGCCGCTACATCATCGCCCAGGCGAATGCGACCATCAGCGATGAAGGCACCTTGTCCGATGAACTGGTATCGGCCCGTGAAGCCGGCGAGACGATTCTGGTATCGCCAGAGCGCATCCAGTACATGGACGTGGCACCAGGCCAGATCGTGTCCGTCGCCGCCTCGCTGATTCCGTTCCTCGAACACGATGATGCGAACCGTGCATTGATGGGCGCCAACATGCAACGCCAGGCCGTGCCTTGCCTGCGTCCTGAAAAAGCGCTGGTCGGTACCGGTATCGAACGCACCGTGGCGGTCGACTCGGGCACCACCGTGCAGGCATTGCGTGGCGGTATCGTCGATTACATCGATGCGGGCCGTGTCGTGATTCGCGTCAACGATGACGAAGCGCAAGCTGGTGAAGTCGGCGTCGACATCTACAACCTGATCAAGTACACCCGTTCGAACCAGAACACCAACATCAACCAGCGTCCTATCGTGCAAGTGGGCGACCGTGTCGCCAAGCGCGACGTGATCGCCGATGGCGCATCGACCGACCTGGGCGAATTGGCGCTGGGCCAGAACATGACCGTGGCGTTCATGCCATGGAATGGTCTGAACTTCGAAGATTCGATCCTGATCTCGGAAAACGTCGTCAAGGACGACCGCTACACCTCGATTCACATCGAAGAGTTGTCGGTCGTTGCGCGTGATACGAAACTGGGCGCGGAAGAAATCACGCGCGACATCTCGAACCTGGCTGAAAACCAGCTGGCGCGTCTGGATGAGTCCGGTATCGTCTACATCGGCGCCGAAGTCCAGGCCGGTGATACCCTGGTCGGCAAAGTGACGCCTAAAGGCGAAACCCAGCTGACCCCGGAAGAGAAGCTGCTGCGCGCGATTTTCGGCGAAAAAGCTTCCGACGTGAAAGATACGTCGCTGCGCGTGCCGTCCGGCATGATCGGCACCGTGATCGACGTCCAGGTGTTTACCCGCGAAGGTATCGTGCGCGACAAGCGCGCCCAGCAGATTATCGATGACGAACTGAAACGTTTCCGCCTGGATCTGAACGACCAGATGCGTATCGTTGAAGGCGATGCCTTCCAGCGTCTGGAAAAGATGCTGATCGGCAAAGTTGTCAACGGCGGCCCTAAAAAGCTGGCCAAAGGCGCCAAGATCACCAAGGAATACCTGGATGATCTGGACAAATACCACTGGTTCGACATCCGCCCGGCGGACGACGATGCGGCGGTAGCGCTCGAAGCGATCAAGGAATCGATCAACGAGAAGCGTCACCAGTTCGATCTGGCCTTCGAAGAGAAGCGCAAGAAACTGACGCAAGGCGACGAGCTGCAACCAGGCGTGCAAAAAATGGTCAAGGTGTACCTGGCCGTGAAACGCCGCCTGCAGTCGGGCGACAAGATGGCGGGTCGCCACGGTAACAAGGGTGTGGTTTCCCGTATTGTTCCTGTGGAAGACATGCCATACATGGCCGACGGCACGCCAGCCGACGTGGTGCTGAACCCGCTGGGCGTTCCTTCGCGGATGAACGTTGGTCAGATTCTCGAGACTCACCTGGGCTGGGCTGCCAAGGGTCTGGGTATCCGCATCGGCGAAATGCTGAAGGCGCAAACCAAGGTCGAGCAAGTGCGCAAGTACCTGACCACGATCTACAACGACAATGGCCGCGCTGAAGACCTGGACAAGTTTGATGATGAAGAGATCATGAAGCTGGCCGAAAACCTGAAAAAGGGTGTGCCATTCGCCACGCCAGTATTTGACGGCGCCAATGAAGCCGAGATTCGCCGCATGCTGGACCTGGCGTATCCGGACGACATCGCCAAGAACCTGGGCATGACCGCCTCGAAAAACCAGGTGACCATGTATGACGGTCGCACTGGCGAAGCGTTCGAGCGCAAGGTCACGGTTGGCGTGATGCACATGCTGAAACTGCATCACCTGGTTGATGACAAGATGCACGCACGTTCCACCGGTCCTTACTCGCTGGTCACGCAACAGCCGCTGGGTGGTAAAGCCCAGTTCGGTGGTCAGCGCTTCGGTGAGATGGAAGTGTGGGCACTGGAAGCGTACGGCGCGTCGTATGTCTTGCAAGAGATGTTGACCGTCAAGTCCGATGACGTGAATGGCCGTACAAAAGTGTACGAAAACCTCGTCAAGGGCGACCACGTGATCGACGCCGGCATGCCGGAATCGTTCAACGTGCTGGTCAAGGAAATCCGTTCGCTGGGTATCGATATCGACCTCGAACGCAACTGAACGACAGCCATCTGTCATTTGGTGTGAGTAGTACAAAGCCCGGCTGGGAAACCATGCCGGGCAATGTAGTCTCAGGAATATAGAAATTTAATCACCTCTGGAGTGATACATGAAAGCACTGCTCGATCTATTCAAGCAAGTACAGACCAACGAGACCTTCGATGCAATCAAGATCGGTCTCGCTTCGCCTGAGAAAATCCGTTCGTGGTCCTACGGCGAAGTCAAAAAGCCGGAAACCATCAACTACCGTACCTTCAAGCCTGAACGCGATGGCCTGTTCTGCGCCAAGATCTTTGGCCCGATCAAGGACTACGAGTGCCTGTGCGGCAAGTACAAGCGCCTGAAACACCGCGGCGTGATCTGCGAAAAATGCGGCGTCGAAGTCACCTTGGCCAAGGTGCGCCGCGAGCGCATGGGCCACATCGAACTGGCCTCGCCGACCGCGCACATCTGGTTCCTGAAATCCCTGCCGTCGCGCCTGGGCATGGTGCTGGACATGACGTTGCGGGACATCGAACGCGTGCTGTACTTCGAAGCATACGTCGTCACCGATCCCGGCATGACCCCGCTGAAGAAGTGCCAGATCATGTCGGAAGACGACTACGCCGCCAAGTACGAAGAGTACGGCGACGACTTCACCGCCTTCATGGGCGCCGAAGGTATCCGTGAACTGCTGCGCTCGATCGACATCCACCGCGATGCCGAAACCCTGCGCGTGGAACTGAAGGAATCGAAGTCCGAAGCGAAGATCAAGAAATACGCCAAGCGCCTGAAAGTGCTGGAAGCGTTCCAGCGTTCGGGCATCAAGCCTGACTGGATGATCATGGAAGTGCTGCCGGTGCTGCCACCGGAATTGCGCCCATTGGTCCCGCTGGACGGTGGCCGTTTCGCGACCTCGGATCTGAACGATCTGTATCGCCGCGTGATCAACCGCAACAACCGCCTGAAACGCCTGATGGAGCTGCGCGCTCCGGAGATCATCACGCGCAACGAAAAGCGCATGCTGCAGGAAGCGGTCGACTCGCTGCTGGACAATGGCCGTCGCGGCAAAGCGATGACCGGCGCCAACAAGCGTCCGCTGAAGTCCCTGGCCGAGATGATCAAAGGCAAGGGCGGTCGTTTCCGTCAAAACTTGCTGGGCAAACGCGTCGATTACTCCGGTCGTTCGGTCATCGTGGTGGGCCCGCAATTGAAACTGCATCAGTGCGGCTTGCCGAAACTGATGGCGCTGGAACTGTTCAAGCCATTCATTTTCAATAAACTGGAACTGATGGGCCTGGCAACCACGATCAAGGCAGCCAAAAAGCTGGTCGAGATCCAGGAACCAGTCGTCTGGGACATCCTGGAAGACGTGATCCGTGAACATCCGATCATGCTGAACCGTGCGCCTACGCTGCACCGCCTCGGTATCCAGGCGTTCGAGCCGGTCCTGATCGAAGGCAAGGCCATCCAGCTGCACCCACTCGTCTGCGCGGCATTCAACGCCGACTTCGACGGTGACCAGATGGCGGTCCACGTTCCCCTGTCGATCGAAGCACAGATGGAAGCGCGCACGCTGATGCTGGCGTCGAACAACATCCTGTTCCCGTCGAACGGCGAACCGTCGATCGTGCCGTCGCAGGATATCGTGCTCGGTCTGTACTACGCCACGCGCGAAGCCATCAATGCCAAGAACGAAGGCATGATGTTCCCTGACGTGTCGGAAGTGATCCGCGCCTACGACAACAAGGAAGTCGAACTGACGACCCGCGTGACCGTGCGTATTACCGAATACCCGAAAAACGCGGAAACCGGCGAATTCGAAAAAACGGTGACCCGCTACGAGACCACCATCGGCCGTGCGATCCTGTCGGAAATCCTGCCGAAAGGCCTGCCTTTCTCGGTGCTCAATCGCGCACTGAAAAAGAAAGAAATTTCCAAGCTGATCAACACGTCGTTCCGCAAGTGCGGCCTGCGCGCCACCGTGGTGTTCGCAGACAAACTGATGCAATCGGGTTTCCGCCTGGCGACACGCGCCGGTATCTCGATCTGCGTCGACGACATGCTGGTACCGCCTCAAAAAGTCACCCTGATCGCGACGGCCGAATCGGAAGTCAAGCAGATCGAGCAGCAGTACGCATCGGGTCTGGTGACCGCCGGCGAGCGTTACAACAAGGTCGTCGATATCTGGGGCAAGACCTCGGACGAAGTCGGCAAGGCCATGATGGACCAGCTGAAAGTCGAAGACGTGATCCGCCGCGACGGCACCAAGTCGACGCAGGAATCGTTCAACGCCATTTACATGATGGCCGACTCCGGCGCGCGCGGTTCCGCCGCCCAGATTCGCCAGTTGGCCGGTATGCGTGGTCTGATGGCCAAACCGGATGGTTCGATTATCGAAACGCCGATTACCGCGAACTTCCGCGAAGGCCTGAACGTGTTGCAGTACTTCATTTCGACCCACGGCGCTCGTAAAGGTCTGGCCGATACGGCGCTGAAAACGGCTAACTCCGGTTACCTGACGCGCCGTCTGGTCGACGTGACGCAGGATCTGGTCGTGATCGAAGATGATTGCGGCACCATGAACGGCGCCCTGATGAAAGCGCTGGTCGAAGGCGGTGAAGTCATCGAGCCATTGCGTGACCGTATCCTCGGCCGCGTGACGGTGCACGATGTCGTCCATCCTGAATCGCAGGAAACGCTGTACGAAGCCGGCACGCTGATGGACGAAGACATGGTCGAAGAGATCGAACGTCTGTCGATCGACGAAGTCAAGGTCCGTACGCCACTGACTTGCGACACACGCTTCGGCCTGTGCGCCAAGTGCTATGGCCGTGATCTGGGCCGCGGCATGCTGGTCAACGCCGGCGAAGCCGTCGGTGTGGTGGCAGCGCAGTCGATTGGTGAGCCGGGTACCCAGCTGACCATGCGTACCTTCCACATTGGTGGTGCGGCGTCGCGTGCGGCAGTGGCATCGTCGGTGGAAGCGAAATCGAACGGCACCATCCGCTTCACGGCAACCATGCGTTACGTGACGAACGGCAAGGGCGCGCAAATCGTCATTTCCCGTTCCGGCGAAGTGCTGATCACCGACGACCATGGCCGTGAGCGCGAGCGTCACAAAGTGCCGTACGGCGCGACCCTGATCGTCAAGGACGGCATGGTCATCAAGGCCGGCACCGCCCTGGCGACATGGGATCCTTTGACCCGTCCGATCATTACCGAATACGCCGGTCAAGTGCGTTTCGAGAACGTCGAAGAAGGCGTCACCGTGGCCCGCCAGGTCGACGAAGTAACCGGTCTGTCCACCCTGGTGGCGATCGATGCGAAACGTCGTGGCTCGCTGACCAAGACCCTGCGTCCGCAAGTCAAGCTGATCAACGACGCGAACGAAGAAGTCAAGATCGCCGGCACCGAACATTCGGTGGCGATCGGCTTCCAGGTTGGCGCGCTGATCATGGTGAAAGACGGCCAGACGGTATCGGTCGGTGAAGTGCTGGCACGTATTCCAACCGAATCGCAAAAAACACGCGATATTACCGGTGGTCTGCCACGCGTGGCCGAGCTGTTCGAAGCCCGTTCCCCGAAAGACGCCGGCATGCTGGCCGAAGTCACGGGTACGGTTGCGTTCGGCAAGGAAACCAAGGGCAAGCAGCGTCTGGAAATCACGGACATGGACGGCAACAAGCACGAGTTCCTCATTACCAAGGACAAGCAAGTGCTGGTGCATGACGGCCAGGTCGTGAACAAGGGCGAGATGATCGTGGACGGCCCGGCCGATCCGCAAGACATCCTGCGCCTCTTGGGTATCGAAGCGCTGGCGCGTTACATCGTCGACGAAGTGCAGGACGTGTACCGTCTGCAAGGCGTGAAGATCAATGACAAGCACATCGAAGTGATCGTGCGTCAGATGCTGCGCCGCGTTCAGATCGTCAATGCCGGCGACACCAACTACATCGTTGGCGAGCAGGTGGAGCGTTCGGAACTGCTGGACGAGAACGATCGCATGGCGCAAGAGAACAAGATTCCTGCGACCTACGAGAACGTCTTGCTGGGTATTACCAAGGCATCGCTGTCGACCGATTCGTTTATCTCGGCCGCATCGTTCCAGGAAACCACCCGCGTGCTGACCGAAGCGGCGATCATGGGCAAGCGCGACGGTCTGCGCGGCCTGAAAGAGAACGTCATCGTCGGCCGCCTGATCCCTGGCGGTACGGGTCTGGCCTTCCACCGCGCACGCAAAGAGAAGGAAGCGTGGGAAGTGGAAGAGCGTCAAGCCCTGCTGCTGGCAGAAAAAGCCTCGATGGCTGGCGAAGCTGCCGAAGCGTTGCAGGACATCGAAACGCAGGCCCAGCATCACCACGGCGACGAAGCGTAACACTAGCTGCTAGCTGACAAGAACGGCACCAGGGAGTCATCTCTGGTGCCGTTTTTTTTCGTCCGCAGTGTTTGCGGAACAAGCTGACGTCTGTGGGAACATTAACAAGTCGGGCTAGCCTTTCCACGCCAGTTTCCAGCGTGCTCGTGCTAAGATCTGGCACATGATTGCCCAAGCCCTGTTCACTCCCGCCCAGCAAAAGCTGCTGGGCCTGCTGTTTGTCCGCGTCAATGAAGGTTTTCATCTGAACGAGATCATGCGCCTGACCGGGCTGGGCAGTGCGTCGGCGCAGCGCGAGTTGCGGCGGCTGCATGAGGCGGGGTTGATCACGTCCGAGCGCATCGGCAATGTGCGGCGCTTCTGGCCGAACAAGGAGAGCCTGGTGTATCCCGAGTTGAGCGTGCTGGTGCAAAAGACCTTCGGCCTGGTGGGGGTGCTCAGCAGTACCCTGGCGCCGCTGCGTGCCGAACTGCAGCTGGCCTTTGTCTATGGCGCGACAGCCAAGGGGCAGGACCTGCCCGGCAGCGCCATCGATGTGCTGCTGGTGGCCGATGTGGCCAATTATGGCGATTTGTTGACGCGATTAGGGCCGGCCGAGCGAACCTTGCGCCGTAAAATCAATCCGAATCTGTATACCCTGCTTGACTACCAGCGCCGGCTGCGCGAAGGCCAGCCGTTCCTGCTGCAGGTATTGCAACAGCCCAAGCTGTTTGTGATCGGCGATGAAACGAATCTGCAGGCCATCTCGGCGCCGGAAGCCAGCGCCGGCTGATCGAAGCGTCGACACGACGTTTCTGCGATAAAGTTACCATACGCAAATAATCTCGGAGGCGGATGATTGCATCATGAATAAACTACAGGCATTCGGTTTGATTGTTTCCCAGGCGGTGCGCGGTGAACTGGTGTTTCCCACCAGCGTCAATTCCGCGCTGCACTTGCAACTGGCGCTGGCCGAACCCGATTGCCATATTGATCATGCGATCAAACTGGTGCTGGCCGAACCCTTGCTGGCGGCGCGTACCGTCGCCCTGGCCAACTCAGCCGTCTACAGCCGCGGCGATGCGCGGCCCGTCACCAGCGTGCGCGCCGCCGTCATGCGCATGGGTTACCGCAATCTGTATTCGCTGGTGGCGGCGATGGTGGTGCGCCAGTTCGGCAGCAAGATCGTCGACCCGGTATTGCGCCACAAGGCGGCCCAGCTGTGGGAACATACGGCGCACGTGGCTGCGCTGGCCCATGTGATCGCGCGCCGCGTCACGCACGTCGATGCCGACACGGCCCTGTTCGCCGGCATCGTGCACGAAGTCGGTGGCTTCTACCTGCTGTCGCGCGCCGATGAATTTCCCGGCCTGCTGGACGAAGACGACGAGCAGTGGCTGGAATCGGCCGAAGAGATCATTTCGCGCGAAGTCATGAAAAAGCTGCTGATACCGCTGCCCGTCAGCGACGCCATCGAAGGCCTGCGCGACGGCTTGCTGGCAATTCCGCCCGATTCCCTGCTCGACACCCTGCTGCTGGCCAAGCAGCTGGCGCCGGTACCGTCGCCGCTGCAAACGACCTTTATTGAAATGCTCACGCCGTCCGATTCCGTGATCGACTTCATCATCGACAATGAGACGCTACAAAGCATCCTCGCGGAATCGGGCGAAGAGGTGCGCTCGATGAGCGCCGCTCTTCTGGTATAAACAACGTGCTCAGCCTGGGTGCATCACCACCTTGATGCATTGCTCCTGCTTTTTCTGGAAGATTTCATAGCCATGCGGCGCCTCATCCAGGCTCAGGTGGTGCGAGATGATGGCGGCCGGATTGAACTGGCCGCGCTGTATGCGCTCCAGCAGCGGCTGCAGGTAGCGCTGCACATGGGTTTGCCCGGTCCGTATGGTCAGCGAGCGGTTCATCGCCGAGCCGAAGGGAAACTTGTCGCTGAAGCCGCCATACACGCCGGCCACCGACACCACGCCGCCATTGCGGCAGCTCATCAAGGCTTCGCGCAGGGCGATGGGGCGGTCCGATTCCAGTTTCAGGGTCTGCTTGAGGCGGTCGTAGACCTGGCCGATGCCGGCGCCATGCGCTTCCATGCCGACCGCGTCGATGCACGCGTCGGGACCGCGCCCGCCGGTCATTTCGCGCAGCGCGTCGGGTACGTCGACTTCTTCGAAGTGCAGGGTTTCCGCGCCCGACAGTTCACGCGCCATGCGTAGCCGCTCGGGCTGGCGGTCGATGGCGATCACGCGCTCGGCGCCCAGCAAAAAGGCGCTCTGGATGGCAAACTGGCCGACCGGGCCGCAACCCCACACCGCCACCACCTGTCCCGGCTTGATGTCGCAGGCCTCGGCCGCCATATAGCCGGTCGGCAGGATATCGGACAGGAACAGCACTTCTTCATCCTTCAGTTCGGCCGGTATGCTGATCGGGCCGACATCGGCATAGGGCACGCGCACGAACTCGGCCTGGCCGCCCGCATAGCCGCCCGTCAGGTGCGAATAGCCGAAGATGCCGGCGCCCGCATGGCCCCACATTTTCTCGGCCAGATAGGCGTTGGGATTCGAGTTTTCGCACACGGAAAACAGCTGCTGCTCGCAAAAGAAGCACTGGCCGCAGGCGATCGGGAACGGCACCACCACCCGCTCGCCCACCGTCAGCTTGCTCACGCCAGCGCCCAGCGCCACCACTTCGCCCATGAATTCATGGCCGAGGATATCGCCTTGCTCCATGGCCGGCACGACGCCGTTGTACAGGTGCAGGTCGGAGCCGCAAATGGCGGTGGAACTGACCTTGATGATGGCGTCGCGCGGATTGAGGATGGTGGGATCGGGCACTTGCTCGACCCGCACGTCGCGCTTGCCGTGCCAGCAGGTGGCTTTCATGGGTGCTCTCCTGGTGAGGTTGCTGACGCGGTTGGGGCGGCGCCATTGGCGGCCTTGACCGTCTTGTGCAGCAGCCGCGCCTTGAGGCTGCGCTTGCCGCTGGGCTGGCCTTCGGTGGTGGCCACTTCGCCCGTTTCCATCCACTGCTTGAAGCGGCGCAAGGTCATTTCGAGCTTGTAGGCGGGCCCCTCGCTGAACAGCTGGCCGACGGCCGTGCCGACCTTGCCGGCCGGCGGGCGCATGTGCAGGTGCAGGGTCACCACCGTGCCGCGCCCGCCAGGCGCCGGCGAGAATTCCAGCGCCCCCGTTTCATCGTGGTTTTCCTCGGCGCGCCAGTCCAGGCGCTTGCCCGGTTCCTCGCGCGTCAGTTCGCCCGTCCATACGCCCTCGGCGCTGTGCCAGCGCGAACGGCGCGCGTCGAGCACCTGCACCGATTGCAGGCCGGGCATGAAACGCGGCAGGTTTTCCAGGCTGCGCCAGGCCTGGTAGCAGTCTTCGGCCGAGCGGTTGACGATCACGCTTTTTTGCATGGCCAGGCCGCTTTCGCCGGGCGCGGGCAGCTCGCTGAGCTTGCGCGGCGCCAGCTGCACGCTGGCGATATAGTCGATGGCGGCAACACCGGCCACCAGCGCCGCCGCCGTCGCCAGGCGCGAGCGCACATGGCGCGGGCTGGCCATGGCCACGCCCAGCAGCGACAGGTCCATGGCGTCGCCGGCCACGCGCGACCAGCGCCAGGCCGGCGGCGTGTCCTGGCGCAGCAAGCCGATGCCGCTGGCCAGTTCGCGTACGCCGATGGCGCGTATCAGCAACGGCGAGACGTTGTTCAGGCCGCTGGCGCGCGCCACGCTGCGCGGCGCCAGCAATTGCGCCAGGCCCAGCGCGATGCTGAACCAGCCCAGCGCATTGCCCAGCAGTTGCGGCCGCTGGCGGCCCTCGCCGGGCAGGCGCCGGTGCGCGCGGCCGTCGGGCTGGTCGCGCGCGCTGGTGTAATGGAGCAGGGCGCCGGTGCCGCTGTCGCTGTCGTCGGCGTGCGCATCGGCGTTGCCGTCGCGCAGGTTCGGTATCGGCCGCCAGTTCGATGGGCGCGTGGTGGCGCCGTCGCTCTTGCCTTCGCTTTGCATGCTGCCTCCCATGAAGATGGAAGTTAGGCACGGCCAGGCGCCATCGGTTCCTGGCGCCGTGACCGGCAGCATACTTTTCTGGCAGTGCGCTGCGTTGCGTCAAATGAACGCAGCGCCGTGGCTTAGTGTTGCTGCGCGATCCAGCGGTCGACCTTGGCTTCCAGCAGGGTCAGCGGCAGGGTGCCGTCGCCCAGCACCACCTCATGGAATTTCGGCAGGCTGAACTTGTCACCCAGCGCCGCTTGCGCGCGCTGGCGCAGTTCGATGATTTTCAGCGCGCCGATCTTGTAGCCCAGCGCCTGGCCCGGCCACGCCATATAGCGTTCCGTCTCGCTTTTCGCCACCGCGTCGTAGCCCAGGGTGTCGCGCATGTACTTGATGGTCTGCTCGCGCGTCCAGCCCTTGGTGTGCAGACCGGTGTCGACCACCAGGCGCACCGCGCGCAGCATTTCGTCGTTCAGGTGGCCAAAGTATTGCGCCGGATCGTCGAACAGGCCCATTTCCTTGCCCAGGGTTTCAGCGTACAGGGCCCAGCCTTCCGTAAAGGCATTGTTGCCGCCGAAACGGCGGAAGTTCGGCAAGTCCATTTCCTGCACCAGCGCCAGGTGGAAATGGTGGCCCGGCTTGCCTTCGTGCAGGAACAAGGTGGTCATGCCGGTGTCGCCATACAGTTTCGGGTCCGTCACCACCGACCAGAATACGCCCGGGCGCGAGCCGTCGGCAGCTGGCGCCGTGTAGTGGTCGGCCGCCGTGTCGCGGCTCAGTTCGGGTTCCAGGCGCAGGTCCAGCGGCGCTTTCGGCACCAGCGTAAACAGGGCCGGCAATTTGGTATCGAGCAGCACGTTCAGCTTGCGGTACACATCGAGCACTTCCTGGTCGGTCTTGAACGGCCGGTATTTCACCTGTTCCGAGACCCACACCGGCAGGCCGGCGGCCGGGCCCGTGTAACCCATTTTCGGGCCGACTATCGCGTACTGGCCCTGGATGCGCGCCACTTCCTTCAGGCCGATGGCGTGGATCTGTTCCGGTTTCAAACTGGTGGTGGTGCCGGACGCCACGCGCGCCTGGTACCAGGCGGCGCCGTCGGGCAGGGCGCTCCAGCCGCTGCTGGCGCGGCCGGCCGGCAGGTACTCGGTTTCCATGAAGGTGGCAAGGCGCTGCAGGGCCGGCATCAGCCTGGCGCCGACGACCTCGGCATAGCCTTGCGTCAGGCGCGTCTTGTCGGCCTCATCGAAGCCGGCCGGCAGGTTCTTGACGGGCGTGTAATACACGCTGTCCTGCGGCGTGGCGCTGACCAGTTTCTTAAATTGCGGCAGGGCGGACTCGATCAGCGCTTTCGGCAGCACGATCTTCTTCTGCATGCCGGTGCGCATATTGGCGATCGCCTGGTCGATCCAGCCGGGCAGCTGGTTCAGGCGGCTCAGGTAGGCGTCGTACTGCTTGACGGTGGTCAAGGGCTGCGACGCTTCGCCACCCGCGTAATTGGCCAGGGTAACGGGCATGCTGTCCATCTGGTTCAGGGGCAGCAGGTATTCGGGGAAACGCTCGAACGACAGGGCGGTCGCCAGTTCGTAGTCGAGGATGTCGTAGTTGATCTGGTCATGCTGCGACAACTGCTTGCGGGAAATTGCGCGCAAGCTCTTCTGGTACTGGCGGTACAGGGCAAACTGTCTGGCGCGCGCGGCCGGCACGATGGCCGAACCGAGCTGGTCGTCAAAACGGTTGTCGCCGCTCTCGGTGGCGTTGATGGGCTCGAAACGGGCCAGGGCATCGTAATACTGGTCGGCCACGACTTGCAAGGCTTGCCTGGCTTGCGGCGCACTGACGGCCACAGGCTGGGCAGCGGACCGGGCCGCTTGCGACAGCGGCGCAAAGACCAGCAACAGGGAGGCGGCGAGGGTGCCGAGAGCGTAACGATGCTTCATGCGCGAGATCCTTGGTAAGGAGAACAGGAATGGGATGACCATGGGATGGCGATCAGTGGCCGGGGCGTAAGCATACGCCATCGTTCAACTCGCTTGCAGGAAATCTTGCGCCGCTTGGCTACTTGTCGGCGGGAGGCAAGGCCGCTTTCATGGCCCGCCAATGGCTGCTGCTCAATGGCAGGCAGTCCATGCAGGGTGTGGCCTCGATCAGGGCCGTGACGCGCTGCACGCGCGCCGCCGTTTGCGGATGCGACGATATCCAGCCCGGCGCCTGCGCCTTGCCCTGGTCGTCCTTGCCCAGCTTCCGGAAAAACGCCAGCATGCCGTCGGGGCGGATGCGGGCGCGCTGCAAGGCTTGCACGCCGAGCCGGTCCGCTTCTTCTTCCATATCGCGGCTGAAATACATGGTGCCGGCCTGGTGCGCCAGCATGGCGGCCACGGCGCTGATATCGCCGAGGGTCACGGCCACCAGCGCACCCCAGCCAAGGCTGGTGATCATCTGCCGCAGCGAGTGGCGCTGTTCCACGTGCTGCACTTCATGCGCCAGCACGCCGGCCAGCTCACCGGGGCTGGCGGCCTGGCGCAGCAAGCCCGTGTGCACGACGATGATGCCGCCCGGCATGGCGAACGCGTTGACGCTGTCGTCCTGCCTGACGAACCAGCGGTACTGGTAGCGCGAGCCTGCCGTCAGGCGCTGGCCGATCTCCTGCACCGTCTGCTGCGCCGCGCCGCTGGCGGCCAGGCTGCCCTGGGCGCGCACCTGCGCCAGCGCCAGCTCGCCCAGTTGCTTTTCCGTCGACAGCGGGATCAGGCCGGCCAGCGCGCCGATGGCATTGCTGCCTTGCCACCAGAACAAGGCACCGGCCAGCAGCGCCGCAGCCGACAGGCCGGCCAGCCAGGCCGACACCTGCCGCCGGTTCTGCTTGCGCTCGCGCCACGGTTGCTGCAGCGATGGCTGCAAGGAAGCCGGCGCCTGCTGCAGCACGGTGGCGATATCGCCGGGCGCCAGCGGTTTGAGCGACGCCTGCCGGCCCTGCGCATCAAGCCAGTTCAGGAACAACTCGGGCTGTTCCATGCCGCCGACGCTGACGATGATGTCGCCGGCGTCCACGCGGGTGTCGCCGGCCACCAGCGTCGCGCCAAAAAAATGCGCGCTGACGGGCACGCTGCCCGCCGCACTGGCAAGCACGGCGTCGAAGGTGTTCATGCCGCCGCCTCGGCAAAACGCGTTTCATACAGCGCCGCCATCAGGTCGGACTGGCTGATGATGCCGGCCAGCCGATCTTGGTCGTCAAGTATCGGAATATGGTGATAGCCGGCGTCGGCCATCAGCGGCACCAGGTCGATGATGGGCGTGCCCAGGCGCGCCGCATGCGGCTTGTGCGTCATCAGCTGGCCCACCACCTCCGGACGCTCCGTGTGCGACAGGCCGCTGCGCTGCAAGATGGCGCGCAGGCGATGGCGCATGCCCTCGTAATCGTCGAGGCCGCCATGGCGCAAGAAGTCGGTCTGCGTGATGATGCCGATCACGCGGCGCGCGCGGTTGAGCACCGGCAGGGCGCCGATATCGTGCTGGCGCATGGTGCGCCAGGCTTCGTCCAGCGGCGTGCCGAATTCGACATGCAATACATCCTTCGACATGATGTCGGCACAGGTCACGACGCCGAAGCGGCGCTGCCAGGCGCGCAGTTCCGTTTGCAAAAAGATCGCCTGCAGGTCGTCGCGGCTGATGTCGAGCACCTCGCTGTGCTGGCGCAGCACGGCGTCGAGGTCGTCGGCCGTAAAGCCCAGGCGCGCGCTTGGCACCTCGTCGTCGGTGGCATGCGGATGGGCCGGCGCCAGCTGCTGGCTGTGCGGATAGCGGCGTCCCGTCAGGTTGTTGTACAGCACGGCGCAGGCGACCAGGATGGCGGAGTTGAACAGCACGGTCACGAAGACGAATTCAAAGCCGGCCGCATGCACGCTGGCGCCGCCAACCACCGTCGTCAAGGCCACCGCGCCGCCCGGCGGATGCAGGCAGCGCAGCGCGAACATGGCGGCGATCGCCAGGCAGGCGGCCAGCGCCGCCACGCCCACGCCAGGGCCGAACCATTTGACGCAGGCCGCGCCCATCAGGCCGGACACCACATTGCCGCCCACCACCGACCACGGCTGGGCCAGCGGGCTGGCGGGCAGGCAGAACAGCAAGACGGCGGAGGCGCCCATGGGCGCGATCAGATAGATGCTGGCGCTGTTCGGGGCCAGCAGGAAATGGCAGGTCACGCCGGTGAGCAGCAGGCCGCAGATGGCGCCGGCGCAGGCGCGCAATTGTTCGCGGCGGCTGCCATTGTTCGGTTGCGGCAGCCAGCGTGCCAGGAAAGAAGTCGTCATGGTGGGGAGGGCGCGTTCGCGTTGCTCATGCAGAGCTGGACATTATCCCATGCGTGCGCATTCGCTGCCGGCGCATGCTTATATGCTTTCCGCATAAGCACAGTGCAAATGAATTGTGGATATTTCTGCGCAGCAGGCATATCCTGGACTGTCGTGCTCGCTGACCGTCGTCAGCCTGCCTCATGTCTTATTTTTCCGGAGCCTCTCATGCGTCTTCTTGCCACTGTTCTCACCAGCCTGCTGCTGTCCGGCGCCGCCATCGCCGCCGCGCCAACGCCCGCACCGGCCGCCGCCCAGCATCTGCCCTACAACACGGCGGCCGACGCCAAGGCCGAGGTGGCGCAGGCGCTGGCGCACGCGAAGGCGGCCCATGTGCCGGTGCTGCTGATCTTTGGCGCCAACTGGTGCGAAGACTGCCGCGCGCTTGACAAGGCCTTGAAGGAAGGCAAAAACGCCGCGCTGATGCAGAAGGAATTCAAGGTGGTGAAGGTCGATGTGGGCAACTTCGACCATAACCTGGACGTGGCGAACGCCTATGGCAATCCGCTGAAAAAAGGCATACCGGCCGCCGTGCTGGTGTCGAGCAGCGACAACCAGGTGCTGTACGCCACCAAGGGCGGCGAACTGGCCAACGCGCGCCGCATGAGCGAAAGCGGCATCTACGACTTTTTCAAGCACGCCGCCACGCTCAGGCAGCCGGCGATCTGATCACCTCAGGCGGGCAGGCCGTGGGCGATCAGTTCCAGCGGCAGTTCGGTGCTGTATTTGATCTGTTCCATGGAAAACGCCGATGACACGCCCAGCAGCTGCGCCGCCTTGATCAGCTTTTTGTAGAACAGGTCATAGCCCTTGATGTCGGTGGTGACGACTTTCAGCAAATAATCGATGTCGCCGCTCATGCGGTGAAATTCCTGCACTTCCGGCAGCACGATGACGGCGGCGGCAAAGCGGCGCAGCCATTTTTCGTCATGCTGGCCGGTGCGCACGCTGACGAACACCGTCACCGGCAGGCCGACTTTCTGGCGATTGACAATCGCCACGCGGCTCTCGATATACCCCTCTTCCTCCAGGCGCTTGAGCCGCTTCCAGCATGGCGTGCTCGACAGGCCAATACGTTCGCTCAGGGCGGCGATCGACAGCGTGCCGTCGCTTTGCAGCGCGGCCAGGATGGCGCAGTCGAATTTGTCGAGCGGATGGGAAAGTGAATTCATTTGTTTATCTCGCGATTGGTAGCATGAACATGCTGCATGGTAGCGCATCGCCAGTAAATTTTGGCATATCTTCACGGGCAGCGCTTGGTAGACTGTTCACCTGCCCAATCCCCAGCGAACATCATGAAAGACATCTACCTCGACTGCAACGCCACCACCGGCGTGCTGCCCGCCGCCGTCGCCGCCGCCAGCGCCGCCATGGCGCACGGCTATGGCAACCCCAGCAGCACCCATGCCACCGGCCTGCAGGCCAGGGCGATGATGGACGGCGTGCGCGCGCTGGCGCGCCGCCTGCTCGGCAGCGGCGAAGGGCGGCTGATGTTCAACAGCGGCGCCACCGAGGGCATACAGACGGCCGTGCTGTCGGCGCTGTGCGCGCTGCGCGAACGGCGCGACGCGGGCCAGCGCATCGGCAGCCTGCTGCTGTACGGCGCGACCGAACACAAGGCCGTGCCGGAAAGCCTGGCGCACTGGAACCGCCTGCTGGGCCTGAACCTGACCCTGCGCGCGCTGCCGGTCGACAGCGACGGCCGCCACGACCTGGCGGTGCTGGACGAACTGATCGGCGAAACGGCGATGCTGTGCACCATGGCGGCCAACAATGAAACCGGCGTGATCAGCGACCTGACGGCGATCGCGCAACTGCTCGAAGAGCGCGGCGCCCATGCCTGCTGGATGGTCGACTGCGTGCAGGCGCTGGGCAAGCTGCAGCTGAACCTGGCGGCCACGCGCATCGATTACGCGCCGTTTTCGGGCCACAAGCTGTATGCGCCGAAAGGCATCGGCATGCTGTACGTGCGCGCCGGCGCGCCATTCACGCCGCTGATCATGGGCGGCGGCCAGGAAACGGGACAGCGCTCGGGCACCGAAAACATGGCCGGCATCGCCGCGCTGGGCGCCGTGCTGGCGGCGCTGGACGATGGCGTGACCTTCCGCAGTCATGGCGAACTGGCGCAATTTCGCATGCGCCTGGCCGCCAGCCTGCAAAGCGCCTTGCCGGGCCTGGTCTTCAATATGCCGTTCGCGCTGTCGCTGCCGACCACCCTGAATTTTTCGGTGCCGGGCGTGTCATCGAAAGAACTGCTGGACCTGTTCGACGCGGCCGGCGTGCGCGTCAGTTCGGGCAGCGCCTGCTCGGCGTCGAAAGCCTTGCCCAGCTATGTGCTCGAAGCGATGGAGGTGCCGGCCTGGCGCGCCAGTTCGGCGATCCGCATGTCGTTCGGCCCGCTGACGGACGAAGCGACCATCGTCGCCGCCTGCGAACGCATCGAGCGCTGTGGCCAGGCGCTGCGCGCCAGCTGTCTGCTGCCGTCCGCTCCGGCTCCCCTGGCTCCCCTGGCGCCGTCGTCCGCCGTGCGCGACGGCGTCACGGAGCTGAGCGTCGATGGCCGCAGCACCTGGCTGCTGGCGGACGCGGCCAGCAGCAGCTGCGTGATCGTCGACCCGCAAGCGGCGCTGGTGCCGCGCCTGGCCGCCTTCGTGCGCTGCCAGGGCTATCGCGTGCAGGCCATCGTGCATACCGACGCGCCGCGCGACCAGGGCGCGGCGCGCCAGTCGCTGCAAGAGGCGCTGGCGATCGATTCCACCGACGCCTTCGATGCGCAGGGGCGGCTGGCGTTTGGCGCCGGCCTGCGCCGCATCGATTGCGGCGATACCCAGGTGTATTTGCTGGGCAACAGCCTGGCCTTCACGGGCGCGCTCGATGCGCGCGTGGTGGCGGCCTTGCTGAGCCCGGATCTGGTCACGCCGGACACCGTGCTGTGCGGCTCGCGCGACGATGGCAGCATCTGCGCCACCGTGCGTCCGGTGCAGCCGGCGGTGGCGCCGGCCTTGCAGCTCGATACGGCCGGCCTGGCGGCGTGGTTGCCCGCGCATCCGGACGCCATCGTGGTCGATGTGCGCGAAGCGCATGAACAGGCCGCCTGCATGGGACAGGTGTTCGACGGCCACGCCGTGCACAGCGTGCCATTGAGCCGCCTGGCCGGTGCAGTGGCCGGCTGGCTGCGTGCGCCGCAGCGCCCGATCGTGTTTTTCTGCCGCAGCGGCAACCGCAGCATGAAGGCCGCGCAGTGCCTGCGCCGGCTGGGCCACCAGCAATCGTTCAGCCTGAATGGCGGGCTGGCGCTGGCCCCGCGCTAGCGTCAGCGCAGCGCCTTGCGGGCCAGTGTGGCCGGGCTGGCAGGTGGTTCCGCCAGCTTGAAGCCGCCGACCACCTCGCACAGATGCTGGGCCATCTGTTTCAGGCTTTCCGTGGCCGCCGCCGACTCTTCCACCAGGGCCGAGTTTTGCTGGGTGATGTCGTCCATGTGGCTGATGGCGCGGTTGACTTCTTCGATGCCCTGGCTCTGTTCCTGGCTGGCCCGGGTGATGTCGCGCATCAGTTCGGCCAGGCCCTGGATGGCGTCGACGATATTGCCGATGGTATTGCCGGCCTGGTTGACCAGCCGCTCGCCGCTGTCGATCTCGGCGCCCGAGTCGACGATCAGGGTCTTGATTTCGCGCGCGGCGCTGGCCGAGCGCTGCGCCAGGTTGCGCACTTCCGACGCCACCACGGCGAAACCGCGGCCTTGCTCGCCGGCCCGCGCCGCTTCCACCGCCGCGTTCAGCGCCAGGATATTGGTCTGGAAGGCGATGCCGTCGATCACGCCGATGATGTCGGTGATGCGGTTCGAACTCTGCTTGATCGAGCCCATGGTGGAGACCACCTGCGAAAACACGCTGCCGCCCTGGCTGGCCACGCCGGACGCCGACAGCGCCAGCTCGCTGGCCTGCACCGCGTTGGCGGCATTCTGGCGCACCGTGGCCGTCAGTTCCTCCATTGAACTGGACGTCTGTTCCAGCGAGCCGGCCTGCGATTCGGTGCGCGCCGACAGGTCGGCGTTGCCGCTGGCAATTTCCGCCGACGACAGCTGCACCGCGTTGCTGGTGTCGCGGATGCTGTGCAGGACGGTCGAGATCTTGTCGACAAAACGGTTGAAGGCGCGCGCGATCTGCGCCAGTTCGTCGCCGCCATCGGTATTGAGGCGCTTGCGCATGTCGCCGTCGCCCGAGGCGATATCGTCGAGCGCGTCGCGCACCAGCGCCAGGCGGCGCAGCGCCTTGGCCACCAGCAGCGCCAGCACGGCGCCGGCCGCCAGGGTCACCAGCAGCGCCATCACGGCCGAATTGCCCAGCATGGACGTGAGCGCCGCCGTCGCTTCGGCGCGGTCCAGCACGATCACCAGCAGCCAGTCTGTGCCGGGCACCTTGCTGGCGTACAGCAGGCCGTCGCGCCCCAGCAGATGTACGGCGGCTGCTTCTTGCGTGGCGGCGCTGCGCGCCAGGCTGGCGCCGGACAGCGACGCGTCAAAATCGGCCACCGGCTTGAGCGTCAGTTTTTTATCGGGGTGGGCGATGATGGTGCCGGCGCCGTCGACCAGGAAGGCAAAGCTGCTGGCCGTCGGCTTGATCGCCACCACGCTGGCCACCACGTTCTCGATCTCGATATCGGCCGCGCCGACGGCGGTGGCCGCGCCCTTCGGACCAAACGCCGCGGCGAACGTCACCACCAGCTTGGCGGGACTGGTGCTCATGTAGGGCGTGGTGAGGATGGGCGCCTCGCTCTTGAGCGCCTGCTGGTACCAGTTGCGCTGGGTCGGGTCATAGCCGTCGGGCATGGGGTGCAAGGCCAGCATGCGTTTGTCGGGGTAGCCGATATAGGTATCGTCGAACTGGCCCGCCACATGGGCCGACTGAATGAACGGGATCGGGTCGGCCAGGTCGGCCGCCAGTTTCAGCGACGACACCACCTGGCTTTTGCCGCGCACCCAGTCCGTGATGGCTTTTGCGTGCAAGGCCGACAGCTGCAGCATCTGGGCATTGAGCGAGGCCATGGTGCTGCTGCGGGTGGTGATGAAATTGGTGAACGTGATCACCAGCATGGCCAACATCACGATCACGATGCAAATGGCGATAAGACGGGTTTTTAATGATGAAAACATGCGGAATCTTTCTGGCTGGCTGAATGAGCTTGAATATTTATTTCAGGCAATTATACCGATAGTGGCTTGTCGGTCGTAAATCATGGTGCTTTTAATATGTATTTTTTTTATTGCTGTCGCATTAATGGCATGACTGTCGTTTTTTATATTGAAAAAGCAGATCCTGATTTTTATCAATGACTTAGCCCATGCATGAGCTCATGTATGTCAGGCGGAAACCGGCTTGGCCACGGCGCCGTTGTTAACTGCCAGCGGATTGATTTTTTATTAATTTATATCGTATGAATATTTTCCGGTGATATGCATCCATGCTGCCTGGCGTATATGTGGCCATGCAGCGGCAGTAATCGCAGAGGCGCTCTATTGCTGAGTTGCATCCGCGCTACTCGGCATGACGGTTTATTTCCATATGGAATCACGAATGCTGCCTGCGGGCCACTTTCTTGGCCCTGCCACGGCCAATGCCCGCTGTGTGTACGCTAGCGCACGGTCTCATGGTGGGTGCGCACCTACGATGAAGTTCAGAAAATCTCTCTGATGTTTGAGATTCATCGTAACGCTCCGGCGCTTTGCTTTCCGTCTTTGCCAGTCCCTGCTTTGCTCCCGCAAACCGGCCCTGGCCTGTGCGGCGGGTGCCGTCGTTTCATGCGCGCACCTAGAGCGAGGCCAAGTTGAAAGAGTACACAGCAGTAGTCAAGGAAAAGCTTTCCCGATTCAAGGACATTTTCCAGGGCAGTATCAATCCCGGCCATGCGGGCGAGAGCTTCGACGCCGCGCGCGACGACGCCTTGCCCTTGCGCTCGGAGTTGTTCAGCGCCATGCAGATGGCCGCGCACGGCAAGAATATCGCCACCGGCCATGCGGTCGGCAAGCGGCAGGGCCGCGACCGCCTTCTGGCGCGGCTGGCCGACAACGCGGCCCTGATCACGGCCACCGTCAATGAACTGACGGCCACCGTGAAAAGCGGGCGCCAGGTCACGCCGGCCTCGGAATGGCTGCTTGATAATTTTTACCTGATCGAAGAACAGATCCGCACCACGCGGCGCCACTTGCCGAAGAACTACAGCAAGGAATTGCCACGGCTGGCGACCGGCCCTGACGCCGGCTGTCCGCGCGTGTACAAGATCGCGCTGGAAATCATCTCGCATGGCGACGGCCACGTGGACATGGAAAACCTGTGCCACTTCGTCGAAGCCTATCAGGACGTCGCCACCCTGACCCTGGGCGAGCTGTGGGCCGTGCCCATCATGCTGCGCCTGGCGCTGATCGAAAACCTGCGCCGCGTGGCCGCGCGCGTGGCCGACGACCGCCTGCAGCGCGACCTGGCCAATGGCTGGGCCGACAAGATGATGGAGATCGCCGACAGCAACCCCAGCGGCCTGATCCTGCTGGTGGCCGACATGGCGCGCTCGAATCCGCCCACCAGCAGCGCCTTCGTGGCCGAACTGTCGCGCCGCCTGCAGGGGCAAAGCCCGTCGCTGACCCTGGCGCTGTCGTGGCTGACCCACAAACTGGCCGAAGCGGGCCTGACCATCGACCAGCAGGTGCAGGTCGAGATCGGCCAGCAGGCGGCCGACCAGGTGACGATCGCCAACAGCATCGGCAGCCTGCGCTTCCTGGGTACCATGGACTGGCAGGAATTTGTCGAGACCATGAGCGTGGTCGAGCAGACCTTGCGCCTGGACCCGGCCGGCACCTATGGCGCCATGGATTTCGCCACCCGCGACAGCTACCGCCATGCGATCGAACGCATCGCCAGGCGCAGCGACCGCAGCGAAGTGGAGGTGGCCGAAATGGCGGTGCAGCTGGCGCAGACGCATGGCGGCGGCCATGACACGCGCAAGGGCCATATCGGCTTTTACCTGGTCGGGCGCGGTGTATTGATCCTGGAAAAACAGGCCGGCGCCAAACTGCCATTCCGCGAAGCGCTGGAGCACACGGCACGGGCGGCGCCGCTGGCCGTCTACCTCGGCGCGATCTCCTTCCTGAGCCTGGCCGCCAGCGCGCTGCTGCTCGAACGCGCGCTGCGTTATGGCGTGTCGGGCTGGCCTTTGGTGCTGCTGGGCGTGCTGGCGCTGATGGGCAGCAGCCAGCTGGCCGTGGCGCTGGTCAACTGGATCGCCACCCTGATGACCGTGCCGCACCCGCTGCCGCGCATGGACTACAAGGCCGGCATTCCGTCGGACGCGCGCGCCATCGTGGTGGTGCCGACGCTGATCTACAGCGAGGCCAACGTGGCCGAACTGTGCGAAGCGCTGGAAGTGCGCTACCTGGCCAACCGCGACCCCAACCTGCGCTTTTGCCTGCTGACCGATTTTGTCGACGCGCCCGCGCAGACCCTGCCCGGCGACGAGGCCCTGCTGCGCCAGGCGCAGACCGTTATCCGTGGCCTGAACCAGAAATACTGCGTCGAAGGCGAACAGTTCAAGGACAACGGCGACCCGGCCGATCCCGAAGACCTGGGCCAGGCCGGCCCGTTCCTGCTGCTGCACCGCCCGCGCCTGTGGAACTCGCAGCAGAACGCGTGGATGGGCCAGGAGCGCAAGCGCGGCAAATTGTCGGACCTGAACCTGTTCCTGCGCGGCGGCGCGCGCGACAAATTCATGCTCGTCGAAGGCGAATTGCGCGGCCTGCGCACCATCAAATACGTGATCACGCTCGACACCGACACCCAGCTGCCGCGCGACGCGGCGCGCCATTTTGTCGCCACCATGATGCACCCGCTGAACCGCCCCGTGCTCGACGCGGCCGGCTCGCGCGTGATCGCCGGCTACGGCATTTTGCAGCCGCGCGTGGCCGTCGCCCTGCCCAGCGCCAACGCCTCGCAGTACGAACTGCTGTGCGGCGGCGAGCCGGGCATCGACCCGTACACGCGCACCGTGTCCGACCTGTACCAGGACGTCTTCTATGAAGGCTCGTTCATCGGCAAGGGCATCTACGATCTCGACATGTTCGAGCGCGTGCTGGGCCAGCGCCTGCCGGACAATAAAATCCTCAGCCACGATTTGCTCGAAGGCTGCTACCTGCGCGCCGGTCTCTTGAGCGACTCGCAATTGTATGAAGAATATCCGGCCCGCTACGACGCGGACGTGAGCCGCCGCCAGCGCTGGATCCGCGGCGACTGGCAGCTGATCGGCTGGCTGCTGGGCCGCGTGCCGGGCCGTGGCGGCAAGCGCGAACGCAATCCGCTGTCGATGCTGTCGCGCTGGAAGCTGTTCGACAACCTGCGCCGCAGCCTGGTCGCGCCGGCCACCACCGCGTCCCTGCTGCTGACCTGGGGCTTTTTGCCGCAGGTGGCGTTCTGGAGCGCGGCGGTGCTGGCCATCATTTTCCTGCCCCCCGTCATTTCGGCCCTGTACGACCTGCTGCGCAAGCCGCGCGACACCCTGTGGCGCCAGCACCTGGACGCCTTCGAGCGCCGCTGCGGCGTGCAGTTCTCGCACGCCATGCTGACCCTGGTGTTCCTGCCGTATGAAGCCTTTATCAGCCTCGACGCCATCGTGCGCACATTGTGGCGCCTGGCCGTCTCGCACAAGCATCTGCTCGACTGGCGCGCCTCGAATCTGCACAGTTCAAAAGGTGAACCGGGCGACAGCTGGCGCGCCATGTGGATCTCGCCGCTGCTGGCGGTGGCCACTTTTGCCGCGCTGCTGCACTGGCGTGCGGAAGCTGTGCCGGCGGCCGCCATCATCCTGGCGCTGTGGCTGGCCGCGCCGGTGATCGCCTGGCGCATCAGCCGTCCGATCAAGCGCGCCGCCGCCCGCCTGTCGGTGGAGCAGGGCGAATTCCTGCACGGCGTGGCGCGCAAGACCTGGGCCTATTTCGACACCTTTGTCGGCCCGGACGACCATTTCCTGCCGCCCGATAACATGCAGGAGCACCCCAGCATGGTGGTGGCGCACCGCACCTCGCCGACCAATATCGGCCTGGCGCTGCTGGCCAACCTGACCGCCTACGACTTCGGCTATATCACCATGGGCCAGCTGATCGAACGCAGCCGCGCCACCCTGCACAGCATGGGCGAACTGGAACGCTTCCAGGGCCACTTCTACAACTGGTACGACACGCAGACCCTGAAACCGCTGCAGCCGATGTATATCTCGACGGTCGACAGCGGCAATCTGGCCGGCCACCTGCTGACCTTGCAGCCCGGCCTGATCGAACTGTATGACGCGCCGATCATCGGCGCGCAGCTGGTCAAAGGCATCCGCACCACGGCCCAGGTGCTGCAGGAATTCATCGCCGTCGACAGCGGCGCGAACGGCGCGCGCGAAGCGCTGGCGCTGCTGCTGGCCGATGCCACGCCGGCCAGCCTGCCCGAGTGGCATGCTTACCTGGGCGCGGCCAACAGCGCCGCCGACGCGCTGCTGTCGCTGTCCCTGCAAGGCAGCGACAACGAGCTGTCCATGTGGGGCGATGCGCTGGCGCGCCAGTGCCGTGCGGCCCTGGCCGAACTGCTGCAACTGGCGCCATGGGCCGCGCATGCGGGCCTCGACGGTTCGCTTTCGCGCGTGCCGACCCTGCGCGAGCTGGCGACCCTGGAAGCGGCGCCCGGCACCTTGCCCGAGCTGGCCAGCCTGCTGGCGCAAGGGCGTGAACAGGCGATCCGCAATGTGCGCGACATCGCCCAGGCCGCGGGCCAGGCGCGCGACTTCGCGCAGATCGAATACGCTTTCCTGTACAACCCGGCGACCAAGCTCTTGGCGATCGGCTACAACGTCAGCGAGCGCCGTCTCGACGCCAGTTACTACGACTTGCTCGCCTCCGAAGTGCGCCTGGCCAGCTTTATCGCGATCGCCCAGGGCCAGCTGCCGCAGGAGCACTGGTTTGCCCTCGGCCGCCAGCTGTGCATGGTGGCCGGCCAGCCGGTGCTGCTGTCGTGGAGCGGCTCGATGTTCGAGTACCTGATGCCGCTCTTGGTGATGCCGAACTACCCGAATACCCTGCTCGACCAGACCTATCACTCGGTGATCGAAGCGCAGATCGACTACGGCCGCCAGCGCGACGTGCCGTGGGGCGTGTCCGAGTCGGGCTACAACACGGTCGACGCCAGCCTCAATTACCAGTACCGCGCGTTCGGCGTGCCGGGCCTGGGCTTGAAACGCGGCCTGGCCGACGACCTGGTGATCGCGCCGTACGCCAGCATGATGGGCCTGATGGTGAAACCGGAAGAGTCGTGCCAGAACATGCAGCGCATGCAGGCGGCCGGCTACATGGGACGCTACGGCTTTTTCGAGGCGATCGACTTTACGGCGGCGCGCCTGCCGCGTGGCCAGGCCAGCGCCGTGATCCGCTCCTACATGGTGCACCACCAGGGCATGGGTTTCCTGGCGCTCAGCTATCTGCTGCACGACCGGCCGATGCAGCGCCGTTTCGAATCCGATCCGCTGCTGCAATCGGCCTTGCTGGTGCTGCAGGAACGCACGCCGCAGGCCGGCGCCTTTTACTCGAACACGGCCGAACTGGCGGTGCTGCGCAGCAGCGCCACCGAGCAGACCCCGCCGATGCGCATCCTCACCCAGGCCAACAGCGCCGTGCCGGAAACGCAGCTGCTGTCGAACGGCCGCTACCACGTCATGGTCAGCAACGCCGGCGGCAGCTACAGCCGCTGGAAGGACCTGTCGGTGACGCGCTGGCGCGAAGACAGCACGCGCGACAACTGGGGCAATTTCTGCTACCTGCGCGACCTCGACGAAGGCGATGTCTGGTCCACCACCTACCAGCCGACGCTGGTCGAGCCGAAAAAATACGAGGTGATCTTTTCGGAAGGGCGCGCCGAGTTTCGCCGCGCCGACCATGGCCTGGACCTGTACACGGAAATCGTCGTCTCGCCCGAGGACGATATCGAGATCCGCCGCACCCGCATCAGCAACAATTCGAACCGCCAGCGCCGCATCGAGATCACCAGTTTTGCCGAAGTGGTGATGGCGCCGTCGGCCGCCGACGCGGCCCATCCGGCGTTCAGCAAGCTGTTCGTGCAGACCGAAATCCTGGCGCAGGAAAACGCCATTTTGTGCACGCGCCGGCCGCGCTCGAAAGAAGAGCAGATGCCGTGGATGCTGCACGTGATGACGGTGCATGACGCTGCCGGCTACGAGGTCTCGTTCGAGACCGACCGCTCGCGCTTTATCGGCCGCGGCAACACGGCGCAGCTGCCGCTGGCGCTGCAGCAGGACGGCCCCCTGAGCGGTGGCCAGGGTTCGGTGCTCGACCCCGTGGTGGCGATCCGCTATGTGGTCACGCTGGCGCCCGACCAGGCCATTACGGTTGACAGCGTGACGGGCATGGTCGAACAGCGCGAAGCGGCGCTGCACCTGATCGACAAATACCAGGACCGCCACCTGGCCGACCGCGTGTTCGAACTGGCGTGGACCCACAGCCAGGTGGTGCTGCGCCAGCTCAACGCCAGCGAAGCCGACGCCCAGCTCTATGCGCGCCTGGCCAATGCCGTGATCTATCCGAACGCCTCGCTGCGCGCCGACGCCAGCATCCTGCTGAAGAACCATCGCGGCCAGTCGGGCCTGTGGGCCTACGCGATTTCCGGCGACCTGCCGATCGTGCTGCTGCAGATCCGCGACCCGGCCAATATCGAACTGGCGCGGCAAATGGTGCAGGCGCATGCCTACTGGCGCCTGAAAGGCCTGGTGGTCGACCTGGTGATCTGGTACGAAGACCAGTCCGGCTATCGCCAGCTGCTGCAGGAGCAGATCATGGGCCTGATCGCCTCGGGCATCGACGCGCAGGCGATCGACCGTCCGGGCGGCATCTTCGTGCGCCTGGCCGACCAGATCGCCAACGAAGACCGCATCTTGCTGCAGTCGGTGGCGCGCGCCATCATCAGCGACACGCGCGGCACCCTGGCCGAGCAGGTCAAGCGGCCGGCCAGCCCGGTGCTGCGCATGCCGCCGCTGATGCTCGAAGGCGGGCGCGAAGTGGTGCTGGCGCCGCACCGCGCACCGCAGCGCGAGCTGATCCTGGAAAACGGCCTTGGCGGCTTTACGCCCGATGGCCGCGAGTACGTGATCACCACCGGCGAAGGCCAGCGCACCCCGGCGCCATGGTCGAACGTGCTGGCCAATGCGCAGTTCGGCACCGTGGTGTCGGAAAGCGGCCAGGCCTATACCTGGAGCGAGAACGCGCATGAATTCCGCCTCACGCCATGGCACAACGATCCGGTGTCCGACCTGTCCGGCGAAGCGTTCTATATCCGCGACGAGGAAGGCGGCCACTTCTGGTCGCCGACGGCCTTGCCGGCGCGCGGCACCGGCGACTACGTCACGCGCCACGGCTTTGGCTACAGCGTGTTCGAGCACTGCGAGAGCGGCATCGCCAGCGAACTGTCGACCTATGTGGCGCTCGATGCCCCCGTCAAGTACATGGTGGTCAAGCTGCGCAACGACAGCGGCGTGGCGCGCCGCCTGTCCGTCACCGGCTACATCGAATGGGTATTGGCCGACCTGCGCGCCAAGTCCGGCATGCACGTGGTGACGGAGGTGGACTCGATTACCGGCGCGCTGTTTGCGCGCAATAACTACAACACCGAGTTTTCCGGCCGTGTGGGCTTTTTCAATACCGACGCCAGCATCCGCTCGATCACCTGCGACCGCAATGAATTCATCGGCCGCAACGGCAGCCTGGCAGAGCCGGCCGCCATGCGCCGCGTGCGCCTGTCCGGCAAGGCCGGCACCGGCCTGGACGCCTGCGCGGCGATCCAGGTGCCGTTCGAACTGCAGCCGGGGCAGGAGCGCGAGATCGTCTTTATCCTCGGCGTGGGCGGGCGCCGCAATGCCGACGCCAGCACCATGGTGCAGCGTCACATGGGCAAGGATGCGGCGCGCAATGCGCTGGCCAATGTGCGCGCGCACTGGGAAAGCACGCTCGGTGCGGTGCGCATCGAAACCCCCGAGCCGAGCCTGGACGTGATCGCCAACGGCTGGCTGATGTACCAGACCATCGCCTGCCGCCTGTGGGCGCGCAGCGGCTACTACCAGTCCGGCGGCGCCTATGGCTTTCGCGACCAGCTGCAGGACGCGATGGCGATGATCCACACGGCGCCGCAGCTGCTGCGCAGCCATCTGCTGGTCAGCGCCGCGCACCAGTTCCTCGAAGGCGACGTGATGCACTGGTGGCATCCGCCATCGGACCGTGGCGTGCGCACGCACTGCTCGGACGACTACCTGTGGCTGCCGCTGGCCGCCTGCCGCTATGTGACGGCCACCGGCGACCTTGATGTGCTGTCGGAAGTGGTGCACTTCATCGAAGGGCGCGCCGTCAAGCCGGAAGAGGATTCCTATTACGACCTGCCGGTGCGGTCAAACGAATCGGCCGACCTGTACGAACACTGCGTGCGCGCGATTCGCCATGGCCTGCGCATGGGCGTGCACGGCCTGCCGCTGATGGGCTCCTGCGACTGGAACGACGGCATGGACAAGGTGGGCGAGCATGGCAAGGGCGAAAGCGTGTGGCTGGCCTTCTTCCTGTACGAGGTGCTGCAGCGCTTTGCCGACGTGGCGGTGCTGCGCGGCGATACGCAGTTCGCCCAGTTCTGCCGCGACGAGGCGGCCAAGCTGTCGGCCAATGTCGAGGAACACGCGTGGGATGGCGAGTGGTACCGCCGCGCCTATTTCGACGACGGCACGCCGCTCGGTTCGCACACCAACCTCGAATGCCAGATCGACTCGATTTCGCAAAGCTGGGGCGTGCTGTCGGGCGCGGCGAATAAAGAACGGGTGGCCGGCGCCATGCGCCAGGTCGACGCGCGCCTGGTGCGGCGCGATTCGGGCGTGATTCAATTGCTCGATCCGCCGTTCGACAAGGCCGACCTGAACCCCGGCTATATCCGTGGCTATGTGCCGGGCGTGCGTGAAAACGGCGGCCAGTACACCCATGCGGCGATCTGGACGGCGATGGCCTTTGCGCGCATGGGCGATGGCGAAAAAGCCTGGGAGCTGATGCGCATGATCAGCCCCGTGCGCCATGCCGAAGACGCCGAAGCGGTGGCGCGCTACAAGGTCGAACCGTATGTGGTGACGGCCGACGTGTATGCGGTCTCGCCGCACGTCGGGCGCGGCGGCTGGAGCTGGTACACGGGTTCCTCGGGCTGGCTGTACCGCCTGATCGTCGAATCCCTGCTGGGCGTGTCGCGCGAAGCGAACCAGCTGCGCCTGACGCCAACCTTGCCGGCCGAATGGCGCACCTTCAAGCTGCACTATCGCTTTGGCGAGAGCAGCTACGCCATCACGGTGGAAAAAGCGCAAGGGCAGGCCACCGGCTTGACGGTCGACGGCGTGGCGGTTGCCGGCGACACCATCGCCCTGCGCGACGAGAAGCGGGAATACACGGTGCTGCTGCGCGTGTAGCGGGTGGCGTGGAAGGGGGGCGCTGCAAGGCGCCGGGCAAGCCATCGCTGACAATGATTGGTTTGCAAACGGACTCGACATAGAATGCAGGCTGTCCCCCTTTTACGATGGAATGCGCCATGCCGGTCCTGGTTCGCTTGCTTGCCCTGTGTCTGCCCCTGTTGGTGTCCCTGCCCGGCGTATGCGGCCCCGCCGCGCCGTTCGATGACAAGTTCCGCCAGCTCGAAGAACTGCTGCCCACGCCAAATGGCTACCGCACCGCCTCGGGCGCGCCCGGCCACGCCTACTGGCAGCAGCGCGCCGACTATGTGATCCGCGCCACCCTGGACGAAGAGCGACGCGCGATTACCGCCAGCGAGCAGATCACCTATCACAACCGCTCGCCCGACAGCCTGGCCTACCTGTGGCTGCAGCTGGACCAGAACGGCCTGCGCAAGGACGCCGACCAGCGCCGTGTGCTGAGCGCGCCGTCGCGCCAGGCCTGGCTCAGCGGCGACGAAGAGCAGGCCTTGAAATTCGAAGACCTGCGCGCCATCCACGCCGGGCGCGAATTCGACGGCGGCTTCAAGCTGGGCGCCATTACGCTGGCCAGCGGCCAGCCGCTGGCGCACGTGGTCAACCAGACCATGCTGCGCATCGACCTGCCGGTGGCGCTGGCGCCCGGCCAGAGCATCACCTTCCATATCGCCTGGTCCTACCTGATCAACGACCAGAAGGTGCTGGTCGAGCGCTCCGGCTACGAGTATTTTGAAGACGATAAAAACACCATCTTCCAGGTGGCGCAGTGGTTTCCGCGCATGGCCGCCTATTACGACGCCGTCGGCTGGCAGAACAAGCAGTTTCTCGGCTCGGGCGAATTCACGCTCGAATTTGGCGACTACGAGCTGTACCTGACGGTACCCGCCGACCATGTGGTGGCCGCCACGGGCGAGCTGCAAAACCCGCAGGAGGTATTGTCCGGCACGCAGCGCGAGCGCCTGGCCAGGGCGAAAAGCAGCGACGTGCCGCTGATGGTGGTCACGCCGGCGGAGGCGCTGGCGGCGGAAAAAACGCGCAGTACGGCGATGAAGACCTGGCACTACAAGGCTGCCAATGTGCGCGACGCGGCCTGGGCGTCGAGCCGCAAGTTCATCTGGGATGCGCAGGGCCTGAACAGCGGCGCCAAGCGCGTGCTGGCCATGTCCTACTACCCGAACGAAGGCAATCCGCTGTGGCAGCAGTACAGCACGCGCGCGGTGGCGCACACCATCGAGCAGTACAACAAGTACAGTTTCGACTATCCCTACCCGGTGGCGCTGTCGGTCAACGGCGCCGTCGGCGGCATGGAGTATCCGATGATCGCCTTTAATGGCGGTCGCCCGGTGAAAGACAGGAAAACGGGCGAACTGACGTATTCGAAAAAGACCAAATACGACCTGATCGGCGTGATCATCCACGAGGTAGGCCACAATTATTTTCCGATGATCGTCAACTCCGACGAGCGCCAGTGGACCTGGATGGACGAGGGCCTGAACTCCTTCGTGCAGTACCTGGCCGAGCAGGCGTGGGAGGAGGATTTTCCTTCCTGGAATGGCGAGCCGCGCAAGATCGTCGACTATATGCGCAGCCAGCACCAGGTGCCGATCATGACCAACTCCGAGTCGCTGCTGCAGTTCTCGGCCAACGCCTACGACAAGCCGGCCACGGCGCTCAACATCCTGCGCGAAACCATCCTCGGGCGCGAATTGTTCGACTTCGCCTTCAAGCAGTATGCGCAGCGCTGGAAATTCAAGCGCCCCACGCCGGCCGATTTTTTCCGCACCATGGAAGACGCCTCGGGCACCGACCTCGACTGGTTCTGGCGCGGCTGGTTCTACACCACCGACGCGGTCGACATCAGCATCGACGGCATCAGCGAATATGGCGTGAACACGAAAGACCCGGAGATCGAAAAGGCCTGGAAAAAGGCGCAGCACGATGCCCAGCCGCTGTCGATCTCGGCGCAGCGCAACCGCGCGCTGCCGAAGAAAATCGACCAGGACCCCTCCTTGAAGGACTTTTATAACCGCCACGATGATTTCACGGTCACCAACAAGGACCGCAACAGCCACGCCGAAGAGATGGAAGGGCTGGAGCCGTGGGAGCGCAAACTGCTGGAACAGCGCAACGCCGGCAAATACCTGTACCTGGTCGACTTTTCCAACCTCGGTGGCCTGGTGATGCCCTTGATTCTGGAAATCGAACTGAAAAGCGGCAAGAAGATCATCGAGCGCGTGCCGGCCGAAGTATGGCGCTATTCACCGGCGAAAATCAGCAAGGTGATCGTGCTTGAGGAACCGATGGTGGGCCTGGTGCAGGACCCTTACTGGGAGACGGCCGACATCGATACCAGCAACAACGCCTGGCCGCGCAAAATCACGCCATCGCGGCTGGAGCTGTTCAAGCAGGACCGCGACAAGAACAATCTGATGAAGGATTTTAATACGCCGTTGAAGGCGGCCGAGAAGGCAGCAGAAGCAAGATAATGATACAAGCACCAGCCTGCCCGGTAATGCTGTTCAGTCAGCCTCTCCGACGTATTGAAAAGCATAAAAACGTAAAAACGGCGGGCCGAAGACGCGAGCCTGAGAAAATGCCGATGGCTGCGTTGCAGCTCCTTGTCGTACATGCGTACTGCCTGCGTCGCTGCGCCTTGCCCTCGCCATTTTTCAGGCCCGCTTGGCCCGATTGGCCTGTGCGGGCGACTGGAGGCTAATCCGTTTTGCCGGTGTGCTGCTGGCGCTGGGACGCTAACCTGACGGCATCACGGCCTGCCCGGCGCTTTTTTCTGCCAGCCCCTGCCGGAAGTGCTATTCTGCGCGACGCCCCGGCCACCATGTTGGGGCCTTTCGCAAATCATTCAAAAGACGACCATGCAAACGATGACTTTCCTGCGCGCCCTGGGCTGTGCATTGCTGTGCCAGGCCAGCCTGGCCGCGCAAGCCGATCCCTTGAGCTATGCGCGCTATGACCAGGTGCGCACGCGCGACCTGCAGCTGGACCTGAAGGCGGACTTCACGCAAAAGACCCTGTCCGGCTACGCCGAGCTGACCCTGAAATGGATAGACCCGGCCGCGCGCACGCTGGTGCTCGATACGCGCGATCTGGCGATCGCCAAGGTGCAGGTGCGGGACAGTCGCGGCGCCTGGCAGATGGCGCCGTTCCAGCTCGACGCCGCCGACGCCGAAAAGGGCCAGGCGCTGCGCATCACCACCACCGGCCAGCCGGAAAAAGTGCGCGTGTACTACCACACGGCGCCGGGCGCCATCGCGCTGCAGTGGCTCACGCCGCAGCAGACCATGTCGGGCAAGCTGCCCTTCATGTTCAGCCAGTCGCAAAGCATCAACGCGCGTTCGTGGGTGCCGTCGCAAGATACGCCGGCCGTGCGCTTTACCTACAGCGCGCGCATCGAGGCGCCCGCCGGCATGCGCGTGGTGATGAGCGCCGAGAATGACGAAAAAGCCACCGGCAAAGGCGGCTGGACCTTCCGCATGCCGCAGCCGATTCCGTCCTACCTGCTGGCGATCGCGATCGGCGAGCTGGAAGTGCGCAAACTCGGTCCGCGCTCTGCCGTGTATGCCGAGCCGCCGCGCATCAAGGCCGCCCAATACGAGCTGGCCGACACCGAGAAAATGATCAAGGCGGCCGAGTCGCTGTATGGCCCGTATCGCTGGGGGCGCTATGACATGATCGTGCTGCCGCCGTCCTTCCCCTATGGCGGCATGGAAAACCCGCGCCTGACCTTTCTGACGCCGACCATGATCGCCGGCGACCGCAGCCTGGTCGACCTGATCGCGCATGAACTGGCGCACTCGTGGTCGGGCAACCTGGTCACCAACGCCTCGTGGAAGCACATGTGGCTCAACGAAGGCTTTACCACCTATGTGACCACCCGCATCGTCGAGCAGCTGTATGGCAGCGAGGTGGCGCAGATGGGCGTGCAGGTCGACCAGGAAGAACTGGCCGCGGCGATCAAGGAACTGCCGGCCGCGAAAACGGCGCTCGTCACGCGCGACGCCGACGCCAATCCCGCCGAGACCTATACCGACGACGGCATCATCTACCCGAAGGGCGCCTGGTTTTTGGCCACCATGGAGCAGCGCGCCGGGCGCAAGGTATTCGATACCTTCCTGCGCGGCTGGTTCGACCAGCATGCCTTCCAGAGCGTGACGACCGACCAGTTCATCGCCTACCTGCGCAAGAACCTGCTGGCACAGCATCCCGAGGTGATGCCGGAAGCCGAATTGAACGCATGGCTGTACGGCGTCAAAGTGCCGGCCGGCGCCAAACCGGTGGTGTCGCCGCGCCTGGCGCTGCTCGACCAGCACCGCGATGCGTGGTTGCAGGGCGCGCTGTCGACCAAGGAGCTGGGCATGGACAAATGGATCGCCATCGAATCGATGCATTTTTTGAACGATATCAACGGCCGCGCCAGCGCCGCGCAACTGCGCGAGCTCGACCAGGTGTATGGCGTGGGCAAGAGCGGCAACAATGAAGTGGCCTACCGCTTTTACCTGGCCTCGGTCAATGCCGGCCACGACGTCAGCGCGCCGCTGCAAGCCTTTCTGATGAGCGTGGGCCGCCAGAAGTTCGTGGTGCCGCTGTATGGCGCGCTGATGAAGACGCCGCAGGGCCAGCAGTGGGCGAAAGACGTGTACGCCAAGGCGCGCGAACGCTACCACCCGGTGACACAGGAAAGCGTCGACAGATTGATGGCCGCACAAATACCTTGAACCCCATTCGGAACCTGATCATGACCTCCAAGTATTGCTTGAACACCGTTGCCGCCGCCCTTGTGCTGGCGTTTTCCAGCGCCGCCTTGCCGGCGCTGGCCGCCGATCCTGCCGCCGCCGCGCCTGTCGCGATGGCGGCACCCGTGCCTGCGTTTGACCTGGCAAACGATGTCAACCGCGCCCTGAAAACGTTCGACGTGCCCGGCATCGCGATCGCCATCGTCAAGGATGGCAAGGTGATCGCCGCCACCGGTTTCGGCGTGCGCAAGCTGGGCGAAGCGGCGCCCGTCGACGGCAAGACCCTGTTCGAGGTGGCGTCGAACTCGAAGGGCTTTACGGCCGCCGCGCTGGCCATGCTGGTCGACGAAGGCAAGCTGGCCTGGGATGATCCGGTCACCAAGCACCTGCCCGGCTTCCAGATGCACGACTCGTATGTGACGGGCGAGATGACCATCCGCGACCTGCTGACCCACAGGAGTGGCCTGGGCCTGGGCGCGGGTGACTTGCTGTGGTGGCCGACCACCACATTTACCACCGACGAGATCATCGAAAAGTTGCGCCATATTCCCCTGGCCACCAGTTTTCGCGCCAGCTATGCCTACGACAACCTGTTGTACATCGTGGCCGGCAAGATCATCGCCGAGAAAACCGGCAAGAGCTGGGGCCAGGCCATGCACGAGCGCATCCTGGCGCCGCTGGGCATGACCGGCACCACCACCAGCCTGGCCGAAAACGCGGGCAATCCCGATGTGGCCAGCGCGCACAGCAAGATCAATGGCAAGGTCGCCGCCGTCAAGTCGATGCCGGTGCCGAACGCGGTGGGCGCGGTCGGCATCAACACCAATGCGGAAGATATCGCCAAATGGATGATGGCGCTGCTCGACGGCGGCAAGATCGCCGGTGTGCAAGGCAAGGACGGCAAGGAAGCGCGCCTGTTCAGCGAAAAGCAGGCCAACGAAATGTGGACGGCGCAGACCCCGGTCAAGATCGGCGAGCCGAAACCGGCGCTGGCCGCGACCAAGCCGAACTTCAGCGCCTATGGCCTGGGTTTTCAGCTGCGCGACTACCAGGGCATGAAGGTGGCCATGCACGGCGGCGCGCTGCAGGGTTTTTATTCGCGCGTGCTGATGGTGCCGCAGGCGAAACTGGGCGTGGCGATCCTGACCAACGCGGAAAACGGTGGCTCGATGACGGCGCTGCAGTGGCGCATCGTCGACCATTACCTCAACGCCCAGCCGTCGGACTGGATCGCGCTGGTGTCCAAGGTGGAGCAGGACATGCATGCGGAAGAAGTGAAAAAGCAGGGCCAGGCGTCGACCGCGCGCGCCGCCAAGTCGCAGCCCTCGCTGCCGCTGGCCAGCTATGACGGCGAGTATGAAGACGCCTGGTACGGCAAGGTGGTGATCGCGCCGCAGGGCAAGAAGCACATCCTGAGCTTTACGCGCACGCCGGACCTGACCGGTGAACTCGAACACTGGCAGCACGACACCTTTATCGTGCGCTGGAAGGAACGCAACTTCAACGCCGACGCCTATGTGACGTTTTCGCTCAAGCCTGACGGCAGCATCGACCGCGTGAAGATGGAGCCGGTCTCGGAAGAAACCGACTTCAGCTACGACTTCCAGGATTTGAACCTGGTGCCGGTCAAGGCCAGGGAAGAGAAGAAGTAACAGGCAATACAAAAAGGCCACCGCGAGGTGTAGTGCCGTTCAGTTAAGCTGTCCGACGCATTTAAATGCGTAAGGCGTAAAAACGTAAAAATGGCGGGCCGGAGACGCGAGCCCGAGAAAATGCCGATGGCGGCGTTGCAGCTCCTCGTCGTACATGCGTACTGTCTTCGTCGCTGCGCCTTGCCCTCGACATTTTTCAGGCTCGCTTGGCCCGGTGCGCCTGTGCGGGCGACTGGGGTTTTAATTCGTTTTGCAGGTTTACTCGTAGCGCAGGGGCACTAACTGGACGGAGTTACACCGCGAGGTGGCCTTCCGCATGGTGATTATGGTTTGACGAATTTCAAGGTCATGCGGTCGCTCTCGCCGATCGCTTCATATTTGGCGCGGTCCACGTCCTTGTTGCCATAGGTGGGCGGCAGCGCCCAGACGCCGCCTTCGTGGTCGGCCTTGTCTTTCGGGTTGGCGTTGATCTCCGACTTGCCGGCCAGCTTGAAGCCGGCGTTTTCGGCCAGCTTGATCACATACGCTTCGTGGATGTAGCCGGTGCTGGCCTTGGCGTCCTGCATCTTGTTGGCCGGCAGGCGGTGTTCGACGACGCCGAACACGCCGCCCGGTTTCAGGCTGTCATAGACCTGGCCAAACAGCACTTTCAAACCCTCGTCGCCGACCGGTATCCAGTTATGGATATTGCGGAAGGTCAGCACCATGTCGGCCGTGCCTTTGGGGGCGATGCGGTAGGTGGTCGGTGGCGCAAAGGCGCCGATTTCCACCTTGTCGAAGGCGGCCGGGTTGGCGTCGAGTTTTTGCTGGAAACGGGCGGCGCTGCGGCGCGCGCCTTCGCTGCCTTGCGGGTCGCTGCCGGCGGCAATCAGCTTGCCCTGTTCGCGCAAGTAGGGCGCCAGGATCTCGGTGTACCAGCCGCCGCCGGGCGCCAGTTCGACCACCGTCATGCCCGGCTTGATGCCGAAAAAGGTCAAGGTTTCATACGGATGGCGCGCGCCATCGCGCGCCACGTTGGCAGGCGTGCGCGCGCTGCCGGCAATCGCCGCCTTCAGGGCCGCGTCGCCGCTGTCAGCTGCCACTGCCGCGCCGCCACCGAACGCCATTGCCGCGCCCAGGGCGGCAGCCAGGAATACTCGCTTCATCGTCATCTCGTGCTCCATGTTTGTTAAGGAAAAAGATTTTACTGCTGGTCCAGCATCCACTGCTTCAAGCCGTTGACCCAGTTCTTGGCTGGCAGATTGACTTGTTTTTTGATTGCCGCCGCGCGTTCGTACAGTTCGCTGAAGTCAAGCACAGGCGACTTTTTGAACGCCAGCACGACGATGTTTTCGTCTTCCGGTTCCGGCACCCACACCACGGCGTCGAATACCAGCTCCATCGCCTGCAGGTTCTTGTCGTAGTTGGGAAAGTCGCCGAACACATTGGTGCACATGATGCCGTCGTCCGCCAGGCAGTCGAAACAGGCTTGATAGAACTCCGGCGTGTCGAGCACGGGGCCGCGCGCTTCCTCGTCGTACAGGTCGACCTGCAGCACGTCGACCTTGCCATGGTTGCTTTTGTCGAGCACGAAGTCGAGCGCGTTCATTTCACGCACGTCCAGGCGATCGTCGTTCGGCGGCAGCGCGAACTGGGCGCCGCAGATGGCGATCACGTTCGGGTTCAGTTCGACCGCCGTCACGCTGGCGTCGGGAAAGCGGCGGTAGCTGAACTTGGTCAGCGCGGCGCTGCCCAGGCCCAGTTGCACGATGCGTTTCGGGTCCGGCTTGAACAGCATCCACATCATCATCATCTGCACGTATTCGAGCTCGATGGCGTCCGGTTTGTCCAGGCGCATGGCGCCCTGCACCCATTTGGTCCCCAGGTGCATGTAGCGGATGCCGCGGTGCTGCGTGATGGTGGCCGGCGGATGGCCGGGTTGTGTAAAGGCGGCGTTGGTGTTGGAGGTAAATTCGATCGTCATGACGCCAGTGTAGCAGCCGGCAGTATGATGACCACGGCCAGGCCGCCGCCGTCGCGGTTCGACAGGCTGATGCGCCCGCCATGGGCTTCGGCGATTTCGCGCGCCAGCGCCAGCCCCAGGCCGGTGCCGCTGCGCTTGGTGGAGTAAAACGGCACCAGCGCGTTTTCCAGCACGGCGCCGCTCATGCCCGGGCCCCGGTCGCGCACTTCGATGCGCAGCATGCCCTGCGCCAGGCTCACGTGCAGGCCGATCTGCTGCGGTGGCGAGCCCGACTCAAGCGCATTTTTCAGCAGGTTCAGCAGCGCCTGCTGCAGCTGCGCCGCATCGAACAGGGCCGGCTGGGCGGGCGGCTCGCAGTCCAGCGTGAAGACTGCCTGCGCGGCCAGGCTGTCGAGGAATGGTTGCCAGGCGCAACTGGCCAGGCGCGGCGCGGGCAGCTTGGCGAAGCGCGCATAGCCGAGGATAAAACTCTCCAGGTGGCGCGTGCGCTCCTCGATGGTGGCGAGGATTTGCGGCAGGCGTTCGGTCTGGCCGCGCCGCACCAGTTCCGCACCCGAATGGGCCAGCGAGGCCAGCGGCGCGAGCGAATTGTTCAGCTCATGGCTGATCACGCGGATAACTTTTTTCCAGGTCTGCACTTCCTGGCGCCGCAGTTCCAGTGTCAGCTGGCGCAGCAGCAGCAGCTGGTGACGGCGTCCGTTCAGGCTGAAACTGCGCCGCGCCAGGTGGTACACCTCTTCCTGTTCGCCTTCGCCACTAGTAAACAAGCCGTCATTGCCGCGCGCCAGCGCTTCGGCCAGCGCCGGCGCGTTCTCATCCACGATGTCGGCCAGGTGGCGGCCTTCGAGCCGGCGGCCGTGGTGCAGCAGCTGGCGCGCGGCCAGGTTGGCGTAGACGATGGCGCTGCCTTCGGCCACCAGCAGCATGGCCACAGGCGTGTTCTGCACCATGGTGTCGAGCAGCAGTTCGCGCTGCACCAGGTCCAGGCGCTGCTTGCGCAGCACGTCGCCCAGCGCGTTGTGGGCCGCCACCAGGTCGGCCAGCTCATCGTTCTGCGGCCAGCGCAGGCTGAAACCGAAGTCGCCATCCTGGTAGCTGGTGACGGTGCCCGACAAGGCGCGAAACAGCGACAGCATCGCTTGCAGCTGGGCGCGGATGGTGATGATGGCCACCGGCAGCACGCACAGCAGGGTGGCGCCCAGCACCAGCAGCGGCTGGCCCGGCAAATAATGCGCCAGCAGCAGGGCGATGGCCACGCCCAGCACCAGCAGGGTGGCCACCAGCGCCGTCCAGCGCGTCAGCAGAGAGAGGCGCATGGTTGTGGCCGCCATCAGCCGCGCGCGATGCCCAGGCGCTCCATGCGGCGGTACAGGGCCTGGCGCGACAGGCCCAGTTCCTGCGCCGCCTGCGCCACCACGCCATGGGCGCGCGCCAGCGCCTCGGCCACGCTGTCGCGGTCCGGCTCCAGCACCGCCGACGGCGCGATGGCTGCGGCCGGCAAACCCAGCTCGGGCGCGTGGATCACGCTGCCGGCGGTGAGCAGGCTGGCGCGCTGCATGACGTTCTTCAGTTCGCGCACATTGCCGGGCCAGCCGTGCGCCAGCAGCGCCGCCTGCGCCTGCGCGTCCAGGGTTTTGTCGCTGCCCAGGAAATGGCGCGCCAGCACCAGGATATCCGCCGGGCGCTGCGCCAGCGGCGGCAGCCGCAGCTCGATCACGTTGAGGCGGTAGAACAGGTCTTCGCGGAAGGTGCCGGCCTTGATCATCGCCGGCAGGTCGGCGTTGCTGGCGCTGATGATACGCACCTTGACCTGCCGCTCACGGTTCGAACCCAGGCGCTCGAAGCGGCCCGTTTCAAGCACGCGCAGCAGCTTCATTTGTCCTGCCAGCGGCAGGTTGCCGATCTCGTCGAGGAACAGGGTACCGCCGTCGGCCGCGTCGAACTTGCCGTCGCGCGCGCGCGCCGAGCCGGTATAGGCGCCCGCTTCGGCGCCGAACAGTTCGGCCTCGATCAGGTCGACCGGCACGGCGCCGCAATTGAGCACCACGAAGGGGCCGGCCGCCACCAGCGAATTGGCCTGCACGATGGCGGCGATGCATTCCTTGCCGCTGCCGTTCGGGCCGGAGATCAGCACCGGCACGTCGGCGCGCGCCACCTGGCAGGCCAGATGCACCACGCGCTCGGTGGCCGGGTCCTGCCACACCATGCCGCGCAAATCAAACGCGTCTTGCAGCGCATGGCGCTGGCGCTGTTCGGCCACCACGCGCGCGCGCAAGGCGCGGTTGGCCTGGCCCAGTTCGAGCAGGTTGCGCACGCTGGCCACCAGGCGCCGGTCGTCCCAGGGCTTGGCCAGGTAGTCGGCCGCGCCCGATCTGATCAGGTCGACCGCCGCGTCGAGCTGGGTCCAGGCGGTGAGCAAAATCACCGGCAGGTCGGGGTGGCGCGCGCGGATCGCGTGGAACAGCGCGGCGCCTTCCTCGCCCGAGGTGGTGTCGGCCGAAAAGTTCATGTCCTGCACCACCAGGTCTACGCAATGGCGTTCGAGCAGCGCCAGACCCTCTTCGGGCGTGGCGGCGCTCAGGGCGTCGATCTCGTGCAGGGAAAACAGCACTTCGAGCGCGATCGCCACGGCGGCGTGGTCGTCAATAATCAGTACGGTAGGCATGGCCGCAGCATAACATTTCAGGTGCTGCGGGTGGCGGTGGCCGGCGAAATGCTGGCCGCGCGCCAGGCCGGGCCGTACACCGCACCCACCCCCAGCAGCCAGAACACCAGCGCGCCGGCCAGCAGGTAGCCCGGTGGCAGGCGCGCCATTTCCAGCTGGCTGACCAGCAGGTGGTTCAGGCCCAGCGCCAGCAGCACGCCAGCGGCCACGCCGACGCTGGTGATCATGAAATTCTCGGTCAGGAAATAGCGCAGGATATCGATGCGCCGCGCGCCCAGTGCGCGCCGCACGCCGATCTGCTTCTTGCGCTGCGTTACCCACAGGCTGGCGATGCCGACGATGCCGCTGGCGGTCACCAGCAACAGCAGCATCGACACGGCGATCAGCATCCACGACAGGCCCTGCTCGGCCCGGTAGCGCGCCTTGCGATGCTGTTCCAGGGTGTCGGTGGTGACCAGCAGCCGGTCCGTGCTGGACGTGCGGATGGCCTGCTGCGCCTCCTGCATCAGGCGGTCACGCTGGCCCGGTTCGGCCCGCACGGCGTAGATCAGCAGGCCGCGCCCGCCGGTCAGGCGCGCCGGCAGCAGGGACGAATACTCGCCGCGCGGCTTGGACTGCGCGCTCTGGGTTTGCAGCCGCTCGACGACGCCCACCACGCGCAGTTGCGGGTCGTCCGAGCCGGTGCCCTGGTACAGCATCCTGCCGACAAAGCTGGCCTCGCCAGGCCAGATCTTCTGCGCCGCCGCCCGCGTCAGTATCAGCACCTTGGGCGAGCTCTCGTCGACGTCTTCATTGATCTCGGGCACCTCGTCGGGCCGGAAATCGCGCCCTTCGACCAATTGCAGGCCATACGTCCTGATCAGCGAATCGGGACTGACATAGGTGGATACTTCGGCGCTGGCCGCGGCTTGGTCACGCTTGGCGTACATGCTGGTGATGTGGCCGGAGCGCGACAGCACCGCCTGTGACGTTTGCGCCACCGACATCACGCCCGGCAGTGCGCGCAGCAGCGCCGCCTGGCGCTTCTGTTCGGCCAGCTGGCGCTCATGGCTGCCGCGGTTGAGGTTCTGGATATTGACGTAAAAAATATCGCTTTCAGCGGCCACGCCGGTGGGCCGCGCGGCCACGGCCTGGCGCAGATTGACGATGTGCAGGGCGTTGGCCAGGATGGCCAGGCTGATCGCGACCTGCACCGCCACCAGGACGGCGCCGGTTTTGCTGCGCATCAGCGCCGACAGGATGGGACGAATTTCCATGCTGGACCTCATGTTGGGGAAAAGGGTGTCATTGGGATTTGAGCTGGATCGCCGGCGTCACCTGGCAGGCGCGCCAGGTGGGCAGCAGGCCGGCCACCAGGGCGGCCAGCACCGACATCGCAAACGTCAGCAGCAGCATCGGTATGTCCATGTGCGCGACCGTGCCCAGGTCCTCGGACTGCTGGCTGACCACGGCCAGCGCGCCAAACGCCAGCAGCAGGCCCAGCACGCCGCCGGCCAGGCCGATGACGCTGGTCTCGATCAGGAACTGGCTGAAGATGTCGCGCCGGGTGGCGCCCAGCGCGCGGCGGATGCCCACCTCGGAGGCGCGCACGGAAAATTTCGCCAGCAACAGGCCGATGGTGTTGACCAGGCATAGCAGCAGGAAGCCGAACGCCAGCCAGGCCGCCAGCTTGTTGTCGTTGTCGACCACCTGCAAAAAGCCCATCCATTCGTTCAGGTCGTACAGGCGGTTCGGCGCGTTGCGCTTCATGCGCCCCAGCTTGCGCTGTTCGCCGGCATAGGCGTCCAGGTACTGTTGCAACTGGCCACGCTCGCCGCTGCTGGCCATCTCGAACCAGAACTGCAGCCAGGTGCAGCCCGAGGCCAGCCTGCCCTGGTAGCCCGGTGCGTTATTGTCGCCGTTGCAGCTCATGCCGCCATCGTGCTCGGTCTCGTGGCGGATCGCGCTGGCGAACGGCATGAAGAACTCATCCTCCGGGCCGAAGGCGCCCTTGGTGCCGATAATGTGATGGGCGCGCGGCACCACGTCCCAGGTCGCCAGCACGCCGGTCACCAGATAGGGACGGCCCAGCACCGTCACGCGCTGGCCGACCGGATTGGCGCTGCCGACCAGCTTCTCGGACAGCGCGCGGCTGAGCACGATCACGTCGGCGCCGCTGGCGTCATCGGCCTCGCTCCACGGCTGGCCGTACAGGAAGGGCGGCTCGAACATCGCAAAGAAGTCGCGCGTGGGCGCCATGCCCTGGGCATTGAAGACGCCGAGATCCTTGCGCATGGGCTCGACCGGGCCGGCCACGCCGTACATCACGGCGCGGCGCACGCCGATTTTGCTGCGCATGAAATTCTGCGCGTCGATATAGCTGATTTGCGACTGCGAAAAGCTGGGCTTTTCACCGGGGACATAGCCTTTCAGGGGCAGGATGTCAATCATCGGCACGAACAGGCGGTCGCTCTTGTGCGGCAGCGGGTCGCCCGACATGGCGTGCAGGATGGTGACGGTCGACACGCTGGCGGCCACGCCGACGGCCAGGGTCAGTATCATCAGCGCGGTCAGGGCGCGGTTGCGGCGCAGGCTGCGCAGGCCCAGCTTGAAATAGTATTCGAACATGGCCGCTCCTCAGGCAGTGGCGGGGTGGCGTGCGCCGGCGAGCGAGGCGCCGTGCTGCACCAGGTCCGACACCTGGCCGTCGATGATGTGCACATTGCGCTGGCTGCGCAGCGCCAGTTCCGGATCGTGCGTGACCATCAGGATGGTGGTGCCTTGCGCATTGATTTCTTCGAGCAGCTCCATCACGCCGCGCGCCATCTGCGTGTCGAGGTTGCCGGTCGGTTCATCGGCCAGCAGCAGCTTGGGCGAGCCGGCCAGCGCGCGCGCGATCGCCACGCGCTGCTGCTGGCCGCCCGACAGCTCGGCCGGATAATGCTTCATGCGCGAGGCCAGGCCAACCTTGGCCAGCGCTTCCTCGATGCGCTCGCGGCGCTCGGCGCGGTTGAAGCCGCGGTAGCGCAGCGGCACGTCGACATTGTCGAACAGCGACAGGTCGGGAATCAGATTGAAGCCCTGGAAGATGAAGCCCAGCTTTTCATTGCGCAGGCGCGAGCGGGCGTTGTCGTCCATGCCCTGGACGTTGACGCCGTCGAGGATGTACTGGCCGTCGGTGAATTCTTCGAGCAGGCCGGCGATATTGAGAAAGCTGGTCTTGCCGGAACCCGAAGGGCCGGTGACGGTGACGAATTCGCCCTGTTGCACATGGATGTCGAAGCCGCGCAGGGCGTGGGTTTCGATCATGTGGGTGCGGTAGACTTTGCTCAGGTTGTGCATGCGCAGCATGGGGAGCCTCTTGTAGAAGTTAAAGAATAATGTCAGTTGAGCGAGACGCGCGCGGCGTTCTCGAAGTGTTCGGTGCCGGCGACCACCACCTTGTCGCCCTGCTGCAGGCCGCCGAGGATCTCGACCGCCGACACGCTGGTCGCGCCCAGTTTGATCGGCGTGCGCTGCGCCACGCCGTCGCGCACGACGTAGGCAAAGCGGCCGCCCTCGGCCTCGACAAACGAGCCGCGCGCCAGCATCAGCACGCCCGGTTTTTCATCGATCAGGAGGCGCGCCGAGACGCGCTGGTTCTGGCGCAGGCCGGCCGGCTGTTCGCCGTCGAAACGCACGCGCGCCAGGACCTGGTTTTTCACCACTTCCGGCGACAGCGCCGACAGCTTGCCGGTCGCCTTGATCACGCCCGTTTCGATCTCGGCGCGCATGCCCAGGCCCATGTCGGCCACATAGGTCTCGGGCACCTCCAGTTCGACTTCCAGTTGCGACAGGTCGACCAGCGTCATCAGGGCGGTATTGGCTTGCACCACGCTGCGGTTGGCCACCGACAGGGTGCCGATAAAGCCGTTCACGGGGGCGCGCACGGTCAGCTCGTCGACGCGGCGCCGGGCGTTGTCGCGGCTGAGGCGCTGGCGTTCGAGTTCATTGGTTTTGGTCTTCAAAGCCAGTGCCACGTCTTCGCTTTCCAGGCCCGCCGCCTGCGAAGCATGCTTGCTGCGGATAGCGGCGGAATTGAGGGCGTCCTTCGCCTTTTGATAATCGATCTTGGCGATGATGCCCACCTGCGCCACGCTTTCATAGCGCTCCAGCGTGCGCTGCGCCGACAGGCGGTCGATTTCGGCCGTATCGGCTTCGCGCCGCGCCAGCAGTTTCTGTTTCTTGGCCAGGATCTGCTGGCGCGCCACTTCCGCTTCGAGCTGCTGCACGCTCGACTGTTCGCGCTTGAGCGCGTCGGACAGGTCGGGCGATTCGAGCACGGCCAGGATGTCGCCCTTTTTTACCGTGTCGCCGGCCTTGGCCGTCAATGTGACGGTGGCCACCGTGGTCGAATACAGGGTGGGGCTGATCGAGGCCACCACGCGGCCGGTGACGGCGGCGTCGCGCACCAGGGTGCCGCGCGTCACTTCGGCGATGCGCAGCCGGCTGGCGTTGACCGAGTGCTCGCTGCCGCGCCAGCTGTGCAAGGCGGCCCAGGCGCAGGCCAGCAAGGCCACGCTGCCGGCGGCGATCAGCAGGCGGCGCCTGGCAAACTGGCCTTTGGGGGCGGCGATAACGGCGTCTTGTTGGGAAGTGTCGCGGATCATGGCAATCACAAGGAAAGGAATGATGACTGTATTGCACGAAACGTGCCAGTGTTTAAGTCCTTGATTTGCCTGGGTTGTGGCGGTGCTGTCCGCTGTCCGCGCGTGTCCGCGGTGTCCACGCTCACGCTGGCCGGACACGCTTTGATTGCCAGCTTGATAATCCTGCCATCGTCCTGATATTGTCTTGTGATGAAGAGCGGCGCCGCAGCTCGCATCCCACCTGGAGCATCATGACACTGCCCGACAAGAAGCCTGCTTTCCCGATCCGCCTGCGCGGCTGGCTGCGCCAGCTGGCCAGCCTGCCCGCACCGCCGGAATGCGATTATCCGTTTGCGCGCAGCGATATCGCCATGCTGGCCACGCTGGAAGGCGGCTCGGCGCTGATCGATGCGCAAACCTGGGATGAAATGCTGCTCGACGCCTACAGCGCATCGCTGGCGGAACAAACCAGCATCTTCGGCCAGCAGCGCCTGCATCAGCGGCTGGCCGGTGGCACCGCCGATCCGGCCTCGGCCGAACGCGTGCGCGCCTTGCTGGACGCGCCGGACGCCATGCTGCGTTTGCAGCAGGCCATGCACGGCCTGCGCAGCGTTGACATGGAAGTGAGCGCGCCCCTGTTTGGCCAGCCGATCGCCTCGCCGCCGTGGTGGCGCCGCCTGCTGCCGTTGCCGCCGCTGGCGCTGCTGCTGTCGCTGGCGGCGGCGCTGCTGTTCGCGCCGCTGGCCTGGTTCGGCGTGCTGGCCGCATGGGCGATATTGATGGTAGTGCAGGTGCAGTTTCATGAGCGCTGCAAGCACTGGCAGCGCAGCGTGCGCAGCTTGCAGCAATTGCTGCTGGCGCATGAGCGCCTGGGAGCGCTCGATACGCCGTTTACGCAAGGATGGCAGGCGGAGGCGCGCCAGTCAGGCCGCCTGCACCGGCAGTTGGTGCCGATGCGCTGGCTCAAGCTGATACCGCTGCTGTCCGAATACGAGGACTGGTTCGTGCTCGGCGATGTGCGGCGTTATTTCCGCAGCCGCCTGGTGCTGCTGCGCCAGCGCGACTTCTTCCGCGCCAGTTTTTTGCGGGTGGCCGATCTGGAAGCCGACCTGGCGCTGGCGCGCCACTTGCGGGCCAGCGGGCAGTTCTGCTGGGCGCAGGCGGCGCCCGGCGATGCGCTTCATCTGCGGCTCGAACAGGTGCGCCATCCGCTGCTGCCGGCGGCGCTGCCGCTGTCGCTGAACCTGGACGGACGGGGCGCTTTTGTCTCGGGCCAGAACGGCATCGGCAAAAGCACACTGCTGCGCACCCTGGGCCTCAACCTGGTGTGCGCACGCGCCTTCGGCTTTTGCCATGCGCAGTCAGCCCATGTGCCGCTGCTGCCGCTGTATTCGAGCATGCAGAGCGAAGACTCGCTGGCCGGCGGCGAAAGTCTTTATCTGGCCGAACTGCGCCGCGCGCGCGAACTGCTGGCGCTGGCCGATGGTGCCGAACCTGCGCTGTTCATCATCGACGAGATCTTCCGCGGCACCAATCACCTCGAATCGATCTCGGCCGCCGCCGCCGTGCTGCACACCCTGGCGGCGCGCCACCTGGTCATCGTGTCTTCGCACAACCTGGTGCTCGCGCCGCTGCTGGAGGACTGCCTGGCGCCGTGGTGCGTACGGCGCGGCGCTGGTGCGGGCTTGCTGCTGGCGCCCGGCGTATTGCAGGCAACCAACGGCATCGCGCTGCTGGCCGAGCGCGGTTTTGGCAGCGCCATCGAAGACAAGGCGGGCAGGGTGTTCGGCTGGCTCAGCAGCCATATGGCGCAGCCGGCCGATTGCAGCGGCGTGCTGCACGAAGCGTCGGGCGACGAAAATGTATTGACATTGTAAAGGCGTGAACTATGCATACCTGCATGCATCCTCTTCGACCAATTGGCAGAGCAGGTAGTTGGTATTGGCGTTAAGTCAGCGTCTTTTCTTAACCCAAAAGCAAGATCCGGGATCGCACCCTCAGGGTCCGACCCCGGCATTTTCGCCGTTCGGGCTGAGTGCGAAATGCTTAGATAGCTTAACTTGATGACTTCAGGAGCAGGAGGAAATGCACTATGTTGTCTGAACGCTTGAAAACCCGGCTGGCGAAAGACCGTCCCATGACGTCGATCACCTTGCGCATCCCGGTCGACGTGGTCGACGCGATGAAAGAGATCGCCCCGCTGCGCGGCTTTGCCGGCTACCAGACCTTGCTCAAGTCCTGCCTGAACGAAGGCCTGCGCCGCGACGAGGCGCAGTTTGCGCAGGGCTCGACGGCGCGCCTGATCGAGGCCCTGAAAAAACGCGGCGTGCCCGAGGCGCTGCTGCGCGACGCCGAACCCGAGTCGGCCGCCGCATAGCTTATTTCTCCTGCTTTCGCGGCGTGCTCTTGTCGATCACTTCGCGGCAGTCGCCGCGCAGGGTGGCGTTGTCGTAGTTGGTCCAGCCGTAGCTGTCGACATAGCGCTTGTGCTGCCTGAAGCGGGGATTGGCGATGCTCCACTCGGGCTGTTCGCCGGCGTAGCGGATGTCGCCCATGTCGAGCAGGGTGTGGAACATGTTCTCGGTCGACAGTTTCGACTGTCGGTGGCGGCGCACCTGCTTTACCTTGTCCGGGTAGCGCAGCGCGAATTGCGGCGAATACCAGACAAACGACGGCACGTGGAATTCGAACTGCGTGTTGTGGCCGTGGAAGGCCAGGCGGCAGCTGCCGTCGTACAGCGTCTGGCCGTGGTCGGATACGTACAAGAGCGAGCTGCGCAGCGCCGTGCGCTCGCCGCCGTCCTTCAGCATGCCGATCACGCTGGATAAGAACCAGTCGGTGTACAGGATCGAGCTGTCGTAGCTGTTGTTGAGCTGCGGCTTGATGGCCGTGTCGGTGTAGACGGGCTTGTCGACGCCGAACAGCGACGGTTGCCACTTGTCGAACTGTTTCGGGTAGCGCTGGCTGTAGTTCCAGTGGCTGCCCAGGGTGTGCAGCACGATCAGTTTTTTCGGCGCCGGGTCGGCCAGCGCGTTCTTCAGCGGGTCGAGCAGTATCTGGTCGAAGTTCGAGCTGTTGGTAAAGCCGCCCAGGTTCAGGAACTGCACCACGTCGGCCTCTTTGGCAAACACGGACACGGGCGTGTCGAACTTGCCGAACGAGATCTGGTTCGACAGCCAGTAGGTCTTGAAGCCGGCTTCCTTGTAGGCGGACAAAAACGATTTTTCCGAAAAGCCGGCCTTCAGGCTTTCCGTGGCTTTTTTGCGCGATACGATCACCGGCACTGACAAGCGCGTCGCCGAGACGGCCGTGATGACGTCGGCCAGCGGCACCAGGTTGTCTTCCTGCTTGAGCAGGGGATTGGTTTCGCGCGCGTAGCCGTTCAGGCTCCAGCGGTCGTAGCGCGACGATTCGCCGATCACCATCACCACCACTTCCGGCTGGGTGTCCGGCGCCTGCTGGTGGGCGCCGAAAGTAAAGTTGTTGTTTTTCTTGCCCAGTTCGGCCAGATACTGGCGTTCCTTGTAAAAATCGACGCCGCGCGCCATCAGGCCGAAGGGCCAGGAGCCGCTGACGGTGGCAACGCTGTACGGCAGGCGCATCCAGTGCGGCAGGCTGGGCCAGTCCAGCCCGGTTTCCCCGGCGCCCTCGATGCCGGCCACCTCGGCTTCGCCGCTGTCGCTGGCACTGGCGCTGGCGGACGCGGTGCTGGCTGCCGGCGTGCTGGCGTCAAAGCCGAATTCCTGGCCATACAGCCAGCCCGCGCCCAGCAGCAACAGCAGCACCAACACGATGGGCCGGCTCTTGCCGCGCCAGTGCAGGCTGCGCGTGCGCGTGGCCGCATGCCAGCTTGCCGCGTACCACACGAGCACGGCCAGCATTACGGCGCCCATCAGCCATACTTTCTGGCCCAGGAACTCCATCGCTTCCTTGGGGCTGGTCTCGAAGATGATGCCCAGGTGGTGCGTGGAGATGCCCTGGCCGTAGAACACGAACAGGTAGATCTCGGTCGGCAGCGCCAGAAAGGCCGGTATCAGCAGCCAGTGAAAATACGCCGGGCGCTGGAAAATGCTCCACACGGCCAGCCAGGCTAGCAGCTCGAAGCCCAGCAACTGCCACGGATGCTCGGGCGTGCGTCCCAGCAGCACCGGCAGGAAGGGCACGGCCGTGAGCAGGGCGTAGGTCAGCAGCAGGAAGGCGTTGGCCAGGCTGGTGCCGGCAGGGCGAAACAAGGAGCGCATAAGGAGTGGCGGCGGGGCGGCGGCGAAAAAATGTTCGCTATTATCATTCCTTTTGCCATCTTGCGGTCGTTCAACACAGCGCTTGGCATTACGGCGCCATCGGTGCCTGCAATGGAAAAATTGGCGTAAATGCCACGATCGCCTGTTTACTTTGCTCTTTTTTATAGCAAAAAGCCGTAAACTGATTGACCCCCCGTAACACTAGGTCTAAACTAGCGAGTTCTCGATTTTATTCTGCACATCGTTTACGTGTTGCCTGGCATTTTCTGGCCGCTCCTTGTCGAGTGGCTGCGGGCGCCTGCGGTGTGGAACGATAAAAGCGGGACGAGGTTTTAGTCGCCGGGCAGCAATGTCCGGGTTATTAATCGTAGTTTTTTGTTGGATTTATAACGATGCCAACCATCAATCAATTGATTCGCAATCCACGCGTCGCCTTGACCGTGAAGAGCAAATCGCCGGCGCTGGAAAACAGCCCGCAAAAACGTGGCGTTTGCACACGTGTTTACACCACGACGCCAAAAAAGCCTAACTCGGCTCTGCGTAAAGTCGCCAAAGTGCGTCTGACCAACGGTTTCGAAGTCATTTCGTACATCGGCGGTGAAGGCCACAACCTGCAAGAGCACAGCGTTGTTCTGCTGCGCGGCGGTCGTGTAAAAGATTTGCCAGGTGTTCGTTACCACATGGTTCGCGGTGCTCTGGATACCCAAGGCGTCAAAGACCGTAAGCAATCGCGTTCGAAATACGGTACCAAGCGCGCTAAAGCAGGCAAGAAGTAATAGTTGTAGCAGCAAACCCAAGTTTCGCTCAGTGGCAACTAACTAAGTGAATGTAGTCGACCGCATCTGGTCGAGTAAGTGGGTGACTATGATGGTCGTCCGCGAGTGTGCGAAGAACGCGCGCTCAACTGAAGATTGAAAGGAATTGATATGCCACGTCGTCGTGAAGTACCCAAGCGCGAAATTTTGCCAGATCCAAAATTCGGCAACACTGATGTCGCCAAATTCGTGAACGTGTTGATGCTGTCCGGTAAAAAATCGGTTGCAGAAAACATCATCTACGGTGCTTTCGAGCACATCGCAGCAAAATCGGGTAAAGATCCACTCGAAGTTTTTGTTACCGCAATCAACAACGCCAAGCCGCTCGTTGAGGTGAAATCCCGTCGCGTCGGTGGTGCAAACTACCAGGTGCCGGTCGAAGTTCGCCCAGTGCGTCGTATGGCTCTGTCCATGCGTTGGTTGCGCGAAGCTGCTAACAAGCGCAGCGAAAAATCGATGCCACAACGCCTCGGCGGTGAGCTGATGGAAGCGGCTGAAAGCCGCGGCGGCGCGATGAAAAAACGCGACGAAGTCCATCGCATGGCTGAAGCGAACAAAGCGTTCTCGCATTTCCGCTTCTAATAAAAAGCCAGCTTCCGCAAGGCGGCTGTCAAGTATCTGTTGTTCGAGGCCGGGCTCATTTTTGCAAAAAAATGCTGCTCGGTTTTGTCCATTCATTTAGGATTAAATATGGCCCGCAAGACCCCCATTGAGCGCTACCGCAATATCGGTATCTCCGCTCACATCGATGCAGGTAAGACGACCACCACCGAACGCGTGCTGTTCTACACGGGCGTCAATCACAAGATTGGCGAAGTGCATGATGGCGCCGCCACCATGGACTGGATGGAGCAAGAGCAAGAGCGCGGCATCACGATTACCTCGGCAGCGACCACCTGCTTCTGGAAAGGGATGGCTAACAATTTCCCTGAGCACCACATCAACATCATCGACACCCCGGGCCACGTTGACTTCACGATTGAAGTTGAACGCTCGATGCGCGTGTTGGATGGCGCCTGCATGGTTTACTGTGCGGTCGGCGGTGTGCAGCCACAATCGGAAACGGTATGGCGCCAGGCTAACAAGTACAAAGTGCCACGTCTGGCCTTCGTGAACAAGATGGACCGTACCGGCGCCAACTTCTTCAAGGTCTACGAGCAGATGCGTGCCCGCCTGAAAGCCAACCCGATTCCTCTGCAGATTCCTATCGGCGCCGAAGAGAACTTCCTGGGCGTGGTCGATCTGGTCAAGATGAAAGCGATCTTTTGGGACGACGCGTCGCAAGGCATGAAGTTCGACTACCGTGATATCCCTGCGGAGCTGGCTGATCAAGCCGCCGAGTGGCGCGAGAAGATGGTCGAAGCCGCTGCCGAAGCATCCGAAGAGCTGATGAACAAGTACCTGGAAGAAGGCGACCTGTCGGAAGCTGAAATCAAGGCTGCTTTGCGCACGCGTACGCTGGCATCGGAAATCGTTCCAATGATGTGCGGCACCGCCTTTAAAAACAAGGGCGTGCAAGCCATGCTGGACGGCGTGATCGAATACCTGCCATCGCCACTGGACATCAAGCCAGTGCAAGGCATGGATGAAGATGACCAGCCGATCTTCCGTAAAGCCGACGACAACGAGAAATTCGCTGCGCTGGCATTCAAGATCATGACCGACCCGTTCGTCGGCCAGCTGATTTTCTTCCGCGTCTATTCGGGCACGATCAAGTCGGGCGACACCGTCTACAATCCGATCAAGAACAAGAAAGAACGTCTTGGCCGTATTTTGCAGATGCATGCGAACCAGCGCGAAGAAATCAAGGAAGTGCACGCCGGCGATATCGCCGCAGCGGTGGGCCTGAAAGATGCAACCACGGGCGAAACCCTGTGCGATCCATCGGCCATCATCACCCTGGAAAAAATGGTTTTCCCTGAGCCAGTGATCTCGCAGGCCGTCGAGCCTAAGACCAAGGCTGACCAGGAAAAAATGGGCCTGGCGCTGAACCGCCTGGCACAGGAAGATCCTTCGTTCCGCGTGAAAACCGATGAAGAATCGGGCCAGACCATCATCGGTGGTATGGGCGAGTTGCACCTGGAAATTATCGTTGACCGCATGAAACGTGAATTCAACGTTGAAGCGACTGTCGGCAAGCCACAAGTGGCTTACCGCGAAACGATCCGCAAAACTTGCGAAGAGTCGGAAGGCAAATTCGTCAAGCAATCGGGTGGTCGTGGTCAATACGGTCACGTGGTTCTGAAGATCGAACCGCAAGAACCAGGCAAGGGTTTCGAATTCGTTGACGCGATCAAGGGCGGTACCGTTCCTCGCGAATACATCCCTGCAGTTGAAAAAGGTGTGCGCGACACGCTGACTTCGGGCGTGATGGCTGGCTACCCGGTCGTTGACGTCAAGGTCACGCTGTTCTTCGGTTCCTACCATGATGTCGACTCGAACGAAAATGCATTCCGCATGGCCGCTTCGATGGCATTCAAAGATGGCTGCCGCAAAGCATCGCCAGTCATCCTGGAGCCGATGATGTCGGTGGAAGTGGAAACGCCGGAAGACTACGCCGGTACCGTGATGGGCGATCTGTCGTCGCGTCGCGGCATGGTGCAAGGTATGGACGAGATTGCTGGCGGTGGCGGCAAGATCATCAAGGCCGAAGTACCACTGTCGGAAATGTTCGGCTACTCGACCTCGCTGCGCTCCGCAACGCAAGGCCGTGCGACTTACTCGATGGAATTCAAGCACTATTCGGAAGCTCCGAAACACGTGACTGAAGCAATCGTAAGCTCGAAAGCTAAGTAATTGTTGTGCCGGACCGGCTTTCACGAGAATGCCGGTCCCTACATTTAAATCATTGTTCTAAGGAAGAATAAAATGGCAAAAGGTAAATTCGAACGGACCAAGCCGCACGTCAACGTCGGCACCATCGGCCACGTCGACCACGGTAAAACCACGCTGACCGCTGCAATCGCAACGGTTCTGTCGAAGAAATTCGGCGGCGAAGCCAAAGCATACGACCAGATCGATGCGGCTCCAGAAGAAAAAGCACGCGGCATTACCATCAATACCGCCCACGTCGAGTACGAAACGGCTTCGCGTCACTACGCGCACGTTGACTGCCCAGGCCACGCCGATTACATCAAGAACATGATTACCGGCGCAGCCCAGATGGACGGCGCGATCCTGGTGTGCTCGGCAGCTGACGGCCCAATGCCACAGACCCGCGAACACATCCTGCTGGCCCGCCAGGTTGGCGTTCCATACATCATCGTGTTCCTGAACAAGTGCGACCTGGTCGACGACGCGGAACTGCTGGAACTGGTTGAAATGGAAGTGCGCGAGCTGTTGTCGAAATATGAATTCCCAGGCGACGACGTGCCTATCATCAAAGGTTCGGCCCGTATGGCGCTGGAAGGCAAAGAAGGCGAAATGGGCGTTGACGCAGTGCTGCGTCTGGCCGATGCCCTCGATTCCTACATCCCAACCCCAGAGCGCGCTGTTGACGGTGCATTCCTGATGCCAGTGGAAGACGTGTTCTCGATCTCGGGTCGCGGTACCGTTGTGACCGGTCGTATCGAACGCGGCATCATCAAGGTCGGCGAAGAGATCGAAATCGTCGGCATCATCGATACCGTCAAAACGACTTGCACCGGCGTGGAAATGTTCCGCAAACTGCTGGACCAGGGTCAAGCAGGCGACAACGTTGGTCTGCTGCTGCGCGGCACCAAGCGTGAAGACGTGCAACGTGGTCAAGTGCTGGCAAAGCCAGGCTCGATCAAGCCGCACAACCACTTCACCGGCGAGATCTATGTGCTGTCGAAAGACGAAGGCGGCCGTCACACGCCATTCTTCAACAACTATCGTCCACAGTTCTACTTCCGTACGACGGACGTGACCGGTTCGATCGAGTTGCCAGCAGACAAAGAAATGGTCATGCCAGGCGATAACGTGTCGATCACCGTCAAGCTGATCAACCCGATCGCGATGGAAGAAGGCCTGCGCTTCGCTATCCGTGAAGGCGGCCGTACCGTCGGCGCCGGCGTGGTTGCAAAAATCCTGGCTTAATTCTTAAGCCTGCATGAGGACGCCGATTAAAACCTGCTGCGCGTCGGTATTTGCGGCCTGCGATGCTCACTGTACCTCCGTACAGTTGCGCTTCTCAGCCACAACTACCTTCCGCTCGCTACGGTTTTGTTCGGCGTTGTAAAAGAAGACGCGTCGTCGCCCGGCGCCCTTCTTTTTATTCAACTGCCGGGGTAGGCAAGCATTTTGGTGCTATCATGTCGACCCTGACGGTTGTTGTGTCAAAAATTCCCGCATTACCTCATTGCCGTGCAGACCGCGCGGTTCGTTCTTTTAAGGAAATATCATGTCGGCACCAAACCAGAAAATCCGTATCCGCCTGAAGGCTTTCGATTACAAACTGATCGACCAGTCCGCTCTGGAAATCGTTGAAACCGCGAAGCGCACCGGCGCTGTCGTCAAAGGCCCAGTACCACTGCCTACCCGTATTCAGCGTTTCGATGTGCTGCGTTCCCCGCACGTCAACAAAACTTCGCGCGATCAGTTCGAGATCCGTACGCACCAACGCCTGATGGACATCGTTGACCCAACGGACAAAACCGTTGACGCACTGATGAAGCTGGATCTGCCAGCTGGTGTTGATGTCGAAATCAAACTGCAATAATCGATTTCACGATGGTGGCCAGGGTATCCTGGCCGCCACATTGTAAAAACCGGGCCCGTTCGTGATCGAACCAGCCCGGTTTTTTTATGCGCGCCAGCTTATTTCAAGGTGGCGGCCGTTTCCATGAAGCGCTTGCCCAGCGCCGCCTGCTCTGCGCCTTGCAGCTGCCTGGCGTACTGGCGCAGCACCTCGGCCGAGTAGGTGCGCGAGGTGTCGGACATCTTGTGCAGCAGCGGCAGCGAGCGTTCCAGGTAGGCGCTGCCCTCCTGCCATTTGCCTTGCGCCGACAGCGCCGAGGCCAGTTCCACCAGGCGCCGGCCAATGCGCGCGTCGCTGCGCGGCAGGGCCGCTTCTTCGGTCGCCAGCGCCTGCTTGTACAGCGTTTCGGCTTCCACATGCTTGCCCAGCAAACGCTTGATGCGGCCCAGGTTGTACTGGCGCTGCGACAGCAGTTCGTCTTTCGCGCCGGCCTTGACGGCGCTGTCGAGCGCCTGCTTGCACGCCAGTTCCGCTTCGGCCAGCTGGCCCTTGAGCTCGGCCGCATTGCAGGCCTCGTTCTGCACGCCGGAGGCGGCGACGGCAGGGGCGGTATCGGGGGTGCTTGCGCAGGCGGCCAGCAGGCTGGCGGCGCATAACAGGCTGACGGTGGATGTCTTCATGATTTCCTCGTACGGGCGGTGGACACGGGTGCATCTCTTGGGAAGGATTTGATGAATATACTATAACTAATTTACTGTAAGCATTTTTTTGCGGACTTGTGCGCGCTGGCCAACACTGGACTGGAGACGGGCACAATTGACGCTGCTTGTCCGCTTCGGGGATACTCCGTGTTTCCTCATTGACCACGGCGCCACCATGACCCGCACCATCCTGATTGTCGAAGATGAACAGGCGATCGCCGACAGCATCGCCTATGCGCTGCGCACCGATGGTTTCACGCCGCGCCACGTGATGCTTGGCGAGCAGGCGCTGGCCGTCCTGCGCAGTGCCGACGCGCCGCAGCTGGTGGTGCTCGATATCGGCCTGCCCGACATGAGCGGCCTGGAAGCGTGCCGCCGGCTGCGCCAGTTTTCCGACGTGCCGGTGATTTTCCTCACCGCCCGCAGCGATGAAATCGACCGCATCGTCGGCCTGGAAATCGGCGCCGACGATTACGTCACCAAGCCGTTCTCGCCGCGCGAACTGGTGGCGCGCATCCGCGTCATCCTGCGCCGCGCCGGCGTGGCGCAGCCGCCGCCAACGGCGCCCGCCGATGCCGCGCGCTTCGAACTGCGCGCCCTCGAAGCGCGCGTGCTGTTCCATGGCCAGCCGCTGGAGCTGACCCGCTACGAGTACCTGCTGCTCAAAAACCTGCTCGAGCATCCCGGCCACGTGCTGTCGCGCGCGCAGCTGATGGAGCGCGTCTGGAGCGGCGCGCCAGATACGTTGGAGCGCACGGTCGACGCCCATGTCAAATCGCTGCGCGCCAAGCTGCGCGCCATCGATGCGGACATCGATCCGATCCAGACCCACCGTGGCCTGGGCTACAGCCTGGCGCTGGCCTGACATGAAGATCGGCCTGCGCATCCTGTGCGGCTACTTCCTGGTGGTCGGCCTGGCGGCCTGGTTCCTGCTCAATGTGTTCATGGAGCAGGTCAAGCCCGGCGTGCGCTCGACCCTGGAAGACACCCTGGTCGACACCTCGCAGCTGCTGGCCGCGCTGGTGGCGAGCGATATCCGCGACGGCAAGCTGGACGACTCCATCGTGCTGCGGCGCATGCAGCACTATGCGCAGCGCGCCATCGACGTCAATATCAACGGCGTGCGCAAGCGTTCGCTCGACTACCGCATCACGATCACCGACCGCCATGGCCTGGTACTGTTCGATTCGACCGGGCGCGATGTCGGGCGCGACTACTCGCGCTGGAACGACGTGTACCTGACCTTGCAGGGCAAGTACGGCGCGCGCAGCACGCGCTCCGACCCTGACGACGAGATGTCGACCGTAATGCACGTGGCCGCGCCGATACGCGACGCCGGCGAGATCGTCGGCGTGCTGACGGTGGCCAAGCCGAACGCCAGCGTGCAGGCCTTCGTCGAGCGCAGCCAGCGCATCATTCTGCAGCGCGGCGCAATCCTGCTGCTGCTGTCGCTGCTGATCGGCCTGGCCTTTGCGTGGTGGTTGCACCAGGCGCTGGGCAAGCTGATGGCGTATATCGGCGCGGTGGAGGCGGGCCGCAAGGCGACGCTGCCGCCGCTCGGCAACAGCGAGATCGGCATCCTGGGCCGGGCACTGGACGCGATGCGCACGCGGCTCGAAGGCAAGGAGTATGTCGAGCAGCTGATGCATACGCTGACACACGAATTGAAAAGCCCGATCGCCGCCATCCAGGCCTCGGCCGAGCTGCTGCAGGAAGACATGCCGGCCGAGGAGCGGTCGCGCTTCCTTGGCAGTATCCTGGAACAGAACGCGCGCCAGCGGCAGCTGATCGACAAGCTGCTGGCCCTGGTGCGGGTGGAAAAGCAGCAGCGCCTCGATGCGCCCGAGCCGATCGCGGTGGCGCCGCTGCTGGCGCAGGTGGCGCAGGATGCGGCCGCCTCGCTGGCGGCGCGCGGCGTGCAGCTGAAGGTTCAAGCCATCGATGCGCAGGTGCCCGGCGACGCCTTGCTGCTGCGCCAGGCGCTGGGCAACCTGCTGGAAAACGCCATCGGCTTCGCGCCGCAGGGCAGCCGCATCGACCTGCGGGCCGCCACCAGCGGGCAGGGCATCGCCATCAGCGTGCGCGACCGCGGCGAGGGCATCCCGCCGTATGCGCAAGAGCGCGTGTTCGAACGCTTTTATTCCCTGCCGCGTCCTTCCTCCGGCAAGAGCACCGGCCTGGGCCTGCCGTTCGTGCGCGAGGTGGCCCTGCTGCATGGCGGCACGGCGCAGGTGGGCAACCACGACGAGGGCGGCGCGCTGGCGCGGCTGTGGCTGCCACTCGCTTAAATATTTCTCTGCTTCACACGCAACGCATCGTCAGCGCATACGGGTTTTCTAGACTGGCCTCCTTACCATTCGGAGGCACCATGCAAAAAACATTGTTGATCAAGGCGCTGATCGTGTTCGGCCTGATGCTGCTGATCGGCCTGCCGCTGTTGATGATCCAGGAGACCATCAAGGAGCGCATGCAGTTTCGCCAGGAAGCGGTCGACAGCATCGCCGCCGATTCCGTGCGCGAGCAAACCCTCATCGGACCCATCCTGGTGATACCCTATGTGGAGCAGTACGACGAGCGGGTCGATATCCCCGTCGACAAGGAGGTGAAAGGCGCTGCGCCGGCGCGCACCGAAGTACAGCGCCGCGTGATGCAGCGCCGCTTGCTGGTGTACCCGAACAACCTGCTGCAGGAAGGCACCATCGAGACCGATCGCCGCTACCGCGGCATCCACCAGGTGCTGGTCTACAGCGGCCAGCATGCCTTCAAGGGCGACTTCACGATACCGAGCCTGGAGCAGTTGCCGCGCAAGGTGCCGGACGCGCGCATCAGCGCTGGCCAGCCCTTCGTTGCGCTGTCGATCGAGGACGTGCGCGGCATCCGCAATATCCCGAAAATCGACTGGGGCGGGCGCCAGATCGAATTCGAGCAGGGCACCGACCTGTTTGCCTTCCGCAGCGGCCTGCACGCGCCGCTCGGCGCGATGCCCCTGGCCGCGCCGCAGCAGGTGAAATTCAGCTTCGAGCTGGGCCTCGATGGCATCGAACGCCAGCATTTCGTGCCGGTGGCCAAGAACACCCAGGTCGTGCTCAAGTCGAACTGGCCGCATCCGCAGTTTGGCGGGCGCTTCCTGCCGTCGCCGAAACACCGCCAGATCGACGCCAGCGGTTTCGTGGTGGAGTGGGGCATCTCGGCGCTGGCCTCCGACGCGCAGCGCCAGATCTCCGCCATCGAAGCCGAATTCAAAGTGCCCGACCATGCGCCGCTGGGCCAGGTCGACCGTTTCAGCGTGGGCTTCATCGAGCCGGTCAACGTGTATTCGCAGTCGGACCGCGCCACCAAGTATGGCCTGCTGTTTGTGGCGCTGACGTTTGCCGCCTTCCTGATCTTCGAGATCCTGAAAAGCCTGCCGATCCATCCGGTGCAGTACTTGCTGGTGGGGCTGGCCCTGGTGATCTTCTTCCTGCTGCTGGTCGGCCTGGCCGAGCATATCGCCTTCTGGATGGCCTACGTGATTGCCAGTGCGGCCTGTATCGTGCTGACCAGTTTTTACCTCACCTACGTGCTCCGGAGCGCGGCCAGGGCGATCGGCTTCGGCGTGGCATTGACGATGCTGTACGGCGCCCTGTATGGCCTCTTGAACTCGGAGAGCAATGCGCTGGTGATGGGCAGCATCCTGCTGTTTGCCGTGCTGGCCGCCGTGATGGTGGTGACGCGCAAGGTCGACTGGTACCAGGTGGGCAAGAGCAACACTTTGCCGGCTGGAAACCCGCATGAACAGTTGAAAGACGCTTGAAAAGCGGTCGATCTGTGGTACCTTGACGCTCCTTCGCGGCCATGCCGGCAACTTGCCGCGAAGCGCACAACAACACTTTGACATACCTCGTGTTAACTTGTTGCGTCAAGGGTTTTTGTGCTATATACTAGCCGGCTTCGGTATGGATTCGTCCTTTTTGAGTCCTACGTTATTTGTAGTTAAACAAGCCCCGCCCAATCGCAGGTGGGAATGGAGAAAAAATGAGCCTAGGCCTTCTCGGTCGCAAGGTTGGTATGATGCGCATTTTCACGGACGAAGGGGATTCGATTCCTGTCACCGTGCTGGACGTATCGAACAACCGTGTTGCGCAAATCAAAACCCCTGAAACAGATGGTTACTTCGCTGTTCAGGTCGCATTCGGTCAACGTCGCGCTTCCCGCGTGACCAAAGCTGTTGCTGGTCATCATGCTAAAGCTGGCGTTGAAGCCGGTACTCTGTTGAAAGAGTTCCGCGTTGATGCTGCTAAAGCCGCCGAATTGAAAGCTGGCGATGTCGTCGCCGCTTCCCTGTTCGAAGTCGGTCAAAAGATCGACGTGCAAGGCGTTACCATCGGTAAAGGCTATGCAGGCGTTATCAAACGTTACCACTTCGCTTCTGGCCGTGCAACGCACGGTAACTCGCGTTCGCACAACGTTCCAGGTTCCATCGGTATGGCGCAAGATCCAGGTCGTGTTTTCCCTGGTAAGCGCATGACCGGTCATCTGGGTGACGTTAACCGTACGATCCAGAACCTCGTGATCGCCCGTATCGATGCCGACCGTCAGCTGCTGCTGGTCAAAGGCGCGATTCCAGGCGCGAAAAATGGCCAGGTAGTTGTCTCGCCAGCCATCAAAACCAAAGCCAAGAAGGGAGCTTAAACGATGGAACTCAAGCTTCTGAATGCGCAAGGTCAAGCCGGCTCCAATGTCGTCGCTGCTGATGAAATTTTCGGCCGTGATTACAACGAAGCGCTGATCCACCAAGTCGTGATCGCTTATCAGGCGAATGCACGTAGCGGTAACCGCAAGCAAAAAGACCGTGAAGAAGTTCACCACACGACGAAAAAGCCATGGCGCCAAAAAGGTACCGGCCGCGCTCGTGCTGGTATGTCGTCGTCGCCACTGTGGCGCGGCGGTGGTCGGATTTTCCCGAACTCGCCTGACGAAAACTTCACCCACAAAGTGAACAAAAAAATGTATCGCGCAGGTGTCTGCTCGATCCTGTCGCAGCTGGCTCGCGAAGAGCGCCTGATCGTCATCGACGATCTGACGATCGACGCGCCAAAAACCAAGCTGCTGTCGCAAAAATTGAACGGCCTGGGCTTTGATTCGGTTCTGATCATCACCGACGTTCTGAACGAAAACCTGGAACTGGCATCGCGCAACCTGCCGAACGTACTCGTCGTCGAGCCACGTCACGCAGACCCGATGTCCCTGGTGTTCTACAAGAAGATCCTGGTCACCAAAGCTGCACTGGCCAAGATTGAGGAGATGCTGGCATGAGCGCGATTTTGAAACATAGCGAAGAACGCTTGATGAAGGTGCTGTTGGCGCCCGTGATTTCCGAAAAGGCCACCATGGTCGCGGAAAAGAACGAGCAAATTGTATTCCGCGTACTGCCGGATGCAACCAAGCCTGAAATCAAGGCAGCAGTCGAACTGCTGTTCAAGGTCGAAGTGCTGTCCGTGCAAACTGCAAACCGCGAAGGCAAGCAGAAGCGCACCGGCAAGTTCAACGGCCGTCGTAATCATACCAAGCGTGCTTTCGTGTGCCTGAAGCCTGGCCAGGAAATCAACTTCTCCGAGGAGGCTGCATAATGGCACTCGTTAAGATGAAACCAACCTCGCCAGGCCGTCGCGGCATGGTAAAGGTGGTGAACCCGGACCTGTACAAAGGTCGTCCGTTCGCTGCCCTGGTTGAAAAGAAATCCAAGACCGCTGGTCGTAACAACAACGGTCACATCACCACCCGTCATATCGGTGGTGGTCACAAGCAACACTATCGCCTGATCGACTTCAAGCGCACCAAAGATGGTATTCCAGCGAAAGTGGAACGTATCGAATACGATCCAAACCGCACCGCGAATATCGCTCTGCTGTGCTACGCCGACGGCGAGCGTCATTACATCATCGCAACCAAAGGCATGTCCGTTGGCGACAGCGTGATGAACGGTTCGGAAGCACCGATCAAATCGGGTAACTGCTTGCCAATCCGTAACATCCCGGTCGGTACCGTGATGCATTGCGTCGAAATGCTGCCAGGTAAAGGTGCCCAGATGGCCCGTACCGCCGGCGCCGGCGTCGTGCTGATGGCCCGTGAAGGTACTTACGCTCAAGTGCGCCTGCGCTCGGGTGAAGTACGTCGCGTGCACATCGAGTGCCGTGCAACCGTGGGCGAAGTCGGCAATGCCGAACACAGCCTGCGTAAAATCGGTAAAGCTGGTGCGATGCGCTGGCGCGGTGTTCGTCCTACCGTTCGCGGTGTGGTCATGAACCCGGTCGATCACCCGCACGGTGGTGGTGAAGGTAAAACAGCAGCTGGTCGTCATCCAGTTTCGCCTTGGGGCCAACAGACTAAAGGTAAGAAGACACGCAGCAACAAGCGTACTACTTCCATGATCGTCTCGCGCCGCGGCAAGAAATAAGGGGTAGCACATGACACGTTCATTGAAAAAAGGGCCGTTCTGTGACGCCCACCTGGTGAAAAAAGTTGAAGCCGCGCAAGCTGCCAAAGACAAAAAGCCAATCAAAACCTGGTCGCGTCGTTCGACAATCATGCCTGACTTTATCGGCCTGACGATCGCGGTTCATAACGGCAAGCTGCACGTGCCGGTGTATGTTTCCGAAAACATGGTTGGTCACAAGCTCGGCGAATTCGCACTGACCCGTACGTTCAAGGGTCATGCAGCTGACAAAAAGGCTAAGAAATAATGGAAACCAAAGCTATCCTCAAAGGTGTGCGCCTGTCCGACCAAAAAGGTCGCCTGGTTGCTGACCTGATCCGTGGCAAGAAAGTTGACGCAGCACTCAACATCTTGCAATTCAGCCCGAAAAAAGGTGCTGCGATCATCAAGCGTGTTCTGGAATCGGCAATCGCCAATGCGGAACACAATGACGGCGCGGACATCGACGAATTGTTCGTGAAAACGATCTACGTCGAAAAGGGCCCGGTCCTGAAGCGCTTCACCGCGCGTGCAAAAGGCCGTGGCGACCGTATTTCGAAACAATCCTGTCACGTTTACGTGACTGTCGGTAACTAAGGAGCCACGATGGGTCAGAAAATTCATCCAACCGGTTTCCGTCTGGCGGTCACCCGTAACTGGGCTTCGCGCTGGTATGCAGGCAACGGCAATTTCGCTGCCATGCTGAACGAAGACTTGAAAGCACGTGCTTACCTGAAAAAGAAACTGAAGAACGCTTCGGTTGGCCGCATCGTTATCGAGCGTCCTGCCAAGAACGCGCGCTTCACGATCTACAGCTCGCGTCCAGGCGTGGTCATTGGTAAAAAAGGCGAAGACATCGAAGTACTGAAGTCCGCTTTGACCAAGATCATGGGCGTACCTGTTCACGTGAACATCGAAGAAATTCGCAAGCCTGAAATCGACTCGCAACTGATCGCCGATTCGATCTCGCAGCAGCTGGAAAAACGGATCATGTTCCGCCGCGCCATGAAGCGTGCAATGCAAAATGCAATGCGCCTGGGTGCACTCGGTATCAAGATCATGTCGTCCGGCCGTCTGAACGGTATCGAAATCGCACGTAAGGAATGGTACCGCGAAGGCCGCGTGCCTCTGCATACCCTGCGCGCCGATATCGACTACGGTACCAGCGAAGCGCTGACCACCTACGGCATCATCGGTGTCAAGGTGTGGGTATACAAAGGTGACCGCGCGCCTAACGGCGATGCACCAGTCATCGATACCCCAGCTGACGAGAAGAAGAGCCGCGGTCCACGCCGTGACGATGGCAAGCCAGCTGGCCGCCCACGTCCAGCAGGCGCCGGTGCGAAACCATCCACAGCACCAGGTGCACGTGTGCGTACCGCCGCTAAACCGGCCGCCGCCGCAGCACCAGCTGAGAAAGCAGGAGAATAATCATGCTGCAACCAGCACGCAGAAAGTATCGTAAAGAGCAGAAAGGCCGTAACACCGGTATTTCGCACAGCCGCGGCACCGCCGTGTCGTTTGGCGAATTCGGTCTGAAGGCAGTTGCGCGCGGTCGTATCACTGCACGTCAAATTGAAGCGGCGCGTCGTGCAATGACGCGTCACATCAAGCGCGGTGGCCGTATCTGGATCCGTATTTTCCCGGACAAACCGATTTCGAACAAACCGGCCGAAGTCCGTATGGGTAACGGTAAAGGTAATCCTGAGTACTACGTCGCTGAAATTCAGCCAGGCAAAGTACTGTACGAAATGGATGGCGTTGATGAAGCGCTGGCACGGGAAGCCTTCCGTCTTGCCGCCTCTAAACTGCCACTGGCGACGACGTTTGTCATTCGCCAAGTCGGCCAATAATTGGAGTTGAATATGAAAGCAACTGAACTCCGCGGCAAAGACCAGGCAGCTCTGCAAAAAGAGCTGAATGACTTGTTGAAGGCACAGTTCGGCCTGCGCATGCAAATCGCTACGCAGCAGCTGAGCAACACTTCGCAGCTCAAGAAGGTACGCCGCGATATCGCGCGTGTGAAGACGGTAATGAATCTGAAGGAAGCCAAATGAACGAACCAGTGAAACAGTCGCTCAAGCGCACGCTGATCGGTAAAGTGGTATCCGACAAGATGGACAAGACCGTTACCGTTCTGATCGAGCGCCACGTAAAACATCCTTTGTATGGCAAGATCATCATGCGTTCGAACAAGTATCACGCGCATGACGAAACCAACCAGGTCAAAGCCGGTGACACGGTAGAGATCCAGGAAGGTCGTCCGATCTCCAAAACGAAGGCATGGACGGTGACACGTGTGGTTCAAGCCGCACCCATCGTTTAAATAAAATCCACCGTTTCGGCGGTGGTTTTTAATTAGTACTTGCAGGCCCGCAAATTGTATGTAATACTTGCGGGCTTCGTTCATGTAACGCCGCAAAGTGTCTGGCCACAGACATAGCTCCGCGGTCAGTTGATGTATGAAGGTCATGCACCCAAACAGTGAAGCCCAGCAGGGCGGCTCTGGCGGGACCAAGACTGACCGCGGGTCTACATTGTGTGGATTCTTCGGCTTAAGTTGGGAAAGAGAATACTATGATTCAAACTGAAAGCCGGCTCGAAGTGGCTGACAATACCGGTGCCAAGGAAGTAATGTGCATCAAGGTATTGGGTGGCTCCAAGCGCCGTTATGCTGGCATTGGCGATGTGATCAAGGTAACCGTCAAGGTTGCTGCGCCACGTGGCCGTGTCAAAAAAGGTGAAATTTATAACGCCGTGGTTGTGCGCACCGCTAAAGGTGTTCGCCGCCAAGACGGTTCCCTGGTGAAGTTCGACGGCAACGCCGCCGTTCTGTTGAACGCCAAGCTGGAACCGATCGGTACCCGTATTTTTGGACCTGTCACGCGCGAACTGCGCACTGAGAAGTTCATGAAAATCGTGTCCCTGGCACCGGAAGTCCTGTAAGGAGTCGTAATGGATAAGATTCGTAAAAACGACGAAGTCATCGTTCTGACCGGGAAAGACAAGGGCAAACGTGGTGTGGTGCAGCAACGTATCGATGCTGAACATATCGTGGTTGATGGCATCAACGTCGCTAAAAAAGCGACCAAGCCAAACCCGATGACTGGCGTAACTGGTGGTATCGTCGACAAGACCATGCCAATTCACGTGTCCAACGTTGCATTGTTCAATGCAGCGACTGGCAAGGCAGATCGCGTGGGTTTCAAAGAAGTGGACGGCAAGAAAGTCCGCATCTTTAAATCCTCCGGCGAAGTAGTGAAGGCTTAAGAAATCATGGCACGTCTCCAAGAATTCTATAAAGAAAAAGTCGTTGCCGACCTGACCAGCAAGTTTGGTTACAAGTCGGTAATGGAAGTTCCACGCCTGACCAAGATCACCCTGAACATGGGTGTTGGTGAGGCTATCGCGGATAAAAAAGTTCTCGAGCACGCAGTTGCCGACTTGACCAAGATTGCTGGCCAGAAGCCAGTAACCACCAAGTCCCGCAAAGCGATCGCAGGCTTCAAAATCCGTGAAGGTTACCCGATCGGTACGATGGTCACCCTGCGCGGCGCTCGCATGTACGAGTTCCTGGATCGCTTCATTACCGTGGCTCTGCCGCGCGTACGCGATTTCCGTGGTGTGAACGGTCGTGCATTCGACGGTCGTGGCAACTACAACATCGGTGTCAAGGAACAGATCATTTTCCCTGAAATCGAATACGACAAGATTGACGCGTTGCGCGGTATGAATATCAGCATCACGACAACCGCTAAGACCGATGACGAAGCCAAAGCTTTGCTCGCCGCCTTTAAATTCCCTTTCAGGAACTGATCATGGCCAAACTGTCACTGATTAATCGTGAGATCAAGCGTGCTGACCTGGTGGCGAAATTCGCCCCTAAGCGCGAAGCTCTCAAGGCCATCGTCGATGACCAATCGAAATCGGAAGAAGAGCGCTACGAAGCTCGCCTGAAATTGCAGGCGCTGCCACGTAACTCGAACCCGACGCGTCAACGTAACCGTTGCGCCATCACTGGTCGTCCGCGCGGCACATTCCGTAAATTCGGTCTGGGTCGTATCAAGCTCCGTGAATTCGCCATGCGTGGTGAAATTCCGGGTATGACTAAAGCAAGCTGGTAATAGGAGAATATGCAATGAGTATGAGCGATCCTATCGCCGATATGCTGACCCGCATTCGTAACGCCCAGGGCGTGCAAAAAACGACCGTGGCCATGCCATCGTCGAAAGTCAAAATTGCGATTGCCAACGTCCTGAAGGACGAGGGTTACATTGAAGATTTCGCTGTTGCCGAAGCTGGTGGCAAGGCGGAACTGAAGATCGGTTTGAAGTATTATGTTGGCCGTCCTGTCATCGAGCGCCTCGAGCGCGTGTCCCGTCCGGGCCTGCGCGTCTACAAAGGCAAAGATGACATTCCTGTCGTGATGAATGGCTTGGGTGTGGCGATCGTGTCGACTCCGCAAGGCGTCATGACTGACCGCAAAGCACGCGCTACCGGTGTCGGCGGCGAAGTTATTTGCTACGTGGCTTAAGGAGTTACACATGTCTCGAGTAGCTAAAATGCCTATCGTTGTGCCAGCTGGCGCTGAAGTCGCCATCTCCGCACAAGCGATCACCGTAAAAGGCCCACTGGGCGTGCTTTCCCAGGCCCTGACCGGCCAGGTTAAAGTAGAAAACAATGCAGGAACCCTGAGTTTCGACGTGGCGAACGACAGCCGCGAAGCCAATGCCATGTCCGGCACGCTGCGCGCACTGGTCAACAACATGGTCGTTGGCGTCACCAAGGGTTTCGAGAAAAAGCTGAACCTGGTAGGCGTGGGTTACAAGGCGCAAGCACAAGGCGACAAGCTGAATCTGTCCCTGGGCTTCTCGCACCCTGTAGTGCATGACATGCCAGCCGGCGTTACCTGCGCAACACCAACCCCGACCGAGATCCTGATCAAGGGTATCGACCGTCAACAGGTTGGCCAGGTAGCCGCTGAAGTTCGTGCTTACCGCTCCCCTGAGCCTTATAAAGGCAAGGGCGTTCGCTATGCGGACGAAGTGGTCAAGCTTAAAGAAACCAAGAAGAAGTAATTAGGGGCTGACGATGGATAAGAAAGAATCACGGCTTCGCCGCGGACGCCAAACCCGCATCAAGATTGCGGAATTGAAAGTAAATCGCTTGTCGGTGCATCGCACCAACCTGCACATTTACGCCAACCTGATCAGCCCGGACGCTAAAGTCCTGGTTTCGGCCTCGACGGCTGAAGCGGAAGTTCGCGCTGAACTGGCAGGCCAATCCGGCAAAGGCGGCAATGCCGCTGCTGCAGCCTTGATCGGCAAGCGCGTCGCTGAAAAAGCGTTGAAAGCAGGGATTACCGAAGTTGCGTTTGACCGCTCCGGTTTCCGTTACCACGGCCGTGTGAAAGCGTTGGCAGAAGCCGCACGCGAAGCCGGTCTGAAGTTCTAAGGATCAATCATGGCAAAAATGCAAGCAAAAATGCAAAGCGACAAGCCGGATGATGGCATGCGCGAAAAAATGATCGCGATCAACCGCGTGACCAAAGTGGTCAAGGGTGGTCGTATCATGGGTTTCGCCGCGCTGACCGTAGTTGGTGATGGCGATGGCCGCGTCGGCATGGGCAAGGGCAAATCGAAAGAAGTGCCAGTTGGCGTGCAAAAAGCAATGGAAGAAGCTCGCCGCAACCTGATCAAAGTGCCGCTCAAAAACGGTACCTTGCATCACACGGTAGTCGGTCGTCACGGCGCGTCGAAGGTTCTGATGAACCCGGCCAAGCCTGGTACCGGCGTGATCGCTGGTGGCGCAATGCGCGCGATCTTCGAAGTAATGGGCGTGACGGACGTGGTGGCGAAATCCACCGGTTCGAACAACCCTTACAACCTGGTGCGCGCTACGCTGGACGGCCTGTCGAAAATGAGTACTGCTTCCGATATCGCTGCCAAACGCGGCAAGTCGGTTGAAGACATTCTGGCTTAAGGTGGACAAAATGACAAACACAGTCAAAGTGCAATTGGTCAAGGGCTTGATCGGTACGCGCGAATCGCATCGCGCTACCGTGCGCGGTCTGGGTCTGCGTCGTGTAAATTCGGTTTCCGAACTGCAAGACACCCCATCCGTACGCGGCATGATCAATAAAGTATCGTATCTCGTTAAAGTTGTCGGGTAAGCCTTCGGGCTTACACGAACGGAGCAAATCATGGAATTGAATACTATTGCACCAGCCGAAGGCGCCAAGCACTACAAGCGTCGCGTCGGTCGCGGTATCGGCTCCGGCCTGGGTAAAACCTCGGGTCGTGGTCACAAAGGTCAGAAATCGCGTTCGGGCGGCTTTCATAAAGTCGGTTTCGAAGGCGGTCAGATGCCTCTGCAACGCCGTCTGCCTAAGCGCGGTTTCAAATCGATGCACGCAACCTTCAAAGCTGAAGTGCGCCTGTCCGATCTGAACAACCTGGCTGTTGGCGATGTCGACATTCTGGTCTTGAAGCAAGCTGGCGTCCTGGGCGTGTTGGCCCGTGACGTGCGCGTGATCTTGTCCGGCGAAATCACCAAAGCGGTGAATTTGAAGGGCTTGAAAGTGTCCGCTGGCGCGAAAGCCGCCATCGAAGCAGCCGGCGGCTCGGTAGCCTGAGTTGACCGCTAACAGCTTGATCGGAGCGAAAATTGGCGACTAATCCACAACTTGCTAAAAGTGCAGCGGCCGGTTTCCCTTGGGGACGGCTCTGGTTTTTGCTTGGCGCATTGGTGGTTTATCGTATCGGTGCTCACGTCCCGGTTCCCGGGATTGACCCGACACAATTAGCCTCGCTGTTCAAGGAGCACGAAGGCGGCGTCCTGGGCATGTTCAACATGTTCTCGGGCGGTGCCTTGTCTCGTTTTACAGTGTTTGCGCTGGGTATCATGCCTTACATCTCGGCCTCGATCATCATGCAATTGCTGTCGATCGTGTCACCGCAGATGGAAGCGTTGAAAAAAGAAGGCGAAGCAGGCCGTCGCAAGATCACCCAGTACACCCGGTATTTCACGGTGGCACTGGCTCTGTTTCAAGCGTTGGGTATTGCAGTCGCACTGGAGTCGCAACCTGGTCTGGTGTTGGAACCTGGGCTTGCATTCCGCTTCGTGACGGTCGTCACTTTGTTGACCGGAACAATGTTTTTGATGTGGTTGGGTGAGCAGATTACCGAGCGTGGCTTGGGTAACGGCATCTCGATCATCATTTTTGCCGGTATTGCAGCAGGTCTGCCTTCCGCACTGGGTGGTTTGTTCAGCCTGGTATCGAATGGTTCGATCGGCAGCTTGGGCGCGATCTTCATCGTGCTGCTGGTAGCCCTGGTAACGTTCTTCGTGGTGTTTGTCGAACGCGGTCAGCGCAAAATATTGGTCAATTACGCGAAGCGCCAGGTAGGCAACAAGATTTATGGCGGTCAAACCAGCCATTTGCCGTTGAAGCTGAACATGGCCGGCGTGATCCCGCCGATCTTTGCTTCTTCGATCATCTTGTTTCCGGCCACTATCGTGGACTGGTTTTCAAAGGGCGCCGACAACGCTAACCCTGCGGTGCGGTTCTTGAAAGATTTGGCAGCATCGATGGGGCCTGGTGAGCCTATCCATGCGCTGTTGTACGCAGTGGCCATCGTGTTTTTCTGTTTCTTCTATACGGCGCTGGTATTCAACAGCAAGGAAACAGCGGATAACTTGAAGAAAAGCGGTGCGTTCATTCCCGGGATTCGTCCAGGCGAGCAGACAGCCCGTTACATCGACAAGATCCTGACACGCTTGACACTTGCCGGCGCAGTCTACATCACCCTGGTGTGTTTATTGCCGGAATTTATGCAAGCCCAGTGGAAAGTACCATTCTATTTCGGCGGTACTTCTTTATTGATTATTGTAGTTGTCACCATGGATTTCATGGCGCAAGTACAGAACTACGTGATGTCGCAGCAATATGATTCACTGCTGCGCAAAGCAAATTTCAAGGGCGGAATTCCGACGCGTTAAGCGCGGTAAACATACCGAATGGCAAAAGACGACGTCATACAGATGCAGGGCGAGATTCTTGAGAATCTCCCAAATGCAACATTTCGAGTGAAGCTGGAGAACGGACACGTGGTGCTCGGGCATATTTCAGGTAAAATGCGGATGAACTATATTCGCATTCTCCCTGGAGACAAGGTGACGGTGGAGTTGACGCCGTATGACCTGAGCCGAGCCCGCATTGTGTTCCGTACCAAGTAACACAGTGAATCAAACCAAAGAAGCGAAAGAAAGAGCCCCAAAATGAAAGTTCTCGCATCAGTCAAGCGGATCTGCCGCAACTGCAAGATCATCAAGCGCAAAGGCGTAGTCCGCGTAATCTGCGTGGAACCACGTCACAAGCAGCGTCAAGGTTAATCGAGGAATAACAAATGGCACGTATTGCAGGGGTTAATATCCCAAATCATCAGCATACCGTTATCGGCCTGACAGCCATCTACGGTGTTGGCCGTCCACGCGCAGAGAAAATCTGTGCATCGACCGGTGTAGCAACCAACAAAAAGATCAAAGATCTGGATGACAGCGAACTGGAAAAACTGCGCGATGAAGTAGGTAAATTCATCGTCGAAGGCGATCTGCGTCGTGAACTGTCCATGAACATCAAGCGTTTGATGGATCTGGGCTGCTACCGCGGCATGCGTCATCGCAAGGGTCTGCCTTGCCGTGGCCAGCGTACGCGTACGAACGCACGTACCCGCAAGGGACCGCGTAAAGCCGCTCAATCGCTGAAAAAATAATCCGCTAGGGAATAATTATGGCCAAGTCGCAAAATAACGCCGCATCAGCACGCGTGCGTAAAAAAGTTAAAAAGAACGTCGCTGAAGGCATCGCACATGTCCACGCTTCGTTCAATAACACCATCATTACCATCACCGATCGTCAAGGCAATGCCTTGTCGTGGGCTACCTCCGGCGGTGCAGGCTTCAAGGGTTCGCGTAAATCGACCCCATTCGCAGCGCAGGTCGCCGCGGAAGCCGCTGGTAAAGTGGCTGTCGAGTGTGGCGTGAAGAACCTGGAAGTACGTATCAAGGGCCCAGGTCCTGGTCGTGAATCCGCCGTTCGCGCGCTGAACAACCTGGGCATCAAGATCACCGAGATCCAGGACGTGACGCCGGTACCGCACAACGGTTGCCGTCCACCGAAACGTCGTCGTATCTAAGACAGCATTGCAGAGGGCGCCACGGCGCCAGCTGCTCTTCTGTTTGTTGTATTGAGTACAGTTGTGTGAAAACGCTGGAGCAGGTAGCCGGAAACGGTTATACTGCCCGGCTGTTCTTGCCTGTCAAATTGTATTTGACGGGTTTTTCGTTTTCAGCCACCGTCTGATCGCAAGTGAATCAGACTAGCGCCTAACCGCATCAGTGTGTTTGATCATGCATGTGGCTGGGGCGTTATCATTTAAAAAAAGGAAGTCTCGTGGCACGTTATATCGGACCTAAAGCAAAACTCTCCCGCCGTGAAGGTACTGACCTGTTCCTGAAGAGCGCACGTCGCTCGCTCGACAGCAAGTGCAAACTGGACGTCAAACCAGGCCAGCACGGTGTCAAATCCGGCGCCCGCACCTCGGACTACGGTAACCAACTGCGCGAAAAGCAAAAAGTCAAGCGCATGTACGGCGTGCTGGAACGTCAATTCCGCCGCTACTTCGCTGAAGCGGACCGTCGTAAAGGCAACACCGGCGAAACGCTGTTGAAGTTGCTGGAAACGCGTCTGGACAACGTTTGCTACCGCATGGGCTTTGGCTCGACCCGCGCTGAAGCGCGTCAACTGGTCAGCCACAAAGCGTTCACCGTGAACGGTATCGTTGTCAACATCGCTTCGTACTCGGTCAAAGTCGGCGACATCATCGCTGTTCGTGAAAAATCGAAAAAGCAAGTGCGTATCGTTGAAGCACTGTCGCTGGCCGAACAAGTTGGCATGCCTAGCTGGGTTTCGGTTGATGCCAAGAAAATGGAAGGTACTTTCAAGTCCCTGCCAGAACGTAACGAAATCGCCAACGACGTCAACGAATCGCTGATCGTCGAGCTGTACTCGCGTTAATAGCAGTCAGTAGCACCATCACCGCCCACTCAGCTGCATGAGTGGGCGTTTTACTAATGCCATCAGCCTTATCGGCGTAACGAGCCGAGGGTATTGAAAAGGACATTTCATGCAAAACAGTTTGTTGAAGCCACGTATTATCGATGTTGAAGCTCTCGGTGCAGGTCACGCCAAGGTCGTGATGGAACCGTTCGAGCGCGGCTATGGCCACACATTGGGTAACGCGTTGCGCCGCGTTCTGCTGTCGTCGATGGTGGGCTACGCGCCGACCGAAGTGACGATCGCCGGCGTCGTCCACGAATATTCCTCCCTCGATGGCGTGCAAGAAGACGTCGTCGATCTGTTGCTGAACTTGAAGGGTGTGGTTTTCAAAGTCCACAACCGCGATTCGGTCACCCTGACTCTGAAAAAAGAAGGCGAAGGCGCCATCCTGGCCTCCGACATCGACCTGCCGCATGACGTCGAACTGATCAACCCTGACCACGTGATCGCCCACCTGACCGCCGGTGGCAAGCTGGACATGCAGATCAAGGTTGAAAAAGGCCGCGGCTACGTTCCTGGCAACGTGCGTCGCCTGTCGGAAGACACCAATAAAACCATCGGCCGCATCATCCTGGACGCGTCGTTCTCGCCAGTGCGCCGCGTGTCGTACTTCGTTGAATCGGCCCGCGTCGAACAGCGTACCGACCTGGACAAGCTGATCATCAACATCGAAACCAACGGCGTGATCTCGCCGGAAGAAGCGATCCGCCAGTCGGCCCGCGTCCTGGTGGACCAGTTGAATGTGTTCGCTGCCCTGGAAGGCACGGAAGCTGCCGCCGAAGCACCATCGCGCGCTCCGCTGGTCGATCCTATCCTGCTGCGTCCAGTCGACGACCTGGAGTTGACCGTGCGTTCGGCCAACTGCCTGAAAGCGGAAAACATCTACTACATCGGCGACCTGATCCAGCGTTCGGAAAACGAACTGCTGAAAACGCCGAACCTGGGCCGCAAGTCCCTGAACGAAATCAAGGAAGTGCTGGCGTCGCGCGGCTTGACCTTGGGCATGAAGCTGGAAAACTGGCCGCCTGCCGGTTTGGAAAAGTAATTCGAAGTTGCAGCAAACTGCCTGGGACAGGTGTCCCAGGCTTTTATTTTTGAAGTGCCAAACCGGCCCGCGATGAAGCATAAGCAGCATCGATCGAAGAGCTGGATTTAAACTCACTACCGAAAGGATTTACCATGCGTCACGGTCACGGCCTCCGTAAACTGAATCGTACCTCGTCCCACCGTCTGGCTATGCTGCGCAACATGACAGTATCGCTGCTGCGTCACGAAGCGATCAAAACCACCCTGCCAAAAGCAAAAGAACTGCGCCGCGTTGTCGAGCCAATTCTGACCATCGGCAAAACCGATTCCCTGGCAAACAAGCGTCTGGCTTTCAACCGCCTGCGCGACCGTGAAATGGTCGTCAAACTGTTCGCCGAACTGGGCCCGCGTTATGCCAACCGTAACGGTGGTTATGTGCGTATCCTGAAAATGGGCTTCCGCGTCGGCGACAATGCTCCTATGGCATTCGTTGAACTGATGGATCGTCCAGATACGACCGAAGCAGTTGAAGTCGCTGGCGAGTAATCCCGGCTGCTGCTTCATGAAAAGCCAGGCCTAGCCTGGCTTTTTTGCTTTCTGCTGCAACCGCCTCTGCCGCGGTGTACTATTCTTCTTTCGCGCCGGCCCCGCATGCCCGCGCGGCTCTTCGTCGAATGGTCAAAAAGGTAGTATTCATGTCCTGTTTTCGCTCTCGCGCCACGCCGTCTTCCCGTCTATCCCTCTGGTTTGCCGCCTGCCTGCTGCTGCTGATCGCCATGTTCGGCGCCGGCCACGCCCGCGCCGACGATGAATTCCTCGCCCCCGAGCTGGCGTTCAAGTTCTCCGCACGTATGCAGGACCCGTCCACCATCGCGGTGACCTATGTGATCGCCGACGGCTACTATATGTATCACGAGCGTTTCAAGTTCGAGGCCAGCGGCGCGAAACTCGGTGCGCCGGTTTTTCCGAAGGGCAAGGTCAAGTTCGATGAAACGTTCCAGAAGAACGTCGAGACCTTCCGCCACACGCTGACCATCACCATCCCGGTCGAGGCCGCCGGCGCCTTTACGCTCAAGGCCACCGGCCAGGGCTGCTCCGACAAAGGCCTGTGCTACGCGCCGCAGGATGCCACGGCCAAGCTGATGGGCGCCGGTGGCCAGAGCGTGGCGCCCGGCGCGGTGGCTTCCAAATTCGCGCTGCCGGCAGCACCCGCGGTCGACACAACGGCCGTCAACGGCCCGCAGGCGCAAGCCTCGCCGGGCGTGTCGGTGATGAGCATTGCGCAAGCCGATATCACCAGCACCCCCGATCCTGTCGTAGCCTCACCTGTGCCGGCGCCGGCCGCCGCCGCGGCGTCCGCGCCAACGGAAATGGGCAGCATCGAATCGGCTCTGAAAGGCGGCAAGCTGCTGGTGATCGTGCCGCTGTTCATGCTGCTGGGCCTGGGGTTGGCCTTCACGCCGTGCGTGCTGCCGATGGTGCCGATTCTGTCGTCGATTATCGTCGGCGATGGCGGCAAGGTCAGCCGTTCGCGCGGCCTGCTGCTGTCACTCACGTATGCGCTGGGCATGGCGATTGTCTATACCGCGCTGGGCGTGGCGGCCGGCCTGGCCGGCGAAGGCCTGGCGGCCAAGCTGCAGAACCCGTGGGTGCTCGGCTTTTTTGCCCTTCTGATGGCCGGTCTGTCGCTGTCGATGTTCGGTTTTTATGAGCTGCAGGTACCGGCCTTTTTGCAAGGCAAGCTGACCAGCGTGTCGAACCAGCAGTCGTCGGGCCGCCTGGCCGGCGTGTTCATGATGGGCGCCATTTCCGCCCTGATCGTCGGCCCATGCGTGGCCGCGCCGCTGGCCGGCGCCTTGCTGTACATCAGCCAGACGCGCGACGTCGTCATCGGCGGCAGCGCGCTGTTCGCCATGGCCGTCGGCATGAGCGTGCCCCTGATCCTGGTCGGCGTGTCGGCCGGCGCCTTGCTGCCGCGCGCCGGCGCCTGGATGGACGCCGTCAAACGTTTCTTTGGCGTGCTGCTGCTGGCCGTGGCCTGGTGGCTGGTGTCGCCGGTGCTGCCGGGCTTGGTGCAGATGCTGGGCTGGACGGCGCTCTTCATCGGCTATGGCATGTATCTGCTGGTCGGCAAAACCACCTCGAAAAACGCCTGGGTGGCCAAGGCCTTTGGCCTGGTGTTTGCCATCCTCGGCGCGGTGCAACTGGTGGGCGCGGCCAGCGGTGGCCGCGATCCGCTGGCGCCATTGGCCCACCTGGGCGGCGGCCAGGTCCACCCGCACGCTTTTACGCGCGTCAAGACCGTGGCGCAGCTCGACGCGGCGCTGGCGCAATTGAACGGCAAGACGGCGCTGCTCGATTTTTACGCCGACTGGTGCGTGTCGTGCAAGGAGATGGAAAAGCTGACCTTTGTCGCGCCGGCCGTGCGCGACAAGATGGGGCAATCGGTGCTGCTGCAGGTCGACGTGACGGCCAATGACGCCGACGACAAAGCCATGTTGAAACGTTTTCAGCTGTTCGGCCCGCCCGGCATCATCATGTTCGATCCGCAGGGCCAGGAGATCGCCCACTCGCGCGTGATCGGCTTCCAGAATGCCGAGACGTTCCTGGCGTCGCTTGCCAAGCTTGACAAGTAGGTCGGATCAGGCCGCAGGCCGTAATCCGACACCACCACGGCGGGCGCCAACACTGTTGTCGGATTACGCGCTTGCGCGCTAATCCGACCTACGCCTTCGGTGCGCCACGGTGGCCATGGTGGCCACGCATGCCGCCCGGCACGCTGTCATCAAATACCTTCTGTTGTTCCGGCGTCAGCACGGCGTAAAACGTTTTCAGCGAGGCCAGACGGCTTTCCTGGCCGGCGATGCGTTCCTTCGACATGGCGATCCATTGTTCCATGCGCTCGGGCGCCGACAGCTTGGCGAACGCTTCACGCTTGGCCTTCCAGTCGCCGTTTGGCTTTTGCCGCGCATTGGCGGCCGTGAAGGTGGCCCAGGCCGGTTCCTGGGCGGCCGTCAGTTTCAGCTTGTCGTGCAGGCGTGCCTGGTATTTGGCCATGCGTTCGGCCGGGTTGCCGCGATGTTCGCCACGATGCGCGCGCGGGGCATCCGGCGCGGCCTTCGGGTTGCTGCTGGCGGCCGGGGCGCCGGCGGGTTCTTGCTGGGCGTGGACGGTCAGCGATGCGGCACCCATGCCGAGTACGCTCAGCGCGATGACCAGGTGTTTGCGTACGGTGTGAAATGAGGTGTTCATCTGGATTCCTTTGTAAGTGAAAGAGCATGTACATGTTTCTGCACATGAATCCAGTGTGGCGGTCCCATGTTTCCACCAAGTGTCCGCTGTCCGACAGATTGTATCTGTATGTTTCGTCACATGGTCTATATACAAGACGATACAAATGCGCTGTGCAGGCCCGTGTGAAGTGGGGATAATTCAGGCATGGAAACCACTTCTACAATACTGATCGTCGATGACGACCGCGATATCCGCAGCCTGCTGGCGGATTACCTGGAAACCAATGCCTACCGTACCCTGGGCGCGGCCGATGGCACGGCCATGTGGAAGGTGCTGGACGAAACCCGGCCCGACCTGATCGTGCTCGACCTGAACCTGCCCGGCGACGACGGCCTGACCCTGTGCCGCAAGCTGCGCGCGCAGTCGACCGTGCCCGTCATTATGCTGACGGCGCGCAACGAGCCGCTCGATCGCATCCTGGGCCTGGAAATGGGCGCCGATGATTATTTGCCGAAACCGTTCGAGCCGCGCGAGCTGCTGGCGCGCATCCGCAGCGTGCTGCGCCGCAGCCATGCGATGCCGTCGAATGCGCCGTCGGACAAGGCCCAGCAGATCCGCTTTTCCGGCTGGACGCTGGACCTGACGGCGCGCCACCTGCTTAACCCGACCGGCGTGGTGATCATGCTGTCGGGCGCCGAGTTCCGCCTGCTGCGCGTGTTCCTCGAGCACCCGAACCGCGTGCTCAACCGCGACCAGCTGCTGAACCTCACGCAAGGGCGCGACGCCGACCCGTTCGACCGCTCGATCGATATTCAGATCAGCCGGCTGCGGCAAAAACTCGGCGAGGATGCGCGCCTGCCGCAAATCATCAAGACGGTGCGCAACGGCGGCTATGTGCTGGCCGGCCAGGTCAATGTGGAGCCGCACGCGTGAAGGCCTTCCTCGGTTCGATGACGGGGCGCGTCTTCATGGTGCTGCTGCTGGGCGTGGTGGCGTCGGCCGCGCTGACGCAGTGGCTGGCCGTCGGCGAGCGCCAGCGCGCGATTGAACAGTACCGCGACTATCACGCCGTCGAGCGTGCCGAGCAGCTGGTGATGTCGACCGACATGGTGCCGCTCACTTCGCGCGCGGCCTACCTGAAGGTGGCCAACAAGGGCAGCGTGCGCCTGGAGCTGCGGCCGGACGCCGAACATGCGGCCGGCGCGCCGACCGAGTTTTCCACCGCGCTGCAGGCCAAGCTGGGCGAAACATTCAAGGTCACCGCGCTGGCCCAGCCGCCGCTGGCTTGCGTGAAACCGAAAAAAGCGCCTGGCCTGTTTTCACCCAAGCCCTGGGGCGGCACCTGCGAAAACCTGGACGTGCGCATGCAGGACGGCCACATGCTGCGCCTGCTGGTATTGCCGCCGCGCCAGCCCGCGTTTGCCGAACACAATGACTGGATGACCTTGCTGCCTTTCCTGATCAGCATCGCCATCCTGGCCTACCTGGTCACGCGCATGACCATGCGCCCGTTGAAACAGCTGGCGCAGGCGGCGAAAGACCTGGGCAACGATATCAACCATCCGCCGCTGGCCCTGACCGGCGCGAGCGAAATCCGCCAGGCCAGCGCGGCCTTCAACGCCATGCAGGCGCGCATCCGCCAGCATATTTTCCAGCGCACGCAGATGCTGGCCGCCATCACCCACGATTTGCAAACGCCGCTCACGCGCCTGCGGCTGCGGCTGGAAAAAGTGGCCGACTCGGACCTGCACGAACGCCTGGTGGGCGATTTGTCGGCCATGCAGAGCATGGTCAAGGAAGGGCTGGACCTGGCGCGCTCGATGGACAGCACCGAAGCGATGCAGGCGCTCGATGTCGATTCGCTGCTCGACAGCGTCTGTTCGGACGCCGCCGATGCGGGCCAGAACGTGACCTTGGAAGGCCATGCGGGCATGGCCCTGATGGGCCGCCCGATCGCCATGCGGCGCTGCCTGGTCAACCTGATCGACAACGCCGTCAAATATGGCCAGCATGCGCAAGTGACGGTCGAGCGCCTGGCGGGCGCGGCGCGCATCCGCATCCGCGACGGCGGCCCCGGCATTGCGCCTGACCAGCTGGCCAAAGTATTCGAGCCGTTCTACCGCATCGAGACCTCGCGTTCGCGCGAATCGGGCGGCACGGGGCTGGGCCTGACGATCGCGCGCAATATCGCCGAGCAGCACGGCGCCACGGTTTTGCTGTCCAATCATGTGGACGGCGGGCTGGAAGTGACCCTGGTGGTGCCACAATATTACGCAGGCAAGTGATGATTTTCCATGGCGCTTTCATGCGACAATATCGCCCTTAATGCCGTTAGGCAATTAAATTCAACCTGGAAATCCGCGCCGAGACAGCGTGACGCATAATGAAAAAAACTAGCCTGGCAATCCTGGTCGGTGCCGCCCTGTGTATCGGTGGCGGCATCTGGTATTTCAATCATCAGGGCGCCGACAAGCCCCGGGCCGCAGCGGCAGGCAAGGGCGGCGGCCAGGCGCCGACCAGCGTGAGCGTGGTCAGGCCGGTGCGCCAGGACGTGCCCATCGTGCTGCAGGCCAACGGCAGCGTGGCGCCGATCAGCAGCGTCGAGCTGCATCCGCAAACCACCAGCACGATCGCCAAGGTCCATATCAGGGAAGGCCAGTTCGTCAAACAGGGTGAGCTGATGTTCACCCTCGACGCGCGCGCCGAAAGCGCCAACGTGGAAAAAGCCCAGGCGCAGGTGCTGCGCGACCGCGCCTCGGTGCTGGACTTGGAACGCCAGCTCAAGCGCAGCAACGATTTGCTGAGCAAAAACTTTATCGCCCAGGGCGCCGTCGACACCCTGCAAAGCCAGCTCGATGCGGCGCGCGCCTTGCTGGCCGCCGACCAGGCCGCCTTGCGCTCGGCCCAGGTCGATTCCAGTTATACCGTCCTGCGCGCCCCCCTGAGCGGCCGGGTCGGCGCCATCGGCGTGTATCCGGGCAGCCTGGTGCAGCCGGCCACGTCGCTGACCAGCATTACCCAGCTCGATCCGATCGACGTGGTGTTTACCTTGCCTGAAAGCAGCCTGTCGGCGCTGTTGTCGGCGCAGAAAGCGGGCGAGGTGCCGGTCACGGCGCTGCTGGCCGACGCCGGCGGCAAGCAGGTGCAGGGCAAGCTGAACTTTATCGACAATGCCGTCGATCCCACCTCGGGCATGATCAAGGTCAAGGCGCGCTTCGGCAATACGCAGACCGATCTGTGGCCGGGTCAGTACATCAACACGCAAATGACGGTGCAAACCTTGAAAGACGCCCTGGTGATACCGCAAAACGCCATTATCACCACCACCGCCGGCACCCTGGTCTACACGATGGAGGCCGACAACACGGCCAAATCGCGCAAGGTCACGCGCGTGCACGCGTTTGGCCCCAACGCCGCCGTGACGGGGCTGAGCGGCGACGAGCAGGTGATTGTCGACGGCAAGCAGAACCTGCGTCCGGGCAGCAAGGTGCGCCTGGCGGAAAAACGCCCGGAAGCCATGGACCAGGCCGCCACGGCGGGCAAGCCAGCATGAACTTGTCCGAACTGAGCATCCGGCGCCCCGTGATGGTGGTGCTGCTGTCGCTGTCCATCATCCTGGCCGGCGTGCTGGCCTATCTGCAAATCCCGGTGGCGGCCTTGCCGAGCTATAACACGCCCGTCATCAATGTCAGCGCCGACCTGGCCGGCGCCAGCCCGGAAACCATGGCCTCGTCGGTCGCCTTGCCGCTGGAAAAGCAGTTTTCCACCATTTCGGGCCTGAGCCTGATCACCTCCACCAGTACCCTGGGCAATACCTCGCTGACCCTGGAGTTCGATTCGAGCATCAATGTCAACGAGGCGGCCGTCGACGTGCAGGCGGCGCTGCTGCGCGCGCAGCGCCAGTTGCCGACCGAAATGACGGACTTGCCGTCCTACCGCAAGGTCAATCCGGCCGACGCGCCGGTGCTGTTCATCCAGATGACGTCGCCATCACTGAACCTGTCGGACCTGAACGACTACGCCGAAAACCTGATCGCGCCGAGTTTGTCGACCTTGCCGGGCGTGGCCCAGGTGGTGGTCAACGGCCAGAAGCGCTTTGCCGTGCGCGTGCGGGCGCGCGCCGACCTGATGAATGCGCGCGACCTGACCATGGACGAGCTGGCCACGGCGCTGCGCACCTCGAACACCAATTCGCCGCTGGGCATCCTGGACGGCCCCAGCCAGACCCTGACCATCCAGGGCAATCCGCAGATGATGAAGGCGGCCGACTTCGCCGAACTGATCGTTGCCAGCCGCAACGGCCAGCCGGTGCGCCTGAAAGACGTGGCGCAAGTGGAAGACAGCTTTCAATCGATCAAGGCGGTCGGCAGCTTCAATGGCGAACGCTCGATCAGCCTGATGGTGCAGCGCCAGCCCGACGCCAATACGGTGCAGGTGGTCGATGGCGTGCGCCGCCTGCTGCCCGGCTTCAAGGAACAATTGCCGCAGTCGATACAGATCAGCCTGGTCAACGACCGTTCGCTGTCGATCCGCGAAGCGATCCACGACGTCAACCTGACCCTGGCGCTGACGGTGGTGCTGGTGGTGCTGGTGATCTTTTTGTTCCTGCACCGCGCGGCCGCCACCTTTATTCCCGCCGTCACCATGCCGATCTCGCTGCTCGGCGCGCTGGCCCTGCTGTACTGGCTCGGCTACAGCCTCGACAATATCTCGCTGCTGGGCATTACGCTGGCCGTCGGCCTGGTGGTCGATGACGCCATCGTGGTGCTGGAAAACATCGTGCGCCATATCGAGATGGGCAAGAAGCCGATCCAGGCGGCGCTGGTGGGCGCGAAAGAGATGGGCTTTACCATCATCTCGATCTCCGTCTCGCTGGTGGCCGTGTTTATCCCGATCTTCTTCATGCCGGGCGTGATCGGCCTGCTGTTCCATGAGTTTGCGGTGGTGGTGTCGCTGGCGATCCTGGTCTCGGCGATTGTTTCGCTGACCCTGGTGCCGATGCTGGCCAGCCGCTTCCTGCCGGCCGGCGCTCAGGGGCACGCCAATGAGCACGAGCACGCCCAGGAAAAAACCTTTATCGGCCGCCACTTCGAGGCCGGTTTTACGCGCGTGCGCAATGGTTATGTATTCGTGCTCGACAAGGCGCTGGCGCACCGCACCGTGGTGCTGCTGATCGCGGTGGCCACGTTTGCCCTGACCGTGATCCTGTACGCCACCATACCGAAAGGCTTTTTCCCCGAGGAAGACCTGGGCCAGATCCAGGTCAATACGGAGGCGTCGGAAGATATCTCGTCGGAAGCCTTGCAGGCCTTGCAGGCGCGCATGGCGGCCGTCATCAAGGCCGACCCCAGCGTGCAGGACGTGACCTCGTTTGTCGGTGGCGGCAATACCGGCCGCATGTTCATGGTGCTGAAACCGCGCAGCGAGCGGCCGAAAATGCCGGTGGTGCTGGAAAACCTGCGCCGCGCGACCAGCGCCGTGCCCGGCATGGCCGTGTATTTCCGCCCGGTGCAGAACCTGCAGCTCGGTGGGCGCCAAAGCAAGAGCCGCTACCAGTACACCCTGCAAAGCGTCAGCCCCGACGCCCTGAATGACTGGGCCGAAAAATTCCTGGCCGGCATGCGCGCCGACCCGGCTTTCCGCGACGTTACCAGCGACTCGCAGATCAAGGGCTTGCAGGCGTCCTTGAAAATCGACCGCGACAAGGCGAACATGCTGGGCGTGCAGATGTCCGATATCCGCACCGCGCTGTACAGCGCCTTTGGCGAGCGCCAGGTGTCGACCATTTATTCGTCGGCCGCCAGCTACTACGTGATCCTCGAAGCGGCCACGCCGGATCGCCAGTATGACGATGCCCTGACGCGCGTGTCGGTGCGCAGCAAGACGGGCGAGCTGGTCAAGTTGTCGAGCATCGCCCGGGTCGAGCGCACCATTGGCCCCACCTCCGTCAATCACCAGGGCCAGCTGCAGGCCGTCACGATCGCCTTCAACCTGGCGCCGGACGTGCCGCTGGGCATTGCCACCGGCAAGATCGACGTGATGAGCAAGGGCATGAACTTGCCCGCGTCCATTATCACGCGCTATGGCGGCGACGCGGCCGTGTTCCAGTCGTCGCAGGCGAGCCAGATCATCCTGATCATCGCCGCGCTGGCGGTCATCTACGTGCTGCTGGGCGTCTTGTACGAAAGCTATATCCACCCGCTGACGATCCTGGCCGGCCTGCCGTCGGCGGCCGTCGGCGCGCTGCTGACCCTGCGCCTGTTCGGCATGGACCTGACCATGATCGCGATTATCGGCATCCTGATGCTGATCGGCATCGTCAAGAAAAACGCCATCATGATGATCGACTTCGCCCTGCATGCGCAGAGGAACGAAGGCCTGGCGCCGTTTGACGCGATCCGCCAGGCGTGCATTTTGCGGTTCCGTCCCATCATGATGACCTCGGCGGCGGCGCTGATGGGCGCCTTGCCGATCGCGCTGGGCCTGGGCGCCGGCGCCGAACTGCGCCAGCCGCTGGGCCTGGCCGTGGTTGGCGGCTTGCTGTTCTCGCAAGTCATTACCCTGTTTATTACGCCGGTGATCTATCTGTTCCTCGATAAATACAGCGGCACCGGGCCAATGACCGATGAGCAACTGGTGGCGCTCGACAATAAAGCGTGATCGGTCGTACAGCAACAGCGGGCGCGCGGTTTTTGTATTGCCCCGCTGTAAGGCGAGTGATACATACGGTAACAACCGTCAAGGGCCGCTTCGGCTACGCTGCAAGGCGATGCAAGGAATGCCGCGATCCTGTACGCTTCGTGTGGCAAACGCGCCGCCAGTGTTCCCAAAAGCGCGCCGCTCTGGCAAGATGACCGCCCGGTAAGATTACTTTTGTTGCAAAGAAAGCACGATTTATTTTGCATGACACGACCCACCCGATGGCTGCCGATACCGGCTATTGCCCCACTTGCGGGCAATTGATACAGCCGCCACTGGCTTATGGCGAGAAGACCAGCAAGCGCCGCAAGGTGGTATTGGGGGTGTCCGTCCTGCTGCACGTGCTGATTGCCGCGTATGCACTGTTGCATACGGATAAGATCGAAAAGATCCCGCCGCCGAAAAAGGAAAGCGCGATGGTGTATATCGCGCCGCTGAAGGACAAGCCGGCGCCCAAGCCGGCCCCGACGCCGAAGCCCACGCCCAAGCCGACGCCGAAGGAAACCAAAGTGGCCAAGGTCAAGCCGCCGCCACCGCGCGCCAGCAAGCCGGTGGTCACGAAAAACGTGCCGCGTGACAAGCCAAAGCTGGAAACGTTTACGCCGCCGCTGGTGTCGAAAGTGCCGCTGCCACCGCCGCCGGCCGAAGACATGAGCGCCATGATCGAGCAGCGCCGCCAGCAGCGCCAGGCGCAGCAGCCGGCGCAGCCGGCCGAGGAAAGCGAAAACGACCGCGCCATGCGCGTGGCCAAGGCCAATATCGCGCGCGCCCAGGGCCGCAATGCGGGCAGCGACAACGACGATTCGGGTGGCGTGTTCTCCATCGTCAACCAGACCTCGTTCAGCGCCGAGGTCAAGTTCAAGGGCTGGAACGGCAACTTCAAGCGCAATTGGCTGAAGCAGGAAAAAGTTGAAATCGGCAATGAACCCGATATCGAATCGGCCATCATCAAGAAGATGATCCAGCTGATCCGGGCCGAAAAGCCGGGCGACTTCGTGTGGGAATCGCGCCGCCTGGGCCGCAATGTCAACCTCAGCGCCCGCGTCGAGGATACCGCCGAGCTGACCGCCTTCCTGCGCCAGGAATTCTTTGCCGAGAAACGGCAAGGGCCGGGCCGGCGTTAAGCCTCAGCCATGAAAAAAGGCGGCTCACCACAGTGAACCGCCTTTTTTACGTGCCGTGCCGGGTTGAAATCAGGCCGGCTTGTCCGCCTGCGCTTCCGGCTCGACGTCGTCTTCCATCTCGATCAGTTCCACCATCTCGGCGGCGCCGTCTTCGCTGATGCCGGCCAGTTCCATGATCTTGTCATTGGCTTCTTCGATGCCGACCCGTTTCAGGGCCGAGAACAGCTGCACCGTGAACGGGAAGCCGACGCCGTCTTCATCGACATAGCTGTCGAGCTTGGCCTTGGCCTGGCGCAGGGCATTGACCGACTCGTTGCGGTTCAGTTTGTCGACTTTTGTCAGAATGCAGTGGATCGGTTTGCCGGTCGGCGCGAACCATTCCAGCATCTGGATGTCGAGATCGGTAAACGGGCGGCGCGAATCCATGATCAGGATCAGGCCAGCGAGCTGTTCGCGGCGCTGCACATAGTCGCCCAGCAGACGCTGCCAGTGCAACTTGGCCGAGCCCGACACTTCCGCATAGCCATAACCTGGCAAGTCGACCAGCAGGCATTCGATCTCCTCGACGATGGTGGCATCCTTGCGATGCTGGCCCACATGGGCGCCGCCGATCGAGAAATAGTTGATATGCTGGGTGCGGCCAGGGGTCTTGGAGGCGAACGCCAAGCCTTTCTGATTGCACAGGATATTGATGGCGGTCGATTTACCGGCATTGGAGCGGCCGGCAAAAGCGATTTCCGGCACCGAGGTATCGGGCAGGTCACGCAGTTGATTGACGGTCGTAAAGAAACGGGCTTGCCAGAGTTTTGACATGGGAGTAGTAATGCAAGAAAAGGGAGCGATAAGAGAGCAATAACGCCAAGAAGCTATTGTACAATAAGGAGTTGTTAATTGTTGCCGGCGTAGCAGCGATGCGGCTTGCGGCCCTGAAAATAATGCAAAAATCCCAGGGCGCGGCAATGTCCACCACTAATTTCTCACTGTCCCAGGGTGCCTGAATGAATCGTGCATTTTCACCGTTGTTCAAATCCATGTTGCTCGCTTTGCTGGCCGTGTCGGCAACTGTTTCGGCCGCTGAAGCACCGAAAGCCGCCGTCAAAGCCGATGCCAACAAGGGCGCCACCCTGTACGCCGATGGCGACGCCGCGCGCGGCTTGCCCGCCTGCGTGTCCTGCCATGGCGCGGCCGGCAACTCGACCATCGCCGTCAATCCCAAGCTGGCCGGCCAGCACGAAAACTATCTCTACAAGCAATTGGTCGACTTCACCACGCCGCAGCGCAACCAGCCCGTGATGACGACCTACGCCAAGATGCTCAGCGACGAAGACAAGAAAAACGTGGCCGCCTACCTGAGCGCGCAAACGGCCAAGCCGGGCGCCGCCAAGAACAAGAACACCATCGAACTGGGCAAGAAGATCTACCGTGGCGGCATCGCCGCCAAGCAGGTCGCGGCCTGTGCCAGCTGTCATGGCGCGGCGGGCAATGGCATTCCCGTGCAATATCCGCGCATCGCCGGCCAGCACCAGGACTACACCGTGGCCCAGCTGACCATGTTCCGCAGCACCAAGGCCGACGCGCGCAAGAACAGCGCCGAAATGCACACCATCGCTGCGCGCATGTCGGACGATGAAATCGCCGCCGTGGCGGACTATATTGCCGGCCTGAAGTAATTTTTCATCGCGGCAATTTCTGCCGGGCACTGCGGTGCGGATAAAGAGGGCGGCCGTGGCAAGGGCTGCCCTTTTTTATGGCGCCAGCCAAACTGGGTTATGCTGCCGCCTTGCACAGTGCAAGCTTCCCGTCTTTTTCAGATTGCCATCCTGTATGAGTACCAATATGAGTCATAACATGAGCATCAGCGCATGAGTACCAGCACCACCGGAATCGAACTCAAAACACAGCGCCGCAGCCTGGCCGAATTCGTCGAGCTGATCTCGTCGATGCGCTTTGCCATCAGCCTGTTGACCCTGATTGCGGTCGCCTCCGTGATCGGCACCGTGCTCAAGCAGAACGAGCCGATGCCCAATTACATCAACCAGTTCGGTCCGTTCTGGTTTTCCGTGTTCGACAAGCTGAGCCTGTATTCCGTCTATTCGGCCTGGTGGTTTTTGCTGATCATGGGTTTCCTGGTCGCCTCGACGTCGCTGTGCATCGTGCGCAATGCGCCGAAAATGCTCAAGGACATGCGCAGCTGGCGCGAAACCGTGCGCGAACAATCGTTGCGCAATTTCCACCACAAGGCGGAGTGGCAGGCGGCGCTGCCGCGCACCGCGCTGGCCCAGCAAATGGTGATGCGGCTGAAAGACGCCGGCTACCAGGCAAAAATCGTGGAAAAGGACAACGCGACCCTGGTCGCGGCCAAGCGCGGCGCGGCCAACAAATGGGGTTATATCTTTGCCCACGGCGCCATCGTCATCATCTGCGTCGGCGGTTTGCTGGATTCGGAAATGCCGATCAGGGTGCAACAATGGTTCTTCGGCAAGACGCCGTTTGCCGGCAGCGGCGTGATCGCCGAGATTCCCGCCAAGCACCGGTTGAGCTTGTCCAATCCTACCTTCCGCGGCAACACCATGATTCCGGAAGGCTCGACCAGCAGCACCGCCATCATTCCGCAAGCCGATGGCGTGCTGATCCAGGATCTGCCGATCACCATCTTGCTCAAGAAATTCCATATCGATTTCTACAGCACCGGCATGCCCAAGCTGTTTGCCAGCGATGTGGTGATCACCGACCATGAGACGGGCAAGAGCTTTCCTGCCACCATCAAGGTCAACCAGCCGTTGCTGTACAACGGCCTGGCCCTGTACCAGTCCAGCTTTGAAGATGGCGGCAGCAAGCTCAAGCTCACCGGTTTCCCGATGGCCGGCAAGACCGACAAACGTTTCGATATCGGCGGCGAAGTGGGCGGCAGCACGCCCCTCGAGCGCAGCGACGGCAATTCCTACAGCGTCGAATGGTCGGGTTTCCGTCCGTTCAACGTGGAAAACATGAGTTCCGGCCAGGATGTGCGGGCCGTCAGCAAGGCCGAAAGTTTCAACGAAAAATTTGCCGTCGGTCTCGACAAACGCCTGGGGTCGGCCGCCAGGAACGCCAATAACAAGGATCTGAAAAACGTCGGCCCGAGCGTGCTGTACAAATTGCGCGACAAGACCGGCCAGGCGCGCGAGTACCAGAACTACATGCAGCCGGTCACGGTCGATGGCGCACTGGTGTTCCTGGCCGGCATGCGCGTCAACCCCAGCGACGCCTTCAGCTATCTGCGCATTCCCGCCGACGACAACTATACGGTCAAGGAATGGATGCGCCTGCGCGCCGCGCTGCAGGACCCGGAGCTGCGCGAGCAGGCCGCCGTCCGCTATGCCCAGCGCGCCATGCCGAGCGCCAATGCGGAAGCGCTGCGTGGCCAGCTGCAGGAGTCGGCCGCGAAAAGCCTGGCCATCTTTGCCGGCAACGGGCAAGAGGGCGGTTTCCTGGCCATTTCGCGCTTCCTGGAAAAAGTACCCAAGGCCGAGCAGGAAAAGGCGGCCGATATCTTCATGAAGATATTGAACGGCAGCCTGTGGGACCTGTGGCAGGCCGCGCGCGCCAGGGACGGCTTGAAAGCCATCGAGGCCGATGAAAAGCACGGCCGCTTCCTGCAACTGGCCACCAACGCGCTGTCGGACAGTTTTTTCTATGGCGCACCGGTGTATTTGCAGCTCGATGAATTTACGGAAATCAAGGCGTCCGTCCTGCAAGTGACGCGCTCGCCGGGCAAGGGCGTGGTCTACCTGGGCTGTCTGTTCCTGGTGATCGGCGTGTTTTCCATGTTTTATATCCGCGAGCGCCGCCTGTGGGTGTGGATCAAGGATGATGCCGACCGCCCTGGCGACAGCTGTGCCCTGATGGCCATGAGCACCCAGCGCAAGACCCTGGACTTTGAAAAAGAATTTGAGAACCTGAAGGCAAAACTGCCGCAATCGGCGTAAGCTGCGCCTGAACTGGCGTCATGCCGTGCAGGCAATGGAGAAAAACATGGAATTGGCAAACAAACAGATCTATACGCAAGAGCCCGGCTTTTTCAAGCGCCTGGGCCTGGTTGACTGGCTGTATGGCGCGGGCCTGCTGGCCGCTTCGCTGTACGGCCTGGTGCATTTTGGCGCCTTCATGGACATCTATGAAAAAGTCATTTTGCTGGCGGCGGCGCCGACCTTTGCCTGGCTGGGCTGGTACTGGAAACCGGTGCGCTGGCTGATCCCGCTGGCGGCCGTGCTGTCCTTGTTTGCCATCGAGCTCTACGGTGGCCAGCTGGACATGGCAAACCAGAAATTTTTCCTCAAATATATGTTGTCCAGCCAGTCCGCGATTTTGTGGATGGGCACCTTGTTCGTGCTGTCGACCCTGTTCTACTGGATCGGCCTGATGGCGCGTTCGGAGTTCGGTTCCTCGGTCGGCTCCTTGCTGTGCTGGGCCGGCGTGGTGCTGGGCCTGACGGGCATGCTGGTGCGCTGGTATGAGTCCTACCTGATCGGCGCCGACGTGGGCCATATTCCCGTATCGAACCTGTATGAAGTGTTCATCCTGTTTTCGCTGATCACGGCCATGTTCTACCTGTACTACGAGCAGCACTATGCGACGCGCCAGCTGGGCGCCTTCGTCATGCTGGTCATTTCCGCCGCCGTGGTGTTTTTGCTGTGGTACACCGTCACGCGCGACGCGGCCGATATCCAGCCGCTGGTGCCGGCCCTGCAAAGCTGGTGGATGAAGATCCACGTGCCGGCCAACTTCATCGGCTACGGCACTTTCTCGCTGTCGGCCATGGTGGCCTCGGCCTACCTGCTCAAATCGAGCGGCTACCTGGTCGACCGCCTGCCGTCGCTGGAAGTGCTCGACGACGTGATGTACAAGGCCATTTCGGTCGGCTTCGCTTTCTTCACGGTAGCGACCATCCTGGGCGCGCTGTGGGCGGCCGAGGCATGGGGCGGCTACTGGTCGTGGGATCCGAAGGAAACCTGGGCCCTGATCGTCTGGCTCAACTATGCGGCCTGGCTGCACATGCGCTTGATGACGGGCCTGCGTGGCCGCGTCGCTGCCTGGTGGGCGCTGGTGGGCTTGATGGTCACCACGTTTGCGTTTTTAGGTGTCAACATGTTCCTGTCAGGCTTGCATTCTTACGGCAAACTTTAAGGTTGTCTTAGATGACGCAACCGTCATGAACGGCTACGGAAACTGGTGTAAGGTGCAGATAACCACCACTTTTCCGGAGCCGCCATGTTGATCAAGCGCAGTCCCAACGGTATCGAATTACCGTTCTCATCCGAAATTACGCCGCGCGCCGTGTTCGAAGCGCGCCGCAGCTTTATCCGGCAGGCGGCCGTCGGCGCCGTCTCCAGCGCGGCCCTGCTGGAAATGATGAACCGCGAGGCGTTCGCCCAGGGCACCCATCCCAAGCTGGCCGCCAAATTGAATCCCGCCTATTCGGCGCTGGACAAGCAGACGGCCTACAAGGACGCCACCACCTATAACAATTTCTACGAGTTTGGCACCGACAAGAGCGATCCGGCGCAAAACGCGGGCACCTTGCGCACGCGGCCGTGGACGGTCGCCATCGAAGGCGAAGTCAAGAAGCCGATGACGCTGGATCTCGATGCGCTGCTCAAACTCGCACCACTGGAAGAGCGCGTCTATCGTTTGCGCTGCGTGGAAGGCTGGTCGATGGTGATCCCGTGGGTCGGCTACTCCTTCTCCGAGATCATCAAGAAGGTCGAGCCGACCGGCAACGCCAAGTATGTGGAATTCATTACCCTGGCCGACAACAAGCAGATGCCCGGTGTCGGCAGCCGCGTGCTGCAGTGGCCCTACACGGAAGGCCTGCGCATCGATGAAGCCAATCACCCGCTGGCGCTGCTGACCCTGGGCATGTATGGCGAAACCCTGCCGAACCAGAACGGCGCGCCGGTGCGCATGGTGTTGCCGTGGAAATATGGCTTCAAATCGGCCAAGTCCATCGTCAAGATCCGTTTCGTGAAAGACCAGCCACGCACCTCGTGGAATTTGTCGGCGCCGTCCGAATACGGTTTTTATTCCAACGTGAACCCGAACGTCGACCATCCGCGCTGGTCGCAGGCCAGCGAACGCCGCATCGGCGAAGACGGTTTCCTGGCGCGCAAGCGCAAGACGCTGATGTACAACGGCTATAACGACGTGGCGTCGCTGTACGCCGGCATGGACTTGAAGAAATTCTTTTAACAGGGCAAGACATGGCTTTCCATCCCACGCCACGGCAGCTGTCGCTGATCAAGGCCGTCATCTTTGTGCTGGCGCTGCTGCCGTTCGCGCGCATGGTGTGGCTGACGTACTCGGGCCAATTGGTCGAGCCGCTCGAATTCATTACGCGCGGCACCGGCGACTGGACCCTGTATTTCCTGTGTATCGGCCTGGGCGTTACGCCCTTGCGGCGCTTCACACAGTGGCACTGGCTGATCAAGCTGCGCCGCATGCTGGGCCTGTTCGCGTTTTTCTACGCCAGCCTGCACTTCACCACGTTTCTATGGTTCGATCATTTCTTCGATCTGGCGGCAATGTGGAAAGATGTGCTCAGGCGTCCGTTCATCACGGTCGGCTTTATCGCCTTCGTGCTGCTGATCCCGCTGGCCGTGACCAGCACCAACGGCATGGTCAAGCGCCTGGGCGGCAAGCGCTGGCAGTGGTTGCACCGGCTGGTGTATCTGATCGCGCCGCTGGGCATCTTGCATTACTGGTGGATGAAGGCAGGCAAGAACAACTTCGCCCAGCCCATCCTGTTTGGCTGCATCGTCGCGCTGCTGCTGCTGATCCGCGTCTATTTCGCCTGGAACCGCCGCGTGCAGAACGCGAAACTGGTGCGCTAGGGCGCCGGCACGATCACCGGTGGCGGCGGCACCGCCGCTGGTTCGACCGGGCCCTTGGCCGCTGGCTTGGCCGCGGGCGGCTTGGGCAGGTAGAGGGGGCCGGGCTGGCCGCAGCCTGCCAGGACGCTAGAGACCACAATGGCAATGCCGATATAAAACGCTGAGGATGACTTCACGATTAGAATCACGGTTTGATTAAGATCTTTGGAGTGTAGCATGAGCGAATCGGAATTCCTGGCCTTGGCCGAAGCCACCCTGAACCAGATCGAGGCGGCGCTGGACCGGCTCAACGATGAGGACGTGCTCGACGTCGAATGCAGCCGCAGCGGCAATGTGCTGGAAATCGAGTTTATCGACAACGGCACGAAAATCATCGTCAACAGCCAGGCGCCGATGCGCGAAATGTGGGTGGCGGCCCGTTCCGGCGGCTTTCACTACAAGCGCGATGGCGACGAGTGGGTCAATACGCGCGACGGCTCGGAGCTGTTCGCGGCCTTGTCGAGCATGGCCAGCGAGCAGGCCGGCGCGACGGTGGTGTTGAAGTAACGTCAAAACAAGGTAGGTCGGTTTAGCGCGGCGAAGCCGCGCGTAATCCGACAACACCGCAGACGTCAACAATATTGTCGGGTTACGGCCTGCGGCCTAACCCGACCTACGAAGTCTAGAAGAGCTCGTTCTTGACGGCTTCCTTGGCTTTCTCTTCCTCCGGCGTGCCGCGCGCCGCGCCTTCCAGGCTGCCCACGCCCGTGCCCGGTGGATTTTCCGCATAGTAATACTCGTCGCCCACGCGTATCAGGCCTTCCGGTACCGCGCGTTCTTCGACCGGGATGCTTTTCAGGGCTTTCGCCATGTAACTGATCCAGATCGGCAAGGCCAGGCCGCCGCCCGTTTCGCGGTTGCCCAGGTTGCGCGGCTGGTCGTAGCCGATCCAGGCGATGCCCACCAGCTTGGCCTGGTAGCCGGCGAACCAGGCGTCGATCGAGTCGTTGGTGGTGCCCGTCTTGCCGGCCAGGTCAGGGCGCTTCAGGGCCATCGCCTTGGCGGCCGTGCCGAAGCGCACCACGTCGTTGAGCATGCTGTTCATCATGAAGGCGTTGCGCTCGTCGATCACGCGGTTGGCTTCTTCGCCTGCCTTGTCAGGGTTGGCTTCCGACAAGACCTTGCCGTCGCTGTCGGTGACCTTGGCGATCAGGTAAGGGTTGATCTTGTAGCCGCCGTTGGCGAACACGGCATAGGCGCCGGCCATCTGCAGCGGCGTGACATTGCCGGCGCCCAGCGCCAGCGTCAGGTAGGGCGGGTTCTTGTCGGCGTCAAAGCCGAAGCGGGTCGCGTATTCCTGGCCGTACTTGGCGCCGATCTTGTGCAGGATGCGGATCGAAATCATGTTTTTCGATTTCATCAGGCCCTTGCGCATGGTCATCGGCCCGTCGTACTTGCTGTCGTAGTTCTTCGGTTCCCACGCCTGGCCGCCCGTCTGGCCGGCATCGAACGAGATCGGCGCGTCGTTGATGATGGTCGCCGGCGACAGACCGCGTTCGAGCGAAGCGGAATAGATAAAGGGCTTGAAGGCCGAACCCGGCTGGCGCCACGCCTGCGTCACGTGGTTGAACTTGTTGCGGTTGTAATCGAAGCCGCCCACCATGGCGCGAATCGCCCCGTCGGTGGTGCTGGCCGACACGAACGCCGACTGCACTTCCGGCATTTGGGTCAGCACCCATTTGTCGTCATCGCGCATGACGCGGATCACGGCGCCACGGCGGATGCGGCGGTTGGGCGCCGCTTTTTCCGACAGCCAGGCCGCGCCGAATGTCAGGCCAGGGCCGGTGATGCTGATTTCCTCGCCGGCCGAAGTCACCGCCTGCAACGATTTCGGCGAGGCCTGCAGCACCATGGCGCCGATGATGTCGTCGCTGTCCGGATGGTCGGCCAGTTCCGTTTCGATCGCATCGTCGGCTTCGGCCTTGGTTTTCGGAATCTCGATATACGCTTCCGGGCCGCGGTAGCCGTGGCGTTTTTCGTAATCCATCACACCCTTGCGCAGCGCGATATAGGCGGCGTCCTGGTCGGCCTTGGTAATGGTGGTGTAGACGTTCAGGCCGCGCGTGTACGTGTCTTCCTTGAATTGTTCATAGATCAGCTGGCGCGCCATCTCCGACACATATTCCGCATGCACGCCAAAGGCGCTGCTGTCGGTCTTGACCTTCAGTTCTTCATGTTTGGCTTCCTCGTACTGGGCCGGCGTGATATAGCCGAGCTGCGCCATGCGCTGCAAAATGTACTGCTGGCGCACCCGGGCGCGTTTCGGGTTGACCACCGGATTGTAGGCCGACGGTGCTTTTGGCAGGCCGGCCAACATGGCCGCCTCGGCGACAGTCAGGTCGCGGATATTCTTGCCGAAATAGATTTGCGCGGCCGAGGCAAAGCCGTAGGCGCGCTGGCCCAGGTAGATCTGGTTCATATAGACTTCCAGGATCTGGTCCTTGCTGAGATTTTTCTCGATCTTCCAGGCCAACAAGACTTCATAGGCCTTGCGCTTCAGGGTCTGCTCGCTGGACAGGAAGAAATTGCGCGCCACCTGCTGCGTGATGGTCGACGCGCCTTGCTTGGCGCCGCCGGTCAGGTTGTGCAGCGCCGCGCGCGTGATGCCCAGGTAATCGACGCCGCCGTGTTCATAGAAGCGGTCGTCCTCGATGGCCAGCACGGCCTTTTTCATGACATCGGGAATATCCTTGATGTGCACCATATTGCGCCGCTCTTCGCCAAACTCGCCGATCAGCACGCCGTCGCTGGTAAAGATCCGCAGCGGCATCTTCGGCCGGTAATCGGTCAGGGTGTCGAGCGCCGGCAGGTTCGGATACGCCATCGCCAGGCCAAACACCACCAGCAACACGCCGACTGCGGCCGCGCCCACCAGCGATACCAGGGCCATCAGCAAAAAGCGTTTGGGTTTGCCGCCCTTGTTGGGCGGCTTCGAGCCAGCGTTGCCAGCGGAGGTGGAAGAAGTCATGCGCGTTATGTCTTTCAGTTAATTTATGCGGGCCAATTATAAGCGAGCTTGCCGGTGGGACGGCGCGCCAGGCGGGCTGCGGAACTCTTGTCGGTACTCTATATAAGCGTGTCTGTGCTGGCTGGCAACAAGGATTTGGTAACAATTGTCCTGCGCCAGATCAGCTTCCCTGCAGATAGGCGCACTGTGCCGCAGAAGCCGGCCGGAAAGCGGTTGTCAGCCGGGCCGGGCAGGGAATAGCATTTTGGAGGACGCAAGGGGGGAGTGACCATGTTTTCCTTGAATAAACCTGGCCTGCTGGGCATCGATATCGGCGACGACGCCATCCGCGTGGTCGAACTGGCGCGGCGCCTTGGCGCCTTGCATTGCCGCCACCATGCCATGAAGGCCTTGCCACCCGGCGTGCTGTTTGACGGCAATGTCGACGATATCGAGGCGCTGGCCGGCCTGCTGCGCCAGGCGTGCCAGGCCAGCGGCAGCCGTTGCAGGCGGGTGGCGCTGGCCATGCCCGCCAGCAGCCTGATCACGCAGGCCGTGCGCCTGCCGGCGGGTTTGCCCGAGGAGCAGCTGGAAATCCTGGTGGAGCTGGAAGCGGCGCAATACATGCCGTTTGCCGTCGAGGACGCCAGCCTGGATTTTTGCATCATGGGAGCGGCGCCGCCCGTCGGCCCGGAAAAAGACAGTGCCGAGCTCGACATACTGCTGGTGGCGGCGCGGCGCTCCAGCGTGCAGCGCCGCCTCGATGCGGCGGCCAGGGCGGGCTTGCAGGCGGTGGTGATGGACAGCGCAGCGCTGGCCCTGCGTGCCGGCACGGCGCATGGCGGCTGGCAAGCCTTGGCCGATGGCGCGGCCTTCCAGCTGGCCTGGGGACTGGCCCTGCACGGGTTTGCCAGATGAGTGCGAACGCGCCGGTATCGATCAATCTGCTGCCGCACCGGGCGGCGGCACGCCGCCAGCGCGAGCTTGGGGTGCTGCGCCAGCTGGCCGGCGGCGTGCTGCTGGGCGCGGCGCTGGCGCTGGCGGCCGGTCTTGCCCTGGTCCTCGCCATCGGCGACCAGGCGCGCCAGCAGGCCACCTGGCAGGTGGCCTTGCGCGAGCGCGAGGGGGCGCTGGCGGCGGCCCGGCTGGCGCAGCGCGAAACGGCGGCGCTGGCGGCGCGCCAGCATGCCGTCCACCTGTTGCAGGCGCGGCGCAATGACGCCGTGATCGTGCTCGACGCCCTGGCCCGCGCCGTGCCGGACGGCGTCAGCCTTAACAGCCTGCGCCAGGACGGCGCGCGCCTGATGCTGGCGGGCAGGGCGCCGTCGCAGCAAGCCGTCTCGGCGCTGCTGCTGGCGCTGGCGCAAGCCTTGCCCGGTTCCACGCCGCAACTGCAGGAAGTGCGCTCGCCAGCCACGCCGGCAGCGAAGAGCGGCGTGGAGCTGGCCGTGCACTGGACCTTGCCTGCCGATGGTTTGCCGGGAGACTAGCCATGTCCAGCCTGAAACAGATGGCCTTGTGGCCCCGTGGTACCCGCCTTGCATGCGCCGGCCTGCTGGCGGGTTTGACTTTGGCGCTGGCGTGGCTGGCGCAACTGGACAGCCTGGTGGCGAGCTGGCAGGCGGCGCAGGCGCACACCGGGTCGCTGCGCGCGGCGCACGGCCAGGCCCAGGCCCAGGCCGGGCAATTGCCGCAGCTGCGCGCGCGGCAACAGGAAGCCGCCGCCACCCTGGCCGCCCTGGAGCGGCAATTGCCGCGCCAGCAGGAGATGCCCGCGCTGCTGTCCGCTATCAACCAGGCGGGACTGGCGCGCGGCCTGCAGTTCGAGTTGTTCAAGCCGGCCGCGCCGCTGCCGCAAGCGCATTACGTGGCCATGCCGATCGCCATCAGGGTGCGCGGCGGCTACCACGCCCTTGGCGCCTTCATGGCCGACCTGGCCTATCTGCCGCGCATCGTGACCGTGCATGGCCTGGCGGTCCAGGCGAACCAGGAGGGCGCACTGACCCTGGACGCCGTGCTGCGCGCCTATCGCCTGCCTGACGCGCAGGAGCAAAAGCGCATGAGCGGCATGAAGGCAAGCAGGACGACTGTACCGCCGCGCCCGCCCAAGCCCTTGGTGCCGCGCGACTACAGCGCCAGCGATCTGCCCGATCCGTTCGGCGCCGCCGCCAGCGTGCGGCCCGCCGCCGCCGGCGTGGCCGCGCCCGATCCGCGCCGCGTGCGCGAGCCGCTTGAAAGCGTCGCCCTGTCCGCCATGGCGATGGTCGGCAGCCTGCGCCAGCATGGCCGGCTCGACGCCTTGCTGCAGGCGAACGGGCGCCTGTACCGGGTCGCGGCCGGCCAGTACCTGGGCCAGGATCACGGCGTGGTGACGGCGATTTCCGAGCAAGCCATCACCTACCGCGAAGTGGCGCAGGACGCCGGCGGCGCCTGGCGCGAACGGCGCGGCAGCCTGGCCTTGCAGGTGGCGGGCGCGGCCGGCAAGGAGGCGGACAAATGAAGCCAGGCCTTTTGCTGCTGCTCATTGTGCTGGCCTGGCCCTTGGGCGCCGGCGCGCAGGACGCGCCGGCGCAAGTGCAGGTAACGGCGCCGCGCCTGTATGCGGGCGAACCGATCTCCATCGATTTCCAGAACGTCTCGGTGCGCGCGGCGCTGCATATGCTGGCCGATGCTTCCGGGCAGAACATCATCGCCAGCGACAGCGTGGCCGGCAATCTCACCTTGCGCCTGCGCGAACTGCCGTGGGACCAGGCGCTCGACGTGCTGCTGCAGGCCAGGGGCCTCGATATGCGGCGCACTGGCAATGTGCTGTGGATCGCGCCGCGCGAGGAAATCCTGGCGCGCGAAAAACTCGAACTGGAGCAGCGCGCGCAGATCGCCGAGCTCGAACCCGTGCAGTCGGCCGTGTTCCAGCTGAACTACCAGAAAGCCGAAGCGTTTCGCACCGTGTTTGGCCTGGACGCGGGCGAGGGGCGCAGCCGGCTGCTGTCGCGGCGCGGCAGCGTGCTGATCGAGCCGCGTACCAATCAATTGTTCGTCAGCGACGTGCCGGCGCGCCTGGAGCAGATCCGCCTGCTGATCGCCAAAACCGACGTGGCGACCCGGCAGGTGCTGATCGAGGCGCGCATCGTCGAGGCCAACGACAGTTTCAGCCGCAACCTCGGCGCGCGCCTGGGCTTTGCCGACCAGCGCCTGGCCCAGGGTGGCCAGCCCGGTTTTGCCGTCGGCGGCGGGCGGCGCGCGCTTATGGGCGGCACCTACGAGGGCGTGGGCGAGGCGACCGGCCAGGCGGTGGCGGGCGCCGGCGCCTATGTGCCGAACACCCAGTTCGTCAACCTGCCGGCGGCCAGCATCAACGGCCTGCCGCCGGCCAGCTTTGCCCTGAGCCTGTTTTCGGCCGCCGCCAACCGCTTCCTGAACCTGGAACTGTCGGCGCTGGAGGCGGACGGCAAGGGCAAGATCATTTCCAGTCCGCGCGTGGTTACGGCCGACAAGGTGCTGGCGCTGATCGAGCAGGGCATCGAATTGCCCTACCAGGTGGCCACCAGCAGCGGCGCCACCTCGATCACCTTTCGCAAGGCCAATCTGCGCCTGGAAGTGACGCCGCAGATCACGCCGGACGGCAACGTGGTGCTGGAAGTCGATGTGAACAAGGACAGCGTGGGCCAGGAAACGCGCTCGGGCTTTGCCATCGACACCAAGCACGTCAGGACGCAGGTCATGGTCGAGGACGGCGGCACGGTGGTGCTGGGCGGTATTTACCAGCAATCGGAGAGGGGCACGCAAAGCAAGGTCCCGCTGTTGGGCGATATCCCGCTGCTCGGTGTTTTTTTCCGCAGCACGGGCCGCAGTCAAGAAAAAACCGAGCTGATGGTCTTTATTACGCCGAAAATAGTGGCAGAGAGGCCCTCAACACGTTAATGTCACATCTTTACGTTTAAGTAACAATGCTGACGAAAGCGGACTGATGGCGACTATGCGGAATATTTCTTTTGGCAACACTTATTGGAGTCGGGCATGTAACTGGCTGTTTGCCATGAGCCTGGCCATGCTGCTGGCTGCCTGTGGTGGCGGTGGCGGCGATCCGACCCTCGATGGCGGCGGTGGTGGTGGCGTGGTGGGCAGCGTGCCGGCGGCAGTCAGTGTCAGCCTGCTGGACGCCAATGGCGCCGCCAGCAACACCGTCAGCGCCACCGCCGCCTTGACGGCCCGGGCGGTGGTGCTCGACAAAAGTGGTGCGCCGGTCGCCAATGCGCTGGTCACTTTCACGACGCCAGCCAGCCTGGTCACCCTGACCCCCGCTGTTGGTACCGCCTTGACGGACGCCAAAGGCGTGGCGGTGGTCACCCTGCGTCCCGCCGACCCTGCCGCCAGCGGTGCCGGCAAGGTGACCGCCACAGTGACCCAGGGTGCGGTCATCGTCAGCGGCGAGGCCAATTACCAGGTTGCTGCCGCAGCGGCGTCCAAGGCCAGTATCAGCGTTTCCCTGTTAAATGCTTCAGGCAGCAACAGCAATACCTTGTCCAGCGCGACGCCGTTGACGGGCGTGGCGCTGGTCAAGGACCAGAACGGCGCTGTCCTGGCGAATGCAATGGTGGTGTTCGCTACCAGTAACGAGACGCTGGCCATCCTGGCGCCTGCCAACGGGACGGTGCTCACCGACAGGAATGGCGAGGCGCGTGTGACACTGCGCCCCTTCAGTCTTGCCGCTGCCGGCGCGGGTACCTTGACGGCGGCGGTCGTCCTGAATGGCACCACCACCACCAGCACGATCAACTACATGGTAGGCGCAACCGCTCTGGCTTTCGGCAACATCATCTTTGAAGCGCCATCGCTGGACGCCTACGGCTCGACCCAGGTAGCGCTCGATGTCATGTCGAATGGGGTGAAATACACCGATCAGAGCATCGCCGTCAATTTCAGCTCCACCTGCGTGGCCGCCGGCAAGGCGACGTTTGCGACGCTGGTGCAGACGGCCGATGGCACTGCGCGTGCTACCTACCGTGACCGGGGTTGTGGCGCCAACGATGTTATTTCGGCGACGGCCAGCGGGGTCACCGGCAGTCGCAGCGCAACGCTGGCAATTGCGCCGCCACAGCCTGCGTCGATTCAATTTACCTCGGCCATACCGAGCGACAAGGCCATCGTCATTCGAGGCCAGGGCGGCTTGCTGCGCAGCGAAACGGCAACCTTGAAATTCCGTGCCTTTGATACCTTCAACAACCCATTGCAAGGCTTGAAAGTGACGTTCGAGAAAGCCGATGTCAATGCCCCGGTTGACCTGGCGCCGGACTTGGCTTCGACCGATGCAAACGGCGAGGTGACCACCAGTGTCAGTTCGCGCGATACGCCATTGTCTTTCCGTATCCGTGCGAAGTTCACGACGGCAGCCGGACGCGAGATTTCCACGTTGTCCGATACCATCGTGGTGTCGACCGGCACGCCAGTACAAAAAGCATTCTCCCTGAGCATCAGCGACAGCAATGTCGAAGGCCTCAATGTCGATGCCAATGGTAGTGCGCCATCGGCAACAGTGAACGTGGCCATGGGCGACAAATTCGGCAACCCGGTGGCCGATGGCACCCCGGTCGTCTTCCAGTCCAATGTCGGCGTGGTCGGCAGCGCCAGTCGCGGCGGCTGTACCTCGGTCAATGGCGCCTGCTCGGTCGATTTCCGCTCGCAGGAACCACGTAGCCCCGTTCCCAATACCCCCGCCACCGTATGCAATCGTGTCGCCAGTGACAGTACGCGCGCTGGTGTCGGCACCATCTGCGCCAGCACCAGCGATGGTACGGCCGTGCCGATCTTTGACAGCATCAGCTTTTTTATCAGCGGCAGCGAACCGGGACGGGTATTGCGTGACGATGCCGTGGTCCTGACAAAAAATGTGGTCAATGACCTTGGCATTGCCAGTTGGACGGTACCCAAGGTATTCACCTTGCGTGTCAGCGATGTGAACGGCAACCCGATGCCCAGCGGCACGCGGATTGAAGTGGCCAATATCAGCAATGCCGCCAGCAGCGGTGTTTCGCCCCCTGCGGTACAGAAGATTTTCCCTGACAGTACGGTAGCGAACGACGTGGATCAGGGCACCCGCCATATCGTGACGGTCAGTGCGCCAGCGGACAATTGCAGTCCAAGAACGGCTACCTTTAATGTCAACGTGATAAGCCCACGTTTACTAACAACAAGCTATCCGTTTAAACTGACGTTCACATGCCAATAATGGAGCCACGGGGCGATAGCGGAAGTACCGAGTTATTGCCTGAGTGAAATGCAAATAGTGTCTGAAACTTCTAACCGTAATATCTTCCTTGTCGGCCTCATGGGCGCGGGCAAAACCACGATCGGGCGCATCCTGGCCCGCAAGCTGGGCTTGCGCTTTGTCGATTCCGACCACGAGATCGAAGCCCGTACCGGGGCCTCGATCCCGTGGATCTTCGAGATCGAGGGAGAGCCGAGCTTTCGCCGGCGCGAAGCCGAGGTGATCCGCGACTTGAGCGCCCAGGAAGGCCTGGTCATGGCCACCGGCGGCGGCGCGGTGATGAATGCGGAAAGCCGCGCCTTTCTGAAAGAGCGCGGCACGGTGATCTACCTGCGCGCCAGCGTGACCAACATCCTGGCGCGCACCAGCCACGACAAGAACCGCCCGCTGCTGCAAACGGCCGATCCGCGCAAGACGCTGGAAAACCTGACGGCGCAGCGCGAGCCGCAATACCTGGAAGTGGCCGACATCGTCATCGATACCGGCCGTCCTAACGTACAATCGATGGTCCAGACCATCCTGATGCAGCTGGCCAGCCTCGAATGCGAGGCCTCGCCCAACTGCGTCATTCACGCAGAGCCTTCGATGAACGAGCAATCCAAAATGTTGTTGAGCGTAGACCTCGACGAACGCAGCTACCCGATCGCCATCGGCCCCGGCCTCCTGGCCGACGCCGACGCGCTGCTGCGCCATATCAGCGGCCACAAGGTGGCCATCGTCACCAATACCACCGTCGCTCCGCTGTACCTGGGCCGCCTGCAGGCGGCGCTGGCCAGCGATGGCCGCGAGGTGATCAGCATCGTGCTGCCGGACGGCGAAGAATATAAAAACTGGGCCAGCCTGATGCAGATTTTCGATGCGCTGCTGGCCAACAAATGCGACCGCAAGACCACCCTGGTGGCGCTGGGCGGCGGCGTGATCGGCGACCTGACCGGCTATGCGGCTGCCAGCTACATGCGCGGCATCGGCTTCGTGCAGGTGCCGACCACCCTGCTGGCGCAGGTCGACTCCTCGGTCGGCGGCAAGACCGGCATCAACCACCCGCTGGGCAAGAACATGATCGGCGCCTTCTACCAGCCGCGCGCCGTGATCGCCGATACCTCGACCCTGGAAACCCTGCCGGCGCGCGAGCTGTCGGCAGGTCTCGCCGAAGTAATCAAGCATGGCGCCATCATCGACGCGGCGTTTTTCGACTGGATCGAAGCGAACATGGGCAAGCTGATGGCGCGCGACAAGGGGGCGCTGGCCTATGCGATCGCCCGCTCCTGCGAAATCAAGGCCGATGTGGTACGCCAGGACGAACGCGAAGGCGGCCTGCGCGCCATCCTGAACTTCGGCCACACCTTCGGCCACGCCATCGAGGCCGGCATGGGCTACGGCCAGTGGCTGCACGGCGAAGCCGTCGGCTGCGGCATGGTGATGGCGGCCGACCTGTCGTGCCGCATGGGTTATATCGACCAGGCGGCCGTCGAGCGCGTGCGCAGGGTGGTGGCTGCCGCCGGCCTGCCCGTCAAGGGGCCGGACCTGGGCGTGTCGCGCTGGCTGGAACTGATGGAAGTGGACAAGAAGAACGAGGGCGGCGCCATCAAGTTCATCCTGTTGAAACCGCTGGGCAGCCCCCTGATCACGGCCGCCCCGCATGAACTGGTGCTGGCCACCCTGGCCGCCGGAGTGGCCTGACCATGACGCCGGAAGACTTCCTCGCTCCGTATGCGGCCCGTTCGGCACAGGGGCAGGGACGTCGCCATGCCGAGACGGCGCACGCCTCGCGCAGCCAGTTCCAGCGCGACCGCGACCGCATCATCCATTCCTCGGCCTTTCGCCGGCTCGAATACAAGACCCAGGTCTTCCTCAACCACGAGGGCGACCTGTTTCGCACGCGTCTGACGCACAGCCTGGAAGTGGCGCAGATCGGCCGCTCGATCGCGCGCAACCTGCGCCTGAACGAAGACCTGGTCGAAGCGATCGCCCTGGCGCACGATCTGGGCCACACACCGTTCGGCCATGTGGGCCAGGACGTGCTCAACGACTGCATGAGCGAACATGGCGGTTTCGAACACAATCTGCAAAGCCTGCGCGTGGTCGACACGCTGGAAGAACACTACGGCGCCTTCGACGGCCTGAACCTGATGTTCGAAACGCGCGAAGGCATCTTGAAACACTGCTCGCTGACCAATGCGCGCGCGCTGGGACCGGTGGCGCAGCGCTTTATCGACGGCACCCAGCCGACCCTGGAAGCGCAGCTGACCAACCTGGCCGATGAAATCGCCTACAACAGCCATGATATCGACGACGGCCTGCGCTCGGGCCTGATCACCATCGAACAGCTGGAGCAGGTGGCGTTTTTTGGCCGCCTGTGGCGCGAAGTGCAAACCGTGTATCCGGGCCTGTCGGGCCGGCGCGCCATCTATGAAACCCTGCGCCGCCTGATCACGGCGCTGGCCGACGACCTGATCACCACCTCGACGCAGCTGATAGTCGAGGCGGCGCCACGCAATGTGGACGAGGTGCGCTCCAGCGCGGCGCTGATCCGTTTTTCCGACACCATGCGCAAGGATGCCACCGAACTGAAGCGTTTTTTGCGGGCCAATCTGTACCGCCACTACCAGGTCAACCGCATGCGCGTCAAAGCGAGCCGCATCGTGCGCGAACTGTACGACAGCTTCATGGCCGAACCGGCCCTGCTGCCGCCCGATTATCAAATCAAGGATGATGACGTGACGAAGCAGGCGCGCAAGATTGCCGACTATATCGCCGGCATGACGGACCGCTATGCGATCCGCGAGCACCGGCGGCTGTATTCGCTCGACGAGTTGTAACCGTCGCCAACGATGTTGTCGGATTACGCGGCTTCGCCGCTAATACGACCTACGTGCTTGTTGGCGCTGGTGGTGGTGTCGGATTACGCGGGGCTTTGCCACGCTAATCCGACCTACAAGAACATGCTGCGCTGCGCCGCGCGCGCGTCGCCCAGCAGGTCGAGCAGCAGTTTCTTGATCGGCGCGGGCAGCGGCGCGTCCGCCACCTTGTCGCCAGCGAGCCACACGTGGCCGGCTTCCGCCGCCATCTGGTGGCGGTGCGACAGGGTGATGCGGCAGGGCACGATATGCAGCTTGTAGTGGGTGAACACGTGCACGATCGGCAGCAGCAACTCCTGTGTCTCGATCGCGCCGAACGGCGCCACCGCGCGCTGCAAGGCCGGCTGGTCGATCGCGCGCGGCAGCTCGCCATCGCGCAGCACATGGCCATCGAGTTCGGGCAAGGAGAGTAGTCCGCCCCAGATGCCGGCGCCGGGGCGCTGCTGCAGCAATACCTGGCCGCTGTCGACGATCGCCAGCATCACGGCGTGTTTTTCAGGGCTGGTCTTTTTCGGCTTGCGCACAGGCAGCTCTTTGGTGCGGCCGGTGGCGTAGGCCACGCAGCGCGCAAGCAAGGGGCAGCGGCCGCAATCGGGGCTGCTGCGCGTGCACAGCGTCGCGCCCAGGTCCATCAGGCCCTGCGTATACGATTCGATGCCGGAATTTATGTCACCTGCGGGCAGCAGCGCTTCGGCGCGCCGCCACATCGCTTCCTCGACCTTTTTTTCGCCGGGATAGGCGTCGATGCCGAACACGCGCGCGAACACGCGCTTGACGTTGCCGTCCATGATGGCCGCCCGCGTGCCGCTGGAAAAGGCCGAGATGGCGGCCGCCGTCGAGCGGCCGATGCCGGGCAGGTCGGCCAGCAATACGGGATCGCTGGGAAACACGCCGCCATATTCCGCCACCACGCGCTGGGCGCACTTGTGCAGGTTGCGCGCGCGCGTGTAGTAGCCCAGGCCGCTCCACTGCGCCATCACGTCTTCCACCGGCGCTTCGGCCAGCGAACGCAGGGTAGGGAAGCGGGCCAGGAAGCGCGCGTAATAGGCCAGCACGGCGGCCACCTGGGTTTGCTGCAGCATGATTTCGGACAGCCAGATCAGGTAGGCGTCGCGCGTGTTCTGCCACGGCAGCGCGTGGCGGCCGTGCTGCTTTTGCCAGGCGATGACGGTGGCGGAAAAAGTGGGGTCGACATAGTTTTCTAGCGATGCCGCGCCCGATTCGGGCGACAGCGGATGCGGCGGACGTTTCATGCAGGATTCCGGTAATAGTTCAATGTTCAGGCGGCGATGGCCGCGCGCAGCGAATCGCCCAGCTGCGCCAGTTGCGCCTTGTCGCGCTCCAGGGCCGCCAGCGATGCTTCGAAGCCGGCGATCTTCTGTTCCAGGCTGCCGGTGGCGTCGTGGATGCGCTGGATCGAGGCCAGGCGCAGTTTCAGATGTTCCTTGTACTCGACGATCTGTGCTTCGAGCGGCGCCATGATGACCTTGAGCCAGGCGCTGGCGTCGTCATTGGCGGCGGTGAAACTGCGCCGCACGCGCGAGGCGATGGTGTCGAAGAATTTTTCCATCAGCACCACGCGGCTGGTGGTGAGCAGGGTGGCCGTGCCGAACTGCTTGTGATACACCACCTCGATATCGTCGATCTCCTGGCGGTAGCGCGCCAGCGAAAACGGCATCGGCATGGCCAGCGCCAGGCCGTGTTCGGTGGCGAAGCGGCGGTACATCACCTGCATCATTTCCGTGATCTCGCTTGTTTTGCGTTCGGAGCGCTCGAGGTTCTGGCCGATGCGTTCGAAGTATTGGCGCATGGCGTCGCGCAGGCCCGTGAAAAAGCGGCTGCGCTGCATCGCCAGGCGCACCGCGTCGATATCGTCGCGCACGATTTCCATGCCCAGGCTGGTGTACAGCTCGGTCGACAAACGCGTAAACACGGCGCGGGTCGCCTGCAGCTTGAACAGGCTGCTGTCGAATTCCTTTTTCTCGATATCGATGCGGCGCATCATGTGGGCGATCACGTTCTGGTTCTTGCCGCGCAGGCTGTGCAGCTCGTGCAGCTGCTCGGCGATGCCGCGCGCGCGGGCGCCGTACTGCACCTGCTGCGCGGAGACAATCGCATCGAGGTCGAAGTCCAGCTGGCGCCGGATGATGTTCTTGCGCGCCGGTATCAGTTCATTGAACAGGGCCGCTTCCAGCGGCAGCAAGCGGCTTTTTTCCAGCAGGTCGTCATCGTGGTTGATCTTGCCCACCAGCGCCTTTTGCGCCGAGACGGGAAACACCTGGCCGGCGTCGAGGTTGAGCAGGTGCGCCACGCTGGCCTGCTGGCGCGCGATGGCCTGCGCCACTTCCGCGTCGCCGCGCAGCTCGTCCCACATGCTGTCGATTTTATTGAGCACCACCAGGCGGCCGCTGCCCCCACCGGCGCCGATATGGTTGCGCCACACTTCGATATCGCTGCGCGTGACCCCGGTGTCGGCGGCCAGGATAAACAGCACCGCGTGCGCGTTCGGGATCAGGTTCAGGGTCAGTTCGGGCTCGGTGCCGATGGCGTTCAGGCCGGGCGTATCGAGGATCACCAGCCCATGTTTCAACAGCGGATGCGGAAAATTGATGATGGCGTGGCGCCACATCGAAATTTCCACCTGGCCGTCCTCGTCGAGCAGTGCCTGCGCGTCGGCATCATCAAAGTCATACAGGCCGTAGCGCGCCGCTTCTTCCACGCCGACCTTGCGCGTCAGGCTCACTTGCCGGATGGCATCCTGCATGTCTTCGCCCGCGTCCAGGTTCAGCGGCAACACCGTCCAGGCGGCGGGCAGCTCGCGGTAGTCGCTGGTCGACAGGTTCTGGGCCCGCGTTTCGATCGGCAGCAGGCGGATCGACGGTTGCCACGCCGCATCGTACAGCAGCTCGGTCGGGCACATGGTGGTGCGCCCGGCGCCCGAGGGCAGGATGCGCTGGCCGTAGTCGGCAAAGAAGATGGCGTTGATCAGTTCGGATTTGCCGCGCGAGAACTCCGCCACGAAGGCCACCGACAGGCGGTCGTCCGCCAGGCGCGACACGCAGCGCGCCAGGCGCAGCGCCGAGGCGCCGTCGACCAGGCCGGCCGCTTGCGCCGCCTGCTGCCAGGCGCGCAGGGCGGCCAGCACATCCTGGCGCCAGGCGCTGTATTGTTCCAAGTCCCTGACCATGCACGCTTCCTTATTTTTGACAGTTCACGCAATAAAACGTGGAGCGCTGTCCCTGCACGATTTGCCGGATCGGCGCGCCGCACACGCGGCAGGGCTGGCCGGTCCGGTTGTAGGTGAAATACGTCTGCTGGAAGTAGCCGGACTGGCCGTTCACATGCAGGAAGTCGCGCAGGGTGCTGCCGCCCTGGACGATGGCTTCGGCCAGCACGTCGCGGATCGCCTGCGCCAGTTTTTCGTAGCGCGCGAGACCGATGCGTTTGGCCGGTGTCTTCGGGTTGATTCCCGCGCGAAACAGGCTTTCGGAACAATAGATATTGCCCACGCCGACCACGATATCACCGGCCAGCAGCACCTGCTTGATATTGGTGTTGCGCTTGCGCGTCTTTTCAAACAGCAGCTGGCCCGTAAACGCCCCTTCCAGCGGCTCGACGCCGAGGCCGCGCAGCAGCACGTGGGTGTCGAGCGGGCCGTCGGCCAGGTCATGCCACAGCACGGCGCCGAAGCGGCGCGGATCGGTCAGGCGCAGCACCTGTTCGCCATCAATACCGGACACCACCAGGTCGAAATGGTCATGCTTGAGTGCTTCAGTGCCTGGCGGCAACACGCGCAGATGGCCCGACATGCCCAGGTGGATGATCAGCGTGCCATGCTGGAAGTGGATCAGCAGGTATTTGCCGCGCCGGCCGGTCAGGCCGATGGTCTGGCCCGACAGCTGGTCGCCGAGGGCGGCCGGGAAGGGCCAGCGCAGGCCGTCGCGGCGCAGCACCACCGCGCGCACGGCGCGTCCTTCGATATGGGGCGCGACACCGCGCCGCGTGACTTCGACTTCTGGCAATTCTGGCATAGGGCTCGCTGGTGAAAACGGGTAAACAGGCTGGCCGCGGGACCGCCCGGCATGGCGCGGAGATCGCGATGACTATATTTCGTTACATGCGTAAAGTACGCAAAGCACGGGTTGGGCGTAGAATCAAACTTTGCCGTTCAGCCAGGATCAGCCTTTGAAAAACGCTTTCGCCATTGTAACCTTGTCCGCCCTGATGGCTACGCATGCCATGGCGCAAACGTCCACCGTCCCCGCCGACGCCCCGGCCAGCGCTGCCGCTGCCGAAAGCCCGGCCGACGCCAAGGCGGGGGCCAAGGAAGGTTTGCCCAACGTCGACCTGAACAGCGAGCTGCTGTACAAGCTGACGAAGGCCGAGATGGAGTTCAAGAACGGCCAGTGGCAGGGGCCGTACGTGACCATGATGATGGCGGCCCAGCAGACGCGCGACCCGCGCCTGGCGCGCCGCGCCTCCGAAATGGCGCTGGCCGCCAAACAGGGCGGCGAAGCGCTGGCGGCCATCCGTTTGTGGCGCGAGCTGGCGCCGGACTCGGATGAAGCGACCCAGTTCTTCCTCGGCTTCGTGGTGCTGACCGACAAGATCGAAGAAGCCGAGCCGATCTTTGCCCAGCGCATCGAGGCCGCGCCGCCCAATGCGCGTGGCGTGGCGCTGTTCCAGACGCAGCAGATCCTGGCCCGCGCCAACGACAAGCTGTATGCCTATTCCATGCTGGTGCGCCTGATGGAGCCTTATCACGATATGTTCGAAGCCCACCTGGTGCTGGCCCAGGGCGCGCTGTCGATCGGCGAGCGCGAGCGCGCGGTTGCCGAAGCGAACAAGGCGCTGCGGATGAAGCCGGCGTCCGAACTGGCCGTGCTGACCCTGGCGCAGGTGACGGGCGAGCCCGAGGCGGCCAACAGGGTGCTCGCTGACTTCCTCGCCAAAAATCCCGATGCGGTCGAAGTGCGCGCCGCCTATGCGCGCCTGCTGGTCGAGCAGAAGCAGCTCGAGCCCGCCCGCACCCAGTTCCTGGCGCTGCTCAAGACCCAGCCCGATAACGTGGCCGGCCTGTATGCGCTGGGCATCGTCTCCCTGCAGCTGGAAGACGCCAAGGGCGCCGAGCAGTATTTCAAGCGTTTCCTGAGCGTGCTCGACAAGAACCCCGGCGACGCGCGCGATCCGTTCAAGGCGCTGATGATCCTGTCGCAGATCGCCGAATCACGCGGCGACATCCCTGGCGCCATCGCCTGGCTGGACAAGGTCGACAGCCGGGAGTCGGCCGGCTACCTGGACGCCCGCCTGCGCCGCGCGCAGCTGATGGCGCGCAGCGGCAACCTCGACGGCGCACGCAAGTCGCTGGCCGAAACGCAGGTCGACGACCCCGCCGCCCAGGGCCAGATCGTGCTGGTCGACGCACAGCTGCTGCGCGACGCCGGCTATGTGCAAAGCGCTTACACGGTGCTGGAAAACGCCCTGGTGCGCTTCCCCGACAATCCTGAACTGCTGTACGACTACGCCTTGCTGGCCGAGCGTCTCGACAAGCTCGAACAGATGGAAGCGAGTCTGCGGCGCGTGATGCAACTCGCGCCTGACAACCAGCACGCCTACAACGCGCTGGGCTACTCGCTGGCCGAACGCAATGTGCGCCTGCCCGAAGCGCTGGCGCTGATCGAGCGTGCGCTGCAGATGGCGCCGGGCGACCCCTTCATCATGGACAGCATGGGCTGGGTGCAATACCGCATGGGCAACCTGCCGGCCGCCGAAGACGCGCTGCGCCGCGCCTACGCCGTGCGCCCCGACCCGGAAATCGCCGTCCACCTGGGCGAAGTGCTGTGGCAGAAGGGCGACAAGGACGGCGCGCAAAAGCTGTGGCGCGAGGCGCAAGCGAAGGACCCGAAAAACGATGCACTGAAAAGCACACTGGCGCGCTTGAATGTCAGTTTGTAATTTTTAAACCCCATGGCAAGTGGCGGGGGAGGACCGGGGTCAGACCCGCCGGGTCTGACCCCAGCCTTTGCACTTGGGTTAATTCCTCCAAATTCCCATGCCCAAAAAACTACTTCCACTTGCCGCCCTCTGCCTGGCTTTGTCTGCCTGCACCACGCTCCCATTCACCGCCGGCCAGCCGTCGTCGTCGCAAGCCGTCGCACCCTACCGCGACCAGGTCGACCTGTCCGGCCGCCTGAACGTGGTGTACCAGAAAAATGACAAGCCCGAATCGGCCACCGTCAATTTCACCTGGCAGCAAACGGCGCAGCGCACCGATGTGACCTTGTTCTCGCCCGTTGGCAGCACCCTGGCGACGATCGCCGTCACGCCGCAGGAAGCGGTACTTGAGCAAAGCGGCAAGCCGCCGCGCAGCGCGCCCGACGTCGATACCTTGAGCGCGCGCCTGCTGGGCTGGTCGCTGCCCGTATCGGGACTGCGTGACTGGCTGCAAGGCCATGCGGTCGGCGACGACGGCAAGCGCTTTGTGGCCTCGCCGCAAAATGACCATGTGACCACCAGAGACGGCTGGCGCTTGCGCTATGTGTCGTGGCAAGATGGCAGCGACACGACGCCCGGCGCCGTGCCGCAGCCGCGCCGCATCGATGCCGAGCGCAATGCCAGCGCCCAGGCCGACGCCGTCTCGCTGCGCATCGTGCTCGATCCTGTTCCTGCCACCACCGCACCATGACTTTGATTACCCTCAACAATTGCCCGGCCCCGGCCAAGCTCAATCTTTTCCTGCACGTCAATGGCCGCCGCGATGACGGCTATCACCTGCTGCAAACCGTGTTCCAGCTGGTCGATCATGGCGACACCGTGCATTTTTCTTTGCGTGACGACGGGCAGATCTTGCGCGTCACCGACCTGCCCGGCGTGCCGCAGGAGCAGGACCTGATCATCCGCGCCGCCAGACTGCTGCAGGCCGAAGTGCTGCGCCGCACGGGCAGCTTGCCGCGCGGCGTCGATATCGCCATCGACAAGAGATTGCCGATGGGCGGCGGATTGGGGGGCGGCTCGTCCGACGCGGCCACCACCCTGATGGCCCTGAACAAGCTATGGCAAGGCGGTTTGACGCGCGAGGAACTGATGGCGCTGGGCCTGCCGCTGGGCGCCGATATTCCGTTTTTTATCTTTGGCGAGAACGCCTTTGCCGAAGGCGTGGGAGAACACTTGCAAGCCGTCGCCACGCCCGATTGCTGGTATGTGGTGATCGAGCCGGGCGTGCAAGTGGCGACCGCGGCAATTTTTTGCGCGGAAGGCTTGACGAGGGATACCGAAGCCGTCACAATAGCGGACTTTTCCAGGCACCTCGCAGAAAGCAACAGCGCGAACGGGTTTGGAAAAAATGACTTACAGCAAGTAGCATGCAGTCTTTTCAAGCCGGTAGCAGATGCGGTAGAATGGCTGAGTGCTTACGGTGAAGCCAGGATGACTGGTTCCGGTGCTTGTGTGTTTGGCGCGTTTTCCACCAAGGAAGAAGCAGATGAAGTGCTCAGCAATGTGCCCGCCGTCTGGTCAGCCTGGAAAGCAAAAGCGCTGAGCCAACATCCGCTGCTCACGATGTTGTAAGTAGAAAAAAAGATTTTGCTTAGCTTCAAAAAGTCGGTATAATACCGGCCAACATGACAGCAAGCAGTCAGTTGCGTAGGGGAGTCGCCAAGTTGGTTAAGGCACTGGATTTTGATTCCAGCATGCGAAGGTTCGAATCCTTCTTCCCCTGCCACCCGTTTCACCGTAGTCTGTCGATGCGAAGTTGGCGTCCAGTACGGGAAGCACGCCGTTAAGCGGCACATGCATAACACAGACTGACCGGGCGCATGCCCGGTCAGTTCTTTTCAAGACTTCTATATCACCTCTTGGGACTCCCATGGCTTACGAAAACCTGATGGTTTTTACCGGCAACGCGAATCCAGCGTTGGCAGAGGGGGTCGCAAAAAATCTCGGCATCCCTCTCGGCAAGGCAAACGTTTCGAAATTCTCCGACGGCGAAGTAATGGTCGAGATTAACGAAAACGTGCGCGGCAAGGATGTTTTTGTTTTGCAATCCACCTGCGCCCCGACCAACGACAGCCTGATGGAAATCATCCTGATGGTCGACGCCCTGAAACGCGCATCGGCCGGCCGTATCACCGCAGCGATTCCGTATTTTGGCTATGCCCGTCAAGACCGCCGTCCACGCTCCGCGCGTGTGGCCATCTCGGCCAAGGTGGTTGCCAACATGCTGGAAAAAGCCGGTGTCGAGCGCGTCCTGATCATGGACTTGCACGCCGACCAGATCCAGGGTTTCTTCGATATTCCAGTCGACAATATCTACGCGTCGCCGATCTTGCTGGGCGACCTGCAAAAGAAAAACTACCAGGACCTGCTGGTCGTGTCGCCGGACGTAGGCGGCGTGGTTCGTGCGCGCGCCCTGGCAAAACGCCTGGGCTGCGACCTGGCCATCATCGACAAGCGCCGCCCGAAGGCGAACGTGTCCGAAGTGATGAACATCATCGGTGAAGTCGAAGGCCGCAACTGCGTGATCATGGATGACATGGTCGACACCGCAGGCACCCTGACCAAGGCCGCCGAAGTGCTCAAGGAGCGCGGCGCCAAGAAAGTCGTGGCCTATTGCACGCACGCGGTGCTGTCCGGCCCGGCGATCGACCGTATTTCGGCCTCGTCGCTGGACGAGCTGGTGGTGACCGACACGATTCCCCTGTCCGAAGCGGCCCTGGCCTGCGGCAAGATCCGTCAACTGACGTGCGCGCCGCTGCTGGCCGAGACGTTCAAGCGCATCATCAAGGGCGATTCGGTCATTTCCCTGTTTATCGACTGATACGGTCAGCGGTAGTAAACAACGTAAGACCAGCGGCGCGACCGGTTTTCGAACCGGCCGCGCCGCTGCTTTAGTGGTTTTCCGGGTGCATCCGCACCCATTTTCCGAAGTCTCCTGGTCGCGGGAGTCTTCATCACACAAGACGTGAGTCTTGTTTTATTTGGAGTTTCACATGAAAGTTATCGCATTCAAACGCGAATTGCAAGGTTCCGGAGCGAGCCGCCGCCTGCGCAATTCCGGCCAAACCCCTGGTATCGTCTACGGTGGTTCCGAAGGCCCGGTCCTGGTTTCCCTGGACCACAATGCCCTGTACCACGCGCTGAAAAAAGAAGTGTTCCACTCGTCGATCCTGGAACTGGAAATCGACGGCGTTTCCCAGCAAGTGCTGCTGCGCGACTTCCAGGTCCACGCATACAAACAACTGGTCCTGCACGCTGACTTCCAGCGCGTTGATGCCAAGCAAGCTGTCCACGTGAAAGTGGCGCTGCACTTTGAAAACGCCGACGTTTCGCCAGCAGTCAAACTGCACGGCGCGACCATCAGCCACGTTGCCAACGAAATCGAAGTATCGTGCCTGCCAGGCAAGCTGCCAGAATTCATCAGCGTTGACCTGTCGAACATCGACGTCGGTCACTCGCTGCACGCAAGCGACCTGGTTCTGCCAGAAGGCGTGACCGTTGTTGCTCACGGCGCTGACCTGACCATCGCTACCGCATCGGTACCGGCTGGCCACGTTGCTGCCGAAGCCGAAGCTGCTGCCGAAGCCGACAAGAAGTAATCGTGCCGCCGCCGCAAGGCGGTAGTCACCAAGGAAAAACCCGCCTGGCTCGCTCCGGCGGGTTTTTTTCTGCCTGTTTTCAACGATAATCGTTCTTTTTACTGCAGACATCGCCATGCCCATCCGCCTGATCGTCGGCCTCGGCAACCCGGGGCCCGAATACGAACAAACGCGCCACAATGCCGGCTTCTGGCTGGTCGACAACCTGGCCAACAGCCTGCCCGGCACGCGCTTGCAGCGCGACTCGCGCTATAACGCCATGCTGGCCAAGACCTCGATCAACGGCCAGGACGTGTGGCTGCTCGAACCGCTGACCTTCATGAACCGCTCCGGCCAGTCGGTCGGCGCGCTGGCGCGCTTTTTCAAGATCGCCGCCGACGAAGTGCTGGTGGTGCACGATGAACTGGACCTGATGCCCGGCATCGCGCGCCTGAAAAAAGGCGGCTCGGCCGGCGGCCACAATGGCCTGAAAGACATCACGGCCGCGCTCGGCACTCAGGATTACTGGCGCTTGCGCCTGGGCATCGGCCATCCGCGCAGCCTGAACCTGCAGCAGCAGGTGGCCGATTTCGTGCTGCACCGTCCGCGCCGCGAAGACCAGGAGCTGATCGAGCAGGCGATTGACAAGTCGCTGCTGGTGATGCCGCAGATCGTCGACGGCAAGTTCGAGGCCGCCACCATGAAGTTGCATACGGCATGATGTTGCAAACCGATGGCGCACCAGCCCGGGCGGTGCGTCAAAGCTGTTGCCACGCAGCGGGCAGGGGTACAATGACGTCCTGAATGTCGTTGTCCAGACCACCGGAATCGTCGCACGACCACCATTTTTCCTAACAGCACCGCCAGCACGCCGATCAACGGCTGCTTTGACCGCTGTGCTTTGATAATTAAAGGTTTTTCATGAGTCTCCAATGCGGTATCGTCGGCTTGCCGAACGTCGGCAAGTCCACCCTGTTCAATGCGCTGACGAAAGCCGGCATCCCGGCTGAAAACTATCCTTTCTGCACCATCGAGCCGAACGTCGGCGTGGTCGAAGTGCCGGACCCGCGCATGGATGCGCTGGCCGCCATCGTCAAGCCGGAACGCATGGTCAACGCCATCGTCGAGTTCGTCGACATCGCCGGCCTGGTCGCTGGCGCGTCGAAAGGCGAGGGCCTGGGCAACCAGTTCCTGTCGCATATCCGCGAAACGGACGCCATCGTCAACGTCGTGCGCTGCTTCGAAGATGACAACGTCATCCACGTGGCCGGCAAGATCAATCCGCTCGACGATATCGAAGTCATCCAGACCGAACTGGCGCTGGCCGACATGGGCACCGTGGAAAAAGCGATTCACCGCGAAAACAAGAAAGCCCGCTCGGGCGACAAGGACGCGGCCAAGCTGCTGGCCATCATGGAACGCATGATGCCGTACCTGAACGACGCCAAACCGGTGCGCGCGATGGGCCTGGACGCCGACGAAATGCTGCTGATCAAGCCGCTGTGCCTGATCACCGCCAAGCCGGCCATGTTTGTTGCCAACGTCTCGGACAGCGGTTTCACCGACAACCCACTGCTGGACCAGCTGACCGCCTACGCGGCATCGCAGAACGCCCCGATCGTCGCCATCTGCGCCTCGATGGAAGCGGAAATCGCCGACCTGGACGCCGCCGACAAGGGCGCTTTCCTGGCCGACATGGGCATGGAAGAGCCAGGCCTGGACCGTTTGATCCGCGCCGCCTACAAACTGCTGGGCCTGCAAACCTACTTCACCGCCGGCGTCAAGGAAGTGCGCGCCTGGACCATCCCCGTCGGCGCCACCGGCCCGCAAGCGGCCGGCGTGATCCACACCGACTTCGAACGCGGCTTCATCCGCGCGCAGACCATCGCCTACGACGACTTCATCACCTACAAGGGTGAAGCCGGCGCCAAGGAAGCGGGCAAGATGCGCGCCGAGGGCAAGGAATATGTGGTCAAGGATGGCGATGTGCTGAATTTCCTGTTCAACGTCTGATGATGGCGGTGCCGGGCTCTGCCTGACACCGGCCTGGTTTGAACAATGCCTGCCCGCGCCTCGCGCCGGCGGGCATTGTTACATTTGTACGGCGCGACCTTCTGATGGGCAATGGGTTTATAGTCAATCCATGTACTGACACTGACAGTCGCCGCCCCGCGCGGCAGGGAGAGTCTTGATGACCAATGATACCGATACCGATATTGCCGGACTGTCGTCCGCCGAACACGCCACCGGCAACCTTGAAGCCAGGCTGACCCTGGTCGAATACGGCGACTTCGAATGCCCGCGCTGCGCGCAGGCCGAGCCGCTGACGCGCCATCTGGTCGACACCTATGGCGACAGGCTGCGCTTCGTATTCCGCCACTTTCCCGATGCTGCTGCCCATGCGCATGCGGAGCTGGCGGCCGAAGCGTCGGAAGCGGCCGCCGCGCAAGGCAAGTTCTGGGCGATGCATGCGGCGCTGTTTCGCCAGCCGCAGCATCTGAAGGAAGCCGCGCTGACCCGTTACGCCGGGGAAATCGAGCTCGACATGACGCGCTACCATGCCGACATGAACGACCATCTGTATCTGCAGCGCGTGCGCGAACACCATGCGGCGGCCGTGCAGCTGGGCCTGCGCGGCACGCCGAGCTTTTTTCTCAACGACCAGCCGGTCGATGTGTCGTTCGGGCTTGAACAGCTGGAACAGGCGGTGCGCGCCGCTTTGGGTGATAACTGAAAGAAACTTGCATTGCTGATGAAAGATGACTAGACTAAGTGAACTTAGTTTGATTGAGGTTCAGTATGTTAACAGTCAATATACACGAGGCCAAAACGCATTTGTCCAGGCTTATCGATCAGGCCGCCAACGGTGAATCGTTTATTATCGCCAAGGCGGGCCGGCCCTTGGTCAAGGTCATGGCACTCGATGCGCCAGCGGCGGGTCAGAAGAAGCGGCTTGGTTTTCTTGCCGGCCAGATCACCGTGCCGGATGATTTCGACACGATGGGAAGCGTGGAAATTGCCGCGCTGTTCGGCGGTGATGCATGAAGTTGTTGCTCGACACGCACTTGCTGCTGTGGGCGGCAGGCGATCCAGGCCGTATTAGTCCAGTTGCGCTGGCCTTGATCGAAGACGCTGGCAATGAGCTGTTTTTCAGCGCCGCCAGTCTGTGGGAAATCTCGATCAAACATGGTCTGGGCCGTGTCGACTTTCAGGCTGACGCTCGGGTATTGCGCCGCGCGCTGCTGGACAATGGCTATAGCGAGTTGCCCATCATCAGCGAGCACGCCGTCGCCATCGAGGGCTTGCCGCCTATCCATAAAGACCCGTTCGATCGGATGCTGGTAGCCCAGGCAACGGTCGAAGGCATCACCTTGCTGACGGCTGACGCCTTGCTTGCGCAATATCCAGGCCCTGTGCGCAGGGTATGAACCATCCGCATCTTCTGCTCATCAGTACGCTGGTAACGCCACGCTGATGCGCCAGGTGCTTTTCAAGGCACAAAAAAACCTCGCAGTCGGCGAGGTTTTTTGTTTCTGGCATCTCGGGCAGGCTATGACGCGGTCGTCAGGCTGAGCGCCGTGTCGAGCGCTTCCATGAACTCCGGTACGTTGATCGGCTTGGTCAGGTAGCGCAGGAAGCCGGCCTCGAGGCCTTTGCGCACGTCGCGCGGCAGGGCGTTGGCCGACAGGGCGATGACGGGGATGTGCGCCGTCAGCGGGTCGGCGCGCAGCAAGCTCAGCACTTCGCTGCCGCTGATGCCGGGCAGGTTGATGTCCATCAGGATCAGGTCGGGCTGGTGCTGGCGCGCCAGCGCGATGCCGAGGTGGCCATCGATGGCGCTGAGCATGCCCAGGTCGCTGCGGCGGGCGATCAATTGCTCGACCAGGATCAGGTTGGCCGGATTGTCCTCCACATACAGTACCTTGCGGCGCGGCGCATCGAACGGCGCTTCGGCCAACGGTTCCCGGATGTCCACGCCATGCTCGCCGAGCTGCAGTGCAGGCGCCGAAGAGGCCGCCAGTTCGATCCAGAACATGGTGCCGACCCCGACTTCGCTTTCCACCCCCAGCGTGCCGCCCATCAGCTCCACCAGTTGCTTGGTGACCACCAGGCCGATACCGGTGCCTTCTTCGGTGCCGGCTTCCTGTCCCAGCCGGTTAAACGGCTGGAATAATTGTTGCAGTTGCTCTGCGCTCAGGCCATTGCCCGTGTCGCGCACGCTCAGGCGCACGCGCTCGCCATGCTGTTGGCATTCCACCAGCACGCTGCCGCCGGTGCGGTTGTATTTGATCGCGTTCGACAGCAGATTGATGACCACCTGTTTGACCCGCGTCAGGTCGGCATGCACGTAGAACGGCTGGGCCAGCGAAGGAAAGCTCAGCGTGATATGGCGCTTTTGCGCCTGCGGCGTGATCATCGCGCGGCAGTCGCGCAAGACCTCGGTGAGCGCCATCGCTTCGCGCGACATGGCGACCCGGCCCGATTCGATCATCGACAGGTCGAGAATTTCATTGATCAGGCGCAGCAGATACCAGCCGCCATTGAGGATCTGGTCCAGCGAGCGTTGCTGCGAGGCGCTGGGCGGCGGCGTGTCCGACGCCATCAGCTGGGCAAAGCCCAGTACCGCGTTGAGCGGCGTGCGCAATTCATGGCTCATGCTCGACAAAAATTCGGACTTGGCGCGGTTGGCCTTGTCCGCTTGCGCGCGCGCGTTTTCCAGCTCGACACTATTGTCACTCAGCACGCGATTGAGTAGCTCGCGCTCCTGTTCCGCATGCTTGCGCACGGTGTTGTCGGTGCCGATCAGCAGGTAGCCGATGACCGTCTCGCTGGCATCGCGCAGCGCCGTGACCGACACGATGGCCGGGAAGCGGCTGCCGTCCTTGCGCACATACGTCAGTTCATAGTTGTCTTCGATGCCGCGCGAGGCCTTGTAGACCAGCGCCTCGAAACCTGGGCTGATCGGCGTATCGAATTGCCGCGAGAGGGCGGCGGCGCGAACGATGGCCTCGGCCGGATCGGAAATGCCGGCCGGCGTGATCCGGTCAATCACATCGTCCGCCTGATAACCCAGCATGCGCTCGGCGCCGACATTGAACAGCTGGATCACGCCCTGGGCATCGGTGGCGATGCAGGAAAAATAGGGACTGCTGAAGATGGCCTCCTGCAATACGCCCGTTTGCAGGAGCGCAGGCCGGGCTGCGCGCGCGGCGGCGCCGGCGCGGTAGATGTCGTTCATGCTTACTGCCCTTGGTTCGCAACGGCCATATCCGGTCAGACAGGCGGGTTGCACATTGTTGAGCGACAGGCGCTGTTGTCTTGTGAAAGACGCTGCTGTCTATGTTGCAAAATCACATGACAAAATACATTTTAGCAAAAATCTTTTCATCGCTGCGCGCGTCTGACAGGCCCAGGAGCGCCAGCCGGCCGCGTTCTGCCGGTTTTTTTGCCGTATCGCGCAAGAATTCCTATGTGCGGTAACCGGCAGAGTTTCATTTTTCCAATAGGCAATATCAGCCTTATGAAATTTTACCGTTCACAGAATATCCAAATCGAGGCCAGCATGTCCAATATCAAATTCCTGCCATTCGCCGTGTTGGCACTCACGCAGAGCATCGCCCTGGCGCAGCAAGTACCGAGCGCCGGCAGCCAGTTGCGCCAGATTCCGCCCGCACCGGCGCCGCAGCAGGAGCCGCCGCGCCTGCGCATCGAACAAAGCGCGGAGCCGGTGGCGGCCGCGCCAGCGTCCAGCGCCAGCATCGAGGTCAGGCGCTTGCGCGTGACGGGCGCCGTGGCCTATACGGAAGCGGCGCTGCTGGCCCTGACAGGATTCCAGCCTGGCAGCGCGCTGACGGTGGCCGAACTGAACGCCATGGCCTTGAGCATCGAACAGGAGTACCGCCGCAACGGCTATTTTGTGGCCCAGGCCTATTTGCCGGCGCAGGATATCCGCGAAGGCGAGGTGACCATTGCGGTACTGGAAGGGCAATATGGCCAGATCGGCCTGAAGAACCAGACCAATATGTCCGACGGCAGGGTCGGGGCGTTGCTGGCCGGCATAGACAGCGGCGACACGGTGATGCGCGAACCGCTGGAGCAGCGCCTGCTGCTGCTGTCGGACTTGCCTGGCGTGGTCGTCAAGTCGACCCTTGCGCCTGGCGCCACGCCCGGCACCTCCGACCTGCTGGTCGATGTCCAGCCCGGCCAGCGCGTCACCGGCAGCATCGACGCCGACAATGCCGGCAGCCGCTACACGGGCGCAAACCGCATCGGCGCGACCGTCAACCTGAACCAGCCGTTCGGCCTGGGCGACGTCGCCAGCCTGCGCGTGCTCACTTCCGGCGACGGCTTGAAATATGCGCGCGCCTCGTACCAGCTGCAGGTGGGCCGCGCCACGGTAGGCGCCGCCTACAGCCGGCTCGATTACAAGCTGGGCAAGGAATTCGACCGCCTCGACGCCAGGGGCACGGCGAAAATCGCCGGCATCTACGGCAGTTATCCGCTGATCCGTTCGCGCGACAGCAATCTGTACGCGCAGCTGTCGTATGACGACAAGACTTTCCAGGACAAGGTCCAGGTGGCGTCCATCGTCAATGATAAAAAAGTGCGCGCCGCCACCATCGGCCTGTTTGGCGACCACCGCGACAATCTTGGCGGCGGTGGCATCAGCAACTATGCGCTGGCGCTGACCAGAGGCGACCTCGACATCCGGACGGCCGACGTGCGCGCCTTCGATGGCTTGACGGCGCGCAGCAACGGCGGCTACCGCAAGCTGGCCTTCAGCGCGACGCGTCTGCAAAACGTCAGCGATACGGTGTCGCTGTATGCGGCCGTCAATGGCCAGCTGGCGTCGAAAAACCTCGATGTGTCCGAACGCATGGAACTGGGCGGCGTCAACGGCGTGCGCGCTTATCCGGAAGGCGAGGCGTATGCCGACCAGGGCTATGTGCTGAACCTGGAAGCGCGCCTGCGTCTGCCACCGCTGACGGCCAGCATGCCGGGGCAGATGCAGCTGATCGGTTTTGTCGATACCGGCACCGTATCGCTGAACAAGAACCAATGGGCGGCGGGTGACAACAAGCGCACCCTGAGTGGCGCCGGCGTTGGCCTGAGCTGGGCCAACAACAACGATTTCGTGGTGCGCACGTATTACGCGCACAAGCTGGGCGGCGCCGTGGCCACCTCGGCCCCGGACAAGGGCGGACGCTTCTGGATCCAGGCGGTGAAGTATTTCTAAGCCCGCGGCCATCCACGCACAACCCCATCCACTACGCCCGATACAGAACAGAGAGACACCATGAACCACATTTACCGCTCGATATGGAATGAAAAGACCGGCGCCTATGTCGCCGTTTCCGAAAACACCAGCAGCGCCGGCAAGGCCTCGTCCTCGGTGCGCGGCAGCACCGCCAGCGGCGCCATGTTCGCCCTGAAGACCTTGTCGGTCTCGCTGATGATGGCGCTCGGCGCCAATGTGTATGCGCTGCCGCCCGCCGGTACCGTGACCGCCGGCGGCGCCACCATCAACACCACCCGCCCAGGCAGCATGGTGATCAATCAATCGACGCAGAACGTGGCGATCAACTGGCAGAGTTTCAATATCGCCGCCGGCGAAAGCGTGCAGTTCGTGCAGCCGAACAGCAATTCGGTGGCGCTGAACCGCGTCATCGGCAGCGATCCATCCAGCATCCTGGGCAACCTCAGCGCCAACGGCAAGGTATTCCTGATCAATCCGAACGGCATCCTGTTCGGCAAGGGCGCGTCGGTCAACGTGGGCGGCCTGGTCGGCTCGACCCTGGGCCTGAGCGACGGCGATTTCATGGCCGGGCGCTATCAGTTCAGCGGCAACGGCAATGGCGCCATCGTCAACCAAGGCGCGATTGCGGCCGATGGCGGCTATGTGGCGCTGGTCGGCGGCAAGGTCGATAACCAGGGCAGCATCGTCGCCAACCGCGGCATGGTGGCGCTGGCGGCCGGCAGCGCCGTCACGCTCGATGTGCTGGGCGGCCAGTTGCTCAATGTTACTGTCGACCGCGGCGCCCTCGGCGCGCTGGCGCAAAACGGCGGCTTGATCCAGGCCGACGGCGGCCAGGTCATGCTTAGCGCACAAGGCGCCGGCAGCCTGCTGGGCAGCGCCGTCAACAATAGCGGCGTGATACGCGCCCGCACGCTGGAAAACCACAACGGCGTGATCCGCCTGCTCGGCGATACGGCCGGCGGCAGCGTCATGCAGGCCGGCACGCTCGATGCATCGGGCCGCGGCGCAGGGCAGCGCGGTGGCCAGGTCACCGTGCTGGGCCAGGACATTGCGCTGACCGGCACGGCGGCCATCGACGCTTCCGGCGACGCCGGCGGCGGCACGGTGCTGATCGGCGGCAATTACCAGGGCAAGGGCGCCGAAGCCCACGCCCTGTCCACCAGCGTCGAGCGCGGCGCGGTGGTGCGGGCCGATGCGCTCAGCCGCGGCAATGGCGGCCAGATCGTCGTCTGGTCCGATGGCACGACCTCGTTCGGCGGCACGCTGACGGCGCGCGGCGGTGCGCAGTCCGGCAATGGCGGCCTGATTGAAACCTCGGGCAAGACCGTGGTGCGCGGCGACGGCGCCTACGTCAACACGCTGGCGCCGCAAGGCAAGACCGGCACCTGGCTGCTCGATCCGGTCAACTACACGATCGCGCTGGCAGGCGGCGATGAAACGCCGGCGCAGGTGGCCCAGAGCCTGGCCAGCAGCAACCGCGTCATCACCGCCACGAATGACATCACGGTCGGCAGCGCGCTGACCTGGACCACGCCGCAAACGCTGGAATTGAACGCCGGCCACGACGTGCTGGTCAATGCGGCAATTACCGCCAGCACGGCCGGTTCCGGCATCAAGCTGATCGCACTCAACGATGTGGTGCTCAATTCGGCGGCAGCCATCACGGCCAGCGGCAGCGGTTCGCAAGTGAGCCTGGACGCCGGACGCAACATCGTCATCGATGGCGCCCTGACGACCGACGGCGGCGGTTCCACCGCCATGCGCGCGACCAACAATATCGATATCAATGGCGCGCTCAGCGCGAATGGCGGCGGCTCGCTGAGCATGATCGCCGACAACACCATTACCATCAACAGCGCGGTCAGCGCCGATGGCGGCCAGGTGACCTTGCGTGCCGACAATGACGGCACCGGCCCCGGCGTATCCGGCGGCACCGTGGTGTTCGCCGGCATCGGCAAGGTCAGCGGCGCCAACACGGTGATCCTGTTCAATCCGAACGGCTATGCCAACACGGCCGCCGAGATCGCTGCGTACGGCACCAAGGTGGTCGGCGCGCTCGACGCGCGCGCCTGGGTCTTCGCCCGCGCCGAGAACAAGGTGTATAACGCCACCAATGGCGCCAGCCTGGGCTTTATTGCCGATCCGCGCGCCGGCGGCGACGTCACCCTGGTGCCCGGCATCGCCACCTTCAGCGACAAGAATGTAGGCACCGGCAAGGCTGTTGCCTACAGTGGCTATAACCTGGGCGGCGCCGACGTGGCGCGTTTCGCGCTGTTCGGCAATGGCAGCGGCAGCAGCTCGGCCAACATTACCGCGCTGGCCATTGTCGGCTCGATTGGCGCGGCCAACAAGGTCTATGACGGCAACCAGAGTGCCGACATCACCAGCCGCAGCTTGAATGGCGTGCTGCCTGCCGATACGGCAAGCGTCAGCTATACCGGCGGCTCGGCTACCTTTGCCGACCAGAATGTCGGCAACAACAAGGCGGTGCAGGGCACCGGCCTGGGACTGACCGGCGCCAACGCCGGCAACTACACGGTCAATGGGACCGCGTCCACCACTGCCAACATCACGCCGGCTCCCCTGACGGTGACGGCGACCAGTGTCAGCAAGGTGTACGGCCAGACGGCGGTGCTGACGCAGTTCGATGCTACCGGCATGCAAAACGGCGAAACGGTCGGCAATGTGACTGAAAACAGCCTCGGCGCCGCCGCCACCGCGCCGGTCGCCGGCGGCCCATACGCCATCGTGCCGAGCGCCGCCGGCGGCGGCACCTTCACGCCGTCGAACTACACCATTACCTATGTCAATGGTGCGCTGGCGGTGACGCCGGCGGCGCTGACGATCACGGCGACGGACGCGAGCAAGGTTTATGGCCAGACGCCGACCTTGTCCGCCTTTACTTCCACCGCGCTGCAAAATGGCGAGACCATCGGCAGCGTTACCGAGACCAGCGCCGGCACGCTGGCCACCGCACCGGTGCCGGGGGCCTACCCCATCATTCCAAGCGATGCCAGGGGAGGTACCTTTACGCCATCGAACTATGCGATCAGCTATGTCAATGGCGCGCTGGTGGTCACGCCGGCGCCGTTGAGCATCACCGCCAATAACGTCACCAAGGCGTTTGGCGAGACGCCGGACCTGAGCGGCTTTACCTCGAGCGCGTTGCAAAACGGCGAAAGCATCGGCAGCGTTATCGGCACCAGCCCCGGCGCCGCCGCGGACGCCGCCGCGCCCGGACCGTACGCGATTACGCCCGGCAATGCAGCGGGCGGCAGCTTTACGCCGTCGAATTATGCGATTACCTACGTGACTGGCGCACTGGCCGTGATCCCTGCGGTAGTCGTGCCGCCAGTGATCGTCGCCCCGCCGGTGGTGGTTGATCCCCCTGTAGTCGTGCCACCTGTGGTAATACCGCCGGTGGTCGAGCCTCCGGTAGTTGTGCCACCGGTAGTTGTGCCACCGGTCGTCGTGCCGCCGGTGGTGGTCGACCCGCCCGTGGTTGTGCCACCTGTGGTAGTGCCGCCGGTGGTCGTTCCGCCAGTAGTGGTACCGCCAGTAGTGGAGCCACCGGTGGTTGTTCCGCCCGTGGTTGTTCCACCTGTGGTGGTACCGCCGGTCGTTGTTCCGCCAGTAGTGGTACCGCCAGTAGTCGAGCCACCGGTGGTTGTTCCGCCAGTGGTTGTTCCACCTGTGGTGGTGCCGCCGGTCGTTGTTCCGCCTGTGGTGACGCCGCCGGTGGTTGTTCCGCCGGTCGTTGTTCCGCCTGTGGTGACGCCGCCAGTGGTTGTTCCGCCAGTGGTTGTTCCGCCTGTGGTGACGCCGCCTGTGGTTGTTCCGCCAGTGGTCGTTCCGCCTGTGGTGACGCCGCCTGTGGTGGTGCCGCCAGTGGTTGTTCCGCCTGTGGTGACGCCACCTGTGGTGGTCGTGCCGCCCGTGGTCGTGCCACCGGTCGTGATCGTGCCGCCAGTCCTGGTGCCACCCACAAGGGAAGTACCGCCGGTGGTCGTGCCGCCGAATAATGTGACGCCTGCGCCGCCGCCGATCACGACGCTGGTGGTGGTGCCGCCGACCTTGCCGCCTGGTACAACATTCGCGCTGCCGCCGCCGGTGTTGCCGCCGGCGCCGGTCGCAAGGCCACCAGCACCGCCAGCGCCGCCGGTCACGCCGGTTGAAGCGCCGCCAGCCCCGTATGTGCCGATCGTGCATCCGCGCAAACAGGATCGCAACTGATGGCTGGGCGATGGGGTGGCATGCTGCTGGCCCTGGGCGCCCTGGCTGCGGCGCCTTGCGCGCTGGCGGCCGGGGGGCGGGCCGACTTCAAGCTGGAGCCGGCGTCTGCCGAAGCGAGCAAGCTGGCGGACTGGATCGTTGATTCCGGCGATAACGGCAAGCTGCCATTTGTCATCGTCGACAAGCACGGCGCCAAGGTGTTTGTCTTCCATGCCGACGGCAGCCTGCGCGGCGCCTCGGCCGCCTTGCTGGGACAGTCGTCGGGAGACGACTCGGCGCCCGGTATCGGCACGCGCAAGCTGGCCGATATCCGGCCCGAGGAGCGCACCACACCGGCCGGGCGCTTTGTCGCCTCGCTGGGCCATAATCTGCACGGCGGCGAAATCTTGTGGGTCGATTACGACGCCGCCATTTCCCTGCATCCGGTGGTTACCAGCAATCCGCGCGAACAGCGTCTGCAGCGCCTGGCCAGCGCCACGCCGCTCGACAACCGCATCTCGTATGGCTGCATCAATGTGCCGCCCAAGTTTTACCAGGGCGTCGTCAGCCCGGCGTTCAAGCAGTCCGATGGCATCGTATATATCCTTCCAGAAACCCGGCCGGCGAGCACGGTCTTCCCTGGCTATCGATAATTCCTGCCTTGCTTCGGATATGCGTACGCGTGCTTGTCCCAGGTCATTAGTCCAAGGCCAGCAACTGAGTTTCTGGTTATTCCTCGCCACCCCATGCCGGACGGCTGGAACGCTGCCACGTCCACATCAGCCCGATGCCGGCCGAGGTGCCGCTGTTCTGGCGCAGCAGCGGGCTGTCGCGGTTGGCGGCGCCGGCGTAGTTGTCGTAGCGTAAAAAGGCAAACGCGCGCCAGTCGCGGTGCAGCAGGTAGGAGCCGCCCAGGCCAAGGCGGGTCAGCATCAGCCCGCTTTTCGCCGCATAGGCGGGGCGCGCAGCGGTGGCAAATTGCTGCCCGACGCCATAGAAATAATCGTTGATGCCACGATTGCCCAGCACGGCGGAGAGGGCGGTATCCACATGCCAGCGTCCCTGCGGGTCGGCCAGCGTGTAGGCCAGGCGCGGCTCGAAGGTGGCGCCCTGGCGGTGCAGGCCGCCGCGCGCTTCGATCACGGCGCGCAGCGGCAGTTCCAGCCGCACGCGGCTGTTCGGCGACGGTGCGGCCAGCTTGATTTTGAGGCGCGGGCCAAATTCCACCAGGGTGCCCAGGTCCGGCATGCCGCGCCGGGCCGGCACCTCATCGGACCTGGCCGGCAGCGACAGGGCAAAGCCCACGTCGAATTCGGTGTTGTCGGTGTTGAGCAGCCGCGCGCCCACGCCCGAGCGGTCGGCGCGCAGTACTTCGCCGCGATAGATCAGGTAGGGCAGGGCCAGGGTGCGCGTCGAACTTTCGCTTGCGCCCGGATAGGCGGGCGTGACGGCCGTGCCGCCAAACACGCCCGCTTCCCACAACGGCAGTGCCGGTTCGGCGGCCAGCGCCGGCGCCACGCCGGTCATCGCCAGCAGTGTCACAGTCCTGATCATGGTCGTGCTCCGCAAGATGGCTCCATTGACGGTGGCGCCGCAGGCGCGGCCTGCCCGGCCCGCTGCCACAGCGCGGCGGCGCTGCGCAGATGATGCTCCACCGCATCTGGCCGGCAGGCGGCACGGGCGGCCTGCGCGGCCTGCTGATGCAGCCGCGCCCGCCAGCTCATGTCCCCATGGCCCAGTTCGACATTGTCGATCGCATCTTCATACGTGCGCAGTGCCTGCGGCCACTGGCCTTGTCTGGCCGCCTCGTTCGCCCATTGTTCCTGCTGCGCGGCCATGCGCAGCTCGGCCTGGGTGGCGCAGGCGGCCAGCGCGAGCAGGCAGGGCAGGACGATCAAACGCAGGCGGGCGATCAGCACAGGCATGGTGTGACAAAAGTTGTCGGAATGAGACTACTGTAGCGCATTGGCGGGCGCGCACGGTTGTCACTTGCAAAATCATGCTGCAAGGGTGTGTTGATGGCATATAATTTACGCACCACTTTGTTACTTTCTTCATATTACCAACAGGAGTACCATGTTTTCACGCAAATTCCAATCTTGTGCACAGCTGATGCTGGCCACCGTGATGATGAGCTTTGTCGCCACCGCGCCCGCGCGCGCGCAGCAGGCCACCGCCAAATTGCCGAACGTGGTGATCCTGGCGACCGGCGGCACCATCGCCGGCAGCGGCGCCGACAGCACCACCACCGTGGGCTATACCTCGGCCACCGTGGGTGTCGAGCGTTTGATCGCGGCCGTGCCGGAACTGAAGAAAGTGGCCAACGTGAAAGGCGAGCAGGTCTTCCAGATCGCCAGCGAAAGCATGACCAATGCACACTGGCTGACCCTGGCCAAGCGCATCAATGTGCTGCTGGCCTCGCAGGATGTGGACGGCGTGGTGATCACGCACGGCACCGACACCATCGAAGAAACCGCGTATTTCCTGAACCTGACCGTCAAGAGCAACAAGCCGGTGGTGGTGGTCGGCGCGATGCGGCCATCGACGGCGATCTCGGCCGATGGCCCGATCAACCTGTACAACGCGGTGATGCTGGCCGGCAGCAAGGAAGCCGTCGGCAAGGGCGTGCTGGTGGCATTGAACGACCAGATCAATGCGGCGCGCGAAGTGACCAAGACCAATACCTCGACCACCGACACCTTCAAGTCGACCGAACTGGGCATGCTCGGCTATATCCAGGGCAGCAAGCCTTACTTTTACCGACAGTCGACGCGCAAGCACACGCTGGAATCGGAATTTGACATCAGCAAGCTCGACTCCCTGCCGCAAGTGGACATCGTGTATGGCTACGCCAACATGAACCGCATCGGCATGGACGCCTTTATTGCCGCCGGCGCCAAGGGCATCATCCACGCTGGCGTGGGCGATGGCAGCGTGGCCGCGCAAATGAAGCCGGCGCTGGTCGAAGCGCGCCAGAAAGGCGTGCTGATCGTGCGATCGAGCCGCGTCGGCCAGGGCATCGTGGCGCGCAATGGCGAAGCCAATGACGACGAACTCGACAGCGTCGTATCGGACACCCTGAGCCCGCAAAAAGCCCGCATCCTGCTGATGCTGGCGTTGACCAAGACCAATAGCACCCAGGAAATCCAGCGTATTTTCTACACCTATTGATGTTTGAGCGGGCTGGCCTGCCTTTTGCCTTGTCAGGCAGATTTACGCTGGCCCGCTTTGCTGCCATACTTCGCCCCTGAACAATGAATCGGCAGCGGCTGCGGCACTGCCCGTGGCGCATGGCTATCCTGTCCGAGATTACCCTTTATCCCATCAAATCGTGCGCCGGCATCGCCCTGCGCGAGGCCGTGCTGACGGACTGCGGCCTGATGAGCGAACACGTGTATGACCGCGAGTGGATGGTGGTCGACGCCGAAGGCCGTTTCCTGACCCAGCGCGAGTATCCGCGCATGGCGCTGATCGTGCCGGCCATCAAGGCCGCCACGCTGGCATTGCGCGCGCCGGGCATGCTGCCCCTGGAAATCGAGCTGGGCCTGCCGCACCCGCAGCAGGCGCCCATGCTGGAGGTGAGCCTGTGGGACGAAGCGGTGCGCGCCTATGATTGCGACGAGGTGACGGCCACCTGGTTTTCCAATGCCATCGGCACGCCTTGCCGGCTGGTGCGTTTTCATCCGGACGTGGTGCGCACTACCGGCACCAGCTGGACCGGCGGGATTGCCGCGCCCACCTTGTTTTCCGACGGCTATCCGCTGCTGGTGGCCAGCGTGGCCTCGCTCGGCGATGTGAACGAGAAGCTGCGCACGGCCGGCCGCGCGGCGTTGCCGATGAACCGCTTCCGCCCCAATCTGGTACTCGACGGCATCGGCGCTTTCGAGGAAGATTATGCCGACGCGCTGCAGTTTGGCGCCACCACCCTGAAACCGGTCAAGCCGTGTCCGCGCTGCCCGATACCGTCGGTCGACCAGGCCACGGGCGTGCCGGGGCCGGACCCGCTCGATGTCATGCGCGCCTACCGCGCCAAGCCCGAGCTCGATGGCGCGATCTGCTTTGGCATGAACGCCATCGTCACCAGGGGCGGTGACGAGCGCATCGTGGTGGGCCAGGAAGTCGGTTTCGACCTGGCGTTTTAAGCGTAGCGGCCGCACAGAAGGGTTTGAGGTTTATATGAGTCAACCGATATCGCCAGTGTCAGGCCAGCAGGGCAGCGATGCCAGGAGCCATGCCGCCTCGATCAGCGGCCTGGAAGCGGAAAACCAGGCCTTGCGTGCGCGCCTGGCCTATCTGGTCGAGCAGCTCGAACGCAACCACGACATCATGGGCCGGCACCAGGCATTCGACCTGGAAATTGTCGGCGCTTCCACTTTTCCCGAACTGATCGGCACCATCTTTCGTACCTTGCCCGTGGTGTCCGGGCTCGACGGCGTCACTCTGAGCCTGGTCGACGAGGGCGACGATATCCTGGTGGTGATGGAAAAGCTGGGCGTCGATTTCAGCGCCTTTCCGCAGATGCTGTTCGTCCACCACACTGGCGAGCTGGGCTTCATGGCGGCGGCCGAGGGCGCGCCGCCCCTGCCGCTGCTGGGCCCGTTCGATGCGGCCGTGCACGGCCCGCGCTTTCCGGCCAGCGAGGTCGCGCTGCGCAGCGTGGCGCTGGTGCCCTTGCTGCGCAACAAGCGGCTGATCGGCAGCCTGAACCTGGCCAGCAGCGACGCGGCGCGCTTTACGCCGGCGCTGGGCACGGATTTTATCGAGCATATGGCGTCGATTATCGCGATCTGCCTGGAAAACGTGATCAGCAATGAAATGCTGAAATATATCGGCCTGACCGATGCGCTGACCGGCGTCTACAACCGCCGTTATATCGACCGGCGCCTGCTCGAAGAAATCGCCCGCGCGCGGCGCCAGCAATATTGCATCGCCTGCATGTATATCGATATCGACCATTTCAAGCGCGTCAACGACACCCACGGCCACCAGGGCGGCGACGAAGTGCTGCGCGAAGTGGCCGCTCGCATCCGTCATGAGTTGCGCCGTTCCGATGCGCTGGGGCGTTTCGGTGGCGAGGAGTTCGTCGTGCTGCTGATCGACGCCGACCTGGCCAGCGCCACCCTGGTGGCCGAGCGCATTCGCGCCAGCATCGCCGGCGCGCCGTTCGAACTGTCCGGCGCCGCGCACGCGTCCGTCAGCGTATCGATCGGCGTGGCCAGCCTGCCGTCGCAATCGGACCAGCTGCCAATTGAAATGGTGGCGCAGCAGCTGGTGGCGCATGCCGACCAGGCCCTGTATCAGGCCAAGGCGGGCGGGCGCAACCTGGTTGTCAGCGCCTCGGCCTGACTTACTTCGCCAGCAGCGTTTCCGCTTTCGCCACCGCGTCGGCGCTGCCGCGCAGCACCACCACGTCGCCGCTGGCCAGCTGCGTCTCTGGCGTGATGGCCAGCCGGCTGCGGCCGCGGCGGATGGTGGCGATGGCGGCGCCGCAGGCCTCCATGTCGATGCTGCCGAGGGCGGCGCCGATGCAGCGCGCGCCGTCGCCGACGGTGACCGAATGCAGGCGTTCGAGCTCGGCGTCGTCGCCGGCGTCGCTGGCGCCATGGAAATAGCCGCGCAGCGAGGCATAGCGCTCCTCGCGCGCCGCCTGCACCCGGTGCACCACGCGGCGCAGCGGCACGCCCATCATGATCAGCGCGTGTGACGCCAGCATCAGGCTGCCTTCCATCAGTTCCGGCACCACTTCGGTGGCGCCTGCGTCGCGCAGCAGGTCCAGGTCGCTGTCGTCGTAGCTGCGCACGATGACGGGCAAGGTCGGCGCCAGTTCATTGACCAGATGCAGCAGGCGCAGGGCCGCCGGCGTATTGGCATAGGTAATCACGACGGCGCTGGCGCGGTAAATGCCGGCCGCCACCAGGCTTTCGCGCCGCCCGGCGTCGCCATACGACACATGGGCGCCCGCCAGCTGCGCTTCCTGCACCCGCTCCGGGTCCAGGTCCAGCGCGTGGTATTCGATCTTTTCTTCGGTCAGCAAGGTCGCCAGGCTTTGCCCGCTGCGCCCGAAACCGGCGATCAGCACGTGTTTCTGCGCCGCCATGGTGCGCGTGGCAATTTTCGTCAGCGCCAGCGACTGCATCATCCAGTCGTTGGCGGCCAGCTTCATGACGATGGCGTCCGATTTGGCGATCAGCAAGGGCGCGATCAGCATCGACAGCACCATCGCCGCCAGCACCACCTGCACCACGAACGGGTCCATCAATTTGATGCCGCCGGCCAGGTTCAGCAGCACGAAGCCGAATTCACCGGCCTGCGCCAGCCCCAGCCCGGTGCGCAGGGCCACGCCGTTGGAGGCGCCGAACAGCCTGGCCAGGCCGGCGATGAGGGCGAATTTGAGCAGCACGGGCGCGCACAGCAGCAGCAATACCAGCCACCAGTTGTCCAGCACCACGCGGATATTGAGCAGCATGCCGACCGTGATGAAAAACAGGCCCAGCAGCACGTCGCGGAAAGGTTTGATATCCTCTTCCACCTGGTGCTTGAATTCGGTCTCGGAAATAAGCATGCCGGCCACGAAAGCGCCCAGGGCCAGCGACAGGCCGGCGCGCTCGGTGATCCAGGCCGCGCCGAGAGTGATGAGCAGCAGGTTGAGCATGAACAGTTCCTGCGAGCGGCGCTTGGCGACGATGGTGAGCCAGCCGCGCACCATTTTTTGTCCCAGGAACAGCAGCAGGATCAGCACCACCACCGCCTTGGCGCCGGCCCAGGCCAGCGTCTCGGCCAGGTTGTCCGAATCTTTTGTCAGCGCCGGAATCAGGATCAGCAGCGGCACCACGGCCAGGTCCTGGAACAGCAAAATGCCGATGATCTTGCGGCCGTGTTCGCTTTCGAGTTCGAGCCGTTCTGTCAGCATTTTTGACACGATGGCCGTCGACGACATGGCCAGCGCCCCGCCGAGCGCAAACGCGGCCTGCCAGCTCAGGTGAAAATAGGCCGACAGGTAGCGCCCGACGAACCAGCCGAAGACGACGGTGGCAACGATGGTGGTGACCACCTGCGCCATGCCGAGGCCGAACACAATGCGCCGCATGGCCAGAAACTTGGGCAGGGAAAACTCGAGCCCGATGGAAAACATCAGGAAGACGACGCCGAATTCGGCCAGGGTATGGCTCGCTTCATTCTCGGCGGCCAGGCCCAGCGCATGCGGGCCGATGACGATGCCGACGGCCAGGTAGCCGAGCATGGGCGGCAAGTGCAACATTCTGAAAGCAACCACGCCAAGCACGGCGCTGCCGAGTAACATCAGGGTCAGTTCTAACGAGGAAAACATGGGTTGCCCGGGTGGTCAGTGGAAATCGTTTTTTGTTGTGACTGGCAAGTTTTTTGCTTTCCTAATTCGTTTATACTTTGGGCATGAGTGTAACCCATGAAAAAACAATGCAGAAAGCTTTTGATCGAAGTGACATGAAAGCGACAAGCGAGCGCGCCGTGGCGCTGGCCCGCACCACCTTGCAGATCGAGGCGGACGCCATCGTGGCGCTGCACGCGCGCCTGGCCACCGACGACAGCGTGGGCCGCGCCGTGGCCCTGCTGCTCGACTGCAAGGGCCGCGTGGTGGTGTCCGGCATCGGCAAGTCCGGCCATATCGCGCGCAAGATCGCCGCCACCCTGGCCTCGACCGGCACGCCGGCGATGTTCGTGCATCCGGCCGAGGCGGCCCATGGCGACCTGGGCATGGTCACCTCGGACGACGCCTTTATCGCCATTTCGTACTCGGGCGAATCGGCCGAACTGATGGCCATCATGCCGGTCGTCAAGCGCATGGGCGGCGTGCTGATTGCCATGACGGGCAAACCGCAATCGAGCCTGGCGCAACTGGCCGATGTCCACCTCGATATCTCGGTGGAAAAAGAAGCGTGCCCGCTGAACCTGGCGCCGACCGCCAGCACCACCGTCACCCTGGCGCTCGGTGACGCGCTGGCCGTGGCGCTGCTGGACTTGCGCGGTTTCAAGGAAGAAGATTTTGCCCGTTCGCATCCCGGTGGCGCGCTGGGCCGCCGCCTGCTCACGCACGTGCATGACGTGATGCGCAGCGGCGAGCGGGTGCCGAAGGTGCCGGTGGACGCCACGCTGCTGCAGGCGCTGGAAGAAATGACGAAGAAGGGCATGGGCATGACGGCCGTCGTCGATGCGGATGACCGTCCGGTGGGCGTATTTACCGATGGCGACCTGCGCCGCATGTTCGAGCGCGTGCAGGATTTCACGCAGGTGGCGATCCGCGACGTCATGCATGCCAGCCCGCGCGGCATCGCGCCCGAACGCCTGGCCGTCGACGCGGTAGCCGTGATGGAACAGCACCGCATCAACCAGATGCTGGTGGTTGACCTTGATGGCAAGCTGGTCGGCGCCCTGCATATCCATGACCTGACGCAGGCCAAGGTCATCTGATGCCGGGCGACCTGGCGGTGGTCAGCGGACATATTTTTTGAGAGTGAAACACTATGCGTAAGCCAGAAGGCGCCCATCGCTGGCGCATGATCTTTACCGTGCTGGGCGCCGTTGCGGTGGCGCTGGGCAGCTTCTGGCTGCTCGAAGTGATGAACAAGGGCAGCCTGGACGTCAATGCCGCCAAGAAACTGGATGAACCCGATTATTTCGTCACCAATTTCAGCCTGGTGCGCATGGACCTGGAGGGCAAGCCCAGCTACATCGTTTCCGGCGCCAAGCTCACGCATTACCCGGCCGACGATTCGTCCGATATCGACCAGCCTTTCGTGCGCAAGATCAGCCCTGGCGTGCCGCCGTTGAACATGACGGCGGAGCTGGCCCATATCGACCAGAACAATACGCGGCTGCAATTGTCGCGCAATGTCGTGATCGATCGCGTGGCCGGCCCGACGACGCAGAACATGACGCTGAAAACCGAGGCGCTGACGATTTTCCCCGACGAAGAGCGGATGGAGTCGGCCGTGCCGGTCGACCTGCTGTCGGGGCGTTCACACGTGACCGGCGTGGGCCTGAAGGCCAACAATGCCTCCAGCGTGGTGGAAGTGCCGAACTCGGTGCGCATCGTGATTCCGCCGCGCAAAGCCGCGCCGGCCAAATAAATAAAGAGGACCAAAACAACATGAAAAAAGTATTGCTGCTCAGCCTGTTTTCCCTGGCCGTCATGGGCACTGCCCATGCCGAAAAGGCCGACTCGGAAAAAGAAGCCGTCATCACCGCCCAGCGCGGCCAGGTCGATGACATCAAGCAGATCCGCACCCTGACCGGCGACGTGGTGCTGGTCAAGGGCACCCTGACCATGAAGGCGGGCCGCGCCCTGATCACGGAAGATCCGCAGGGCTACCAGTTCATCACCTTCTGGGGCGATCCTGGCAAGCTGGCCACCTTCCGCCAGAAGCGCGACGGCGAGGGCGACCTGTGGGTCGAGGGCGAAGCGGAACGGGTCGAATACAACAACAAGACGGAAGTGGTGAAACTGTTTTCCAAGGCCAAGCTGACGCGCCTGCAAGGCACCAAGCCGACCGACGTGGCCAATGGCGCCTTTATTTCCTATGACAGCCGCAACGAATTGTTCAATATGGAAAACAGCGACAGTGGCACCAGTTCCCCCGGCGCCGGCAGCGTGCGCATGGTGATCCAGCCGAAGAACAAGCCGGCGGCGGACAAAACGCCCGCCGCGCCCGCGCCGGTGCCGACGTCAGGAAAGAAATAATGAACAAGAATGAACGTTGCGGCAGCACCCTGATCGTGCGGGGACTGCAGAAAACCTATGGCAAGCGGCAGGTGGTGCATGATGTGTCGCTGCAAGTCGAATGCGGCGAAGTGGTGGGCCTCCTGGGGCCGAACGGCGCCGGCAAGACCACCTCGTTCTACATGATCGTCGGCCTGGTGCCGTCCGACGGCGGCACCATCGACATCAGCGGCGTCGATATTTCCAGCCTGCCGATCCACCGCCGCGCGCAGATGGGCCTGTCCTACCTGCCGCAGGAAGCATCGGTGTTTCGCAAGCTGACGGTGGAGGACAATATCCGCGCCGTGCTGGAAATCCAGACGGTCGACGGCCGGGCTCTGAAAAAGCCCGAGATCGAGGAGCGGCTCGACAAATTGCTGGCCGACCTGCAGATTGAAAAGCTGCGCGAAAACCAGGCGCTGTCGCTGTCGGGCGGCGAGCGCCGCCGCGTGGAAATTGCGCGCGCGCTGGCCACCGATCCGCGCTTCGTGCTGCTCGACGAGCCGTTCGCCGGCGTCGACCCGATCGCCGTAATCGAAATCCAGCGCATCGTGCGGTTTTTGAAGGAACGCAATATCGGCGTGCTGATCACGGACCATAATGTGCGCGAAACGCTGGGCATCTGCGACCGCGCCTACATCATCAACCAGGGCTCGGTGCTGGCGTCGGGCCGGCCCGACGACATCATCGCCAACGAGTCGGTACGCCGGGTCTATCTGGGCGAACACTTCCGCATGTAAGCCGATGAAACAATCACTGCAGCTGCGCACCTCGCAGCACCTGGCACTGACGCCGCAATTACAGCAATCGATACGGCTGTTGCAATTGTCCACGCTGGAATTGCACCAGGAGCTGGAGCAATTGCTGACCGATAATCCCTTGCTGGAACGCCTCGACGATCCGCTTGACCGTTCCTTGCGCCTGCTGTCCGATGGCGCCTTGAGTTCGACCGCGGCGCCGGCGGAAGCGCCACCGGCGCCACCGGGCCAGGAAGCGCCGGCGCCGGCGGCCGAAGCGGAGAGTTTTGACGGCGACGCTGGCGAGAGCACGGCCGCGCCCGAGGGCGACAGCGACTGGAGCGAGGCCAGCCGTGGCAAGGCGCCCGATGACGAGGATTCCCGGCCGCAATTGGAGGCCCATCACTGCACCTTGCGCGAGCACCTGATGGAACAGATGCGCGTGACGGTGCTCGAGCTGCGCGACCGCGCGCTGGTCGAACTGATCATCGATGCGCTCGACGACAACGGCTACCTGGAAGAGCCGCTCGACGACATTTTGGCGCGCCTGCCCGAAGAACTCGAAGTCGACGCCGACGAGATGCGCACGGCGCTGGCGCTGCTGCAAAGTTTCGATCCGGCCGGCGTGGGCGCGCGCAATGCGTCCGAGTGCCTGGCGCTGCAGATCAAACGCCTGCCGCAGGTGGCGCGGGTGACGCGCCGCATGGCCCTGACCATCGTTGAAAAACACCTGGCCTGGTTTGCCCAGCGCGACTTCAACAAGCTGAAAAAAGCCCTCGATTGCGACGACGAGGATCTGCGCGAAGCGCAGACGGTGATTCGCCTGTGCAATCCGCATCCGGGCGCCGTGTTCGCTTCCGACGTGTCCGACTATGTGGTGCCGGACGTGGTGGTCAAGCGCGCACGCAACGGCTGGCAGGTTTCGCTCAACAATGACGTGATGCCGCGCCTGCGCGTCAACGCCATGTACGCCAACCTGCTCAAGCAGGGCAAGGGCGAGGGCGGCATGGGCGCGCAGTTGCAGGAAGCCAAATGGCTGATCAAGAATATGCGCCAGCGCTTCGACACCATCCTGCGCGTGGCGCAGGCGATAGTAGAACGGCAAAAGGATTTTTTCTCGCACGGCGCAGTTGCCATGCGGCCACTTGTGCTTCGCGAAATAGCTGATACACTGGGTTTACACGAGAGTACTATCTCCCGGGTAACAACCCAAAAGTACATGCTGACCCCGCATGGAATGTTTGAGTTGAAGTATTTCTTTGGCAGCCACGTCGCCACCGAAGCAGGTGGGGAAGCATCATCGACGGCGATACGGGCCTTGATCGTGCAATTGACAGGAGCAGAGAACCCTAAAAATCCTTTATCCGACAGTAAGATTGCGGACATGCTGGGGGAACAAGGCATGGTGATTGCGCGACGTACTGTTGCCAAATACCGGGAAGCGTTGAAAATACCGCCAGTGAGTCTGCGTAAGTCTTTGTAGTTTTTTCGGTTCCTCTGCGGGCCGGATCGATGGACACCGCACGAACCCGATCATCTTTAGGAGTGTGTATGAATCTCACCATCAGCGGACATCATCTCGAAGTGACACCAGCCATCCGTGAATACGTACAAACCAAACTGGAGCGCGTGAAACGCCATTTCGATCACGTCATCGATATCGCCGTGATTCTGACCGTCGACAACCTCAAAGAGAAAGAAAAACGCCAGAAGGCCGAAGTGAATCTGCGACTGAGCGGCAAGACCGTCTACGTCGAGAGCCTGGCGCAAGACCTGTATGCCGCGATCGACAGCCTGATCGACAAGCTGGACCGGCAAGTGATGAAATACAAAACCAAAGTGCAAGGGCACGGTAAAGAGGCGATCAAGCATCTGCCAGACAACACGCCTGAAGAAGCCGCCGCCGTCTAGGCCTGCCGCTCCAGCTTGTTGTGATCAACTAAGGGCGCGCTGTTTTCATAACCTCGCGCCCTTTTTTGCGTCTTTTTTTCGCTAGTTGCGTTCGCGGTGGCGCAGCACGACCCGCTCCTGGTCGGCGAAATACTGCGCCAGGTGTTCGGCCATATACACCGAACGGTGCTGTCCTCCCGTGCAGCCGAGCGCCACCGTCAGGTAGCTGCGGTTATCGGCCTTGAACGAAGGCAACCATTTTTCCACGAAATTACGGATATCGGCAAACAGTTCCAGCGCCGCCGGCTGGGCATCGAGGAAGGCGATCACGGGCGCGTCGCGGCCATCGAGTGGCCGCAATGCCAGGTCGTAATACGGATTGGGCAGGGCCCGCACGTCGAACACGAAGTCGGCGTCCAGCGGCACCCCCAGCTTGAAGGCAAACGACTCGAAGAACAGCGTCAGCGGCGCCCGTTCGGAGGCGAGGATATCCTTGATCCATTCGCGCAGCTTGTTGGCGCGCAAGTCCGAGGTGTCGATCACATGGCCCAGCTGTTCGATGGCCGACAGCCGTTCGCGCTCTTCCGAAATGCATTCGATCAGGGTGCGGCGGCTGGCCGGATTCTGGTCAGGGCGCAACTCATGCGACAGCGGATGGCTGCGCCGCGTTTCCGAAAAGCGCGCCACCAGCGAGTGCGTGGTCGCTGTCAGGAACATGACCTTGACATCATGCCCCTGGTCGCGCAGCAGCGCCACATTGTGCGGCAGGTTGACCAGCGACTCGGCACTGCGCGCATCGACGGCCACGCCCAGGCGGCTGGTGCCTTCCTGCAGCAAGGTTTGTACCAAACTCGGCAACAAGGCCGGCGGCAGGTTGTCGACACAGTAGTAGCCTGTATCTTCCAGCACCTTGAGTGCCACGGATTTTCCGGAGCCGGATATACCGGTAATAAGGATGATATGCATGCGGCAATCATACAATAAAGACCGCAGCTCTGCGCCGAGGCAAATTTTTTACAATTTATTGCAACTGATTGTGGTGCTGGTTGGACAAAGCTGGGGTCAGACCATCAATGCCGCTCGCTCGGAGGCTTGAGCTGACGGTCGTGGGGGGCTGACCCCGGCCTTGGCCGCCGCTCATGGCCAATCGTTGGTGCAGCAGGGAATGCAGGAAGCATCGCTTCGTGCCTGCGTAACGGTTCGCCCTTGCAAGGGCGAACTTCACTGCAGGCTAGTCCCCGCTCATTGCCAACCTCTGGCGCTCCATGAACTCCTGCAAGGTATCAATCCCGCGCAGTTGCAAGATGGTATTGCGCACGGCCGCTTCGAGCAGCACCGCGATATTGCGGCCGGCGGCGACCGGAATGACGACCTTGCGCACGGGCAGGCCCAGCACGTCTTCAGTGGGGAACAAAAAAGGCAGGCGCTCGACTTCTTCTTCCAGCGCGTTGCGGCGCACCAGGTGCACGATCAGTTTCAGCCGCATCTTGCGGCGCACGGCCGTTTCGCCAAAGATGGCCTTGATGTCGAGCAGGCCCAGGCCGCGTACTTCAAGCAGGTTCTGCAGCAGAGGCGGGCAGCGCCCTTCGATCATGTTGGGGGCGATGCGCGAGAACTCGACGGCGTCGTCGGCCACCAGGCCGTGGCTGCGCGAAATCAGTTCCAGGCCCAGCTCGCTCTTGCCCAGGCCCGAGTCGCCCGTGATCAGCACGCCCACGCCCAGCACATCCATGAATACGCCATGCATGATGATACGCTGCGCCAGTTTTTTCGACAGGTAGACGCGCAGGAAGTCGATCACCTGGGCGGCCGGCAGCGGCGTGGAAAACAGGGGGATATTCTGCTCGTCGCAGATGGCGAGGATGTCGGGCGGCGTTTCCAGCCCTTGCGCAATGATCAGCGCCGGTGGGCCGCCCGCGATCAGCTCGCCGATCACGTGGGTGCGCGTATTGACCTTCAGGCGCTGGTAGTAATTGATTTCCTGGTGGCCAAAGACCTGGATGCGGCCCGGGTGGATCAGGTTCAAATGGCCGACCTGGTCGGCGGCCGACGAGACGTCGCCCGAGATCAGGCGCTCGCCGCCGGGAAAGCCGGCGAACCAGCCCAGTTGCAGACTTTCGCGATTGTCGTCGTACAGGCGTTGTATCGTCAGCGGCGTTTGCAACATGGCAGTTTTCTTCAGGAGTGGATCGATACCTGAAGTTTAACCCGCCGCTTGCAGGCTGGGTTGCCAATTAACGATGCGCGAATGCACTGATTTCGGGTCCGGATCGGTGGCCAGCGCCGTGCGGAAAGCGTCGTCCGAAAACATCTCGGCGATTTCCGACAGGATTTCCAAGTGTTGCTGGGTCACATGATCGGGGATCAGCAGGAAAAACAACAGGCTGACCGGCTTGCCGTCGGGCGACTCGAACGGAATCGGCTCGGCCAGGCGCACAAAGGCGCCCAGTGGCGCTTTCAGGGTCTTGGCGCCCTTGATGCGGCCGTGCGGCACGGCCACGCCATGGCCGAGGCCGGTCGAACCCAGGCGCTCGCGGGCGAACAGATTGTCCGACACGGTGGAGCGGGCGATGCCGTAGTTGTTTTCGAAGATCAGGCCGGCTTGCTCGAAAGCGCGCTTTTTGCTGGAGACTTCCAGGTCCAGCAGGACGTTTTCGAGGGATAATATTTTGCTAAGATTAGTCATGACACTCAATGAAATGGTGCAATGCGCAGAGGGCTTGCGAGCCGAATTATAGGCCTGTTTGAGTGGCCTGTAACGCCAATTCTCAACAGTATAAGCTCGCTGCCGGCGCAGTAGTCACTCTGGCGGGACAAGCAAGCATTTTATCAAAAAAATAACCCCGAAGGGAATTAGCTATTTCTTGATTGAAAACCAAACTCCTGCCGGTTTTTCCGTCGCCGATCGCCGATTTTCCGATTTTTCAGCGTTTTGTGTTGCCTGCTTCAAGCGCGCTGGCGTTGTTTTAAAACACAGCCAGCGTTCCGAACAGCATCATTCTGCGCCCATCCTGCGGCCATGACCAGTACTTATTGGCGCGCGTTGCGCAGGTTGCCGGGCATGTGTCCGGTGCTGAAGTTGCTGCGCCAGGGATTGATATCGAGGCCGCCGCGGCGCGTGTAGCGCGCGTAGACCGACAATTTTTGCGGCTTGCACTGGCGCAAAATGTCGACAAAGATGCGTTCGACGCACTGCTCGTGGAATTCATTATGTTCGCGGAAACCGATCAGGTAGCGCAGCAGGCTTTCCTGGTCGATCTGCGGCCCCGCATACTCGATCTGCACGCTGCCCCAGTCCGGCTGGCCGGTGACCAGGCAATTCGATTTGAGCAGGTGCGACACCAGTTTTTCTTCCACCGGCGCTTCGTCCAGCGCCGCCTTCAGCAACTGCGGCGACGGCGTGTAGTCGGTGATGTCCAGGTCGAGGCGGTCGAGCAGCACGCCGTCGAATTCGCCCATCTTGAGTTTGCCGAAGTCTTCCTGCAAGGTCAGTTCCACCTGCACCGGCGCGCCAAAGCCGTTCGACAGATCCTGTTTCAGCAGGGCCAGCAGCGCTTGCGGGCTGTCCAGTTTGGTCTGGTTGAACGAGTTCAGGTAGAGCTTGAACGACTTCGATTCGATGATATTGGGCGAGTCGGCCGGCGCGCTGACCTTGGCCACGGCCACGTGCGGCTTGCCGCGCTGGTTCAGCCACGACAATTCGTAGGCGTTCCAGATATCGAGGCCAAAGAAGGGCAGGGTGCCGCGCAGTTCCAGCTCGTCGCGCTTGCCCTGGCGCGGAATCGGAAACAGCAGTTCCGGCGCGTAGTCGCTGCGGTAGGCCGAGCTCTTGCCCAGGGGGGATAGTTCGGCGAGGTCGTTGGTAGTGGTCATGATGATGGCGTCCATTCGGTCAAGCACGAATGGTAGCCTAAATCCCCCGGCGGCGAGTGTCGAGCCTGCCTGCCGGGGAAGGGATAAGTTTATCCCAGGAACAATTTATACACCGGATTACTCGTCTCATCCCAATACCGGTACCCCAGCGTATCGAGGAAACGCCCGAACTCGACCATCTCATCTGGCGGCACCTGCAGGCCGACCAGGATGCGGCCCACATCGCCGCCCTGGCTGCGGTAGTGACACAATGAAATATTCCAGTTCGGCGCCATGCTGTCGAGGAAGCGCATCAGCGCGCCCGGGCGTTCCGGGAACTCGAAGCGGTACAGCAGCTCGTCCTGCGCCAGCCGGCTCTTGCCGCCCACCAGGTGGCGGATATGCGACTTGGCCAGCTCGTCGTGCGTCAGGTCCAGGGTGCGGAAGTCGTGTTCTTCGAAACGCTTGGCCATGGCGCCGGACTCATGGCGGTCGGCGATCTGGATGCCGACAAACACATGGGCGTCTTTTTCGTCGCTGATGCGGTAATTGAATTCGGTCACGTTGCGCGCGCCGATCAGCGAGCAGAAACGCTTGAAGCTGCCGCGCTGCTCGCGCATCGTGACGGCAAACACGGCTTCGCGGAATTCGCCCAGCTCGGCCCGTTCGGCAACAAAGCGCAGGCGGTCGAAATTCATGTTGGCGCCGCAGGCAATCGTCACCAGGGTCTGGTTGACGATGGGGTGCTTGCTCAGGCTGGCGCGTTCCACATAGGCCTTGGCGCCGGCAATCGCCAGCGCGCCGGCCGGCTCCAGGATCGAGCGCGTATCGGTAAATACATCCTTGATGGCGGCGCAGATGGCGTCGGTGTCGACGATGATGACTTCATCCACGTATTGCTGGGCCAGGCGGAAGGTTTCCTCGCCCACCAGGCGCACCGCCGTGCCGTCGGAGAACAGGCCGACGTCGGGCAGGGTCACGCGTTCCTTGGCCTTGAGCGAGCGCGCCATGGCGTCGGAGTCGACCGTCTGCACGCCGATGATCTTGATGTCCGGGCGTATCTGTTTCACATAGGCCGCCACGCCGGCGATCAGGCCGCCGCCGCCGATGGCGATGAAAATGGCGTGGATCGGGCCGGCGTGCTGGCGCAGGATTTCCATGCCGATGGTGCCCTGGCCGGCGATCACGTCCGGGTCGTCGAACGGGTGCACGAACGTCAGCTTCTGTTCCTGTTCCAGGGTCAGAGCGTGGTTGTAGGCGTCGGTATACGAATCGCCATGCAGCACGATTTCCACGCTGCTGCCGCCGCGCGCCTTGACAGCGTCGATCTTGACGGGGGGCGTGGTGGTCGGCATGACGATGACGGCGCGGCAGCCCATGCGGGCGGCCGACAGCGCCACACCTTGCGCATGGTTGCCGGCCGAGGCGCAGATGACGCCGCGCTTCAGTTGCGCTTCGCTCAGGTGGGCCATCTTGTTGTAGGCGCCGCGCACCTTGAAGCTGAACACGCTTTGCATGTCTTCGCGCTTGAAGTAAATCTGGTTGCCGATACGCTGTGACAGGTTCGGCGCCAGTTCCAGCGGCGTTTCGGAGGCAACGTCATAGACGCGGGCGGTCAGGATTTTCTTGAGGTAGTCGATGTTCATAGTCTGCAAGCGAGTGATTCTGGGCCAGGAAGTGCGCTGGAGCGTGTACGTCGGCATGCCTTGCCCGGGCGGATAGCGGGGCGGCAAGCATGCTCTTGGAACTGCGGGCCGGTGAGCCCTTGCCTGTCCGCACGGTTCGTGCGGCGCGCAAGCTGCTCTTCATTATAATGGAGAGCCTTGCCCATGCCGAAGTGTTCAATGATCGAATCCGCAATCACCTGGCTGCTGCAACTGATAGCGGCGCCGGAGGTCGGGCTGACATCGGTCTTTCTGATCAGCTTTATTTCCGCTACCTTGCTGCCGCTCGGCTCCGAGCCGGCCGTGTTCGCCGTCATCAAGGCCAACCCCGCCCTGTTCTGGCCCGCCATTGCGGTTGCCACCGTCGGCAATACCCTGGGCGGCGCCGTCGATTACTGGATGGGCTACCGGGCCAAGCAGGCGTTCGCCAAGGAGCGCGACACGCGCTGGTTCCGCTGGCTGGCCCGTTACGGCGCCAAGACCATGCTGCTGGCATGGCTGCCCGGCGTGGGCGATCCGCTGTGCACCCTGGCCGGCTGGCTGAAACTGCCGTTCTGGCCCAGCGTGGCCTATATGGCGGTCGGCAAGTGCGCGCGCTATCTGACCATGACCACCTTGCTGCTGTATGTACCCGATGGCGTATGGCACCGGATTGGACAGATGCTGTCCTGATGCGTGCCAAGGTGGGGCGGTTTGCAACGCCGGTTTGCCCCATTGTTGGGCGGCCTGATAATTTGCAGCGGCTGATAAAAGTTGGCATTTTTCAGCAAGAAATGCTCCGATATTGAACTTTTATTCATTCAAAGGCAGACTCTGCCGTATTTGATTTTGTTGCCGGCATGCTGCTTAAACCTTAGGCGCGCTAAGGCTGTTCCCGCATGGTGCGGCGCAATAAGATAAAATGGTCCTTTAGGGTCCAGTCCTCATCGTCACCATACTCCATGAACGCTCCCGCACATATCCAAGCTTTATTGGCAGAAACGCCCAATGGTCCCGCAGCCAGCCGCCTGCGCGAAATCCCGTATAACTACACGTCGTTTTCCGATCGCGAGATCGTGATACGCCTGTTGGGGGAGGACTCGTGGCGCCTGCTCGACGAGCTGCGCGGCGCGCGCCAGACGGGCCGTTCGGCGCGCATGCTGTATGAGGTGCTCGGCGATATCTGGGTGGTGCGCCGCAATCCCTACCTGCAGGACGACCTGCTCGACAACCCCAAGCGCCGCCAGGGCCTGATCGATGCCCTGCATCACCGGCTGGCCGAAGTCGACAAGCGCCGCCTGTCGATCGACGCGGCCGGCGGCGACGTCGCCGCTTCGGGCGAATCGCCGGAAGTGGCGCAGGCGCGCAGCCACAATGTCGAACTGCTGCTGAAAGCTGCCAGCAAGGCGGTGGCCGATTTTGGCGACGAATTCCGCAAAACCTATGACCTGCGCAAGCGCACGGTAAAAGTGCTGGGCCGCTACACGGAAAAACACAATGTGCGTTTCGACGGCATGACGCGCGTCTCGCACGTGACCGATGCCACCGACTGGCGCGTGGAATACCCGTTCGTGGTGCTGACCCCGGACACCGAAGAGGAAATGGCCGGCCTGGTCAAGGGCTGTATCGAGCTGGGGCTGACCATCATCCCGCGCGGCGGCGGCACCGGCTACACGGGCGGCGCGATTCCATTGACGCCGATGTCGGCCGTGATCAATACGGAAAAACTGATCAACCTGGGCGCGGTCGAAATGACGGTGTTGCCAGGATTGACCCACGAATACGCGACGATTTATTCGGGCGCCGGCGTGATCACCAATAAAGTCTCGGAAGCGGCGGAGAAGGCTGGTTTCGTGTTCGCGGTCGATCCGACCTCGGCGCATGCATCGTGTATCGGCGGCAACGTCGCCATGAATGCGGGCGGCAAGAAGGCCGTGCTGTGGGGCACGGCGCTGGACAACCTGGCCTCGTGGCGCATGGTCGACCCGAACGGCGACTGGCTCGACGTCACGCGCCTGGACCATAACCTGGGCAAGATCCACGATATCGCGCTGGCCCGCTTCCAGCTGGAATGGCGCCACCCGAGCACGCGCGACGCCACCAAACCGAACGCGCCATTCAAGACGGAAATCCTGGAAATTCCCGGTCGCAAATTCCGCAAGGAAGGCCTGGGCAAGGACGTCACCGACAAATTCCTGGCCGGCTTGCCAGGCATCCAGAAAGAAGGTTGCGACGGCCTGATCACGTCGGCCCGCTGGATCCTGCACAAGATGCCGAAGTTCGCCCGCACCGTCTGCCTGGAGTTCTTCGGCCAGGCGCGCGACGCGATTCCGTCGATCGTGGAAATCAAGGACTACCTCGACGGCTTGCCGGCCAAGGGCGAGCAGTACACGACCATCCGCCTGGCGGGCCTGGAGCACCTGGACGAACGCTATCTGCGCGCGGTCGGCTACGCCACCAAGTCGAAGCGCGGCGTGCTGCCGAAGATGGCGCTGTTCGGCGACATCGTCGGCGACGATGAAAACGCGGTCGCGCAAGCGGCCTCGGAAGTGGTGCGGATCGCCAACACCCGCGTCGGCGAAGGTTTTGTTGCCGTCAGCCCGGAAGCGCGCAAGAAATTCTGGCTCGACCGCGCCCGTACGGCCGCGATCGCCAAGCACACCAACGCCTTCAAGATCAATGAAGACGTGGTCATTCCGCTCAACCGCATGGGCGAATACACGGACGGCATCGAGCGCATCAATATCGAGCTGTCGATCAAGAACAAGCTGCAGCTGGCCGCGGCGCTGACCGAGTTCTTCGGCAAGGGTAACCTGCCGATCGGCAAGAGCGACGACGCTTCGGACGACCGCGTCGACGACGCCGAAATGCTGGGCGATCGCGCCGAGCAGGCGCAGCAGTTGCTGGCGCAGGTCACCAGCCGCTGGACCTGTCTGCTGGCCCAGCTGGACCGCCCGCTGGCCGACGTGAAACATGAACTGGCCGAACTGGGCATGGAGCGCCTGCTGCCCGTGTTCGACGCGCGCCTGGAAACCCAGCCTGAGGCGACCCTGTTCGATGTGGTGCAGGACCGCACCGTGCGCGTGACCTGGAAGCAGGAAATCCGCGCCCAGCTGCGCCAGATCTTCAACGGCGCCGCCTTCAAGCTGATCCTCGATGAAGCCACCGCGATTCACGCACGCATTTTGCGCAGCCGCGTCTTCGTCGCGCTGCACATGCATGCCGGCGACGGCAATGTGCACACCAACTTGCCGGTCAACTCGGACAACTACGAAATGCTGCAGGACGCCCACGAAGCCGTGGGCCGCATCATGATTTTGGCCCGCTCGCTGAACGGCGTGATTTCCGGCGAACACGGTATCGGTATTACCAAGCTGGAATTTTTGACCGAAGAAGAGATTGGTGACTTCCGCAGCTACAAACTGCGCATCGATCCGGAAGGCCGCTTCAACAAGGGCAAACTGCTGAACCTGCCGGGCATGGGCGCTGACTTGCGCAACGCCTATACGCCATCGTTCGGCCTGATGGGCCACGAGTCGCTGATCATGCAGCAAAGCGATATCGGTGCCATTGCCGACAGCGTCAAGGACTGCCTGCGCTGCGGCAAATGCAAACCGGTGTGCTCGACCCACGTGCCGCGCGCCAACTTGCTGTACTCGCCGCGCGACAAGATTTTGGCGACCTCGTCGCTGATCGAAGCGTTTTTGTACGAGGAACAGACGCGGCGCGGCATTTCCATCAAGCATTGGGAAGAGTTCGAGGACGTGGCCGACCATTGCACCGTTTGCCACAAATGCGTCACGCCTTGCCCGGTGAATATCGACTTCGGCGACGTGTCGATGAACATGCGCAACTTGCTGCGCAAGATGGAAAAGAAAAGTTTTAACCCGGGCACCAAGGCCACCATGCTGTTCCTGAACGCCACCGATCCGGTGACGATCAACGCCACGCGCCAGGTCATGATCGGCTGGGGCTACAAGGCGCAGCGCCTGGGCCACGACCTGCTGAAGAAATTTGCCAAAAAGCAGACCAAGGCGCCGCCGCCATCGACCGGCAAGCCGCCCGTCAAGGCGCAGGTGATCCACTTCATCAATAAAAAGATGCCGGGCAACCTGCCGAAGAAAACCGCGCGCGCGCTGCTCGATATCGAGGACGATAAAGTCATTCCGATCATCCGTAATCCGAAGACCACCACGGCCGATACGGAAGCCGTGTTCTACTTCCCCGGTTGCGGTTCGGAACGCTTGTTCTCGCAAGTGGGCCTGGCCACGCAGGCGATGCTGTGGGAAGTGGGCGTGCAGACGGTCTTGCCGCCTGGCTACCTGTGCTGCGGTTATCCGCAACGCGGCGCCGGCGAGTTCGACAAGGCCGAAAAGATGATGACGGATAACCGCGTGCTGTTCCACCGCATGGCCAACACGCTCAACTACCTCGACATCAAGACGGTGCTGGTGTCGTGCGGCACCTGTTACGACCAGCTGGCAACCTATCAGTTCGAGAAAATTTTCCCGGGCTGCCGCATCATGGATATTCATGAATACCTGCTGGAAAAACAGGTCAAGCTGGAAGGCGTCAACGGCACGCGCTATATGTACCACGAGCCTTGCCACAATCCGATGAAGCTGCAGGAGTCGGGCAAGACCATCAATTCGCTGATCAGCACGGTGGACAACGTGAAGATCGAGAAGAACGACCGTTGCTGCGGCGAATCCGGTTCGCTGGCCGTCACGCGCCCCGACATTTCCACGCAAGTGCGTTTCCGCAAGGAAGAAGAAATGGTCAAGGGCGCCGACAAGCTGCGCGGCGACGGCTTCACTGGCGACGTGAAAATCCTCACCAGCTGCCCGTCCTGCCTGCAAGGCCTGTCGCGCTACAATGACGATTCGGGCACCACCGCCGACTATATCGTCGTCGAGATCGCCAAACACTTGCTGGGAGAGAACTGGATGCCGGACTACGTGAAACGCGCCAACGATGGCGGCATCGAGCGGGTGCTGGTGTAATGTCCGCGCCTTGCGACCTGTGCAGTTTGCTCGACGGCTTCGCACGGCAGCAGGGCGGTGACGCCTTGCTGTGGCGCAGCGAGCGCCTGTCGGTGGTGGCCGTCGATGATCCGTCCTACCCGGGCTTTTGCCGCGTGATCTGGAACAAGCACGTCAAGGAAATGACGGACCTGACGCCAGGCGAGCGCAACTATGTCATGGAAGTGGTGTGGCAGGTCGAGCTGGCCGTGCGCGAAGTGATGCAGCCGGAAAAGGTGAATGTAGCCAGCTTCGGCAACATGACGCCGCATGTGCACTGGCACGTGATTCCCCGCTACCCGGACGACGCGCATTTCCCGAACCCCAGCTGGGCCGTGGTCCAGCGCAGTACGCCACCCGAAGTGCTGGCCGCGCGCCGCGCCTTGTTGCCGGCATTGCGCACCGCCATTATCGACCGTTTGACCGCTTGACCTTGACTGCATAAAGAGTTTATCCATGAGCACACCTACTCCCCAGCCTACCGGCATTACCGTGCGCAACCAGTCGCGCGTGCTGGAAATCACCTTTGACGATGGCGCCGCCTTTTCGCTGCCCTTCGAATACCTGCGCGTGTACTCGCCATCGGCCGAAGTGCAAGGCCATGGCAAGGGCCAGGAAACCCTGCAGCTGGGCAAGCGCCTGGTGGGCCTGAACAGCCTGGACCCGGTCGGCAACTACGCGGTGCAGCCCACCTTCAGTGATGGCCATAATTCCGGCCTGTACACCTGGACCTATCTGTACAAGCTGGGCGCCGAGCAGGCCACCCTTTGGCAGCAATACCTGGACAACTTGACGGCGGCCGGCTTTCCCGGCGACAGCGGGCGCGACGCGAAAGCGGATATGACCGTCAAACAAAGTTCCGGCCATGTTCATGGCCCAAGCTGCGGCCACAAGCATTAAATCCAGCGCCAACAATGTTGTCGGATTACGCGCGGCTACGCCGCGCTAATCCGACCTGCGGTATCTCGTGGCCGCGTAGGTCGGATTAGCCCGCAGGGCGTAATCCGACACGCATCGCCCACAACTCCACATCACGGCTTTGCCGGCTTCCACAGCCATACGCTACCTGCAACATTCACCGGCTTCGGTATCAGTTTCTGCTGGTAAAACAGATCGGCCACGCGCTGCTGGTTGGCGACGATATCGGCCGTGACGGGCACGGCGCCGTAGCGGGTGCGCGACTGCCAGGTGGCGACGATGTCCGGTGGCAAGCCCGTCAGCGGGCCGATCAGGGCGGCGATGTCTTGCGGGTGGCTGGCCGCCCACTGGCCGGTGGCGCGGACCTGGTCCAGCATGGCGGACAAAACCTGTGGCGATTGCTGTGCGAACTTGCGCGAGGCCAGGTAAAAACCGTTGGCTTGCGGCAGGCCCTGGTAGTCGGCCAGCACCCGCACCGCATACGCCTGCTGGGCGGAAGCGAAATATGGGTCCCACACCACCCAGGCATCGATCTTGCCGCTGACAAAAGCCGCGCGCGCCTCGGCCGGGCCAAGATAAATCGGCACGATATCGCGCATGGTGAGGCCGGCTTTCTGCAGCGCCACGACGAGCAAAAAGTGCGAGCCGGAACCCTTCTGGAACGCCACCCGTTTTCCCTTCAAGTCTGTCACGTTCTTCAGCGGCGAGTCCCTGGCGACAAAGATCGCTTCACTCGACACGGGTGCCGGTTCCGCGCCCACGTATAACAAATCGACGCCGGCCGCCTGGCCGAAGATGGGTGGCGGCGCGCCCGTGCTGCCAAAGTCGATGCTGCCGGTATTGAGCGCTTCGAGCATTTGCGGCCCGGCCGGGAATTCGATCCAGCTTACCTGCCGCTGCTGCGCAGCCAGGGTTTTTTCCAGTGTGCCCTGCGCTTTCAGCACGGCCAGCAGGCCACTGCCTTTTTGAAATCCGATGCTGATGGGCTCGGCCGCGTGGGCCAGTACGCTTGCCGACAGGGCCAATGCCAGCGCCAGTGTTTTGATGATTTTCATTGTGTTCCTTTTTCTCGTTTCAGGCGCTTTCGCGCGCGATCACTTCGCACGTGAGGCGGTTCAGGCGTGCATTGGCGTGCTTGCCGTCCAGCGGTACGGCGCCCAGCGCTTCGAGAATGCGCAGCGCGGCGATCTCGCCGATCTCGCGGGCCGGTGGGCGGATGGTGGTCAGGCTGGGCAGCAGCAGCGGCGAAATCGCATAGTCGCCAAAGCCCATCAGCGCGCATTGGTCCGGCATGGCGATGCCGGCGCGCTGGCCGGCCAGCAGCGCCCCTGCGGCCAGGTTGTCGTTGGCGAAGATGATGGCCTCAAGCGGTTTTTTGCGCAGCGCCAGCGCTTCGAACGCCTGGCGGCCTGCGTCGAACGGGGCTTGCTCGGTCGGGATAAACGTCCACGGTTTCAGGCCGGCCTGCGCCATCGCTTGCGCATAGCCGTCGCGCCGGTCCAGCGCACTCAAATCCCCGGCCACGCTGTTCTGCACGAAGGCGATGCGGCGATAGCCTTTGTCGAGCAGGTAGCGCGCCTGCTGCAGGCCTACCTCGACATTCGAAAAGCCCACCTGGATGGCTTTGCGGCGGGGACGATAATCCCAGGTTTCCACCACCGGGATCTGCGCTTCGGCCAGCATCTTTTCCGTCGCCTTGCTGTGGAAGGGCCCCGTCACCACCAGCGCGGCCGGCGACCAGCCGAGAAAGGCGCGCACGGCGCTTTCTTCCTGTTCCTGCGAAAAATAGCTCGACGCCAGCAGCAGCTGGTAGCCGTGCGCGCTCAGGGTGTCGCTGAAGCTCTGGATGGTGTTGGCAAAGATCGGGCCCGAGATATTCGGGATCACCATGCCGACGATGCGGCTGTGGGTCGACGCCAGGCCGCCCGCCACCAGGTTGGGCACATAGTGCAGCTGCGCCACGGCGGCGGCGATGCGCGCACCCAGTTCGGTTGAGACCTGCGCCGGCTGCTTCAGATAGCGCGACACCGTGATCGAGCCGACCTGCGCCAGGCGCGCCACGTCGTGAATCGTGGCGCGGCCCGAGCCACGCCGCTTGCGCGTGCTTGCTGCTGGTTTTTCATCCGCCATGCGCTTATTCCTAAAAGACATATCCAAGGTTTTTTTAATTCTTTGACTTCAATCTGGCCATCAAAGACACTTCAAACGGTACCGGTACCATAAAAAGTTTAGCAGAGTTGCCGGGCAGGACAAAGTTGATTTCATGACGCAGCACAGACGCTTTTCGCATAACAACGCACACCATGACAGGGATATTCCATGCTACAGAACCACAGCAAGCGCACCGCCAGCCAGGCGGCATTGAAACAGGGCTTGTTCTTGAGCGGCGTCTTGCTGGCGGGCGGCGTGCAGGCCGCCGATGCGCTCGACCAGGGCGATGCGGCGATTGCCGAAGCGGCCGCCATCGGGGTGGTCCAGGCGGGCAGTGAAGTGCCGAGCGTGACGGTCAGCGCCACGCGCCGCAACGCCAGCCTGCAGTCGGTGCCGCTGGCCATTACCGTGATCGATGGCGAACGGCTGGAACAGGCCAACCGCAACAGCATCGAGTCCATCGTGCAGGAGATCCCCAGCGCCACGTTTCGCCAGCAGGGCGGCAACAAGGACTCGACCATTTTCGTGCGCGGCATCGGCACCATTTCCACCTCGCCCGGCGTCGAGCCTACCGTCTCGACGGTGATCGACGGCGTGGTGCTGGCGCGTCCCGGCCAGGCCACCCTGGACCTGCTCGATATCGACCGGGTGGAAGTGCTGCGCGGCCCGCAAGGCACCCTGTTCGGCAAGAACGCGTCTTCCGGCGTATTGAATGTGGTCAGCCGCAAGCCGGGCCAGCAGCTGGCCGGCTACGTCGACGGCGGCTACTACGAAGGCAATGAAAAACGGCTGCGCGCCGGGGTCTCGGGCGCGCTGGTGCCGAACGTGATCGCGGCGTCGCTCAACGCCCTGTATGCCGATTACGATGGCAACGTCAGCAACGTCCATGCTGGCGGCGGCAAGGTCAATGGCTACGAGCGCAAAGGGCTGCGCGCGCGGGTCGATATCACGCCGCGCGAGGACCTCGACATCACCCTGATCGCCGACTATCTGCGCGGCACCGGCTCGCCCAGTTTCACGGCGTACAAATCGACCAGCACCGCGTTTTCGCAGGCGATTGCACCGGTCGTCGCCAGCCTTGAAAACCGCAGCGTCAATACCGATCTGCCCAGCGATATACGCGACACCAACCGTGGCGTTTCCGCCCAGGTGGACTGGCGCGTGAACGGCTACACTTTTACTTCGATCAGCGCCGCGCGCGACTGGGACAATGCGCAGTACACCAGCACCTCGGCAATCGGCAACAGCGCGGAAGCGTCGCGCATCACGGCGGCGTATCCGGCCACGCGCGATATCGGCACGGTGGCGTTTTCTCAGGTTTCGCAGGAGCTGCGCGTGGCCTCGCCAAAAGACGGTTTTGTCGACTATGTGGCCGGCGCCTTCTACCTGCACGGCAAGGACCGCGAAACCTACCAGCGCATCGTGACGACAAATACTGTGAACAGCGGCCGCGCCGATTATGGCGTCAGGAATGACAGCTATGCCGTGTTCGGCGAAGCGACGCTGAACTTCACGCCGGCCCTGCGCGGCATCGTCGGCGCGCGCTGGAACCGCGACGAGCTGGCCTACGACCATGCGCGCACCTCGACCCAGGCTACCGCCTTTGCCGGCGTGCAGCCGGCCGTGCAAAGCGACGGTTCCGTCACCAAGGATGGCTACTCGGGCAGGGTGGGGCTGCAGTACGACCTGGCGCCCGGCATCAATACCTACGCCACCTATTCTCGCGGCTACAAGGGGCCGGCCTACAATGTGTTTTTCAATATGCTGGCGCGCGACACCCTGGCCCTGAAACCGGAGACCTCGGATGCCTTCGAGCTGGGCTTGAAGTCAAGCTGGCTGCAGCGCCGTTTGACGGTCAATCTGGCCGCCTTTCATACGGCGTATAGAGACTACCAGGCCAACTTCTATGACACGGTGGCCGGCGCCGTCGTCACGCGCCTGATCAATGCCGGCGAGGTGTCCACGCGCGGCCTGGAACTGGACGTGGCGGCGCGGCCCACGCAGCAACTGAGCCTGAACGCGGCCCTCGCTTACACGGACGCGCAGATCGACCAGTTCAATTGCCCGGCCGCCGCTGCCGCCTCGTGCAACCTCAATGGCAAGACCCTGCCGTTCTCGCCGAAATGGAAGAGCTTTGTGCGCGCCAGTTACGGCATCCCTCTGAACAACGGCCTGCTGCTCGACCTGTCGGCCGACTACAGCTATCAAAGCCGCACGCAGTACGATCTGTTCCAGTCGCCGGACGCGATCCAGGGCGCGTATGGCCTGCTCAATGCGGGCCTGACCGTGTCTTCGGTGGACGGTGGCTGGCGGGTGGCGCTGGTGGCGAAAAACCTGGCCAACAAATCGTATGCGACCAACCTGGTCGCCTCCACCGGCTACGTGACGCGCGGCGTGCCGCGCGACGACAGCCGTTATGTTGGCATCACCGCACGCAAGGAGTTTTAAGATGAATGCACCCTCCAAACGCCAGCTCAACATCGGCGCTTTCCTGATGCGCCACGGCCACCATGTGGCGGCCTGGCGCCATCCCGATACCGACCTCGAAGGCAATGTGTTCCAGGTCTTCAAGCGCCAGGTGCTGGCCGCCGAAAAAGCCTGCCTCGACGCCGTCTTCTTTGCCGACAGCGTGGCGCTGACCAATGGCGTGCCGGCGCTCGAACCCTTGACCTTGCTGTCGGCGCTGGCGGCCGTGACCGAACATATCGGCCTGATCGGCACGGCGACGACCACCTACAACGAGCCGTATCACGTGGCGCGCAAGTTCGCCTCGCTCGACGCGATTTCGCAAGGGCGGGCAGGCTGGAATCTGGTGACCTCCGACAACGCCATCGAGGCGCAGAACTTCGGCCGCGAGCAGCACGTGGGCCATGCCGAGCGCTATGCGCGGGCGCGCGAGTTTTACGATGTGGTGACCGGCTTGTGGAATGGCTGGGATGACGACGCTGCCGTCAACGACAAGGCGCACGGACAGTTGTACCGGCCCGGCAGCGTGCGCCGGCTCGATCATCACGGCGAACATTTTTCGGTGGCTGGGCCGCTGAACGTGGCGCGCAGCGCCCAGGGTCATCCTGTGGTGGTGCAGGCCGGCAGTTCCGAGGCCGGCCGCACGCTGGCCGCCGCCACCGCCGACGTGGTGTTTACTGCCCATCCGGCGCTGCCGTCGGCGCAGGCGTTTTACCGCGATATCAAGCAGCGCGTGGCAGCCATCGGGCGTGATCCCGATGCCCTGAAAATCATGCCGGGCCTGTTCGCCGTGGTGGGCCAAAGCGAAGCCGAGGCGCAGGATAAATTCGCCGTATTGCAGGAGCTGGTGCAGCCCGAGGTGGGCCTGGCGCTGCTGGGTCGCATGATCGGCAATTTCGATTTGTCCGGCCATGACATTGATGGACCATTGCCCGAGCTGCCGCTGACCAACGATGGCCAGCGCAGCCGCCAGCAATTGCTGACCAACCTGGCGCAGGGCGAGAACCTCACCATCCGCCAGCTGTACCAGCGTATCGCCGGCGGGCGCGGCCACTTTACCGTGATCGGTACAAAGCAGACGGTGGCCGACCAGATGCAGCAATGGTTCGAAGAGGAGGCGGCCGACGGCTTCAATTTCATGGCGCCGCAGTTGCCCGGCGGGCTGGACGATTTCCTGCAAGGCGTGGTGCCGGAACTGCAGCGGCGCGGCCTGTTCCGCACCGCCTATGCGGGCAGCACCTTGCGCGGCCACCTGGGCTTGCCGAAGCCGGGGAGGGCACATGCGTAAGCTGGTGTTGTCGCTGGCGCTGCTGGCGGTCGCCTTGCCGGCTGCCGCCGACTGGGTGGTCGGCGACGCGCGGCCCGACGCGCCGGCGCTGGCGGCGCGCGGCGCGTACCAGGTGGGCGTGCGCACCGAGTTGCTGCTGCACCGCGGCCAGGTTGATATCCTGCGCGCCACGGCGGCCAATCCGGCGCCCCGTTATGACCGCGCCTTGACGGTGGAGGTGTGGTATCCGGCGCAGTTGGCGCCCGGCGAGCGCGAAGCCGTGCTCTATACCGATGTGCTGGGCGCTGGCGCCAACAATCCCGCCCGCCCGAATACGCCGTTTACGTTTGCCGGACGCGCCGCCCGTGGCGCCGCCGCGCTCAAGGGCGCGTTCCCATTGCTGATCGTTTCGCACGGCTATCCCGGTTCGCGTTTGCAGATGAGCTACCTGACCGAAAACCTGGCCTCGAAAGGCTATGTGGTGGTCGCCATCGATCACCTGGAGTCGACGCGCGCCGACAAGGCCGGCTTTGCCAGCACCTTGCTCAATCGCCCACTCGACGACCAGTTTGTGCTCGACGCGGTGGCCGGCTGGAGCCAGCCTGGCAGCGGCCACTTCCTGGCTGGCGCCGCCGATGCGGGCAATACGGCGCTGCTGGGCTACTCCATGGGCGGCTATGGCGCGCTGGTGGCGGCCGGCGCCGCCGTCGACCTGGCCGCGCTCAAGCCGCTGGGCGTGACGGACACAACAGCCTTTGTGGCCCGCGCGCCGGACCCGCGCATCCACGCCGTGGTGGCGTTCGCACCCTGGGGTGGCGCGCGCCAGCTGTCGAGCGGCGCGTCGCTGGCCCAAGTGCGCGTGCCATTGCTGTTTGTCGCCGGCGAGCAGGATACGATCGCCGGCTATGAGGACGGCGTGCTGCGCCTGGCGCGGGAGGCCGTCAACGCGCCGCGCTACCTGCTCGCCTACCAGAACGCGCGCCATAATGTGTCGCCCAATCCGCCGCCAGCGGCCAGCTACGCCAATCGCGAGGATTTCTCGGCGTATGCGGAAAGCGCCTGGGACAGCGCGCGCATCAACAATATCAACCAGCACGTGGTGACGGCCTTTTTGGAGCAAACCCTGCGCCAGCGCGACATGGGCCGCCACCTGGCGCCAGATTCGGAGCTTTCGCCGGCGCGCATCGGCCCCGGTCTCACCTGGCGCCACTGGCCGGCCGCGGCGGAAAAAGCCGATTAGGCAAATGTCATGGCCTTGACGCCAGCCCGGCTGCTGTGTACGGTAAAGGGCTGGCCGCTTGTATAATGCAGCCAAATCAACAGGGCTGCCTACCATGACCAATACGACACATTTCGGATACAAAACCGTTGCAGAAGAAGATAAAGTGCGCGAAGTCGCCAAGGTGTTCCACTCCGTCGCTGCCAAATATGACGTGATGAACGACCTGATGTCGGGCGGCCTGCATCGTTTGTGGAAAACCTTCACCATTGCCAACGCGGGCGTGCGCCCGGGCTTCAAGGTGCTCGATATCGCCGGCGGCACGGGCGATTTGTCCAAGGCCTTTGCGAAACAGGCCGGTCCGACCGGCGAAGTCTGGCTGACCGATATCAACGAGTCGATGTTGCGCGTGGGCCGCGACCGCCTCTTGAATCGCGGCCTGCTCACCCCCACCATGTTGTGTGACGCGGAAAAACTGCCGTTCCCCGATAACTATTTTGACCGTGTCAGCGTGGCCTTTGGCCTGCGCAACATGACGCACAAGGACGTGGCGCTGGCCGAAATGCGCCGCGTGCTGAAACCGGGCGGCAAGCTGCTGGTGCTGGAATTTTCGAAAGTGGCGGCGCCGCTGCAAAAGCCGTACGACCTGTATTCGTTCTCGGTGCTGCCATGGTTCGGCCAGAAGATCGCCGGCGACGCGGAAAGCTATCGCTATCTGGCCGAATCGATCCGCATGCACCCGGACCAGGAAACCCTGAAAACGATGATGGAGACGGCGGGCCTCGAGCGTGTGCAGTACTACAATTTGACGGCAGGCATAGCCGCTTTGCATACCGGCATCAAGATGTAAGTTGTTTGTTGGTCATTAGGAGATGGAATGAAACTGAAAAAATTTATGGTCGGCATGATGCTGGCTGCTACCACCGTGTCGATGCTGGGCGAGGCGCTGGCCCGTCCCATGGGCGGTGGCCGCTCGATCGGCCGGCAGTCGCAAAGCGTGAGCCGCCAGGCACCGGCCCCTGCGCCCGCACCGGCGGCCGCACAGCGCCAGGCACAGCCTGCGCCGGCAGCACCGGCCCCGGCCGCCGCCGCCAAACCGCCTAGCCGCTGGAAAGGCTTGCTGGGCGGCGCCTTGCTGGGCCTGGGACTGGGCGCGCTGCTGTCGCATTTCGGCCTGGGCGGCGCCCTGGCCAGCATGATCAGCACCTTGCTGATGGTGGCCCTGCTGGCCGGTGCAGCCTACTTTATCTACCGCATGGTGCGCGGCAAGCGCGAGAACAATGGTGCCGGCAATGCGCCGTTTGCCGGTTTTGGCGGCAATACGCCTGCGCCGGCCGGCAATACGCCCGATATCGGTTCGCGCATTGCACCGCTGCCGCCGCTGCAGCCGGTCTCGTCAGGCGTGGGCCTGGACAAACCCGCAGCGCCAGTGGCGCCCGCGCAATGGGGCGTGCCGGCCGACTTTGACCAGGCCGCTTTCCTGCGCCATGCGAAAAGCAACTTCATTCGTCTGCAGGCCGCCTGGGACAAGGCCGACGTCAACGATATCCGCGAGTTCACCACGCCGGAAGTGTATGCCGAGCTGCGCATGCAGATCCAGGAACGTGGCGCGCAAGCGGACTTTACCGACGTGGTCACCATCGATGCCGAGCTGCTGGGCATCGAGACCAGCGTCAACGATTACCTGGCCAGCGTGAAGTTCATCGGCCAGATCCGTTCCGCGCCCGGCGCCGCCGCCGAGCCGTTCTCGGAAGTGTGGAATATGTCGAAACCGGTCAGCGGCAGCACCGGCTGGGTACTGGCAGGTATCCAGCAATTGTAAAAAACTTGCTGAAGTCGGGCTTAAGCCGGTGCGCAATGCGCGATGCTTGACGGAGTTTGCCTGATGAAATGTTAAGATCAAGACCGCCCGCAGGTATTTCGGGCGGTCTTTTCTTTTTAAGGGCGCGTTTGCGCGCAAGCATATGATTGCACCTATTCCAGATCTTTCCCCGACAGCCGCCGTCAGCTTTGCTGCCGTGGCCACCATCAACCACTTGCTGGCACAGGAACCGTGGGCGCGCAAGCAACTGGCCGTGCATGCCGGCAAGCTGGCTGCGATCGACACGGGCGCCATCGCCGTGCGCCTGCGCGTGGACGGCATCGGCATGCTGGAAACGGCGCCGGCTGATGTGCCGGCCAACGTCACCATCCGCGTGAAACTGTCGGATTTGCCCTTGATCGCGCAAAACCGCGAACGCGCGTTTTCCTATGTGAAAATCGAGGGCGATGCCGAGTTCGCCAATGCCATTTCCCAGCTGGGCAAGGGCTTGCGCTGGGACGCCGAGCATGACCTGGAAAAAGTGCTGGGCCCGATACTCGCCACGCGCGTGGCCAGCGGCGCGCGCGATGCGCTCGCCTTTGCGCGTGGCAGCCAGCAAAAACTGGCGGAAAACGTGGCCGAGTATTTCCTGGAAGAACAGCCGCTGCTGATCCGGCCCGCCAACCTCGTTGAATATTCCACCGGCGTCATGCGCGTGCGCGACGACGTCGAACGCCTGGCCAAGCGCCTTGCCAAGCTGGAAAAGGCGCATGCCGCCGTCCAGCCTTTGCCACCTTCACCGGATGTGTCTACATGATCTTGAAATTTTTGCGCCTGTTAAAAATCATCCGGGTATCCATCAAATATGGTCTTGATGAAATCGCCATTTCCGGCTTGAAAGTCCCGCGTACCGCCAAGCTGATCGACACCGTCATCTTCTGGCGCGACCTGTCCTCGCCGCGCGGCCTGCGCCTGCGCCTGGCGCTGGAAGAGCTCGGCCCCATCTTTGTCAAATTCGGCCAGGTGCTGTCGACCCGGCGCGACCTGATGCCGCCCGATATCGCTGAAGAACTGGCCCACTTGCAAGACAGGGTGCCGCCGTTCGACTCCGACCTGGCCATCGCGCAGATCACCAGGTCCTTGGGCGCTCACCCGGACCAGCTGTTCGCGCATTTCGAGCGCGACCCGGTGGCGTCCGCTTCGATTGCCCAGGTGCACTTCGCAACCTTAAAAAATGGCAAGGAAGTGGCCGTCAAGGTCTTGCGCCCTGGCATGAAAAAGCTGATCGACGAAGACGTGGCGCTGATGCATATCGCCGCCGACTGGACCAGCCGCCTGTGGGCCGACAGCAAGCGTTTGAAGCCGCGCGAAGTGGTGGGCGAATTCGACAAATACCTGCACGACGAGCTCGACCTGATGCGCGAGGCGGCCAACGCCAGCCAGCTGCGCCGCAACTTTGCCGATTCGAACTTGCTGCTGGTGCCTGAAATGTACTGGGATTATTGCTCCAGCAGCGTGATCGTGATGGAGCGCATGAATGGCATTCCGGTCTCGCAGACCGACCGCCTGCTGGCCGCCGGCGTGGACTTGCGCAAACTGTCCACCGATGGCGTCGAGATTTTCTTCACGCAAGTGTTCCGCGACGGCTTTTTTCATGCCGATATGCACCCGGGTAATATCCTGGTGTCGATCGCGCCGGAATCGTTTGGCCGCTATATCGCGCTCGACTTCGGCATCGTCGGCACCCTGAACGACTACGACAAGGATTATTTGTCGCAGAACTTCCTGGCCTTCTTCCGCCGCGACTACAAGCGCGTGGCCGAAGCGCATATCGAATCGGGCTGGGCGCCCAAGGAAACCCGCGTCGACGAGCTCGAAGCGGCCGTGCGCGCCTGCTGCGAGCCGATCTTCGATCGCCCGTTGAAGGATATTTCCTTCGGCCAGGTGCTGTTGCGCCTGTTCCAGACCTCGCGCCGCTTCAATGTGGAAGTGCAGCCGCAGCTGGTGCTGCTGCAAAAGACCCTGCTCAATATCGAAGGCCTGGGACGCCAGCTCGATCCGGAACTGGACCTGTGGCAGACGGCCAAGCCGTATCTGGAAAAATGGATGAGCAAGCAGGTGGGGCCGCAGGGCTTCATGGAGCGCCTGCGCGCGGAGGCGCCGCGCTATGCGCATATCTTCCCGCAACTGCCGCGCCTGGTGCACCAGGCGCTGACGGTGGCCGGCGAGCCGCGCGAAAACGAGGTGGAGCTGATGAAAACCTTGCTGGCGGAACAACGCCAGACCAATCGCCTGCTGAGCTTTATCGTGTACTTTGTCGGCGCCTTTGCGCTCGGCGCGCTGGGCTTCCAGCTGTATATGCGCTGGCACCAGCTGGCGTTTTAAGCGCCTGTCAAGGACAGTGATGGCCAACTTCCAGACTCGCGATCCGCTCTCGCCCGCCTTCTGGGACGAGCGTTTCGACCAGCAATTCACGCCCTGGGACCAGGGCGGCGTGCCGCGGCGCCTGGCGCAGTTTGTCGCCGGCAGCCCGGCGCCGCTGCGCTGCCTGATTCCGGGCTGCGGCTCGGCGTACGAGCTGGCCCATATGCTGGACGCCGGCTGGGACGCCACGGCGATCGACTTTTCGCCCGCCGCCGTGGCCGCGGCGTGCGCGTTGCTCGGCGACCAGGCCGGCAAGGTGGAGCAGGCCGACTTCTTTGCCTGGCAGCCAGCCGCTTCCCTCGACCTGATCTACGAGCGGGCCTTTCTGTGCGCCATGCCGCGCGCCATGTGGCCGCAAGTGGCCGCGCGCTGGGCCCAGCTGCTGGCGCCAGGCGCCATGCTGGCCGGCTACTTCTTTTTTGACGACCACGCCAAGGGGCCGCCGTTCGGCATCGACCGGGAGCAATTGTTTGCCTTGCTGGCGCCGCATTTTGACTGCCTGGCCGACGAAAGCGTCGACGATTCGATTGCCGTGTTTGCCGGCAAGGAACGCTGGATGAGCTGGCGCCGCAAAGCCGGCTGAAGCCGCCCCGGCTATTTCTGCTAAGCGCCGGGGAAAAGCTTTATAATTCAGGGTTTTTGATGATTTTTGCGGAGTTCTGATGCCGATTTACGCTTACCGCTGTGAAGAGTGTGGTTTTGCCAAGGATGTCTTGCAAAAGATGTCCGATCCCGTATTGACGGTCTGTCTGTCGTGCGGCAAGCCCAGTTTCAAGAAACAATTGACCGCCGCCGGCTTCCAGTTGAAGGGCACCGGCTGGTACGCCACCGATTTCCGTGGCGGCACGGCGCCGACCACCGCGATTCCGACCGGGCCTGCCGAGAGCGCCAAGCCTGCGGCCGACAGCGCGCCAGCTGCCGCGCCGGCCCCTGCGGCAACGCCGGCCGCCAGCCCAAAAGCGGACTGAAGCACTGCGGCGCAAGCCGCAGCCCGTGGCCATTACCGAGAAACCGATGCGTAAATACTTTATTACCGGATTGCTGATTTTAGTGCCGCTGGCCATCACGGTCTGGGTGCTGAACCTGGTGATCGGCACGCTGGACCAGTCCTTGTTGCTGGTGCCGCAACGTTTTCGTCCGCAGTCGCTGTTTGGCTTTGACATTCCCGGCCTGGGCACGATACTGACCATATTGATCGTGTTCCTGACCGGTTTGCTGACCAACAACCTGGTCGGCAACTACGTGGTGAAACTGTGGGAGCGCCTGCTGCAGCGCATTCCCATCGTCAACTCCCTGTATTCGAGCGTCAAGCAGGTGTCGGACACCCTGTTTTCCTCGTCGGGCAACGCGTTCCGCAAGGCCGTGCTGGTGCCGTATCCGCATCAGAACTCGTGGACCATCGCCTTTTTGACGGGCGTGCCGGGTGGCGATGCGGCCAGGCATCTGGTGGGCGACTATGTCAGCGTGTATGTGCCGACCACGCCCAACCCCACATCGGGCTTTTTCCTGATGATGAAACGCAGCGACGTGGTCGAGCTCGACATGAGCGTCGACGCGGCGCTCAAGTACATCGTCTCGATGGGCGTGGTGGCGCCCGCGGAAGTTGTCGCTGTACCAGGACCGGGACTGGCTCCGGCAGTCAAAGAATAAAGGCAGGCGTCCCATGCGGGACGTGGCCGGATTGAACACTCACTAACCTGAACTGAGAATTTTATGTCTATGCGTACTGAATATTGCGGCCTCGTCACCGAAGCCATGCTGGGACAAACCGTCAGCCTGTGCGGCTGGGTACATCGCCGCCGCGACCACGGCAGCCTGATCTTCATCGACCTGCGCGACCGCGAAGGCCTGGTGCAAATCGTCTGCAACCCGGAACAGGCCGAGATGTTCAAGGTCGCCGAAGCCGTGCGCAATGAATTCTGCCTGCGCGTGACGGGCGTGGTGACCAACCGTATCGAAGGCACGGTCAACAACAACCTGAAATCGGGCAAGATCGAAGTGGTGTGCTCGGAACTGGAAGTGCTGAATCCTTCCGTGCCGGTACCGTTCCAGCTGGACGACGACAACCTGTCGGAAACGACGCGCCTGACGCACCGCGTGCTGGACTTGCGCCGCCCGCAAATGCAGAACAACCTGCGCCTGCGCTACAAGGTGACGATGGAAGTGCGCAAATACCTCGACAACCTGGGCTTTATCGACATCGAAACGCCGATGCTGACCAAGTCGACCCCGGAAGGCGCGCGCGACTACCTGGTGCCGTCGCGCGTCAACGCCGGCAGCTTCTTCGCGCTGCCGCAGTCGCCGCAGCTGTTCAAGCAACTGCTGATGGTGGCCAACTTCGACCGCTACTACCAGATCACCAAGTGCTTCCGCGACGAAGACCTGCGCGCCGACCGCCAGCCTGAATTTACCCAGATCGACTGCGAAACGTCGTTCCTGACGGAACAGGAAATCCGCGACCTGTTCGAAGACATGATCCGTGTGGTCTTCAAGAACACCCTGGACATCGACTTGCCTGACCCGTTCCCGGTGATGGATTTTGCCGAAGCGATGGGCCTGTACGGCTCCGACAAGCCGGACATGCGCGTCAAGCTGGCGTTTACCGACCTGACCGAAGTGATGAAAACGGTCGAGTTCAAGGTCTTCAACGGCGCCGCCAACATGAAGGGCGGCCGCGTGGTGGGCCTGCGCATTCCAGGCGGCGGCAGCATGCCGCGTTCGGAAATCGACGCCTACACCCAGTTCGTCGCCATCTATGGCGCCAAGGGCCTGGCCTACATCAAGGTCAACGAGAAAGCCAAGGGTCCTGAAGGCCTGCAGTCGCCGATCGTCAAGTTCCTGCCGGCCGACGTGCTGGCCACGATCATCGAGCAGACCGGCGCGCAAGACGGCGACCTGATCTTCTTCGGCGCGGACAAGGCGAAGGTCGTCAACGACGCCATCGGCGCGCTGCGCGTGAAAATCGGCCACAGCGAATTCGGCAAGAAAGCCGGCCTGTTCGACGACGTGTGGAAGCCATTGTGGGTGGTCGACTTCCCGATGTTCGAACACGACGAAGAAGCGGACCGCTGGACCGCCACCCACCATCCGTTTACGGCGCCGAAAGACGGCCATGAAGACATGCTGGAAAGCGACCCGGGCGCCTGCATCGCCAAAGCCTACGACATGGTCCTGAACGGCTGGGAACTGGGCGGCGGTTCGATCCGTATCCACCGCGAAGAAGTGCAGTCGAAAGTATTCCGCGCACTGAAGATCGACGCCGAAGAAGCCCAGCTGAAATTCGGCTTCCTGCTCGACGCGCTGCAATACGGTGCGCCGCCGCACGGTGGCCTGGCATTCGGCTTGGACCGTATCGTGACCATGATGACCGGTTCCGAATCGATCCGCGACGTGATCGCCTTCCCGAAAACCCAGCGCGCGCAAGACCTGCTGACCCATGCGCCGTCGGAAGTGGATGAGAAACAACTGCGCGAACTGCATATCCGTTTGCGCAGCGCCGATCCTAAAGTAGTGTAAGGCGAGGGCGGCGGCTGTTGTGGCCGCCGCTGTTGACGCTGAGCTATACAAAAAAAGGCGCTGACAAGGCGCCTTTTTCATTGTTGATATGACCTATAAAATTCCCGTTTCCGTGCTGGTCGTCATACATACGGCCGACCTCGACGTGCTGCTGATCGAGCGCGCGGGGCAGCCTGGTTTCTGGCAGTCGGTGACCGGCTCGATCGATGACGCCGATGAACCTTTGTCGCTGGCGGCCACGCGCGAGCTGTTCGAGGAGACCGGCATCGTCGCCGATGGGCAGCACATCGCGCTGCTCGACTGGCAGCTGTCGAATATCTACGAGATCTATCCGGTCTGGCGCCACCGCTATGCGCCTGGCGTGATGCACAATACGGAACACGTGTTCAGCGTGCGGGTGCCGCGCGACTGCGTGGTGACCGTCAATCCGCGCGAACACCTGCGTTATGCGTGGCTGCCGTACCTGGCGGCCGCCGACCAGTGTTTTTCCTCTTCCAATGCGGAAGCCATTTTGCAATTGCCGGCCATCACGGGCCTGAACCCTGGCCTGGCGCCACAAGAAAGTACCTGATGCTGAACTGGAATTATCTAACGTTGCGGCAAAAACTGGGCGGCGCACTTGGTGTCGTCTTCTGCGTGCTGGTGATCCTGGCGCTGTTTCGTTATACAACGCCCGACAGGACGCCGCCGATCGGCTTGCCGCTGGTCATCCTGGGTTGGCTGCTGCATCCAGGTATATTTACATATGGCAAACAGAAGGTCACCTGGCGCGGCGCACCGCTGCTGGTCAAGATCGTGTGGGCCGCCGCCATCACGGCCCTGCTGGTCAGCGTGACGGCCGGCGTGGGACGCATGCTGGGCTGAGCAAACGATGCGGCGGGGCGCAGGCGCGCACCATTGAGTGCAGCGAAAAGCCCCGGTCTCGGAGTAGAATCGATGCATGAAAATCCGCGTAGCAACTTATAATATACACAAGGGCGTGTCCTCCGTGCGGGGGCTGCCCCGTGTACACGCCCTCAAGCAGGCGATCGCCCTGTTCGACGCCGATGTCGTGTTCCTGCAGGAAGTGCAGGGCAAGCACGACCGCAATGCGGCCCGCTATGGCGCCGAGACGCATGGCCACAAGCACTGGCCGGAGGCGTCGCAGCATGAGTTCTTTGCCGGCCCCGAGCACCATACGGCCTATGGCATGAACGCCGTGTATGACCATGGCCACCATGGCAACGCCTTGCTCAGCAAATATCCGATCGGCTCGCAGATCAACCACGACGTGTCCGACCATGCGTATGAACAGCGCGGCATTCTGCATTGCGTGCTGCAAACGCCACAGGCCGACGTGCACTGCTATGTGGTGCACCTGGGCCTGTTCGAGTCGGGCCGGGGCCGCCAGACGCAGGCCCTGATCGACGCCGTGATGGCCTCGGCGCCGAACGGCGAGCCGGTGATTATCGCCGGCGACTTCAACGACTGGCGCAATACCCTCAGCGACAAGCTGAGGAATGCCCTGGGCGTGGTGGAGGTGTTTGACCAGCGCGCCTCGAACTCCGCGCTGGGCGACCTGGTGCGTACCCTGGCGCGGCGCCAGGCGCGCCCGCCCGTGCCGGTGCCGGCGCGCACCTTTCCGGCCGCCTTGCCGTGGTTCCGGCTCGACCGCATCTATGTGCGCGGCTTCCAGGTGGAAGGCGCACAAGTGATGCACGGCACCCTGTGGGCCAAACTGTCGGACCATGCGCCGATCGTCGCCGCCTTGAAACTGGCATAGAGTTGCGCATGCGTTCAGTCCATTACACAGCCCATAACGACATCAAGCTGCTCTATTGCGGCACTGACTACTTTCCCGCATTGATCGGCGCCATCGACAGCGCAAAAAAAGAAGTCTATTTCGAGACCTATATCTTTGCCGACGACGCCACCGGCGCCCTGGTGCTGGACGCCCTCAAGCGTGCCGCCGCGCGCGGCGTGCTGGTGTGCATGATTACCGACTGGTTCGGCACGGGGCGCCGCCGCGTCAACGCCATGCATGCCCAGCTGGAGGCGGCCGGCGTGCATCACCGCGTGTTCAATCCGTGGTTCTTGCGCGGCATCACGCGCACCCACCGCAAAATTTGCGTGGTCGATTACGAAGTGGCGCTGGTGGGCGGCATCAATATCAACGATGACATGTTCTGCGATTACGACCACAATATCAGCCTGGAAGCGCCGCGCTGGGATTTCGCCGTGCAGGTCAAGGGGCCGCTGGTCGACGCCATCCATATGGAAGCCCAGGCGCAGTGGGCGCGCCTGGGCAAGATGAACCTGGTGCGCCGCATCAAGCTGTACCGCAAGATGCGGGTGGTCGGCAAGGAGCTGGCGAAAAATCCGGTGGTGGCCGGTTTTGTCGTGCGCGACAATCTGCGCAACCGCCGCACCATCCAGCGCGCCTATCTGCAGGCGCTGGGCCAGGCGCGCAAAAGCGTGATGCTGGCCAATCCGTATTTCGCGCCCGGCCACAAGCTTCGGCTGGCACTGGCGCGCGCCGCCCAGCGCGGGGTGGACGTGGTGCTGTTGATCGGTGTGGGCGAGTTCCGCATGCAGGACGCGGTGGCCCATTCGTTCTACCCGAAACTGCTGGCGGCCGGCGTGAAAATCGTCGAATACCGCAAGACCCAGCTGCACGCCAAGGTGGCGGTGGTCGACGACGACTGGGCCACTGTCGGGTCGAGCAATATCGACGCGCTGAGCCTGTTCCTGAACCAGGAAGCCAATGTGGTGATCAAGGACGTGGCGTTTGCCCAGGCCTTGCGCCAGCATATAGAACAGGGCATTGCCGACGGCAAGGTGATCCACCAGGACGACTTCAAGCATATCGGCCGGGTGCAGCGCATCGGCTATGAGCTGGCGTTCTGGACTTATCGCCTGGTGATGCGCATTTTTTCAGTGGGGAAATACGCATGAGCGACGAAAAGAGTGGCGCAGCCAATCTGCGCATCGACAAATGGCTGTGGGCGGCGCGTTTTTTCAAGACGCGCACCCTGGCCAGCGAAGCCGTCGATACCGGTAAAGTCAAGGTCGGCGGCGAGCGCGTGAAACCGGCACGCGGCCTGCGCATCGGCGACGAGCTGGCCATCGACAATGGCTCCGACACCTGGGAAGTGGCAGTGCTGGGCCTGTCCGACAAACGCGGTGCGGCGCCCGTGGCGCGCCTGCTGTATGCGGAAACGCCGGCCAGCATCGCGCGCCGCGAACAGGCGCAGGAAGAACGCAAGCTGTTCCGCGAGCCGGGCAGTACCATCAAAGGGCGGCCGACCAAGCGCGACCGTCGTCAACTGAGCAAGGCCGGCGACCTCTCCTGAGTTCGTGCCATACCCTGTTTCCTGGCGGTGACAGGCGGCCAGGTATTGCTGCATCACACTAATAGAACACCCGCTCTAAATTTCGTGTTTGACTTTTGCCGCACACTGGATAATAGTACGAGCGTTCGGATTTTTTCACGGCGTGCTTTTTTTTGCTGCCGGGGAAAAATCCACCAGACCGGCAATATCACTTCAGAACGGACATTTTGAATACTTCAGTCAAATTCATGCGCAAGGGCGAACTGACGCGCGCCGCCATTCTCGACGTGGCGCTGGATCTGTCCAGCCGCGACGGCCTGGAAGGGCTGACCATCGGTCTGCTGGCGGACAAGATGAACATGAGCAAATCGGGCGTGTTTGCCCATTTCGGCTCGCGCGAAGACTTGCAGATGGAAGTGCTCAAGCTCTACCACCATCGTTTCGAGCAGGAAGTATTTTTCCCGAGCATGAAAGAGCCGCGCGGCATTGCCCGCCTGCAATCGATGTTTGCGCGCTGGGTCAAGCGCGTCAGCGTGGAAATCGCCTCGGGCTGCATCTATATCAGCGGCGCCGTCGAGTATGACGACCGCCCGGGCCCGATCCGCGAATCGCTGGTGGCCATGGTGCAAGCCTGGCAGGGCGCCTTGCTGCGCAGCGTGCAGCAGTCGATCGCTTCGGGCGACCTGAAGGCAGGCACCGACGCGCAGCAGATGGTGTATGAAATGTACGGCCTGATCCTGGCCCTGCATCACGACGCGCGCTTCTTGCGCGTGCCGGGCAGCATCGAACGGGCGCAGCGCGGTTTCGAGCGCCTGATCGAGTCGTACCAGAACCACGCCACCAGTACCGAATGAGCAGTCAGGAGAACAAGCAGTTCAGCAGCATCCGCAACAAAGAACATGTCGCACATACAAACATTCAGCTAATGCCTTGAGGAGAAAATAATGGGTCAATACGTCGCGCCTATCCGTGATATGCAATTCGTTCTGCATGAGTTCCTGAACGTCGGTGAAGAACTCAAAGCCATGCCCGATTACGCCGAGGTCGATGCCGACATCATCAACCAGGTACTGGAAGAGGGCGCCAAATTTACCTCCGAAGTGCTGTTCCCGCTGAACCATTCGGGCGACCGCGAAGGCTGCAAGCACGACGCGGCAACCCACACCGTGACCACGCCGAAAGGCTTCAAGGAAGCGTACAAGCAGTATGTCGACGGCGGCTGGGCGGCGCTGGCCTGCGATCCGGAATACGGTGGCCAGGGCTTGCCGGTGGTGCTGAACAACTCGTTCTATGAAATGCTGAACTCGTCGAACCAGGCCTGGTCGATGTACCCTGGCCTGTCGCACGGCGCCTACGAGTGTCTGAAGGAACACGGCACCGACCACCAGAAACAGGTCTACCTGCCGAAGCTGGTGTCGGGCGAATGGACCGGCACCATGTGCCTGACCGAGCCGCATTGCGGTACCGACCTGGGCCTGCTGCGCTCGAAAGCGCTGCCACAGGACGACGGTTCGTGGCTGATCACCGGCAACAAAATCTTTATCTCGGCCGGCGAGCACGACATGGCGGAAAACATCCTGCACCTGGTGCTGGCCCGCGTGCCGGACGCACCGGAAGGCTCGAAAGGCATTTCGCTGTTCCTGGTGCCGAAGTTCCTGCCGAAGGAAGACGGCTCGGTCGGTGAGCGCAACCCGATCACCTGCGGCGCCATCGAAGAAAAAATGGGCATCCACGGCAACTCGACCTGCCAGATGAACCTGGACGGCGCGCGTGGCTGGATCATCGGCCAGCCGAACAAGGGCCTGAACGCCATGTTCGTGTTCATGAACGCGGCCCGCCTGGGCGTGGGCATGCAGTCGCTGGGCCTGACGGAGATCGCGTTCCAGAACGCGCTGATCTACGCCAAGGACCGCACCCAGATGCGTTCGCTGTCCGGCATCAAGAACCCGGAACTGCCGGCCGACCGCATTATCGTGCACCCGGACGTGCGCCGCATGCTGCTGACGGGCAAAGCCTACGCCGAAGGCGCACGCGCTTTCACGTCCTACGTGGCGCTGCAGATCGACCGCGAACTGCACCACCCGGACGCCGACGTGCGCAAGGAAGCGGCCGACGAAGTCGCGCTGCTGACGCCCGTGATCAAGGCCTTTATCACCGACAACGCCTGGATCGCCACTTCGGAGGCGATGCAAGTGTTCGGCGGCCACGGCTATATCGCCGAATGGGGCATGGAACAATATGTGCGCGACGCGCGCATCAACATGATCTACGAAGGCACCAATACCATCCAGTCGCTGGACCTCCTGGGCCGCAAGATTTTGGGCGACAACGGCGCCAAGCTGCGCAAGTTCGGCGAGAAGATCAAGGCGTTTGTCGAAGACAACGGCACCGACGAAGCGATGAGCGAATTCGTCACGCCGCTGGGCGACCTGGGCGACAAGGTCACCAAGCTGACCATGGAAATCGGCATGAAGGCGTTCCAGAATCCGGACGAAGTGGGCGCGGCCTGCGTGCCTTACCTGCGCGTGGTCGGCCACATGATCTACAGCTATTTGTTCGCGCAGATGGCCAAGATCGCGCTGGAAAAGGAAAGCTCCGGCGACACCTTTTACACCGCCAAGCTGGCCACCGCGCGCTTCTATTTCGCCCGCCTGCAACCTGAAACGGCCACCCTGATCCGCCAGGCGCGTTCCGGCTCGGCCAACCTGATGGCACTCGACGCAGACCTGTTCTAAGACTTGAGGAAAATATGACCAATTTCATCGTTAAAAAAGTTGCCGTTCTCGGCGCCGGCGTGATGGGCGCGCAGATCGCCGCCCATTGCATCAACGCGAAAGTGCCGGTGGTGCTGTTCGACCTGCCTGCCAAGGAAGGGCCAAAGAACGGTATCGTGCTGCGCGCCATCGAGAACCTGAAAAAACTCTCGCCTGCGCCACTGGGCAACAAGGACGACGCAGCCCTGATCCAGGTCGCCAACTACGAAGACAACCTGGACCTGCTGGCCGGTTGCGACCTGATCATCGAAGCCATCGCCGAGCGCATGGACTGGAAACACGATCTGTACCAGAAAGTGGCGCCGCATATCGGCCCGAACGCGATCTTCGCGTCGAACACTTCCGGCCTGTCGATCACCAAGCTGGCCGAAGGCTTTGACGCGGACCTGAAGTCGCGCTACTGCGGCGTGCACTTCTTCAATCCGCCGCGCTATATGCACCTGGTCGAAATCATCCCGACCGAGTCTACCCGCCCAGAAATTTCCGATCAGCTGGAAGGCTTCCTGACCACCACCCTGGGCAAGGGCGTGGTCCGCGCCAAGGATACGCCGAACTTCATCGCCAACCGCGTGGGCGTGTTCGGCATCCTGGCCATCGTGCACGAAGCCGAAAAATTCGGCCTGTCGGTCGATGTGGTCGATGATTTGACCGGCGCCAAGCTGGGCCGCGCCAAGTCGGGCACCTTCCGCACCGCCGACGTGGTCGGCCTGGACACCATGGGCCACGTCATCAAGACCATGCAGGACTACCTGCCGAACGACCCGTTCGCCGCCGTCTACAAGACGCCGGCCGTGCTGGCCAAGCTGGTGGAAAAAGGCGCGCTGGGCCAGAAGAGCGGCGCCGGCTTCTACAAGAAGGTCGGCAAGGAGATCCAGCGCCTGGACTTCGCCACCGGTGAATACGTCGCCGGCGGCGCCAAGGCGGCCGACATCATCGCCCGCATCCTGAAGGAAAAGGATCCGGTCAAGAAGATGAAGGCGCTGCACGATTCGACCAATCCACAGGGCCAGTTCCTGTGGGCGATCTTCCGTGACGCCTTCCACTACATCGCGATTCACCTCGACACCGTGGCCGACAATGCGCGCGATATCGACTTCGCCATGCGCTGGGGCTTCGGCTGGAACGTCGGCCCGTTTGAAACGTGGCAGGCCTCGAACTGGCTGCAAGTGGCCAACTGGGTCAAGGAAGATATCGATGCCGGCCGCGCGCTGTGCAACGCACCGCTGCCGGCCTGGGTCTTCGAAGGCCCGGTCGCTGACAAGGGTGGCGTGCACACTGCCGAAGGCTCGTACTCGGCTGTGTCGAACAGCTTCGTGCCGCGCTCGAACCTGGCCGTGTATGACCGCCAGCCGTTCCGCGCGCCAGTCATTGGCAGCGGCGCGGTGGATGGAAAAACCGCCGGTACCACCGTCTTCGAAGACGAATCGGTGCGCGTCTGGCACAGTGGCGACGATGTATTGATCATCTCGTTCAAGACCAAGATGCACGTGATCGGCGAAGGCGTCATCAATGGCCTGAAGCTGGCCCTGGCGGAAGCCGAGAAGAACTTCAAGGGCCTGGTGATCTGGCACGCGGACGCAGCCGAAGGCGGCGCGTTCTCGGCCGGCGCCGACCTGCAGTCGGCCCTGCCGGCCTTCATGCAAGGTGGCGTCAAGGCGGTCGACCCGATCATCGCCGAACTGCAGAAAACCTTTATGTCGCTGAAATACGCGAACGTGCCGGTGATCGCCGCGGTGGCGGGCCTGGCGCTGGGCGGCGGCTGCGAGCTGGCGCTGCATGCGTCCAAGCGTGTCGCTTCGATCGAGTCGTATATCGGCCTGGTGGAAGTGGGCGTGGGCCTGATTCCCGCCGGCGGCGGTTTGAAGGAAGCGGCGCAGCGCGCCGCAAACCAAGCCAACGGCAATGACATCCTGCAATTCCTGAAAGTGGGCTTTACCAATGCCGCTACCGCCAATGTGTCGAAGTCGGCGCTGGAAGCGAAAAAGATGGGCTATCTGAAGCAAGACGACGTCATCGTCTTCAATCCGTACGAGCTGCTGCACGTGGCGAAAGTCGAAGCGCGCGCCATGTTCGACGCCGGTTTCCGTCCGCAACTGCCATCGCTGATCCAGGTGACCGGCCGTTACGGCTGGGGCACCATCAAGGCGCAGCTGGTCAATATGCGCGACGGCGGCTTTATCTCCGCGCACGATTTCAAGCTGGGCGAAATGATCGCCGAGATCGTCTCGGGCGGCGACGTCGACCAGGGCAGTTTTGTCAGCGAACAGTGGCTGCTGGACATGGAACGCAAGGCCTTCCTGGAATTGCTGAACCATCCGAAAACGCAGGAACGCATCATGGGCATGATGCAGACCGGCAAGCCAGTGCGTAACTAAATCGATAAGCGAAAGCAGACTATGAGCAAACAACTTCAAGACGCCTATATCGTCTCCGCCACCCGCACGCCGATCGGCAAGGCGCCGCGCGGCATGTTCAGGAACACCCGTCCCGACGACCTGCTGGTGCGCGTGCTGCAATCGGCACTGGCGCAAGCGCCGGGCCTGGACCCGGCCCTGATCACCGACGCCATTATCGGCTGCTCGTTCCCGGAAGCGGAGCAGGGCTTCAATATCGCCCGTCAATCCGTGCTGCTGGCCGGCATGCCGAAAACCGTCGGCGGCGTGACCGTCAACCGTTATTGCGCCTCGGGCATCACCGCGATCGCCATGGCCGCTGACCGCATCCGCGTCGGCGAAGCCGACGTGATGATCGCCGGCGGCATCGAGTCGATGTCGATGGTGCCGATGATGGGCCATCACCCATCGATGAACCTGGACATGTTCAGCGACGAGAACATCGGCATGGCCTACGGCATGGGCCTGACGGCCGAAAAAGTGGCGCAGCAATGGAAGGTGACGCGCGAGCAGCAGGACGCGTTCTCGGTCGAATCGCACCGCCGCGCCATCGCCGCCCAGCAAGCCGGCTTCTTCAAGGCCGAAACCACGCCGGTCGAGATCATCACGCGCACGCCGAACCTGGCCACCGGCCAGGTTGATGTCAGCCGCCGCACCGTCGACACCGACGAAGGCGCGCGTGCCGATTCGACCATGGAATCCTTGGCCAAGCTGAAACCGGTCTTCGCCGCCAAGGGCAGCGTCACCGCCGCCAACAGCTCGCAGATGTCGGACGGCGCCGGTGCGCTCTTGATCGTCAGCGAAAAAATCCTGCGCGAGCATAACCTGACGCCGCTGGCCAAGTTCTCGTCGTTCGCCGTGCGCGGCGTGCCGCCGGAAATCATGGGCATCGGTCCGAAGTTCGCCATTCCCGCCGCCTGCGCCGCCGCCGGCATCACCCAGGACCAGCTGGACTGGATCGAGCTGAACGAAGCGTTCGCCGCGCAAGCGCTGGCCGTGATCGGCGACCTGGGCCTGGACCCATCGAAAGTGAACCCGATGGGTGGCGCGATCGCCCTGGGCCACCCGCTGGGCGCGACCGGCGCCATCCGCGCCGCCACCGTGATCCACGCGCTGCAGCGCACCAAGCAGAAGTACGGCATGGTGACGATGTGCGTCGGGGCTGGCATGGGCGCCGCCGGAATTTTTGAACGCGTATAACGCGGTACTGCGATAACAACAAAGGCGCTGCGGACTGTTCCCGGCGCCTTTTCATTTTGGAGACACCATGGACATTTTGTGCAGCAAGAGCGACGGCATACTGACGCTGGAATTCAACCGCCTCGAACGCAAGAACGCGATCACGGGCGCAATGTACCAGACCCTGGCCGACGCGCTGGTGGCGGCCGAAACCGACACCGACGTACGCGCGATTGTCTTGTGCGGCAAGCGCGAGATTTTCACGGCTGGTAATGACCTTGAAGATTTCATGAAAACGGCGCGCCCGAAGGACGGCTCGCTCGACCATGACCGCCCGGTATTTCAGTTCATGCGCGCATTGTATGGCTGCGGCAAGCCGGTGGTGGCGGCCGTTTCCGGCCCGGCCATCGGCATCGGCACCACCATGCTGATGCACTGCGACCTGGTCTACGCGGCCGACAACGCCAGCTTCTCGATGCCGTTCACCCAGCTGGGCCTGTGCCCGGAATTCGCCTCCAGCCTGCTGTTCACGCAACTGGCCGGCTACCCGCGCGCGGCCGAAAAACTGATGCTGGGCGAGTCCTTCCCGGCCCAGGAAGCGCTGGAAATGGGCCTGGTATCGAAAGTGCTGCCGCTGTACGAACTGATCCCGTTCGCGCAAGCCCAGGCGGCCAAGCTGGTGGCCCTGCCGGCAGCCTCTATCCGCGCCACCAAGCGCCTGATGAAGCAAAGCCGCATCGAGCCGATCAAGGCGGCCATCGCCGACGAAAACCAGCTGTTCAGCGCCATGCTGGGCGCGCCGGAAGCGAAGGAAGCCTTTACGGCGTTCTTTGAAAAGAGGAAGCCCGATTTCAAGCAGTTCGCCTGATCGCCTGGTTCCGTTACTGTTGCCGCATCTGCGCCGCCAGTTCCAGCCAGGCGCGCGCCGCTGGCGGCAAATATGCTTGCCGGCGCCAGGCCAACGTCATGTGCCAGTCGGTGTGCGGTTCATCGAGCGGCGCGCGCCAGATGCCCGCGTGCGTGTATTTTTCCGCCAGCATGCGTGGAAAGAAGGCCACGCCCAATCCCGCTGCCACCAGGTCGACGATAAAGTCGATCTGGGCGCTGCGCGCGGTGATCTTCGGCTGCACGCCCTTGCGTGCGCAGGCGTCGAGGATGATGCGGTTCAATGCGAAGCCGCCTTCGAACAGGATGAAGGGCGTGCTGGCCAGTTGCGTGAAGTCGACGCGCGCGCTGCCCGCCAGCGGATGGCTGGCCGACATCAGCGCCACCAGCGGCTCGACCCGCACGTCCTGGCAATCGAAGTCGGCATGCACGGGCGCCAGGATGGCCGCCACGTCGATCTCGCCCGCGTGCAGGCATTCGTTGAGCTTCTGGCCGCCGTGTTCGAGCAAGGCGATCTCGATGTCGGGATAGCGGCTGCGGTAGGCGGCGAACATGACGGCAAATACCACGCCGCTGCCCACTGGCGGTATGCCGACTCTCAGCACGCCGCGTTGCAAGCCCTTCAGTTCATCGAGTTCGACCAATAAATCCTGGCGTTCGGCCAGCATCGTCTGCGCGCGGCGGTAGGCGATGTCGCCGGCCGGCGTCAGTTCGATGCGGTGGCCCAGGCGGTTCAGCAAGGGCAGGCCCAGTTCCTCTTCCAGCGTTCGGACGGCCTTGCTGATGGCCGACTGGGTCAGCGACACGGTTGCCGCCGCCTGCGAAAAGCCGCCCTGGCGCACTACTTCGACAAAGATGCGCAGCGTTCGTAGATTCATCGGTATTCCATTGGCGACTGGCTAGTAGAAAAATAAGTTGTTTGCATCATAGCAAAGGCGACCTTATGCTGGCCATCTCCCCACACCTCGCCGACGCCGGCTGCCTGTCATGATTATTTCCTCCGCCTCCGACTACCGCGAAGCGGCACGCCGCAAGCTGCCGCGCTTCCTGTTCGACTATATCGACGGCGGCGCCTACGCCGAGCATACCCTCGCTGCCAATACCGCCGACCTGGCGTCGGTCGGCCTGCGCCAGCGCATCCTGAAAAACGTCGGTCAGCTGAGTCTGGAGACCGAGTTGTTCGGCCAGAAGCTGGCCATGCCGGTGATTTTGAGCCCGGTCGGCCTGACGGGCATGTACGCGCGCCGCGGCGAAGTCCAGGCGGCGCAGGCGGCCGCCAGCAAGGGCGTGCCGTATTGTTTGTCGACCGTGTCGGTATGCCCGATCGAGGAGGTGGCGTCGCACAGCAGCGCGCCGATCTGGTTCCAGCTGTATGTGCTGAAAGACCGCGGCTTCATGCGCAATGCGCTGGAGCGGGCGCAGGCCGCCGGCGTCACCAACCTGGTGTTCACGGTGGACATGCCGACCCCGGGCGCGCGCTACCGCGATGCCCATTCCGGCATGTCGGGGCCGTACGCCGCACCGCGCCGCATGCTGCAGGCGGTGACGAAGCCGGCTTGGGCATACGATGTCGGACTGATGGGGCGCCCCCATGACCTGGGCAATATCTCCAAGTACCTGGGCAAGGCGATTACCCTGGAAGACTATATCGGCTGGCTGGCGAACAACTTCGATCCGTCGATCAGCTGGAGCGACCTGGAGTGGATACGCGACTTCTGGAAGGGACCGATGATCATCAAGGGCATCCTCGACGCGCAGGACGCCAGGGATGCCGTCAGTTTCGGCGCCGACGGCATCGTCGTGTCGAACCATGGCGGGCGCCAGCTCGACGGCGTGCCGTCCACCGCCCATGCTTTGCCGGCGATTGCGCAGGCGGTCGGCGGCGACCTGACGGTGCTGGCCGATTCGGGCGTGCGTTCCGGCCTTGATGTGGTGCGCATGCTGGCGCTGGGCGCCCGTGGCGTACTGCTGGGGCGCTCCTCGGTGTATGCGCTGGCGGCCGATGGGCGGCACGGCGTGGAAAACCTGCTCGACATTTTTGCCCGTGAAATGCGGGTCGCCATGACGCTCACCGGCGTGACGGCGATCGACCAGATCGATGCATCCATCCTGGTGCATGGTCGCGGAGCTTGATGAACCGGTGGATAATTATTTGTAGACGACTGGTCTAATCGTGCTATACTATGTTTCATGAAAGCCGAATACACCGACGTCCGCCAGCACATCCTTGACCAGGGCAAGGCCATCATCACCCGCAAGGGCTTTGCCGGCGTGGGCCTGAACGAGATCCTGGCCGCCGCTGCCGTGCCGAAGGGCTCGTTCTACCATTACTTCAAGTCCAAGGAGTTGTTTGGCGAAGCGATGCTGGCCGATTATGTGCAGCGCTACCTGGCCGAAATGGAAGGCGTGCTGACCCGGCCTGGGCAGAGCGCGGCGCAGTCCCTGATGGATTACTGGGCCAGCTGGACCAGCGAGAGCCTGGACGGCAGCGGTTGTGACTGCCGCTGCCTGGTGGTCAAGCTGAGCAGCGAAGTGGCGGACATGTCCGAACCGATGCGCAAGACCTTGCTCGACGGTACCAGCCGCATTATCGGCAGGCTGGCGCTGGCCATCGGGCAGGGCAGGGTGGACGATTCCCTGCCGTCGGTGGCGGACCCGGCGCACATGGCCTCTGTCCTGTACCAGCTGTGGCTGGGGGCTGCCATGCTGACCAAGCTGCGGCGCGACGACAGCGCCCTGAAGGCGGCCTGGCAGGCAACCTTGACGATGCTGGAACTGCCGCCAGGCGGCGCTTGATGAACACACGCGGATGCGCCACATCCGCCTTTTTTTCATACTGGACGTAGACGACCAGTCTAATAATAAGGAGTGATACATGAAAAACTTTGAATTCCATAACCCGACCAAGATCGTCTTCGGTGCCGACACCGTCGCCAGGCTGTCGACGCTGGTGCCGCACGACGCGCGCGTGCTGATTCTCTACGGCGGCGCCAGCGCCGAAAAGACCGGCACCCTGGCCGAAGTGCGCGCCGCACTGGGCCAGCGCAGCGTGCAGGAGTTTGGCGGCATCGAGCCGAACCCCAGCTATGAAACCCTGATGCGGGCCGTGGCGCAGGTGCGCAGCGAAAAGCTGGACTTCCTGCTGGCTGTCGGCGGTGGTTCGGTTATCGACGGCACCAAGTTCGTCGCCGCCGCCGCCCTGCATGACGGCGAAGCCTGGGACATCGCCGAACGCGGCGGCGCCAATATCGCACAGGCCTTGCCGTTTGGCGCGGTATTGACCCTGCCGGCCACCGGTTCGGAAATGAATAGCGGCGGCGTGGTAACGAAAAAAGCCACGCATGACAAACTGAGTTTCCGCAGCCCGCTGCTGTATCCGCAGTTTTCCGTGCTCGACCCCAGCAAGACCTTCACCCTGCCGGCCAAGCAGGTCGCCAATGGCCTGGTTGATGCCTTCGTGCATACCACCGAGCAGTACCTGACCTATCCGGTGCAGGCGCGGGTGCAGGACCGCTTTGCCGAAGGCCTGCTGCAGACCCTGGTCGAGATCGCGCCGCAGGCGGTGGCATCGCCCGACGACTACGAAACACGCGCCAACCTGATGTGGACCGCCACCCTGGCCCTGAATGGCCTGATCGGCGCCGGCGTGCCGCAGGACTGGGCCACCCACATGATCGGCCATGAACTGACTGCCCTGTACGACATCGACCATGCGCGCACTCTGGCGCTGGTGCTGCCCGCACTGCTGGACGTACAGCGCGAGCAAAAACGCGGCAAGTTGCTACAGTATGGCGAGCGCGTCTGGAACATCACCGAAGGCAGCGACGATGAGCGCATAAGCGCCGCCATCGCCCACACCCGCGCCTTCTTTGAAAGCCTGGGCATTCCCACCCGTTTGTCCGCCTATGAGCTGGGCCAGGAGGCGGTGGAAGCGGTACTGAAGCAACTGGCAGCACATGGCATGACCGCACTGGGCGAGCACCGCGATATCGACCTCGCGCGCAGCCGACTTATCCTCGAAGCAGCACTGTAACCCACCCTCGCAAGCTCACTGAAAAGGAAACAACATGAACATCCTGATGGTACTGACCTCGCACGACAAACTGGGCGACACCGGCAAGAAAACCGGCTTCTGGCTGGAAGAATTCGCCGCGCCTTATTACGCGCTGAAAGAGGCGGGCGCCACGCTGACGGTGGTCTCGCCACTGGGCGGCCAGCCGCCGCTGGACCCGAAAAGCGATGAAGCCGATTCGCAGACGGACGCCACGCGCCGCTTCAAGGCCGACCCTGCGGCGCAAGCTGTGCTGGCCCATACCGGCAAGCTGTCCGAGGTGAAAGCGGCCGACTTCGACGCCGTGTTCTACCCCGGTGGCCACGGTCCGCTGTGGGACCTGGCCGAAGACCGGCACTCGATCGCACTGATCGAACAGATGATCGCCGCCGGCAAGCCGGTCGCCACCGTCTGCCATGCACCTGGCGTGCTGCGCCATGTGAAAGGCACCGATGGCAAGCCGCTGGTCAATGGCAAGCGCGTTACCGGCTTTACTAATACCGAGGAAGAAGCGGTGGGCCTGACCAGGATCGTGCCGTTCCTGGTCGAGGACATGCTCAAGGCAAACGGTGGCGACTATTCGAAGCTGGGCGACTGGCAGCCGTACGCCATCACCGACGGCCTGCTGGTGACGGGCCAGAATCCGGCATCCTCGGAAGCGGCCGCCGAGGCGCTGCTCAAGCTGCTGGCTTGATCCTGGCGGTGAGGTCGATGGTATAGCCGGGATTGAACTGTTCATTCTCCGGCATGCCGTCGGCCATTTGATAGCCGCAGGGATTGCAGACCACGCGGCATTGCTTGATGCGATAGTCGTGCGAGGCGTGCATATGGCCATGCACCCACAGGTCGGCCTGCGCCACCAGCGCGTCGAGCTGCGAAGCAAACGCGGGCGAGCCGAGATTGGTGGCGTAACGCTCTTCCACCGAGCGCATCGATGGCGCCATGTGTGTGATCACCACCGTGGCGCCGTCGAAGGGCTGTGCCAGCTGCCCTGACAGCCAGGCCCTGTGCCGCGCGTGCAGGGCGGCCGTATCCTCGGCGCACAGCAGGCGTGGCTTGTCGCCACCCGTGCTGATGCGCTGGTAGTCGGGCATGTACGCCTGCGCCGCGCTTAAGGCTTCTTCAAGGCGATCCTCGCCGAACAGCAGAAAATCGGTCCACAAGGTGGCGCCCAGGAAGCGCACGCCGTCCAGTTCCACCGCATCGCCATCGAGCAGCCGAATATTGGCGCCAGCCGCGTTCGCGCTGGCGCAGGCCGCGCGCACGTCCATCTGCATCTGTTCGAGCCGGTGGCCATAGCCCTCGTGATTGCCATGCACGTACAGCACCGGCAGCGCGCCAAAGGTGCGCGCGGCCCAGTCGATCGCATTGCTGCCCGTGTCGATATCGCCGGCCAGGATCACGGCGTCGGGGCGGCCGGACAGGTCGATGGCGGGTGTATTCTCGCGCCACATTTCCAGGTGCAGGTCGGACAAAATCAGCAGACGCATGGCAAACAGGCGCAGGGTCAGGGTGCGCGGCAGTGGACAGGCATCCATCCTAACGCAAGCTTGACCGGCATGCGATGGCAACGGTACTCTGTGTTTCCTATAAAAAATATTCCTCACTGGAGCCGCATGCCGCCCTTCGCCTTTTCCAAGCTGTTCGCTGCGCTGGCCCTGCTGCCGCTGTCATGGTCCGCCCTGGCGCAGAGCGCCGACGATCCGCTGACCCGCGCCATCGCCTCGCCCTATGCCGAGCAATGGAACCGTCCGCAGCAGCCGGTGCGCATCCATGGCGACACCTATTACGTGGGCGTCGGGGGCCTGAGCGTGGTGCTGATCCATACGCGGGAAGGGCTGGTCCTGATCGACGGCGCGCTGCCGCAATCGGTGGCGGCCATCAAGGAGCATATCCTGGAACTGGGGTTTCGCATCGAGGACATCAAGTTCATCCTGAACACGGAAGCGCATTTCGATCACTCGGGCGGCATTGCCGCCCTGGCGCGCGACAGCGGCGCGCAGGTGCTCGCCAGTCCCCTGGGCGCGCAGGCCTTGCGCGCCGGCCGGGTGCTGGACGAGGATCCGCAGGCCGGCGAGATCGATCCCATGCCGGCGGTGGCCAACGTGCGCGAGATGGCCGATGGCGAGACCTTGCAATTGGGCGAACTGACCGTGACGGCGCGCCATACGCCCGGCCATACGCCGGGCAGCACCAGCTGGACATGGTTGTCGTGCGAGGACGGCGCGCGCACCGACTGCCTGAACGTGGTCTTCGGCGCCAGCCTGACACCGGTGGCGGCCGACCATTTCCATTACCTGGGCGACGAGCGCCATGCCGACCTGACACCGGCCTTTCGCCGCGTGATGCAGGACGTGGCAAAGCTGCCCTGCGACATCCTGATCTCTGCCCACCCTGATCATTCGGGCGCCGACCAGAAGCTCGCGCAGCTGGTGATGGGCGCATCACCGAATCCCTTTATCGATGCGCAGGCGTGCCGCAGCTATGCGGCCAAAAATGAGGCGAAGCTGGACGCGCGCATAGCCAAGGAAAAAGCCGCGGAAAAAGCGCAGCTCGGGGAGTCTCAGCAAGCGCCTGGCGCGACACGCTAGCGGGGCGATGGCGCGGCCGATCTACTGTAAAGCCGCTGACTGCTCGCTCAGGCGCTGCCTGAGGCAGGCGCGGTCCTTGTCGGAGCATGCGGCGATTTTTTCCAGGAAAGCCGCATGATCCTCGCTCAGCCTGTCGGCCGCAGCGGCGTCTCCGGCCACGCGTTCCAGCCGCGCTTGCCACTGTTGCAGCAAGGTCTCGTAGTCACTCACCAGATGTTCCGCGCACAGACGCTGCTCCTCCGGGCGTTCCATCTCGGGCGCGCAGGCGATGCGCGGTTGCAGCTGCCCGGCGCGCAAGGTCGATGCGATATCGGCGTTGGGCACCATGCCCAACGAGGTTTCGACATAGTGGCCGCCAAAGACATCGCCGGCGAGTACCGCCAGGCCGCCTGGCTGCGGAATCACGACCAGCGATCCGGTCGACTGCCCGGCATCCTTGACCACCCATCGTTTTGGAAACAGGTAGGGCGCCTTGAAGCGTGCCGTGGCGCCGTAAGTGAACAGGTCAAAGGCGCGCGGCGTATCGAACAGCGCGGACATCTCGCGCCGCAGGCCGGAAGCGGCGTCATACAAGACATACGCCGTCTCGTCGTAACTTCTGTGCATGGGCGCCATTGTCGATGAAGAAAAACGGATCACCACAAAACCGCGCGCGAAGCTGACAAAGTCCGCTTTCGAGACGAATTCGCCGTACTGTATCGTTCGCTGTCCGTCATCGTCCCTCACTTCCGGTTCGATCGTGCCATCCGTCGCAGCGGCAACGGTTCTGGCAATGTCATCATTTATTTTGCGCGCCGCCGCTGGAGCGAGGCCTTTTACGATCTCGATCGTTTCATTCGTCACCACCGGGTGGCGCCCTTTGGGCCCCTGCGTCTGCGTGATGCGTCGGAACTGCAAGCCATTTTGCTCTTGTACCTCGCTCTTGACGCTGCGCGTCACGATGGCGGGAAACTTGATGGGAGGGGCGTTGCGCGCCGCCAGCCACGCGGTGGGCTCGCCCTCCTCAAAGGAAGTGCCGTTCCACTGCAGGGTTTTGCTGCTCGCGGCGCGCGTGGATACCGCGATGCCGCGCACCAGCGACGCCACGTCCGCAGCATCGCTGGTGCGGCACTTTTCAACGATATTCGGCAGGTCGTTGCGTGGCGCGGGTGGCAGCTGCAACAGGCACTTCCGCCAGAACCAGGTCTTGTTCTGCGTATCGAATGCGATCACCTCGCGCTGGCTTTGCAGCAGCAGTCGACCGGCGCCATCGCCCCGGCCAAGCAGCTCGAAGTAGAGCGTCGACGCATCCTTGGTCAGGAACGCCGTCAGCGAGCCGAACGCGCGGCCGGCCTTGTCCATGTCATAGGGGGCAAAGTCGAAACCGAAAAAATAGCCGTTCAGCGGCACCGATGAAATCAGCTCGGTCGTGGTGCTGTTTTTCGGCATGCGCAAATAGGTCAACGGAGAATCGGACGATGCGGAATAACTGGCCACGATCCAGTTCCCGCTGCCATCCTGCGCAAAAAAATTCTGGTACGGCGCCTTGCTGCGGTAAGCCAATTCGGCTGGCCAGGTAAATTGCGCCCATGCCGGCACGCGCTGGGTACATGCCGCCAGCTCCGCATTGAATTCGTAGCGCGAAGGTTGCGGGCTGGCGTTCAGCTCGGGCATCTTCGCGCGTATCCAGGCTTGCCCGGCGTCATAGCACGCCTTGAAGCTTGCTGGCTTGGCCGGAAACAGCTTGTCGGCGCGCGCCACGCAACTCATCATCAGCATGCACATCGTCAGTGCCGCAAATCGCATCTTCATTATCACCCCGTTATCCTGGAAACCTGCAACGCATCAAAACCACATGTCATCAAGAATATATGGAAAGTTCCTGGAAGATGAAGGAAAGCACGATCATGTTTTTTACAGCAGATGGTCGTTTTATCATGCGCCCGGTTGACATGGCTGGTGGCCGTGGCGCAGAATCATGGCTCGGTCAGTTTATCCACCCAACAATGAAAGGAAACAGCATGCAACACCAGGCTAGCCACAATTTGAATCACCACTAGCCCCGTGCATGCTGCTCGGGGTCATCGATCCCGAGCCGGCGTTCCTTTTGAGACCCCGGCGAGGAAACTCGCCGGGGTTTTGTTTTTCTGGCGCGCGTTGTTCAAGCGCGCCGGCGGGCAAGGCCCTGGCATCCAAGGTTCTTGCGTATGCCGATTCATCACACCCTGCACGGCGCCAATGTCCCGTGCACATTTTTACCGACGATATCGACGCGCAGGCGCTGCGCCAGCTGGGCCATATCGCCAGCCTGCCGTTCGTCCATCCGTTAGGAAATATCATGAAAATCAAACTGAAAACCCCCAAGCCGCGCAACGCGCTGGTGGCGGCCGCCAGGCTGCGCGGCGGCGCCGGCGCGCACCAGTCCGAAGTGTCGCCGCGCGCGGCGCGCCGGGCCGGCAAGAATCGCCTGCGGCAATTGCTGTCGGGCAGGGTGAAAGACGAGCGCTGAAAGAGGAGGGCTGAAACAGGCTGGGCGGGGCAAATCGGCTATAGTGGCAGCGCCGCTTCGACCCTCACCGCAAAGGAAGACCGCTTGACTCCCCCGCTCGAAATCGCCGCCAATGTGCTGATGACCGTGTCCATCATCCTGGCCGGGCGCAACAACATCCACTCGTGGTGGATCGGCATGATTGGCAGCGTGCTGTTTGCCGTGCTGTTCTACCAGGTCAACCTGTATGCGGATGTCATGCTGCAGCTGTTCTTTATCGTCACCTGCGTGATCGGCTGGCTGCAGTGGCGGCGCGGCGCGGGCGGCAGGCCTTTGCCGATCACGCGCGTGGGCTGGCGCAGCCTGGCCTGGATCGTGCCGGCCGGCGTGGCCGCCGTCGCCCTGTACGGCCTGCTGCTGCATACCTGGACTAATGCCTATGCGCCGTTCATCGATTCGGCCGTGCTGGTGTTCAGCATCATCGCGCAATTTTTGCTGATGAGCCGCCGGATCGAGACCTGGGGCTTCTGGCTGCTGGTCAATACGGTGGCCGTACCGCTGTACTACAGCCGCGGCCTGCACCTGACCGCCGTGCTGTATGCGGCCTACTGGATCAATGCGCTGGTGTCGTGGTACTGGTGGCACGTGCAGGCGCGGCGCGCGGCTGCTGCGGCGGCGGGCGCGGATGCTTTGCCGCACACCAGCTGAACCACGAATTCTGAGCGGCAGGGCGGTGGCGCTCAGTGCGTCGCCGCGCTGCCGCCCTGCCGGTTGCGCTGCTCCAGCAGGCGCTGGCGGTAAGCGGTGGGGGTGACGCCCATGCGTTCGCGAAAGGCGGTGGCGAAGTTGCCGGCGTTGTGAAAGCCGATCAGCAGGGCGATATCCTGCACGTCGATTTCGGTCTGCTGCAGCAGTTCCACGCCGCGGGCGATGCGCGCTTCGCGGATAAAGGCAAACACCGTCATGCCGCTCTGCTCGCGAAACATCAGCGTGAGTTTTTCGCGGTAGGTGCCGACGCTGCGGGCGATCTCGGACAGGTTGGGCAGGCTGCCCAGGTTGTCGAGGATCAGCTGCTTGACGGCGTTGACGAACACCAGGTCGGGATGCTGGGGCGGCTGGTCGCTGTCCGGTGCCGGCGCTGCGGCATTGGCGCGCCGCATCAGGCCCAGGTGGATATGGATGCGCGCGGCCAGTTCGGCCGGCGTAAATGGTTTCGAGATATAGTCGACGCCACCCACCTGCAAGCCCAGCACGCGTTCATCGACGGCGTCTGCGCCACTGAGAAAGATCACGGGAATATGTTCGGTTTCCGGATTGGCCTTGAGCAGCCGGCAGGCCGTGTAGCCATCCATTTCAGGCATGCGCACGTCGAGCAGGATCAGGTCAGGGTGCGTCGCCAGCGCCAGCTGGTAACCCTGATAGCCATTGTAGGCCACGCTGAAACGGTAAGGCTCGTCGCTCAGCAGCTCCGCCAGCATGCGCTGCTCGAACGCGGAATCGTCCACGATCAAGATGTTTTTCTTACTGTTTTCACTGGTCATTGACATGAGATGGATGACTTAACCAAAAGGCAAGTTGTGGTTTATTATGCCCTGCTTTTGAATTATTTTCTGCTTTTCTCACGATTCAAAAGATGTTTCACCGCAAGAAGAAGCAGCGATTTCACGGATGGCTAATAATCGGATCATAGATTGATTAAAAGCAATGTCGCCAATAAAAAATCTGCTTTGCCACTTCGGCAAAGCTGCTGAAAGCCCGAGAATCCTGGCGGCCGGCACTTGAAATTGTTGTCCTGGTTTGCGTGCCCGAGAAAACGCCGGCAATACCGTGACTATCCTCGTGCCCCTTGACGAAAGGGGTCATTGATTGATGCTTCAACATCAGGAGGTAGTATGTTACGCGCTAAATTTCGCCCTTTCGCCGCCGCTGCGGCCACCTATCCGAACGGTATGAACCACATCCCCTCCGACGCGACGCTCAAGAGTGTCGTCAATTGCGTCATGCCGGCGGCCCCACGCGATTCTGGCCAGATTCACGGTGTAGTGACTAGCAAAGTGAGTTTCAATACCAACCCCGGTGTCCTCTCCACTGACAGCACGCGTCACCCGGCAGGCAGCGGCATGGACGCGGCCCGTGCCATCACGGCTACCGTGTACCTCTGAGTCAAATTGCATGATGGCCCGCCGTACCTTCCTGCTGTCGATGCTGTTGCCGGGGCACGCGCTGGTGGCAGGTGCGCCGTTTGCCGTGCATTGGTTCCTGGCTAGTCGTTAGTAGCCGTGTTTTAGTAGAACAATTTTAGCTTGCTTTGCAACTAGCGAGGAGATGATCATGAAACATACCAACTTCAATAATTTGCCTTGCCCCATCGCTCGCAGCCTGGGCAAGGTCGGCGAGTGGTGGAGCATCCTCATCTTGCGCGAAGCGTTTTATGGCAAGACGCGCTTCGACGAATTTGAAAAGAGCCTCAAGATCGCGCCGACCATCCTGACCCGGCGCCTGGCCGACCTGGTGGAAGGGGGCCTGATGACGCGCCGCCTGTACTGCGCCAAGCCGCCGCGCTATGACTATGTGCTGACCAAGTCGGGCCGCGCCTTCAAGCCGGTGCTGCTGGCCTTTATCGCCTGGGGCAACGAGAATTTCGCGCCCGAAGGCGCCAGCCTCGTCATCGCCAGCCGCGATACGGGACTGGCCGCCGACCCGGTGCTGGTCGACGCCATGACGGGTTTGCCCATCAACGATGAGTACTACGCATTCGCACCCGGCCCGGCCGCCAGCGACAGCATGCGCAGCATTATCGAGCAAGCCGAAAAGAGCAGCGGCATCGCGCCGAAACCGAAGGCGCCGGCCGCCAAGCGTGGCTGGGTGGCGGAAGGCCATCTGGTCTGATCGCCGACCGTCGGCGGCGCCCGGCGCCAGCCCAAAAAGCGCGAGCGCCATTGATTTCCTCCTGACCTCCTTGGGGCCGCGCAAGCGGCCTTTTTTTTGCGGATGCCCGGCCCGCTGGCGCTACAATGGCTGGCCATGCTGACCATTCTCGCCATCACGTTTCCCTTCTTCGCGCTGGTGCTGTGCGGCTACCTGGCGGTGCGGCGCGCGCTGCTGCCGGTGGCCGCCATCCCTGGCCTGAACAGCTTCGTGCTGTATTTTGCCTTGCCGTGCATGTTGTACCGCTTCGGCGCGGCCACGCCGATCGCGCAGCTGCTCGACGCCAGCGTGTTCGGCGTCTATCTGCTGTGCGCGCTGGTGATGGTGGGCGTGACCATGGCCATGACGCTGTCGCACCGCATCGACTGGAACAACGCCGCCTTCGGCGCGCTGGTGGCGGCGTTTCCGAATACCGGTTTCATGGGCGTGCCGCTGCTGTTGACACTGCTGGGCCCCCGTTCGTCCGGCCCGGTGATCGTCACCATCGTGGTCGACATGCTGGTCACCAGTTCGCTGTGCATCGCGCTGTCGCGCGTGGGCAGCGGCGGTGCGCACGGCAGCCGCGCGGCCGTCGTCAACGCCTTGAAAGCCATGGCCGGCAATCCGATGCCGTGGTCTATCGTGCTGGGCGCGCTGGTGTCGTGGCTGGAACTGATGCCGCCGCAGCCGGTCACGCAGACCGTGGGCCTGCTGGCCGACGCCGCCTCGCCGGTGGCGCTATTTACCATCGGCGCCGTGCTGGCCCGTTCGCAGATGCAGACCAGCGGCCCGGCGCCTTTGAGTGAATATGTGCCGGTGGCGCTGAAAAAACTGCTGCTGCATCCGCTGCTGGTGTGGGGCATGGGCCACGCCGCCATCGCGCTCGGCGCGCCGCTCGACCCGTTCGCGCTGACCTGCATGGTGCTGGTGGCCTGCCTGCCCAGCGCCAGCAATGTCTCGCTGCTGTCCGAGCGCTTCGGCGCCAACACGGCGCGCATCGCGCGCATCATCCTGGTGTCGACGGCGCTGTCGTTCCTGACGTTTTCGGCCGCCGTCAGCTGGCTGCGCTGAGGCTGCTGGCGATCATCGCGCCAAGCTGCCGCGACGCGTCGGGCATGCTGTCGTGCGACAGTTCGCGCGCCACGCGCGTGCGGTCCCGCAGGCTGTTTTTCTGTTCCATTTTCCATTTGCCTTCCAGCCGCGTCAGGGGAATCTCGATGCCGACGATCGCCTTCAACAATTTGTCGATATAGGCCGGCGGCGCATCGCTGACCTGCCACGGCTGCGGCTGGCCGGCCTCATGGCGGTTCGTCAGGCGCTGCAGAAAGTCCAGCAGCCAGGCCCGCTCGTCCATCACGCGCAGGCGGCCGTGGGCATGCACCACCGCGTAGTCAAACGTGGGCACTTCCTCGCCGCTGATGTCTTTTTCCGCATACCAGGCCGGCGTGATATACGCCTGCGGCCCCTGGAAGATCACCATGGTATCGACGCCATCGCTGCGCCACAGCGGATTGGCGCGCGCCACGTGGGCGCGCAGGGTGCCGAACGGCGCGTCTGGCGTGGGCGGCGCGATCTCGAACGGCAGGTGATCGGCGCACAAGCCGTCTTCGCCCATGCGCACCAGCGCGCCCAGCGGATGGGCCGCCATCAGCGCGTGCAATACATCGAGCCGCTCTTCGCGGTAGCTTTTCGGTGTGTACATCAGCGCGCCTCCACGACCACGTCGGCCTTGAGCGAACTGGCGATATAGCAGCGCTCGTGGGCGTCATGGTGCAGCGCGGCCAGCGCCTCGGGTGTGGGCGCGTCGCCGGCCCAGGCAATGCGCGGGCGCAGCACGATGCGCGTCATGGCCAGCTTGCCGTCGCCATTCCTGCTCAACTCGCCGATGGCTTCGTCGCGGTAGTCATCAATGGTGTAGCCGCGCTGCGCCGCCAGCGACAAAAAGAACAGCATGTGGCAGCTCGAGGTGGCCGCCACCAGCGCTTCTTCCGGGTCGACATTGGCCGCCACCGACATCGGCAGCGGCACCGACAGCGGCGACGAGGAAGCGGGAATGTTCAGGCCGCCGTCAAACTGCCACGCGTGAGCGCGGCTGTAGCGCTGGCCGGCGAAATCCTGGCCGTCGCGCTGCCAGGCGACGGTGGCGAAAAATTGCTGCATGCGGGTCTCCGGAAGGGGCGGGAATGCGTTATTGTAGTGATGCCATTGGCTATTTAAAACAGCCAATAACGACTAAATTGAAACTACCAATTCATGCCATGCACGCCCACCTTCTGATCGCCGCGTTGCCGCTGGACCGCAATCTGGCCATGCCGCTGTTTCGCCAGCTGTATGCGGCCATGAAAGCGGCCATCCTCGACGGCACCCTGGCGCCCGGCGCGCAGCTGCCGCCCACGCGCGCCTTTTGCACTTTGTTGCCGTTGCCAGTATCGCGCCAGACCGTGCTCAATGCCTATGCGCTGCTGGCGGCCGAAGGCTATCTCGACGGCGCGGTGGGCAAGGGTACCTTTGTCAGCCTTGCTGTCCCTGTACCTGTACCTGTACCGGCGCCGGCACCGCTTGCGCCGACTGCGGCGCCTGGCCTGCTGCGTCCCCTGTCAGCGCGCGGGCAGGGCGTGGTAGCGGCCATGGCGCAGGTGGCGTTTCACCGCAGCCCCTTGCGCGCGTTCCGGGTCGGCATGCCGCGCATCGACCATTTTCCGTTTGACGTATGGAACCGGCTTGAAGCGCGGCGCTGGCGCCGGCCCGATCACCATTTTGGCTATGGCGACCCGGCCGGCTTCCTGCCGCTGCGCGAACTGCTGTGCGTCTACCTGCAGGCCTCGCGCGGGGTGCGCTGCACGCCGCAGCAAATCATCATCACCTCGGGCTCGCAGCAGGCGCTGTTCCTGCTGTCGACCATTTTGCTGGCGCCCGGCGACGCGGCCTGGATGGAGTCGCCCGGCTACCGTGGCGCAAGCGCTACCTTGCAAGCAAGCGGCGCCCGGGTGTTTCCGGTGCCGGTCGACGCCGAAGGGCTGGACGTGGCGTATGGCGCGGCGCACTGCCCGCAAGCGAAGCTGGCCTATGTGACGCCGTCGCACCAGCTGCCGCTGGGCGTGAGCATGAGCCTGCCGCGCCGCCTGGCTTTGCTGGACTGGGCCGCGCGCAACCGGGCCTGGGTGGTGGAAGACGATTACGACAGCGAATACCGCTACACCGGCGCGCCGCTGGCGTCCCTGCAGGGCCTGGACCGCGCCGGCTGCGTGGTGTATGTGGGTACCTTGTCCAAGGTGCTGTTTCCGGGGCTGCGGCTGGGCTATATGGTGGCGCCGCTGGCGCTGGCCGAGGCGCTGGTGCAGGCCAAGGCGGTGGTCGACCGCCATACGGCCATCGTGCCGCAGATGGCGCTGGCCGACTTTATCGCCGAAGGCCATTTCGGCCGCCATATCCGCCGCACGCGCGACAGCAACGCCGAACGGCGCGACGTGCTGCTGCGCGGCCTGGCGCGCGAACTGGGCGACGAGCTATATTGCGGCCCGGCCGACAGCGGGCTGGAACTGTGCGCGTATTTTCGCGGCCAGCACGATGAAGCGCAGATCTCGCAGGCGGGCCTGGCGCGCGGCATCGAGCTGCGCCCGCTGGGCCACTATGCCGACCCGGGCGCGGGCGCCGCCTGCGCCACGCCGGCCGGTTTGCTGCTGGGTTTTGCGGCGATTCCCCCCGATGACATCGAGCATGGCGTGCGCGTGCTGGGCCAACTGCTGCGCAGCCGATAATCTATACTGAGGCTTGCCTCCCCACCAAGAAAAAGACATGACCATGAACGTCGAGCGCTGCTCCTGGGCCAATCCCGCCAATCCCCGCTACCTGGCCTACCACGACACGGAATGGGGCGTGCCCTGCCACGACGAGCGCACCCTGTTCGAAATGCTGAACCTGGAAGGGGCGCAGGCGGGCCTGAGCTGGGAGACCATCCTCAACAAGCGCGACACCTACCGCACCGCCTTCGACGGCTGGGATGCGCAAAAAATCGCCGCCTACGGCCCGGAGAAAGTCGCGTCCTTGCTGGCGGACCCCGGCATCGTGCGCAACCGCCTGAAGGTGGCGGCCGCCATCACCAATGCGCAAGCCTATTTGCGCCTGCTGGAAGAAGGGCAGACGCTGGACGGTTTCCTGTGGGCTTATGTCGACAACCAGCCCATCGTCAATCACTTCCAGCCGGGCGAATTTCCAGCAAAAACTGATTTGTCGGACCGGCTTTCAAAAGACCTGGCCAGGCGCGGTTTCAAGTTTGTCGGCTCGACCATCATCTATGCCTACATGCAGGGCATCGGCATGATCGACGACCATGCGCCGACCTGCTTTTGCCGCACGGGCCGCTGATGACGATGGCTGCGTTGGTGGTGCTCGACACCGATTTCGACGGCGCGCGTTTTCTGGCCGCCTGCGGCAGGCATGGTGGCAAGCGCCTGCACTACACTGCGCTGGCGCCGCGCCCCGTCGATGCCGGCCAGTTGCCGTCGCCATGGCGGGAGCAGTGGCCGCCCCATGTGCGCGGCCTGCACCGCATGGTCTCGCGCGACGGGCTCGTCACGCTGGACCTGCTGATCGGCGAACCGGGCGCCAGCCTGGCGCAGCTGGCGCTGCGCGTCGACGAGGTCTGGCTGGCGTGGACGCCGCCGTCGATGACGGTGCTGGCGCGGCTGATGAACGATGGCGCGCGCCTGCAGGCGGTGCGGCTCGACGACGCCCAGCGTACGGCGCTGTGGAAGGCCGGCTTTGCGTTTGACGACAGCCGCCTGCGCGCCGTGTTCCATGCGCGCCAAAAACCGATCGAAGCCGTCCCCGACATCGACCGGCGCGCCATCGTGATCGGCGCCGGCGTGGCCGGCAGCGCCGCCTGCGAACGGCTGGCCGCGCGCGGCTGGCAGGTGACCCTGGTCGAGCGCCATGCGCAGCCGGCCGGCGAAGCTTCCGGCAACCTGGCCGGCATCTTCATGCCGCTGCTGTCAAGCGACGACAATATCCCCACGCGCCTGGTGCGCGCCGCCTACCTGTACGCGCTGCGCTACTGGGCCGGCCTGGGCGGCGTCGGCAGCGCGTTCGAGGGCGCCAGCTGCGGCGTGCTGCACCTGGCGCGCGATGGCGCGCATGCGCAGGTGCAGCGCCGCATCGCCGCCAGCGGTGATTATCCGCCCGAATTTGCGCGCTGGCTGGAAGCGCACGAAGCGAGCGCCATGCTGGGCGCCAGCGCGCCGCACGGCGCCTGGTGGTTCGCGCAGGGCGGCTGGGCGCGCCCGTCGTCGGCCTGCGCCGCCATGCTGGACGCCTGCGGCGCGCGCCTCACGCGATGCTTTTCCAGCAGCGCGCTGACGCTGTCGCGCGTCGATGACGAATGGCAGGTGCTCGATGCCGCGGGCGTGGCGATCGCCGCCGCGCCGACCGTGATCCTGGCCGCCGGCGCTGGCGCCGTGCAGTTCGCCCAGGCCTCCGGTTTGCCCTTGTACACCGTGCGCGGCCAGGTCACGCATCTGGACCCCGCCAGCCTGTCGGCGCGGCCCTTTGTGGTCTGCCGCGAGTCCTACATGACGCCGCCGCATGCGGGCGTGGTCTGCGTCGGCGCCACCTACGATGCGCAGGATGACGACGCCAGCCTGCGGCCAGCCAGCCAGCGGGACAATATCGACAAGACCGCCGCCATCCTCGGCGTGGCGCCGTTCGACGCACCCTTGGCCGGGCGCACCGGCTTTCGCTGCATGGCGCCCGACCGCATGCCGCTGGTGGGCGCCTTGCCCGATCCCGGCGTGCCGCGCCGCTGCGAGCAGTTGCGCGACGTGCCGCGCTGGCCCGGCCTGTTCGGTCTGCTGGGCTATGCCTCGCGCGGCTTGATCTGGGCGCCGCTGGCGGCCGAGGTGCTGGCCTGCCAGCTCGAAGGCGAGCCGCCGCCGCTGGAAAACCCGTTGCTGGCGGCCATCGATCCGGGCCGCTTCGTGCTCAAGGAACGGCGCCGCGCGCAGTAGGCCGAGCGCACCAGCGGCCATATACGTTTTCCAGCTTTCCTAACTCTTTTTAATTTGTTTTACGAACAACACAAGTTCGCTACAGTGAGCGTGTGGATGTTCTGACGACGACGGAAAGAGGTGGCAAGATGGTGGCAACAACATTGGTATTCGATCCCCGGGCCGCGCATGTTTGACGCCGTGCTGAACGACGCGCGCGCCCAGGCGCAGGCGCAGCAGATGCCGTATGCCGGCATCGTCAGCGCGCAGGATGCGTGGCAGCTGGTGCAGGCCGGCAAAGCCCAACTGGTCGACGTGCGCACCAATGAAGAACGCGTGTTTGTCGGCCAGGTGCCCGGCTCGCTGCACGTGGCCTGGGCCACCGGCACGGCGATGAACCGCAACCCCCGTTTTGCGCGAGAACTGGAAGCGAAGGTGGGTGGCAAGACGGCCGTGGTGCTGCTGCTGTGCCGCAGCGGCAAGCGCTCGGCCGCCGCTGCCGAGGCGGCCGCCAAGGCCGGTTTCAGCAATGTCTTCAATATCGCACAAGGCTTCGAGGGCGACCTCGACGACCAGCAGCAGCGCGGCCATCAAGGTGGCTGGCGCTGGCATTCCTTGCCGTGGGTGCAAGAGTGAACCCGCACGCTTTGTCCGCTGAACTTTCCGCTCCCGCCGCCTCTGCGCCGCAATGGGAGCTGCACCAGATCGTCGATGAACTGCGCGCCGTGCGCGAGCGCTGGCGCGACGGACTGGCCAGCAACCAGGAATGCGGCGCGCGCCAGTTCCCTTCGCGCCAGCATTTGCGCGAGCTGGTCGGCGCCCTGTGCGCGGCGCTGTTCCCGATGCGCCTGGGGCCGCTCGACCTGCAGCAGGAGAGCGAAGATTTTTTTGTCGGCCATACGCTCGACACCACCCTGACGGGCCTGCACGAACAGGTGCGCCGCGAACTGGCTTACCAGGCGCGCCAGCATGGCTTGCCGCAGGCGGTGAGCGCCGAGCAGCAGGCGCTGGCCATCGTGCAGCGCTTTGCACGCGCGCTGCCCGGCATCCGCGCCTGGCTCGACACCGACGTGGCGGCCGCCTTCCATGGCGACCCGGCCGCGCACAGTGTCGATGAAGTGTTGCTGTGCTACCCGGGCATCCTGGCCATCATCCATTACCGCCTGGCCCATGCGCTGCATGCGCTGGGTGCGCCGCTGGTGGCGCGCATCATCGCCGAAGTGGCGCATTCGCAGACCGGCATCGACATCCATCCGGGCGCCGTGATCGGCGCCAGCTTCTTCATCGACCACGGCACCGGCGTGGTGATTGGCGAGACGGCCATCATCGGCGAGCGGGTGCGCATCTACCAGGCCGTGACCCTGGGCGCCAAGCGCTTTCCGGCCGGTGCCGACGGCGTGCTGAAAAAGGGCCTGGCGCGCCACCCGATTGTCGAGGACGACGTGGTGATCTACGCCGGCGCCACCATCCTCGGCCGGGTGACGATAGGCCAGGGCTCGGTCATCGGCGGCAATGTCTGGCTGACCCGCAGCATCGCGCCCGGCAGCCATGTCACGCAGGCGCATAACCAGCAGGAGGCACCCGAACCCGTTTCCGCCAGCCCACCTACCTTGAGGACCCCATGTTGATCAAACAGTTTGGACTGGCCGTGCGCCAGTTGCGCGAAGGGCGAGGCTGGTCGCAGGAGCGCCTCGCCGAAGCGGCCGATTTGAACCGCTCGTTTATCGGCGAGATCGAACGCGGTGCGGCCACGCCGTCGCTGCTGACGGTGGAAAAATTGGCGCATGCGCTGGGCATCGGCCTGGCCGGGCTGCTGGCGCGCTGCGAACCGGAGTTAATTGACTGATCAAGCCGCGTTGACGGCCATAGCATGTTGAGAGAACAGGGGAGACGCCCGATACTTTATTTGGTTTCCAAATAAGCATATTCACTTTTCTCATCAGGAGTACTTGTTCATGTCCGATGCAACAAACGACAACCAGATTGCGCTGGGCGACAACGCCGCGCGCCAGCTGGCCAATGCCAGCAAGAGCGTTCCCCAGTTATCCACCATCACGCCGCGCTGGCTGGTGCATCTGCTGCAATGGCTGCCGGTCGAAGCGGGTATCTACCGCTTGAACAAGGTCAGGAATCCCAAGGATGTGCGCGTTGCCTGCTCGCAGCGCGACGAGTCGGAACTGCCGCAAACCTTTGTCGACTACGAAGACCAGCCGCGCGAGTATTTCCTCAATGCCGTCAGTACCGTGCTCGATGTGCATACCCGCGTGTCGGACCTGTACAGCAGCCCGCACGACCAGATCAAGGAGCAGCTGCGCCTGACCATCGAAACGATCAAGGAGCGCCAGGAAAGCGAATTGATCAACAATCCCGATTACGGCCTGCTGGCCAGCGTGCATGACGACCAGCGCATCTTTACCCTGACGGGCGCGCCGACGCCGGACGACCTCGACGAACTGCTGACGAAAGTATGGAAGGAGCCGGGCTTCTTCCTGGCGCACCCGCTGGCGATCGCCGCCTTTGGTCGCGAATGCACGCGCCGCGGCGTGCCGCCACCGACCGTCAGCCTGTTCGGTTCGCAGTTCCTGACATGGCGCGGCGTGCCGCTGGTGCCGTCGGACAAATTGCCGATCGAAGACGGCAAGACCAGGATCATTTTGCTGCGCGTGGGCGAACAGCGCCAGGGCGTGATCGGCCTGTTCCAGCCTGGCCTGGCGGGCGAACAAAGCCCGGGCCTGTCGGTGCGCTTCATGGGCATCAACCGCCATGCGATTTCGTCCTACCTGATTTCGCTGTATTGCTCGCTGGCCGTGCTGACCGACGATGCGCTGGCCGTACTGGAAGACGTGGAGATCGGTAAATACCATGACTACCCAGACACCTACAAGTGATGGCGCGGCGGGCCTGCCCGCCGTCCCATTTCTTCCTGACGAGGCGACCCTGAACCGGCTGGCCGGCGAGTTTTTCGCGCGCCTGCCAGGTGTGCGTCCCGAGTTGGACAAGTCGCCCAGCCTGGGCGGTTCGGGCAGCGCGCTCGACGCGGCGCCACGCTACGCCAATCCGCAGCGTCCTGCGCCCCAGCCCGGCCCGTCGTTTGCCGCCATCGCCCCCGGCGTGGCGACGGCGCAGGTGCCGCCGGTCAAGCCACCCCTTGAAGCGCCGGTCGCGCCGGCGCCTGCCTCGATCCCGACGCCGCGCGCGTCCGGCATCGGTGCGCCGTCGCCCTATTATTTTGTCGGCGGCGCGCATGGCTATCCCACTTCGCATGACAAGCTCGATGGGCTGGCACGCCAGGGGCAGGGCCAGCCGGGTACGGACGATCTGAAGGACGTGTACGCGGCGCCGCAGCGTGGCCAGCAGCTGCCAGTCACGCCATCGGCCGGCGCGCCGCAGTTCTATTTCGAGACCGTGCTGCCGGCGCGGCCGACCGGAAAGGCGCAGCGACAAACGCCGGCACCATTCGACGTGCAGGCCGTGCGGCGCGATTTTCCCGTGCTGGCCGAGCGGGTCAACGGCAAGCCGCTGGCCTGGTTCGACAATGCGGCCACTACCCACAAGCCGCAGTCGGTGATCGATCGCGTGTCGTATTTTTATGCGCACGAGAACTCGAACATTCATCGGGCCGCCCATGCGCTGGCCGCGCGCGCCAGCGATGCGTATGAGGCGGCGCGCGCCAAGGTCGCCAGTTTCCTCGGCGCCGTATCGCCCAATGAGATCATTTTCGTGCGCGGCGCCACCGAAGGCATCAATCTGATCGCCAATACCTTTGGCCGCACGTTCATCGGCAGCGGCGACGAGATCATCGTCTCGCAGCTCGAACACCACGCCAATATCGTGCCGTGGCAGCAGCTGGCGGCGGAAAAGGGCGCCACCCTGCGCGTGATCCCGGTCGACGACAGCGGCCAGATCATCCTCGACGAGTTCCGCACGCTGTTGAATAACCGCACCAAGCTGGTGTCGGTGACGCAGGTGTCGAATGCCCTGGGCACCGTCACGCCGGTGGCGCAGATCATCGCGCTGGCGCATGCGGCCGGCGTGCGGGTGCTGGTCGACGGCGCGCAGGCGGTGTCGCACCTGCGGGTCGACGTGCAGGCGCTGGGGGCCGACTTCTATGTGTTCTCGGGCCACAAGGTGTTCGGCCCGACCGGCATAGGCGCCGTGTACGGCAAGCTCGATTTGCTGGAGCAACTGCCGCCATGGCAGGGTGGCGGCAACATGATCGCCGACGTCACCTTCGAGCGCACCGTGTACCAGGGCGTGCCGAACCGTTTCGAGGCCGGCACCGGCAATATCGCCGACGCCGTGGGACTGGGCGCGGCGATCGACTACGTGCAGCGCATCGGCCTGGACAACATCGCCGCCTATGAACATGCGCTGCTCGACTACGCCACGCACAAGTTGCAAGCGATACCCGGCGTGCGCCTGATTGGCACAGCGGTTGAAAAGGCGAGCGTGGCCTCGTTCGTGCTGGCCGGTTACGAGCCGGCCGAGGTGGGCCGCGCGCTCAATGAGGAGGGCATCGCCGTGCGCTCGGGCCACCATTGCGCCCAGCCGATTTTGCGCCGCTTCGGCGTGGAAGCGACCGTGCGGCCATCGTTTGCGTTCTACAACACCTACGAGGAAATCGACCGCATGATCGTGGTCATCCGGCGCCTGGCCGCAGCGCGCCGATAACTGTTGTCAGCCAGCGTCATGGCACTGATGCCGTCTCGCAGCGATGTGAGGCGGCATTGTTGCTTTGTCATGGCGGTTCTGCAACAGTCTGGTTGCGGCGCAACGACGGGCGGTATAATTTGCCGGTGGCAAGCTAGCCGCGGCGCCGTGCCGCCGGCGCCCGAGGAGAGATGCAGTGGAAGACCAGCACAGCGCGCCCGAGCTGTTTTTGTTCCTGGCGTCGACCGTCCATGACATGAAAAATTCCATCAGCGTGGTCAGCGGCACGCTGGAGTCCCTGCTGGCGGCCGAGCAGGCCAAGGCCACCGACGAGGTCAAGGCCGATCCCGCCTACCTGCAGATGGCGCAGATGCTGTACCAGACCAAGCGCCTCAACGACAACCTGATCCAGCTGCTGGCGCTGTACAAGCAGGTGGGCAAGCCCGGCTACCCGTTCGACGTGCAGCCGCAACTGGTGGGGCAACTGGTGACGCAGGTGGTGGACCAGGAAAAAATCCTGCTCGCCTCCAAGGGTATCGCGATGGAAACGGCATTCCCGCCCGAGCTGATCTGGACCCTGGACGAGGACCTGGTGATCGGCGTGCTGGCCCATGCTATCAACAACGCCATCCGCTACACGAAGGACACGATACGCCTGTCCGTGGCGGAAGAAAACGGCATGCTGGCGTTGCGCGTGGAAGACAATGGCGACGGCTATTCGAAAGCGCTGCTGGACGCGGGCGAAGCGGCCATGGATGGCCTGTCGGCGGGCGTGAATTTTTCCACCAACAGTACCGGCCTGGGGCTGTATTTTTCCAGCGAAGTGGCGAAGATGCACAAACACCGTGGCCAAAGCGGCAGCATCGCACTGGCCAATGGCGGCGCGCTCGGCGGCGGCTGCTTTACCCTGCGCCTGCCGTGAACCGGGCACTGACGATGGACCAGACCTCCCGCCCCAACGAAGCCGATACCACCGACTGGGCCGAAAAACACTATCTGCTGGTCGACGATTTTGTCGGCATCCGCATTTTGCTGCGCGAATCCCTGCGCAACCTGGGGGCGCGCCATATCGACCAGGCCGCCAGCGGCGGCGAAGCGATGAAGCTGCTGGCCAAGACGCGCTACGACGTGGTGCTGTGCGACTACAACCTCGGCGAGGGCAAGAACGGCCAGCAGGTGCTGGAAGAAACGCGCGTGCGCAACCTGACGGCGCCGTCCAGCGTGTGGCTGATGGTGTCGGCCGAGAAAAGCGTCGAGTCGGTGATGGGCGCGGCCGAGCACCAGCCCGACGCCTACCTGATCAAGCCGATCACCGAAGGCGTGCTGCTGACGCGGTTGAACCGGGTGTGGCATAAAAAGCAGGTGTTCCGCGAGATCGACCAGGCCTGCATGGAAAAGGATTATCTGCGCGCGGCCAAATTGTGCGACGCGCAGATCGCGCAGAACAAGCTGCACGAGCTGGACTTGCTGCGCATGAAGGCCAGCCTGCTGCTGAAAAGCGGCGAGCCGGAAAAGGCGCGCGCCATCTATGAAAAAGTGCTGGCCGAGCGCGATTACAGCTGGGCCCGGGCAGGGCTGGGCAAGATTCGCATGAACAACGGCGAGCACGAGGCGGCGCGCCAGATCTTCCAGGGCGTGATCGTGGAAAACCGCTATTACATCGACGCCTACGACCAGATGGCGGTGGCCTACCAGCTGATGGGCCAGCATGAAGAGGCGTGCGGCGTGCTGGAAAAGGCGGCGCGGCTGTCGCCCAATTCGGTGCCGCGCCAGCGCAACCTGGGCCAGGCGGCTTTAAAGATCGGCAATGTGAGCATGGCCGAAAAAGCGTTTCGCAAATGCGTGGCGATCGGCGAATTTTCCGTGATGAAGACAGTGGACGCCTACCTGGGCCTGGCGCGCGTGTGCGGCCTGAAAAAGGAGGCGAAGGAGGCGCTGCAGTGGCTGATGCTGGCGCAGCGCGAATTTCCGCCTGAAGAGATCGGCTTGCGCGCCAAGATCACCGAAGGCCTGGTACACCATGAGACGGGCGACTACCGGCGCGCGCGCAAGAGCGGCGACGAGCTTGAGGCGATGCTGGAGCAAGACCCGGCGCGCCCCGGGAAGGAAGTGTGCATGGAGCTGGCCACCTTGCTGTTTGCCGTCGGCGTCAAGGATGCGCCGGCCGGCCTCTTGTGCTATGTGGTGAAGAACAATCACGACAACCAGGTGGTGCAGGACGAGGTGCAGAAGATCTTCGACAAGGCCAAGATGAGCGATGAAGGCACCAGCCTGATCCTGGCTTCGCGCAAGGAAGCGTCGGACCTGATGAACAAGGGCGTACTGCTGTGGAAGACCGACAAGCTGGACGAGGCCGTGGCGTGGATGCGCGCGGCGCGCGACAAGTTGCCGAACAACCTGCGCATCCTGTTCAACTCGGTGCAGATTATCGTGTCATATTTGCAGCAGCGTGGCTATCACGCGGAACTGGCGGCCGAGGCCGTCGACGTGTTGCTGTATGTGGATAAAATCGCACCAGGCCAGCAGCGTTTTGCGCAGCTGATGGAGCAATTGATGCAACTCACGCCAGCGGAGGCGGCGGCAGGCGAAGCTGCCGCACCGGTGGCGGAAAACGTGGCGCCAGCGCCCGAGAAAGCCGTAAAACACATGCGCGGGCGTGGCGGATGATAAACTATGCGCCAGCGTGGTGCAGGCAGCAGCCGGTTCCGCGCTGAAGTTGCTTTACAACAATAAGGAAGAAACTATGCGTGATGTGGTCAATGAAGTCTACAAAAAAATGAAGGTCGGCAGCATCGCCTGGGTACGCCCGGTCGCCGCCAAGGGAGACACGCTGGAAACATTCCAGTCCTCGTACGAGCACGCCAAGGCGCTGGCCGACGAAGGCCTGATCACCATCGGCGACGTCAAGCGTCAGGATGACAACATGATCGAAGCGATCCGGATTCATCGTTTGGCCTGAGCACCCGTAATGCCGGGTTCGCCAAGCGAAGCTTGAAATGCTGGGGTCAGACCCTCGATGCCGCCAACTCGGAGGCTTGCGCTGACGGTCGTGGGGTCTGGCCCCGGCTGTTCACGGGTTCTGCAAAAACTACGACTTGCCTGCTTTGCCCTTTGGTGCCGCCGCACGTCTGACCGGCGCCTTGGTCTTCGCTGCCGTCTCCGCCGCAGCCGGTTTGGCGCGTGGCGCTGGCTTGGCTGCGGCGCCTTCCTTGGCCGGTTCCGGCGTCATGGCCGTCGATACCGCCTGCTTGAACTGATCCTGCAGCAAGTTCCACCACACGGCCGGATTGGCCAGCTGGGCCGCCGCGTCGGCTGACGGGCTGGCTTGCTGAGCGGGCTGAGCCTGTGGCGCTGGCGCTTCCTGTGGCGCAGGCGGTGGCGGTGGCGGTGCTTTTTCAGCCGGCTTGGCCGCTGGCGGCGTCTGCTGGAAGAAGGCCGAGGCGTAAGGCACGGAATCGAACAGGTTTTTTTCGGTGGCGCCCGGCTGCGTGATGGCGGCGGCCATCGAGGCGCCCATCGATTTCAGGGTGGCGATGGTGCCGCGCTGTACTTCCAATGCCTGGATGCTGCCGCGCAGCATGCTGATATTGAGATTGAGCCATGCTTCGACGGCTTTCAGGTCATTGATTTTCTTGTCCAGCTCTTCCACCGACAGGCTCGGCGCGGTCATGCCGGGGACACCCATGCCAGGCACGCTCATGCTGCCCCACAGGTTCTTGACGAAGTCGAGCGTATCAGTCATCACTGCTGCGCCCGGAAGATGGGGCATTTGCGGATTTGCCATGCGAGAGTCTCCTGGTAGGTCGATGGCCCTAGCGTAGCAGATATCAGCTTGCTACTGACGAAATCGCGATGACATTTTTCGCCCGCATTTTCCGGCAAGCTCAGGGGTATTGATCTGCAGCAAGAAAGCGCGTCTGCGGTACAGGCGTTACACTAGCAGCCATGACGTCCGCCTCCTTTTTCAAGCCGCCGCGCCGCCGCACCGTGATCTTTGTCGCCGTGATCGGCGCGCTGCATGTCGTGGCGCTGCAATGGCTGGGCGGGCATGCGGGCAGGGTGGCCGTGCACGAGCAGGCGCAGCTGGTCAGCATGGCCATCGTTGCCGAGGCGCCACCACCGCCCGAGGCGGCGCCGCCACCGCCGGTGCCCTTGCCACCGCCGCCCGCGCCGCCGCTGCCGGCCTTGCCTGCCTTGCCGGTGGTCGATTTGCCGCAGGTGATCGTGCCCGATGCGCCGGCACCGCTGCAGGTGGCGCCGGTGGCGCCGTCCGCACCGGAAAACCCGGCACCGGCGACGGCGCTGGCGCAATTGCCGGCCATCACGCCGCCGGCTGAAACTGCTGCGCCGCCGCCGGTGGTTGAGCAGGCGCGGCGCTACAAAACCGATGTGCCGGCCTCGGCCGATTTCGACCTGCAGGTCGACCGGCGCGATGCCGACGGCACCAAATGGACGGGCGTGGCGGCGATGTCGTGGCAAAATAAGGGCGACAGCTATCGTTTGAGCCTGGAAGTGGGCCTGAGCATGCTGATCACCCGCATCAACCTGCTGGTGCTGAGCAGCGAAGGGGCGATCGACGCCAGCGGCATCGTGCCGGCCAAGGCCACGGAAAAACGCCGCGGCCGCGCGCAGACGGCAACGCATTTCAATGCGGCGGACCAGACCATCCGCTTTTCTGCCACCACCGCCACCGCACCCTGGCAGCAAGGAGCGCAGGACAAGGCCAGCCTGCCGTTCCAGCTGGCCGCCATCGGCCGCGCCGACGTGAGTCAGCTGGCTGGCAATATCGACATCCTGGTCGGCGAAGAGAAGGAAGCGACCGTGTTCCGCTTCCAGATGGTGGGCGAGGAAACACTGGACACCGATATGGGCCGCTTGCAGACCTGGCATCTGCGCCGCCCGCCCAAGCGCGGCAGTTATTCCTCGCAGCTCGATATCTGGCTGGCGCCGTCGCTGCAATGGTATCCGGTACAAATACGCAATACAGAAGCGAACGGGGCGCTGACCACGCAAACCGTCTCCAAAATCACCGTGACAGGATCATGAATGACTTTTACACCCATCAAACAACTGCTGGCCGCAAGCTTGCTGGCCGCCACTTTTTCTTCCGCCATCGCCGCCGAGGACGCCGCCGAACATCCGGTGATCAAGCGCCCGTTCAAGCTGGCGCCGTCGGCCGACCTGGTCTATTCCATCAAGGCAAAGCAAAAAGGCATCGCGCTGTCGGGCGAGTCCGTCAGCAACTGGCGCGCCGGCGACGGCAAGTACACGCTGGTGGCCGAAACCAAAGCTGCGCTGTTTGGCAAGATACTCGAACAGCGCAGCGAGGGCGCGGTCGATGACTACGGCCTGGCGCCGGCCCAGTTCGTGGAAAAACGCTTCCGCAAGGAAGCCGCCACCACCGTGTTCAAACGCGACAGCAAGACCATCGTCTTCAGCGAAGGCGACAAAAGCTATCCGCTCAAGGGCGGCGAACAGGACCGCAACAGCGCCGTCTGGCAACTGGCGGCCGTGGCCCGCGCCGCCCCTGAAAAATTCGTGCCCGGCTCCGAGTGGGCGTTCTTTGTGGCTGGCCGCCATGACGCCGAGCCGTGGATCTTCAAGGTCGTCAAGCAGGAAACCGTCGGCACCGGCCAGGGCCTGGTGGAAGCCGTGCACCTGGTCAAGGCGCCACCGACCGACAAGAAGGGCCAGCAAGTGGACCTGTGGCTGTCGCCGTCGCTGGAATGGTATCCCGTCAAGGTGACGTTCGAGGATGACGATGGGGACTATGTGGAGCAGACGTTGCAGAAGATCGTTAAAAAGTAACTTTTTGAACAGCTAACCCAGATGCAGAACCTGGGGTCGGACCCGCCGGGTCTGCCCCCTGAAATGATATACTGACGCCCCCGCGACCCTTTATGCCCGCAGCGTCCACCATGCCCGCTGCGCCGCCCGCTGAACACTCATCCGGAATAGAATGATTGATATAATGGCAAGTGCAGCCCTGGCTGCGGATGCAAATCAGACCGAGCAGGAGCATCACGATTCATTGCAGGCGCATTTCCAGCCGAATATTTCGGCGGACGAGATCGAACAAGTCTTTCATCTGAAGCGCGCGCAGCCCCTGCTGCAGGTGTTCACGGCGCTGTTCCACGGCGGTTTCGACGGCGTGCTGGTGCGCCTCCTGGTGCTGCGCGAACTGGCGGCCGATGCCGCCACCTCGTCCTACACGCGCGCCGATATCAATACCCGCCTGGCCTATCTGTTGCCGGAAAGTCTGGAAACGGTGCTGCTGCGCCTGCGCAGCAACCAGCTGCTGGCCTGGGACGCGCAGCAGGGCGTGTACCGCGTCACGCCGATGGCGCGCAATGTGCTGTCGGCGATCGACAGCCTGCTGGGCCTGGGGCAGACCGAAGACGAAGCGGAAATGGGCTTTTTGCTGTCGCAGGTGGCTGGTGCGCAAGCCGTCGGCGGCGTGTCGGTGGAGCAATTGCAGCATCTGCTGGGGCGCCTGGTCGACCTGACGGACGAGTTTTCGGACGCGATCGCCTCCGGTTCCGAGTTCCGCTTGCGCACGGCGCAGGCGAAATGGAATATGGCGTGCGACTGGGTCGAAAAGGGTTCCGAGATCCTGGTGGCGATCACCTCCGATGAAAACGCCGACGGCGCCACGCACAAGGCGGCCCAGGCGATCGGCCGCGCGCAAAGCAAACTGCTGAACATGCAGGGCATGTTTTCGCGCGCGCTGAACCAGATCGAGCGCCAGCGCGTGCACCTGGGCCAGTCCGGCCTGTCGACCACCGACATCAAGCGCTGGCTGCTGCAGCACGAGGACCTGGCGTCCCTGGCCGAAGGCGCCATCGACCAGCCCGTCGTGCCGCTGTTTGCCACGCCGGCCGAAATGATCGATGTGGCCGAAACGGAACTGTTGTCCGAACGCGCGGCCGGCGTGGCCCAGACCGGCCTGCCGAGCGGCGAAGACGCCCCCACCACCATCAGCGACGGACCCGCCATGCAGCTGGAACTTGACGATTTGCTCGAGCGCCTGTCGAACTTTGCCAGCCTGGGCAACTTCCCCAGCATCGGCGAAGAAGGGCCAAAGCGTGTGCCGGTGCAGGATTCGCTGCTGCCGGCCAGCTTTGCCGTGGCGTCGTATCGCGCCTCGATGCTGCCGCTGCTCGGCGATGTGTCCGAAGCGAGCTTGCAGGGCGCGACGGCGGAGCTGGCACGGTTGCCGATCACTTTTACCCCGACCGACGAGATGGTCCAATTGAACGACCCGCACGTGGCGGCCATGTCGATCGCCTCGCTGTCCCTGAATATATCCCTTGATTTAGATAGCGGCACTGCCGATGAATGACGATTCCCAAATCCTGATTGCGCGCCTGCTCACGCATCAAACCCTGCGCCGCGACGACAAACTCGTCAAGCGCGTGCTGTCGGACGAACTGTTCCGCGCCGAGATCGATGCGCGATTGCTTGCCTGCGGCCTGAAACTGCTCGACAACGTGTACGCCGACCACGTGACGCTGGCCCTGTCGCGCACCATCGAGCCGAAGATATTCGGCGCGCGCGATGTGTGGCAGAACAATAATTTCGGTCTGGCCCGCGATGGTGTGGCCCTCTTGGTGGTGCTGTGGGCGCAGATTATTTTGCCCAAGCGTGAACGCCAGGAAACCCACCAGCACGCGGACGACGACCAGAACGACATGTTCGGCACCGACAAGCCGCTGCCGCGCGCGGAGGACGCCTCGATCGGCATCGCCTACAAAGCCTTGCTGGCCGACTTTGGCGACAAGCTGGGCAAGAAGACGCGCATGGACATGAATCTGGGCACGCTGGCCAAGCTGGGCTTTATCGAGCGGCGCGGCGACTTTATCGTCGAAGGGCCGTTGCTGGACCTGATGATGGACACCGACGTGCTGAAGGAACGCATCATCAACGGCGCGCTGGCCGACGTGTTCAAGCGCGCGCCGTCGCGGCTGGTGGCGGTCGATCTCGATGCGGAGCTGTCACTTGACAGCGGCGACCTGCCGGACGCCGGCGACGAGCCCGCGCCCGAACTCCCTCACTGAAAGCGTCCATGTTTCATATCAAATCACTTGAACTGGTGCACTGGGATTACTGGCAGCGCATCAAGAATATTCCGCTCGACGCCAAGATCATCACGATCGCCGGCCAGAATGGTTCCGGCAAGACCACCTTGCTCGACGCGCTGCGCACCCTGTTCGGCCTGGACTGCTCGATGGGCCGCACCTATAAACACTATGCGCGCCACTCGGGCCAGCAGACGGCCTGGCTGCGCGCCGTGGTCGACAACCGCAACGTGGGCAAGCAATTGTCGAACCGGCCGTTTCGCAGCTCGGGCTTTTTCAGCGACGATGAAGTCACGCTGTTCTGCCAGATCCAGAAGAACGGCGGTGACTGGAAACGCCAGTACCTGATGCGTCCGGGCAATGTGCAGATCGAAGATATTGCCGACGCCAATGACTGGCTGGGCGTGGAAAACTACCGCAAGCGCCTGGCCAATGCCGGCCTGTCGCCGGCCATGTCGAAAGTGCTGGCGCTCGAGCAGGGCGAAACCGACAAACTGTGCGAATACGCGCCGCGCCAGCTGCTCGACCTGGTATTCCAGGTGTTCGGCGACAAGGAAGTGCTGGACGCCTACGATGAAGCGAAACGCCACCAGCGCGACACGGAAGTGGAACTGAAGCGTTTCGAGACGGAACTCGAAGCGTCGAAAACCAATCTGGAAGGCCTGCGCCTGCGCGTGGCCAACTACCATCAGTGGGAAGGATTGCACCGCGAGCGCCGCAATCTGCTCGAGGAAGTGCTGCCCAGCCTGCAATACCACGAGGCGCGTGAAAAAGCCGCCACCGTCAGCCGGCAGTTGCGCGATGCGCGCAAACCGATGGTGCTGAACGATCCGCTGCTGGCCGATAAGCGCAATGCGCTGGCGGCGCAGGCGAAAGCCCTGTCCGACGCGCAGATGAACGAAACCCTGCTGGAGCAGGAGTCGATCGGCCTGCAGAGCCGCCTTGGGCTGATCAATGCCAAGCTGAAACCGCTCGACAGCCTGCTGGAACAGAAGGAACGCCTGCAAAAGCTGGCGGCGGACTCGGGCAGCGATATCGCCGCCGTCGCCGCCCAGCTGGAACAACAGGAAGCGGCCTTGCTGCTGCAGCGCCAGCAGCGCGACGCGCTGTCGGCACGGATTGCCGGCGAGCAGGCGACGATCGCCGCGCTGCAGGGCAAGACGGCCATGCCGGAGCCGGACAATGTGCGCGGCATGCGCCGCGCGCTGCGCGATGCGGGCATTGCCCACGCCATGCTGTCCGATATCGTCGAAGTGACGGACAGCCGCTGGCAGGGCGCCGTCGAAGGTATCTTGGGTGGCTACGCATCGGTGGTGCTGCTGGACAAGGCGAAAGATGCGTCCGCCGCCTACCGCCTGGCCGAAAAGGAACGCTATCGCCACTTTATCGTGCCCGAACTGGTCACCGCGCCCACCTCCAGGGACGACAGCCTGCTGGCGGTAGTAAAATTTTCCGCACCGGTGCCCAGCTGGCTGATCGAGCAATTGTCGCGCATTACGCGCGTCGACTCGGTCGAAGCCGGCTTCAAGCTGGGCAACCATGACGAGTGGATCACGCCCGAGGCCTATCACCGCGAACGCCGCGGTGGTCGCTCGCTGTTTGTCGAAGCGTCGCGCTACCGCTTCGGCCAGGCGGGCCGCAGCGGGCGCCTCGAAGCGCTGCTGCGTTCCTTGCCGGGCCTGGAAGCGCAGGAAGATACGCTGACCCTGGCCATTTCGAAACTGGCGGCGGAAGTGGGCAATTTGAAAGCACGGATCGCCGGCGTCGATGCGGCCAAGGAATTGAGCGCCCGCCAGGAAGAATTTGCCGAAGCGCTGCGCAATTCAAAACCGTTGAAAGAAGAGCGGCTGGACGTGGGCGGCCGCCTGGGCGAATTGCAGAACCTGACCAAGAACGCGACTGTCGCGCGTACCCGCGCCGACACCGTGTGGCAGAACGCGCGCCTGGCCTTGTCCGAGGCGGAAGCCGGTTCGCGCCTGGGCTACAAGAAGCAGATCGAGCAGCGTGCCGAGCATGCGCGCGCCTTGCTGGCACTGCGCCGCGCCTGGCGCCATTTGCCGCGCAGCTGGCGCCGTCCGGCGCGGCGCGCCGCGCTGGTGGCCGAACACCAGAATGCGCACCAGGTCGACCTGCGCGTGTCCAGTTTGCAAAGCAGCCTGGCGCGCGACGACTGGGAGCTGGACGCCACCGTGATCGACCAGCATCACCGCCTGTCGGAGCAGCTGAGCGGGCGCCAGTCGGAAACGGACGAACGCCGCTACCAGAACAACCGCGCCATCGAAGCGACGGGCAATGCGCGCGGCGCCTATATGGAGCGGCTGCGCTATACCATCAAGACCTACAGCAAGAACATCAAGGAGCTGGGCGAACTGGCCGGCATCGAAGTGCATGCCGATCCGGTGCGCCTGGAAAACGACGATGTGCAGCTGTCGCAGGCGGGCCTGCATGTGCGCTTCAAGTTCGACGGCAAGGGCATTATCGGCATGAACGACGGCGAAGCGTCGGGCGGCCAGCAGGTGATGAAGTCGCTGGTGCTGCTCATCGGCCTGCTGAAATCGGAGGGCGGCTCGGGCGGCTTCGTGTTTATCGACGAGCCGTTTGCCCACCTCGATATCCGCAATATCCAGCTGGTCGGCGAATTTCTGAAAAACACCGAAGCACAGTACCTGATGACCACGCCGCTGACGCACAATACCGACGTCTACGATCCATCCGAACTGACTTTGATTACCAGCAAAAAGAAAAAGGACACGCAATGGGCGCAACCGATTTTCGTACTGCAACGCCGCCAGGAAGCGGCCGCCGGCAAGGCGGCATGATCAAGCTTGCGATGTTGCTGGCACCGGTGCTGGCGCTGGCCGCATCAGCGCCGGCAATCGCCAATGACGGCATCGGCTCGGTCAGCGCCGGCGGCATTATCGTCGGCAAGACCGACGCCGTGGCCATGAAAAAGGAAGTGCTGACGGTCAGCCCGGACCTGATCAAGGTCGAGTACGAGTTCCTCAATGAATCGAAGGCCGACGTGGAAGAGACCATCATCTTCCCGCTGCCGGCGTATGATGCCGGCTACCACCAGTCGCCCACGTATTACGGCCAGCCGCAGCAGTTCTCGATCGAGGTCGACGGCAAGCCCCGCGACTACCAGACCGTGCTGCTCGCCAAGCTCGACGGCAAGGATGTGACGGCGCGCCTGAAAGCGCTGGGCCTGACGGACAAGCAGGTGGCGTATTTCCCGTCGTTTACGCCCTTCGACAGGAAGGTCGAGCCGCTCACTGCCCAGCAGAAAAAAGCCCTGATCGCCGACGGCTTGCTGGCCAAGCTGTCCGACGACGAACAGTGGGTGCCGGCCTGGTCGGTGACGGTGGTCTATCAGTGGCAGCAGAAATTTGCGGCCGGTAAAACCGTGCGCGTGCGCCATCAATATGCGCCATTCGTGGCCGCCGGCCCCGGCGCGTCCTACCTGGGCGATGGCAACGAGTTTGAGAAGAAATATTGCGGCGACAAGGCCTTTTATGCGACCTGGAACAAGCTGGCCAAGCAGCAGGGCGAGAGCGGCTTCGTCAATGCCAAATGGGTGTCGTACATCCTGAAGACCGGCAACACCTGGAAAAACGGCATCGAGGACTTTACCCTGAACCTGGTCAAGGGCAAGTCGGACGAGCTGATCAGCCTGTGCTTTCCCGGCACGTTTACCAAGATCAATCCGACCACCCTGCAGGTGAAACTGCGCAATTTCCGCCCGACCCAGGACTTGAACGTCTACTTTGGCAATGTCGAAAATGGCAGCGAGAATACCGGCGAGGCGCCCGCCTTGCGCGGCAATTATCTGAAGACCAAATAGCCGCCGGCGCTGCTTATTCGATGGCGTCCAGCGGCTTGTTGCGCTGGCGCCAGCGCAGCAGGCCCCAGGCGTAGCAAGCATAGTAGCCGGTGACCATGCCGTAGGCGGCCATGGTCAGCGGGCTCTGGCCGAACGGTGGCGGCGGCACCGGCACGTCCAGCCGCGTGTTCAGGTAGATCTCCATGCCGCGGTACAGCAGGCGCGCGATGAACAGCATGGTAATGGCCAGGCCCAGGTAGCGGTGCTGGGTGAAGTAATAATCCTTGCCGACCTGTTCGAATCGGGTCAGCTTGATGCCCAGTACGCCCAGCCAGCCACCGGCCAGCACGCCGGCGCCCAGGCTCGACAGCGGCAGAATGTCGAATTTGGTCGTCGTGGCCAGGAACACGATCAGTGCGGGAAAACCGAAAGCCACCAGGCGGTGCCGCCATACCAGCGACTTCTGGCGCGCCACCAGTTTTTTCAGGCGCGAGTAGATGCGCCAGACCAGCAGCGGGACCAGGAACAGCAGGGCAAGGGTGGTGGTTTCCATGTAAGGCTTCGGGCAACGGTAAAGCAGCGATTGTAAGCCAGATCGCCCTCGCTCGCCGCAGTCATGGCCGGTATTGAAATGTTGCTTATTGACATTTTGATGGCGGGTCAGCACTATGGACTGCTACCCATCCACCGTCCGCGGAGCGCCATGTCATCCCGTTTCCCCTTGTTGCCCGTTACCGTCGGCCTGATGGCCGCTTCCTCCCTGGCCACCGCCGACACGGGCGGCTATCAGCTGCCGCCGGCGGCGCTGCAAGCCATCGTCGATGCGCCGCGCGCGCCGACCCTGAGCCTGAGCCCGAAGCGCAACCTGGCCGCCGTGCTGGCCACGCCGTCGCTGCCGGGCATCAGCGAAGTGGCGCAGCCCGAACTGAAGCTGGCCGGCCTGCGCATCAACCCGCGCACCTATTCGGCCAGCCGCTTCAGTTTTTACACAGGGCTGGGCCTGCTCGATATCGACACGCAAAAGGAATTCAAGGTCAGCGGCCTGCCGGCAGCGCCGCGCATCGCCGACCTGGCCTGGTCGCCCGACCAGCGCTACCTGGCGTTCAGCAATGTGGTGTATGCCGATGCCGCCAAGGGCGTCAAGGAGTCCGGCGTGGAATTGTGGCTGCTCGACGTGCAGGGCAAGGCCGCGCGCAAGCTGTCGAATCAAGCTTTGTCGGGCGTATCCGGCCGCGGTTTTTCGTGGATGCCGGACAGCAAGACCTTGCTGCTGCACCTGAAGCCGGCCAGGCTGGGCGCGGCGCCCGCCGTCAACGGCATTCCGACCGGCCCGGCCATCCAGGACAGCCTGCCCGGCGGCGCCGTCAAGCAGTTGCGCACTTACCCTGACCTGCTGAAAAATGCGCAGGACGCGCAGCTGTTCGAACACTACATCACGGCGCAGCTGGCCTTGCTGGATGTCACCGGCAAACAGCGCCTGGTGGGCCAGCCGGGCGCCTACTCGCGCGCCACCGTGGCGCCGGGCGGCAAGTTTCTGCTGACCGAAACCATAGCCCGTCCGTATTCGTATATCGTGCCGGCAAGCGACTTCGGCAGCAAGATCGAAGTGCGCGACCTGGCCGGCAAGGTGGTGCATGTGGTGGCGACCCTGCCGCTGGAAGAAGGCCTGCCACCAGGCAATGACGCCGTTTCGCCCGGCGTGCGCAGTGTCAGCTGGAGGGTCGATGCGCCGGCCACCCTGGTATGGGCCGAAGCGCAGGATGGCGGCGACCCGGCCAAGAGCGCCGAGATCCGCGACATCGTCTACACCCAGGCCGCGCCGTTTACAAGCAAGCCGGCCGTGCTGGCCAGGCTCGCTTCGCGCTATGCCGGCATCGCCTGGGGCCGTGGCGACCTGGCCCTGTTGAGCGAAGCATGGTACAAGACGCGCGCCGTCAAGCAATGGCGCATAGCTCCAGATCACCCCGCGGATCAACCGGGCATGCCAGGCGACCTGGTGTATTCGGGCTCGTTCGAAGACCGCTACAACGATCCGGGCCAGCCCGTGATGCGCGCCGACGCCGCCGGCCTGCCGCGCATTTTGATTTCCGCCGACGGCACCATCCTGCTCGACGGCGCCGGTGCGAGCAAAGATGGCGACCGGCCGTTTATCGACCGCCTGGACCTGGTGACGAAAAAGAAGGAGCGCTTGTTCCAGAGCGCCGCGCCGTATTATGAAAACGTGGTGGCCGTGCTCGACGAAGACGGCGGCCGTTTCCTGTCGACGCGCGAATCGCCGACCGAGCAGCCCAACTTTTATGTGCGCAATCTGAAGCCGGGCGCGACAGCCCTGACGCCGCTGACGCATTTCCCGCATCCGTTGCCGCAGCTCAAGGACGTGCAGAAAGAGCTGATCCGCTACAAGCGCGCCGACGGCGTCGACCTGACGGCCACCCTGATGCTGCCGCCGAACTACGACGTCAAGCGCGACGGTCCGCTGCCAACCCTGATGTGGGCTTACCCGCAGGAATTCAAGACCGCCAGCGCCGCCAGCCAGACCAGAGGCTCGCCGTACAAATTCAACGCCGTCAGCTATTCGGGGCCGGCCGCCTTTTTGTCCATGGGTTACGCCGTGCTCGACAATCCATCGTTCCCCATTGTCGGCACCGGCGAGCAGGAGCCAAACGACACCTACCTGCCGCAACTGGTGGCCGACGCCGAAGCGGCTGTCGACGAAGTGGTGCGGCGCGGCGTGGCCGACCGCGACCGTATCGCCATCGGCGGCCACTCGTATGGCGCCTTTATGACCGGCAACCTGCTGGCCCATACGCGGCTGTTCCGCGCCGGCATCGCCCGCAGCGGCGCCTATAACCGCACCCTGACGCCATTCGGCTTCCAGTCGGAAGACCGGCCGTTCTGGCAGGCGCAGGCGGTGTACCAGGCCATGTCGCCGTTTAACCATGCCGACAAGATCAAGGATGCGCTGCTGCTGATCCACGGCGAGCAGGACAACAACTCGGGCACCTTCCCGATCCAGAGCGAGCGCATGTTCCAGGCCATCAAGGGCCTGGGCGGCACGGCCCGTTTGGTGATGCTGCCCAACGAAAGCCATGGCTACCGCGCGCGCGAGTCCATCATGCACATGCTGTATGAAAGCAACAACTGGCTGGAAAAATACGTCAAAAACGCCGCCCCGCGCACGCCGGCGGCCAGCAAGGAAGGCCAATAAGGCGCAGCCGGCAGCGAGTCGTGGTATGGTCTTCCTTTGCCTGTTCGCTAATGGAGGCCTGCCATGAAAAGCGTTGCCATTGAAGCGCACCGTGCGCCCGACCCGGCGCCGGTCGATGATCCCATGCCTGCGCCCGAGCCCGATACCAGTCCCGGCCACCGGCCCGGTCCGGCGCATCCGGTGCCGCAGGACGATCCGGTTCCCGATCCGCACCCAAGTTAATTCGTCAAAGAAAGGCTGTTTCAGATGGCATTGATCAAGGAAAACTACACCCGCAAGGTCAGCGGAGAAACGTTCGACTATGAACTCGACTACACGCCCGGCAGCGACGTCGGCTGGATCGCCCGCGTCTACCACGACGGCGTGCTGAAAGGCTCGCCGCACGGCGCACTGACGGCCAACGTGCTGTCCGGCCCGGCGCTGGAACAATATCTGCGTGCGTACGTCGAAGGCATGATCGAGCGCGGCCTCGATGTCGCGGAATAAGCGGTAGGTCGGATTAGCCCGAAGGGCGTAATCCGACAACACCACGATCAGCGTTAACAATGTTGTCGGATTACGGTCCTATGGACCTAATCCGACCTACGAACCCCGGTGGACGTAATAAACGAAAAGGGCGCCGAGGCGCCCTTTGTGTTTTGGGTCAATCAAACGCCCATGTATACAAGATATCCAGCGCATTGTTGGTGCCGGTCTGGAACTGCAAGGTAAAGCGGCGGTTCAGCTTGTAGCGCAGCTTTACCAGGCTCGACGCCGTGCTGGCGCCTTGCTCGAACGTCAGGTAGGCGCGCGAGGACAGACGCTTGCCGACCGTGACGACCGTGCTTTCCAGTCCCTTGGCCTGCGACAGGCCCACTTCATCAAGGCCCAGCGAGCTGGCCAGCTTGCCCTGCATGCCGCCGCCCGAGCCGCCGAAGAGGGCGCCGGCGGCCGTGGTCAGCAGGGCCATTTCATCGCCGGCCGCCGTTTCCGCGCCGTGGCCGAGGATCAGCCAGGCCAGCTTGTCGCTGTCCGACACGTTCGGCGTCGACACCAGCTTGGCCGTGGGCGCCTGGGCCGTGCCGCGCACTTCCACGCCGGCTTCCACATTGGTTTCCGACAGCGCCTCGCCTTGCGGACGCTTGCGCACGGCCAAGACGTTCAGCGACGGATTGTCGTAGGCGCCCGTAAAGTTGATCACGCCGCGCTCGATCGCCAGTTTCTGCCCGTAGGCCGCATACAGGCCGTTGACGACGCGGATGCTGCCGGTGACGCGCGGCGCGGCGCGGTTTTGCACGCGGGCGCGGATATTGCCGGCCAGATCGGCATCGATGCCCATGCCGCGCAGATGGAAGGCGTTGCCAAGATCAAACTCCACGTCGATATTCAAGGGCAGCTCGGGCGCGGCCTTGGTGGCGCGGCTGTTCTTGCCCAGCACTACCACGTCATCGCTCTGCGTCGGCGTGCCTTCCGGCGCCAGTTCGATCAGCGCGCGATTGGCCCTGAACTTGCCTTCCAGGCTGAACAGCTTGTCGTTGCGCAGCACGGTGGCGTTGCCCGACAGGATCAGGGTGCGGTCCGGGCGCGACAGCGCCGTCAGGCGGTCTGCCAGCAGTTTGAGCTCCATCGTCGCTTCGCCGTTCGCAAAGCGCACCCAGCCATCAAGCTGGGCCTTGCCGTTGCCGCCGTCAAAGGTCAGGCGCTGCAGCTGCAGCTGGTCGCCGGCCAGCTTGGCCTGCAGCACGCCATTGCGCAGGCGCAAGCCTTGCTCGGCCCAGTTCACCAGCAGGCCGCTGCCCGTGATGTCGCCATTGAGCAGGGGCGCGCCGATGGTGCCGCTGCCGGTCAAGGCCACTTTCAGGGCGCCGCCCAGTTCCAGGCCAGGCTGGCCGGCCAGTGGCGCCACCCACGACAGCGAGGCGATATTGGTGGTGCCGGTCAGGCTCAGGGCGCTGCTGTTGCTGATGCGCCCGCCCAGCATCTGCACGCTGGCGTTGATATCGCTCTGGCCGGCGCGCGTGCCGTCCAGCTTTACGGCCAGGCGCAATTGCTGGTTGGCCACGTCCATGCGTGCATCGAGCGTGCGCAGGCCCAGGGTCAGCGGCTGGTCGACGCCGACCGTGATATCGCCTTTTTCACGGAAGATGTGCAGCATGCCGGCCAGCGCCGGTTCTTTCTGGCTGGCAGTGGCCGCTTGCATGTCGAGCGACCATTGCGCGCCCAGTGTCAGGTCGCCACGCATGTTTTCCTTCAGCGCCGGTGCGAACTGCGCCAGGTAGTTCAAGGCCACGCCGGTGGCCTGGCCGGCACTGGTCCAGCGCGCACCGTTCTTGGCCAGGCTTTGCATGGTGATGCTGCCGGCTGGCAGCTTGATGACGGTATTGCCCACGCTGAGCTGCTCGGGATTGCCCAGGCCCGCCACGCCGCTGCCGGCTGGCCCTGCCACTTTGACCGGCACCGGCGCTTGCAGCACCAGCGCATAGCGGCCCTTGTTTTGCAGGCTGTCGATGCTGCCGGTCCAGCTGGCGCCGCTCTGGCTGCCCCTGGCGGCGATGGTGGCGTCGAAGTCGTCGTTGCGCGCCGCCAGATTGATCGTGTGGTTGCCGCGCGTGCCGGTGGTGCCCAGGCGCGCCGTGGCCAGCTTGAAGGTCGGGGTGCTGTAGCCGGTGATTTCCAGCGCGCCGAGCATCGGGTCCTGCGCGCCCTGGCCGGAGCCGACGCTGGCGCTGCCCTTGACGGCCTGCAGGCGCTGGTCGCCGAAGAAGGTCAGGTTGTTGCCGTCCAGGCTAAGCTGTGCCGACGGCGCATCCATCTTGCCCGCCACCACGCCGGACGCGTGCAGCACGCCGCCGAACTGCGGTCCCAGGGTGGCCAATTGCGGCGCATCGAGTTTCCAGTTCAGCTTGTCGGTGGCGCCGCCCAGCGCGCCTTTGGCGACCAGGCTGTTGGGGCCCAGGCGCAGTTCCACGTCGGCATTGTCGACCCGTTTGGCGGATGCTGCCAGCTTGGCGTAGCCGGCCAGCGGCGCGTTTTGCAAGGTCGATTCGCGCAGCGCCAGGGTCAGCGCCATGCGCCAGTCGGCACTCAGGTTGCCGCTGCCGTTGAAGTCGGCGTTGATATTGCCCACCGGCAGATTGCCAAACGCGGCCGGATTGAGTTTTTGCACCGTGCCGGCCATTTTCACTTCCGGCGACTGTTTTGGTCCTGTCAGGCCGATGTCGCCGCTGGCGTGGATCACGCTGTCGGGCGCCGGACGCTTGCTGCTGGACAGTCCCAAGCCTTTCGCATCAGCCACAAAGCTGGTGCGCGGTTCCTTCAGCGTGCCTTGCACCACGCCGCTGGCCAGCACCGCGCCGGCCAGGTCGCCCTGCACGGCGGACAGTTGCCGCGCGTCGACATTCCAGTTCAGTTTTTCACCAAGGCCGCCAAAGTTGCCCTTGGCCGCGATGGTGTTCTTGCCCAGCGCCAGCTGCACGTCGATGCCGCTGAAGTGCGCCGCGTCGGCCGTCAGCTTGCCCTTGCCCGACAAAGGCTGGTCGAGCAGCTTGCTGGGGCGCACCGTGAAGTCGGCATTGGCCAGCCACTGCGGGGCCACGTGGCCGTTGGCGCGCACGTCGAGATTCAGGTCGGCGACGGGAAACGCGCCGAAGTCGGCCGGGTTCAAGCGGCTGGTGCTGGCGACGGCCCTGAACGGCTGCTCGTCCTTCAGGCTGATCTGGCCGGTGGCGTTGATGCTGCTCTTGCCCGCTTGCAAAGTCGCCTTGCTCAGGTTTACCAGCGAATCGGCCAGCGTCGCTTCCAGGTCCAGGCGCAGCCTGGCTTCGCCGAGCTTGGCGCGCACGGTCTGCGTCTTGCCGTCGCTATCCAAGGTGATGTCGCCGGCGATTCTGGTGCTGTTGATGCTGCTGTAGATTTGCTGCAGGTCGATCTTGTCGGTATGCAGGGCAATCCTGGCCTGGGCTATGCCGGCGTCGGGCGCGTCGCGGTCGATCTTGCCGCTACCGGTAAATTTGCCGGCATTGCCGAAGTCGATGATGGCGGACTCCAGCGTGGTGGCCGTCAAGGTGCCGCCCAGGCGCGCGTCGAACTGGCGCAGCGGCAGCTTTTGCTGGTCGATCGGGCCGGGCGTGGCGTGGTTGACGATGGCCAGCTTGCCCGACACGCTTTGATTGGCGCCGATGGCCGCGTCCAGGTCCAGGCTCAGGTCGGCCTGCGGCAAGGTCGCATCGAACTTGCCCGGATTGATATTGCTGCCCTTGATGCTGGCCGAGCGCAGGATGATGACGGGGTCGAACGGCGCCAGCGCCAGCTGCGCGTCGGCGGTGGCGGCGCCGGCATTGCCCTTGGCATTGAGATTGAGCAGATTCAGGTCGCCGCCGAGCGCCAGGTTCAGGGCCGCCGGTTTTTCGCCGGCCGGCGCCACCGCCTGCATCAGGCTGGCCGTGCCGTTGAGCTTGAACGGTTTCACGGCACCTATGGTGGCGTCGGCTTTGGCCAGGCCAAACGGCGTGACGGCCGAGGCGTCTTTCAGCCGCCATGCGGCCTTGTCGCCGGACAAGGCAAAGCGGACCTTTTCAAATACGGTGTTGCCGCTCTCGCTGATCAGGGTGATCTTGTCGAGGCGCGCCTCGCTGATGCCGATTTTAAAAGGCGAGGCCAGGCTGTCGGGCATGCTTGACGGCTCGTCGGACTTGGCCAGGGTCTGCACGCCCAGGCTGGCCACATGCAGTTCGGAAATCGCGATGCCTTCCGAAAAATACTGGAACGGCGACCAGTTGATGTCGATATTGTCGGCCGTGATGTGCTGCGTCTTGCTGCGGTAGCTGACGTGGTCCAGGTGCATGCGGTTGTAGAGCGAACCGGACACGCCGGACACTTCGATCTGGCCGCCGCTGGCGCTGGCCACTTTTTGCACCAGCAGTTGCAGGGTCGATTCGCGGCCCAGGAACCAGAAGGCGCCGCCCAGCAGCACGGCCAGGCTGGCGACGGCGATCAGCAGGTAGCGCGGCCAGCGGCGTTGTTTCGCCGGCGGCGGTGGCGCAGGTGGTGGCGCGGCGGAGGAGGACTCGGTGGCAAGGTCGGACATCAGAAGGTGAATCCCAGAGAAAAGTGCAAACGGAAGGCGTGGACGGCGTGGCCATACGCCACGTCGACATTGATGGGGCCGACGGGGCTCTTGTAGCGCCCGCCGAGGCCATAGCCTGATTTCAATTCGAGCGCATCCTTGACGCTGTCGGCCGCATTGCCGGCGTCATAGAAGGCGGCGATCGCCCATTTCGGCTTGAACCAGTATTGGTATTCGGCGCTGGCGGTGGCCAGGTAGCGCCCGCCGACGGTGGCGTCGCCTTCCTTCACGCCCAGCTCCTGGTAGGCATAGCCGCGCACGGACTGGTCGCCGCCGGCGCGGAACAGGTAGACGGCCGGCACGCCTTTTTTCTCTTTCGAGCCCAGCGCGCCCATTTCGCCGCGCACGATCAGCTCGCCTTTTTCGCCGAGCGGCTTGTAATACACGCCCTTGCCCGACACGCGCACGAAGCGCTCGTCGGTCAGCACCGGCAGCAGCGCGCCGCCGACCTGGGCGTTGATCACATAGCCCTTGGTCGGGAACAGCAGGCTGTCGAGGCTGCGCTTGGTGATGGCATAGGTCAGCGGCAAGCTCTTGCTGCGCGTCTGTTCCAGGCCGACCACGGTTTTATCTTCGCTCAAGAATTCGAAGGTCAGGCTGCGTTCCAGGTTGGTGCCGCCCCAGTTGCGCTTGGCGGCAATCGTCGACACGGCCGTGATCTCGTTGGAAATATCGCTGCGCTCGAACGAGGCGCCGACGCTGTCGTTGTAGCCGCGCTCGGTGGTCGGAAAGTAGAAGTTGGCGTGCGCCGTCTGCTTCTTCGTTTCCATCGTGATCGCGCTCTTGAAACGCGTGCCCCAGACATTGAGGTTGTCGTAGTTGAGCTGGGCGCGGTTGCCCGTATTGGTACTGAAACCGATACCGGCGCTGACGTTCTGCTGCTTGTTTTCCGTCACGCGCACCACCAGCGGCAGTTGCGGCGCGGGGCCGCGGCTGGCCTGGGCGCTGGCCACGGTTTCGCCTTCCTGCACCGCCTGGCCGGCCTCGATCTGCTCATTGAGGATGCTGCTCATGTCGGCGCTCACTTCCACGCTGGCAAAGTAACCGGTGTCCTGCAGCCGTGCCTGGTACAACTGCAGCGCCGATTCGCTGTAATACTCGCCGGGGCGGATCTTGTTGAGGTTGCGGATGATGGCCGGATCGTAGCGCTTCAGGCCCTCGATGCGCAGTTCGCCAAAGCGCAGCTCGGGGCCGCTGCTGAGGATCACCAGCAGCGAGGCCTTGTGGGTTTCCGGGTCGACCACGGCTTGCGTGTCGACCAGCTGGGCGCGCGGGTAGCGCGTCTGCACCACCTCGCGCAGCAGCGCGCGCTTGGCGGACTCCCATTCGGCCTGGCGGAAGATGGCGCCTGTCTTCAGGGGCCAGCGGCGCTTGAGGCCTTCGGTGTCGTACGGCTCGCTGGCCGCCAGCGGCGGGGTCGGATCGAAACCGCGCAATTCCAGCTCGACCTTGTCGACCACCACCGCTTCGCCCGGCTCGACGTTGACGGTGACCACCGGCCGGCTGCCGGCCGTGTCGACATTGACCGTGACCACGGGCGTGTAGAAGCCGGCCGTGGCCACCAGGTCCTTGACCTGCTCGGGCGCGTCGCGCACCAGGCGCTGCAATTGCTCGCGGTCCATGCGCGGATTGCCGCGAAAGCGTTCGAGGTCGAGATTTTTTTCCAGCAGCTCATCGAGATCGCCGGGCGCGTTGACGCGCACATCGTATTGCAGGGCTGGCGCGACGGGTGCCGTATCGGCAACCGGCTCGTCCGCCGGAGGGGCGGCGACCGTGTCGGCAGGCGTGTCCTGCACGACGTCGGCCGTCGCTGGCAGCGGCGCCGCCACCGCTTCCTGCGCATACGCATGGGCCATCGGCAGGGTCAGGATGGCGCCGCCGGCAGCGGCCAGTGTCAGTTGCCCCATTACTTTTGCCACCAGTTGTGCCAAAATTCGTGGTTGTATTGCCTTGCCGGTGGCCAAGTGCGCTAGGGGACGTGCAGAAAACATGGTGCTCCAGATGAGTAAATGCTGCCCGCATGTTACCGGAAGTGGGAAATTGATGGCGGACGAATAAGGCTATTTTGCACAGGTATTTCATGACCTTGCGCCTGGTCCGCCAGCCTGTACTTTATAAAGAAAGAATATTATGTTAGCAACTGATACGGCACTGGTGCTGTTTAGCGGTGGGCAAGATTCCACCACCTGTCTGGCCTGGGCCCTGGAACACTATAGCCGGGTAGAGACCATCGGCTTTGACTATGGCCAGCGCCATGCCATCGAGCTGACGGTGCGCCCGGGCCTCTTGGCCAGGATGCGCGAGCACTCGCCCCAGTGGCGCGAGCGCCTCGGCGAAGACCATATGATCGACCTGTCGCTGATCTCGGCCATTTCCGATACGGCCATGACGCAGGACGTGGAAATCGTGATGCAGGAAAACGGCTTGCCGAACACTTTTGTTCCTGGCCGCAACCTGCTGTTCATGACCGTGGCCGCCACCGTGGCCTACCGCCGCGGCCTGACGGTGCTGGTGGGCGGCATGTGCGAGACGGATTTCTCGGGCTATCCCGATTGCCGCGACGACACCATGAAAGCGCTGCAAGTGGCGCTGAATCTGGGCATGGCCACGCGCCTGAAGCTGGAAACGCCGCTGATGTGGCTGGACAAGGCGCAAAGCTGGGACCTGGCCGAAAGCCTCGGCGGCCAGACCCTGGTCGACCTGATCCGCAGCGACACGCATACCTGCTACCTGGGCGAGCGCGGCCAGCTGCACGCGTGGGGCTATGGCTGCGGCACGTGCCCGGCCTGCGCGCTGCGCGCCAACGGTTATCGCCAGTACGTGGCGGGCAAGGCGGCTTTGCCTGCACCGTGATCGTGTGGTCTTTTTGATACAAAGATACAAAGTTTGCAACAGTGCTTGCGCTGACGTAGTATCGTTGACATCCGCTACCGACGGTGGCGGCGCGTTCGCGCGAACTTCGATCCGTTTTCCAGCCCGCCATGAACAGACGCGCCTCGCCGTTGTCGTCAAGATCGCACCGCCCGCAGTGGGTGGGTCCGCCGCTGTTCGCGGCGCTGGTGCTGTTGCTGGGGCTATGCCTCAGTTACGGCGCCTGGCGCGCCGCCAGCGATGCCAGTGAACAGCAGCTGCGCGCCGATTTCGATTTTCGCGTGCGTGAACTGGTCGGCAGCATTACCGGCCGCATGCGTACCTACACCGACCTGCTCAATGGCGTGCAGGGTCTGTACGCCAGCTCGACCGACGTCACGCGCGATGAATTCCACTCCTATCTGTCGGTGCGCGACCTGGCCCGCCACTACCCCGGCATTCTGGGCATCGGCTACCTGCCGCTGCTGCCGGCGTCGCAGCGCGCGGCGCACGAGGCGCGGGCGCGCGCGCAGGGCTTGCCTGGCTATGCCATCAAATCGCCGGGCGCGCGGCCCTTGCTGGCGCCGATTACCTATCTGGAGCCGCTCAACGCCAGCAACCTGCGCGCGATGGGCCACGACCTGCTGGCCGAGCCGGTGCGCCGCGCCGCCCTGGAGCAGGCACGCGATACGGGCCAGGCGGCCATGACGGCCAAGCTCAAGCTGTTGCAGGATAATGGCGCCAGCGACACGGTGTACGGTTTTTTGCTGGTGATGCCGATTTTCGACAACGCCCTGGCGCACGACAGCGTGCAGCAGCGCCGCGCCGCCTTGCGCGCCTGGGTGTTCGCGCCGTTCCGCATGCAGGACCTGATGCGCGGCGTGGGCGGCGAGGCGTCGCGGCTGCTGGACCTGGAAATCTACGACGGTGAGCAGCTGGACGCCGGCACCCAGCTCTATGACAGCCTGCCGGCGGCACAGCCGGCGCCGGCCAGACTGTCGGCGACCCGGGCCGTGACCATCGCCGGCCATGTCTGGACCGTGCGCGTGCGCGCGCTGCCTGCGTTTGACGGCGAGTTGCTGGCCCGTCCGCGGGTGGTGGGCTGGACCGGCCTGTGCGTCAGCCTGGCCCTGGCGCTGGCCACCTGGTTGCTGGCAGTCAGCCGCTACCAGGCGCAGCGCTCGCTGGCGCGCGCCAATGAAATGGCCGGCCAGCTCGAGCAAGGCCAGGCCAGCGTGCTGGCGATGGCCGAGGCGGCGCAGCGCAGCCAGGCGATGCTGCGCAACATCCTCGATTCCACGCTCGACGGCATTTTGGTCGACAATCGCGACGGCCATATCTTTACTTCGAACCGGCGCTTTCGCGACCTGTGGCAGGTGCCCGACACGCTCGACTGGCAGGCCGATGGCGCGGCGCTGGCGCTGCATGTGCAAAGCCGGCTGGAGCAGGCCACGCCCTTTCTCGACGCGCTGCGCCACGCGCCGCACGGCCACCGCGAGCAGCGCGACCTGCTGCACCTGCGCGACGGCCGGGTGATCGAGCAATATATCCGCAGCATGCAGCTCGGCAATGAGCAGGCCAGGCTGTGGACCTTCCGCGATATCAGCGAACGCAGCCTGGCCGAGCGGCGCGAAACCACGCGGCGCCAGGTGCTCGAAATGCTGGCCATCGGCGCGCCGCTGGAACGAGTACTGGAAAGCGTGGTGCTGGGGGTACAGGCCGACCATCATGCCATGCTGTGCAGCATCTTGCTGCTCGATGAGGGCCGCCACCGGCTGGTGCTGGGCGCCGCGCCTTCGCTGCCGGCATTCTTCAACCTGTCGAGCCATGGCCACGGCCTCGACATGCTGCGCGGCGTGCATGGCGTGGCGGCGCTGGCGGTGCGCAGCGGCCAGCGCATCAGCGTGCCCGACTTGCGCGCCGCCGAAACCCTGCCGGGCGAGATGGAACTGGCCGGGCAGGCCGGGTTGCAATCGTGCTGGGCCGAACCGGTGCGCGGCGGCTCGGGCAAACTGCTCGGCGTGCTGATGGCCTACCACCGCCAGCCGCTGGCGCCGGGCGCCTCGCACCTGGCGCGCCTCAGCGAGGCGGCGCACCTGGCCGGCATGGCGATCGAGCAGGCGCAGGTGGCGCAGGCGCTGCGCGCCGGCGAAGCACGTTTTCGCAGCCTGTACGACCACGCGCCGGTGGCTTTGTGGGAGCAGGACTGGTCGGCCGTGCGCGCGGCGCTCGATCTTCTCGATCAGCCGGACTTGCCGGCGTATTTCCAGCGGCGTCCTGACGAACTCAAGCGCCTGGCCGGCCTGGTGCGCATTCTCGACGCCAATGGCGCCGCGCTGGCGCAGGTGCGGGCCAACCTCGACGACCAGCGGCGGGGCAGGCTGGGCCTGGCGCAAAATTTTGACGACGCCGCCTTGCCGGCGTTTGGCGCGGCGCTGCTGGCGCTGGCCGGCGGCGCCCATGTGTACGAGTGTGAAAGCAGCTTTCAGCGCCTCGATGGCGCGGCGCGCCAAAACGAGCTGAGTTTATTGGTGATGCCGGGTCATGCCGACAGCCTGAACTTCGTGATGGTCTCTTCGCTCGACATCACCGAACGCAAGCGCATGAATGCCGAACTGCTGCAACTGGCCACCACCGATTTTCTGACGGGCCTGCCGAACCGGCGCCAGTTCATGACGGCTTTGGCCAACGAACATGCGCGATTGCAGCGCGAGTTGGCCAGCGTGGCCACCGTGCTGATGCTCGATATCGATCATTTCAAGCGCGTCAACGATGAGCACGGCCACGCGGTGGGCGACGTGGTGCTGCGCCACCTGGGTGCGCTGATGTGCCAGGCGCTGCGCAAGGTCGACGTGTCGGGCCGCATGGGCGGCGAGGAATTCGCCATCCTGCTGCCGGGCACCGGCATGGCGTCGGCGGCCGTGTTTGCCGAACGCTTGCGCGCGCGTGTCGCCGACAGCTCGGTCGGCATCGACGGCGGCGCGCTACTGAGCGTGACGGTCAGCATCGGCATGGCGGCCATGAGCGGCACGGACGCCGGCTGCGATGCGGTGCTGGCGCGCGCCGATGAAGCGCTGTACCGCGCCAAGCGGAGCGGCCGCAACCGGGTGGAACACCATGATGGCGGCAACGGCGGAGTGCTGAGCCAGTTCATGGCCAGCTGATCACAGCCCGGACTGGCGCGCCCTGGCCTGGCTGCGGCTGCGGCTCGACAGCAACCAGACCATGGCCACAATGACCAGCAGCGGCAGCAGCACCGGTGCGCTGCAGGCCAGCAAGACCAGCACCAGCACGCCGCCGCCGATGACGATGCCGGCCACCATGAACAGGCCGACGCTGGCCACCACCACGCCCGCGACGACGGCCGCACACAGCAGCGCGAGCAGGGCGATCAGCAGGCCGCCGCTGGCAAACACCAAACCGAACAGCCACTCCAGCGGGCCGTCGACATCGTCGCCGTTGAAATGCATGTGCATGTCGCCGGCGCCGATCTTGTCGAGGAACAGGCAGGCCAGCACGAGGATCAGGGCAAACGCGAGTATTTTTTTCATGGCAGGCCTCAGGCAGTTGAATGGGAAAAAGCATGTTCACACTGTAGCGGCGCGCCTCCGGCCCGGCCAGGCGCGTGCGACAGGCGGTCGTTTTTGCGGCATGGATGGCGCATGCGCGGTGCATGGTGTCAAACAAGATTTCTTTTCTTGTAATACGCCGATGGCGTCCTATACTGAACACTCACATTTGCAAGGAGGGCACCATGCTTGTGACTGCAGCGAACGGGGATCAATCGCTATCCCTGCCACACCACCGAACCACGCGCCAGCGTAGCGCCGTCAAGTCTTGCGCCGAGCCTGTCGGTGCGCCATCGGCCATCCCGCCGATCATCATTACCCCCTTTAATTATCGCGTGCCGCTGCCGGCCATCGACCCGCGCTGGACACCGCCCGGGCCACCGCTGACCTGGCCGGCGCGGCCCGCCATGTCGATGTGCTGAGCGGGCTGTAGCAAGGTGGGGCGGCATGCCGTTTGGCGTATGCCAAACGCGGCACGGCAGGGCGATTTCGTCTATCATGCAGGCCCCACCCTCCTTCACGAGCACCGCCATGAGTACCGATCTTCCCGAGTTTTCCGATCACCTTTCCGAGCAGGATGAAGCAGACAGCGACGCCCCGATCCAGGAACCGCGCCTGTGGACAGGCAACGGCTGGACCGCGCGCGTGATCAAGAACGAGGAAGACGAAGGCTGGGCCGTGGCCATGATCAAGGATGGCGAACCGGAGCCGGCCCTGGTCGGTCCGTGGACCATGGGCCGCGACAAGAAAAACCCCAAGCCGCTCGACGTGAACGCGTTTAACACCCTGGTGAAAACCGCCTCCGAGGTGCTGCGCCGCCACGAACAGCAGCTGCATGCGCAACTGCACAAGAGTTTATACGTGGCCACCGACGAGGGTCAGGTCAAGGTCATGTTCGACATCGTGCCCGACGAAGAGCACCCGTACGCCGAGCTGAGCGCCTACGACGCCGACGGCGAACAGATCGCCAAGGTGCGCGCCCCGGCCGCATTCAAATTCAACGCCACCGCGGCGGCCAACTGGATCGAGGGCGGCTACCGCAAACCCTGACCCGGCGCCACCTCCGGCCACGGCCAACAATGTTGTCGGATTACGCGAGGCACTACCTCCGGCCCCGGCCAACAATGTTGTCGGATTACGCGAGACACTACCTCCGGCCCCGGCCAACAATGTTGTCGGATTACGCGAGGCTGCGCCTCGCTAATCCGACCTACGCTTCGGCACTCAACGTAGGTCGGGTTAGCGCACAGCGCGTAACCCGACAACATCGTCGGTGCCATTCGTCTCTCTCCTGTAAGCCAGCCGGTACAACAACGGCAGCACCAGCAAGGTCAACACCGTCGACGACAATATGCCGCCGATCACCACCGTGGCCAGCGGACGCTGCACTTCGGCGCCGGTGCCGGTGGCGATCGCCATCGGCACGAAACCCAGTGAGGCGACCAGCGCCGTCATCAACACCGGCCGCAAGCGCGACAGGGCGCCGTCGCGGATCGCCTCTTGCAGCGGCAGGCCCTGCTCGCGCAGCTGGCGGATAAAGGCGATCATCACCAGCCCGTTCAGCACGGCCACGCCCGACAGCGCGATAAAGCCCACCGCCGCCGAGATCGACAGCGGGATATCGCGCAGCCACAGCGCCAGGATGCCGCCGGTCAGCGCAAACGGAATGCCGCTGAACACCAGCAAGCCATCTTTCACATTGCCGAACATGGCAAACAGCACAATGAACACCAGGCCCAGGGCCAGCGGCACCACCAGCTGCAATCGCGCGGTGGCCGACTGCAGCTGCTCGAACTGGCCGCCCCAGCTGGTCCAGTAGCCGGCCGGAATCTTGACCTGGGATTGCAGCTGCTGCGTGGCCTCGGCGACGAACGAGCCGATATCGCGCCCGCGCACATTGGCGCTGATGACGATGCGGCGCTTGCCGTCTTCGCGGCTGATCTGGTTTGGCCCGGGCGCCACCTGCAGGCTGGCCACTTCGCCGAGCGGAATAAAGCGCGCGCGGCCTTCGGCAGTGGCGCCCTGGGGCAGGGCCAGCGGCAAACGCTTCAGTTGTTCCAGGTCGCTGCGCAGGCTGTCGGGCAGGCGCACCACGATGTCGAAACGGCGGTCGCCCTGGAACACGGTGCCGGCCTGCTGGCCGCCGATGGCCGTCGAAATCGCCGCCTGCACGTCGGCCATGTTCAGGCCATAGCGCGCCGTCTGCTCGCGGTCGATCTGCACTGTCAGCATCGGCAGGCCGCTGGTCTGCTCGACCTTCACTTCGGTGGCGCCGGCCACCTTGCCCAGCACGCCGGCAATGCGGGCCGCCGTCGCATCGAGCACGGCCATGTCGTCGCCATACAGTTTCACCGCCACGTCGCTGCGCACGCCGGAGATCAGTTCATTGAAGCGCAGCTGGATCGGCTGCGAGAACTCGTAGTTGCTGCCCGGCAGACTGGTGGCCGTGGCCTCGATTTCGGCCAGCAACTGCTCGCGCGGCTTGTTGGGCCGCGGCCACTGCGCGCGCGGTTTGAGCATGATGTAGCCGTCCGAGATATTCGGCGGCATCGGGTCGGACGCGATCTCGGCCGTGCCCGTGCGGGCGAACACGCGCTCGATTTCCTGGTGTTTGCTCATCAGCCTGGTTTCCAGCTGCTGCTGCATCGCCAGCGATTGCGTGAGGCTGGTGCCGGGAATGCGCAGCGCCTGGATGGCGATATCGCCTTCGTTCAGGCTGGGCACGAATTGGCTGCCCATGCGCGTGGCCAGCAGGCCCGACAGCAGCACGGCCACGGCGGCAAACACCAGCACCACCGGCGTATTGCCCATCACCTTGTCCAGCGCCGGCGCATACCAGCGCCTGGCGGCGCGCATGACGGCGTTTTCCTTTTCGGCCACCTTGTCGCCGATAAACAGCGCCACTGCGGCCGGAATAAAGGTGATCGACAGCAGCATCGCGCCCAGCAGTGCTATCACCACCGTCAGGGCCATCGGGGTGAACATGCGGCCTTCGACGCCGGTCAGCGCAAAGATCGGCAGGTACACCACCATGATGATCAGCTGGCCGTACAGCAGCGGCCGGCGTGCCTCGTGCGAGGCCGCGAATACCTCCGCAAAGCGTTCGGGCAAGCTCAAGCGCCGGCCCAGCTTGTGCTGCGCGTGGGCCAGGCGGCGCACGCAGTTTTCCACGATCACCACGGCGCCATCGATAATGATGCCGAAGTCCAGCGCGCCCAGGCTCATCAGGTTGGCGCTGACATGGAACCGCACCATGCCCGTAAACGTGAACAGCATGGCCAAGGGAATCACCATGGCCGTGATCAGGGCGGCTCTTATGTTCCCCAGGAACATAAAAAGGATGGCGATCACCAACACGGCGCCTTCCAGCAGGTTTTTCTTGACCGTATTGATGGCCTTGTCGACCAGCACCGTGCGGTCATACACGGTGACGGCATGCACCCCCTCGGGCAGGCTGCGGTTGATTTCCACCATCTTCTTGTCGACCGCCTGCGACACGGCGCGGCTATTCTGCCCGATCAGCATGAACACCGTGCCGAGCACCACTTCGCGTCCGTTCTCGGTGGCCGCGCCGGTGCGCAGTTCGCGCCCGATGACGACATCGGCCACGTCGCGGATGCGGATCGCCACGCCTTCGCGGCTGGCCACCACGATATTGGCGATATCGTCCTGATTGCCCACCTGGCCCGGCGCGCGTATCAGCAGCTGCTCGCCCTGGCGTTCGATATAGCCGGCGCCCACATTGCTGTTGTTGCGCTCGAGCGCGGCGACGATCTCCTGCAGGCTGATGCCGTAGGAGCCCAGCTTGTCCGGATGCGGCGCCACCTGGTATTGCCTGGCGTAGCCGCCGATGGCGTTAATTTCCGTGACCCCCAGCACATTGCGCAGCTGCGGCTTGATGATCCAGTCCTGGATTTCGCGCAGGTCGGTCGGCGTGTATGGCGTGCCATCGGGCTTTTTTGCGCCCGGCCTGGTTTCCACCGTCCACAGGTAGATTTCACCGAGACCGGTCGACACCGGCCCCATCTTCGGCGTGATGCCGGCTGGCAGGCTTTCCTTCGCCTCCTGCAGGCGCTCGTTGATCATCTGGCGCGCAAAATAGATGTCGGTGCCGTCCTTGAAAATCACCGTGACCTGCGACAGGCCGTAGCGCGACAGCGAACGGGTCTGTTCCAGTTTCGGCAGGCCGGCCATCGCCGTCTCGATCGGAAAGGTGATGCGCTGCTCGGTTTCCAGCGGCGAGTAGCCGGCCGCCGCCGTATTGATTTGCACCTGCACATTGGTGATATCGGGCACGGCGTCGATCGGCAGTTGCTGGTAGTTGTAGATGCCGAAGGCGGCCATGGCGGCCACGGCCAGCATCACCAGCGCGCGCTGGGCGATGGCAAAGCGGATCAAGCGTTCAAACATGATGGTGTCCCTGTTCTGGTCTATCAGTGCTCGTGGCCGGCGGACGCCTTGCCCAGCTCGGATTTCAAGGTAAAGCTGCCTTGCGCCGCATACGGCGTGCCCACCGCCAATCCCCTGGTGATTTCCGTCAGCTGGCCGTCGCTGCGGCCGGTAATCACCGGCGTGGCCTGGTAGCCATGCTTGAGCTGCACGAATACCGATGGTTTGTCTTCCACCGACTGGATCGCCGTGCTCTGCACGGTGACCGGTGCGTCCTGTTCGCCAGCGATCACTTCGACGCTGACAAACAGGCCCGGGCGCCAGGCCATGTCGGGGTTTTGCAGGCTGATGCGCGCCTTGGCCGTGCGCGTCTGCTCGCCGAGCAGCGCGCCGACATAGGTAATCGTGCCTTTGGCGCTGGCATTGAAGGCCGACGCTTTCACCAGCACCTTGCCGCCGACGCGCACGGTGGCCAGGTCCTTGGCCGGCACGGCGATTTCAGCCCAGACGGTCGACAGGTCGGAGATGACAAAGATATTCGCGTCTTCCTTGACCGCTTCGCCCAGCGTGATGTGCTTTTCCAGCACCATGGCGTCGAACGGCGCGCGGATGTCGTAGCGGTTCAGCGGCCCCTTGGCGCTGCCGGCGGCGCCCAGGGCCTGCAGTTTCTGCTGTGCGTTCTGCACCGCGATCTCCGCTTCGCGCCACGCCTGCTGGGCTTGCAGGTAGTCGAGTTCAGCCGAGATTTTTTCCTGCCACAGCATCTTTTCGCGCTCGTAGGTGGCACGCGCCAGCGATAGTCTGCGCTGGGCCGACAGCAACGCGCTGCGCTGCTCGGACAATTCCGTGCTGGCGATCACGGCCAGTACCTGCCCCTTTTTCACCAGCTGCCCCAGGTCCGCATGCACGGCCTCGACTACGCCAGCCAGGCGCGGCACCACGTGCGCCGTGCGGTCTTCATTGAAGCGGATTTCACCGGGCAGGGCCACGCTGGTCTGGATACGTCCCGGCGCGGCTGTGGCAATGACCACGCCGGCCGCCTTGCCTTGCTCGGCGCTCATCAGCAACAGCCCTTCGACTGGCGGCGCGGATTTTTCTTCGGCATGGGCGTGTTTCTCTTCTTCATGTGCATGGTCGTCCTTGGCGCCGCCATTGCCAAGAATCAGCAGTGCCAGCACGATGCCGGCGATAAGGATGGCCGCGATGGCGATCAGCTGTTTTTTGCTCAATGTGATATTCATGGCAGGCTTTCTTGCGTGGTCACGGGGGCGCCCAGCAGGCGCTCGAGTTCGGCGGCCGCGTGGTGCGCTTCGGTCAGCGCGCGCAGGGTCTGGTTTTTCGCTTGCAGCAAGGTGCGCTGGGCATCGAGCACATCGAGAAAGGCGAACTTGCCGAACTCGAAGCCCCTGCTGGCCGCGTCATAGGCGCTTTGCGCACCGGGCACGATCTCGTTTTGCAGGCTTTCGGCGTCCAGCCTGGCCGTGGCCAGCCGGTCGCGCGTCTGCGCCAGCGCTGTTTGCAGCTGCACCTGGGCGGCTGCCAGTTCGTCGCCGGCCTTGTCGCTGCGGCGCAAGGCATCGAGCTGGTTGCCGGCATTGCGGTCGAACAGGGGCAAGGGCAAAGCCAGGCCGATAATCGCCTGGTTGCGGCCCAGCTCTGCCGAGCGTTTCATGCCGATGCTGACGGTGACGTCGGGCGTGGCGCGGCGCTGTTCCACCTCCAGCATGGCCTGCCGCTGCGCCAGATGGCTGCGCGCCTGGCGCACGCCGGGGGCGGCATCGCGCCGCGCCGCCAGCTGCGCCGGCGAGGGCAGTGGCGGCAGCACATCGAGCCGCCCCTCGGCCTCGGTAAAGCGGGGCGCGCTGGCGCCCCACAGCGCGGCCAGGCGCTGGCGTGCCTGGGTCAGGTTGCTGCGCGCCAGATTGCCTTCCAGCCGCACACTGGCTTCAAGCACCTTGGCGCGCGTCGCTTCCACCGGCGAGGCCTTGCCGGCCGTCACGCGGCGCGCCGTGATGTCGCTGGCGCGCGCCGCCAGCGCCTGTGCGCTGTCGGCCAGGCGCAAGCCTTCCTGCGCGGCCAGCACGTCGGCAAACGCGGTGGTGACCGCGGCGCGCGTGTCGGCCGCTTGCAGTGCCAGCGCCGCTTGCGCCAGGTCCTGGCCGCGCAGGGCCACGGCGGCGCGCGCGCCGCGCTTGCCGCCCAGCTCGATCAGCTGATTGACTTGCACGGTGGTGCTGCGCGAGGCGCGGCGCGTATCTTCGAGCACGGTTTGCAGTTCGGGATTGGGCAGCGCCTGCGCCTGTTGCAAGCTGCCGCCCTGGGCCGCCAGTTCATGGCGCGCGGCCGACAGGGTGGGGTTGCCGGCTTCGGCCAGCTGCAGCGCGGCACCCAGGCTCAAGGGACCGGGCGCTTCCTGCTGCGCTTGGGCAAAGGCAGGCGCGGGCGCAATAAGGCCCAGCAATAGGCAATACATGAGTCGGTACATCGAATGCTCCTGATAAGGGAAAGAAATTCGACGGGACGTGTGTGCAGGCACGGCGCTTCACAGCGCGGCGCGATGACTAACAGTGAGAGCGTCCCGCCGGTCTAGGAAAGGACCGGCGACCAGTCGGGCCGCTTGGGCCCATCGGGAATATGCGAGACGTACAGGGAAAAAATGCTATCGATGGTCAGCGAGGCCGAGTCGAACACGGGCATGGTGGCGCCGGGCGGCAGCCAGGCATGGCCGATGCCGTGGCAGACGTTGCAGTCGCCGTGCGGCTTGGCCTTGGCTTTCAGGTCCTTGCCGGCGTCGTCGGGCTGCGGTTCGTCGTCGGCGCTGGCCTTGTGCTGGTGGCTGTGGTGGCCCAGGTGCTGGGCCGCCTTGCCTTCTTCATGCAGGCAATAGGCGCTCGCCGCGGCCCAGGACATCTGGAGCGGAAGCACGAACAGCAGCAGGAGCAGGAAGAATTTTTTCATCGCTGCGGCCATTGTACCGAATTTAACGCGGCTGGGCGCGCCAGTTTTTCAGCTGCTGGCCGATGGCCTTGCCCTGGAAAATCTGTGGTTCGGAATGCTCCTCTTCGCCCTCGCCGCTGTCCTTGAAGTCTTGCGCTTCGCGCGCGCGCACCAGTGTCTTTGCTTTCTCGAACGCTTCGGCAAAGCCCGCGCTGGTGGGCAAGGCTTGCTTGAAATACGCTTCGCTGAAGTAGGTGAACTCGGCCTGGTCGTCGCAGCCGAACGAAGTACGGTCTGGCCGTGCGGCCGTGATGATCAGGGTATGGTCGTCCTTCAAGGGGGCGATAAAGCCGCCCGAATAGCAGGCCGAGACGACGATCACGCGCCATTTGACGCCGCTGTGTTTCAGCATGCCGGCCAGGTCCTGGGCGGGCAGGCTGTGCAGGTCCATGCCGTTTTGCGCCAGCGCCAGCTGGTGGTCGGCCGAGCCGTGGCTGGTCAGGAACAAGAACAGCACGTCGTTGTTCTTGTCCATTTTCGCGCCCAGCGCGTCGAGGCTGGCGCGGAGGCTGGTGCGGGTGGCCATCGGCTGCTGCGCCACCGTGTTGCGGCTGTTGACCAGCACCATCGAGCGCCCGGCCGTGCCATAGTCGCGGTCGAACTGGCGCTGCACGAAGGCCGTTTCGCGGCGGAACACTTCCTGCGCGCCATCGCCGGCGACGCCGAGAAAATACAGATTGATTTTCTTTGCCGGGTCGCGCGGCAGCACGCCGGCCAGGGTTTTTTCCAGCAGCGCCGGCTGATTGTACAAAGCCAGTTCGATATTGTCGCGCGTGAGCTTGTCCGCTGCCGGGTCGTCGAGCTGCCCTTCGGTCCAGTTGCCGCTGTCGCTGGTGCGCCCGTCCGGCTGGGCGTGCGCGTAGCGCAGCACGCCGGCGCCGTCGAACAGGCCGTTGCTGAAGTGGCCCCTGTATTCGTCGCCCTCGGCGGTTTGCAATACGCCCTCGCCATCGAACTTCCAGTCCTTCAGTCCGCCCGTGTAGATGATGCCGTCGGGCGTACTGACCTGCATCTTGCCCTGCGGCTGGCCTTGCACGAACTGTCCCTGGAAGACCATGCCGTCGCTGTCGGTCAGCACGCCGGCGCCATGCGGCTTCCAGTTGCGAAAGGCACCGACATAACTGCCGTCCACGCCCTGGTAGCTGCCCTGGCCGTCGAAATTGCCCTTGGTGAAATGGCCGTTGTACACCTCTCCCCTGGGCGAGGTATAGCGGCCTTGTCCTTCGAACGCACCCTGGCGGAACTGGCCTTCGTAGCGCACGCCCGAGGGCTGGCGCAACACGCCCTGGCCGCTGAACACGCCACGCTCGAAGCCGCCTTCATAGTAGGCGCCGCTCGCGTATTCGAGCCGCCCCTTGCCCTGCATCTTGCCGTCGACCAGCGGGCCGAAATAGCGTCCGCCATCGGCCGTCTGCGCGGCCGGCACGCGCGCCGGCGCGGCGCACAGCGGCGGCAGGCCGAAGGCGGAAAACAGCAGCAGGCCGGCAAGGGTGTAGGGGCGGACTGCGGCGCGTAGCGATGTGTTCATGGGGAAATCTTGCGTGGACGAGCCCCTAGTCTGCCACTGTCGCCGGATGCTGGCAAATCCTTGCCGGTTTAACGTGCCAAGGGTCATGTGAACTGCTAACATTGATTTTTGGAACTATTTTTGCCGCCGTCAGGAAAGCCCTATGGAAAGTCGTCTCAGCCGCCTGGAAGCGGTACAAACCGTGTTGCTGGAGATCGGCCAGCGTTCCAGCACCTGCAGCGATATCGCCGACTTCCTGCAGGCGGTGCATGCGGCTCTGGGGCGCATCATGTATGCGGCCAATTTTTATGTGGCGCTGAGCGACCGCGACGACGGTACCGTGCGCTTTCCGTACTTTGTCGACGAGTTCGACAGCGCGCCCGATGCGGCCCACGGCGTGCGCCTGGCCAGCGCCGAACAGTCGCCCACTGCCTGGGTCATTGTCAACCGCAGGCAGCTGGTGATGACGGCTGGCGACGCGGCCATGCATGTCGAGGGCGGCGCTTCCTGGGGCGGCGGCACGGCGGCCGAGCACTGGATCGGCTGCCCGCTGCTCGACCAGCAGCACCAGGTGCTGGGCGCCATCGTAATCCAGAGCTACGACGCCGAGCACCGCTTCAGCCAGGAAGACGAGGCCCTGTTCGCGCTGATCGCCACCCATGTGTCGAGCGCGCTGCAAGGCCTGCAAAGCATGGACCGGCTGGAAAAGGCGGTGCAGGAACGCACGGCCCTGCTGGCGCACGAAGTGGCCGAGCGGCGCCGCGCGGAAAACCTGCAGCATGCGCTGTTTGAAATCGCCAACCTGTCGGCCCAGGCGGCCGACGCCACCACCCTGTACACGCGCCTGCACGCCATCATCAGCGCACTGGTGACGGCCAAAAATTTCCTGATCGCCCTGTACCATCCGGATAGCCACGAGATCACGATTCCGTACTTTGTCGATGAAAAAGATGCGCAGGCGCCAGTGAAACGTTTTCATTATGGCGTGGGCATGAGTTCCTATGTGCTGGCGCGGCGCCAGCCCTGCCTGCTCGACGCCGGCAGCTATGCGGCGCTGCTGGCCAGCGGCAAAATGAACGAGCCGCTCGGCAATGCCGGCATCGCCAGCTGGATGGGCGCGCCGATGCTGCTGGGTGAGCGCGCCTATGGCGTGATCATCGTGCAAAGTTATGATGCTTCAGTGGTGTATGGCCAGGCGGAGCTGGATGTGCTGGCCTTTATGGCCAGCCATGTGGCGGTGGCGATCGCCCGCATGCAGGCCGACCGCGCCATGCGCCAGGCCAAGGAAGCCCTGGAAGAGCAGAATGCGGCCCTGAACAGCGCGCTGCAGGCCTTGAAGGAAGCGCAGTCGGAACTGGTGCGCCAGGAAAAGCTGGCCTCGCTGGGTCGCCTGGTGGCCGGCGTCGCCCATGAAATCAATACGCCGCTGGGCATTTGCGTCACGGCCACCAGCCACCTGGTGCAGGAGCTCAAACTGACGCGCGAAGACCTGGCGTCCGGCCAGCTCGACGAAGACGGCTTGCAGGAGTTTTTCGGCATTATCGACCAGACCCTGCGCATCATGACCACCAACACCCAGCGCGCCGCGGCGCTGGTGCGCAGCTTCAAGCAGGTGGCCGTCGACCAGTCTTCGGACGACATGCGCAGCTTTAACCTGCGCAAATATCTCGACGAAATTTTATTGTCGCTGCAGCCCAAGCTCAAGGGCAAGCCGATCAAGGTCGAGGTCGAGTGCGCACCCGAGCTGCAGCTGCGCAGTTATCCTGGCGCGATTTCGCAGATCGTCACCAATATGGTGGTCAATTCCTTGGTACATGGGTTTGCGGAAGGCGAGCCGGGCAATATCAGGATCAGCGCTCGCAGCGACGGCGAGATGCTGCTGCTCGACTATAGCGATGATGGGTTGGGGATGGATAGTGCCACCCTGGGACAGTTGTTTGATCCGTTTTTTACGACCAAGCGTGGGTCCGGGGGCAGTGGCTTGGGGGCGCATATTTTGTATAACCTGGTGACGGGGCCTTTGGGAGGGACGGTCAAGGTGGCGAGTGCGCCGGGGATGGGGTTGCACTATACGATACGCTTCCCCCTCGAACCGAAGAGTGCTTGAACTTTAAACTTCAAAACAGCGGGCCGGAGACGCGGGCCTGAGAAAATGCCGATGGCTGCGTTGCGGCTCCTCGCCGACCATGCGTACTGTCTTCGTCGCCGCGCCTTGCCCTCGACATTTTTCAGGCCCGCTTGGCCCGAAGCGCCCAGGTTGGGGTCTTGGGGCGAAACTTGGTTTGCTGGTGTGCATATTGCCAGGGCAAGGGCACTTGGCTATTTGAGGTGTGGCTGCTGTCGCCCCACAGCGGCCTTTCCATTCTGTGCAAGCAATCCTGCTCCCCAATCTAAATCGTTTTTGCCTGCCGCTTAAGGTGCAGTTTCAGTTGTGCAAAATAAAATAAACCTGCCACGAGTACGAACGCAAATGATTCAACGTACAGAACAAAATGTCCAGTTTCTACAGCGTTCCAGAACTTCATAACTGACAGCAATAGCCAAGGAAGGGGAGCTATAAACCTCGCATTTTGCCGGGCAAATCTCAACATTTGCAACTTTCGTTTTTAAATTATTCAGTGGCCGCTTTTGGCTTATTGCCGACCCTCATCAATTCCCACCGCATTCGCAAACCGTGCATGACGAGCTCAGCCGCAGCCACTTTCTGCGGCTTCTTCAGACCCACTGATTGCGACTGATAAAAAGGCCGTGCCTGCATAGCCCGTGCCGCGTCCGCCTAGCGTATCGCTGACGTCTGCGGCAACTCCGCCTAGTCCGGAAACCGCTGATTGAGCGCCAGCGCCTCATCGAGATTCGCAATCAACAACTCCACATACTGCGGATCGAGGTGGCTGCCGCTCACTTCGCGCAGGTAGCTGACCACGCGTTCGAGGGGCCAGGCTTCCTTGTAGCAGCGCTTGTGCATCAGCGCGTCGAAGACGTCGGCCACCGCAGCGATGCGGGCGTATTTGTGGATGTCTTCGCCGGCCAGGCCTTGCGGGTAGCCGCTGCCGTCGTATTTTTCATGGTGCTGGTGGGCGATCACGGCGGCTGCTTTTAACAGCGGGCGCTGCGAGCCGTCGAGGATGGACATGCCGACCGTCGGGTGCTGCTTCATGATTTCCCATTCGGCCGCGTCGAGCTTGCCCGGTTTCAATAGCACCGCGTCGGGGGTCGAGATCTTGCCGATGTCGTGCATCGGTGCGGCGTGGCGCAGCACCATGGTTTCTTCGTCCGACATCCCCGACGCCTGCGCCAGCAGCTGGCACACTTCGGCCATGCGGCGCACGTGGTTGCCGCCTTCGTGGGAGCGCGATTCGACCACGTCGCCCAGGCGCAAGATCAGTTCGGCCTGGGTGTCGGTGATTTCCTGGGTCAGCAGGATGTTGTCGAAGGCGATCGCCACGCCGGAACAGAATACTTCCAGCAGCTGCGCGTCGAGGTCGGAAATTTCTTCCACGCCCTTTAATACCAGCAGGGACGCCTTGCCGCTGCTGTTGGGAAAATAGCCGACATAGGTGTCGCCATGCAGGCGCGAAATCTTGTTGCTCTTGGCCTCGTCCAGCTGCGACAGCAGGGCAGGGCTCAGCATGGCGTCGTCGGTGTCGCCGATCTGCGCCAGGATTTCATAATCCTGCACGCCGGTAATGGCGCTGGCGCCGCGCAGGCGCAGCAGCATGCTTGTTTCCAGGCGCAGCAGGGCGACCACTTGCTGCAGCAGGCCGCTGGCGAAGTCGCGCAGGTTGCGCTGCTTGAAGATGTGCGCCGAGGCGGCGATCACGCGCTCCAGGCCTTCGCGGTAATGCAGCTGCGACAGCCGCGCTTCCTCGACCTTCATGATGTCGCGGTAGGCGCGCAGGGCGGCAAAGGTGGTGGTAAACAGCTTGGTGCGGTCGAGCTCGGTTTTTTCCTTGTAATCGTTGATATCGTAATTGACGATCACGCGCTCTTCCGGCGCCTGGCCAGGCTGGCCCGTGCGCAGCACGATGCGGGTAAAGTGGTTGCCGAGATCTTCGCGCATCCAGCGCGCCACTTCCAGCCCACTGTCTTCGCGCTCCATCACCACGTCGAGAAACACCAGCGCAATGCCCTCCTCGCGCGCCAGCACCTGCTTGGCCTCGGCGCCGCTGTAAGCATGCACGAAACTGAGGGCGCGGCCTTCGAGGCGGAAACGGGACAATGTCAGCTTGGTGATGTCGTGGATGTCGGGTTCATCGTCGACAAGCAAGACTTTCCACGGTGGTAACTTGGGCGAGGCTGAAGACAAAAATGACATAAGGGCGAGTTCCGCTAAAGGGCATGACTGACCGCCAGGCGCCAGGCGATCCCTGTGCGCCACCAGTGGCGTTGCGCGTTTTCCGGGCGCATTCTGTCGATTGTAGACCGAGCGCATGGTATTAACAACAGGCAAGATTAATTGTCCTGTTTCCATGCAACAGTGTCTTCAATACATGAAAACATTGTCATACATGCTTTATATCTTATGCAACTATATTCTCAAGACAATACTTTGTTTTAATTGATATTGCCATTAAAAAATTACAGCTAGAGCTTATGGCCGCACCTGCTGTTCGCCACTTCGTAACAAGGTATGAATTTCAGTGGGCAGAGCAGGTGAAGCGCGTATATTCGACGCTGGAGCTGACTGCCATTGTTTTTTGAAAGGGATGATCATGAAGAAGGAAATCAGGCGCCTGCTGCTGGCGGGAGCCGTCTTGTTGGCAAGCAATGGGGCCTGGGCGCAGGCTGCCTCGAACACCGAGGTGCGCTATGACAAGCCGGAACAATTCATGGACGTATCGTTCGACCAGCACAAGCGCGAAGAAGTGCTGACGGAACTGACGCGCCACTTCGAAAAACTGGGCGCCACGCTGCCTGCCGGCCAGCAGCTCAAGATCGTCGTCAAGGATATCGACCTCGCGGGCCGCGAAAATCCGGCGCTCAGGACAGCGAATGACATCCGCGTAATGACCGGCGGCGCCGACTGGCCGCGCATCAGCCTGTCCTACGTGCTGGAACAGGACGGCAAGGTGATCGGGAGCGCCGATGCGCAGCTGTCCGACATGGCTTACCTGACCCATATGAACCGTTACGCCAGCGGCGAGCGCTTGCGCTATGAAAAGCGGATGATCGACGAATGGTTTGCCAAAGCCTTCAACATACCGCTGAGCCGGCTCAATCGATCCAGTTAACCTGGGTAAATTTGCTGCCGAACTCTTCCGGCATGGGCACTACCTGGCTGCGCTTGTAGTTGAAAAACACAAAGCCGGACTTGGCCATGGCGATCAGGGTGTTGTCGCGCGGACGCGTGATGCGGAAGGTGATGTCGCCGCCGTATTTGTTGAAGTCCATCACGCCTACTTCGAACAGCAGCTGGTCGCGCGCATGGGCTTCGGCGCGGTAGGTGGTGGCCAGGTCGGTGACGATGATGCCGGTGCCGTCGGCCTCGATGTCGCGCACGCCGAATTCGAACAGGAAGCGGGCGCGCGCCTCTGAAATCATGGAGATCATGGAGTCGTTGCCAAGATGATTGCCGGCATTGATGTCGGTGGTGCGTACCGTCAGTTGCGAGGAATAGCAGTATTGGTCTTCAGGAAATTCAAGTTTCAAACGGGCCATGGGTCTCTCTTTGCAGGTGCGCCGGAGGTGGCGGGAAAGTCAATTCTAGCTGCTTCCCCGCCGGGCGTCGAAAAATGCCACTGTGTCATTGCTTGCGCACGATGCGATACACTTTGCCGCTGCCGCCGAGCAGGTACAGTTCCTTTTGCGCATCCTGGCCGAACGACACGATATTGCCGACGTTGGTGATATTCCAGGTCGTCACGGCCGAGGCGCTGCCATTGCTGTAAGTGAAACTCTTCAGCCAGCCGCTGCAAAAGTCGGAGTACAGGTAGTGGCCCGCCAGCTCCGGCAGCGCCGTGCCGCGATACACATACCCGCCCGTAATCGAACAGCCACCGTTGCTGTCGTGGCCGTATTCGACCTTGGGCAGCACCAGCCCAGCCTGGCTGCAACTGGCGCTGTCGTAGCACTGCGTGCCTTCCATGATGTCCCAGCCATAATTGTTGCCTGCCTGGCCCATGGGCGCCACATTGACTTCTTCGCGCTGGGCCTGGCCCACGTCGGCGATATACAGTAGTTGCGCCGTGGTATCGAAAGCGTAGCGCCAGGGATTGCGCAGCCCGTAGGCCCAGATTTCGCCGCGCTTGCCCGTCATGTTGACGAAGGGATTGCCGGCCGGGATGGTGTAGGGATGCGCGATGGTGCTGGCGTTCACGTCGAGGCGCAGCATCTTGCCCAGCAGCACATTGGTATTTTGCGCATTGCCGGCCGGGTCGCCGGCGCCGCCGCCGTCGCCGGTGGCCGCATACAGATAGCCGTCCGGGCCAAAACTGAGCAGGCCGCCATTGTGGTTGTTGAAGCCGGGGTGGGGAATGGCGATGATCTGCACGCTGGCCAGCGCATCGGCGACATTGGCGTTGCCGGCCGAGACCTGGCGCCGTTCGATGACGATATTGCCGATCAGATCGGTGTAGTACAGGAAAAAATAGCCGTTGCTGGCGTATTGCGGATGAAACGCCATCGACAGCAGGCCCCGTTCGCCGTCGGTGGTGGTGCGGCTGCTGATGTCGAGAAACGGCGTGGGCAGCAGGCTGCCGTTGGCGACGATGCGGATGCGTCCGGCGCGCTCGACGATGAACAGGCGGCTGTCGCCGGGCGGCGCCGTCAGGAAGGTCGGCCCCTGCAGGCCGCTGGCCACTTCCTGCAGGGCCAGCGCCAGCGGCGCCGTGGCCGCGTAGGCGACGCCGGCGCTGGCGCTGGTGCCGGCGCCCACCTGCACTTGCTGGCTCGCTGGCGTGGCCGCCAGGTTGCCTGTGCCGTACGCCACGTTGGCGGCGGTGACGGCATAGGCGCCGGGCGCCAGCTCGTTCAGCGTGGCAGAGGCCGTCAGCAGCTTGCTGTAGGACGCCGGTCCGGTGACGGTGACGGCGCCATTCACGCCGGCCGGCAGGCCGCTGATGCTGACCGCCAGGCTGCCGGTGGTGGCGCCTGGCGGCGGATCGTCGTCATCGTCGTGGCCGCCGCACGAGGCCAGCAGGCCCACGGTGAACAGCATCAGCAGCGCCAGCAACGTGTGTTTTAAAGCGGAGGGGGAAATTCGATTGCGCATGTCAGTCTCCCGGGATGGAACGACGCAGCCGCCTGTCGGATGATGACGGCGTTGAACTACAATCATGCATTTTCTCGCTGGCTGGCTTGATCCGTCGCAAGCGATCACCGAACTGTCGCGAGCATGCGCCGGCCGCATACCGCGTCCGTTCGCTGCCGCACGATCGGACAAAGGCGCGGCGTTTTCAGACAATTGCGGCGCAGTTCTTCCCGCGCGCGGCGCAGGCAGGCCATAATGCGCAATCCGAAACCCACACCGCGCAGGAGCAACCCATGAAAACCAAAGCAGCCGTGGCCTGGAAGGCCGGCGCCCCATTGACCATCGAAGAAGTCGACCTGGCCGGCCCGCGCGAAGGCGAAGTGCTGATCGAACTGAAAGCGACCGGCATCTGCCATACCGATTACTACACCTTGTCGGGCGCCGATCCGGAAGGCATCTTCCCCGCCATCCTGGGCCATGAAGGCGCCGGCATCGTGGTCGAGGTGGGCCCGGGCGTGAAAACCCTGAAAAAAGACGATCACGTGATTCCGCTGTACACGCCGGAATGCCGCGAGTGCAAGTTCTGCCTGTCGCAGAAAACCAATCTGTGCCAGAAAATCCGCAGCACCCAGGGCCGTGGCCTGATGCCGGACGCCACCAGCCGCTTTTCGCTCGACGGCAAGCCGCTGTTCCACTACATGGGTACTTCGACCTTTTCGAACTATATCGTGGTGCCGGAAATCGCCCTGGCCAAGATCCGCGAAGACGCGCCGTTCGACAAGGTCTGCTACATCGGTTGCGGCGTGACCACCGGCGTGGGCGCGGTGCTGTTCTCGGCCAAGGTCGAGGCGGGCGCCAACGTGGCCGTGTTCGGCCTGGGCGGCATCGGCCTGAACGTGATCCAGGCGGCCAAGATGGTTGGCGCCGACAAGATCATCGGCATCGACATCAACCCGGCGCGCCAGGCGATCGCGCGCAAGTTCGGCATGACGCACTTTATCAATCCGAATGAAGTGGACAACGTGGTCGACGCCATCGTGCAGCTGACCGACGGCGGCGCCGATTACAGTTTTGAATGTGTCGGCAACACCACCCTGATGCGCCAGGCGCTCGAGTGCACGCACAAGGGCTGGGGCAAATCGTTCATTATCGGCGTGGCGGCGGCCGGCCAGGAAATCTCGACCCGTCCGTTCCAGCTGGTGACGGGCCGCGAATGGCGCGGTTCCGCGTTTGGCGGTGCACGCGGCCGTACCGACGTGCCGAAGATCGTCGACTGGTATATGGAAGGCAAGCTCAATATCGACGACCTGATCACGCACCGCCTGCCGCTCGAACGCATCAACGAAGGTTTTGACCTGATGAAGAGCGGCGAATCGATCCGTTCGGTGGTGCTGTACTGATACAGTCAGCGGCTGGTGCTGGAGAAACGTTCGCGGTAGTCGCGCGGCGTCACCCCGAGTTTCTTCTGGAACAGCCGGCGCAGCCGTTCTTCGCTGTGCAAACCGGTTTGCGCCGCCACCTGTTTCAGTGACGAGACGTTTTCTTCCAGCAAGCGGCGCGCGACCTCGAAGCGCGCCGTTTCGATGAATTCCGTGGGATTGGTTTGCGTTTCGCGCTGGAACACGCGCGTAAAATTGCGCTCGCTCATGGCCAGGCTGGCCGCCAGCTGCGGCACGCTGAGGTCTTCGGCCAGGTGTTCCATGATCCATGCCTGCAACTGGCGGATGGTCGGGTGGGTCGTCATCTGGCTCGACAGGTGCACCGAAAACTGCGACTGCCCGCCCGGACGCTTCAGGTACACCACCAGGTCGCGCGCCACCTCCAGGGCGATATCGCGGCTGAAATCCTCTTCCACCAATGCCAGCGCCAGGTCGATGCCGGCCGTCACGCCGGCCGAGGTCCACACATTGCCTTCGCGCACGAAGATCGCATCGGCATTGACGTCGATCTGCGGATAGCGCCGGCGCAGGCTGTCGACCGCGCTCCAGTGCGTGGCGGCGCGCTTGCCATCGAGCACGCCCGCTTCGGCCAGGAAAAAGCAGCCCGTGCACAGCGCCGCCAGGGTATCGATGCGTGGCGCCGCCTGCGCCACCCAGGCGGCAATCGCCGGGATCTCGTCGAGCACCTGCTCGACGTTATGGCAGCCGACAATCACCGCCAGGTCGGGCAGGTTGGTGCTCGACAAGGCTTTGCTGGCCTGCAAATTCATCAGCGTGTCCGATTCCACCGGGCCGATGGCAGTGGAGGCGATGCGCATGTCATAGCCACCTGGCAAGTTGCGCAGGCGCAGGTGAGTGTTGGCATAATCAAACACCTTCATGGCGCCGATGGCTTCGAGGGCCTTGAAGCCCGGGTAAATAATGATGTCGACGGTGCGCAGGGGCGAGCGGGAAGTGGCGAGCGAATCGGTCATCAGGGGCATGGTGAGCTGGGTCAAGGCGACAGCTTAGCATGCGTGGGCACTGCTCAAAGTCAATCCTCGATGCTTCCTGGATACTAAACGGCTTTATAATCGCGGCTATGAAAAACGCCCTGTTCAAGTATCTGGCAGTATTCTGGCTATTTTTGACCGTCTCTGTCGTCACGCAGGCTGCCAACCTGAATTTCAATGGCGGCGCCGTGTCGGCTTGTTCCATCACGGGCAATCAATATAGTTGTAGTGGCCTCGATATGCCCGATTACAACAACACCATGGTGATTGCCAGCGGCTACACGGTGGTGGTGCCAGGCCCCATTTCCTTCGGATACAACCAGAGCCTGACAATGAGCGGTACGGCGGCGCTGTTTGTCAATGGCGACCTCGATATCGGCAATATCAACGGCCCCAACCTGAGGATCTCCGGCGGCAGCCTGACAGCGCAGGGCGGCACGTTCAAGGTCGGGCAGCAGGCCCAGACGCTGACGGCGAACGTCAGCGCGACCAATATTTACCTGGGCAGTGGCTCAACCCTGAACATCACCGGCACCATTACGGCCACCGGACTGGTCGATGTTGCTTCGCATGCCACCGTCACCGGCCCGATCAGTGGCTCCACCGTGCATACCAATTCGCCGGTGGTGCTCAATGGCGACGTCACCGCCAGGGTCGAGTTCAACCTGGCGTCCGGCAGCCGCCTGACCGGCAAGCTGGTCTCGCCCACCGTCAATATCGAACCATCGGACACCCGTGTCGTCGGCGATGTCACGGCGTCCAAATCGCTGACCCTTGGTTCTGGGAATTTTATTTCCGGCAACGTTGTGGCGGGGAAGCTCGAATTGCAATCGTCGGAAGCGTATATCACCGGCAACGCCAGGGTCGATTCCATCATCCTCGGCTGGCATGGGCGGGTACGGCAGCAAATTACCTGCAATGCCTATACGCCCAGCACTCCCTGCAGCTGCGTGAGCAATAACAGCGGCTACGATGCAGGCACGGTCAACGGGCCTTCCTGCGCCGCGCCGCAAGTGGCCGGCCCCCATCATTTCCAGATCACCCACCCGGCCGCAGCACTGAGCTGTGCCCCGGGAAAAGTCACTGTCAAGGCCTGCGCCGACGCCAGCTGCGGTACCGCCTATACCAATGGCGCAACCGTCGTTCTGTCGCCAGGCGGCGCCACGGCGCAGACGGGCAATACCGGCAGCGTCGACAGCACGGTGGCGCAATATGCGGGCGGCACGGCCACCCTGAGCCTGACCAGCACGCCGTCCACCACGGGCGCATTGGTGTGCAAAAACAGCGCCACCGGCAACGTTACCAACTGCCAGATGCCGTTCAACAGCAGCGGCCTGCAGGTCAGCGGCGATGCGCGCTATGCGGAAGATGAGGCGACGGTGTCGATCAGCGCGCTGCAGGCGTCGGGCAGCAATCCCAAGGCTTGCGTGCCGCTGTTTGCCAACCAGGATAAAGCCATCAAGCTCAAGTGTACTTACAACAATCCCGATAGCGGAACGCTGCCTGCACGCATTCAGGGCACGAATGGCGCTTACGTGCCGTTGGGCGCCAATGAAAGCAGTGCCTGCAGCACAACCGCCGTCGATGTCATGTTGAAATTCGATGCTACCGGCGAGGCCAGGCCGAACATGTTGTATGCGGACGCGGGGCAGCTGGGCCTGGTGGCCACTTATACTTCGAACAGCGGCGCCGACAAGGGTCTGAGCATGACCGGTGAAGGCAGGGTGATTGTCGCGCCGGCCTCGTTTGCATTTACCACCTTGGCCACGCCGCAGCGTGCGGGATTGGCTGCCATGCCGGTGACCCCCGTTTCTCCCTCCGTCAGTGTGACGATCTCGGCGGTGAATGCCAAGGGCGGCGTGACGAGAAACTTTGGCCGGGAGAAAACGGTACAGCAGGTGGTGCTTGATCGTCGCGTGGAGGCGCCCATCTTCGCAGGCCATGCCAATCCGGTCGTTGCCGGGACCTTGAGTTTTTTGAACAGCAACGGGGTGATCGCGGCGCCAGCGTTGATCTGGCCCGAAGTGGGGCGCATCAAATTTACCGCCGGCCTGCAGAGCAGCTATCTGGACAGCACTTTGCAGCCGCTCGGCAGCAGCAATGAAGTCACTTTTGTGCCGCATCACTTCGTCACTGAGCTCATCGAGATGGGAAACAGCACGAGTCCGTTTCCCTTTATCTGCGCGGCGCCGCTCAACTGTGCAGGCAAGCGTGCCGTCTATTCGCGCCAGCCGTTCGCGCTGCGCATCCGGGCAGAAACGTCCGCCAATCAGGCGACCCTCAATTTCGACGCCAGAAACAAGGATCTGACCGGGCAGGTAGTGCTGAATGGCTACGAAGCAACGACTGCCAATACCAACAGCCCGCAGGTCAGGCCGGCCGGCAGCACGCTGACTGATGACGCTACTCCGGCCGCCACGGTGACGGGGATGGCAATAGGACAGTTCAGCGATGGCATCGGCACCCAATCGATTGCCTATCAATTTCCCGTGGCGTTTTCGCTTTCGCCAGGACCGGTGGTGCTGGCGTCGCCGACAGACGTGATGCTGCGTGCCAGTTACAACCATGCAGGCGTTACGGCGAGCTCCGCAGCGGCGCAGCAGGGTACGGAGGCGCAACTGACGGTGCTGACGGGACGCGCCATGGTGCCCAACAGCTACGGCTCGGAACTGCTGCCGATCCGGCTGGCCGTACAGGCGCAGTACTGGGATGGCACGGCCTGGCGCATCAATCTTGCCGATAGCAAAACCCGATTCGGCAAAATCAATGTAGTGCTGGCCAACTGCCTCAAGCAGGTCGTGTGCAACCCCGTGATGATTGCCGACCAGGCATATCAGTTCAGTGGCGGTGTGTTGGCAGGCAATGATCGTCTGACCCTGCTGGCGCCGAAGGTGGCCGGCAGCGTCGATGTGTCGGTGGGCGGCTTTTCCTATCTGCCATCGAGCGTGGGCCGCGTGGTGTTCGGCGTGTTCAGGTCCGGCCCAGTGCTGTATCTGCGCGAAATGTACTAAACGTCTGACATAAGCTGCTGCGCGTCGCGCTTTGCGGCCTGCGATGCTCACTGTGCTCAAGCACAGTTGTGCTTCTCGGCCACAAATCGCTGCCGCTCGCGACGGTTCTGTCAGACGTTTCGGCATTGTCGCCTGTCACAAGACAGGGGCAGGGCGGACGCAGGAAGCGGCAAAAACCAGTAAGATGCCTTTCTGTTTCCTCCCCCTTACAGAACTGGAGTCTTCATGAGCATCACTACGCAGTGGATCGATATTGCCGGCGCCGACGGCGTCACTTTCCAGGCCTACCTGGCCGTGCCGCATATCGGCAAAGGCCCCGGCATCGTGCTGTTGCAGGAAATTTTTGGCGTCAACGAACATATCCGCACGGTGGCCGAGCAATATGCGCTGGACGGCTATGTGGTGCTGGTGCCCGACCTGTTCTGGCGCGACGGCGCACACATCGAACTGGGCTATGACGAGGCTGGCTGGAAGCGCGCCGTCGAACTGATGCAGGCCACCGATAACGCGCACGCCGTGGCCGACATCACCGCCAGCGTCGCCGCCCTGCGCGCGCGTCCTGAAGTCGACGGCAAGATCGCTTCCATCGGCTACTGCTTCGGCGGACGTTTGTCCTACCAGACGGCAGCGGCCGGCCTGGTCGATAGCGCCATCGCCTATTACGGCGGCGGCATCCAGAACAAGCTGGACCTGGCCGACGAGATCAAGGTGCCGCTGCTGATGCATTTCGGCGGCAACGACAGCCATATCCCGGCTGACGCCGTGAAAAGCATCGCCGAACGCTTCGACGGCCGCGAAGAGGTGGAAATCCATGTCTACCCGCAAGCCGAACACGGTTTCAACTGCAATTACCGCGACAGCTACCATCAGCGCGCGTCGGTGCAGGCGCATGGCAATTCGCTCATTTTCCTGTCAGAAAATCTGTAGCCACCTCGGCAGCAAAGCGGCATGGGCGCTAAAATAGCGCCTGTGCCGGGCATTCCGGCCGGCCGGGCGCCGTGCCCGGCAAACCTGGATGAGGAACCGAATCAAAGATGGCCCAAGTAACTGTTTCTGTGACACTGGCGGCAAGCGCCGAACGCGTGTGGGATTTTATCGGCGGCTTCCATTCGCTGGCGGAGTGGTCGAGCTCGATCAAGACCAGCTTGCCGGAGCAGGGCGGCCGCGTGCGCCGCCTGAAAACCACGGACGGCGCCATCATCGCCGAGCGCCTGCAAAGCTTCAGCGAAGCGGACAAAAGCTACAGCTACACCATCGTCTCGGGCCCGATTCCCGTCAAAAACTACCGTTCCACCCTGCGCGTGACGGGCGAGCCTGGCGCCGCCTCCTGCGTGGCCGAATGGGCCAGCCAGTTCGACGCCGCCGAAGGCGTGGAAGAGGTGATGGTCGGCGCCTTCCAGCACCTGTATGAGACGGCGTTTGTCGACCTGAAACGGATCATGGCGATTTGATACGCGCTGACGCGCTTACACTTCGTAGTCGACTATCATGTTCCTGGCGCGCGCTTCCTTGAGCCACATCGGGAACTCTTTCATCATGCGGTCGTACAGTTCGGCTTCGGAGATCTGGCGCAAGTCGTCGACGGCAAAGAAATTGGCGTTGTCGATATGGCGTTTCGACAGTTCATCGAGTTTGGCCAAAGCGCCATAACCGGAGCCGCCGATGCCGATGAACTGCCAGAAGATCGGCAAGGTGCTGGCCCAGCGTATCAGGAACTGGATCTCGCTGTTCTCCGACACGCCGCCGTCTGAAATGAACAGCACGAATACCGGCGCCCTGGCAGTGATGGCTGGGGCAAAGCCTTTCGGAAATACTTTTTTCAATCCGAAAAAGCCTTTATTGTCAGCATCAGCTTCCGGCGGCGCCAGGCCGGAAAAGTGCTCGATCACCTGCCGTATGACCACCGGTTCATTATTGGTGTTTGACTGCACGTCCATCATCCATTGAAACCAGCCTCCCGCCTCTTGCGTGACATAGTCCTTGAAATTGCCGAAGGTGACGTTCGACAACTGCTTGCTCTTGTTCCCAAAGGCCCAGGTTTCCAGCGCTTCGTCGTCATCGAAATGCACGCCCAGCGGAAACACGCGGTTGACCACCTCCTGCACCTGGCCGCGTTCATACTGCTGTTTCATCGAACCGGACGCGTCGATGACAAACGCCACTTTGGCGCGCACGCGCTCCAGCTTGTTCTTGGCCAGGGACACACCGGCGATTTTTGCCAGTGACACCAGTTGCGGCGCTTTTTGCTCGAAGCGTTTTTCCAGCGAGACCCTGGCTGGCGCTGGTGCCGGCGCCGGCGCAGTAGCGGCAGCGGCCGGCGCGAGCGCACCGCCAAAGTGCACCAGCAGGGCGTCGAGCCCGCCATTGAAACCCTGGCCATTGACGCCGAGGCGCCAGTCGCCATCTTTCCTGTAGAGCTCGGCAACCATGATGGCTTTTTCGCCGCTGAAATCAGCGCCGCTCAAGGCGAACACATGTTCGCCCAGGCGAAACTCCAGGCTGCCCAGCTCGCGCATGGTCTGGCTGTGCGCCGGGTCGATGGCGGCCGCAAATACCAGCTTGTCGATCTGCGCCGGCAGCGCTGGCAGCCTGAGCATGAACTGGCTGTCGGGCACGTCGGCAAGCAGGCGGATCTCTTCCCTGGGCGAGGCGGCCTGGTTGTAGAACACCATATAGGCGTCGTCGGACAACTTGCCGTTCGCGTCGAGGCCAAAACAGCTGACGTCGATATGGAAGGGCGCCTTGACGGTACACCGCACGGCGAGGTCCGCCGCCACAGTGCCGCTGTCGAGCTTGAGTTTCTGGCCTTTTTGTAACGACATGCTGGTCCTTGTCAGATAATCGATGGGCTTGCTTTTAGCGCTTGACCTTGCCAAACGCCTCGTCCTTGTTCCATGCCGGCATGGTCTTGTCATTCGCCACTTCATAGCCCAGGTTCAGGGTGAACTGCGCCTGCTGCACCATGCCCGACAGATCCCAGGACGGGTGATATTCGTCCGTGACCTGATGATAATCTTTCTTGAACGCAACCAGGCGCGCGCTTGACGCTTTCGAGTCCTTGACGAAGTCGAACGAGCCATCGCCCGAAAACACGGCCGAGCCCACGTTGAAGGCGGGAATGCCGGCCTTGGCGAACGCAAAATGGTCGGCGCGGTAAAAGGCGCCGGACAGGTCGGGGATGGCCGGCGCCAGGCGCAGGCCCATGCGTTTGGCCACCTTGGCGGCGCTCGCATACAGGCTGCTGCGCTCGGCGCCGGCCACGCCGATGTCATGCGTCTTGCCGACAAAATTCATGCTGTCGAGATTCAGGTCGGCGGCGGTCTTGGCCAGCGGCCACAGCGGTGCGCGCACCCAGGCGTTGGCGCCCAGCATGCCGGTTTCCTCGCCGGCCGGCCACAGGAAGATCTGCGTGCGGCGCGCCGGCTGCTTGACGGCCACTTGCGCCATCGCCAGCAAGGCCGCCGCGCCCGAGGCGTTGTCGATCGCGCCGTTGTAGATATGGTCGCTGCCGGCGGCGCCCTGGTCGTTGCCGTCGTCATCCTTGCCCAGGTGATCCCAGTGCGCCGAATAAATCACCGCCTCGTCTTTCAGTTTCGGATCGCTGCCGGGCACGCTGCCGGCCACATTGAATTGCTCGATGCCGCGGATGGTGCTGTTCAGCTTGACATTGACGGTGGCGTCCAGGGCCACCGGCTGGAATTCGCGCGTCTCGGCCTTGGCGCGCAGGGCGTCCAGGTCCTGGCCCGCTTGCTGGAACAGGGCGCGCGCCGTGTCTTCCTGCAGCCAGCCTTCCATCGGATTGCCGGCGCCGGCCAGGTTGAAACGCTCATGGCCAAAACCGTTGGCCGGCACCGACCACGGGTAGGAGGCCGACGCCGTCGTGTGGATCAGCAGCACGCCGGCCGCGCCCTGGCGCAGCGCTTCTTCGTATTTGTAGACCCAGCGGCCATACCAGGTCAGTGACTTGCCGGCAAAACGCTTCGGTTCCGCCGCGGTCGGCTGCGGATCGTTGACCATCATGATCACCAGCTTGCCTTTCAGGTCAACGCCCTTGAAGTCGTCCCATTGTTCCTCAGGGGCCTTGATGCCGTAGCCGGCAAACACCACGGGCGCCTCGAAGGCCACTTTCTGTTGCCCGTTGGACGCGCCAAACACGATGCCCTCGCCAAACTTGGGTGCGATGGTCTTGCCGCCGGCCTTGAAGGTCACCGTGCTGTCTGGCAAGGCCTTGCTGCCGACGATTGTCAGGCCCTGGCGATAAGTGCCGTCCTTCAAGGGCTGCAAGCCGGCCAGCGCCGCCTGGGTTTCCAGGTAGCGCACGGCCAGGTCGCCGCCGCGCTGGCCGGTGCCGCGTCCTTCGAGCAGGTCGTCGGCCAGGAAAGCCAGGTGGGCGCGCAGCGGCGCTTCGGCAACCACGGGCAGTTTCTGGGCGCTGGCGGCCGTGCCCAGCAGGGCAAGGCTGGCGGCGAGGGCAAGAGAGGTACGCATGAGGACTCCAAAATAGACAAGACTGGCTGCAACGATGATGTATCGACAGCAATCTTACTCTACGGACCATGTTTCCTGAACGTACAGCGCGGCGTGCCTGAGCCGAATCGGGTCACAATGGCCATGAGGGCCGCCAACCGGCAGGCCATGCAAGCAGGAGGCCGGCATGATCGACGTACGCAGCACCACCGAGCAGGCAGTCGCGGGGAACACTTTGCGCATGCCAGATGGCACGACGATTTACTACAAGGATTGGGGCAGCGGTGCGCCGGTGGTGTTCAGCCACGGCTGGCCGCTGTCGTCCGACGCCTGGGAAGACCAGATGTTTTTCCTCGCCTCCAACGGCTACCGCGTGATCGCCCACGACCGGCGCGGCCACGGCCGCTCCAGCCAGCCATTCGACGGCAACGACATGGACACCTACGCCGACGACCTGGCCGAACTGATCAACGCGCTGGACCTGCAGGGCGCCACCCTGGTCGGCCATTCCACCGGCGGCGGCGAAGTGGCGCGCTATATCGGCCGTCATGGCACGGCGCGCTTGTCCGGCGCGGTACTGGTGGGCGCCGTGCCGCCGCTGATGCTGCAAACGCCGGAGAATCCATTGGGCTTGCCGATCGCAGCGTTTGACGATATCCGCAGCGGCGTGCAGGCCGACCGCAGCCAGTTTTTCCAGGATTTGAGCGAGGCCTTCTATGGCTACAACCGGTCCGATGCGAAGCCGTCGCAAGGCGTGCGCGACGCATTCTGGCGGCTGGGCATGCAAGCCGGCATGCCGGCCGCCTATCTGTGCATCAAGCAGTTTTCGGAAACCGATTTCACCGAAGACCTGGCGAAATTCGACATTCCCACCCTGGTGATCCACGGCGACGACGACCAGATCGTGCCGATCGCCGCCTCGGCGCGGCGCACGGCCGAGAGCATCATCGGCAGCCGGCTGCTGGTCTATCCGGGCGCGCCGCATGGCCTGGCGACCACCCACAAGGACCAACTGAACACGGACCTGCTGGAGTTCCTGCGCCATGCGGCCGATGCGCCGACACTGGCTCCAGAGCATCTGTAGCAATTGCCTGATCTATTGCAAAACATGAAATATTGCTTGGTTTTTGCACCAATTGCGTGCGGATCGCCGATTTTTCTGCGTTTTGAATGGCAAAAATTGGCGATCTGCAGCCCGGTTCCACCCGGTCAGGTCCAGTAAAGAGTAAACTAGCAGATACACTCTTTCGCATTGGGCGATTCGAGCGAACTTGTGAGTGATTTCATGTCTGATACACCAATTTCCTTATTTTCCGATCTCAACCTGAGCGAGCCGCTGATACGCGCGCTCAAGGATGTCGGTTACGAAACACCGTCGCCTATCCAGGCGGCCACGATTCCATTGTTGCTCGCCAACCGCGACGTGCTGGGCCAGGCGCAAACAGGTACCGGTAAAACCGCCGCCTTTGCCCTGCCTATCCTGTCGCGCATCGATCTGAAACAAAGCTCACCCCAAGCCCTGGTCCTGGCCCCGACACGCGAACTGGCGATCCAGGTCGCCGAAGCGTTCCAGGTTTATGCTGCCCATATTCCGGGTTTCCACGTGCTGCCGATCTACGGCGGCCAAAGCTACGGCCCGCAATTGTCGGCGCTGCGCCGCGGCGTGCACGTCGTCGTCGGTACGCCGGGCCGCGTCATCGATCACCTGGACAAGGGTTCGCTCGACCTGTCCAAGCTGAAAACCCTGGTGCTCGACGAAGCCGATGAAATGCTGCGCATGGGTTTTATCGACGACGTCGAACGTATCTTGCAAGAAACACCGGAAGGCCATCAAACGGCGCTGTTCTCGGCCACCATGCCTTCCGTCATCAAGCGCATCGCCACCACCTACCTGGTCAATCCGGCCGAAGTGACGGTGGCCGCCAAGACCGGCACGGCCGACAATATTCGCCAGCGCTACTGGCTGGTGTCGGGCATGCACAAGCTCGACGCGCTGACCCGCATCCTGGAAGCGGAAGTGTTTGACGGCATGATCATCTTTGCCCGCACCAAGCTGGGCACGGAAGAGCTGGCCGGCAAGCTGCAGGCGCGCGGCTTCTCGGCCGCCGCCATCAACGGCGACATCCAGCAGGCGCAGCGCGAGCGCACCATTCAGCAACTGAAAGACGGCAAGATCGACATCCTGGTCGCCACCGACGTGGCCGCGCGCGGCCTGGACGTCGAGCGCATCAGCCATGTGGTCAACTACGACGTGCCGCACGATCCGGAAAGCTATACCCATCGTATCGGCCGCACCGGCCGCGCCGGGCGCAGCGGCGAAGCGATCCTGTTCATCACCCCGCGTGAAAAGAACTTGCTCAAAGCCATCGAACGCTCGACCCGCCAGCCGATCGGCATGCTGGAACTGCCGACCATCCAGGCCGTCAACGACGTGCGTATCGCCAAGTTCAAGGAACAGATCACGGAAACGCTGGCGCTGGGCGAACTGGAACAATTCCAGTCGCTGATCGAAGACTTCGAACGCGAACAGAATATCCCGGCCATCGAAATCGCCGCCGCCCTGGCGAAGATGGCTCGCGGCAATACGCCGCTGCTGCTGGACAAGAACAAGGCGCGCGAACAGGCGACCTGGCAGGATGACCGTCCGGCGCGCCCGGAGCGTTTTGAACGCAACGACCGTCCTGAGCGCGGCGACCGTTTTGAACGCGGCGAACGCAGCGAACGCCCGGCCTTCCCGAAAAAGGAACGCGTGCAACGCCCGGCGGACGCCGGCATGCAGACCTTCCGCATCGAAGTGGGCCATCAGCATGGTGTGAAACCGGGCAATATCGTCGGCGCCATCGCCAACGAAGCGGGCATCGATTCGAAGAATATCGGCCGCATCGAAATCTACGACGACTACAGCGTGCTGGACCTGCCGGACAGCATGCCGAAGGAATTGCTGGATCAACTGAAAACCGTGTGGGTTGCCGGCCAGCAGCTGCGCATCAGCCGCGACGGCGATGCGCCTGACCTGGCGCCAGCGGCCGCACTGCGCAAGCCGTTTGCCGCCAAGGCCGCGCCGGCCTTCAAGGATGTGCCGGAAGCACCGGCCGCCGATGCGCCTGTACGTGCGCCGAAGAAAGAGCGTCCACGTCCGGGAGTCACGGCGTATCGCATCGAAGTGGGCCGCGATCACCTGGTCACGCCGAGCAATATCGTCGGCGCCATCGCCAACGAAGCGAACCTGGAAGCCAAGCATATCGGCCGCATCGATATCTTTGACAAGCACAGCGTGCTGGACCTGCCGGAAGGCATGCCGCCGGAAATCCTCGACCACCTGAAATCGGTATGGGTAGCTGGCCAGCAGCTGCGCATCACCCTGGACGACGGCACCTCGGAGCGCAAGCCCGCGCCACCGCGTCCGAAAGCGCCGCGCAAGACCTACAAGTAATTCCACATTGCTCCTGCAGTGACCAGAGGCGCCTTCGGGCGCCTTTTTGTCGTCTGCCGGGAACATCCATTTGTCTTGTGTTGAATAAGGCTTTTTGCCGATGATTTGAATGGCGGCCGAAAATATTTTGTATGTTAATAAATAAATCGTATTAAATAAAAGAAAATATAAAATACTAATTGATATGTTTTTATATTATTCCTTTGCTGGTGTCAAAGCTGCCCCGCCAGTATGGCCGCCAGCCTTGATGTGGTATATTGTTTTTATAATTTAGCCATGCTATTTAAAAAACAAGGAGACGAGAATGCGCTTGAATATGCCGGTCACGCAGACGGAAACCATTTTAAATGATGGCATGACGATTGTTTCCACCACGGATTTGCAGGGAAACATTAATTATGCCAATCAGTATTTTATTGAAGTCAGCGGCTTTTCCGAATCAGAATTGCTCGGTGCGCCGCAGAATATCCTGCGCCACCCCGATATGCCGGCCGAAGCCTTCGTCGACCTGTGGCGCACCATCCAGAGCGGCATGCCGTGGACCGGCATGGTCAAGAACCGCTGCAAGAACGGCGACTATTACTGGGTGCTGGCCAATATCACGCCGGTGATCGAAAACGGCCGTCCGGTCGGCTATATGTCGGTGCGCACCAAGCCCACGCGCGAGCAGGTGGCCGAAGCGGCGGCGCTGTACAAAGGTTTCAAGGACGGCAACCAGGCCAAACTGGCGATCCGCAATGGCCGTGTGGTGGGCCAGGGGCTGGGCACCGCGCTGAAAGCGCTGAGCCAGCCGAGCTTGTCGCAGGGCATGGCGGTCAACGCCGTCTTTTTCTGCCTGTCCATGGCCGTGCTGGGCGGCGCCGTCTGGAATATCGACAGCGACACCCATGCAGCCACGCGCGGCTGGCTGATCGCGCTGGCCGCCACGGCCTCGGTGATCATGCTGGTGTTCTGGGCGTATCTGCACAACTCGGTGGTGCAGCCCTTGGGCGAGGCGGTGATGGTGGCGCGCAAGATGGCCGGCGGCGACCTGACGGGCACTATCGACAAGGTGCGCGACGACGACATGGGCCAGCTGATGGCGGCCTTGCGCCAGACCAATATCAATCTGCACAGCATCATCGGCGACGTGCGCGCCAATTTCGAGGATATCCGCGTGACCACGGCCGAGATCGCGACCGGCAATATGGACTTGTCCAGCCGCACCGAATCGCAGGCGTCCAGCCTGGAGCAGACGGCGGCCAGCATGGAAGAGCTGACCTCGACCGTACAAAGCAGCGCCGATCACGTGGCAACCGCCAACGACCTGGCGCTGCAGGCTTCCGCAGTGGCGGCCAAGGGCGGCACCATCGTCACCGAAGTGGTCAGCACCATGGATGAAATCAGCGGCTCCTCGCGCAAGATTCTCGACATTATCGGCCTGATCGACGGCATCGCCTTCCAGACCAATATCCTGGCCCTCAATGCCGCCGTCGAAGCGGCCCGCGCCGGTGAACACGGCCGTGGCTTTGCGGTGGTGGCCGGCGAAGTGCGCAGCCTGGCCCAGCGTTCGGCCACCGCCGCCAGGGAAGTCAAGCACCTGATCGACCATTCGATCGCCACCGTCAATGCCGGCACCGTACTGACCAGCAATGCCGGCGCCACCATGAAAGACGTGATCGCCTCGGTTGCCAGGGTGACGGAAGTGATGGACGAAATCTCGTCGACCACGCGCGAGCAGAACCAGGGCATCGGCCAGGTCAACCAGGCCGTGATCCATATGGACGGCATCACCCAGCAAAATGCCGCGCTGGTCGAGCAGGCGGCGGCCGCAGCGACCAATTTGGCGCAGCGTACCGACAGCGTGGCCAAGTCGATGTTTGTGTTCAAGTTGAAGCCGTCGCCGAGGCGCCGGGCCAGTGGCGTGGCGGTGCGGGCGCTTGTCAAATAAGCCAGGCGAGCAGCCAGGCTATTTCTTCAGCTGGTACACCTCGCCTCGCCGCACCTTTTTCACCACGCCATCCTGGCCGAACAGGATGATGTACTCGCCGCCTCCCGGCGAGCCGTCCGGGTAGGTGTACATCCACACTTCATTGCCGCTATCGAAACGTATCGAGGTGCTCTCGCCGAGCGCCGAACGCACCTGTTCGCGGGTGCTGCTGCCCACCTGCACGGTTTGCTCCAGGGTGGCTTGCGGCACGGATTTGCTGGCCTGCAGGGCGCGCGTGCCGGAGCAGGCGGCCAGCGACAGCAGCAGGGGAATCACCAGCCACTTCATGGCGCGACCTCGTCCATATAGTCGAACTCCAGCAAGGTATCGTCGGGCCAGCTTTTGTCCCATAGCGGCGCGTAGTAGGTGCGGTCGAGCAGCACCTGGCAGTCGCAGTAGGGCAATGACGCCGGGGTCTGTTCGCCGCCGGCATACAGCATCTTGAAGGGCAGGGCCAGGCGGCGCTCGCCGTGCACCAGGGTCACGCCCAGCAGCGGGCGGTCGGTAAAGAACAGGTAGTTGCCGTCCGGCTCGGAGCAGACCTTGTCGGTGCTGTACAGCATGCTCGACAGCCATGAAATAATGGCCGGATCGTTCGAGATCAGGCCCGAATCCATGCCGGCGCGGCATTCCAGGCGCAGGTCGCCCAGGCGCCGCGTACCCGGCGGCAAGCCTGGCGTGATGACCTGGGCGCGCCAGCTCATGGTGGTGGCCTTGCGGTTGGCGATCAGCACCGCGTCTTCGCGCAGCGCCTGCGCGTTGCGCACCGGGGCAAAGCTATTGTCCTCAGACAGGGGCAGCGGCACGCTGACGGTGTCGCCGGCAATGCGCAATTTGACGCCCTGCATGTCGACGCCGGGCTGGCGTGGCAGCAGCCGGAAACGCAGGCTGGCCTGCGGCGCCAGCGCATGGTCGCGCTCGAAGCGGTCCACGCCCTGCATCATCTTGCGGTAGGACTTGTCGACCGGGTCGCGCGTGGCGTCCACCTTGACGGTCGGTACGGGGGCCGTTTGCGCCACGGCCGGCACGCAGGGCAGCAGCGAGATCAGGAGCAGGGAAGTAAGAATACGCATGACACCATGCTACGCCGTTTCGCGCATCGGCCACGCACGGGTGAAGCGCGATCAGTAGTCGGAGTATTTGCGCGCGTCGCCACGCACCTGTTCCACCGGATATTTCTCGGCGTTCAAGACCATCTTTTCCAGCACGGCCGCATGCAGGTCGACGCCGCTCTTGTCGGCCAGGCGCACCAGGTACATCAGCACGTCGGCCAGCTCGTGGCGGATGCCGGCGCGTTTGGCGTCGTCCAGTTCCATGTCCGCGCCGGTCGGCAGCCACTGGTAGTGCTCGACCAGTTCGGCCACTTCCACCGACAGCGCCATGGCCAGGTTTTTCGGCGTATGGAACTGGTCCCAGTCGCGCTCTTGCGCAAAGGCGGCCAGGCGTGCACGGATGTCTTGCAGGCTGTCATTCATGGTGTGAACAAGGTGAAATAAAAGCCGATGGTATCACCGCGGCGGCGCCAGCCGCAGCGACAATCCCACCGGCGACATCACAAAGCCCATCAGTTCCTGCGCCTCGCCGCCATCGGGCGTGTCGACGCCGGCGATATCGAAACTGCCCAGCAGCATGGCCATGGCGATCTTGATTTCCAGCAGCGCCAGATAGCGGCCGGGGCAGGTGCGCAGGCCGGAACCGAAGGGCATGGCGGCGCGCTTGTTATTCACCTCTTCCTGGCCAGCCTCCAGCCAGCGCTCGGGCTTGAAGGCCTGCGCATCGGGAAAATGCGCATCGGACAGCGTATCGTGGCGCAGCACGCACCACACCACGCTGCCGGCCGGCACGGCCACGTCGCCCACCACGGTGTCGCGCAAGGCTTCGAGCGGCAAAAACGGCGCCACCGGCTTCAAGCGCATCGCTTCGCTGGCGCAGGCGCCCAGGTACGCCAGGCGGTCCATCTGCTCGATGGTAAAGCCGGCCACATCGGGCGCCAGGGTGCGCACTTCCTCGCGCGCCCGGGCCAGAGTGTGCGGGTTGCGTTGCAGCAGATAAATCATCCAGGAAATCGTATTGGCCGTCGTGTCTTCGCCGGCCAGCAGCATGGTCAGCACATTGCCGGCCACGGCGCGGTCGTCGACGCCGCTGTTTTTCTCGTCGGCGGCGGCGATCATGGCCTCCAATAGATTGGGCGGGCGCAGGCGGCGCGCCGGCTCCTGTTCCAGGCGCGTGCGGGCCTGGCGCACCAGACTTGATACGGCAACGTCGAGCGCCGCCACGTCGCGGTCCAGGCGCTTGTCGGCCGGCAATTTGAAGTAGCGCCAGTAGGGCAGCATCGACAGGCTGCGCCTTGCCACGGCCGGCAGAATCGCATCCATATGGCGCTGGATCACGTCCTCGCCCGCTTCCAGGGTATTGACCTCGGTGCCGAAGGCCAGCCCCGCGATAATGTCGACCGTATAGCGTTTCAGATCGCCATCGAGGCCGATGGCGGCGCCTTGCCGTGCCGACTCCTGCCAGCGCCGCTGCAGGCGCTGCGCCACCGTTACCAGCGACGGAAAGTAGGCCTTGATGGCGCCTGGGGCCATGCCGGCCATCACCATGCGGCGCTGGTTGCGCCATTCGCTGCCTTCGGCCAGGAACAGGCCGGGAATGCCGCCCATTTCCTCGGACACGATATAGCTCGACAGCGGCCGCCGGAAGCCGTCGGGCCGGTCGCGCAGGATGGCCGATACCGCTTCACTGTCGGCCACCACCAGCACCAGGGTGCGGCCGAACCAGGCGCGCATGAAGGGGCCATAGTGGCGTACCCAGCCTTCCACGTCGCGGTGGATGCGATGCAGTTTTAACTGGAAGCTGTTGCCCAGCACGGGCAGGGCGAATGGCCCCGGCAAGTGGCGGATCTGGCGCAGGGTGCTTGGAACGGCGGGGACATCAGGCGCGGCAGTGTGATCGAGTGGCGGCATGGCAAACTCCGTTGAACGGCGAATAATGGCATGACTGTAGCGCGCATGCTGGCGCCAGTCTTGAACGTATACGACATCACCCGGCGGTCATCGTTTCTCGCTACAATCGCTGTCATGCCTGCCGATGCCACTCCTGTCACGCGCCTGATCGCACCGCGCCTGGCGCTCGCTTCCTGCGTGCGCGCCTTTCTCGTGCGCGACACCACCGGCTGCGCGCCGTTGCCGCCGGCGCAGCGGCTGAACCGCTTCCCGGCCGCGCCCATGTGCAGCATCGCCTGGACCATCTCGGGCGAGCTGGAAGCGGCCGCGCCGGGGTTGAACGCGCTGGATGTGCGCATGCCGCCGGCCCTGTTCGGCGGCCCCCGTTCGTATCCGCTGGTCAGCTACAATCCCGGGCCCGTGCACTCATTCATCGTGATGTTTTATCCGGCCGCGCTGCATGCGCTGACCGGCGTGGCGATGGCGCCGCTGCTGGATCAGTTCCGCCCGTTCGACGCGCTGTTCGACGCCGAATGGCAATCGTTGTCGCAGGCTGTGCTGGCCGCGCCCGGCGATGAAGCGCGCGTGGCGCTGGTGGAGGGTTTTCTTGCGCCGCGCTGGCAGGTGGCGCGCCAGCAGGACGACCATCCGGCCAGCGCCGTCCACGACTGGGTGCGGCGCCTGGGCGTGCAGGCGGCGTCCAGCGGCCTGGCCAGCGGCGCGCGCAATATCGAGCGCCGCATCAAGACCTGGGCCGGCCAGCCGATGCGCACCCTGCACCGCATGCGCCGCGCCGAGCAGCTGTTTCTCGACGAGCGCGACGCCATGCTGCAAGGTAAAGTGTCCTGGTCCGATATCGCCGCCCATGGCGGCTATGCCGACCAGGCCCATCTGTGCCGCGAGACGCGGCAGATCACGGGCCTGAGCCCGACGGAACTGGCGCGCGCCAGCCGCGATGACGAAAGTTACTGGATCTACCGGATTTGGGCGTAGGTCGGGTTAGCGCGCAAGCGCGTAACCCGACAACACCACGGGCGTCAACAATGTTGTCGGGTTACGGCCTGCGGCCTAACCCGACCTACCCGACCCACGCTCTTGCGTGTATATACGCCCCTTGGACAAGGTAATCTCATGATGCCCCGCACCGGGCGCCATCATGGGAAAGCAGTTCTCTTCGCCATGCACGCGCACATCGAGGAAATACGGGCCGGGGGCGGCCATGCACTCGGCCAGCGCCGCGTCGAGTTCTTCACGCTTTTCCACCATGCGGGCCTGCCAGCCGAACGCGCGCGCCAGGGCGACAAAGTCGGGCAGCGCCTCCGTGTAGCTGTGGCTGTAGCGCCCGCCGTGGATCAGCTCCTGCCACTGGCGCACCATGCCCATGTAGCCATTGTTCGACAGCACTACCTTGACCGGCAGGTGGTGCTGCACGGCGGTGGCCAGTTCCTGGATATTCATCAGAATCGACGCGTCGCCGCTGACGCAGACCACGCGTTTGCCAGGATGGGCGATCTGCGCGCCGATGGCGGCCGGCAAGCCATAACCCATGGTGCCGGCGCCGCCCGAGGTGAGCCAGCGGCCGGGCTTTTCAAAGCGCAAGTGCTGGGCGGCCCACATCTGGTGCTGGCCGACATCGGTGGCCACGATCGTGTCGACCCCTTCCAGCGCCGCCTGCAAGCGCTGCATCAGGGCCTGTGGCGCAATCACGTCCGCAGTGTCGTCAAACGCCAGCGACTGCTGCGCGCGCCAGGTGCTGATGCGCTGCCACCATGGCGCCAGTCCGGGCAGGGCGCGTCCGCGCAGCAGTGCCAGCAGCGCCGCCAGCACCGGCGCGCAGTCGCCGCGCAGGGCCACATCGGCGCGTACCACCTTGCCGATGGAGGCCGGGTCGATATCGACATGGATGATTTTCGCGCCGGGGCAGAAGGCGTCCAGCCTGCCCGTGACCCGGTCGTCGAAACGCGCGCCAACACAGACGATCAGATCCGCGTGGTGCATGGCCAGGTTCGCTTCCAGCGTGCCATGCATGCCCAGCATGCCGAGAAAGCGCGGGCTGGACGCGGGATAGGCGCCCAGGCCCAGCAGGGTCAATGTACAGGGCGCGCCGGCCAGGTCGACCAGCGCCTGAAAATGCGCGCAGGCGGCCTGGCCGGAATTGACCAGGCCGCCACCGCCATAGAACACGGGGCGCTGCGCGCCGGCGATCAGCCGCGCCGCCGCTTCCAGGTCGGCCATGCCGGGCAGGCGCGGCGGGGTCGTGACCACTGGCGGCAAGGGCACGGGTGTCACCTGTGCCAGCTGCAGGTCTTTCGGGAAATCGATCAGCACGGGTCCGGGCCGGCCCTGCGTGGATTGCCTGTACGCTTCCTGCACCACCGCAGCCACTTCGCTGGCCGCGCGGATCTGCCGGTTCCATTTGGTAACGGGGCGAGAAATACCGAGCGCATCGCACTCCTGGAAGGCGTTGGTACCGATCGCCGTGGTCGCCACCTGGCCGCTGATGCAGATCACGGGGATGGAGTCGCACAGCGCGTCGAGCAGGCCGGTGGTGGTGTTGCTCATGCCGGGGCCGGAGGTGACGAAGACCACGCCGGGCCGGCCGGTGCTGCGCGCATAGCCTTCGGCCGCGTGGACGGCCGCCTGTTCATGGCGCACCAGCACATGGCGCAGGCGCGCCTCGGCGTGCAGCGCATCGTACAGCGGCAGCACGGCGCCGCCCGGATAGCCGAAGACGGTGTCGACGCCGAGCGCCAGCAGGTTGTCGATCAGCGTGCTGGCGCCATTGGCGGCGGGAGGAGTTGAGTGTGGTGTTTGCATGCCTTATTTTCTGCCGGCAAGCGCAGAAAAGGCTGCTGCGTTTCCCGGTTAAAATAGGTAATTCAGCAAAATTTTCTGTCAAATAGAGAAAGTACAGAATGAAACTCGACAAATTCGATCTCGCCATCCTGGCCGCCCTGCAGCAGGACGCCCGCATCAGCCTGCAGGAACTCTCCAGCCAGGTGGGCCTGACGTCGTCGCCTTGCTGGGCCCGCATCAAGCGCATGGAGGAAGACGGCGTGATCGAAGGCTATACGGTGCAGGTCAATGCGGCGAAAGTCGGCCTGGCCGATACCGTCATCGTGCAGGTCACCCTGGACGACCATTCCGACCAGGCGCTGTTCGAATTCGGCCATGCGCTGGCGCTGATCCCGGAGGTGCTCGAAGCGTTCCTGGTGTCGGGTGACTACGATTATTATCTGCGCATCGCCGTCAGCGACACGCGCGACTATGAACGGCTGCTGCGTGAGCGGCTGTATAAAATTCCCGGCATCCGCCACAGCAAATCGAGTTTCGTGCTGCGCCAGCTCAAGCACAGCCATTTGCCGCTGCAGCGCTGAGTTTCCTGGCGCGCAAGCCGCGTACGATAGGAATAGCGCTTGCACGCAAGCAAGTCCGCCGGTATCTTGTCGTTCAGCCATGGCTGTGTTGCCTGGCATTTCAGGAGGATCGCGAGTGACCAGTTTCCGCAACAATACCGACCGCCTGCTTGAAGTGCGTCTGCAGGACGAGAAAGTGCTGGCGATCGCCGGCGCCATGGTCGCCTACACGGGCAGCATCAAGTTTGAAAAATCCCTGCTCGGCGGCGAAGGCATCTTTGGCGCGCTCAAGCGCAAGGTGACCAACGAGGGCATGCAACTGATGCAGGCCTCCGGCAACGGCACCGTGTTCTTTGCGCACAATGCGTTCGAGATCACCGTGCTGGCGCTGGCCGGCGAAAAGCTGACCATCGAAAGCAGCAGCCTGCTGGCCTACGACACCAGCCTCAAAACCGGCACCAGCTTTGCCGGCCTGCGCGGCGCCAGTTCGGGCCAGGGCCTGTTTTCCACCACGGTGGAAGGCAACGGCAATATCGCCGTCATTTCGCAGGGCAACCTGATCATGCTGGAAGTGACGCCATCGACGCCGCTGCGCGTGGACCCGGACGCCTTTGTCGGCTTCAAGGGCGATATCCGCCAGGAATTCGTGTTCGACGTCAACTGGCGCACGATGATAGGGCAAAGCTCGGGCGAGTCCTACCAGCACAAATTCACCGGCCAGGGCGTGGTGTATATCCAGCCCGCCGAACGTTAAGCAGCCAGGAGCCACGCGATGCCGGTTTATCAGCAGATCAATGAAAAAATGCTCGAGGTCAAACTCAGCAACGAAGAAGTATTTGCGCGCAAGGGCGCCATGGTGTCCTACCAGGGCGACGTCCAGTTCAGCCGTTCCTTCCTGGCGGGCCAGGGCGTGCAAAGCCTGGCCATGCGCGCCGTCACCAACGAAGGCTACGCCATGATGGCGGCCAAGGGCAGCGGCAGCGTCTACTACGCGCACGCCGGCCTGTTCGTCACCATCATCCCCGTGCGCGGCGAAACCCTGTATGTGGAAAGCGACACGCTGCTGGCGTTCGATGCCCGCCTGACGGCCGGTACCATGTTCCTGGGCAACCAGGGCGGCGTGCAGGGCGTGGTGCGCGGCGCTGTTTCCGGCCAAGGCCTGTTTACCACCACCTTGCAGGGCACGGGCGAAGTGGCGATTTTGTCGGACGGCAATACCATCGGCCTGCCCGTCACGCCGGACGTGCCGGTGTTTGTCGATCCGCAAGCCTATATCGGCCATACGGGACAACTGAGTTCCAATATCGTTACCGACCTGAACTGGAAAACCTTTGTCGGGCAAGCCTCGGGCGAATCGTACCAGGTGAAATTCACGGGCCAGGGCACGGTCTATATCCAAGCGAGCGAAAGGTAAGCCATGACGATCTACAATCCCTCCACCTTGCCCAAAAACGATAACCTGAACCGCTTCTCGTACGTGATCGACGTCAAGGAACAGATCTTCATTCGCAAGGGCAAGATGATCGCCTTTTATGGCGAGCTGCGTTTCGAGGCCATGGGCAGCAGCGTGCTCGACCTGATCGTGCGCACGGCCTTCAATGCGCCCAAGTATGTGCACCATTTTGTCGTCGCCAACGGCCAGGGCCAGCTGATTCTGGGCGACAACGGCAACGACCTGGCCTGCTACGACCTCGACAACGCCAACATGACCATCCGCGCAAAAAACCTGCTCGGCTTTACCAAGGATGTGGTGTGCCAGGAATCGACCTTGCCCGGCTATCTGACCATGATCGGTACCGGCAAGGTGATCGCCTCGTCGAACGGCCCGGTGCACTTTTTGGAACTGCCGTGCCGGGTCGACGAGCAGGCCGTGCTGGGCTGGGCCGATTGCCCCAGCCCGTCATACCACTACGACTATGCGCACGTGCAGGGCTGGGCCTCGGCGGCCGGCGCGCTGACCGGCTTTACCTTGTCGGGCGAAGAAAAGCAGATCGATTTCACGGGCGCCGGCACGGTGCTGGTGCAGTCGTCGGAACTGGACATGGAGGGCAGCTCGACCCTGTCGCATCTGTTGTCGCAACTGCCGATGCTGGGCCAGGACGACCTGAACAAACTCAGTGTCTCGGCGCAGCAGCAGATGAAAGATAATCGCCAGTCCTGAACTTACGCTCGCCAGTTCGGCGAGCGTTTTTCCAGAAACGCGGTGATCCCTTCGTCCGCGTCTTCCTCCATCATGTTTTTCGCCATCACTTCCCCGGCATAGGCGTAGGCGTCGGCCAGCGCCATCTGGCGCTGGCGGTAGAACATCGCCTTGCCATGGCGCACGGCGGCCGGGCTCTTGTCCATGATGCTTTGCGCCAGCAGCGCCACCTGTTCGTCCAGCGCTTCGTCGGGCACGGCGGTGTTGACCAGGCCCCAGTCGGCGGCCGTGCTCGCGTCGATAAAGCGGCCCGTCACCAGCATCTCGAAAGCGCGCTTGGCCGACACATTTCTCGACAGCGCCACCGACGGCGTGGCGCAGAACAGCCCCACATTGATGCCGGAGACGGCAAAGCGCGCCGACGCACCGGCCACCGCCAGGTCGCAGCTGGCCACCAGCTGGCAGCCGGCCGCCGTGGCGACGCCATGCACGCGTGCAATCACCGGCACCGGCAATTCCTGTATCCACCGCATCACGCGCGAACATTGCGCAAACAGTGTCTTGTAATACGCCAGGTCGCGCGTGGCCTGCATCTCGCGCAGATCGTGGCCGGCGCAAAACGCCTTGCCTTCGGCGGCCAGCACCACGCAGCGCACCTGTGGCTGTTGCGCGATGATGTCGAGTTCGGCCTGCAGCGCGGCCAGCATGGCTTCCGACAGGGCATTGAATTGCAGCGGCCGGTTCAGGCGCAGCGTGACCAGGCCGCCGGCGTTTTCGCGCAGCACCAGCGGCGCGGGGTTGTCTTGATGGTTCATGCGGTCTCCAGCGATAAATGGTTCGTGGCGCTTACTTGGCCGCGCTGACGCTGCCGATGCCGGCCACCGATTTGTGCACGACTTTCGGCTTGCCGTAGTACACCAGTTCGCCCATGCCGCGCACCACGGCGTTCAGTTCGCCCGAGGAATATACCTTGACCGAGCCGATGCCATCGAAGTTGACGTCGACATTTTTCGCCAGCAAGGCGCGGGTATCGACTTCGCCCACGCCCTGGGCTTTCAGGCGCAGCCAGTCGATCTTGCCGTCGGCCAAGAGGCGCCCGGCGCCCTGGTAGCTGATATCGACGCGCGGGCCGTGCAGCTTGGTGAGGATTTTTTCGCCGGCGCCATCGGCGATCAGTTTGAGCAGCTGCGGCATGGTGACGATCACGCGCGGATCGCCCTCGGTCTTCTTGATGTTCTTGTCCTTCATGGAAATTTTCAGTTCGCCATTGACCACTTCGGTGATCACGCCGCTGAGGAATTTCTGGTCACCGCGCAGGGTCACGCTGTGCTCCTTGCCCGACTCCACTTCGATGCTGATCGGGCCGCGGATATCGATGGCGTTGAAAGCCGTGACCGCACGGGTCTGCTCATCGGCATGGACCAGCGGGCTGGCAACGAGGGCGGCGAACAGCAGAAGATGGCGCATGGCGATTTCCTTGTAAGGTTGATCCATGTATTCTAGGTTGCAATTTGAGCAAATGGGAAAATTTGCGATGAATGGCAAGAATTGCGGCTTCAGCTGCGCGCCCGGCGGGGTATTGTTGGGCTATGCTGGAGCTTGACGAGTCCAGGAGCCGCCATGAAAAATTATCACAAAGAAGATTACCCCGTCGACAATATCCGCCGCTTTCTCGAACCGGGGCCGGTGGTGCTGGTCAGCTCCACCTGGAAGGGCGAGAGCGACATCATGACCATGGGCTGGCACATGATGATGGAATTTACGCCCTCGCTGCTGGGCTGCTTTATTTCCGACGCCAACCACAGCTATGAAATGATCAAGCGCAGCATGGAATGCGTGATCAACCTGCCGACGGCCGACATGGTCGACCAGGTCGTGGCGATTGGCAACTGCAGCGGCGAAGACACCGACAAGTTCGCCGCCTTCGGCCTGACGGCGCAAGCGGCGGAAAAAGTCGGCGCGCCCCTGATCGCTGAATGCTACGCCAACTTCGAATGCAAACTGGCGCAGGTGGCGGGCAACCCCAGGGGCGGCTTTTTCATGTTCGAGTGCGTGAAAGCGCACGTGGCCACCTCGCCGAAGCTGCCCGAAACCTTGCATTACCGGGGCAATGGCGAGTTCATGGTGTCGGGCCGTACCATCAGCCGCAAGAGCCTGATGAAACCGGAAATGCGTTGACAACCGTAGGTCGGATTAGCGCGCAGCGCGTAATCCGACAACATTGTTGACCTCGGCGACGGCTTAAATAACCCCCTGCGCCAGCATCGCATCGGCCACTTTCACAAAACCGGCGATATTGGCGCCATCGACATAGCTGACCGTGCCGTCGCTGCGCGTGCCGTAGCGCTTGCATGCCGCATGAATGCCCTGCATGATCTGCAGCAAACGGGCATCGACTTCTTCGCGCGGCCACGACAAACGTGCCGCGTTCTGGCTCATTTCCAGACCGGATGTCGCCACGCCGCCCGCATTGCTGGCCTTGCCCGGCGCATACAACACGCCGGCTTCTTCGAACGCCTTGGCCGCTTCGATGGTGGTCGGCATGTTGGCGCCTTCGGCCACGCACTGCACGCCGTTGGCGATCAGGGTGCGCGCGTCGTCCAGGGTCAGTTCGTTCTGCGTGGCGCAGGGCAGGGCGATATCGACCGGCACATGCCATGGCGACACGCCGGCCTCGAAGCGCACGCCGGTACGCTCGGCGTAGTCGCTGACACGGCCATACAGATGGTTCTTGATCTCCATCAGGATCGCCAGCTTTTCGATGCTAAAGCCGTCTTCATCGATAATGGTGCCGCTCGAATCGGACACCGTCACCACCTTGGCGCCCAACTCCAGCGCTTTTTCCACCGCATACTGCGCCACATTGCCCGAGCCGGAGACACTCACGCGCTTGCCTTCGAACGAGGTGCCGCGGGTTTTCAGCATTTCCTGGGCAAAATAGACGGTGCCGTAGCCGGTCGCTTCCGGACGCATCAGCGAGCCGCCGTAGCTGGCGCCCTTGCCGGTGAATACACAGTCGGCGCGGTTGCTGAGCTTTTTCATCATGCCGGCCATATAGCCGATCTCGCGCCCGCCGACGCCGATATCGCCGGCCGGCACGTCGGTGTCCGCGCCCACATGGCGGAACAGTTCGCTGACAAAAGCCTGGCAGAAGCGCATCACCTCGCCCGCGCTCTTGCCCTTGGGGTCGAAGTCGGCACCGCCCTTGCCGCCGCCCATCGGCAACGTCGTCAGCGCATTCTTGAACGTCTGCTCGAAGGCGAGAAATTTCAGCACCGACAGATTGACCGACGGGTGGAAACGGATGCCGCCCTTGTATGGCCCGATGGCCATGCTGTGCTGGATGCGGTAGCCGCGGTTGACCTGCACCTGGCCATGGTCATCGACCCACGACACGCGAAACATCACCACGCGCTCCGGCTCGATCAAGCGTTCCAGCAAGCCTTGCTCCGCGTATTTCGGGTGCTGCTCCAGGAACGGCCACAAGCTGTCCATCACCTCGGTGACGGCTTGCAGAAACTCGGGTTGACCTGGATTGCGTGCGGCGACATGCTGGACATACTCGTGAGCAGATGCGTATTTCATCAGAATTCCATGGAGGTAAACGGTTATTTGGGCAACTATCTTCGCAGATTTCGCACGAAAATGGTGCGGAAATTTTGTTTTGAGTGGATTCTGCTACTTATTGGGGCGTTTTTTAAGCGGCGTGACGAGAGTAAAAGGGCCTACCGGGAGCACATCGCGCCACCCGCCGAGCCACCGATACTGAGCCCTGTCGACAGATCGAAACCGAACTCGCAGCGATAGCCATCCCGGGGGCGATGGCGGCACAGCAGCATGTCGCGGTGACGCAGGCGTATTTGTGGATCGGGGCAGCCATCGCGCAGATCGGGACCGATGGCCTTGAAAATGTCCTTTGCGGCTGTGCCCGTCAAACGAAAGGCGACCTTGGTATCGCCGGCAACGGGAGGCACGGCGTCATCGAGATAAGCGCCATAGATGGCGTAGAAAGCTGAAAAATCCCTTTGGACATAGTCCCAGGCCGCGCGGGCTTGGTGTGCCAGCAACAGGCATAGCGCAGCGGCAAAAAGCAGGCTGGCGCGTTTCAGCATAGGGAGCCGCCGATGCTGTGCCCGCTCAGCAGATCGAAACCGAAGTCGCAATGATGGCCATCGCTTGGGTGATAAGAGCAGCTCACGTGCGAGCGCTGGCGCAAACGGTTTTCACCCTCCACACCGCAGGTATTGCGCAAGTCCGGACCCATCGCATCGAACAATTGCTTTGCGGCTTTGCCGTCGATCCGGAAGGCGATGCGCTTGTCCTTGCTGGTGGGCGGTAGCGGGTCGCCCAAGCCGCCACCGTAGATCACATAGTGTCCTTGGACTGGCTGGTAAGAAAACAGCCACTTTTGCGCGGATTGCGCCAGGCCGACGCCGAAAACAAGGGCGAGAGCCAGGAAGAAGAGTGATTTCATGTCACCGTCTCTGCTGTTCGCTGTCAAGTGGGAAAAAGTCAGGTGTGCGCAGAGGCCAGCGCGTTTGATGATTGTTGCTGGTTTGTAAGGTCAAAACATTGCGCAGGATCACAGGCAGCCCCGAGGGCTGCCTGCGGACCGCGCCAGGCGCAAACTCTTACCCCGCCATCCCGCGCAGGATCAGTCCCGTAATATAGGCGCCGTAGGTGCCCAGCGCGTAGCCGAGCACGGCCAGCAGCACGCCCACCGGCGCCAGTGCCGGATGGAAGGCGCTGGCGATCACGGGCGCCGAGGCGGCGCCGCCGATATTGGCTTGCGAGCCGACCGCCATGAAGAACAGGGGGGCGCGGATCAGCTTGGCGACCAGCAGCATCAGGCCACCGTGGACGGCGATCCAGATCAGGCCCAGCAGGAACAAGAACGGTTTGTCGAACAGGGCTTTCAAGTCCATGTGCATGCCGATGGTGGCCACCAGCACGTACAACATGGCCGAGCCGATGGTCGAGGCACCGGCGCCTTCCAGGCTGCGCGCTTTTGTAAAGCTCAGCAGCAGGCCGAAGGTGGTGGCGAACACCACGATCCAGAAGAAATTCGAGGTCAGGCTGTAATCCTGCAAGCGCCATTCGGCCGGCAAGGTGTTGATCCAGGCGATGGTGGGGCCGGCCAGGAAGTGCGACAGGCCCGTCACGCCCAAGCCCACGCCGAGGATGATCATCACGTCGGTCAGGGTGGCGATGCGCGCATGCTGGGCACGGTAGCTTTCGATGCTGTCCTTGAGCGCGTTGATGGCGGACAGGTCGGCGCCGGTCCAGCGGTCGAAGGCGCCGGCGCGCCCGGCCAGGAACAGCAGCACGGCGGTCCAGACATTGGCCACCAGCACGTCGACGGCGACGAACTGGCCGAACAGGGTGGCGTCGACTTCAAATACCTCCTTCATCGCCGCCTGGTTGGCGCCGCCGCCTATCCACGAGCCTGCCACGGTGGTCATGCCGCGCCAGGTGTCACCGGCCACCGTTTCCGGATGGATCAAACGCATGGCTTCGAACGACACCAGGGCGCCCAGCATCACGCCGAGCGTGCCGGTCAGGAACATGATGATGGCCTTGGGACCCAGGCGGATGATGCCGCCGAAATCGATGGCCACGCATAGCAGTACCAGCGCGCTGGGCAGCAGGTAGTCGCGCGCCACCGCGTACAAGACCGAGGCGTTGCCGTCGATAATGCCGAAGGTGTTGAGCAGCGCAGGGATCAGGTAGCACATCAGCAGCGACGGAATATAGGTATAGAATTTTTTCCAGAAACCGGAGGTGCGCGAGGCGGACCAGAAAACGGCTCCCAGCGTCATGGCGAGCAGGCCGAGGACAACGGCGTCATTGGTGATCAGGGCGGGTGTGGCAGGTGGCATCGGCGATTCCGGTGGACGTGTCAGGGGCGGCCGGGATGCGGATAGCGGCCCCGGGCGTGGCGTGGTCGTATCGTATAGCAATGTTGGTGGCCAAACAAATTATTTGGCCGCCATCACCGAATGTTTACTTGTAAAATCAAACACATGCGCACGGCTTTGCGCACCCGGCAGGCATGCTGGCGCTGCCTGTTGCATGCAAATGATAAGCTCGTTGTCCCGTATATTTGCAGGAGGCGCCGTGGCATTTCGCTATGTAGAGTTGTCCAGAGAGGAAGCAAGAAAGCTGTTTCCCCGCACAGTCGGCTATGTCTTGTCTTTCAGCCAGTGCTTTGCCGTCGATGATGACAAGGGCGCGGTGCTGGCTTGCCTGGGCGGCAAGGGGAGTCTGGCGCCCGAGCGGGACGAACCGCCCAGCTACTACAATCTGAGCTGGGACGGCCACGTTTATGCAGCTTGCGGGCATGACAAGGTTGCCAAGGACGAGGACGGTTACCTCACCATCTTTGACCTGAACCTGGGCATCCCCGCGCCGCTGTGGCACAAGGAAGAAGAGGTGCTGCGGCTGTGGCGCGACGCGATGCAGGTACTGTACAGCGGCATGTACGGCAGAGACTCACGCGTGCGGGTGAATTTCGCCGGCCGTGCCGGCTGAACCTTTTCCCTACAGATACCGCGCCAGCAAGGCCAGGTCCAGTGATCCGTCGAGTTCGATGCGCACGAAATGCCCGCTGCCCGGCGCAACCTGGATTTCCTCGCCGGCCTCGTTGAGCATGCGGGTGATGGCGATATCGCGGTTGCCGGTCGGGTGCATCACTTCGATGCGGTCGCCGACGGCAAAACGGTTTTTCACGTCGACCCTGGCCCAGCCGTTTTCCACGCTCAGCACGTCGCCCACATACTGGCTGCGGTCCGCTTCAGAGGCGCCGCGCATGTAGTTCTGGTGGGTTTGCGTGTGGTGGCGCTGGTAGAAACCGTCGGTATAGCCGCGGTTGGCCAGGCCTTGCAGTTGTCCCAGCAGGGAAATATCGAACGGGCGTCCCGCCACCGCGTCGTCGATCGCCTGGCGATATACCTGCGCCGTGCGCGCCGCATAGTACAGCGACTTGGTGCGGCCTTCCACCTTCAGCGAGTGCACGCCGATTTTCACCAGCCGCTCGATGTGCTCGACGGCGCGCAAGTCCTTCGAATTCATGATGTAGGTGCCGTGTTCGTCTTCCAGTATCGGCATCAGCTGGCCCGGGCGCTGCGCTTCCTCGATCAGATAGGGCTGGTCGGCCAGCGGGTGGCGCGGCTGCTGGTGCAGGGCGGAAAAGGAATTGGCTTGCTGCAGCGCCTGTTCGAACTGCAGCGGGATCACCTGCATGGCGCCCAGGTCGCCGCTGGCGTCTTCGCTGGCGTGTTTCACCTTGTAGTCCCAGCGGCAGGAATTGGTGCAAGTGCCCTGGTTCGGGTCGCGGTGATTGAAGTAGCCCGACAGCAGGCAACGGCCAGAATAGGCGATGCACAGGGCGCCATGGACGAATACTTCCAGTTCCATCTCCGGACAGCGCTGGCGGATTTCCTCGATCTCGTCGAGCGACAGCTCGCGCGACAAAATCACGCGCGTCAGGCCCATGCGGTGCCAGAATTTCACGTCGGCCCAGTTGACGGCATTCGCCTGCACCGACAGGTGCACCGGCACGTCCGGCCACTTGTCGCGCACCATCATGATCAGGCCGGGGTCGGCCATGATCAGCGCATCGGGCCGCATGGCGATCACCGGTTCCATGTCGCGCAGATACGTTTTCAGCTTGGCGTTGTGGGCGAAGATATTGCTGGCGACAAAGAACTGCTTGCCGCGCGCATGCGCGCCTTCGATACCCTCCTGCAGCGCCTGCAAGGTGGAAAAGTCGTTATTGCGCACGCGCAGGCTGTAGCGCGGCTGCCCCGCGTAGACGGCGTCGGCGCCGTAGTCGAAGGCGGCGTGCATCTTGGCCAGCGAGCCGGCAGGCAGGAGTAATTCGGGAGCGTGGCGCATGGCAAGGATAGGCAAAGCCGGCGATTGTAGGCTGGGGGCGGCACAAATGCCTTGCCTTGGGTCAAGAGATTACTGTTGCATTTCGTGATCTGGGAGTGACAAATGGTAAAGGAATGCTTGTGACAATTCCACTTTTAAATGATAATGGTTCTCATTTAATGGTGAGGGGTTCCGGGTGGAGGTCAGTGTCGAGAGTCTGTATCGTGAGCACCGCTCCTGGCTGAACAGCTGGCTGCGGGCGCGGCTCGGGCATTGCTCGCACCGTGCCGCCGATTTCGTGCAGGATACCTTTGTACGCATCTTGCAGTCCGGCACCAGCGCCGCCGAGATCGCGCAACCGAAATCCTACCTGGCCACCATCGCGCGCGGCCTGATGGTTGACCATTTCCGCCGCAGCGACCTGGAGCAGGCCTACCTGGCCGAACTGGCGCACATGCCGGAAGCGCTGCAGCCTTCGCCCGAGGAACGCGCCATCCTGCTGGAAACCTTGCTGACCATCGACCGCATGCTGGCCGGGCTGGGGCCGAAAGTGCGCCAGGCCTTCCTGCTGGCGCAGATCGACGGCCTCGACTATGCGACTATTGCGCAGGAGCTCGACGTGTCTGTCAGCAGCGTCAAACAATATATGCGCAAGGCCGTCTTGCAATGTCTGAAATGTCTGTAAATCCGTCGGACGTCGAAGACCCGCACCTGGAAGCGGCGGCCGAATGGTTTGTGTCGCTGGCGGAGGAGGGCGGCGCCGAAGCGCTGCGCCGCTGGCAGCTGTGGCATGACGCGGCGCCTGCGCACCAGCAGGCGTGGGCAAAGGTCGAGCGGCTGCAAAGCCTGCTGGCCGGCGCGCCCTTGCAGGCGGCCCACGTGTTGCGTGTGCCTGTGCGCGAAGCACAGAAGCGCGAACGCAGGTCACGGCGCCAGCTGATGGCCTGCATCGGCGTGGCCTTTACCACCGGCATGGGTTGGGCCTTGCTGCCGGCCGCACCCGAACGCGCGCCCATCCGCTGGCTGGCCAGCGCGCGCGGCGAGCGCCGCCTGGTGACCTTGCCCGATGGCGGGCTTGCCTGGCTCGGCTCGAACACGCGCGTCGGCCTGGCCTACGATGGACAGCGCCGCGATATCTACCTGGCCCAGGGCGTGCTGCAGCTGACCACCGGCAGCGACGCGCGGCAACGCCCCTTGCGCATCGTCTCGCGCGATGGCGTGGTGCGCCCGCTGGGCACGCGGTTGACGATCAGCCAGTTTGCCGCGCATACCGTGCTGACGGTGCAGCAGCACGCGGCCCAGGTGCAGGCGCCAGGCGGCACCATGGCGACGGTGCGGGCTGGCCAGCGCGTGCGCTTTGCCAGCACCGGCTGCGGCCGCGTGCAGCAGGCAACGGTTGCCGACGATGCCTGGACCCGCGGCTTGCTGATGGCGCTCGATATGCCCTTGCCGGAATTTGCCGCCCAGTTTGCCCTGTATTCGGGGCAGGCGGTCGAGGTGGCGCCGGCCCTGGCCAGCCGCCGTGTTTCCGGCACTTATCAGATCGATGCGCCGGAACGCTCGCTCGCCACCCTGGCCGAGGTGCTGGACCTGCGCGCCGAACGCAGCGCGTCGGGCTGGCGGCTGCGTCCTCGTTAAAATAATTTTGCCAGGGGCTGTACTTTTTTGCCGCTGCTTCGGCCTACAGACAAGCCCATTATTTGTAGACGACAAAATGACCCCTGTTTTCGATAGCGCTGTCCCCGCTTCTGCTTCTGCACGCACTTTACGTCCCTTGCTGGCGGCTTTGTTGAGTGCCGGCATTATCCTGCCCGGCTTTGCCGCCGAGACGGCGCCCGTCAGCGCCGTGCGCGCGGCGCCGGCCAGGTCCTATGCGCTGGCGCCGGCGCCGCTGGCCGATGTGCTGAACCGCTTTGCCGCCGAGTCCGGCGTCATCCTGGTGTTTGACGCGGCCCTGCTGCAGGGGGTGCAGTCGCGCGGATTGCAGGGAAAATACGATGTGCCGTCGGGCTTCCAGGCCCTGCTGGCCGATGCGACATTTGAAGCCGTGATGAGCGCCTCGGGCGGCTATATCGTGCGCGCCCGTCCTGTTGCCGCGCCTGCGCGCGACGAACGCTCGGCGGCCGAAAAGCGGCCGGCGCACACCTTGTCGGGCATTACCGTCGAAGCGACGACCTTGCCGACGGTCGAGCGCATGGACCGCGAAATGCTCCGCAACATGCCGGCCATTAACGGCGACCTGACCAGCCAGCTCAAACTCAACCCGAACATCCAGTACAGCGAAGCGTCGCTGGCCTCGGCCACCGGCGGGGAAATCGCGCCGGCCGAGATCAGCATCCACGGCGCCAAGGCCTACCAGAATGAAATCCTGGTCGATGGCATTTCGATTGCCAACGATCTCGATCCTGGCAATAAAGTGACCACCACCAGCGTCGACCAGATTCCGGGCGGCGCGCAGGCGCTGGCCATCGACAGCAGCATCCTGTGCGAGGTCGACGTCAAGGATTCCAATGTGTCGGCCGAGTACGGCCGTTTTACGGGTGGCGTGGTCAGCGCCACCGTTTGTTCGGCGCGCAAGAAGTTCGGCGGCAATGTGTCGGTGGGCTACAGCTCGTCGAGCTGGAGCAAGCTGTTCATCGACCCGGCGCGGCAGGAGGAATTCGAAGGCTCGAGCAATGCCGATTTGCAGCCCCACTTCAGGAAGTGGACCTATAAAACCACGCTCGAGGCGCGGCCCGGCGACAGCTGGGGCGTGCTGATGAATGTGGTGCGCAGGAAATCCGAAATTCCGCTCAAGCGCTTTACCACCGAAAACGCCACCACCACCGCCAGCCGCGAAGTCACCCAGACCCGCCAGCAGGATACCGTGCTGCTCAAGGCCGACTACTCGCCGGCGGACAGCCGCCACAAGGGCGAAGTGACGATGGTGTATGCGCCATCGTCGAATACCTATTTCATGGAGAACTACCGCGACAGCAATTACACCATCGATGCGGGCGGCCTGAACCTGAGCGGCAAGTGGGAGTCGCGCTACGACCTGGCCAGAGTGACGCAGCAGCTGTCGTATTCGAAGAACGAGCAGTCGCGCCGCAGCGATGCCGATTATTACCGCGCCTGGCGCTGGTCGACCGACAAGAACTGGGGCGACCCTGCGAACGGCACCAATCCCACCAGTGGCGAAGGCGCGCGCGGCGATATCGACCAGGAAATCCAGACCATGCAGTACAAGCTGCGCGCGGCGTTCGAACCCTTTAACCTGGGCCAGACCCGCCACCGGGCCACGGTGGGCGCCGAACTGCGCCGCCAGGAAGCCAATTACGAGCGCCTGAAAGACCATTTCTACTATCTGACACTGGCCAACCTGCCAACCACCGGCACCGCTTCCCGCTGCACCTTGCCCAACGGTACGGTCGATACGCAAGCGTGTTCGGCCACCAGGACGCCGCGCCTGAACCTGGGCCAGTATTTTGGCCGGCTGATGGTGTATCACGCAGGCAAGTTCGATATCGAGAGCAACGCCTGGGCCGCGTATGCGGAAGACGAGGCGACCTGGCGCAACCTGACCCTGCGCGTCGGCGTGCGCGGCGACAGGGACAGCCTGGCCGGCGGCACCAACTTCGCGCCGCGCCTGAAACTGGGCTGGCAGGTCAACGATCCTTTGTACCTCGATGTCGGCGCCAACCGCTACTACGGCCGCAATCTGTTTGCCTATGCGCTGCAGGAAAAAGCCAACACCCTCTTGACCACGCAAACGCGCAGCAACAACCTGGTGTGGGGCGCGGCCACCACCAGCAAGCCGCTGAACCGCCTGGAAGACATGAAGTCGCCGTATGACGACGAACTGACCGCCGGCCTCACGTATGAATCGGACCTGCTGGCCGGCCCCTTGAGCGTGCGTTTTACGCACCGCGACGGCAAGGACCAGGTGGTACGGCTGTTGCGCTCGGGCCAGGCCGATTGCAACAGCAACAGCTGCTATATCTTCAGCAATGACGGCGGCAGCGTGACCAGGGACATCACCGTCAGCTGGTCCAATGCGCGCGCCTTCAAGATCGGCGACACGGCCAACCGCCTGTGGGTGGCCTTCAACAAGAGCGACGTCAAATCCAATTATGCGACCTATGCGGAAAACTACAGCAGCGCCATGCTGCGTGACGACCTGATCCGCTACGACGGCAAGGTGATACGCTATTCGGACCAGCCGGCGCAAAACTACAACCGGCCGTGGACCTTGCGCATCGGCGCCATGACCACCTGGCCTGCGCATAGCTTGAGCATCAGCAATATTTTGCGCATGCGCGGGGGCTACGAGCAGATTTTGCGTAACGGCAATTTTGTGTACCAAGGCACGACCCTGGAAAACTACGAGAAGACCCGCCTGCCGCAGGCCAGCGCCATCGATACCGTGCTGAACTGGAACCCGCGGGTCTACCGCAACCAGCGCCTCGATGTGAAACTGACCATCGAAAACATCACCAATGAAAAGAACAAGATGACCGTCAGCGACACCTATGCCACCTACGAGCGCGGCCGCACCTTTGCGCTGGAGATCGGCTATGGCTTCTAAGATGTTTACTACACCCAAAAAAATGCAGGCCATCGCGCTCTTGACCCTGTGCGTTGCGGTACTGGCGCCAGCGATGGCCGCTACCGCTGAAGCATTCCGCTGGGACAGCAAGGTGCGGCGCGGCCAGCTGGCCAATGGCTTCACGTATTACATCGTTGACAGCGCCGCCGATGCCGGCAAGCCGGTATCGCAGCCGGTGGCGCTGCAGCTGCTGGTGCGGGTCGGCTCGCTCGATGAAAAGGATGACCAGTCCGGCGTGGCGCACATGGTCGAGCACATGGTGTTTCAAGCCACCAGGGGCCATCCCGAGGGCCTGAAGACCCATATGGAAAGCCTGGGCTGGCGCATCGGTTCGCACTACAACGCGCAAACCAATTTCGAGCGCACCTTGTATTACCTGACGGCGCCACCTGGCCGTGTCGCCGCGGGCCTGGGCGTGCTGGGCGAGATTGCCGGCGGCGCGCTGATACCGGCCGATGGTCTCGAACGCGAGCGCCAGATCATCCTCGAAGAATGGCGCACCAAGCTCGGCGTGCGCGAACGCATGGACCGCCAGCGCCGCGCCATGCTGCGCGAAGGCTCTTTGTATCCGCAGCGCCCGACCATCGGCACGCAGACAAGCATCCGCCAGCAGCCGGCGGACAATTTGCGCCAGTTCTACCGCGACTGGTATCGCCCTGGCAACATGGCCCTGATTATCGTCGGCAAGGTCGACGCCGCCGCGCTCACCCCCGTGATCGAGCGCCACTTCGGCGCCCTGGTGCCGGCCGCTTTGCCGCAACGCAATTCGCCCGATCCCGTGCTGCGCGAGCAGCTGCGCATCACACGATTGCAGGACGCGGAAAGCGGCACCAGCCAGGTAGGCTGGATCACCCGTTTCACGGTCGACAAACGCCAGGATGAGGCCGGCCTGCGCGAGCGCATTATCGACCGCATCGCCGAGCGCAGCCTGCGCTCCCTGGTGCGCGAATCGGCCGACAGCCTGCCCGCTGGCGTCACCTCATTGACCGTCAGCAAGGGTGAGCTCGGCGAATCGACTTCGTCGCTGGGCTTTGCCGCCAGCGTGGCGGTCGACGCGCACCGGGCCGGCATGGAGCAGATTTTGCTGGTGCAGGAGCGCCTGCGACGCCATGGGCTGAACACTGCCGATATCGAACGCGAAATGGCCGATGTGCGCCGCCTGAACGGCAAGGGGCCGGCGCAACAGGGGGCGCGCGACTTCAACGGCTGGCTGCAAGTGCTTGTCGAAGCGGTGCAGGCCGAGCGGGCGCTGCAGGACCCGCTGCAAAAACAGGCGCAGATCGGCCGCATCCTCGATGGCTTGCGCCCCGCCGACATCAATGCGCGCGCGCTGCAGTGGATCGACGCGCCGGACCGCGCGCTGTTCATGCTGGCGCCGGGCCTGAGTCCATTGACCTTGCCATCGCAAGCGGAGGTGCTGGCGGCGCAGCAAAAAATTGCCTCGGCACCGTTGCCGCCCCTGCTGAAGCCGGCGCCGGTGGCCACCGCCGCCAGCATGCCGCAGCTGTCGTCCAGTGGCCAGATCGTGCGCCAGGATGAACTGGGCAGCGGCGTGCAGCGCTGGACCCTGGATAACGGCGATGTGCTGGTGTGGCAAGCAACGCCGCAGGATCAGAAAGATCAGCTGGTGCGCTTTGCCGCCCACTCGCAGGCCGGCTACCGCTTTGCCGGTGCGCCGGCGTGGCAATGGCAGCTGGCGGCCCAGCTGGGCCGCGACGCCGATGTGAGCGGCCAGACGCCGGGCGAACTGGCGCGCTGGGCGGCGCAGCACAAGGTAAAACTGTCGCAGCAGCAAAGCGCGACCCAGCTCAGCTACACCGCCCAGGTAGCCCCCGCGCAGCTGGAAGACCTGCTGCGCCTGTATGCGGCGGGTCAGCTGGAAAGCGAGATCGGTCTGGAAGCGCTCACCGGTGTCGGCCAGCAGCTGGCGCGCCAGGCGGCGCGCCGTCCGGACAGCGCCGGCGAGCGCGCCGGCCGCGAAATGAGTGTGCTGCGCTATGGCGAGCTGCCGCTGGACGGCTATCCCGATCCTGGCGCCCTGAAACAATTGATGACGGAACAGGGCTTGCAGACGGTGCGCGGACAATGGCTGCAGCTGCGCCGCCAGCCGGTGACGTATTTTGTCAGCGGCCCGTTTGACGCGGCCCAGGTACGGGACCTGGCCGAGCGCTACCTGGCCGGCATTGCGCGCCAGGGCGCCGCGCAGGCGCCAGCGGCGCTGGTGCAGCGCCCCGGTTATCGCGAAAGCCGCCTGGCCATCAGCCTCGAGCCGCAAGGCAGCGTGCGCGCCGAAGGCAGCCAGGCGATGCCATGGTCGCCGGAACGCGCCATGCGCACGGCGATCCTGTCGCGCATTGTCTACCGCAATCTGCGCCAGGAGCTGCGCGAAAAAGAAGCCGGCATCTACCGCCTCAACTACAAGCTGAGCCTGGACCCGCAAGGCCGCGCCAACAGCGAACTGTCGTTTACGGCCGCGCCGGAACGCCTCGACGCTTTATGGGCCTCGGCCAGGCGCGTGCTGGAGCGCCTGCCGCAGCAGCTCGATACCGCCATGCTGAAGGAAGAGATCGCCAAAATGCGCAGCGACGAATCGAAACGGGTGACGGACAGCACCACCCAGTTCAACCGCTTGCAGCTGAGCTACACGCAATACGGCGACGCACGCTACCTGGAAGACAGCAAGCAGCTCGCTGGCGTCTTGACGCTGGAGACCATGCGCGCGTTTGCGCAGGAGTTCAGGCTGGCGCAGGACATGGCGGTGGTGAAGGTGCTGCCGAAGCGTGCGGCAAGCAACGCTGCGGCAGCGCTGCCGTGACCAGGCACTGATCAGAACTCTTCCCAGTCCGACTCGGCGGGGGCGGCTTGCCGTGCGGGCTTGCTGGCCTTTGCCGCAGCGGGCGCCTGGGCGCGCGGCCTGGCGGCTGGCGCAGCCAGCTTGGGCCTGGGCGCGGCGCGCTGAGGCGTGATGGCCGTGGCCGCTGGCCTGGCCGGCGCACGTTCGGCGGACAACTGGAAGACGGCGACGGTCTGCAGCAATTGCCCGGCGCGGTTCTTCAGGCCGATGCCGGCGGCAGCCATCTGCTCGACCAGGGCGGCGTTTTCCTGCGTCACCTGGTCCATTTGCTGCACCGCCTCGCCGATCTGAGAAATCCCCTGGCTTTGCTCGCCGCTGGCGGCATTGATTTCCTCCATGATGTCGGTGACCCTGCGGATCGCCTCCAGTACCTCGCTCATGGTGCTGCCGGCCTGGTCGACCAGCAGCGTGCCTTCCTCGACCCGCTCCACGCTGGAAAAGATCAGCGACTTGATTTCCTTGGCCGCTTCGGCGGAACGGCCGGCCAGGCTGCGCACTTCGGTGGCCACCACCGCAAAGCCACGGCCCTGTTCGCCCGCCCGCGCCGCTTCCACGGCCGCATTGAGCGCCAGGATATTGGTCTGGAAGGCGATGCCGTCGATCACGCTGATGATGTCGGCGATCTTCCTCGACGACGCATTGATGCCTTTCATGGTATCGACCACTTTCGAGACCATCTCGCCGCCTTTGCCGGCCACGCTGGAGGCGCTCTGGGCCAGCAGATTGGCCTGGCGGGTATTGTCGGCATTCTGTTTTACCGTGGAACTGAGTTCCTCCATCGAAGCGGCGGTTTCCTCGAGCGCGCTGGCCTGGTGCTCGGTGCGCTGGCTCAGGTCATTGTTCCCCTGTGAAATCTCCGCGCTGGCCGTCGCCACTTCTTCCGAGCCTTCGCGCACGGTGGCCACGACCTCGGTCAGCGACACCTGCATGCGTGCCATGGCCGCCATCACGCTGCGCTGGTCGCCGTTGCGCACCGCCAGCGGCACGCTCAGGTCGCCTGCCGCCACTCTGGCCGCCATCTCGGACAACTGCGCCGGTTCGGCTCCCAGGGCTTGGCCCAGGTCGCGCACGATCAGCCAGCCGACAACGCCGCCGATCAATATCATGGCCGCGCCCAGCACCAGCATCAGGGTACTGGAGGTATTGGCCAGGGACTGTGCGTCGAGCGCCAGTTTTTCGGCGATATTTTTCTGGAATGTGCGCGAATCGTCCACCGCCTTGAAGACCACGGTTTGCGAGGCACGCACCTCGCCCAGCAGCGACTTCATGGCCGCGTCTTTCTGGCCATCGGCCGCCAGTTGCACGACATGGTCGATGGCCCGGTTATACATCGGCCGGTTATCGTTGAGCGTCTTCAGCAGTTCGATCGACGCAGGGCTCTGCAGGCTTTGTTGCAGCTTGGCGATCAAGGCAGCGTTGGCCGCACGCAAGGCCGTGATCCTCGATTTTTCTTCCGCGCGAAAGGCAGCGTCATCGGTGATGACGGCGTTGCGCACGCGCCTGGCGATTTCATTGAGATTGTCCTTAATCTCCGTAAATTGCGCGACCTTGACCATGCGGTTATTGGCCATTTCATCCACGGTCGTGCTCAGCGCATGCAGCCTGATCATGGCGATCACGGCAATGACAAAGCCCAGCACGATAACGGCGCCAAAGCCCAGTGCCAAACGGGTGCTGACCCTGGTATTTTTTAAAATCGACATACATTCTCCACAGAACATTGATAAAAAATGTTCAGGCTAAATTTTCAAGACAGACAGGGGTAGGCCGCAGCAAGTGGCGGCGTATGTACAACTTCTGATCGGACGGAATGGGTAAGGCGGCAGGGTTGAGGCCAGGACAGATGTTCAGTAATCAAAACATCATGTGCATGGAGCTTACGTAGTTTCTATTCGGCAATCAAGCGCTATCTGCATTTCGTGCTGAATTGAAACGGTCTTGTCCTCTGTGGCTTATATCGGCTTGCGCAATAAACGACACAAAGCCGGCACCTGCCTCCATTTCGCCAGAAATGGTCAGAATAATCTGGTGTAGCTGTCAGATATGCATCAAAATTAATTCGTCTTGGCAACTAGCGACAGCCGTTGCTACTGCAAGGCCGTGATGATGACGGAGACAACCATGAACCTGAGCACACCAGCGCGCGCAGTTTTTTTTCTCGGTGCCTGCCTGTATGGCGCCACTGTACTGGCGGCCGGGGACGACAGCAGCGACAGCGGCGACAGCGGCGACAGCGACAAGATTGCCACCGACCGGCCCGATTTCGTCGAATCAAGTGACGTGGTGGGCAAGTACCGATTTCAGATCGAAACGAGCGTGGCGCTGGAACGCAACAAGGTAGATGGTTTCAAGGAACGCACGTTCAGCACGCCCACCTTGCTGCGCTATGGCGTGTCGGACAATCTGGAATTGCGCGCCGAGACCGATGGCCGGCTGGTCGCAAGGACTGACGACCTGGTCGCCGGTACGCGCGTGACCGAGCGCGGCTATGGCGACCTGTCGCTGGGCGTCAAATGGCATGCCCTCGACGAAGCGGGCCTGACGCCGTCGCTGGCCGTGCTGGCCCACGTCGACCTCGATTCTGGTTCCGCCCGCTTCCGCGGCAAGGGCGCGCGTCCCTCGCTGCGCGCGGTGGCCGAGTGGGAACTGCCGCACGACATGTCGCTGGGCATCATGCCCGGCGTGCTGCTAGACAAGAACGACGCCGGCCGCCGCTACACGGCTGGCATCCTCGGCGTGGTGGTGGGCAAGGAGTGGAACGAGCGCTGGCGCAGCTTTGTCGAAGTGGCCGCGCCGCAGATCGCGCGTGCCAGGAACGGTGGCAGCCTGGTCACCCTCGACGTGGGTGCCGCCTATCTGCTGACCAGGCATTGCCAGCTGGATACCGCCATTGCGCGCGGCCTGAACCGCAATACGGCGGACTGGAGCTGGACCATCGGCCTGTCGCTCAAGCTGTAGCCTGCTGGCGCATTTCCTGTTCCTTGCCACTGATCCCACCTGCGAGCGCCCCATGAATTTATCCATCAAGAAAAAACTCCTGCTCTCCAACCTGGCGAATCTGGTCTTTGTGGCCTTGGTGGGCGTGATCGGCTATGTTGCGGTGCAAACACTGAACGGTTCGATGGACGCGATCCAGTCCAACGGCGCGACGATCAAGAACCAGTTGCAGGCGGACCAGGCCCATGACGCCTTGCGCGCCGACGTGTTGGCCGCATTCCTGGCCAGCGCACGCCAGGATCCCAAGGAGATGCAGCAAGTCACGCAGGATACCCAGGAGCATATGGAGTTGCTGCGCAGCCGTATCAAGGCGCTGGAAAGCGGCACCACCGATCCCGCCATCCTCAAGGCCATCGCCCAGGTGCGGCCCGATATCGTTGCCTATCTTGATGCGTGCGCCAGCATCGTGCCTGCGGCACTGGCCGACGCCGCCGCGGCGCAGGGCCGCTTCGGCGCCTTCACGACCGCTTTTCGCACGCTGGAAAAAAGCATGGCCGAGCTGAGCGAATTGATCGAAAAAGATTCCGCCGCCGCACAAGAGGAGGGCGACGCCGCCGCCATGGCGTCGAGCCGCAACATGCTGCTCGCGGCCTTGCTGTCCGGCGTGCTGGCGCTGGCCATCGGTCATGTGATTTCTCGTTCGATCACGCAGCCGCTGGACCAGGCCATCGTCTTTGCGGCCCGCATCGCCGACGGCGACCTGGGCACCCGCCTGGCGCAGCAGGCGGGCGACGAGACCGAAATCGGCCGCCTGAGGCTGGCGCTGCAGGACATGCAGGACAGCCTGCGCAAGATCGTTGCCGAGGTACGCAGCGGCACCGACACCATCGCCACCGGTTCGGCCGAGATCGCCAACGGCAACCTGAACCTGTCGGCGCGTACCGAGCAGCAGGCCAGCTCGCTCGAGGAAACCGCCGCCTCGATGGAACAGCTGACCTCCACCGTCAAGAACAATGGCGACAGCGCGCGCCAGGCCAACGAGCTGGTGCAGGCGGCCGCGCAGGTGGCGGTGCGCGGCGGCCAGGTGGTGGCGCAAGTGGTCGATACCATGGCCGAGATCAATGCCTCGTCGTCGAAGATCGTCGAGATTATCGGCGTGATCGACGGCATCGCCTTCCAGACCAATATCCTGGCGCTGAACGCCGCCGTCGAAGCGGCGCGGGCAGGTGACCAGGGGCGCGGCTTTGCGGTGGTTGCGTCGGAAGTGCGTGGCCTGGCGCAGCGCTCGGCCGCCGCCGCCAGGGAAATCAAGACATTGATCGACGCCTCGGTCGAACGGGTCGGCGCGGGCAGCCGCCTGGTTGCCCAGGCCGGCAGCACGATGGACGAGGTGGTCAGCAGCGTGCAACAGGTCAGCAGCATGATGGGCAATATCGCCACCGCCGGCCTGGAGCAGGAATCGGGCATCGAACAGATCAACCAGGCCATCGGCGCCATGGACGGCGTGACGCAGCAGAACGCCGCGCTGGTCGAGCAGGCCGCCGCTGTGGCCGCTTCACTGCAGGAGCAGTCGGCGCAATTGCTGCAGGTGGTCAGCGTGTTTCGCTTCGAGCGCCAGGGGTGACTTGCGCCGACTTCGGTCAGGCAGGTTTGCCCAGTTCCGTTGCCAGGAATTTTTCCAGCGCCTCCAGCGACTTGCCCTTGGTTTCGGGCAGGCAGGTGGCGACAAAGATCAGCGACACCACATTGATGCCGGCGAACACAAAGAAGGTGGCACTGCCGAACTGCGCCATGGCGACCGGGAACAGCAGCGCCACCAGGCCATTGAACACCCACTGGCAGGCCACGGCGGTGCCGGTCAGCACGCCGCGCAAGTGCATCGGGAACAGTTCCGACATCAGCAACCAGTACACGGGCGAAATCAGCATCTGCATGAACAGCAAAAAGCACAGGATGCAGAACAGCGCGGCGTAACTTTTCATGATTCCCTCTGGCATGAACAGCAGCACGGCGCCCAGCGCGGCCTGGGTGGCGATCACGAAACCGAGACCGGTGATCATCATCGGCCGGCGTCCATGCTTGCCGATCAGCCAGATACCGATAAAGGTGGCGATCAGCGCCACCACGCCATTGCCGATGGTGGCGGTCAGGGCCGCATTGGTGCCAAGACCCGTCGACTTCAGGATGATGGGCGTGAAATACATGAAGGCGTTGACGCCCGTAAATTGCGCGACGAAACCGAGGCCGATGCCGATCCACAGCAGTTTGCGTATCCAGGGCGTGCCGAGCACGGCCGTCCAGCCCGTCTGTTCATGCTCGATCTTGTTGAGCTTGACCATCTCGGCCAGTTCCAGTTCGATCTGCTTGTCGCTAGCACGGATCTGTTCCAGCACGGCGCGCGCTTCTTTCATGCGGTTCTTGCTGGCCAGCCAGCGTGGCGAGGCAGGCACGAACAGCATGCCCAGTCCCAGCAGGATGGCCGGCACGGCAGCGATCGCCAGCATATAGCGCCACACATGCGGCGAACCGGAAAAATGCGCCAGCGCAGCGTTGAGGATATACGCGATCAACTGGCCGCCGACGATCATCAGCTCGTTCTGGCTGACCAGCCTGGCGCGCCGGCTCGGTCCCGCCATCTCGGCGATAAAGACCGGCACCGTGGACGAGGCGCCGCCGACGGCAATGCCCAGCACGAAGCGCATGACGACCATGATCGCCACCGACGGCGCGAGGGTGGTGCCGAGCACGCCGATCAGGAACACCAGCGCCAGGCCCATCAGCGTGGTGCGCCGGCCGTACCTGTCCGATAAGGTGCCGGCCATCAGCGAGCCGATCGCTGCGCCAAATACCAGCGCCGAGGTAACGACGCCTTCCGTGACGGGAGTGAGGCCCAGCCCGCCTTGGGCAAGTGGCGTGCTCATGAAGGGCAGGGCGCCCGAGATGACGCCGGTGTCGTAGCCGAACGCCAGCGCGCCCATGGTGGCGGCGATGGCGACCTTGAACACGAAGCGGCTTTCCTTGGTGTCGGGCGGCATCGCCGCAGCGGCCGGTTGTGCAGTGGAAAGCATGAATGAATATCCTTCTGGAGTGATGTGGCTGTAGCCCGCGTGACCAGAAAGGTGGCGTTGACAATTGCTCAGCATTAATGTTGAGCAGAATAAATGAAATCGCTTGGGGTGACTGTTAGTTACCGGACATAAACGCAGGACGGTGCCATGCGCACGCTGCCGATACCGGCAAGCGTGCGGCATGGCAGGGGGCAGGGGGCAGGGGCTATGCTTGCCGGGATTGATGTGCTTGCAACTGCTCGCGCAACTGCTGGCCATTGCACTGTGTGTAGTCCTTGTTGACCTCGAGCTTGATCAGCGGCTGCAAGTGGCTATCGAGCGCCGCACGCAGCAGGCCCAGGAACTGTGGCGTGGCGGAGATGACCAGGTGCTGGAAGCAGCCTTCCTGGTGCGCCTTGAGCAGATAGGCTGAAATATCGCTGGCGAACTGTTCCGCCTCCAGCTCTTCAGGTGTGTGCGCCGGCTGGTAAGTCTTGTTCGGCGCACCCACATTTGCATTGTGCGCCAGGCCCACGCCCTCGGTTCCACCGATGTTGTGGCTGCTTTTTCCGGCAGCGGTGTTGCCTGTCCTGTCGGTCTCTCTTTCTGTTTCAGCCATGCGCAAGCGCGCGGCGGCATTGACCATGTCTTCAAGCTCGGCCAAAGGCTTTGCCGGACTGGTTTCGGAAAAAAATCGTGCCCGGCCTGCATTGGCGGCGATGATCCAGGTGGTTTCCATATGCCCTCCTCTCAAAAATCAATCGGAACGGTGATATCCGGAAGACCAGTATAGTCACGATAGACGACGCCTGGCGCACCGGCGTGGTGGCCGCGCACCGGGCAATATTTGACCATGTACACTGCTTCTTATCGACAATCAGCAGCGAGACCGCCATGCGCAATATCGATTTCAGTTCCTGGGAAGCGGCCATGACCACCATCGTCGGACTGGCGGTATTTACCTTGCTGGGCGTGGGCATCCGCATGCTGATGATGCAGACCATCCAGCAGCGCCGCGAACGCATGAACCGGCAGATCAATGAGCGCGTGAAAACCCTGATGGCGGCCTACCGCACCCTGGGTGGCTCATTTACCGGGCAGCTGACAGTCGACCCGACCCACCTGCGCGACCTGCGCGAGCGCGCGCTAGCCGGCGGGGAAGGGCAGCCAGATACCGCGACCGCCAGTTCCGAGCGCGCACGCCGCATCCGCGACGCGGTCGAAGCCGCCCTGGCGGATATCCTGCTGCTCGGTACCGAAGAACACTGCCGCTTGGCCGGGCAGGCGGCCAGCGACCTGGCGGCGGGCCGTCCGATCCATACGGCCGAACTGGTCATCAGCCTGCGCAGCTTTATCCGCAGCGCGCTCGACCTGGGGCCGATGCCGGACGATGTCGTAATTCCATTGCAGGGGCCGACGCGCACGCAGGGGAGCGCAGGACGGGGCAAGGCGGATGGGGACAAATCGGGGAATAAAGGTGGGGGCGGTGGTGGCGGCATAATGAGCATGGACACCGTGCATGGGACGGATTCCGTGCCACCGCATGCGATGTGAATCTGGAATATCTTTCGCGGAAACAAAAACTCCAACCCGGAGGTTGGCGTTTTTGACCTGTACCGCTGAATTTCTGGTGGCCCGGGGCGGAATCGAACAACCGATACAAGGTTTTTCAATCTTCGCGCTGCGTTACCGAACGTACCAGCGACTCGCTGGACTAAAGTTCTGCCACAGCCTGCCAATTTTTCATGGGGCGTTGCCGATCCAATACGCCAGCAAACACGCTGGTGCATCGCGTAGCGGCTCTGCCTACTCCTCGCAAGCCTAATGGCAGCGTAGTGCCGCTTAGGGCCGCGAAAACTGAACACAGGACCGGCTGCGGACCAGTGGGTTTCAGTACAGAGGAACGGATGGGTGGAGTCATTTCCTTAGTGCTACGATTTCAGCTTTGGCCATCCGTTCTGAGTTCATTACGAAAAGACCGGCGAAAAATAATCTAGATAATCATTCAAAAATTTTCCTAGATATTGAGAACATCATCTAGGGCCTCTGGGTTGTCCTTGGTATAGTCACAGCCTACATATCGTCTATGGATGATGTCTCTCTTCTCCATTCATTGCCAAGTCGGCCGTGCTGTGATGTTCGTACAGTATTTCTTTTGGAAGGAGTTGAATAGACGAGTTCTAGTGCGATTTCTGCTTGAACTCTGATCTCTGATGCGGACTCTTCGCAATGAATGCGCGGTGTGGTTTGATTGCAACCGAAAAAATAATATATCGATAAATCATGATTGATTTGCGAAAAACAACCGACTCGTTCCTTTTGCGCAAATTTTCCAGCTAATATACGGTAGCGTGAAAAAATTCAGAAGATAAATTAGATGCCTGATATAGTTCAATGGAATGCCATTCGAGAGCAGTTTCACAAAGGGGGGCTGTTGCTAGGGAATGGGGCTAGCATGGCACTGCATCCGGGGTTCGGGTACGAGTCTTTGTACGAAGTCGCGCAGCAAAGACAACACCTTACCGAGGAGGTCGCCGGTGTGTTTGCCGCTTTTAGGACGAACGATTTCGAGTTGGTGCTGCGCCGATTGTGGCAAGCTCAACTTGTAAACACGGCGCTCGCCATTGCTCCGGGACCTGTTGAAGCAGCCTATAAATTGGTAAGAAATGCCCTTATCGCGACTGTTCGCGACAGTCATGTGAAGTACGACGATGCAGCGCCGCACTTTCAAGCAATGTGGGCCTTTATGCAACAGTTCAGGACGGTGGTCTCGCTGAATTACGATTTGACCGTCTATTGGGCCATGATGGCTGGAAATTCAGCCTTAGGCGGATCTTGGTTCAAGGACTGTTTCCTCTACGGCGAATTTGTCGATGACTGGCAGAGCCGTCGGGAATTTTGGGGGCGAATGACTGATGCCTGCTTGGTTTTCTACCCTCACGGAAATCTTGTTTTAGCGAGAACATCAGATTTTGAAGAATGTAAGATTGCAGCTGGAAATAATTCAAATTTGCTGGAAAAAATACTTGCCGAATGGGAGTTGAACAATTTTTCTCCATTGTTTGTTTGTGAGGGAACTGCAGAACATAAAAAGAGGTCGATTGAAAGTTCAACCTACTTACAGCGAGTTTTTCGAGAAGTCATTCCAGCGCTAGGAGAGACCCTTGTGATTTACGGCTGGAATGCCTCTCCGCAGGATATGCACATACGCGAACAGGTGAAGATAGCTAGGGGTAACGCCCTCCGCGCAGTAGCAGTTTCGGTTTTCCGAAATAATCAAAACGAGGCGCAGCGATTACAAGAAGTGCTTCAGGAAATTGGTGTTGCTGAAATATATTTCTTTGACGCCGAAAGCTCGGGTTGCTGGATTCATACGTAAATTGATGATTGATCGCGTGTGCATAGGTCTCACATCAGTTTCCAGTTTACGCTAATCGGATCGAACGGAATTTCGGAGCTTGCCAAATATTTGGTTTGTTGGTGGCTAAACGATGCAACATAAGATAAAAATTTTGCGGAAGAGACCGCCATTTGCGAAACTATAAAAAATAAATTATGCAAAATTCAGATGCTAGCGCCGCAAAAGCCTTGTCGGTGCGCCAAATATATTTTCCCGTGATCGAGCACATTGATGTCGATGGCTACGTTCTTTACCCTGGTAAAGAAGACGCCGTCGGCCTATCACATGAATTCAGAGCAGGCGTCAACGTTATTCTGGGGATTAACGGGATTGGCAAGACGACGCTTTTGCTATTGCTCTACCGGATGCTTACCGGTGATCGGGACCTGCGCGAGGGCGAAGAGCTTGGGGGAGCGCAGCGGAAATTGACAAAGTCTGACAATTCAGTATTTGCGGTTCGTGTTCCAGATCGTGCAGCAAGCGCAACTGCAACTCTTCGGTTCCGCCTTAGAGATCGTACTATAACCATCACCCGGTCGCTCAAGGATTTATCGTTAGTTTCTGTTGTGCCGGATGAGGCAGGCGCAGCATTGCCAGTTCATACTGAACTTGAAGATACATACAAAGCAGTAGTGGCAAACTTAGCGGGTTTGGATGATTTTTTTGACTGGGTATTGCTATTAAAATATCTCGTTTTTTATCTTGAGGATCGCCGTTCTTTAGTATGGGATAAATGGGCCCAGACAGAAGTATTTCGAATACTGTTTTTGCCCGATTCTACTCAGGCCAATTACAAAGGCCTTCTCAATAGCGCCTTATCTGCAGATAGCCAAGCCCGGAATATTCAGTCGGTATTGACGGGCGAGCAAAAGAAGCTTGCCCGACTTGAAAGGGAGTCTGCGCAAGCAAGTCCGGAGGATTTGAGGTTGTTGCGGGCAGAGGTTGACGGCCTAGTCTACCGATCTGAGCGTGTCGAGACGCAGTTAGCTTCCTACGATGTGGAACGCATTCAATGTAGGGATAACGCTGCTAGGCTACGTAGTGACGCAGAAAAATTATCTCAGAAAGAGCGCGAACTGCGTGAGACTCTTCTTGCTTCAATTTTTCCGAAACTTAGCGATTACGGGGCGTTTGCCATTGCGTCGATTGAGGCATTGCGGGGCTGCATTGTTTGCGGCAGCGTAGATGCTGCACATCTCGAAGTGGCCCGTAAGCGTATTCACGAAAAATTGCATTGCCCTTTATGTGATGCTGATCCTCTTGAACAAGAGCAGACTGCGGCATCGGACGATGCTGCTGCCAATAGCCACGAGTTGGACGACCTGATTCAGCGTTCTGCTAGCATCAAAGCTGCTGCAGTGAAGGCGGAGGCGGAAGAAAATGCTGCAATTAGAAATTATTCTAAGGTACAAGCAGAAAAGTATGAAATTGAGCGAGATCTGCGAGCGTCCAGGCAGAAGTTAGAGGTAGTCGAGCGGGCGGCAGGAATTGTAAGTAGTGGTGGCGTAAACAACTCTCGTGAGCGACTTCAACTACTTCAAGAATCTGTAGATGATTATAAGATGGAGAAAAATGACGCGCTGGGGCAGTTACGCGTTCTCATTGAAGAAATTTCAGCGAATGTCGCTGATTTTAAAGAACAGTTAATTGAAGATTTTCAAAGAATTATTGCGCACTTCTTGGCGGAAAAATGTGAATTAACTTTTCGTACTGCCGCACGTAATATCGGACAGTCAAGCTCACCGGTTGCGTTATTGTTCCCGGAATTCCATGTCTTGATGACATCGGGAGTGTTTCGGGAAACGGGAACACCGCGTGAAGACACCGGTTCCGTTTCTGAATCTCAAAAGGAATTCATTGAACTGGCGTTCCGTATGGCAGTGCTTTCCGCGTCTTCCGGAAAGCATGCATGCACCCTCATCATTGAAACTCCGGAAGCCAATTTGGACGCTGTTTTTATACCCAAGGCTGGGGCTGCATTGAATGATTTTGCGCTTAAACGAGAGGGCGAGCGTTCCACAATTATTGCGTCATCGAACCTCAACGGGAGCCAAATGATCCCAGCTTTGCTAGGGCTCCTTGATAGCCACGGCGCATCTACCAAGCTTGAAACTGATGTGTCAAAAAATGTATTAAACCTACTTGATTTTGCTGCTAAAAGTGCCGCTCTGCGTGATTTTTCTGCGGAATATCAGACCCAGTTTGACAAGGCTATGGCGGGCATATAATGAATCCAAGCAAACCAGCGGGTAACTTTATCGGAGGCGGAGATGAAATGTTGTATCGTCGTTTTTGGATTCTCTCGCTTTTGTCGGGCGTGGAGGAAGTAGGGTGTTCTCCGATTGAATTGAAACGTTTCAATATCTTGGCCTATCTTGCAAACGCCGTAGCAAAGTGCTACGGCGTTACTCCGCTGGATCCTACGGTCCTGAAGGAGAATGATGGTCCTCTTTACCCGGAGCTGTTGTGGGAAATTGATCGGCTAGTTGGAATGGGGCTTGTGATAGTAAGCGACATCGTGGTCGATAGGTCGAAGGCTGTACGGAATGTATCGTACTCGATTTCCGCACGTGGCTTGAATTGCGAGTCGCAGTGCCGTGCACTGCATCGGGAATTTTCCCGCATTGGGGACTCTTTGCGATCAGCAGCCATGGCTTATTCGAGAAATCGCCTATCTTTGTCCATTGAGAGCCTAAAGAGCCGAGACGGTAATTACGCTGATACAACTGTCGCTAACGGTGAGGTAGTGGATTTTGGTGACTGGGTAAATACTAACGCGACAGCAAATTCGATTGACAGATTATCAAAGAAAATAGGCCAATCGCTGGAGTCTGATCCATCCGTGAGCGTAAATATCTACAACCGGTACCTCGCAGCGTTTTCTGCTGAAGGGGGCGCTGAATGAGTATTGATGATTTCGACGTTAAGTTCGGTGGTGTGGACCTTGCCTTACTCGATAGCGCTAGTGCGAGTGGAGTAGGCGCTGCATCTGATGCGGATCCAGTGCCTTGGGACCAGAGGTGGCATCGAAGCTTCGAAAGTTGGAAACCTACCGCCTCCACACCGGCTCCTATCATGCTCGTTTTTTGCAAAACTCCAAGCGTAATTGGAATGGAAAAAAGCTGTGCCAAAATTTTTCAGCTTGGCATGTATTCAAATCGCCCAGAATGCGGAGTATATTTGGTCGGCCGTTCTCCTACAGGAAACGGTTGGAAGTTACCTGCTACAGGCGAGGAACATCAACTCAACTGCAAAGCCGTAGAAACTGCCGGCCTTGATGAACTGCCAACGATTGTAGTTGGGCTTGTTGACGACGGAATACTATTTCTCCCAAGGGGAATAAAGCATGCGGACGATCACGGAGTATTGATCCCTGCTTCCCACGATGGCTCGCCAATGTCGGACGAGGTTCTTACTGCCGAGCTCGATTCATTCGCAGCGACGAATTTGCCATGCGATGAGTTACGATCCGAATTATGGACCGACGCCTCAAAATATTGGCCGATTAAAGAAGCGGAGGTAACAATACAGAAATTTTTACTTATAGCATTGCGTGCGGTATTCAAAAATTACGTGATTCTGTCCGAAACTAAAGTCGCGCCTGGCCGAATTGATATCTTGATTTTACCAGGCAGTTCGAAAGAGGCGGGGAAGGTGGTCTTGGAGCTAAAGGCGATCAGACAGTATGGATCTACTGGAATAGCGGTGTCTTCGAGCACGACAATTGCGCACTTGGTGGGAGGAGTTGTTCAGGCTACTACGTACTTTCAGGATGCTACCAATAAATATATCTGTACTTACGACATGAGACGAGACATGCTGGATGAGGTATTTGTGCAAGCTAGGGTCGATTGCGTTACCAATAATGTAAAGCTGCGGCCCTATAAAGTCTATCCCAATGCCACTTCGGTTAGACACGCTGTGCTGGCATCAATGGACTGCGAAGGCAAGTAAGATAAGCCATTCGTCGAGTTCTTTGGTACCGGCTGTTTGTTGTGAGGAAGTGCGCATCACACGAACCGACTCACATTTTTTGACAATAAGTCCATGGTGATGGGCGATCTCTTTAAGGATCTCGCTCGAATCCACTGTTATCCCAGCGTATGCCGAATTTCCCACGATGATCGCAATGTGGCCATCGGAATTTAGTGTTTTGACAATCCCTCGTACTATTTCGTCAAGATCGCAAAAATACGCAAACACCATCTCTGGAAGCCTCTTATCCCAAAGCTGAGATGCCTTGGCGCGGAGTAGTTCTAGTGTTGAGTCAAGTGTTTTACTTCCAAGCAAAGATATTGGAGATTCCCACTTTACTTGAACATGTGATCTGAGAGTCTGAAGTCGAAGTTTAGTGTTGTCGGCAGCTACGTCGAAATACCCCAGCATCCATAATTCGACATTGTAGATATCCGTATAGTCGAATGAGTTTGGGTAAGGCGGAGAAAAAATAGCGAGATCGATCGTTTTCGCAGGGAGGCTTTTCAGCACTTCACGTGAGTCACCGCGCAAGATCTCGTTGTCCCCGTTCTTAGAAGGAAATCGCGCGATATCTTCCACCATCCGAGCCACCATGTCGACGAAAAGCTGTCGAATTGCCGTGGCTTCGATACGTCGTGTTTTCCAGTTTGTTTTGTATCGTCGCGCCTTACCATCGATACGAACATTGCTTGCATCGATCAAAACAGAGCCAAGAGCGACGCGAAAAAGTCGCTGGAGTGCGAGAGCCTGGACGTCTAGAATAGCAGTTCTAAGCTGCTCTATTGCAACTGCTGCCTCTTTACCGAAGATCCAGCGTTCCTTCTTGCCGGGCTCAAGAAAAGTTGGGGGAAGCCGCCCGCGCAGCTTTTCCACAGGAACCAATACTTGCTCTGACGCAGCCAGAACTGCAAGCGCTTCAGTCGGGATATCGAAGTCCTCGTAAGAACCTAGCTTTGCTTCGATCAAATCAGCCAAGAACGGATTGACTTCAATCAGAGTTGAATCGATTCCGAGCATTGCGGCCACTACAGCTGTTGTGCCGGATCCGCCAAAGCAATCAAGTATGCGAACGGGTCTCTGCGGTAAAGACTCTATTACGTCTTTGACTAGCGAGGGAGAAAATGCTTCCTTGAACTTAAACCACCGCTGAAATGCAAGGGAGTCGCTCCGTTGATAAGTGCTGGGAGCGGGAGTTGTCCACCCGTTAACCCAATCATTAAATTCCCTGTTTTCAGCTAGCATTCGTGTAGTCTCGTTGTACGCCATTAGATCGAAGCAGTCTACTTCAGAGTACGCTCATTCCGACTGTTCACCACACTCTAAACCCCAGCTGACCGGAAATATACCGGAGACAAGAAATTCGCTGATCGGAAACAAAAACGCCAACCTGCATGGGTTGGCGTTTTGTGAACTTTATTCTTGGTGGCCCGGGGCGGAATCGAACCACCGACACAAGGATTTTCAATCCTCTGCTCTACCGACTGAGCTACCAGGCCAAGGCGGCGAATTATAGCAGAAAGAGTTTCTACCTGACCAGTGCATCCTGTGTTCAAATGCAACAGATGGCCAAAACATGGTGTTTTGGCATCCTTGTACGACCTGAAGGGATGCGACGATGCAGTTACGCTGTGGTGTGCGATGCCTGGCTGCGGCCGGGCTGTTGAGTATGGTTTGCGGCACGGCGCGGGCCGATGGGCTGGCCGATATGAAAGCGGCACTTGCCAGGCTGCAGGGGCAGTCGCCCGTGAAAGCGCAGGTGGACTCATCCACCTGGCGCCGGGAAGGCGAGGGCAAGGACGCCGAGGAGGATAGCGGCCAGGCCAGCGTGGTGGTCGACAGCGGCGTGGCGGGATTGCAGGTGTTGTACAGCAAGGAGTTGCTGGCGAAAGTGGAGGCCGAGCAGCGCGCGAAAGTGAAAGACCCGAAGGCGAAGACCTCGACCGACTTCGCGCTGGGCGAGCTGAAGGGGACGGAGCTGCGCGCCATGGTATCGGCGGCGGGCGCCTTGTCGCGCGAGCTTGACGAGGCGGTGTTCAGCGGCGAAAAGATGGACAGCTACAAGGGCAAGCCGGCGCGCAAGCTGAGCTTTAGCTTGTCGATCGACAAGGTGCCCGAAAAAGACCGCAAGTATGTGAAAAAGTTCGATGGCGGCATCGATGTGTGGATCGCGGCCGATGGCACGCCGCTGGGCAGCAGTTTCCGCGTCGATGTCAGCGGGCGCGCCTTCGTGGTGGTCAGCTTCGCGCAGAAGACGGACGAGACGCGCCAGTATGGCGTTTCTGGCGACCATCTGCTGTTGCTGCGCAAGGAAAGTCGGCACGCGATCTCGGGCGCGGGCGAGAAAGTGGAAACCAAACTCGTCAAGACCTTGCAGCTGCAGTCCTGACGCGCTTTACATGACCGGGGCGATACCCTTGTTCAGCACGCAGCGGCCCGCCTCGCAGGTCGCGCCCGGGTCGGTGACGATGGCGCAGGCGGACATCATGCCGTCCGCCTGCTGCAGCTTGCGGCTGGCCTCGGCTTGCGCCCGGGCCAGCGCCGTCAATTGCTTGCCGTCATTGCTCTTGTTTGACCATGCCAGGTAGCGCTCCGGGCCGCCACAGGCCTTGGCGCCGATGGCGATGGTCTGGCATTGCTTGGGCGCGTCGCAGGCGGCGTCGCCTACTATCGCCTTGATCTGTTCGGCCAGCTTGGCGTCACCAGGGGCGGGTGCCGGCGTGGCGGTGGGGGCGGTGCCGCAAGCCGTGGCGGCCAGCACAAAAAGGCTGGCGCAGGCGGCGCGCAGCAGGGTGGGGAGGGCAGGGGTTTTCATCGTTGCATGATGTGCCAGAGTTGATGGCGTGGCAAGCGTGATTTGCATCGTAGAGGTAATCTCGCGCAGGTCGGGTCAGGTCCGAAAGACCGTAACCCGACAACATTGTTGGCGCCAGCGGTGTTGTCGGATTACGCCGCTTCGCCGCTAATCCGACCTACGTGATACCGCCATCGATGTTTATTTCAACGTCCGCTGGAACAGCTGATAAATCCGGCGATACTCGTCATACCACGCTTCCGGCTGCACGAAGCCATGGCGTTCCATCGGGTAGCTGGCCATTTCCCAGTTGTCCTTTTTCAGCTCGATCAAGCGCTGCGACAGGCGTACCGAGTCCTGGTAGAACACGTTGTCGTCGATCATGCCGTGCGCGATCAGCAGGTTGCCTTTCAGCTGCTCGGCGTATTCGATCGGCGACGAGATTTTATAGGCTTGCGGATCGACTTCGGGCGTGTTCAGGATATTGGCCGTGTATTCGTGGTTATACGTCGTCCAGTCGGTCACGGGGCGCAGCGCGGCGCCGGACTTGAACAGCTCGGGCGCGCGCATCAGGGCCATCAGGCTCATGAAGCCGCCATAGCTGCCGCCGTAGATGCCGACGTTTTTCAGGTCGCCCTGGTGCTGTGCCGCCAGCCAGTGGGCGCCATCGATGAAGTCCTCCAGTTCCGGGTGGCCCATCTGGCGGTAGATGGCGGTGCGCCAGGCGCTGCCATAGCCCATCGAGGCGCGGTAGTCGACATCGAGCACGATGTAACCCTGTTCAACCAGCAGGTTGTGGAACATCTGCTCGCGGAAATACACCGGGTAGCGCTCGGTCACGTTCTGCAGGTAGCCGGCGCCGTGGGCAAACATCACGATGGGGTACTGCTTGCCCGCTTCCAGCTGCGCCGGGCGATACAGCTTGGCCCAGATCGGCGCCGCACCGTGCGTGGACGGCACTTGCACCAGTTGCGGCATGACCCAGTTGCGCGCCTTGAAGGCGTCGCTGCGGGTATCGGTCAGCAGGTTCGCCTTGCCGCTCGATACGGGCACGGTGGCCAGCTGCGCCGGCAGGTAGCTTGCCGAATAGCGCACCAGCAGCTTGCCGGCGTCCGGCGACAGGGCGAAGCTCTCCACGCCTTTCAATGAGGTCACCTCGCGCGCGCCGCCGTCTTTCGCGCTCGAGGCGCAGACTTCATAGGTGCCCGGCTGCTGCGGGTTGCACAGGAAATAGGCGCGCGCGCCGTCGCGCGTCCATTCCACGTTGCTCACTTCCCAGTTGCCATGGGTGAGGGCGCGCGCCGGTGCGGCGCCGGTCTTCGCGTACAAATGGGCGTAGCCGCTTTCCTCGGACAAGTACCACAAGGTGGCGTTGTCGGGCAGCCAGCCGAATTCGTCGGCGCGGCGGTTGACCCAGGCCGCATCGCTGATGTGGTGCGCCGGCACCAGGGCGGCGTTGGCCAGATCGACGGTGGCCAGCCAGCGGTCCTTGTTGTCGACGGCGCGCACGCGCACTGCCGCCTGCGTGCCGTCGGCGCTCCAGACGATGCCGTCGCGCAGGGCGTCCACGCGTACCAGGCGGTTGCCCTTTAACGGCGGAAGCTTCTGCTCGGCGCGCAAGGCGGCCAGCGGATCGGTGGCGATGCCGGGCAGGGTGTCGAAGCCGATCTCGCGCACGGCGCCGGTGCGCAGGTCGGCCAGTCTCAAGGTTTGCGCGATCGGCATGTTGCGGCCCACGCGCGTGCGTTCATCGTCCGCTTCCGGGTAGCCGGTCTCGGTCACGTAGCGCGCCAGCTTGCCCAGTTTGCCCTTTTCGGCGCCCTTGTCCTGCGTGACGAACAGCAGCCAGCGGCCGTCCGGCGACAGCACGCTGCCTGAGATCGTGACCTTGTCTCCCAAATAAATCGGTTCCGGCGCGCGCGTGGCGTCCAGGCGGCGCTCTTCCTTGCGGCGCGCCAGGCTGGTGTCGCGGTTTTCTTTCTGGCGCGCCAGGTTGACGATCAGGCGCAGCTGCAGTTCTCGCTGCGCGTCCGCCTCGGGTTTGGCGTCCGGGTCCTTGGCGGCGCGCAGCAGCGCCACCGGCGCGCTCAGGCGGTCGAGCCGGTTCCAGCTGTACCAGTCGTCGCCGCTGCGGTACTGCACCGCGCCGCCGTCGCTGGAATACTGCGGGTCGCTGATGGCCGGCACGCCGCGCGTGATCTGCGTCAGCACGCCGCTTTTGATGTCGCGTTCGAACAGGTCGCCGTTGCGCAGCACGATGGCGCGCTTGCCATCGCGCTGGTAGACCATCTGCTCGCCATCGAGATTGGCCAGCTGCGCGTCGGCCACCGGCTTGCCGCTATTGAGCGCGGCGCCGGCGCCGGCCAGCTGGTAGATGTCGCGCAAAGGAGAACCGAGGCGTTTTTGCTTGTAATAGACCTGGCCATTCCAGCCCCACCACGCCGTTTCGACGGGCGTGCCGATCCAGTCGGGATCGGCCATAGCCTGGTCCAGCGTAATCGGTGTCGGGGCAGTGGCAGGAGCGGCGTGGGCGAGGGTGCCGGCAAGGGCCGACAGGAGCAGGGGAAATGCCAGACGCATCGGAAATCGCTTTACAGAAAGTAAAAGGCGGCATGGGCAGAAAAGCGCCGGGCCGGACGGCCGGTATTTTAGCGAAAGGGTTTCATGAGGGAAATGGCGGAAGATTAAGTCCCTTTTTTGGCTATCTTGCGCCCGCCGCCAGCGTTACACGCACGTTACAACAGGTAACAGTTCCAATGGCACCAGCCTGCTAATCTCCCAGCCATGCGTTCAACGAAGAAGGATGTGGATCATGGATGTTCATGCTAGGCGTTTCAGGACTGCGGTGTCGTCGTCATTGATACTGAGTTTGCTGGTGCTTGCCGGGTGCAACAAGCCCGCCGGCGCGCCGGCGCAAACGGGTGCCGTCGCCGCCACGCCACCTCAGCCGCCTCAACCATCCCCACCAGCTCCGTACACGCCGCCGAGCGCCGATCAGCTGGCGCAGATGGTCGCGCCGATCGCCCTGTTCCCCGATAAATTGGTGGGCCAGGTACTGGCGGGCGCCACGTATCCGGAACAGATCGCTGCCGCCAACCAGTGGCTGGTCCAGAATCCGTCGTTGAAAGGGGCGGCGCTGCAAACGGCCGAAACCGACCAGCCCTGGGACGTCAGCGTCAAATCGCTGACCACGTTTCCCACCGTGCTGGGCCAGATGGCAAACAATCTCCAGTGGACCACGGCGCTCGGTACGGCTTATGTCAACGATCCCATGGATGTGATGAATGCCATCCAGCTGCTGCGCTCGCGCGCCCGGCAGTCGGGCAACCTGAAAACCTCGCAGCAGCTGCGTGTCTCGACGGTGGTGCGTCCGTCGGAACCGGCCTATGCCACGCGGGGGGCGTCGTATCCGCCGGTCTACGACGGGCCGGCCGTCATTGCGCCGCCGCCGCAGACCATCGTCATCGAACCGGCGGCGCCCGACATCGTCTATGTGCCGCACTACAATCCGACCGTGGTCTACGGGGCGCCGATGCCGGTGTATCCGGGCTGGGTCGATCAGCGGCCGGCATACAGCACCGAAACGCTGGTGACGGCCGGCGCGCTGTCGTTCGGCATCGGCATACTGGTGGGAGCGGCGGTCAGCCATCACCATGACCCGGTCTGGAGTGCGTGGGGCGTCAACTGGGGCGGACCGGCGCCGTATCCTGGCTACGGTGGCGGCTGGCGCCGTCCTGCGGTGGTATACAACAACGCGACCTATGTCTCGAAGTCGGTCACGGTCGTCAATCACGTCAACAATATCAACGTCACCAATAACAACGAGCACTACCGCACGGTCAACAACATCAGCAGCGTGGCCGATCGCTCGCAGCGCCTGGCCGTCCACGCTATCGCGCCGCGTGCGCCAGCGATGATGAGCATGCCGCACTTCGCGGCGCGCGACACGGTTGCCGGGGCACGCCCCTTGCCTGTGGCAGCGGCACAGCCGGTGCGCCTGGCCGCAGCGCCGCAGACGCACGCAGTCGCCGCGCCGCCGCGCAATGCGCTGATGCAGCCCATGGTGCGGCATGACTTCCAGCAGCCGCAACACCAGCACCAGCACCAGCAGCCGCAACAGCCGCAGATGGAACGCCAGCACGCCGACGCCGTGGCGCAGCATATGGCGCAAGAAAGAGCCAGCGCGCCCGTGCCCGCGCCGTTGGCGCGCCATGAAAATGATACGGGTCATGGCCGGCCCCAGCGCAACCACCAGGACATGCTTGCCGTGCATGCGGCGCCAGCCCGGCCGGCGCCGCCACATGCCGACCATCATGCGCAAAAACATGAGCAAAGCGCCCATCATCACCAGGATCACGAGCCGCACGAGCCGCATGACAGGCATGGTTAAATAGCGGATCAGGGCCGCTGCGCCAGCCACCGCATCAAGTCGTCCAATGGCATCGGCCGCGCATACAGATAGCCCTGCAAGCCGTCGCAGCCGTGGGCCACCAGGAAGTCGGCCTGCTGCTGCGTTTCCACGCCTTCGGCCACCACCCGCAAGCCCAGGTGGCCGGCCATGCCGAGGATGGCTTGCACGATGGCCGTGCCGCTGGTGTCGTGCGGGGTGGCGTCGACAAAGCTCTTGTCGATTTTCAGTTCGTACAGCGGCATCGAGGTCAGGTAGGCCAGGCTGGAATAGCCGGTGCCGAAATCGTCGATCGAAAAACGGATGCCCAGCGCGGCCAGTTCGCGCATGCGCGCCAGCGCCGTGTCGCGCTTGTCGACCAGCAGCCCTTCCGTCAGTTCCAGCACCAGGGCGCCGGCCGGCGCACCCGAGTCGTTCAAGGCGGCGCGCACGCGGGCGGCAAAATCGGGCTGGCGGAACTGGGCCGGGCTGACATTGACCGACAGCGCGAAGTGGTGGCCGGCCTGCGCCAGGCGCACCGCCGCCTGGCAAGCCTGCCGCAGCGCCCAGTTGCCCAGCTTGATGATCAGGCCGGTTTCTTCGGCGACCGGGATGAACAGCGATGGCGCGATCATGCTGCCGTCCTCCTGTGGCCAGCGCATCAGCATTTCGGCGCCCGTCACCTGGCCGTGGCGGTCCAGCTGCGGCTGCACGTGCATGCGCAATTGGCCGGCGTCGAGCGCGCGCGCCAGCGCCCGTTCCATGGTCAGGCGGCGCTCCACGCCGGCCTGCATGGCCATTTCAAAAAAGGCGATGCCGTTGCGCCCTTCGGCCTTGGCGCGGTACATGGCGATGTCGGCCTCGCGCAGCAAATCGTGCGCCTGCTGCCCCGTCTTGGGCAGCAGGGTGACGCCGATGCTGGCCGAGCAGTGATATGACTGCGCGCCGATCTCGAAGTCGCGCGCGATCGCGGCGCGGATTTTTTCCGCGACCAGGCCCGCCGCCTGGGCCGCGCTGTCCATGTCGTCGGCCAGGTGGGCCAGCAGTACCACGAATTCATCGCCGCCGAGGCGCGCCACCGTGTCGGCCTTGCGCATCAGCTGTGCCAGGCGTTCGCCCGCCATGCGCAGCAGCGCGTCGCCGGTGGCGTGGCCGCGCGCATCGTTGATATGCTTGAAGTGATCGAGGTCGATGAACATCAGCGCACCGATGGCGTGCTCGCGCGGCGCGGCCGCCAGCAGCTGGCCGATGCGGTCCATCAGCAGGCGCCGGTTCGGCAGCCCGGTCAGCACATCATAAAAAGCCAGTTGATGGATGTCTTGCTCCGACTTCTTGCGCTCGCCGATTTCGCGTTCCAGCGACAGCGCGCTGGCGTGCAGACGGTCGAGCGAGCGCTCGAGGTGCTGCAGCAGGAACGCCGTCGACAAGGTCAGGATAGACGCGATCAGCATGAAGTTGAGGGTGACAATCAGCGAACGCAGCAGTGGCGAATCGGGTACGCCCTGCAATTGCAGGCTGATGTCGGGGTGCAGACCCAGCAGGAATAGCGAGCTCGACGTCAGCGCCAGCACCCACAGCGCCGGCAACAAGCCCAGCAGCAAAGCCGCCAGCACGGGAATGGCCAGCAGGTAGATCTGGCTGACCGGGCCGATCTTCAGCAGCAGCCCGATACCGACAATATAGATGACGGCAAGAAACTGCCATACGCGCCAGCGCCAGGGCGTGCCGCTTCGATACCAGATGACGGCGATCCAGGCGATGGATGCCATGTCGAGCGCGACGATCGGCCAGATGCCTTCACGCGCCGCCAGCAGGGAGCTGGGGATGGCCGTGACGATGCCCAGCAACAGCACCACTTGCAGCAGGCGTGCAAATATCTGGCTGCGCCAGTGCGCAAGATCATTCAATACCGCCACCTTGCCGTCCTCTCTGGTAGGTACTGCGCCGCTGTAGTTGCTATTGAGTAAATACTACGCGTGATCCAAGCAGATGTCATCTTGATCATTGATCATGTTTTCCGGCATGGCGTGCGCATGAAAAAAGCCAGCGCGCTGGCTGGCTTCGCAGTACCACTGTGCATGGCTTATTTTTTCGGCGCGCTCAGGCACGACTTCATGAAGGCCTTGCGCTCGTCGCCTTTCATGTCCTTGGCGTCGGCATTGCAGGTTTTCATCTTGTTTTGCTGCGCCGTACCGGTGGCCGGCGCCGGCTTGGCGCTCAGGCATTCCTTCATGAAGGCCTTGCGTTCGTCACCTTTCTTGCCGGCGGCATCGGCATTGCAGGTAGTCATCTTGTTTTGTTGCGCCGTCTTGGCGGCCGGGGCCGCGTCCTGCGCGACGGCAAATCCTGCGCTGGCAAACGAGGCGGCGATACACAGAGCAATCAGTTGTTTCATGGCAGATCCTTGCAAGAAGGCGGTTAAGTAAGTGCTGCGTGAGCGTGCGCATCAATATGCGGTACGTAACTAACTATATGACATTTATCAACAACTTTGGCAGCGAAATCGGCTTATTTTGTTTCTATTTGTGAGCCGGCCGTTTGTCCTGCGCTATGCTTACGTTTTTCCGCCGGTCACCACCGACGCATCTTCAATACGGAGTAGTCATCATGGTTTCGTTGCAAGAGCAATTTTTAAAGGCCGGCCTGGTCGACAAGAAAAAGGTCAAGCTGGCCAATCAGGACAAAAGCAAGCAAAAGAAGGATGAGCGCAAGAGCGGCACGCAAAGTGTCGACGAAGTGCGCCTGGCCGCACTGGAAACCCAGCGCAAGAACGCCGAGCGCGCGCGCGAACTGAACGCCCAGCGCGACGCAGCCGCCAACCAGAAAGCCATCGTTGCGCAGATCGCGCAGATGGTGCAAAAGAACCGCCAGAGCAAGGGCAACCACGCCGAAGTACCGTATAACTTTACGTTCAACAACAAGATCGAACGCATCTACGTCACGCCGGCCGTGCAAGGCCACCTGGTGGCAGGGCGCCTGGTAATCGTCTGCCTGGCCGGCGCGGTGGAACTGGTGCCGCGCATCATTGCCGACAAGATCGCCGAGCGCGACCCGGCCATCGTCGTGCGCGTCAAGCAGGCCAGCACCCAAGTGGAAGAGGACGATCCGTATGCGGCGTTCCAGATTCCTGACGATTTGATGTGGTAAGCGGGTTTTAAGATACTGCGCTGAGCGAAGTCAACGCTCCCGCGGCGCAGACGGCATGCTGGAGGATTCTTCCTGCTCAGACGCCATGATCACTCTTACTCCTGCCCGCCAGCGATTGCGCGCCATGCTGGCGGCGCAAGACCAGCAAGCCGATGGCGAAATACGGCGACTGCTGCATGCCAGCCATGCTCGCCACGACAGCGCGATCCTGATCCGTCCAGCTCAGCGCGCCAGCCGGCTGTTGCAATCGCTGGACCAGGCAAGCGGTCCCGCACTCAGGCTGCTGCGGCGGCAGTTCTCGCGCATCGATATTGCCACCGCCTGGCCTCAATTCAATGATATTTGCCACGCCATTGCCCTGTGCCTGGGCATGGCAACGCTGGCCGGCAAGGCGATGCTGGAAAGCCTGCTGGCAAACGTATTCGATGCGGGCACCTTGGGCAAGTCGATGGTCGCCGGCCTGCACGACGCCGGCACCGTATATCGCCGGGCGTATCTCAAGATATGGGGTGCGGACCCTGCCGGCTCCCGCTTTGCCAGCGCCACACGCCAGCATGGTGGCAGCCGACTTTGCCCATGCTCATCTGCTGGCCGTAACTGCACTGCTGCGTACCCTGAGTGCCGGCATGCGGCATGGTAGTGTGCGGCGGCTAGCCATACTGGCCGCCGCCAGGCGCAATCCGAGGCTGGGTCCCGGTTTTGCGGCATGGCTTTCGCGCAACGAGTCGGCGCTGGCCAGCCATCCATCCTTGCGGACAAGAACGGCGTCGTTTGACGTTGTCCCTGCCGTATCTGCTACCCTGCCACGACGCAGCATGTCCGCCGCCGCTGCCGCCAGTATCAGCAAGGTCGAGCGCGATATGGAGATCCTGCGTTATTACGCGGCACAGGGTAATCGTCAGGCTTGCTGGCACTATCTGGCGGCAAATGGCGACCGGTATGCGCGGCTGGCATCGGGCGTGGTGCGCAATGACACCATCAGCGGGTTTATTGCCAATGGTTATGCAAAGATGCGTGCGGGTGAGCTGAAAGTAGCCATGACTGAGCGAGATTGGGATAAGTTCGGCCGTGATCTGATGCGGGCTGATTTTACATACCGTGAAAAGTATTTGCCTGATTCGATAGCGCTAGGGAAAATTGTGCAGCTTCCTGTAGAGGAAATTGCCAGTATCACACCGAGGTGTTCAACAGATACAAGCTGGACGCAAACGCCTGGACCGCACATATTCCCCTATCGCCATATCTGAGTGCAGGCGACTACGCAGGGGCAGAAAAAGTCTGGCAAACCATGCTCGATGAACGTTTTTATGTTACTTCACTACACGTATCGCAATCGGAGGCCCACGCATTAATGAGCGGTGTAGATCCGGCCATGCATGTGGCGTGGTTCGGAAAAATGGGCGCCCTAGTGTCTAATGCCGTTCAGTTAAGCTGTCTGATGCATTAAATGCGTAAGGCCTAACGTACAAACGGCGGGCCGGAGACGCGAGTCCGAGAAAATGCCGATGGCTGCGTTGCAGCTCCTAGCCGACCATGCGTACTGTCGTCGTCGCTGCGCCTTGCCCTCGACATTTTTCGGACCCGCTTGGCCCGGTGGGCCTGTGCTGGAGACCGAGGCCTCAATCCGTTTTGCGAGTTTCCTGACAGCGTAGGCGAGCTAACTGAACGGCATTGCGCCCTAGTGTCAGCTTATTCCTCCGATCCATTCCAGGCATATGACGATGCCGATAAGATCGGCAACTGGCGCTATGAAAATGGTGTCTGGTCGCGGATGCATTTCGAGTATCCGTCCGTGATGGATGGCAGCATGGGTGTTGCTACCGCGCCGGAACAATTGGGCAGGCAACTGGATATGGACCGGCTATTTCGGCTTGAACGCCAGCGTCCCCTGAATAAGCATCCGCTCGACCTGACGCACCTGATACCGGAGAGATAGGATGGCGCAATCGCTCCCGCGCAAGCGATCTTTTATACGAAAGATATTGTTGGCCTTTTTCTGTGTCGCCGTACTCGCGTGGTTTGCATCGCCACGTAAAGCGCTGCCAATAGAGTTGCACCTGAAGGTCAATGAAAACCATCTTCTTGTGCCAGCGGACTATATTCCGCGATATATGCTGAATTTGTACGGTCAAGCCAAAAACAGGAGGGGGTTGCTTCTGCAAGCAGAGTGGAAAAAAGGCAAGCTGCAGCCCTATATTGATCCGCATGATGCGTATTTCGGTGAACGCGCCCACCCATTCCGGTCTATCGTGCCCACTTGCGCATGAGATGGTGTTACGCGGTTAAATTGTAGTCGGTGCGGTCACGATGGGTCGATATTTCTCTCCTTTTTGGCTGTTTTAGGTCGCTGGGCACGTAGCGAGTCGCCGGTCAGCGTGAAACGGTGGTTGCGCTGCATGACGCGGTCCAGGATGGCGTCGGCGATGGTGGCATCGCCGATCCATGCATGCCAGTGTTCGACCGGCAGTTGGCTAGTAATGATGGTGGCCTTGTTGCCGGCGCGGTCGTCGATGATCTCCAGCAGATCCGAACGCGTCATGCTGTCGATGGCCCCCATGCCCCAGTCGTCGAGCACCAGGACGTCGGTCTTGGCCAGTTGCAGCAGCCATTTGCCGAAGGCACCGCTGCCGTGCCGGATGCGCAGTTCTTCCTGCAAGCGCGGTACACGCTGGTAGATCGCCGAGTATCCACGCCGGCAGGCGTACTGCGCCAGCGCGCAGGCCAGCCATGATTTGCCGGCGCCGGTGGGGCCGGTCACCAGCACGCTGTGGCCAGCGCTGACCCAGTCGCCCA
>NZ_LOCQ01000062.1 GCF_001677885.1 Janthinobacterium psychrotolerans | reverse complement strand
GGCAAGGTGAACGCTAGTTTAGCCCTGGCCATCGTCGAGCGCGTGCTGCTGCGCCACGGCGCCGAACTGCAGGTGCGCAACCGCGCCGGTGGCGGCCTGGCGTTCCAGATCAGTTTGCCGGCGGCGTGACCAGCAACTTGCTCATCAACAGCTCCGTCGCGCCATAGCCATACAGCGAATCGCTTTCCAGCCCCGGTGTATCGAAAGGCACGGATTCTTCGCGGTCCAGCTTGGCGGGGTCGGCATCGGCATACGTGGCGCGCCAGGCGCGCTGCAAGGATTCATTGCGGCGGATAAACGACGGCATCGGCCATGCGTCGCGCTGCCAGTGTTCGCTGTCGCCCAGCATGGTCCAGCGTTCGTTCAGCAATGCCATGTCGCCCGTGCGCAGGCGGCGTACGGCCTGTTCCGGCCGCAGGGTTTCCAGTTCGGCCAGCGACGGCAGCGCGTCGCGTTTCGGACCGAACATATAGGCCAGCATGATGCGGCCGGCTGGCGCCCTGCGCGCCACCACCCCGACCGCATGCCCTCCACCCTGCAAGGGCACGGCAAACCAGCTGCCTTCGCGGTATGGTAAAGACTTCATCAATATACACTCCCAAAATCGTATTCGGGACGCAGTCTACGCGAGCCACCGCTTGCACGGCGCATGGTACGCAGCGAGACAGGCCTACTTGACTGTCTCGTCGTAATGAAATTGCGCCACGATCGGTCCCGCCTTGAACAGCGCTTCCTTCATTTCCTTGTCCAGCCGAGCGTCGCGCCGGCGCATCCATTCGAACAGCATGGCCGCTTCGCGCCGGCTGGTGTCGCCCGCATGCGCCAGCACGCGGCGCAGTTCGGGGTCGGTGCAGGCTTCGAAACGCTGGCTGTTGACGTCCAGCGCCTGCAGCGCGGCGACCAGCGCGCCGATGGCGCGGTGCATGTCCAGCGCGGTGGCCGGCAAGCCGGATTCTTCCAGGGGTAGATGCGACATGCTTTTCCTTTGTGTGCGCAGGCGAGATGCCTCGGTATGCGCTGCATTTTCCACCGCACGCGTGAAAATCTCAAGCGGCAAACACGCGTGCGGTCATCATCGTCCATAATCAGGCCTCGAACCTCATCAGCATCAGGAGAGCCATGATCAATTTCGACTTCTACAATCCCACCCAGATCCTGTTCGGCCAGGGCCAGATCGCCGCCATCGCCAAGCTGATACCGCCGCAGGCCAAAGTGCTGATGACCTATGGCGGCGGCAGCATCAAGCAGAACGGCGTCTACGATGAAGTGCGCGCCGCGCTGGCCGGCCACACGGTGCTGGAGTTCGCCGGTATCGAACCGAACCCAAGTTATGAAACCCTGATGCAGGCCGTGGCGCTGGTGAAAAGCGAAGGCATCGATTTCCTGCTTGGCGTGGGCGGCGGTTCGGTGGTCGACGGCACCAAGTTCATCGCCGCCGCCGCCGTGCGCGACGGCGAAGCGTGGGACATCCTGGAAAAAGGCGGCAAGATCATCGACGACGCCCTGCCCTTCGGCACCGTATTGACCCTGCCCGCCACCGGTTCCGAAATGAACGGCTCGGCCGTCATCACGCGCAAGGCGACCCAGGAAAAACGCTCGTTCATGAGCCGCAAGGTGTATCCGAAATTTTCCGTGCTCGACCCGTCGAAAACGTTTACCTTGCCGCTGCGCCAGGTCGGCAACGGCGTGGTCGACGCCTTTGCCCACGTGATGGAACAGTATTTGACCGCCTCCGTCAACGCCTCGGTGCAGGACCGCTTTGCCGAAGGCATCCTGCTGACGCTGATCGAAGAAGGTCCGAAGGCGCTGTCGCACCCGGACGACTACGACGTGCGCGCCAACGTGATGTGGTGCGCCACCCTGGCCCTGAACGGCCTGATCGGCGTGGGCGTGCCGCAGGACTGGTCCACGCACGCCATCGGCCATGAGCTGACGGCCCTGTATGAACTCGACCATGCACAGACCCTGGCCGTGATCCTGCCCAGCATGCTGCGCGTGCGCAAGCAGGCCAAGCGCGCCAAGCTGCTGCAATACGCGGCCCGCGTGTGGGGCCTGGACGGTGGCGACGAGGACGGCCGCATCGAAACGGCGATCGCGCGCACCGAGTATTTCTTCCGCCATATGGGCCTCAAGACGCGCCTGGCCGACTACGGCCTGGACCACGCCAGCGTCGAGGCGGTGATCGCCGCGCTGGAAACGCACGGCATGACGGCGCTTGGCGAGCAGGGCGAAGTGACGCTGGCCGTCAGCCGCAAGGTGCTGGAACTGAGTCTGTAGACTGTTGTAAAAGCGCCAGCCTGGCAGACAGCGGGCGGCGGTTCATGTTAAGCTATCAATTCGCTAGGGGTCCTGGAGCAGTCATCCGGGTGAGAGATACCCTTCGTACCTGATCTGGATAATGCCAGCGAAGGAAAGCGCAAAGTACCTCCCTCCTTTGATAGCTCCTGCGTTGGCGCCAGCCGAACAAGCAGCCTGCCGTTCTCCTCCCGATGAAGCGGCTTGAACCACGAGCAATCATGTCCACACCGAATCTGTCTGTCTCCATCCTGACCCTGTCCATCGCACAAGCATTTGCATCGCCAGCCTTTGCCTTTGACACCGCCGATGCCGTCGATACCCCATCGAGCATGGCCGAAGTGATCGTTACCGCCAGCAAGGCGCCAGCCGCCCAGCGCGCCTCGGTCGGCGGCTTCAGCGACGCGCCGCTGCTGCAAACGCCGGCCGCCGTCACCGTCATTTCGCAGCAAACCATGCAGGACCTGCAGATCCGCAATACCAGCGACGCCGTGCGCCTCGACGCCAGCATCAACGACGCCTACAACGCGGTTGGCTATGCCGAGCAGTTCTCGATCCGCGGCTTCAAGCTCGACAACAATTCCAGCTACCGCAAGGACGGCATCGCGATTCCCGGCGACACGCAAATTCCGCTGGAAAACAAGGAACGCATCGAAGTATTGAAAGGCCTGGCAGGGCTGCAAGCCGGCATGGCGGCACCGGGCGGCGTGATCGACTTTATCGTCAAGCGCCCCACCGCTACTGCCTTGCGCACGGTCACCGTCGAAGCGCGCGAGCGCGGCACCCTGTATGGCGCCATCGACCTGGGCGGGCGGCTGGACGACACCCGTTTCGGCTACCGCATCAACGTGGCGGCCGAGCGCCTGCGCTCGTATGTCAAGGGCGCCGACGGCAACCGCAAATTCATCTCGGGCGCCTTCGACTGGCAGATTTCGCCGCAGGCCCTGCTGCAACTCGATCTTGATTACCAGGACAAATCGCAGATCACCGCGCCCGGTTTCCAGTTGCTGAACAATACCACCCTGCCGGCCGGCGTCAGCGCCGATACCCTGCTCAACCTGCAGCCCTGGACGCGCCCGGTCGACACCATCACCAGCAACCTGGGCCTGCGCTTCCAGTACGCCTTCGACGACAACTGGCACGCCACCATCAGCGCCAACCAGCACTCGTTCAAGCGCGACGACTACACCGCGTTTCCATATGGCTGCAGCGCGCAGGATCTGTTTCCCGGCTTTTGCGGCAATGGCGACTACGACGTGTATGACTACCGCAGCCTGGGCGAAACCAAGAAGCCGCTGAGCGCGCAAGCCATGATCCAGGGCAAGTTCGCCACCGGCAGCCTGCGCCATGAATTGACGGCGGGCGTGGCCACCTTCCACCGCAAGGACCACGCCGGGCGCTATGTGTACGACTACGCCGGCACCAGCAATATCTACCACCCCGTCATCGTGCCGATCTCGAACGGCGTGCAGGGGCCGGTGCGCGAGACGCGCAACGACAAGGAAAACTCCGTCTTCGTGCAGGACATCGTGGCCCTGTCGCCGAACTGGAAGCTGCATGCGGGCCTGCGCCATATCGACGTCGATGGATTTCAATATGTGCTGAAAGCCGACCCGAGCGTGGCCGAAGTGCGCGCCAAACATGACTTCCTGCTGCCCAACGTCGCGCTGGTGTACAACCCGGTCGACAACGTGGCCGTCTACGGCGCCTACTCGCAGGGCATGGAGCACGGCGGCACGGCCGACCGCAAGGCGGCCAATGCGAACCAGGAATTGTCGCCAAGCCGCTCGAAGCAAATCGAGATCGGCGTGAAAGCCGACATCACGCCCGAGCTGATGGTCGCCGCCAGCCTGTTCCAGATCCGCAAGGGCCTGGAGTTCCAGAACGCCAATAACGTCTTCGTGCGCGCCGGCCAGGCCCAGCACCGCGGCCTGGAACTGTCGGCGCAAGGCAAGGCCAGCCGCGACCTCCATATCGGCGTCTCGGTCACGGCCCTGAACAGCCAGCAGTCAAGCACCGGCGAAGCGTCGCTGGACGGCAAGCGCGTGCCGAACGTGCCGGCCTTCAAGAGCGCCGTCAACCTCGACTACCGCGTGCCGCAGGTGGCCGGCCTGTCGGTGAACGGCAGCTGGGAATATGCGGGCAAAAAGGCGTTCGAGTTCAACAACAACACCTTCGTGCCTGCGTACCATGTGGCCAACCTGGGTGCCGCTTACGTCATGCGCCTGGCCGGCAAGCAGGCCGTGCTGCGCGCCACCGTCAACAATGTGTTCGACAAGTTCTACTGGCGCGACGTCACGCCGGAGTCCGACGGCTACCTGTTCCCGGGCGCCAGCCGCACCGTGAAAGTGTCGGCCCAGTTCGACTTTTAAACGCTGGCCGGCAGCGCTTCGAGCAGCGGCATGGTGTGCGCCAGCCGCTGCTGCAAGCTGCCTTGCAGGATGTGATGGGGGATGCGGCGCGCGGCCAGCTCATCGAGCAACTGCCGGTAGATCAGCTGGCGCACGGCTTCGGACTCGCGCTGCAGGCCGTCCGCCACCCATGGCGTATCGGGCGCCGTCACCAGGGTCAGGTCATACTGCGTGCTGGCGGCCAGCGCCGCCAGCGGCGCGTCTTCGCCGCCAAAATAATGGCGGCTGTACAGCACCGTCATCAAGGGTGTGGTATCGCAAATCAGTACGCCATGCGCCGATGCACCGGCCTCGCGTTCGCGCGCGACCTGGGTGCTGGCAATCAGGAACTGATCCTGCGCCACCGGCACCCTGCCGTGCGTTTCGACAAATTCACGCAAATATTCGGGCACCCATACCGTGCCCAGGCGTTCGGCAAGCGCGGCCGCCAGGGTCGATTTTCCCGACGATTCGGCGCCCAGGATGGCAACGCGCAACAGCGGCGCCTTCACTTGAGAACCATCGCGTCAGGTGCGGCCGGCGCGGCTTTTCTCCAGGCCAGCAGGCCGATCGTCGCCATTACCACGAACACCGCGTACAGGATGGCCGTCAAGGTCAGGTTCTTGTAGATGTACAAGCCGACGTACAGGATATCGACCACGATCCAGACGATCCAGTTCTCGATCTTCTTGCGCGACAGCAGCAGCTGGCCCAGCAGGCTGCCGGCCGTCAGGAAACCGTCGGCATGCGGCACGTCGGTGTCGGTCGAGCTCAGCAGCCAGGAAATCAGCAGAAAGCCGATCAGCCAGCCTGCGGCGCTACCGAGCCAGCCGCGCGGCGTGAGCCAGGTGACGGGCAAGACCGGCACGCCGCTTTTCGGATGCAGCCAGTGATACCAGCCCCAGCTTGATATGGCGATAAACAGCAGCTGCAAGCCCATGTCGCCATACAGGCGCGACTCGAAAAACACAAACCCGTAGGCGGCCGACGAGATGATCGCAAACAGCCAGGCCCAGTGGTTCTGGCGGATATTGAGTGCGACAGTGATCAGGGCCAGTACAAAGGAAACCAGTTCGAGCGGCGTGGTGGCAAAACCCAGCAGGAGTAGCGTATCGTTCATGAGCGTGGACAGGGCGGCCGGGAGGAAGGCACGGGCAAAGGCAGGTGGCGCAGTATGCAATAGCGCACCTGAATAAGCAAGATTGCCCGGCCCTGGCGGCCGCCTTATCCGACTCATCCGACTTATCCGGCGCTCAGCTAAAGCCGCGCCTGGCGGCCCGGCTCAGCGTATGGCGCACGATCAGCTTGTGGAACGGCCGTATCACCATGATGTAGGCGCGGCCCAGCCAGTTATGGCAATGCACGGCGCTGGCCAGGGTCAGGCTGCCATGCGCGCCATCATGCGGGCTGCGCAGCATCGACAGGCGAAAGTCCAGGTGGCTGTCATCCTCGCCGACAATAATTTCATCGGCCGTGACGGCATAGATGCGAAAGATGCCGACCCGCCCGCCGCCGCCCTGGGTCAGCTCGGTCGCCGTCTTGATGCCGAAGCGGGCCACGATGGCGTCGCGCAGCACCATCAGCTTTTGCGCCCAGCCCGGCTGGCTGCCAAACAGCGCATTGGCCAGGCTTTCCATGTCCATGCTGGCCGCCTGCGCGTTGGGCAAGGCGACGACATAGGCGTCGGCCAGGTCGCTGCCCTGGTACAGCGGCGCGATCGCCGCTTGTGGCGGCAAGCCTGCCTTGCGCGCCTTGAATGTGATTGCTTGCATAGCGGCCTCATGTGTACAGTGATAACATAACTATCATACACATAATCCACGCAATGTAAACAGTGATAACTTATGAATTCAACCAGCAATAGCTATCATCACGGTAACCTGCGCGAGACCCTGATCGCCGCCACCATCGCCCAGCTGGCGCGCCAGAACGACGCCAATGTGTCGCTGCGCGAACTGGCGCGCGCGGCCGGCGTGTCGATCGCCGCCGTGTACCGCCACTTTGCCAGCAAGGAAGCGCTGCTGGCCGAAGTGGCCGCCGCCGGCTTCGATGCGCTGCGCAGCAAATGGGATGCGCAACTGCCGCCGGAGGGCAGCCTGCCCTCGGCCGAACGCTTTCAGTTGCTCGGGCAGCAATATATCGAATTCGCCCTGGCCGCACCGGCCCATTACCGCCTCATGTTCGAGCACCAGGATATCCGCCAGTTTCCCGTGCTGCTGGCAGCGGCGCACACCTGCTTTGCCTACGTGCTGCAAACGGCCGGCGCCGCCGTGCGCGAGGCCGGCCTCGACATGCGCTGGGAGCGCGCCGCCGCCAGCGCCGGCTGGTCGCTGGGCCACGGCTACGTGATGCTGCTGCTGAGCGGACGGCTGGAGATGATCGATGGCGGCAACGAGCTGTCGCCGGCGCTGGTGCCGCGCTTTTTCCAGCTGCCGGTGGAAGCCTTGCTGCGGCAGGAACACGCGGCATGATGGAGGCGCTCGATAACATCAGCTGGTTTCGCGCAGCCGGCACGTTTCAAGCACAGCCGGGACAGTTGGCCCTGCCCAGCCTGCATGCCTGGGACAGTGCCAGCATGGACTGGCTGCCCACGTCGCGCGGCCAACCCGACCCGGTGCATGGCGACGCCTTGCCGACGCTGCTGAAACAGGCCGGCACTCCTTACCTGCAGGCAGTGATGGCGAACTACAAGCTGGCGCTGCATTCCTTGCGCTGCGTGCCGGACCGGCTGATCAGCAAGGGGGCGCATGACTTCACGCCAGCGGCCATCGGCGCGGCGCTGTACTGCGTGCGCATGGCCAGCCTTGAAATGCTGGCGCAGCGCGAAGGCTTCTGGCTGGCCGCGCTCGATCTTTACCGGCAAGGTCACTGGCCTTGCGGCCTGGTAGCCGATGGCACGCTGGTGGTGTATTGAGACGTAAAAAACCGCATCGGCCCGAAGGCGGATGCGCTTGAGCTCAGCTGCCAGGATCAGCTAGGGACATCTCCATCAAATGCCAGGCCACGTCGCCATCTGGCAAATCGAGCAGCCAGTCGCGGCGCGGCTGCGGGAACGGCGCGCCCTCGGTCAGCCAGGCCTGGCGCCAGTACTGATTGACGATGGCCTGCAGCGGATGGTCGGCCGCTACCCATGGTTGCCAGACGCCGCTGACCGGACAGGCTTGGCCGCAAGCGCAGCGCAACAAAGGCTCGGGGCGCGCCACCTCGCGCAGCAAGCCGCGCGCCGCGCGCGGTTCCACGGCGCCATGGTTGTGCCGTATCGTCAGGCAATGCTCCCACGTCACGCCGCCATAGCGGCTCCTGCCATCGGCATCGATCATACTGAAATGGCGGAACTCTTCGCCTTTGTGAAATAGCCGGGCCGGCGCCGTCAAGCCCTGTCCTTGGACAGGTTGCCAGTACGCGGAAAATGGCGCGCTCGGCGCATCGCAGTGCAAGCCGGTGGGACGCAGCGCGTAGTCGGCGGCCAGGAAATACGGCTCTTTTGAAAGCGAGGCTGTGCCTGGCTTCGGGATGGCTGGCGGCGGGCGGACGCCCATGGCGGCGTCGAGCAGGCTCTTTCGTTGACCATCCCACGGTGGCAGATCGGCCGGCGGCAATGGCAGGATTTTATCGAGATTTGGGAAGCGGCGATTGGGGTTGAAGCCGAGGGCACGACTTAGTACGCCATAACGTTCTGCCCGCGCTTTATCAATATACGGAACTACCATGTTTGCAAGATCAAATGGATCTCCGAATTCAATCTGAAGTTTGTTTGCACACTTCTCGCAACCCAGGCTTACTCCGACATGCAATATTTGCAAAGAGCGTTCTTTGGTTTCAGCAGTTGTTTCCCCATCAGATGTACCGTCAGGAGTTCTTACTACAGCATATAAATAATATAAATCATATGCGGATGGACCATATCCTTGGGAAACAGCGCATTCCAGCATTTTGGTCGCTATAGGAAAATTGTCCCACATATCAATACTTGGATGATCCTCTCCAGCCGTCAATTTCTCGCCCAAGAACCCCAATGCCTGCGGATTACCCATCTGTGCTGCCTTTTGCCAGAAGGCATAAGCACGAGTGATGTCGCCGTTGACGCCCGTCCCATTCGCATAATACGTTCCCATCCGATCATATGCGGCCGGTATGCCGAGCAGCATCGCCTTTTCCACCAGTTGCACCGCTTCCTCCTCACCATATAAAGGATCGCGCCCTTCCACATACAGGCTGGCCAGGTTGAGCATCGCTTTCCAGTGCAATCGCTCCGCGGCCCTATGTGTCAGATCGACAATTTTTTTATAGTCGCGATCTTCCACGAAAATTTCAGGATCTTCCAAGGCGCGTGCTTCGAGGAACCAATCCTCGGCTTGCGCATCGATCAGAGGCACTTTGCTCGACTCGATTTCACAAATAAAGTCGGATACGTGTGGATTGAAGAGCGGCAAACTTTGGTTGCGTGGCAGGACTTTGTCGTTAGGCATTTTGCAGGCAATCAAAGGAACAAAGAGAAGAGCTGCCAATGCAAGAAATGGCAGGCGAAAAAAGGCGGTATTTTTTTTACTCATGATCAACCCAGGCGTATGGTGGAGCTACGTTTGTCTTCCAATGGCAGCAGGAAACCGGTCATTTTCTTTAAAACTGAATTTCCGGATTTACCGAATTTTTTCTTTTGATTTGCTCCCATTAACTCTCTCCACTTCCCGAACGCCGACGCAATCTCCGACTTCGTCCCGCCCCCTCCATCGACCAGTCCCCCGCTATGCATGCGCCACACCCGCTTGCGCAAATCCGCGGCCACGCGGTAGTCGACGGTGGCGATATTGATTTCGCTGTCGACGGCCATGCTGCGCTGGTTCAGGTTGGCGCTGCCCAAGGTCATGAACACGTCGTCAACCAGCATCAATTTGGAATGGATGTAGATTTCGCGGTAGCGCCAGCGGTCGGTGTCGAACGCGCTGACATTGAGCATGGCCACCGAGACCTTCAGCCCGAATTCGCTTTCGAGCGTCATCGCGCCAGGCTTGTTGATGCCGTTGGAGTGCCGCACCACGTCGGGCAACTTGACTTCAACCTCGTTGGTGATGCCGAATCCGCCTCTGACATGCCGGGTTTTCGGCAGCTTGTTGTAGTCATCGATCATCTTGTTTTGTCCCGTCATGCCGTCGTGCTGCCCCAGGGCCGCCAGCGTGTCGTAGGTGCGCGGCACCATCTGCGCCCGCTCCGGCACCGGGATGACGATGAACACGTGCATGATCGGCATATCTTCAAGGCTCTTGCCCGCCTTGACGCTGCCGGCGTTCCAGGCGGCGACCACCTTCTTGCGCTCGGCCAGCAAATGCCGCGCCCAATCCTCATATTGGAAATACTGGTTTTCCACATACAGGTAGCCGGCCGCCAGGCTGGCCTGGGTCACCGCGCGAAAGTAGGTTTCCTTGATGGTCTTGTCCTGCTCCTCGGGCTGCGTCAGGACGATCTGCACGGTGGAGTCATCCGGCCCGGCCTTGCGCAACAGCTGGGCCGGCGGGTTTTTACATGACGAATACCAACTCACGCATTCCTCGGCGGCCTGATGTGTACGGTCGTCAATCGCGCGATCCCATGCCTTCACAAAATTGTTATAGAGCGCGATGAGCGCCTTGCCGCCGTCGATGCGGCAGGCATAATCCTGATAGGGCTTGAGCGTGGCAAAGCCGCCGTCCGCCGCCATTCCTTGCAAACACTCACGCCGCTCGTGGGGACCGCCCTGTTCGCGCCGCGTATCGTCGAGCAGATGGGCAGTCGTGTCCCAATAATCAGTCACCGAGTTCAGGCCCATTACATAGCCGACGGCCTTGGATCCCTTTTCGTGGGAGAAATCGATCAGGATCGTCTTCTGGTGATGGGTGCCCAAGTAGCTCATGCCAGGCTTTTCAATTTCCCCCATCGTCAGGCCGTGCGGCTGGCTTGTTTCGGTCGCGATACTCTTGCCTATCGCATGGCTGTCGCCGTGCCGCAAGCGTATCTCCAGATTTCCAAACAAGCCCTTGAACGCGGCCCCATACCAGCTGTAGCAATATTCTTCACGCGCCAGCATCGGAATATCCTCAGGCGGGATCCTGTCGCCCCTGTAACCGCCGCTGATCATCGCTCTCGTGGCGACCGCGTCCTGCAACATCGCCAGGCTGCCTTTTGCGCTGATATCGTCAGCGCGTTGGCTACTGTTTTTCCACGGCGAGGTGCCGTGCGAATGGCCCGGCATATTGTGCACCATCGGCGAGCCGATCCGGTCATGCCATATCAACAGGCGCACCCTCAGGTGACGCCGCGTGGTGGCGTCGATCAGCAAGTCGCCAAAAGTTTCGCCACGCGGCCAGGTGGCGCTGTTGCCGCGCACCAGCTCCATGCCCGGGTCGAAACCCCAGCAGCACAGGTCGATGGAATCTTTAGCCCTGGCGATCTCGGCGGCGATGTCGGCGAAGGCTTCCTGTCCGCAAATGAACAGCGTCAGCTTGTTGTTATGCGTAATCGGATGAGTGGCATTGCCTTTCAGGTTGCGGTTTTCCAGCAGCCACTGGAGCGAACTGGCCGCAGTGCGGCCGACCTCGTCGATGTGGGTGGTCTCGATGCGCCTGCTTGTATCGGCCATGCTTACTCCAGTCATTGGAAGATGATCATCGCCACAAGCGGCCGTCGCCGGTAGCGTCGAGCGCGCGCAAACCACGGTTCGACAGCTTCTGTTCGCCGTCCGGCGCCGCGCCGGCATCGAAGCACGCGCTGGCATGCAATGAAAACTCCTCGCCATTGCCAAGGACCACACGGTAGCGCGGCGTGCCGTCCTGATGCGCGATCAGGATGCGGCCGAATTCATCGGTCAGGCCTTGCTCGACTTCGGCGTCTCCGTTGTACAGCGTATAAGGCACCAGCGCGTACTGGCCGCCATCGGCGTGGGCCTGTATCGTATGCTGCAATTGCCCCGCTACCGGCGCGACGGGCGGTTCCGGTTCCGGTTGCGGCCGGTTTTTGGGCGCCAGCGTTTCCAGGTTGCCATGAAACAGTGTCGGCGACGACGTAAAAAACTGGACCTTGTCGCCAATTTCAAGCATGCAATCGGCGCCATGCAGGCGCACGCCCTTGCGGCCGCGAATATTCACCCAGTCGGCCTGGCTGATCAACTCCAGCACCTTGTTGGCGACAATTTCGACCGCATCGGTTTGTGCCGCGATCTGCACCGGACCTGCTGCGGCGATCAGCTTCATGCCGGCCTTGTGGACGAACAGGCGCAGCGCCGCGCCGATGCTGGCGAACAGGCCGCCGCCGGCCGCCATCGACAGGTCGCGCCCCGCCGTCAGCGCGGTGTGTTCTGCGCTGGCGATATGCGTCGATTGCGCACTCGTCGTTTCGATGCCGGCCGGGCTGGCCAGCACCAGATGCGGCGCCGCCAACTCGGGAAACACGCCTTCGCCAGCGCCGGCGCCCTTGATCGCGGCATGCTGGGCTTTCAGTTCATCGGCGGCGGCGCCCTGCTGGGCAGCACTTTCTTGCGCGCCGTAATGCTGCGCCAGGGCGGCCAGCGCCTTGTGCCGCTCGGCAGCCTCGGCCAGCCGGCGCAGGGTTTCATCCATGCTCTTGATATGCGAGGCGGCGCCAGGGCGCGCTTCGGTGGTCAGCAACATGCCGCGGCCGGCGCGCGCCACGCCCCAGGCGTCCGACGCCAGTTCCCAGCCTTCGCCACGACCATCCTTGCGCCCGCTGGCGTCTTCGATGCGGCTGATGCAGCCGAGCGACAATTGGCTGTGCTGATGATCGCTTTTCAGTTGCGCCTGGATGCGCTGGTGCGTGTCATCAAACACCAGCTGGTTGCCGCGCACGCCGTGGCCGCCGTCAGGCATCAGCTCGGCGCTACGCCAGCCGCCCAACATGCGTTGCCCCGGCAACTGCCACGGCGGCGCATGGTTGCCGTTGTACACCGCGCCGACGATGACGGGACGGTCGATATTGCCGTCCAAAAACTGGATCAGCACCTCCTGGCCGATGCGCGGCAACGCGATCTGGCCGAATGCCTGCCCGGCCCATGGCGTCATGACCCTGATCCATGGCGAACTGCCCCCGTCGAACTTGCCCAGCCGGTCCCAGTGAAATTGCACCTTCACCCGGCCCAGCGCGTCGGTATGGATGGTTTCGCCTGCCGGCCCGGTGACAATCGCGGTCTGCACGCCGGGCAAGGCACACGGCGTGCTGTTGAAGTGCCGCCCCGGATACCAGCGGATGCTTTTGCGGATGCAGCTGAACCGGTTTTCATAATGCGACTTCGCCCCCGTCCCCGCCTGGTAATTGTTGCTGGCGACATGATCGACCGACAGGATCAGGTATTCGCGCGAACCGATGCCCGGGCGCGCCGCCTCACCTCTGGCCGGCACGGATTGCCGGCTGCTGAAGTGGCCGCCCAGCGTGAAACTGCGTCCGGCCTGGGCGCAGCGGTGATTGCCGCCAGCGTCGAAGTATTGCGCCCGGCAGTTGCGCTCCTCCAGGCGGCGTTGCGCCAGCGCGTCGCCGGCGTCGACATCGGCATAGCCATAGCCGGTGTACTGATACAGTTCATGGGCAAACACATCGCCCTGCTGGCGCAGCGCATGGCCGCTGGCGCGGCTGGCACGGGGATGCTTGTAGTTGAAGCTGGCCAGCGTGAGCGAACCCGAAGCGATTTTCCGTATCGCCTGCCAATCGCGTATGCCGTCGCGCTCCAGCGAACCCGCGCCGCTGCGAAACACCATCTCGTCAGGTTCACCGGCAAGGTCGTCGCCCGGGTCGATGCTGTCGGTCAGGCAGGTATTGTCGCCCAGGCACAGCGTATGACCGTCGGCGCGATGTTCATACCAATAATGGAGTCCCTGGTCTTCCCAGCGCCGGTGCAGATGGTTGTAATCGGTTTCATTATGCTGATTGGCACAAGTTAAAACCGGTTTTTCCTCCTGCAAGCGGTTTTGCCAGTCGCGCTGCAAATAATGCTCGAAGGTCGTTTCGCTGATGTCGACCACGGTACGTCCGTGGAACGAGACATTGTCCATGCGCAGCCGGGCAAACGCCAGCCAGGGCTGCAGCACCATCTGGTAGAACGCAAAACCGCCGTCGCTGCGCAACAGGCGAAATTCGCCGACATAGCCATTAAAATGGCGCAAGCTGGCGTCATCGCGCACCATGGAAATCGTGACCATGCGTCCCATCATGGCTGTCAGCGGAACGTGGAGATTGTCGGACAGCAGTTCGACCTCGAAACGGAAGTCGCGTGACATTGCCTCGTGTGCCCGCAGGCTGTTGACCAGCAGCGCGGTATCGGGCGGACCATCGCCGTGCGGGAAATCCATGCGCAGCAAGCGGCTGTCCTGGACTCGCCTGTCTGCTGCGAAAAGGCGCGCCAGATCGGCTGCCAGCTTGCCATCATCCATATTGCCTCCTTGCGTGCCCTGGCTTATGCTAACCATGGCAAGCGCCGGCATATTGAGGGAGCTCAAACTAGTTGCCCAAGTGCAAAAAAGCCGCATCGGCCAGGACGGCGGATGCGGCTTGCGGATCAGCGAGTAACGATTATTTCTTCGCTGCCTTATTGGACTGCGCTGCCTTCGGATACTTGATCGTCATTTCCGCCAGCAGATTGTCGGCATGGTCGACCTCCTTCATCACCCACAACATATAGCGGATATCGAGGTGGATCGCGCGCGTGATGGCCGTGTCGAAGTACCAGTCCTTGGTGATCGATTCATAGGTCGAATCGAAATTCAGGCCGATCAGTTCGCCGCGCTTGTTCATCACCGCCGAGCCGGAGTTGCCGCCGGTGGTGTCGGCGCTGGTCAGGAAGTTGACCGGCACCGTGCCCAGCACCGGATCGCGGAACTGGCCGTAGCGTTTTTCCTTGACGGCGTCGAGCAGGCCTTGCGGCGCCTGGAATGGCGCCTTGCCGGTGACTTTTTCAACGATCCCTTCGACGGTGGTAAACGGCCCCTTGGTCAGGCCGTCGCGCGGCGAGTATGGCGAAACCGTGCCGTACGTCACGCGCAGGGTCGAGTTGGCGTCCGGGTAGACCGGCTTGCCTTGCGACTGTTTCCAGGCGATTACCGCTTGCATATACTGCGGAATCACGCGTTCGAGGTTGCCGTCGATTTCCTTGCGGCGCTCTTCCAGCGCGGCGGCCACCGGCTGCAATTTGATGGCCAGCCGCACGAAGGCGTCGTCGGACTGCTCGAAGGCAGCCTGGTCTTTTTCCAGCCAGGCCAGGCGCCTGGCGGTGTCGGCCAGCTGCGTCTTCTGGTACAGCGCGGCAACAGCGCCTGGCGCCGGCAGCAGCGCATCGAGGCCTTGCGGATGGCTCTTCGCGGCCAGGGCCGCATAGCGCTTCAGGCCCGCTTCGAAACGCGCCTGGTCGACCTTGTTCACGTAGGACTGCTCCAGGCGCGCCAGGCGGGCCTTGATAAAGGCCAGGTCGCGCTGCTGGTAGCCCGATTCGCGTTCGGCATCGGGCTTCTTGCCTTCCTGCGCGTAGCGGTACAGCGAACGCGCGCTTTTCAGCAGGTCGCTATTGGTGGCCACCGACCAGGCGAACTCTTCGTCGCTCAGGGCCATGTCGCTGGCGATCGCCGCGTCCAGTTCGGCCAGCAGGGTTGGCGACACGTTCGGCTGTTTCGCGTACCAGGCGCGGAACTCGGCGTCCTGCACGTCCTTGATGGCGGCGATGTCCTTGCGCGCGAAACCGTCGAGCAGGCCCTGGGTTTTCTTGAGCACATTGTTGATGCTTTTGACCACGCTGGCGTAGCGCACTTCGGCGGCGGCATCGCCCTTGGTGGCGTCGGCCATCACGGCCAGGTCGGCCTGCAGCTCGGCCACTTTCAGCGGAAAGGCCGAGTCGCGCGCATAGCGGATTTCCGATGGCAGCTTGTAGCGGCTGGTGCGTCCGGGGTAGCCGGCCAGCAGGATGCCGTCGCCGTTCCTGATGCCTTCGGCCGACACCACCAGGAAGTCCTTCGACTGGTAGGGCACGTTGTCCGGCGACGGATCGGCCGGACGGCCGTCCTTGCCCACATAGGCGCGCAGGAACGCGTAGTCGCCCGTGTGGCGCGGCCATTCGTAATTGTCGATGTCGCCGCCGAAGTTGCCGATCTTGTCGGACGGCGCGTACACCAGGCGCACGTCGCGTATCATCATCTGGCGGATGCGGTAGTACTCGAGGCCGCGATGGAAGGCCGGCACCGAGCAGCGGTACATCTTGTCCGTCTCGCATTCGGCGATCAGGTCCTTGATGCGTTTTTCCACCGCTTCATGGCGTGCACGGCCGCTCATCTGCGCCGTCAGGCCTGTCAAGACGCGGTCGCTGACGTTTTCCACCTTATCGGTGACATACACCAGGCTGTTCGGCCCGCCCGGCAATTCGGCCGCGCGGGTCTTGGCCAGGAAGCCGTCGGTGATGTAATTATGTTCGGGAGTCGAGTTGCGCTGCACCGCGCCATACGCGCAATGGTGGTTTGTCACTACCAGGCCGGCGTTCGACACGAAGGCGGCCGAACAGCCGCCCAGCGAGACGATGGCGCTCATCGGATGCTTGCTCAGGTCGGCCAGCTTTTCAGCGGGGATCTCGATGCCGACACGTTTGAGTTCGGCTTTCAGCTGTGGCAGTTGGTGTGGTTGCCACTGCCCTTCGTCGGCTTGTACGCCGGCGAACGCGCCCATCAGGGCGACTGGTAACACGATAGTCTTGAACAAGGTAGGCCTCCATAAAAAGCAGGCGAAAGTATAGCCTGTCTGGAGGGCATGAGTCGGCAAAAATTACTTCACTGTACTTTTTGTATCATCTGCGCGCCCGGTGCCGGCACGCGCAGCGGCACTTGCAGCCACAAACGGCAACCGCTACCCGAGGCGGGGGCGCCGATCTCCAACTGGCCGTCGAGCGCGCGCACCCGTTCGCGAATGCCGATCAGGCCGAAGCACTGCTTCTTGCGCTGTTGTTGAGCGGTAATGCCGACGCCGTTGTCGCTGATGCTGACATACACGGCGCGCGCGTCGCAATGGAATTCCAGTTCGACCACACTGGCCTGGGCATGGCGCAGGACATTGCTCAGCGCTTCTTGCACGATGCGAAACAGCGCGATCTCGGCCTGGCTGCCGATGGCCGCAAACAGCGCTTCGTCGGCGATCTGCAAGTGGCAAACGATGCCGCTGCGTTTGCGAAAATCACCCACCTGCCATTCGATGGCCGCCTGCAGTCCCAGGTCCAGCGCCATCGGCCGCAATTCGTTCATGATGCCGCGCACGCTCTTGATGGTCGTGTCGATATTGTCCAGCACCGAGGCCACCCGCCGGTGCAGGCGCGGATGCGCGTGTTGCGTGCGCGCGCTGAGCATGGAGATATCGATGCGCAGCGCCAGCAGGTTTTGCCCCAGTTCATCGTGGATATCGCGCGAAATACGCTTGCGCTCGTCTTCCTTGACCGTTTCCAGGTGCAGCGCCAGCTGGCGCAGCTGGGCATGCGACTGGCGCAGCGCGCTGTCCATCAGCTTGCGTTCGGTGATGTCGGTATGCGCCACCACCACCCGCAGCGGGCCTTCGCCGCGAAAACGGCTGACCTTGGCCAGCGACCAGTGCGCGCCAGCCTCGGTGGCAAATTCATATTCGAGCGCATAGGCGTCGGCCTGGCCGGCGATCACCGAGGCGATGCCGGCGGCCAGCTCATGCCCGGCGCCACGCCGCCAGCGCGGGTCGGTTGCACAAAACTGCAGGTAGGGCAATTCGCCGGGCGCGTGCCCTGAAAACTGCAGATACGCCTGGTTGGCATGCACCAGGCCGCCTTCCTGGTCCAGCACCAGTACCCGGTCCGACAGCGAATCGATGGTGGCATGGAAAAAACGCTCGGCGTCGCGCAAGGCCTGCTGCGCCAGTTCGCGCTGCTGCACTTCCTGCTGCAGATGCTGGTTGGCGCGCAACAGATCGGCGGTGCGGTCGATCACGCGCTGGTCGAGCTCGCGGTGCAGTTCGCGCAGCGACGCTTCGGCCACCTTGCGTTCGGTAATATCGGAAAACACGCCGACAAAATGGGTGGTGGCGCCGTCCGGGGCACGCATCGGCGTAATCGACAGCGACTCGACAAAGCGCTCGCCATTCTTGCGCCGGTTGACCAGTTCGCCAAACCAGGCGCCTTCGCGGCGCAAGCTGTCCCACATGGCCTTGTAAAACTGCGGCTGGTGGGTGCCGGCGCCCAGAAAAGACGGGTCGCGGCCGATCGCTTCCTCGGCCAGGTAGCCGGTGATGGTGGTGAACGCGGGATTGACCGAGATAATGCGGTTGTCGCTGTCGGTCACCATCACGCCTTCGCGGATGGTGTCGAGAATCACAAAGGCGCGGCGCAGCGCCGACTCGCGCGCCAGTTCGTCGCCGAGGTCGGTCACCAGCATGCGCACGCTGGCGCTGCCCGCGTCGAGGTTCGCTTCGATACGCACCAGGCCGTCGCGCTGGAACAGCGGCGCCTCGAACACCTGGCGCGCGCCGCTGTCAAACACCGCCTCGAGAAAGCGCCGGAAACAGCCCTGCGCTTCGGGTGCGATGAATTGTTCGAAACGCCGCGCCAGCAGCTGTGGCTTGTCGCGCTGCAGCAAGTTGCTGGCCGCCAGGTTGGCGCGCGTGATCACGCCATCACGGTTGAGCGAAAAATAGCTGGCGGGCGCCTCCTCGTAAAGCCGGGCGTAGCGGTCGCGGCTGCTCTCGGACTCGCTGCGCAACTGCTCCAGCTCGGCCAGGGCGGCGTTCTGCATCTGCAGCTCGATCTGGCTGACCTGCAACTCGTGCAGCTGGCGCAGCATGTCCTCGTTCGACAGCGACAGCGGCAGCGGTGGCGCTTGCGCCGCCAATTGCTCGGCCTGCTCGCGCACGCGCACGCTGAACGGGTCGCCATGGTTGGCCCTGGCGGCCTTGCCGGCTTTGCCGGCCTTGCTCACGATGCGCTCCCGCCGGGCTCCCGGCCGGTGGCGCTACCGGACTGAATCTGGCGCAACTGGGCTTCCAGCAGCTTCGATTCGGTGATGTTAATAAAGGTTACCACCACGCCGTCGATGACGTTTTCGATGGTGCGGTAAGGCATGATGCGCACGTTGTACCAGCGCCCCGTCTTGGTCGGCACCTGGCGCTCGGAAAACACCAGGCTGCGGATGACTTCCAGCGCATCCGTTTCCAGGTCCGGGTAATCGAGGTCGTTGACGATATCGCTGAGCGGGCGGCGCAGGTCGGTCTGGATCAGCTTGTAGATTTGCGTGGCCGGCGCCGTGAAGCGGCGGATACGCAAGGCGCTGTCGAGGAAGATGGTGGCGATATCGGTGCTGTTGAGCAGGTTCTTCATGTCACTGTTGACCAGCGACAAATCGTCCACCTTGGACTGCAGCTCGGCGTTCACCGTATACAGCTCTTCGTTGAGCGACTGCATCTCTTCCTTCGAGGTGGTCAGTTCCTCGTTGGTCGATTGCAATTCTTCGTTGGTCGACTGCAATTCCTCGTTGGCCGATTTCAGTTCCTCGCGCGAGGTCTGCATTTCATCGCGCACGGCCTGGATTTCATTGCGCGCCTGCGCCAGCTGCTGCTCCAGTTCCAGCACCTTGGGATTGGGCGAGCGGCTGCGGCGCGCTTCGGGCGCCAGCGGCACGCTGGAAAAGGTAATGAAGACCATGCCGCTGAGCGACTCGGGCTGGCTCAGCGCCTCGGCCGTCAGGTCCACCCCCACCGACTGCCCCATATGATCCTTGACCACCAGCCCCTTCAGGCGCACCAGCCCGTCGGTTTGCAGCGCCTGCTTGATCAGGCCCGGCAATTCATAGCGCAAGCCTTCGCGCGCCATGGCGTGGATATTCCAGTTGGCCTTGCCGGCCGCCGGCTCCAGGAACACGCCGGTGCGGCCGTTGATATAGAGGATGTCGCCGTCCTGGTTCAGCAAGGCCGCCGCCGGCGAATATTTTTGGAGCAGCAATTGCTCCACGTGGGCTTGTATCTTTCCGGGCATGCTGGCTTCTCTCGTGTCGCTGGTGGTAGGGGGGGACGCCAACGACACCTTGGTCGGGAAATACGTCGGCAGGCGCTGGCGCGCCAGGTTGTCGAGGCGGCGATACAGCCGGGTCGAGGTGATCAGGGGAACAAACAGCTCGGAAAAATGGCCAGGCGTGTCCGCACTGCCCAGTAACAGCAGGCCGTCGCGGTTCAGCGCATAGTGAAACAGCGGTATCAAACGCTGCTGCAACTTGGCGTTCAGATAGATCAACAGGTTGCGGCAGCACAGGATGTCGAGCTTGGTGAACGGCGGATCGGAGATGATGTTTTGCTGGGCAAAGATGATCATGTTGCGGATCTCTTTCTTGATGCAATAGTCGTTCTTGTCCGCCACGAAAAACCGCTGCAGGCGCTCGGCCGACACATCGCTGACGATATTCTTTGAAAACCGTCCCTGGCGCGCGCGGTCGATGGCGTCGGCCGACAGGTCGGTGGCAAAGATCTGCAGGCTGTACTTCGACGGCGGATTGATGCCAGCCACCACTTCATGGAACACCATCGCCAGCGAATAGGCCTCTTCGCCGGTCGAGCAGGCCGGTATCCAGGCCTTGAAGGCACGGCCATCAGGGTTGGCGGCCAGCAATTGCGGCAGGGCCACCATCTTCAGGTATTCCCACACCTTCTGGTCGCGGAAAAAACTCGTCACGCCGATCAGCAATTCCTTGAATAATAAATCGATTTCCGCCGGATTGTCGCGCAAATACGGCACGTACGCTTCCATCGTGGGGATCTGATACAAGCTCATGCGACGCTCGATGCGCCGCAGCACGGTATTGATCTTGTAGTCGGTAAAACTGTTGCCGGTATGCTCGGACAGCAGGTTGACGATCTCATGCAGGCAATTGCGCCCGTTCGGCTCGCGCCCGGGCAGGCTCAGAAAGCTGCTGCGAAACAGATAATTGATGATTTTTTCCGGCATCTTTTCCGGATAGTCGACCAGGTCCACCACCTCGGCCGCGATCGCGCTTTGCGGCATCATGTCGAACTTGGCCGTGTCGGGATGCTGGGCCAGGGTCAGTCCGCCGGCCTGCTTGATGGCCTGCATGCCGCGCGTGCCGTCGCTGCCCATGCCGGAAAACACCACGCCGACGGCCAGCTCGCCGAGCTCGGACGCCAGCTCTTGAAAAAACATGTCGATCGGCAGCCGGTGGCCACGCGGCTGCAGCGGTTCGCGCAGCACGAAGCGGCCTTTGGAGACGCCCAGGTCGGCATTCGACGGGATCACGTAAATATGATTGGCGCGCAGTGGCACATGGTGCGTGATTTCGGTGACGGGGATGCTGGTGGCGCGCTGCAGCAATTCGGGCAGCATGGCTTTTTGGGTAGGGTCGAGATGCTGGATCACGACATAGGCCAGGCCGCTTTCCTGCGGCACCTGGCCCAGGAAGGCAACGATGGGATCGAGTCCGCCGGCCGAAGCACCGATGGCCACCACGGGAAAAGTGATCAGTGGCACTTCGGGGACGACAGGCGGCGTATCGGGGCTGGCTTTACTGCGTTTGCTGGTTGTCATCGTCTGCAAGACCCGCCACGGCATGCCACGGCCGGCAATTAATAATCTTGCATTCTATCACCCAGCCTGTGCTTGAAAAGCTGAATCTGGGCTGCTTGTTCCAACACGCCTTACGGCTGGTGTATCGGCGCGAACGAGGCGGCAAACAGGTCGGGCAGGTAGCCGGCGGCGGTGTACAGGTGAGTGCAGGACTCGTCGATGGCGGCGCGCAGTGCTGCCTGGTCGACACCCGGCACCACGCCGCCGCGCTTGCGCACGCGCCCGCCTATGACGACGGTATCGATATTGCTGCGCTCGGCCGCGTGCACCACGGTGCCGATGGCGTTGTTGACCGGGTAAAGGTTAAGGTCGCCGGTGCGTATCAAGACCAGGTCGGCCTGCTTGCCCGGCGCCAGGCTGCCGATGCGCCGCTCCAGTCCCGCCACCGCGGCGCCGTCGATGGTGGCCGCCTGCAGCAGGCGCCACGCATCGGTGGGCGGCGGCGCATGGCGATGGCCATGGACACGCTGGCCATGCGCCAAGGCCCGCTGCAGGTAGAACGCGACGCGCATTTCCATGAACATGTCGCCGCTGTACGAGGTCTCGTTGTCGACACTGAGGCCGGGGCGGATGCCGTGGTGCAGCGCCGCCTGCCAGGCGTGCATGCCGTCCTCGATACCGTAATGGGCGTCCGAGCGCGGACACACGTTGACGCGCACGCCGGCCTCGCGCAACATGGCCCAGCCGGCGTCGGGCAGGCAGGTGCAGTGGTTGAAGATATTGTCGCTGCCCAGCAGGCCACGCTGGTGCAGGCTTTCCAGCTCGGTTGCCATGGCGCCACCGAAAAACTCGGTCACGATGGGGATGCCCAGCTGCCGCGCAATGGCCCACTGCTGCGGTTCCAGCTGCGCCATCATGGCCAGCGTCACCAGGCTGTCGGGGTCGCTGAAATACCGGGCCTGCAGGCGCGCCAGGCTGCCGGGCCAATGCGCCTGGTCCCAATCGCCCGCCACCGGCGCGCCAGCGGCGTGCACTGCGCGGATACCGGTATCGAGCAGCGCGTCGACCGCCGCGTCGCAATGCGCCGCCGTGCGGCTGTTGTGCGAATTGTCGATCACGGTGGTGATGCCGGCATCGATGCATCCCAAAGCTGTGAGCAGGTTGCCCACGTAGATGTCGCGCGGCCGGTAGTATCTGGCAAACGAAAAATGGGTGGCGTTGCAGTAGTCCTCGAGCGTGGCGGCATTGGGGTTGATGCGGCGCAGCTGGCCTTCCCAGGCATGGCGATGGGTATCGACCATGCCCGGAATGGCGATCATGCCTGCCGCATCGATCACTTCGGCGCCGTCATCTTGCAGGTCCGGGCCGATGGCGGCAATGGCACCATCGGCGATCAGGATATCGCCACCGGGCAGATTGCCGACGGCGCCATCCATGCTGATGATGGTCGCGCCCTTGATCAGCATCTTGCGGGGGACGGGCGCGAGCGGCGCCAACATTTGACGGTCTGGTTCAAGCATGGCGGATTCCTGTGTGGGCTATGGCAGACAGGCAGTCTAGCGACGCCAGCGGCGCGGAAAAAGTGGCGCCCGGTGTTTTCACCATGCAGGAAAGCCGAACAATACCGGGTTATAGTGCCGTTTCTATCAGCGCTACAAGGACTGGCCATGGATCGCGTACAGGCAATGCAGGTATTTATTCGCGTGGTCGACAGCGGCAGTTTCGTGCGCGCGGCCGAGATCCTGGGCATGCCCGCGTCGTCGGTCACCGCCATCATCAAGCGGCTGGAAAAGCACCTGCAGACGCGCCTGCTCAATCGCTCTACCCGCAAGCTCGGCCTGACCCCGGAAGGCGAGCGCTACCTCCACCGCTGCCGCGACATCGTCGACCTGATCGCCGACACCGAAGCGTGCCTGCAAGGTTCAGGCCAGCGCCCGCAAGGACGGCTGCGCGTCGATATGCCCGGCGGCCTGGCCCACGCCGTGATCGTGCCGCAGTTGTGGCAATTCCAGCAGCGCTATCCCGACATCTATCTGATGATCGGCGTCAACGATCGCCAGGTGGACCTGATACAGGAAGGCGTCGATTGCGTCATCCGTACCGGCAGCCTGGACGACTCGGCCCTGGTGGCGCGCCGCCTGGGCGAGCTGCGCTGGATCACCTGCGCGGCGCCGTCCTACCTGGCGGCACATGGGGTTCCGGAGAGCCTGGACGAGGTGCGGCGGCACCGCGCGGTCCATTACTTTTCCGGCACGGCGCGGCGCGGCGGCGAGCTGCATTTCATCGACAACGGCGTCCATGTCGCCGTGCCGCTGCCTGGCACGGCCGCGGTCAACGAGACCGGGCTGTACATCAAGCTGGGCCTGGCCGGACACGGCTTGATGCAGCTGGCCGGGATCCTGGTGAGCGAGCATATGCGCAGCGGCGCATTGATCGAGGTGCTGGCCGACAGGCGGCCGGCGCCGGTGCCGGTGTCCCTGCTCTACCCGCATCAGCGCTTCCTGTCGCCGGCGATGCGGGCGTTCAGTGACTGGACTGCTGAGCTGTTCAGCGAAGCCGGGGCAAATGCCGTCCTGTCAGGCAGCGTCGCCGGGCATGGCGCCTGACAGCATCAGCTGCCAGTACCCGACATCGACCCAGCGCCCGAACTTGAAACCGACCTCCCTGAACTCGGCCACCTTCTGAAATCCCAGCGCTTCATGCAGGGCCACGCTGGCGACATTGGGCTGGGCGATGCCGCCGATGACCAGATGGCAGCCCTGCTCGCGAAGGCGCCCGAGCAAGGCCGTGTACAGCAGCCTGCCGATGCCCTTGCCGGCAAACGGCGGCGCCAGGTACACCGTGCTCTCGACCGAGAATCGGTAGGCATGGCGCACGCGCCATTTGGTGGCGTAGGCATAGCCAAGCACCACGCCATCCTGCTCGGCAACCAGCCAGGGCAGCTCCCCGCCCTGCACGTCGGCGATACGCTGCGCCATGTCGCTCTCCGTGACGGCCTGTTCCTCGAACGTGATGGTGGTGTTGACGATGAAGTGGTTGTACATCGCCACGATTGCCTTGGCATCAGTGCTTTTTGCATCGCGAATTTTCAAGCAAGTCTCCTTTTCAATTTGCACCGCCATGATATCAAGCCAGGCGCACGGCCAGTGCGGCCAGGGTGAGCAACAGCACCGGCAAGGTCAGGACGATGCCGACGCGGAAATAGTAGCCCCAAGAAATCCGGATGCCCTTGTCTGACAGGACGTGCAGCCACAGCAAGGTGGCCAGGCTGCCGATCGGCGTGATCTTCGGCCCCAGATCGCTGCCGATGATGTTGGCGTAAATCATCGCCTCGCGCACCACGCCTTGCGAGGTGGTGGCATCGATCGACAATGCGCCGATCAGCACGGTGGGCATATTGTTCATGATCGACGACAGGATCGCCGTGATCAGGCCCGTACCCAGCGCGGCGCCCCACACGCCATAGGTCGCGCAGGTATTGAGCACGCCGGTCAGGTAGTCGGTCAGGCCGGCATTGCGCAAGCCATAGACGACCAGGTACATGCCCAGCGAGAACACCACCACCTGCCAGGGCGCGTTGCGCAGCACGTCGCGGGTCGCAATCCGGTGGCCGTGCGCGGCCACCGCCAGCAGCAGCGCCGCGCCCACCGCGGCGACAGCGCTGATCGGCACGCCCACGCTCTCCAGCCAGAAAAAGCCCACCAGCAGCAAGCCCAGCACCCACCAGCCGGTGACGAATGTGGCACGGTCGTGGATCGCCTCGCCAGGCGCCTTGAGCTGGGCCAGGTCGTAGTTCGCCGGGATGTCCTTGCGGAAGAACCACATCAGGGCGCCCAGGGTCGCGGCAACGGCCACCAGGTTCACCGGCGCCATCACGGCGGCATAGCGCGCAAACCCGATATTGAAATAGTCCGCCGAGACGATGTTGACCAGGTTCGACACCACCAGTGGCAGGCTGGCCGTGTCGGCGATAAAGCCGGCCGCCATCACGAATGCGAGCGTGGCCCTGGCCGAAAAGCGCAGCGCCCGCAGCATGGCGATCACGATCGGTGTCAGGATCAGCGCCGCGCCATCGTTGGCGAACAGGGCCGCCACGGCTGCACCCAGCAGTACCAGCAGCACGAACAGGCGTTTGCCGCTGCCACGGCCCCAGCGCGCGACATGCAGCGCCGCCCATTCAAAGAAACCGGCCTTGTCCAGCAACAGGCTGATAATGATCACGGCCACGAAGGTGCCGGTCGCGTTCCAGACGATATGCCAGACCACGGGAATATCGGCGACATGGATCACGCCGGCCAGCAGCGCGACGATGGCGCCGGCGGCGGCGCTCCAGCCGATACCGAGGCCGCGCGGTTGCCAGATGACCAGGATCAGGGTGGCGAGAAAAATCAGAAAGGCAATCAGCACGGCTGGTCCTGGAAAAATATGGCGCCCAAAATGGCCTCGGCCCGCGCCACGCTTCAATAATGATTGAAATATTATAAGTCGGAAAACTACGACATTTCAAATAATATCGAATTAATTTCACAGCCTGCCTGGCATGCGAGAATCGCGCAGCAGCTCTGGCGGCACGGCGACCAGGCCGTGCCGTTCACTGGAACTGGCCTGATGGACGCTGTCTTACTGCGGCGCCGGCGCCTGCCAGCCGCCACCGAGCGCCTGGATCAGGGCCACCGCCGTGGTCTGGCGGTCGGCCTGCGCCTGCACCAGCTGGCGCCGCGCCGACAGGGCCGTCACCTGCGCCGTCACCACGTCGGTGTAGCCGACCTGTCCGGCGTTGTAGCGGTTCAGCATCTGCTGCTCCACTTCGTCGGCGGCGGCGGACGCCTGGCGGCGCAGGTCGATCTGCCCGGCCAGCGCGCGGGTGGCCGACAATTGGTCTTCGACCGTGCCGAAAGCCGTCAGCACCGTCTGGCGGTAACGCGCCACGGCCGCCTCGTGGCCGGCCTTGGCCGCGTCCACGCTGGCGGTGGTGGCGCCGGCGTTGAACAGGGTTTGCGCAGCCGACACGCCCAGCGACCACAGGCTGGACGACGCGTTGAACAGATCGCCCACGCGGCTGGCGCCCGAGCCATACGAGCCGGTCAGGTTCAGGCTGGGGTAATAGGCCGAGCGGGCGATGCCGATCTGTTCATTGGCCAGCGCCACGCGGCGCTCGGCGGCGGCGATATCGGGCCGGCGCTGCAACAGGGTCGATGGCACGCCGACCGGCACCTCGGGCACGGTGATGGTCCACGGCGCCACCGCCAGGCTGAAGTCGGACGGCGCGCGGCCCAGCAGAATGGCGATCGCGTGTTCGAGCTGGGCGCGGGACCGCACCTGGTTTGAGAGGTCGATCTGCGCGTTGGCCAGCTGCGTCTGCGCCTGCAGCAGATCCGACTTGGCCGCGATGCCGGCGCTGAAACGGTTGCGCGTGATGTCGAGCACGCGCTGGTAGCCGTCGATGGTGAAATTCAAGAGCGCGATCTGCGCGTCGCTCTGGCGCAGCGAAAAATAATTGGTGGCCAGCTCGCCCTGCGCCGACAGGCGCGCCGCGGCCAGGTCGGCCGCGCTGGCCGAAGCACTGGCATCGGCGCCGGTCACGCCGGCACGCAGGCGGCCCCAGATGTCCGGCTCCCAGGAAGCGCCGAGCGCGGCGCGATAGTTGTTGCTGGTCTGCTGCCCGCCGCCACCGCCCGCGCGCGTGCCGCTGCCCGTGAGGTTCACAGTGGGAAACAGCGAGGCGCGCTGTTCGCGCACCAGCGCGCGCGCCTGTTCGTACGCGGCGACGGCGGCCGCCACGTTCTGGTTCGAGATGTCGATGCCGTCGGCCAGCTGGTTCAGCTGCGTGTCGCCGAACAGGGTCCACCAGGGACCGCGGTCGAGGGTGTCGGCCGGGGCGGCGGGCTGCCAGCCGGCGGCCTCCTTGAACGCCACCGGTGCGGAAGTCGCTGGCACTTGATAAACCGGGCTCACGGCGCAGCCGGCCAGCAGCGCAAAGGCGGCCAGCGCCAGCAGATGGCGCTGCAGGCGTGACGGAACGGGGGACGTACGGTGTTTTACTTGACTCATGATTGTGTGCTCGGGTTATCTGGCCCAGGAATGCGGCTCAATTGCTGCTCGTCGGCGCTGCGCGTGCGCAGTTTGTCGAGCAGGATGTAGACCACCGGGGTGGTCAGCAAGGTCAACAACTGGCTGGCAATCAGGCCGCCGATAATGGCGACCCCCAAGGGCTGGCGTAACTCGGACCCCTCGCCGAAGCCGATCGCCAGCGGCAAAGCGCCCAGGGCCGCCGCCAGCGTCGTCATCAGGATGGGGCGGAAACGCAGCAAACAAGCCTCGCGCACCGCCTCCAGCGCGCTCAAGCCCCGCGAACGCTCGGCCTCCAGTGCGAAGTCGATGATCAATATAGCATTTTTCTTGACGATGCCGATCAACAGGAACACGCCGATCAGGGCGATGATGGAAAACTCCATGCGGAACATCAGCAGCGCCAGCACCGCGCCGACGCCGGCCGACGGCAAGGTCGACAGCACCGTGATCGGATGGATCAGGCTTTCGTACAAGATGCCCAGCACGATATAGATCACCACGATGGCCGCCAGGATCAGGAGCGGCTGCTCCTTGTTGCTGTCCTGGGCGCTCTTGGCCGAACCCTGGAAGCTGCCGCGCACATTGACCGGCATGCCGATCTCCGACTCGGCCTGCGCCACGGCCGCCTGGCCGTCACCGAGGGTGTAGCCGTCGGCCAGGTTGAACGACACGGTGGTGGCCAGCTCCCCTCCCTGGTGGTTGATCGAGGTGGCCGTCGAGCTTTCGGCAAAGCTGCTGAACGAGGACAGCGGCACCATCGTCGCCAGGGTGCTGGACAGCGCCGTGCCGCTCGACGGATCGCGCGCCGCCGTGCTGTTCGAGGTGGTGGCGCTCACCGCCGACGTGACGGCCGGCGTGCTGCCGGCGGCGGTGGCGGTAGCGGTGGCACCGGCAACCGCGGCCGCATTCGAGGCCGGCACATACACCGAGCGCAGCGCCTCCGGACTTTGCGCATAGCGCGGCGCCACTTCCATGATCACGTGGTACTGGTTGAGTTCATCGTAGATGGTCGCCACCTGGCGCTGGCCGAAGCTGTTGTACAGCGCATTGTCGATATCGCGCACCTGCACTCCCAGTTCGGTGGCGCGGTCCTTGTCGATGGAAACAAAGGTCTCCACGCCGTTTTCCGCCTGGTCGGTATCGACGTCGATCAGGGCCGGCTGCGACTTCATCTGGTCGGCCAGTTTTGCCGCCCATTTTTTCAGGTCGGCCTGGTTGTCGCTGATCAGGGTGTACTGGTAGGTCGAATTGCTGGAGCGTCCGCCCATGCGCAGGTCCTGCACCGGATTCAAAAACAGGGAAATGCCGGTCACCTTGGCCAGTTGCGGACGCAGGCGCGCGATCACGGCCTGGCCCTTGTCGGTGCGCTGGGAGGCCGGTTTCAGGTTGATGAACATGAAGCCGCCCCCTGCCCTGCCGCCACCCGTAAAGCCCACCACCGTGGCGACCGCCGGATCGTCCTTGATGATATTGACCAGTTCGCGCAACTTGCCCTGCATGGCCTGGAACGAGATGCTCTGGTCGGCCCGCATGCCGCCGTTGATCTGGCCCGTGTCCTGTTGCGGGAAAAAGCCCTTGGGCGCGGCCGCGAACAGGTACACGTTCAGGCCGACCACAAACACCAGGATCGTCATCACCAGCGCGGCGCTCGACAAGGCCCAGTCCAGGCAGTGCTCATAGCCCTTGAGCAGCTTGTCGAAACCGCGTTCGAACCAGCGCGCGATGGTGCCCGGCTTTTTATGCTGTTCGCCGCTTTTCAGCAGCCAGGCGCACATCATCGGCGTTGTCGTCAATGAGATGACCAGCGAAATCATCACCGCCGCCGACAGGGTGACGGCAAACTCGCGGAACAGCCGTCCCACCTGGCCGCCCATGAACAGCAGCGGAATGAACACCGCCACCAGCGACAGGCTGATCGACAGCACGGTAAAACCCACTTCGCGCGCGCCCAGCAGGGCCGCCTTGAAGCGGTCCATGCCGGCCTCGATATGGCGCTGCGTGTTTTCCAGCACCACGATGGCGTCGTCGACCACAAAACCGGTGGCCACCGTCAGCGCCATCAGCGACAGGTTGTTGAGGGAAAAGCCCAGCATGTACATTACGCCAAAGGTGCCCAGCAGCGACACGATGGTGGCCACCGCCGGAATGATGGTGGCGCGCACGCTGCGCAAAAAGGCGCTGACCACCAGCACCACCAGCACGATCGACAAGATCAATGTGAACTCGATCTCGTGCAGGGAGGAGCGGATCGAATTGGTGCTGTCGGACGCCACCTGCAGCTTGATGTCGCCGGGCAACTGGGCCTGCAGCTGCGGCAGCAGCGCGCGCACGCCGTCGACCGTGGCGATCACATTGGCGCCGGGCTGGCGCGTGATCAGCACGATCACGGCCGGGTCGCCATTGAACAGGCCCAGGGTATTGTTGTTCTCGACGCCGTCCTGCACTTCGGCCACGTCATCGAGGCGGATCGCGGCGCCGTCGCGCCAGGCCACCACCAGGCTGCGGTAGTCGGCGGCGCTGCGACCGCCCGAGGCGGTGCTGGCGCCCGAATAGATCTGCAGGCTGCGTTCATCACCGGTCACCGCGCCCTTGGGGCGGTTGGCGTTGCTGGCCTGGATGGCGGCGCGCACGTCCTCCATCGACACGGCATAGTGGTTGAGCTGATACGGCAGCAATTCCACGCGCACGGCCGGCAGCGAGCCGCCGCCCAGTTCCACGTCGCCCACGCCCTTGACCTGGGCCACCTTCTGCTGCACCAGGTTCGACACGGCGTCGTAGATCTGGCCCGGCGTGCGCGTCTTCGATGTGAGCGCCAGGATGATCACCGGCGCGTCCGACGGATTGGCCTTGCGGTAGGTCGGGTTGCTGCGCAAGGTGGCCGGCAGGTCGACGCGCGAGGCGGCGATCGCCGCCTGCACTTCACGGGCGGCGGCATCGATCTTGCGGTTCAGGTCGAACTGCAGATTGATGCGCGCCGAACCCGTGCTCGACGACGAGGTCATTTCATTGACGCCCGAGATCACGCCCAGGCGCCGTTCCAGCGGCGTGGCGACCGAGCTGGCCATGGTGTCGGGACTGGCGCCGGGCAGGCTGGCGCTGACGGAAATGGTCGGATAATCGACCTGCGGCAGCGGCGAGACGGGCAGCACGAAGAACGCGCCAATGCCCGCCAGCGCGATGCCGATGGTCAGCAGCACCGTGGCGATGGGCCGCTTGACGAAGGGTTCGGACAAATTCACGCGGCGCTCCCCGCCGGCGGATGGTCACCGGGCTTGTCGAGGTTCACCCCGTCCCCGGGCTTGCCGCCAAAGCGGCGGCCCAGGCGGTCAAAGCCCAGGTAGATCACCGGCGTGGTAAACAGCGTCAGCACCTGGCTGACGATCAGGCCGCCGAAAATCGCCAGGCCCAGCGGCCGGCGCAGTTCGGCGCCCTCGCCCCAGCCCAGCATCAGCGGCACGGCCGCGAACAGCGCCGCCAGGGTGGTCATCAGGATAGGCCGGAAACGCAGCAGCGCCGCCTGGTGGATCGCTTCCTGCGGACTCTTGCCCTCGTCGCGCTCGGCCTCGATGGCAAAGTCGATCATCATGATGGCGTTCTTTTTCACGATGCCGATCAGCAGGATGATGCCGATAATGCCGATCACGCCCAGGTCCTGCCCCGACAGCATCAGCGCCAGCAGCGCGCCAACGCCGGCCGACGGCAGGGTCGACAAGATCGTCAGCGGGTGGATATAGCTTTCGTACAGCACGCCGAGCACGATATACACGCACACCACGGCGGCCAGGATCAGCCACAATTGATTCGACAGCGAGTTTTCATACGCGCCGGCCGCCCCCAGGAAGGTCATGGTCACCGAGGCGGGCAAGCCGATATCGTGCGCCGCCGCGCGGATCGCATCGACCGCGCTGCCCAGCGCCACGCCCTGGGTGGTATCGAAACCGAGGGTGGTGGCCGGATACTGCGCCACGTGCGTGATCTGCAGCGGCGACTGCTTTTCGGTGATGGTGGCGAACGACGACAACGGTGTCGACTTGCCCGAACCGGTGCGTACCTGCAGTTCGCCCAGCTCGGCCGGCGTGGTGACGATGCCGGGCTGCGCTTCGAGGATCACGCGGTACTGGTTGGTCTCGGTGAAAATGGTCGAGATGATGCGCTGGCCGAAGGCGTTGTAGAGCGCATCGTCGACGGTGGCGGTGGTGACCGACATGCGCGCCGCGCTGTCGCGGTCGATCGCCACGTTGACGGCCGCGCCGGTGGCGCCGGCGTCGGTGGTCACGTTACGCAGCTGCGACTTTTCACGCATGCGCGCCGCCAGCTTGGTGGCCCACTCGGTGACAGTGGCGGTGCTGGCGCCTTCGAGCGAGACGCGGTACTGCGTCGGCCCCGATTCGGCGTCGATGGTCAAGTCCTGCGTCGGCTGCAAATACAGCGTCACGCCAGCCACCTTGGCCACGCGGTTGCGCAGCCGGTCCATGATGTCGTCCTGATGGTCGCTGCGCGAGCGCTTCAGGTTGATCAGCATGCTGCCGGTATGCAGCATGGTGTTGTTGGCCGCGTCGACGCCGACCAGAGAACTCAAGGTTTCCACGTCCGGGTCTTCCAGGATGGCGCTGGCGGCCGCCTGCTGCAGGCCGGCCATGCGTTCATACGAGACGGCTTGCGAGGTTTCGATGCGCGCCTGCAGCTGGCCCGTGTCCTGGGTCGGGAACAGGCCTTTCGGGATGGTGATATACAAGATCACCGTCAGGATCAGCGTCGCCAGCGCCACCAGCAAGGTCAAGCCCTGGCGCTTGAGCACCCATACCAGCGCATGGTCGTAGCGATTGACCACGCGGTCGAGAAAAGCCTGGATGCGCTGGCCGGTGGCGCCGATTTTTTCATCGGCATGGCTTTTCAGCCAGCGCGCCGACATCATCGGCACCAGCGTCAATGACACCACGGCGGAAATCAAAATGGTAATGGCCAGTGTCATGGCGAATTCGCGGAACAGCCGCCCCACCACATCGCCCATGAACAGCAGCGGAATCAGCACGGCGATCAGCGAGACCGTCAGCGAGATGATGGTAAAGCCGATCTGCGAGGCGCCCTTCAAGGCGGCGGCCATCGGCGTTTCGCCCTCTTCGATATGGCGGGCGATGTTTTCGATCATCACGATGGCGTCATCGACCACAAAGCCGGTGGCGATCGTCAGCGCCATCAGGGACAGGTTGTTCAGGCTGTAGCCGAGCAAATACATCACGCCGCAGGCGCCGATCAGGGAAATCGGCACCGACAGGCTGGCGATCACGGTGGCGCGCAGGCTGTGCAAGAAGGCGAAGATCACCAGCACCACCAGCAGCACGGAGGCCAGCAGTTCGAGTTCCACGTGTTCGACCGAGGCGCGGATGCCGGTGGTGCGGTCGCTCAGCACATCGAGCTTCATGGCCGCCGGCAAGCTCGTTTGCAGCTCGGGCAGGAGGGCCTTGATGGCGTCGACCGTCTTGATGACGTTGGCGCCGGGCTGGCGCTGCACGTTGAGGATAATCGCCGGCTGCTTGCCGGCCCAGGCGCCCAGGCGCGTGTTCTCGGCGCTGTCGACCACATTGGCCACGTCCTGCAGGCGCACCGGGGCGCCGTTTTTATAGGTGATGATCAGGCGCTTGTAGTCTTCGGCCGTGACCAGCTGGTCGTTGGCGTTGATGGTAAATGAGCGCGACGGGCCGTCGAAGCTGCCCTTGGCGCTGTTGACGTTGGCCGCCGCGATCGCGGTGCGCAGGCTGTCGAGGCCCAGGCCGTAGGACGCCAGCAATTTGGTGTCGCCCTGGATGCGCACGGCCGGGCGCTGGCCGCCCGACAGCGACACCAGGCCCACGCCATTGACCTGGCTGATTTTCAGCGCCAGGCGCGTGTTGACGATGTTTTGCACCTGTATCAAAGGCATGGTGTCGGAGGTAATCGCGAGTGTCAGCACCGGCGCGTCGGCCGGATTGACCTTGGCGTAGACGGGCGGCGCCGGCAAATCGGTCGGCAGCAGGGAGCCGCCGGCGTTGATCGCCGCCTGCACTTCCTGCTCGGCCACGTCCAGCGTCTGGCCCAGGGTGAATTGCAGGGTGATGATGGACACGCCGGCCGCGCTGGTCGAACTCATGCGCTGCAGGCCGGCCATCTGGCCGAACTGGCGCTCGAGCGGCGCGGTGACGGTCTGGCCCATGACTTCGGGGCTGGCGCCCGGATACAAGGTTTGCACCTGGATGGTCGGGAAATCAACCTGCGGCAAGGCCGCCAGCGGCAGGAACTTGAAGCCCACCATCCCGGCCAGCACGATGGCCAGCATCAGCAGCGCGGTGGCGACCGGCCGCCTGATGAACGGGGTCGATGGACTCATTGCGCCGCACCCTTCGCTGGGGCCGTGGCGGGGGCGGCCGGCGCGGTGGCGGGCGCCGACGATGCCGGGCTACCCGCTGCGCCTTCGGCGTGCTGGCGGCGCTGGCGGTGTTCGCCATTGGCGCCACGGCCACCCTGGCCTTGCCCGCCAGCAGCTGGCTTGTCGCCGGCCAGCATGACTTTCGCGCCTTCCTTGAGGCGGTCGGCGCCTTCGGTGATGACCTTCTCGCCCGCTTCGAGGCCGGCGCGGATTTCCACCATGTCGGTGGTGGCCTGGCCGCGCGTGACCATGCGTACGGTAACGGTCTTGTCCTCTTTCAGTACATAGACAAAGTCGCCGTTATTGCTGTGGCGCAGGGCCGTGACGGGTACCAGCACGGCGCCCGTGATATTGCCCATCTCCAGGCGCACATTGACGAACTGGCTGGGGAACAGCGCCATCTTCTCGTTGGCGTAGCGGGCCTTGGCGCGCACGGTGCCGGTCTGCACATCGACCTGGTTGTCGAGCGCCGTCAGGCTGCCTTTGTCCAGCGTGATGCTGCGCGTGCGGTCCAGCGCCAGCGCCGGCAGCGCCACGTTCTGCGCCTGGCGTTCCTGGATGGTCTGCACCTTGTCCTGCGGGATGGCGAACTGCACGTCGATCGGCGAGAGCTGGGTCACCACCACCACGCCGCCGGCGTCGCCGGTATTGACCAGGTTGCCGATATCGACCACCTTCAGGCCGGCCCGGCCGCTGATCGGCGAGACCACCTTGGTGTAGCCGAGGTTCAGGCGAGCCGTGCCTTCGGCGGCGCGGTCGGTCATCACCGTGCCTTCGAGCTGCTTGACCAGCGCCGCCTGCGTGTCGACGTCCTGGCGCGCGATCGAATCCTGGCCCAGCAGGGTCTGGTAGCGCTTGAGGGTCAGGCGCGCGTTTTCCAGCTGCGCTTCGTCGCGCTGGCGCTGGCCCGAGGCCTGCATCAGCGCCATCTCGAACTGCGCCGGATCGATCAGCGCCACCACCTGGCCGGCCTTGACCATCGCGCCTTCCTTGAAGCGCAGTTCCTTCAGGATGCCCGACACCTGCGGGCGCACCGTGACGGTCGAGGCGGCCGTGACGGTGCCGAGCGCGTCGAGCACCACCGGCAGGTCCGACTTGACGGCCGTGGCCACGCCGACGGTGGTCGATGGCGGACCGCGGCGCGCACCGCCGGGGCCACCGGGCCCGCCAGGGCCAGCGGCGCCCATGGCGCCGGCGCCTTGCGCGCCGCTGCCCGAGTGCGTCAGATACCAGGCGCCGCCGCCGAGGGCGGCCATCACGGCCAGGGCAATCACGGTGCCGACGATACGGGAACGGCGGCTGCGCCGGGCGGGAGGTGGGGTCATCTGCGTATCCATCGCTTATCCTTTTATGCGCCGCTGGCACGGCGTGGTTATTGGCCGCCAGCCGAGTCGGTTCACTCAGGCGGCACGGCCGTTTTTCGGGTATTTTTTTACAAGATTAACGGGGAATCAAGAGCTGAAAATCAGCTGAAAAAACATCGTTCTCCATCGAGCGAGGACTCTAGCATAGTCATGTAACTGTTTCATTTCTGACTGAAACATTTGTACAGGCAAACAAGGCCGTCGGCGTGGCACCGCGCACTGCCGCATCAGGCTTGCAGGGGAGCGCGCATGGGCGCCGGGGCTGCGCGGGCAGATACAAACTCGCTACAAATCTCCGGCGCTCTTTACCCGCCTTTACGGCCTTTCAATAAAAACAAGCCGGACAAAGCCGGCTTGTGGTCACTGCGGGGTCGGCAAGCGCGCTATTTGCCGCCCATCGGATTGGTGCACAGGCAGTGCGTCAAGGCCATGAACGGCTTGCGTTCGCTGGTGATGCCGGACAGCCAGGCGAGGTCATTGGCGACGCCCAGCGCCGCCTGTGGCGGCAGGCCGGTGGCGGCCAGGCCCAGCTTCACATGTTCACCGAGGCCCAGCGAGGCCATCGCCTTGGCGCCGAACATGCCGAGCACCCGGTCGACGGTCGAGGTTTCGCGTTCGATGTAGGCCACGCGGTAGTCCTCGCCCAGCTTGGCGCGCTTGGCGGCCGAGGCCAGCGCGTCGCGGTAGCTGCCGATGCGGTCGACCAGGTTACGGTCTTTCGCCTGCAGGCCGGTCCACACGCGGCCCTGCGCCACTTCATTGATTTTCTCGGGCGTGGTCTTGCGCGCCTTGGCGGCGATGTTGATGAAGTCGCCGTACACATGGTTGATCGAACCCTGTATCACTTGCGCAAAGCGCGGGTCGAGCGGACGCAGCGGATTGCCGGCGTCGGCCAGCCAGGTGGTCGGCGCGCCGGCCGTGTGAATGCCCAGCTTGTCGATGACTTTTTCGGCCGTCGGCAAGATGGCAAACACGCCGATCGAACCGGTGATGGTGGCCGCGTCGGCGATCACTTCGTCGGACGAGGTGCTGATCCAGTAGCCGCCCGAAGCGGCCACATTGCCCATCGAGACCACCACCGGTTTGCCGGCGGCGCGCGTCAGCTCCAGTTCGCGGCGGATCAGTTCCGAGCCGAAGGCGCTGCCGCCCGGCGAATCGATGCGCAGCACCACCGCCTTGATGGACTTGTCTTCGCGCGCCTGGCGGATCAGGCGCGAGGTCGACAGGCCGCCGATCGAGCCGGCCGGCGCCACGCCGTCGCCGATTTCGCCGGAAGCGATCACCACGCCGACAGCGTCGCCGACCATCGCCGGATGCAAACCGGCCAGGTAGTCGCTGTAGCTGACCTGGCGGAAGTTGTTGCCGTCTTCGTCTTTCGCGCCGCGCTCCATCATCAGCTTGCGGATTTCATCGCGCGTTTTCAGGCCGTCGACCAGTTTGGCGTTCAGCGAGGCCTTGGCCAGGTCGCCACCGGTCGCTTCGATCAGCTCCGGCAGCTTGTCGATCGCCGCCATGACGGCGCCGGCCGGCAGCTTGCGCGCCTTTTCCACGTCGGTGGTGTAGGTGGTCCACAGACCGTTGTTCAGGTAGCGGTCCGCTTCGGCGGCGGCGTCCGACGGGCCGTTGGCGATAAACGGCTCGGCGAAGCTCTTGTAGGTGCCGACCTTGAGCAGGTTGACCGTCACGCCGACCTTGTCGAGCGCGTCGCGGTAGTAATTGCGGTAGCGGCCAAAGCCCTCGAGTACCACGCCGCCCATCGGATGGACGAACACCTCGTCGGCTTTCGACGCCAGCAGGTACTGGCGCTGGTTGTAGTTCGAACCCCAGGCCGTGACCTTCTTGCCGCTGGCGCGGAAGCGCTCGATGCCGGCCGCCACTTCGCGCAAGGACGCCTGGCCACCGCCTTCGAGTTCATCGAGCAGCAGCACCATCGCGCCGATATTCTTGTCCTTGGCGGCGGTGTCGAGCACGGCCAGCACATCGCGCAGCTGCACGGTTTTCTTGACGTCGCCGCTGACATTGGCCAGCACGGCTTCGCGCACGCCGCCCGGGGTTTCTTCCACCAGCGGGCCTTGCAGGTCCAGCACCAGCGTGGTCTTGTCCTGCAGCGGCTTGGCGCCGCCGCCGAAGATGGCGATCAGGATGGCGATCACGATCAGCAGGAAAATCAGGTTGAACACGGCGCGGCGCGTGGCGTCGAGCGCGCGCCAGAACGCGCCTAAGCCGCGGCGCAGCGGAGGAAACGGATTGAGTGACATTGATTGATGCTCCGTAGAGGGTGAGCTGAAAAAATCAATATAACTGAAACCGCCTCAATAGTCTTGTTCTGACAAGTGCGCCCCGCCCTTTTGCGCAGGCAGGGAAATCAGGAACAGCCCGGCCAGCACCAGCGCGCCGTTCAGTATCAGCAATTCCAGGCCGAGGCGGTAATGCGCGAACAGCAGCGATTGTTCCTGCTCGATCAGCGCGCACAGCAGCGGCCCGGCGATCGCCACCAGCGGCACCCAGCGGTCGCGCACGCCGCGCCGGCTGAGCAAGCCAAAGGCGAACAGGCCCAGCAGCGGCCCATAGGTATAACTGGCCAATTTGAGGATCACGGCGATCATGCTGGGGCTATCCATCCATTTGAACAGCATGATCAGGAGCAGGAACAGCGCGGCAAAGCCCAGGTGCACGCGGCGGCGCCAGCGCATCTGCGTGGCCGCATCGAGCTCCGGCCTGCGCTGCAAGCCCAGCAGATCGATGCAAAAGGTGGACGTCAGCGCCGTCAGCGCGCCATCGACGCTGGGAAACAGCGCGGAAATGAGGGCGATAAAAAAGATCAGCTGCACCACCGCCGGGAAATGCCCGAGCACCACCGCCGGAAACAGTTTGTCGCCGGTGGCCGTCACATTCACCACAGGCGCATACAGATGCAGCAAGCCGCCGAGAAACAGAAACAGCAGCAGCACGCCGGTCAGCACCACCGTCAGGCTGAGCATGTTCTTTTGCGCGTCGCGCAGGGTGCGCACCGAGATATTCTTCTGCATCATCTCCTGGTCCATGCCCGTCATGGCAATGGTGATGAACATGCCGGCCACGATATGTTTCCATACATAGGCCGGGCTGTCCGGGTCGGCATTGAACACCCGCGCCAGCCCTTGCGCACGCATGCGCTCCAGGCTGTCGATCACGGAAAGATCAAGCTCGCGCAGCAGGAACACCGTACAGATGACCAGCCCGGCCAGCATGCAGGCCGTCTGCAGGGTATCGGTCCAGACGATGGTCTTGACGCCGCCTTCATAGGTGTACAGCAGGATCAGCAGCAGCACCACCGAGGCGGTCAGCCAGAACGGCACGCCCAAGCTGTCGAGGATGGTGGCCTGCAGAATAGCGACCACCAGATACAGCCGCGCCGTCGCCCCCAGCAGCCGCGACAGGATAAAAAACGCCGCCCCGCTCTGGTAAGCGCGCCGCCCCAGCCGCAGTTCCAGGTAGCGGTAGATGGAGGTGAGCCGCAGCCGGTAATACAGCGGCAGCAAAATAAACGTGATCGCCAGATACCCCAGTACATAGCCGATCATCAGCTGCACATAAGCAAAGCCATCGCGCCCCACCGCGCCGGGCACGCTGATAAACGTCACGCCGGTAAGCGTGGTGCCGACCATGCCGAAGGCGACCAGCATCCAGTTGCTGTCCTTGTTGCCGATAAAAAAGCTGTCATTGGTGGCATGGCGCGAGGTGCGCCATGCCACCAGCAGCAGGATCAGGAAATAGGCGAGGACGACGGCAAACAGGATGGCGGGGGACATGGGTGGGCAAGCGAAACGGACAGGGGCGTGAATATACAGCAAAGCGCCTGCTTCACCGGTGAGACGCCCAATTCGTCACCGGCAAGAGGTCACAGGACACTGGTTCGCAGCGGCCTGCCGATTTTGCAAGCGGCTGCGCCTGGCATCCATGATGCCTGCGGCGCCGGTTTCCACGCTGACCATCTGCTACACTCGCGCCATGAATTCAGACAAACTGGCGCTGCTGCTGACGCGCGAAATGCCCTATGGGAAATACAAGGGACGGCTGCTGGCCGACCTGCCGGGCCACTATTTGGGCTGGTTCGCGCGCGAAGGTTTTCCTTCGGGCGAACTGGGTAGTTTGCTGGCGCTGATGTACGAACTCGACCATAACGATCTGCGCGGACTGCTCGATCCGCTGCGCCCGCCAGGCTGGCGCCGACAACCCGATTAGCCGGCGCAGGCCTGCCCAGCATCGCTCCCGCTTAAAACTGGCGCACTTTTTTGGCCAGCATGGCCGACAGCTCGCCGGACGCGACCAGGGCCTGCAACTCGCTGGCGCCGCCGACCAGCACGCCGTTTACAAACACCATCGGAAACGTCGGCCAGCCGCTCCACATCTTCAGTGCATTGCGGCGATGCCACTGGTTGAAGTAGCTGCCGTATTGCAGGTATTGATAAGGCGTGCCGAGCACATCGAGGATCTTGCGCGCCTTGCGCGGAAACGGATTGATCGCCATGCCGACCACCACCACCTGGTGGGCGGCAATGGCGGCCTGCACTTCGCGCACGATATCGGCATGCTTGCCACCGATCAAAGGGCGGGCGGCGGGATGGATCTGGCTTTCGTCGAGGATGGCGCGGGTCATGGAAGTCCTGGAGGAGGCACCTGCGGTGCGGATGGCGCATTGTGCCATGAAGGCCGCGCGCGGGGACTATTCGATGCGCGGCAGCCTGACCGCAAAGCGGCTGCCCTGGTCCGGCGCTTCATTGTGCGCTTCGACCTTGCCGCCATGCAATAGCACCAGCGCCTTGACCAGCGCCACATGGGCCTGGCCCTGCTGACGGAGGGCCAATACCGGCAACTGCAGCAGCTGGGTGAATTCGACCGGAAAACCTCGAGCTGGCGACAGACCCCGGACAGCATCAGGAAACAGGGCGGCGCGCTGTTTGGCGACCGCCGCTACGGCCAGGTATTTATCTATCATAACGGCGCCGAGTCGTATTACGCGGCGCGCGGCTTTCGCACCCTGCTGCGGCTCTGATACTACATGATCTCTTCGAGCATCAGCTGCCTGCCCTCGCCGAGCATGGCCTCGAATTCCACCGCCGTCACTGCCGGGCTGAACAGATAACCTTGCAGCTGGTCGCAACCGAGGCTGCGTAAAAACCGCATCTGTTCCGGTGTTTCCACGCCTTCGGCGACGATTTCCTGGCGCAGCTGCTGCGCCATGGTGACGATGGCGCGCGCGATGGCGCAATCGTTTTCCTCGTAGGGCAAGCCGATCACGAAAGCGCGGTCGATTTTCAGGGTACTGATCGGGAATTTTTTCAGGTAGGCCAGGCTGGAATAGCCGGTGCCGAAGTCGTCCAGCGCCAGCGACAGACCCATGGCCACCAGCTCGTTCATGATCTCGATCACCTTGTCGGCCCCGCGCATCAGCAGGCTTTCGGTAATTTCCAGCATGATCTGGTCCGGCCGCACACGATAGCGCTCCAGCACGGCCGCCACCCTGGCTGGCAAGTGGGCGTCGAACTGGCGCGCCGACAGGTTGACGGCGATCACCGGCATGCGCAAGCCGCGGTCTTCCCACTCGCGGATCTGGCGGCAGGCTTCATCGAGCACCCAGGTACCCAGTTCCAGAATCAGGCTGGTTTCCTCGGCCACCGGGATGAACACGCCCGGCGAGACCATGCCGCGCAGCGGATGTTTCCAGCGCAGCAAGGCTTCGGCGCCGACGATCTGGCCGTTGATCAAGCTTACTTTCGGCTGGTAATGCAGCTCCAGTTCCTGGTCGCCCAATGCCAGGCGCATTTCGCTTTCCAGGCGCAAATGCTCCTTGGCGCGGCGGTTCATGTCTTCGCGGTAGAACAGGAAAGTCGGTTCGATGGTCTGCGCCGCTTTCGCCACGGCCACGTCGGCAAAGCGGAACAGCGCCGGCGCTTCCATGCCATCTTCCGGATACACGGTAATACCGATGCTGGCGCCCACGTACAGCGCATGGGCATCGATGCGGATCGGCGCGTCGAGCAGGTTGAGCAGCTTTTGCGCCACATTGGCCGCATGCTCGCGTTTTTCGATATGCAGCAGGGCGACGACGAATTTGCTGTTGTCGACGCGCGCCAGGATATCGGCGTCGCGCAGCGCGCCACGGAACAGCGCGCCAATCGCAATGACCAGCTGGTCGCCCACTTCGTGGCCCAGGGTGTCGCTGATCGAGCCGATGCGGCTGATATCGATCACCATCAGCGCGCCATGGGTTTCCTGGCGCTTCGCTTCGGCCAGCCCCTGCACCACCAGCTGGTTCAGCAGGCAGCGGTTGGGCAGTCCCGTCAAGGTGTCGTAATTGGCCATGCGCTGCATACGCGCCTCGGCATCCTTGTGCACCGAGATATCGGAAAACAGCGAGAACACATGGCTGATGTCGCCGTACTCGTTGCGCACCACGCTGATGGTGACCGCTTGCGGAAACAGTTCGCCATTCTTGCGCCGGCCGATGATTTCGCCGCGCCAGGAACCGTGGCCGCGCATGGCGGCGCGCACCTTGGCGCGAAACTCGACATCGTGCACGCCCGAGCGCAGCAGGTCAGGCGTGCGGCCGATGGCTTCAAACGGCGAGTAACCGGTAATGCGGCTGAAGGAACTGTTGACGGAAACGATGCGCTCGTCGGCGTCGGTGATCAGGACGCCCTGCTCGCTGTCTTCGATAATGCGCGCGTGCAGCCTGACCTTGTCGATATCGGTCAACGGTTCGGCCAGCGCCGACAGGCGCACGGCCATGCCGCAGATCTTGCCGGCCTGGTCGAACATGGCATGGCGCTGCATGCGCAGCCAGGTCAGCACGCCCGACTTCTTGCGCCGCAGCACATCGACGGCGACCTCGGCTTGCACCGGCAGCAATTCGACGGCGCTCGCCTGCACATCGTCGGGCGGATACAGCAACAGGATGTGCTGGCCCAGCGCCTCGAACTCGGCATAGCCGAACATCTGCTCGGCGCCGTGGTTCCAGCCGATCAGATAGCCCTCGAGGTCGATTTCCAGCAAGGCGTCGGCCGGCGCCAGCCGCAGCACGGGCCGGCTGGCGCCACGCAACTGTTCCAGCTCGCCCTGCAACTGCGCCAGGGTCGCGGCCAGTTGCAGACCGCCCTGCTGCTGCGCTTCATGACTGAGGCGCAAACACTGCGCTACCCGCGCCTCAAGCACGGCGCCTCCGCACAACAGCAAACGGGGGAAGGCATAAAGTGGGCGCTACTGGGAGTGTCATCATCAAAATCCCGCGATCGGGCTTGGAGTTTGGCGCAAAATGCTGCGAATATAGTAACCTGAAATTGTTGGCCTATGTCAACATTTTGCAGTCTCCGCCCATGGCGGCGGCGCGTGATTGCCTTCGATCAAGCCGCTGGCAAGGGCGAGGTGCCGGGCATATATTGCGTCAGGCGGGCGAACAATTCCGGCTCGCGCATGCGCGCCATCCACCAGCGCAGGGCCGCGCCATCTTCGCCCACGCGCCAGGCCAGATAAAACGTTTCGGCCGGCTTCGGTTCTTCCACGGCCTTTTCCAGCAGCAGGCCGCGCGCGATGGCGGCGCGTGCGCAGGGCCCCGGCAAAAAGCCGAAACCCAGGCCCAGCACCTGGTAATCGAATTTTACTTGCATGCTCGGTACCGTCAGCGCGTCTTGCCCCAGCAGCAGGCCCACCGTGCGCGGCGCCAGCTGGCGCGCCGAGTCGGCCACCACCACGGCGCGGTGATGCTGCAGGTCGCCACGCGTCAGGGGCCGGTCGATGGCGGCCAGCGCATGCGTGGGCGCCACCGCAAAGACAAAGTCGAGCATGCCGAGCGGCTGGGCAATATAGCCGCCGCCGGGCGGGCCGTCGCCGGCCGCGCCGACCAGCAGGTCGACGCGGCGTTCCAGCAGCGCCTCCCAGGTGCCCGACAAGGTTTCCTGCACCAGGCGCAAACGCGTCTGCTGCGCCACCGCGTAAAACGCGGCAATATCGCCGGTCAGAGCCAGCGCGGAAAATACGGAATCGAGGCCGATCGCCAGTTCCGTCTCCCAGCCCGAGGCGACGCGGCGCACGCGGTGCTCCAGGTCCTGCGCGGCTTTGAGCAGGTAGCGCCCTTCTTTCAGCAATTCCTGGCCGGCCGCCGTCAACACCACTTTCGGGCCATTGCGCTGGAATACCTGCACCCCCAGGTCGTCTTCAAGCTTGGCGACGGTATACGAGATGGTCGACGGCACTTTGTGCAGCTCCTTGCCGGCCGACGAGAACGAGCCGCGGCGGTCGATGGCGTCGACGATTTGCAGGGCTTCCAGGCTGAGTCTTAACATTCGATTTTTTCGATCATAGCACGGTAATCTTTCCGTTTTTCTTTCTCTGCAGGCGGGCCTATACTCTCTTCATCGCACTACGAAAGACGAAGTTGGCCCGGCAAGGAACACAAAGGCGGGCAACGGTCCTTCGAAATTATCGCACATTAACCTATCAAGAAATGGAGCCTCACCATGTTACAAATCCGTCATAGCGAAGAACGCGGCGCAGCGAACCACGGCTGGCTCAATTCCCACCACAGCTTTTCGTTCGGCAGCTACCACGATCCGAAACACATGGGCTTTGGTCCTTTGCTGGTGATTAATGAAGACCGGGTCACGCCGGGCCAGGGTTTCGGCACCCACGGCCACCGCGACATGGAAATCATCTCGTATGTGCTCGACGGCGCGCTGGAACACAAGGACAGCATGGGCACCGGTTCGGTGCTGCACTACGGCGATGTCCAGCGCATGAGCGCCGGCAGCGGCGTGCGTCACAGCGAGTTCAACCACTCGCAAACGGATGGCCTGCATTTCCTGCAGATCTGGATCCAGCCGAACGTGACGGGCATCGCGCCCAGCTACGAAGAGAAACACTTCGCACCGGAAAGCAAACTGGGCAAGCTGCGCCTGGTGGCGTCTTCCGATGGTCGCCAGGGTTCGGTACTGATCCACCAGGACGCATCGATCTACGCCAGCATCATGAAAGAAGGCGACGTCCTGGAACATGCTCTGGACGAAGGCCGCACCGCCTATGTGCACCTGATCCGCGGCAGCCTGGTGGTCAATGGCACGCCGCTGAAAACCGGCGATGCGCTGAAACTGACGCAAGAGGCGAAAGTGAGCTTCACCCAGGCCGAAGCAGCCGAATTGCTGCTGTTCGACCTGCCGTACTAAACCGATGTACATGCACCAGGCCGTGGCACGCCCGATCCGCGGGCGCGCCACGGCCTGTCATCAAACTGACACGCAATTGTCACGAAGCTGTCATATTGGCTGTCTATCATCCGGTTGCCATTTAATCACGCAACCACAGGACATCGCAGCCCATGAACAAGCCCAACGATCTGGCCATCAGCGCCACCGATCTGAACGACATCGACAGCAACGCGTCCCACGACAACCATTTCAACAGCATCCTGAACGCACGCCTGAGCCGCCGCAACTGGCTGCGCGGCAGCGCCGTCACGGCCGCCACCGCCGTCATGGGCTCCATGGGCCTGTCGGCCTGCGGTGGCGACAGCGACCCGGTGGCGGTGGTGCCACCTGCGCCGGCTGAAAAACTGCTGGCGTTTACGGCCGTGCCAAAAAGCCTGGCCGATGTCGTCTCGGTGCCGGCCGGCTACACCGCCACCGCGCTGTACGCATTGGGCGACTCGCTGCGCCCGGCCACGCCCGCCTACAAGAACGACGGCAGCGATACCGATTTCGAGAACCGCGCCGGCGACCATCATGACGGCATGGAATACTACGGCCTGTCCGCCACCGGCACGCCGCTCGCTTCGGGCGCCGAACGCGGCATCCTGGCGATGAACCACGAAGCGACCACCGACGAAAAACTGTCATCGCACTTCCTGCACGTCAATGGCGGCACCACCTCGCTGCCACGCCCTGCGGCCGAAGTCGACAAGGAAGTGGCCGTGCACGGCCTGAGCGTGGTCGAAGTGAAAAAGACGGCCGGCCGCTGGGCCACCGTCAACGACTCGGCCTTCAACCGCCGCGTCACGCCGCTGACCGAAGTCGAACTGTCGGGCCCGGTACGCGGCAACGCCCTGCTGGTGACGAAATTCTCGCCGACCGGCACCAAAACGCGCGGCACCATCAACAACTGCGGCACCGGCAAGTCGCCGTGGGGCAGCTATCTGTCCGGCGAAGAAAACTGGGCCGGCTACTACACGCGCTCGGCCACCGACAACGCCGCGCGCGGCAACGACAAATCGGTCGCATCGCTGAACCGCTACGGCCGCACCCAGGGCAGCGCCTCGCGCCACGGCTGGGAAACCGGTGGCACGGACGACAAATACGCACGCTGGAATCTGAGCAAGACTGGCGCGTCGACCAACGGCAGCGACGACTACCGTAACGAACTGAACGGCATGGGCTACATCGTCGAGATGGACCCGTACGACAAGACCAAAGCGATCCGCAAGCGCACCGCGCTGGGCCGCTACGCACATGAAAGCGCCGCCTTCAGCGTGCCGGCCGTGGGCCAGCAGCTGGCCATCTACATGGGCGACGACTCGCGCAACGAGTACATCTACAAATTCGTCACGGCCGCCGTCTGGGCCGCCGCCGATGCGACGCCGGCGGACCGCATCGCCACCGGCGACAAATACCTCGATTCGGGCAAGCTGTACGTGGCCAAGCTGGCCGCCGACGGCACTGGCCAGTGGATCGAACTGGCCATGTCGAACGCGCTGATCCAGGCTTACACTGCCTATAAATTTGCCGACCTGGCCGACGTGCTGGTCAACGCCCGCCTGGCGGCCGACGCCGTCGGCGCGACCAAAATGGACCGTCCGGAATGGTGCTCGGTCAATCCGGCCAACGGCGAGATCTATTACACGCTGACCAACAACTCGAACCGCACCGTCAATCCGAGCGGCTCGTCGCAGCTGGCGCCGGACAGCGCCAATCCGCGCGCCTATACCGACATGAAGGGCACGACGGCGCAGAACGGCAACCCGAACGGCCATATCATCCGCTTCAAGGAAGGCACGGGCGCGGCCGCCGCCACCAGCTTTACCTGGGACGTCTACCTGTTCGGCGCCGAGAGCGGCGCCGACGCCAGCAAGATCAACCTGTCGAGCCTGACGGCCGACCAGGATTTCTCGAGCCCCGACGGCCTGGCCTTCAGTCCGTACACCGGCATCTGCTGGATCCAGACCGACGATGGCGCGTATACCGATGTCACCAACTGCATGATGCTCGCCGCCATACCGGGCAAGGTCGGCGACGGCGCCAAGAGCACCCTGAACTACGCCACGGCGGCCGGCGGCAACCTGGCGGTGGACACCTTTATCGGCAAAAAACCCACCGCCGACACGCTCAAGCGCTTCCTGGTGGGCCCGGTCGGCTCGGAAATCACCGGCATCAGCGAAACGCCCGACGGCAAGACCATGTTCATCAATATCCAGCATCCGGGCGAGACCACCTCGCTGGCCAACATCGCGGACCCGAGCAAGTACACCAGCCAGTGGCCGTCGAACGCCGGCTACGGCGCCGGCAAGCGGCCGCGCTCGGCCACCATCGTGATCACCAAGAACGATGGCGGGCGCATCGGCAGCTGATCACCTTGCAAAAGGAGGATGTGCCCCGAAGTAAGGGTACATCACCAGGCATTGCATCAGCCAACTAGCAGCGGCGGAAACCGTTTTCCTGCTTTTTGGTATGATGGCAAGGCGCGCCGGCACCGGAGTGGTGCGGCGCGCCTTTTATTTTTGACACTTACTTATATGAGCACAACCATGCAAAGCGGCGCGGACATCCTGGCGACAGGCGAACTGGATTACACGACTTCCTGTGCACTGCCAACGCCGTGGGCCCAGTTTACCCTGCACGCCTTTGTCGAACACGCGACCGGCAAGGAACACCTGGCCATGGTGCTGGGCAATGTCGGCGACGGCGCGCCGGTGCTGGCGCGCGTGCACTCCGAGTGTCTGACCGGCGACGTGCTGTTTTCACAGCGCTGCGACTGCGGCGCGCAGCTCGAAGGCGCCCTGAAACGCATCGCCGAGGAAGGCCGCGGCATCCTGCTGTATCTGCGCCAGGAAGGACGCGGCATCGGCCTGATCAACAAGATCCGCGCCTACCGCCTGCAGGAAGCCGGCGCCGACACGGTGCAGGCGAATGAACAACTGGGCTTCAAGGCCGACGCGCGCAACTACACCTTGTGCAAGCCGATGTTCGAGCAGTTCGGCATCCATAGCCTGCGCCTGATGACCAATAACCCGCGCAAGATCGCGGCGATGGAAGCGCTGGGCGTGACAGTGGCCGAACGGGTGCCGCTGCTGGTCAACCGCAACGCCTTCAACCAGCACTACCTGAACACCAAGGAAAGCAAGCTTGGCCACATGATGACACCGGCCGAAGCGCCGGCGCTGGAAGACGGCGCCCTGTAAGTGTTGCCACGCGGGCCGGGCGCGTGGCGCCTGGTGCGCCAACCGCTTTCCTCACGCCCCAAGGATGCATGAAATTATTTAATATTGCCTTGTTGCTGGCCGGCATTTCTGCCGCCGCCGGCACGCACGCCGCCCCGGCGCCCGCACCCCTTGCCGCCACCGCCCCCATCGCACCCGCCAAGCCGCCTGCTGCCACGGCAGCGCCAGCCGCAACCGAACACGCCGCCTTGCCACCCCCCTCCTCGGCCGCGCAAAAGCTGTACACGGCGGCGCGCGCCGACATCCTGCAAGTGCGCGTGCTGCTGAAGAACGGCCGCACGCAATCGTCGGTCGGCTCGGGCTTCCTGATCGGCACCGGCGACCTGGTGGTCACCAATTACCATGTGGTGTCGCAATTCGCGCTCGACCCCGACACCTATGTCGGCGAATGGGTGGACACGGCCGGCCAGCGCGGCAATGTGGAGTTGCTGGCGGTTGACGTGCTGCACGACCTGGCCGTGATACGTGTCAACCGCCATGGCACGGGCTTTTTCCAGATGCCGGCGCAACTGGCGACCCTGACCCAGGGCCAGTATCTGTATTCGATGGGCAATCCGCTGGACCTGGGATTTGCCATTTCCGAAGGCGCCTACAACGGCGTGGTGACGCGCAGCTTTTACGACCAGCTGATGTTTACGGGGCCGATCAATTCCGGCATGAGCGGCGGGCCCAGCGTGACGGCCAGCGGCGACGTGGCCGGCATCAATGTGTCGAAACGCCTCGATGGCGAACTGGTCAGCTTCCTGGTGCCGGCCCGCTATGCCCAGCAGTTGCTGGAGCAGGCATCGCGCCTGGCCAAACCGCCGAAAGACTTCAAGGCGGTGATCACGGCGCAACTGCTGGCGCATCAGGACGCCATGCTGGCGCGTTTGCTGGCAACCCCATTGAGCCTGAAAGCCATGGGCCCGTACCGGGTGCCGGTGCGCGAATCGGAACAGATGCGCTGCTGGGGCCGCTCAAATGTGAAAGCCGACAAGCCCTATACCATCGACAACACCAGCTGCGCCATGGAATCGGCGATCTTCATTTCCGGCGCCCTGCAAACGGGACAGGTGTCGATGCGCCACGAATTTCTGCGCAGCAGCGAACTGGGCGCGCTGCGCTTTGCCGAGCTGGCCAGCACCTCGTTCAAGAACGAAAGCTTCGGCAGCTACAAAAGTGCCCACCTGACGGGGCCGCACTGCACCGAACAGTTCGTCAGGAACGCCAGCCTGCCACTGCGCGCCGTGCTGTGTGTACGCGCCTACCGCAAATTTCCCGGCCTGTATGATTTTGCCCTGCTGGCCGCCAGTACCGATGAGCCACTGATGAACCTGCAAAGCCGGCTCGATGCGCGCGGCGTGTCCTACGCCAACGGCCTGCGCGTGACGCGCACCTTTCTCGAAGCGCTGACGCGCACACCATCGACCAAAGCGACGGGCACGCCATGAGAGCGCCCTATTACATCGAGATCCTGGCCGACAATGGCGAAGTGCAGCAGCGCCAGCGCGTGGAGTCCTTGCCGATCCGCATCGGCCGCGGCTACGACAACGATTTTATCCTGGACGACGCGCATACGGCGCCCGAACACGCCATCGTCGAGGACGACGGCGCGGGGGGCCTGCTGCTGCGCGACCTGGGCAGCCATAACGGCGTGATCCACCAGGGCAAGCGCCATCCGACCTTGCCGCTGCAAGGCCACACCGTGGTGCGCCTGGGCCATACCCGGCTGCGCGTGCGCGGCGCCGACCAGCCGGTCGCGCCCGAACGCAGCGACACCACCATGCATGGCTGGGAGGGCTTGCGCCCGGCCGTGGCGGGGCTGGCCATGATCGCCGTCTCGGCCGCGTTCTCCAACTGGCTGGGCGACGCGGAAAATTTCGAACCGATTTCGTATCTGATGATCATCGCCTATGCGATGGGCGGCGGCCTGGTGTGGGCCGCGATCTGGGCCGTGGCCAACCGGCTGTTCGGCCAGACGGCCCGCTTTGGCCGCCATCTGTTCATCATCGGCTGTGGCCTGGTGGCGATGGAGGTATGGGAACTGGCCAGCAGCATGGCCGCCTATGCGCTGTCGCTCGAGTCGCTGACGCGCTATGGACGCCATATGTTCATCGTCATCGTCTGCGCCATGATCTTCTTCCACCTGTGGACCATCAGGCCGCAGCACCCGCGCCGCTACGCGCTGGTGGGCGCGGTGCTGGCCATCATCGGCTCGACATTGATTCTTCTGAGCAACCTGCAGCTCAATGGCCGCCTGTCGGACGAACTGTATATGCCGGTGCTGTATCCGCCGGTGCTGCGTATCAGCCCGGACCACACGACCGACGCCCTGTTCAAGGACGCGCAGGCGCTGCAAAAAGGCGTCGATGCCGAACGCGGCAAGGGCGGCGGCGGCGATGAAGACAGCGAAGAAGACGGTGAATAAAGCGGCCGCGCAATGAAAAAGGCTATGTCACCATCAAATGTGGGAACGTCCCCAAAGTGGCCCTGAGCAAGCTTTCGGGGGACAATATTCTCCTGGCGTCGAGTATCCAGCGCCAGCCCAGGTAGTTGGGCAGGTAGCGCGTGGCCACGCCATGAAACGCACGCAGCCAGCCACGCAGCCGGCTGTGATAGGCGTTGACATTCTGCACATGCACCGTGCCGCGCACGCGGATGCCGGCCCGCAAGTTGACCGCTGCATGTTCGATGCCAATCTCCCTGGCAAAAGCGGGATAGGCCGGATGGCCATCGCTGACCAATAAAATGTCACGGTCGATCACCGGCGGCAGGCAGGCGTGCAGTGTGGCCTTGGTCAGCTGGCCCATGCCGGTGACGAAATCGACGGTTTGGCCAGTGCGGTCGCGCGCCACCAGCACGCACACCTGCTCGTTGGAAATGCCACGCTGGCTGGCGCGGCCACCGCGCTGGCGTGCCGGCCGCGTCATGTGTCTTGAACCTTTTTGCGATTCAAGAATATACATTTCGTCGGCCTCGGTGATGCCGTGCAGGCAGCGTGGCCGGTCAGTCTTGGCCAGCGCCAGAAACCGATGGCGCCAGCGAAAGCTGGTGTTGCGATGAATAGTCACTTGCGCGGCGGCCTTGCGCACCGAAAACGAGTTGAGCAGGCAATCGGCATAGGCTAGCCAGCGTTCCTTGTGGTGCAGATGCGCCAGCGGCGTACCTGTCAACGCGTTGAAAGTTTTGCGGCAAGGCACGCAGCGATAGCGCTGCAGGCCGTGGGCCTGGCCATGCCGGTGGAATCGTGTCGCGCCACAAGCAGGGCAATGCAATTGTGCCAGGGCTGTTTGCTCGATCAGGATGACGGCCGCAGCCTGTGGCGCGCTGGTGTGCAATAGATCGCCGCTGGCAAGGCGCTGGCGATGCGACAGTTGCGGAAATTGCCTGGCGAAGGCCTGCCACTGGGCGGTGTCCATGATCGGCTCCTTGAAAGGCAATACCTGATCAGTTAGACCTCAGCAACTGCGGCGCGTTCCCACCGTTTTCGCTGACATAGCCATGAAAAACCCCGCTGGCGCGGTGCCGCGCCAGCGGGGTTTTTTGTCGTCTGGCCGCTTATGCCTGGAACTTGACCGGCTCCGCGCTGCTCCGGCCGGTAAAGGCCAGCAAGCCCAGGCCGACCAGCAGCATGGCGTAGGTCGACGGTTGCGGCACCGGCGAGACCGAGGCCAGGCCATCGGTGGAGCTGAAGCTGGCGAAGCTGCTGTTGCCAGCCTTGAACTGGGCTTGCTGGTAGCCGTCGCAGCAGCTTTCCAGGCCATAGATGCTCAAGGTGTGGTTGCCCGCTGCCACGATGCTGCCGCCGCTCAGGAAGCCATTGCTGTTGTTGTAATTGCCGTTCCACCACATGTCATTGGCGCCGACATCGAGCGCCACGCCGTCCAGGAACAGCGCGCCGCCTTGCGAGAAGTCGACGCCGGTGCGAAAGCTCCAGCTGCCGGCCTGGGCAGCGGTCACGCCGAAATCGATGGTCGAACGAAACGCGATGTTGGTCGAACTGCCGAACAGGCTGCTGCTGTCGAGGCTGTTATAACTGGCAACGGTCTTGCTGCCATAGCCCACGCCGGGCCGGGCGACGGCGGCGTCGACCACGGCCTTGTAGGCATCGGCATTTTTTTGCGCGCCGGCAGTGGAGTAGCCGGTCGAGACGGTGACGGTGCTGGCGTTCGCGTGGGCAAAAGCCGCGACAGCGATCAGGGACAAGGCAAATTTAGGCAAGTTTTTCATGATGGATCCAGTGATAAAGGCATGGGAGCGCTTCAGCTGAATTCACGCTGCATTGAGGCGTGTCGGCGGTGCGCTGCAAACTGCAGCAGGGATGAACGGCCGGTGGCATGAACCCCGCGCGGGTGGCGGACTTGCGGCAGCGCGATTGCGCCACAAGTGTCCAGGAAAAGGGTCGGGTTTCCGGAACAGGATCAAAACGGTAGACGGGTCAGGCAAGACAATGACGCTATTTTAGCTGAAAATTCTCAAAAGCAAAGAATTTTTCTTTTTGCCATCAAAGATAATATTATTGCAATCCTCTCGTTGCAGTGAAACGTGGAAACATGCGGCTTGCACGACGGTGGCCGGCCGCCGTGGCGGCGGCCAGGGTGTCGCGAAAACGCCACAGCCCGTCCGTAAAGTGTCGCGTCGCGCGCCGTTCTTTTCGTGCATGCCTGCCCCACGCGGCGTAGCAACATGGCAAAATGCACTGACATGATTGTCTGTCCGACGAGGGAGAAAGAGGAAATGGTCGACCTGGAAGAACTACGCTATCTGGCATTGTCATTTCCCGATACCACCGAGGAAGAGCACCATGACCGCCCCGCTTTTCGCGTTGGCGGCAAGATCTTCGCCACCTTGCCCGACGATGAGCACATCAATGTGCTGCTCGATGCGGAAGCGGCGCATATCGCCACCGTCATCTCGCCTACCGGCTGCGAAAAACTGCTGTGGGGCGAACGGCTGGCCGGCATTACGGTGCGCCTGGCGGATGCCGAACTGGACATGCTGGCGGCGGCCCTGACGGCGGCCTGGCGGCGCAAGGCGCCGAGCGACCTGGCGAAAACCATCTCGGCCGGTTCCTGACCGGTTCAGATACGTCCGCGCCGGAATTCGCCGAGGAATTTTTTGACGTCGGCCGGCGTCATCGGCACGTCGGCGTCGCCATGCCAGGCATACAGATACGGCGTGCCGCCGAGGCGGTCGGTCAATTTGGCAAACAGTAAAAAACGGCTGCCCAGCGGGTAGCGCTCCACGTCCGCCAGCCGGCGCGAGCATTGCACAGCCAGCCCGGGCGAGAACGCCTGGCCCGGCACGGGACGAATTTCCACCGCGCCGCCAATCTCGCGCGATTCGACGGCAACATGCCGGTATGCATAGGTATCACGGGCCATGGCGCCACCTTGTCTTGAACAAAGGCGCCATCTTAAAGCAGGCGGCGGCGCCGCAGGCAATTATTGCGCGACGATGCGCAGCAGCTTGCCGTTGCTCTCGTCCGTCAGCGCATACAGGTAGCCGTCCGGCCCCTGCTTTACGTCACGCACGCGCTCGCCGATGGCCAGGCGATCCTGCCCCGTCACCTGGCCAGCGGCGTCGACCGCCACGCGGCGGATATCCCTGGCCGCCAGGCCACCGCTGAAGACGCTGCCGCGCCAGGCGGGAATCTTGTCGCCCGAATACACGGCCAGGCCCGATGGCGCCGGCGACGGCACCCAGGCCACGCTCGGGTTGATCATGCCGGCCACCGCGTGCTTGCCCACCGGTGCATGAGTTTTATAGTCGGCGCCATAGCTTTGCAGCGGCCAGCCGTAGTTGCCGCCGGCCACCACCAGGTTCAGTTCGTCGCCACCGTATGGGCCGTGTTCGGTGGCCCAGATGCGGCCCGACACCGGGTCGCGCGCCAGGCCCTGGATATTGCGGTGCCCCATCGACCAGATTTCCGGCAAGGCGCCCTTGGCCGCCAGCGGATTGCCGGGCGCCGGCTTGCCTTCGTCGGTCAGGCGCAGTATAGCTCCCAGGTGGGTGGCCGGGTTTTGCGCCTGCTCGCGCGCCAGCCGGTCGCCTATGCGCAGCGGCGGATTGCCGCCGTCGGCCACGCTCATCAGCAAGGTACCGTCCGGCAGCCACAGCAGCCGCGAGCCGAAATGCTGGCCGCCGCTCTTGTCGGTCGAGACCTGGAACAAGGTCTTGATGCCGGCCACTTTCTGGCCGTCGAACACGCCCTGGACCAGGGTCGTGCGGTTGGCCTCGCTGGTACCGGTCGACACCGTCATGTAGACGCGTGGATTCGCTTTATTGGCATCCGACGGATGCAGCGCAATATCGAGCAGGCCGCCCTGCCCGCCTGTAAAGATTTTCGGCATGCCGTCCAGGGCCACCTCGTCGAATGTCTGGCCGTTCAGGATATGCAGCGTGCCCTGTTTGCTGGTGACCAGCGCGCGGCCGTCGCCGAGCCAGGCCATGCCCCAGGGCTGGCGCACGCCTTCGGCCACCGTGACGGCACGCCAAGCCTGTTTCGCGGCCGGCGGCTCGCCGCTGGCCGCCAGTTCGGCGTGGGCGGGCAAGCTCAGGGCCAGCATGGCGGCGGCAATCGCCGTGGCGCGAACGGAACGAAAATGGGACATGGTGTTCTCCAGGAATAAGGGCATGGGTAGAAGGCAATGCTGTGACAAGTATGCATGTTTATCGCAAAAACAAGGATGTCAGCGCCAGCTTGGCACAACATTAAAAAAATTTAATGTTCCGCAAAGGCTGGCGTAAGCGGCACGCTGGCATAGTGCACCGCAACAATCCACCGCGCCCGCCTTACTGGAAACCGCCCCATGCCTGCCCTGTCCCGCCTGTATCCTTACGCTCCACTTTGCCTGCTGGCCCTGGCCGCCTGCAGCCCCGCACCCAAGCCGGCCGCCAGCGCCACACCGGAAGTATCCGTGCTGACGGTGCGCCATGGCGCCGTCCCGCTCAGCGTCGAATTGCCGGGGCGCACCGCGCCGTTTCTGATCGCCGAAGTGCGCGCCCGGGTCGATGGCGTGGTGTTGAAACGCAGCTTTACGGAAGGCGCCGACGTGCGCGCCGGCCAGGCGCTGTACCGGATCGACGCCGCGCCCTACCGCGCCACCTTGGCCAGCGCCGAGGCGCAGTTGCAGCGCACGCAGGCCAACCTGGTCAGCAACAATGCGCAGCTGGAACGCTACCAGGTGCTGATCAAGGGCAACGCCGTCAGCAAGCAGGCCTACGACAACGCGCTGGCGGCGCAGTTGCAGGCGGCCGCCGACGTCGCCGCCGCGAAAGCGGCCGTGACCAGCGCCGGCATCAACCTGGCCTACACCAATGTGACGGCGCCGATCGCCGGGCGTTCCAGCGTGTCGCAGGTAACGCAAGGGGCCTACGTGCAGGGCGGCGCGGCCACCTTGCTGACCACGGTGCAGCAGATCGACCCGATGTATGTCGACCTGCAGCAGTCCAGCGCCGAAGGCCTGGCATTGCGACGCCAGCTGGCCGAGGGCAGCCTCAAAAGTGGCGGCAGGGAGCAGGCCAGCGTGACCTTGAAACTGGAAGACGGCCGCAGCTATGCCGAGCAGGGCACGCTGGAGTTTGCCGGCGTAACAGTCAACCAGGCCACCGGTTCGGTCACCCTGCGCGCGCGTTTCCCGAATCCCAGACACTTGCTGCTGCCCGGCATGTTCGTGCGCGCCGAGGTGAAACAGGGCGTGCGCGAACATGCCATGCTGGTGCCGGCGCCGGCCATCACGCGCAACCCGCAAGGCGAGGCGACCGTGATGCTGGTCGACGCCGCCGGCAAGGCGCAGCAGCGCACGGTGGTCGCCACGACCCTCTTGCGCGGCCAGTGGCTGGTGGAAAGCGGCTTGAAAGATGGCGAGCGCGTGATCGTCAGCGGCATCCAGAAGCTCAAGCCCGGCAGCGCCGTCAAGGTGCTGAGTCAAGCTGCGGCGCCCGCCGTGGCGCAGAATTGAGGACGGCCGCATGTCGCATTTCTTTATCCGCCGCCCCATCTTTGCCATCGTCCTGTCGCTGATCATCATGCTGGCCGGCGGCATCGCCGTCTTCAAGCTGCCGGTCGAGCAGTTCCCGCCCGTCTCGCCGCCGGTGGTGCAGATCGCCGCCACCTTCCCCGGCGCCTCGGCCGAAACCCTGCAGAACACGGTGATCCAGGTCATCGAACAGCAGATGAGCGCGATCGACAACCTGCTGTACATGTCGTCGAGCAGCGACGACACGGGCCAGTCGACCACCACATTGACGTTCGCGCCGGGCACCGACCCGGACATCGCGCAGGTGCAGGTGCAGAACAAATTGCAATCGGCGACCTCGCGCCTGCCGGCCGAAGTGCAGCAGTCGGGCCTGCGCGTGACGAAGTCGACCAGCGACTTCCTGATGGTGGCCGGCTTTGTGTCGGACGACAACAGCATGAGCAAGTTCGACATCTCGAACTACGTGGCCTCAAATATCCAGGACCCTTTGAGCCGCATTCCGGGCGTCGGCAGCATGAATCTGTTCGGCACGCAATACGCGATGCGCGTCTGGCTCGACCCCGTGAAACTGACGAGTTACGCGCTGACACCGCTGGACGTCAACCAGGCGATCCAGACGCAGAACGTGCAAATTTCCGGCGGCCAGCTCGGTGGTTCGCCGTCCGTGCCGGGCCAGATGCTGAGCGCCACCATCACGCAAGCGACCCTGCTGCGCACGCCCGAGCAGTTCGGCCGCATCCTGTTGAAAGTGCTGCCCGACGGCGCACGGGTGCGCCTGGCCGATGTGGCGCGCATTGCGCTCGGGCCTGAAAACTACAACGTCGACGTGCGCTACAACGGCAAGAGCGCGTCGGGCCTGGGCATCCAGCTGGCGCCGGGCGCCAATGCGCTGGCGACGGCCGAGGCCGTTCGCGCGCGCCTGATCGAACTGGCGCCGTATTTTCCGCACGGCTTGCGGGTGGTATATCCGAACGATGTGACGCCGTTTATCGAAGTGTCGATCCATGAAGTGGTGAAAACCCTGATCGAAGGCATCATTCTGGTGTTTCTCGTGATGTATTTGTTCCTGCAGAACGTGCGCGCCACCCTGATCCCGTCGATCACCGTGCCGGTGGTGCTGCTGGGCACCTTTGGCGTGATGTCGGCCATGGGTTTTACCATCAATACCCTGTCGATGTTCGGCCTGGTGCTGGCGATTGGCCTGCTGGTCGATGACGCCATCGTGGTGGTGGAAAACGTCGAGCGCGTGATGCACGAGGACGGCCTGGCGCCATTCGAAGCGACACAAAAAGCCATGGGCCAGATCAGCAGCGCGCTGATTGGCGTGGCGCTGGTGCTGTGCGCCGTGTTCGTGCCGGTGGCGTTTTCCAGCGGCACGGTGGGCGCCATCTACCGCGAGTTTTCGCTGACGGTGGTGGCCTCGATGCTGCTGTCGGTGTTTGTCGCGCTGACCTTGACGCCGGCGCTGTGCGCGATGGTCTTGAAGCGCCCCGACCCGGGACACGCCGACAAAAAAGGTTTTTTTGGCTGGTTCAACCGTGCCTTCGATGCGCGCCGCGACGGCTATCTGGGTGGGGTGGCCGGCATCGTGCGCAATAAAGGCCGCTGGCTGCTGGTGTATGGCGCGCTGATCGCCCTGGTGCTGTGGCTGTTCATGCGCCTGCCGGGCGGCTTTTTGCCCAACGAAGACCAGGGCTATATGTTCGTGCAGGTGCAAACCCCGGCCGGCAGCACGCTGGAGCGCACCGGCGCCGTGCTTGACGATATCAGCGCGTATTTGCTGAAGGACGAAGCGGCGATGGTCGACGCCACCATGATCATCAACGGCGCCAATTCCAGCGGCCGCGGCCAGAACCTGGGCCGGCTGTTCGTGCGCCTCAAACCCTGGGGCGAGCGCAAGGACGCCAAGCTGGCCGTCTCGGCCCTCGGTGCGCGCATTGCCGCCCGTTATGGCTCCTATCAGGGCGCGCTGATCACGCCGATCGAGCCGCCGCCGATCCGTGGCCTCGGTTCCGCCTCGGGCTTTTCGTTCCAGCTGCAGGACCGCGGCAACCTGGGTCACGCGGCGCTGGCCAAGGCGCGCGACCAGCTGCTGGAGCTGGCCCGCCAGGACCCGGACCTGATGCAGGTGCGTTTTACCGGCCAGGCCGACAACCCGACCTACAAGATCAATATCGACCATGAAAAGGCGGCCGCGCTGGGCGTGTCGCTGAGCGAAGTGGACCAGACCTTTTCCACCGCCTGGGGCTCGAAATACATCAATAACTTCTTTGATACCGACAACCGCATCAAGCGCGTCTATGTGCAGGCCGACGCCCCGTTCCGCATGAATCCGGACGATATCAAGCTGCTGCACGTGCGTAACAAACAGGGCGACATGGTGCCTTTTTCGGCCTTTGCCGCGGCCGAATGGGCCTGGGGTTCGCCCGCCATGCAGCGCTACAACGGCGTGGAATCGGCCGAGATCCTCGGCAAGCCGGCCGCCGGCAAGAGCACGGGCCAGGCCATGGCCGCCATGGAACGGCTGGCGCAGCAACTGCCGCAAGGCATCGGCTACGAATGGAGCGGCATCTCCCTGCAGGAGTCGAAAGCCGGTGCCCAGGCGCCGCTGCTGTACGCCTTGTCGATCCTGGTGGTGTTTTTGAGCCTGGCGGCGCTGTATGAAAGCTGGTCGGTGCCGGTGTCGGTGATCCTGGTGGTGCCGATCGGCGTGCTGGGGGCGCTAGCCGCGGCCAGCCTGTTCGGCATGTCCAACGATGTGTACTTCCAGGTGGGGCTCTTGACCACCATCGGCCTGTCGGCCAAGAACGCCATTCTGATCGTCGAGTTTGCACGCGAGCTGCAGCAGCATGGCGCAACGCCCCTGGGGGCCGCCATGGAGGCGGCCAAGCTGCGGCTGCGTCCCATCATCATGACCTCGATGGCGTTCGTGCTGGGCGTATTGCCACTGGCGCTGGCGTCCGGCGCCGGCGCGGCCAGCCAGAAGGCGCTGGGCATCGGCGTGATCGGCGGCATGCTGAGCGCCACGTTCCTGGCCACCTATATGATCCCGCTGTTTTACGTGCTGGTGGCGGGCAAGGCGAAACAGCCTGCCGCGCTGCCCACCGCCGCTGTCGAAGGAGCGCACCGATGATTTATATGAAGACCCTGTTCGCCGCCGCCAGCGCCCTGGCACTGGCCGGCTGCGCACTGAACGAACCGTATCAGCGCCCTGAGGCGGCGCCCGCCGCCTACCCCGCCGGCCCCGCCTATGCGGTGGAAAAAACGGACCATGCGGTGTCGGCGTTCGACACCGGCTGGGCCGGGTTTCTGGGCGACGCCAGCCTGCGCCGCCTGGTGCGCCTGGCGCTCGACAACAACCGCGACCTGCGCGTGGCCATGCTGCGCGTCGAACAGGCGCGCGCCCAATTGCAACTGCAGCAGGCCGCCACCGTGCCGCAAGTCGGCGTGGCCGTCGCCGGCAGCAACAGCAAGAACAACGCTTCCAGCACCGATGACGCGAACCGCAACCATGGCGTCAGCTACAACCGCAGCGCGGGCCTGTCGGCCTCGTGGGAGCTCGATTTCTTTGGCCGGCTGAATGCGCTCGACGACGTGGCGCGCGAGCAATACCTGGCCACCGGCCACGCACGCCAGGCGGCGCAGATCGTGCTCGTCGCCCAGGTCAGCGAGCAGTATCTGGCCATGCTGGCGTTCGGCGAACAGCTGGCGGTCAGCAACGCTACCGAGGCGGCGGCGCGCGAATCGGACCGCATCGCCAAATTGCGCTTCGACACGGGTACGGGTTCCGAACTGGACGCCACCCTGGCGCAAGGCGTGGTGCAGCAGGCGCAGGCCAACCAGGCGGCGTTGACACGCCAGCAGGCGCAGGCAAAAAACGCGCTGGTGCTGCTGCTGGGCCAGCCGTTGCCGGCCGACCTGGCCGCTCCCGTGCCGCTGCGCGACCTGGCCCTGATGGCCGATATTCCGGCCGGCCTGCCGTCGGACTTGCTGCTGCGCCGGCCCGACGTACAGCAGGCCGAAGCGCTGCTGCGCGCCGAAAACGCCCGCGTCAACGTGGCGCGCGCCGCCTTCTTTCCGCGTATTTCGCTCACGGCCACGGCCGGCAGCGCCAGCTCCAGCCTGGGCAACTTGTTCAGCGCCGGCTCGGGCGCCTGGTCGTTTGCGCCGCAACTGTTATTGCCGCTGTTCGACGGCGGCGCCAAGCAGGCCAACCTGGACGCGGCCCGCATAGGAAAAGATATCGGCGTGGCGCAATATCAAAAAAGCGTGCAAATGGCGTTTCGCGAGGTGGCCGACGGCCTGGCAGCGCGCGGCACGTATGAAGCGGAACTGGCGGCGCGGCAGGCCTACAGCGACACCCAGCAGCGCCGCCTGGCGCTGGCCGAGCTGCGCTACGACAACGGCGTCGACGATTACCTGAGCGTGCTGAACGCAAAGACCGACCTGTACAATGCGCAAATCGCCCTGGTCACGGCGCGCCTGAACCGCTGGAACAGCCTGCTGGAACTGTACCGTGCGCTCGGTGGCGGCTGGCGCGAACATGGCGCGACCTGAATCGAGACGAGGCTGGCAGTGAAATTATTATTAGTGGAAGACAATGAGCGCGTATCGCGCTTTGTCATCAAGGGACTGGGCGAGGCCGGCCACACGGTCGACCATGCCGACAACGGCCGCGACGGCATGTACCATGCCGTCAGCGCCGCCTACGACGCCATCATCATGGACCGCATGCTGCCGGGCGGCATCGACGGCCTGGCCATCGTGGAAACCCTGCGCAAGAGCGGCAACCGGGTGCCGATCCTGATCCTCAGCGCCCTCGACGGCGTCGACGAGCGCATCCGCGGCCTGAAAAGCGGCGGCGACGATTACCTGATCAAGCCGTTTGCGTTTGGCGAGCTGCTGGCGAGACTGGACGCCCTGCTGCGCCGCTCGCAAGAAAAAAGCGTCGAGACCAGCCTGGCCCTGGGCGGCCTGTCGATCGACCTGCTGACGCACAAGGTGATGCGCGACGGCAAGCAGCTGACTCTGCAGCCGCGCGAATTCAAGCTGCTGGAATACCTGCTGCGCCACGCCAACCAGATCGTTACGCGCACCATGCTGCTGGAAAATGTCTGGGACTACCATTTCGATCCGCAGACCAATGTGATCGACGTGCATATCAGCAAGCTGCGCCAGAAGATCGACGCCGGCTTTCCCACCCAGCTGCTGCGCACGGTGCGCAGCGCCGGCTACATGCTGAGCGACCATGCCTGAACCGCTGCCGCTGTTGCGGGTGCCGGCCTTTTCGGCGCGCACCATCGCCACCGGCTACGTGGCCGTCAGCCTGCTGGTGCTGGCCATGTTTGCCGGCCCGCTGTGGTACACCTGGAAAACCAATGTGGAAGAGGTGCGCACGGAGTTGCTGCAAACCGATACCGAGCGCCTGTCGAAACTGTTTGCCAGCAATGGCCCCGGCGCCCTGTCGGTGGCCATCGAAGCGCAGACCAGCGGCACCTACCAGGGCGTGGGCCGGCTGATGCTGTTCATGGCACCCAATGGCGTCAAGCTGGCCGGCAACCTCGACGCCTGGCCCACCGGCGCACCGAACCACACCAGCCCCTGCGCGGCCACCATCCTGGTCGATGGCATCGAACGCCGCGTCGAACTGATCCACACGGTGCTGCCGGGCGGCTACCGGCTGCTGCTGGCCAGCAACCTCAATCGCTTTGAAAAACTGGAAAAACTGTTCGTGCGCGGCTTGCTCGGCTGCGCTTGCGCCGTGCTGCTGGTGGCGGTGCTGGGCGCCCTCTTGATCCGCCGCGTGCTGCTGCGCAAGGTCGACAGCATCAGCCAGACCACCGCCGCCATCATTGCCGGCAAGCTGACGCAGCGCCTGCCCACGCCGCGCCAGGGCGACGAACTGGAAAGGCTGACCCACACGGTGAACGGCATGCTGGACCAGATCGAGCACCTGGTGCACAGCGTGCAGGACGTGTCGAACGCCATCGCCCACGACCTGCGCACGCCGCTGTCGGAGTTGCGCGCACGGCTGGAAGAATTGTCGGTCACGCGCCCACCGGAAGCCGACACTTACGCCGAAATCGAGGCTGCCATCAACGACGTCGACCGCGTGATGGCGATCTTCAACGCCCTGCTGCGCCTGGCCGAAATCGACAGCGGCACGCGCCGCGGCGGCTTCGTGCCAGTCGACCTGGCGAAACTGGCGGCCGAAGTGACGGAGTTTTACCTGCCGGTGGCCGAACTGAACGACGTCAGCCTGACGTTCTTGCCGCAGGGCATGCTGCACACCGTGGGCGACCCGCTGCTGCTGGCGCAAGCGCTGGGCAACCTGGTGGAAAACGCCTTGAAATACGCACCGGCCCACGGCCATATCGCCATCGGCGCACGCCGCGCCAGCGAACTCGATATCGAACTGACGGTGGCCGACAACGGCCCCGGCGTGCCCGAAGGCGAACGCGCGCGCGTGGTCGAACGTTTTTATCGCAGCGACACCAGCCGCGGCACGCCGGGTGTCGGCCTGGGCCTGGCGCTGGTATCGGCCGTGGCGCGCCTGCATGGCGGCATTTTGCGCCTCGAAGACAACGAGCCGGGATTGCGGGTAGTGCTATGCCTGGCGGTGCCGCGCCAGACGACGTGATGCGCGATCAGGCTTTCAGCAGCAGCGCCACCGCCTCGGCCGCAATCCCTTCCTCGCGCCCCAGGTAGCCCAGTTTTTCATTGGTCTTGGCCTTGATATTGACCTGGCCCACCGTCACGCCCAGGTCTGCCGCCACGTTGGCGCACATGGCGCCGATATGGGGCGCCATTTTCGGACGCTGGGCGATGATGGTGGCGTCGATATTGCCGATCACATAACCGGCGGCCTTGACGCGCGAGACGGCTTCGCGCAGCAGGGTGCGCGAGTCGGCGCCTTTGAAGCGCACATCGGTATCGGGGAAATGGCGGCCGATATCGCCCAAGGCGGCCGCGCCGAAGATGGCGTCGGTGATCGCGTGCAGCAGCACGTCGGCGTCGGAGTGGCCCAGCAGGCCCAGGTGGTGCGGAATCTTCACGCCGCCGATGATCAGGTCGCGGTGTTCCACCAGTGCGTGGCAGTCATAGCCCTGGCCGATGCGGAACGGTAAAACGGGAGTGGTGGTGGTCATGCGGTCTTTCTGTTCAGGAGACGAAATCGGGGTGGGCGAGGTACATCTCTGCCGTCTGTATATCGCGCGGCAGGGTCACTTTCAGGTTGCGCGGATGGCCCTCGACCAGTTTCGGCGACAGGCCCAGCGCTTCGATGGCCGAGGCGTCGTCGGTAATGGCGGCCGGATCGCGCGCTTCGGACAAGGCGCGGCGCAGCAGCGCATAGGAAAACATCTGCGGCGTCTGCGCCAGCCACAGGCCGTCGCGCGGCACCGTAGCGGCCGACACATTGCCCTGCCCTGCCCGCTTGACGGTATCGACCACCGGCAAGCCCAGCAGGCCGCCGGCCGGGTGCTGGCCCACTTCCGCGATCAGCTTGGCGATCAAGGCAGGCGTGAGACCGGGCCGCGCCGCGTCGTGCACCAGTATCTGATCCACGCCCTGCAGCACGTCCTGCAGCGCGTGCAGGCCGTTCAAAATGCTCTCCATGCGGGTCGCGCCGCCGCAGCGCAGCACCGTCACGCCGTGCTCGGGGATCACGCCGTCGATCCAGCCGTCATCGGGGCTGACCACCACATAGGTGTGGGCGATCAGCGGGCTGGCCAGAAAGGCGTCGAGCGCGTGGCGCAGCATTGGTTTGCCGGCGATGTGCAGGTATTGCTTGGGGCTGTTTGCTGCCATGCGCGCGCCCACGCCGGCGGCGGGGATCAGCGCAATATGGCGGGCCGTATGTTCTTGTCCGTTCATTGTTGCTTTCGTCATTTGCCGGCCGGCGCAGCCTTGCCGGCCAGGATAGTCTGGATTTCGCCGTTGCAGGCCTTGCCCAGGCGCGCATATTCCTGCGGCGAATCGATGGCGGCCTGCAGGGTTTCCACCTTGCGCATTTCCGCCTTGATATAGGGCAGCCAGCCGGTGTCGATTTCGCGCGCCAGCGCCGCCTTGGCCGTGCCGCGCGGCGCATACAGGGGGCGCGCCTCGAAGCGTTTGGCCAGCGCCGCGCGCACGGTGCTTTCCACGCGCGGCAGATGGTCCATATAGGTTTTCATGTGCCGCAGTTCATGCTTGAGTATCTCATCATACGCGCAGGTACCGGGCGGAAATTCACGGCCGATATAGATGATCACGGGCGCGTAGGTCAGGCTCACGCCGATCTGCGGCGCCACGCATTCGTAGCCGCTGACCGGATCGAACAGCATCGGGCCGGCCAGCGCGATCTTCACTTGCGAATCGGTCCTGGTCAGCCCGAGCACGAAGGCATTGCTGCGCGCCACGCCCTTCATGGCCGTCAGCGCGCGGTACGGCAGATGGGTGTCGATGGAATAACCATTCTGCTGCGCCGTCAGCACCGAGACCGTCTTGCTGATGGTGTCTTCGCAGCGCACCTGGAATGGCGTACGCGTTTGCGCCAACGCACTGCCGCTGGCCGAAGCCAGCGCCAGGATCAGGCAGACGGCGGCGCGCATGCGAAACTTGCTCCTGCGCTCAGGCCGGCTGCCAGGCGCCGCTGGTGATTTTGTCGAGCCAGAAGATGCCGATCACGGTTTTCACGTCGGTAATCGTGCCGTCGCGCACCCAGTCCAGCAATTGCGGCACGGTGGCCGTGAAGGTCTCCAGGAATTCGCCTTCGTCAAGCTGGCGTTCGCCGGCCACCAGGCCGCGCGCCAGGAACAGTTCCAGGTGCTCGTCCGAATAGGCGATGGCGTTGTGGATGGTGGACACAAATTGCCAGTCGCTGGCCGTATAGCCGGTCTCTTCCAGCAGTTCGCGCTGGGCGCAGGCCAGGTGCGCTTCGCCCGCATCGATTTTACCGGCGGGAAATTCAATAAAGACCTGGTTCAGCGGATAGCGGAACTGGCGCTCCATCAGCACCGTGCCGTCGTCGAGCAGCGGCAGGATCACCACCGCGCCCGGGTGCAGGATGTATTCGCGGCTGGTGATCTTGCCATCAGGCAGGCTGACGCGGTCGCGCCGCACTTGCAGGAAGCCGCCCGTAAAAACGGTCTCGCCGTCGACTTTGGTTTCAAGCAGATGCGTGTCCATGCGTAGTCCTTATTCAATAAAAAACGGCGCCTGAGGCGCCGCTTTTGCAGTGGTGTTTAGCGGCGTTTGCGCAGGTAGCGTGCCACGAATCCCGGAAATGCCAGGACCAGAAACAAGCATCCGGTAATGGCATAAAACTCCCAGGTTTGCGGGAAAGCATTACCGAGGCGCGCTTCGAGCATGAAGGCCACGCCGCCGACGATGAAGTACAACACCACCATCTCCAGCAGGCGCAGCGCCAGCGGCTTGCGCCAGCCCTTGCCGTCCGCTGGCGCCGCGCTCTTTTTCAAGGGCACGGCGGCAAACAGCTTGTCGTTAAAGAACGGCAGGTTGGCCGCCAGGATGCCCATGGCGATCACCAGCCAGCTCGATACCGTGGCGTCCATGCGCTTACGATACCAGCGTTTTGGAAATCGCCGTGGCGCAGGCAGCCAGGATGCTCTGTGGCAGCACGCCCAGGACCAGTACCATGGCGCCGTTGGCGGCCAGCACGATGCGCATGTCGCCATGCACCACCAGCGCGTGGCTGTCGGTCGGCTCGTCGAACCACATCATCTTCACGACGCGCAGGTAGTAGAAGGCGCCGATCAGCGAGAACAGCACGGCAACGATGGTCAGCCAGATCTGGCCCGTGCCCAGCACGGCGGCCAGTACCGAGTACTTGGCCATGAAGCCCATCAGCGGTGGCACGCCGGCCAGCGAGAACATGAACAGGGTCATCACCAGTGCGAAGATCGGGCTGCGTTTGCCCAGGCCCTTGAAGTCGGCCAGTTCTTCCGCTTCGAAGCCATGGCGGGCCAGCAGCATGATCACGCCGAAGGTACCGAGCGTGGTGAACACATAGGTGACGACGTAGTACATGGCCGCGCCGTAGGCGGTGGCCGCGCCGGTGGCGTTGAGCACGCCGGTCGCATCGGTGAAGGTACCCGACATCAGGCCCAGCAGCACGAAGCCCATCTGTGCGATGGTCGAGTACGCCAGCATGCGCTTCAGGTTGGTCTGCGCAATCGCCGTGAAGTTACCGATGGCCAGCGACATCACGGCCAGGATCATCAGCATTTGCTGCCAGTCGCGTGCCATTGGCAGCAGGCCTTCGGCCAGCAGGCGCAGGCAGATGGCGAACGCGGCCAGTTTTGGCGCCGCGCCCAGCAGCAACGTCACGGCCGTCGGCGAACCCTGATAGACGTCGGGCACCCACATGTGGAATGGCACCACGCCCAGTTTGAAAGCCAGGCCGGCAACCAGGAACACCAGGCCGAACACCATGATGGTGCCGTTGGCTTTGCCCGACTCCAGCGCGGCGCGTACCACGCCCAGGTCCAGCGAGCCGGTCGCGCCGTACAGCATCGAGATACCGTACAACATGAAGCCGGAGGCCAAAGCGCCGAGGATGAAGTATTTCATCGCCGCTTCGGTCGCCTTGGCGTTGTCGCGGCGCAGCGCGATCAGGGCGTACAGCGACAGCGACATCAGTTCCAGACCCAGATAGATGATCAGGAAGCTGTTGGCCGAGATCATGATCATCTGGCCCAGCAGTGCGAACAGGGCCAGCACATAAAACTCGCCGCCCAGGTTACCGGACAGCATGGTGCGGTCGGTGGCATAGCTGCGCGAGTAGATCAGGGTCATGGCGACGGCGCCATACGAGAACAGTTTCAGCAAGTTCGACATCGGGTCCGACACGAACATATTGTGGAACGTGTAGACGGTGGTGCCGGCGGTGAAGTCGCCCACGGTCAGCAAGGTGCAGCCGGCCAGGGTCAGCAGCGACAGCGCATAGGTGATCGAACGCTTCGCCGCAGGCAAGAACATATCGATCAGCAGGATCGCCGACGTGGCGATCAGCAGAAAGATCTCCGCGTACAGCGGGACCAGGTTAGGTGCATTAGTCATGTTATGGATCTTCGTATTTAAGGCAACTTGCTGGTGGCGACATGCTTGAGCAGGTCCGTCACCGACGTTTGCATCGTGTCGGTGAACGGGGCTGGATACAGACCCATCACAAGCACGGCGATAGCCAGCACAGCAAGCATGAAGAATTCACGTTTGTTGATATCGGTCAGTTCTGCCACATGCTTGTTCTTGATCTTGCCGAACACCACGCGCTTGGCCATCCACAGCGAGTACGCCGCGCCCCAGATCAGTGCCGTTGCAGCCAGCAGACCGATCCAGAAATTGAACTGCACCGCGCCCAGGATCACCATGAACTCGCCGACGAAGCCGGAGGTCGCCGGCAAGCCGCAGTTGGCCATCGAGAACAGCACGAAGAAGGCGGCAAATTTCGGCATGCGGTTCACCACCCCACCGTAGTCGGCGATGTTACGGGTATGCATGCGGTCATACAGCACGCCGATGCACAGGAACATGGCGCCCGAGATAAAGCCGTGCGACACCATCTGCACGATGCCGCCCTGCACCGAGATGTCGTTGAACATGAAAAAGCCCAGGGTGACGAAACCCATGTGGGCGATCGACGAGTAGGCGACCAGTTTTTTCATGTCGGTCTGCACCAGGGCGACCAGGCCGACGTAGATCACGGCGATCAGCGACAGCGCGATCATGAAGCCCGACAGGTAGTGGCTGGCGTCCGGCGTGATCGGCAGCGAAAAACGCAGGAAGCCGTAGGCGCCCAGTTTCAGCATGATGGCGGCCAGCACGGCCGAACCACCGGTAGGCGCTTCGACGTGGACGTCCGGCAGCCAGGTGTGGACCGGGAACATCGGCACCTTGACGGCAAACGCCATCAGGAAGGCGATGAAGATAAAGATCTGTTCGCGCATCGACAGCTTGAAGGCATGCCATTCGAGGATGTCGAAGCTACCGGTTTTAGAACGCAGGTAGATGATGGCGACCAGGGTCAGCAGCGAACCGAAGAAGGTGTACAGGAAGAACTTGAACGAGGCGTACACGCGGTTCGAACCACCCCAGATACCGATGATGATGTACATCGGGATCAGGGTCGCTTCAAAGAAGAAGTAGAACAGCAGGCCGTCCATCGCGCAGAACACGCCGATCATCAGGCCCGACAGGATCAGGAAGGCACCCATGTACTGGGCGATGCGCTTCTCGATCACCTGCCAGGCCGAGATCACCACGATCACCGTGATGAAGGCGGTCAGCGGCACGAACCACAGCGACAGGCCGTCGATGCCGAGCGAGTACCAGATATTGAAGGTCTCGATCCACGGTGCTTTTTCAACGAACTGCATGCCGTGCGCGGCATTGTCGAAATGCTGGATCAGCGGCAAGGTGCACAGCATGCTGAGCACCGCGCCAGCCAGCGACAGCCAGCGGGTAAAACCCGCTTTGCTGTCACGGCCGAGAGCCAGGACCAGGACGCCGCAGATGATCGGCACCCAGATCGACAGACTCAGGTAGGGAGGTAGTGTAGAAATCGTAGACTGCATCATGGTTCTCAGTATTCTTTTATCAGGTCAGCTTACTTAGCGGGCCAGAATGGCAGGAAATAGATCAGGGCGGCCAGCACGCCGAGGATCATCACGAACGCGTAGTGGTAGATGTAACCCGTCTGCAAACCGCGCGACAGCGACGAGATCCAGCCCACCAGCTTGGCGCTGCCATTGACCAGCAGACCGTCGATGAGCTTCTTGTCACCGAAGTTCCACAGGCCATTGCCCAACAGACGGGCGCCGCCGGCAAACACGACTTCATTGAACTTGTCCATGTAGTACTTGTTGTCCAGCAGGGTATGGATCGCGTGGAACTTGGCGAAGAACCAGGCCGGTACGCGCGGATTGACCATATAGCAGTAGTAAGCGGCAACAACACCGGACAGTGCCAGCCAGAACGGCGCCGTCGACAGGCCGTGGATCGCCATCGCCATCGCACCGTGGAACTCGTGCGACAACTCTTCCATCGCTGGATGGTTTTCGCCGACGAAGATCACGCCCTTGAAGAAGTCGCCATGCAGCATCGGGCCGATGGTGAAATAACCGATCAGCAGCGAAGGAATCGCCAGCATCACCAGCGGGAACCAGACCACGAATGGCGATTCATGCGGTTTCTGGCCAGGCGCCAGGCCGTGGTGGCCATGGTCGTCTTCCTCTGCTTCTTCATGGTGATCGTCATGCGCGTCGCCGTGGGCGCCATGCGCCGCTTTTGGCGCGTGATGATCGTCATGGCCGTGGGCATGCGCCTGGCCGAAACGTTCCTTGCCGTGGAAGACCAGGAAATACATGCGGAACGAGTAGAAGGCGGTGACGAACACGCCAGCCAGTACGGCGAACTGGGCAAAGCCCGCGCCCCAGATATGGGTCGCTTCGACCGCTTCGATAATGCTGTCTTTCGAGTAGAAACCGGAGAACAGCGGCGTGCCGATCAGGGCCAGCGAACCGACCAGCGAGGTGATCCAGGTGATCGGCATGTATTTGCGCAGGCCACCCATGTTGCGGATATCCTGGTCGTGGTGCATGCCGATGATGACCGAACCGGCGCCCAGGAACAGCAGTGCCTTGAAGAATGCGTGCGTCATCAGGTGGAACACGGCCACCGAGTAGGCCGACGAACCGAGCGCGACCGTCATGTAGCCCAGCTGCGACAGGGTCGAGTAAGCAACCACGCGCTTGATGTCGTTCTGGATCATGCCCAGGAAACCCATGAACAGCGCCGTGATCGAACCGATCACCAGGATGAAGGACAAGGCCGTGTCGGACAGTTCGAACAGCGGCGACATGCGCGAGACCATGAAGATGCCGGCCGTCACCATCGTCGCGGCGTGGATCAGTGCCGAGATCGGGGTAGGACCTTCCATCGAGTCAGGCAGCCACACGTGCAGCGGGAACTGCGCCGATTTGCCCATCGCGCCGATAAACAGGCAGATGCAGGCAACCGTCAGCAGCGGCCAGTCGCTACCAAGCATGGTCATCTGTGCCAACGCATCTTTCTGCGCGAACACTTCCTGGTAGTTCATGGTGTGGGCGTTAGCCAGCAGCAGGCCGATGCCCAGGATAAAGCCGAAGTCGCCCACGCGGTTGACCAGGAAGGCCTTCATGTTGGCCACGATGGCGGTCGGACGCTGGTACCAGAAACCGATCAAGAGGTAAGAGACCAGGCCCACGGCTTCCCAACCGAAGAACAGCTGCAGGAAGTTGTTGGCCATCACCAGCATCAGCATCGAGAACGTGAACAGCGAGATGTAGGCGAAGAAGCGGTTGTAGCCTTCGTCGTCCTTCATGTAGCCGATCGTGTAGATGTGCACCATCAGCGAGACAAAGGTGACCACGCACATCATCATCGCCGACAGCGAGTCGATCTGGAAGCCCACTTCCATCTTCAGGGTGCCGATCGTCATCCAGTTGTAGATCGTGCCATTGAATGTCGCGCCATCCATCACTGCCAGCAGCGTCTGCACGGACAGGATGAAAGCGATCAGTACGCCCAGGATCGTCGCGGTATGCGACGTCTTGCGACCGACCAAATTACCCAGGAACTGGGTGCCAAGCAAACCTGCAATCGCGGCACCGGCCAGCGGCGCCAGCGGTACGGCAAGAAGGAGGTTAGGGTTGAGGAGTTGCCCCGCCATGATGAACCTTAATCGTTATTATTCGAGAGATCGAGTCTGAAAAACATCAGCCTTTGAGGCTGTCCAGGTCTTCGACGTTGATGGTATCCAGATTACGGAACATCACCACCAGAATAGCCAGACCGATAGCCGACTCAGCGGCGGCAACCGTCAGGATGAAGAAAACGAAGATCTGACCGGCCGCGTCACCCAGGAAATGGGAAAACGCGATGAAATTCATGTTCACCGCCAGCAGCATCAATTCGATTGCCATCAGCAATACGATGATGTTCTTGCGGTTCAGGAAAATACCGACGATCGAGATTGCGAACAGGATCGCGCCCAGGACCAGAAAGTGTGTGAGCGTCAGTGTCATGGTGTCTCCTTAACTTCCGGTGCCGCAGGACGCTCGACGACCGGATCCATCTTGATGATCTTCAGGCGGTCGTTACGCTTGACACGTACGGCGTCGCCCGGAGCAAAATGCTTGGTGTCCTTGCGCTTGCGCAAGGTCAAGGCAACCGCGGCAACGATGGCCACCAGCAGCACCACGGCGGCGATCTCGAAGGCAAATACATACTCGGTGTAGATCAGCAGGCCCAATTCCTTGGTGCCGCCCAGGTTGATGTTGGCCGGTGCGATGCTCGGCGAAAAGTTGCGGAAACCATGCCACAGCACGGCCGCCATTTCCAGCACGATGATCACGCCCACCGTCACCGACAAGGGCAGGTAGCCCCAGAAGCCTTCGCGCATGCGGTCGATATTGATATCGAGCATCATGACCACGAACAGGAACAGCACCATCACGGCGCCGACATACACCAACACCAGCACGATGGCCAGGAATTCAGCTTGCAGCAGCATCCAGATGCCTGCCGCGGAAAAGAAGGACAGTACCAGGAACAGCACTGCGTGGACCGGATTACGGGCCGTGATGACGCGCGTCGCTGCCAGGATCAAGATCAGCGAAAAGGCGTAAAACAAAATTGTTTTAAAGTCCATAAAAAACCCAATAGACGTACAGATGAACGAGGGGTGCGCCGCAGCCCTGGGCTACGGCGCCTCCATCAGCGATAAGGTGCGTCGGCGGCGCGTGCGGCGGCGATTTCGTTTTCGTAACGATCGCCCACGGCCAGCAACATCTCTTTCGTGTAGTACAAATCGCCGCGTTTCTCGCCGTGGTATTCCAGCACGTGCGTTTCAACGATCGAATCGACCGGGCAGGATTCTTCGCAGAAACCGCAGAAGATGCACTTGGTCAAATCGATATCGTAGCGCGTAGTACGGCGCGAACCGTCGTCACGCTGCTCCGATTCGATCGTGATGGCCATCGCCGGGCAAACCGCTTCGCACAGTTTGCAGGCGATGCAACGTTCCTCGCCGTTCGGGTAGCGGCGCAGCGCGTGCAAGCCACGGAAGCGCGGCGAGATCGGTGTCTTCTCTTCCGGGAATTGCACCGTGATCTTGCGCGAAAACATGTACTTGCCGGTCAGCGCCATGCCCTTGATCAGCTCGCCTAACAGGAGGCTGCTGAAAAAATCTTTTACCTTATCCATTCGTATGCACTCTCTTACTTCCAAATATTCCAGGATGTCTGCATCCAGGCAGCGACGAAGACCAGGTAGACCAGCGTCAACGGGATAAACACTTTCCAACCGAGGCGCATGATCTGGTCATAACGGTAGCGCGGGAAAGTACCACGCACCCAGACGAACAGCGAGACGATGAAGAAGGTTTTTGCAAACAGCCAGAAGAAGCCGCCGAAACCGCCCCAGAATTCGAGGAAGGCAAACGGTGCGGACCAGCCGCCCAGGAACATGATCGATGCCAGCGCGCCGATCAGGATCATGTTGGCGTATTCGGCCAGCATGAACATGGCGTAGGCCATGCCCGAATACTCGACCATGTGGCCGGCCACGATTTCCGACTCGCCCTCGACGACGTCGAACGGGTGACGGTTCGCTTCCGCCAGGCCAGAGACCAGGTAGATGACGAACATCGGCAGCAGCGGCAGCCAGTTCCACGACAGGAAGTTCACGCCTTTTTCGGCGAAGTAGCCGATCTGCTGGCCACCGACGATGTCGATGAAGTTCAGGCTGCCCGACACCATCAGCACGATGACCATCACGAAACCCATCGGGATTTCATACGAGATCATCTGTGCCGAAGCGCGCATGGCGCCCATGAACGAGTACTTCGAGTTCGAGGCCCAGCCGGCGATGATGATGCCGTAGACTTCCATCGACGTGATCGCCAGCAGCAGCAGCAAGCCGGCGTTGACGTTGGCCAGCACCGCCTCCGGGCCGAACGGCACCACCGACCAGGCGGCCAGGGCCGGCATGATGGTCATGATCGGACCGATCACGAACAGCCCCTTGGCGGCCTTGGACGGGATGATGATCTCTTTGAACAAGAGTTTGAGCGCATCGGCGATCGGCTGCAGCAGGCCCAAGGGACCCACGCGGTTCGGGCCGACGCGGATCTGGATCCAGCCGATCAGCTTGCGCTCCCACAGGGTGGCGTAAGCAACCAGGCCCATCAGCGGCAACAGCACGCACAGGATCTTGATCAGGGTCCAGAAGAACGGCCAGGTCGCGCCCAGCAGGTTCTGCCCGCCGGTATTGATGACGTTTACAAATTCAGGCAGCGCCATCAGATGTTCCCCTCTGCTTTTTCTACGGTGATGTCACCGAACATGCCGCCAAGCTGGGCGGTCGAGGCATGCGCCGCCGACACTTTCACCACATTGGCTGGCAGGCCGGCATGAATGGCCGCCACCAGGATGGCGCTGCCCGCGCCTTGCGCGACCTTGACCTTGTCGCCGGCCTTCACGCCCAGCTGTTCGGCCAGTGCTGGCGACAGATGGGCTTGCGGCGTGGCGCCGTCGACCGTGCGCAGCAACGGTTCGGAACGGCGTACCAGCGCGTCGGCAAAGTAGATCGGCACGTCGGCGATGCGTTGCAGCGCAGGCGACGCCGGGGCGTAGCTGGCCGCTGCCGGAGCGTTTTTGGCGATATTGTTCAGCTGTGCCGACAGGTCCAGCACGCCGGCGCCAAACGCTTCGTCGCGGATCGCTTCCGAGGTGTCGTAGTCGAAACCTGGCAGGCCCAGGATATTGCCCAGTACGCGCAGCACTTTCCAGGCTGGACGGGTTTCGGCCAGCGGTTTCACAGTGCCGTTGAAGCTTTGCACACGGCCTTCGCAGTTGACAAAAGTGCCCGAGGTTTCGGCGAACGGCGCGATCGGCAGCAGCACATCGGCGTACTCCATGCCGTGCTTGAAGGCGGACATGGCCACCACCATGTCGGCGCCATGCAGAGCGGCGCGGGCCGCCTGTGGATTGGCGCTATCCAATTCCGGCTCGGCGTGCAGCAGCACGTAGGCTTTCTTCGGTACGGCGAACGCGGCTTGTACATTGCTGCCTGGCTTGAGCACCAGGTGCGCGCCGACCGTGTTGGCCGCTTCCGTCAGGTAACCGAGGGTGGCGCCGGTCTGTTCGGCGATCCATTGCGCGGCAGCGTGCAATTGCGACGCCTGCGGGTGTTGCGTTGCCGCGTTACCCATCAGGATGGCGCCATGGTCGCCGGCCATCAGGCTGGCGGCGATATTGACGGCCACGTCGGAGGCGTTGACGGCGTCGAAACCGGCAGGGGCGGCGATGTCCTTGGCTTTCGCCACGGCAACCACCACTTCCGACAAGGCGGCCAGCCAGTCACCTGGCGCTAGAATCATCTTGTTGGCGATATTGATCAGCTGCTCGTCGTCGGACGCGTGCAGGATCGACAGCTTGGCGCCGCTCTTGACGGAGGCGCGCAAACGCGTGGCCAGCAGCGGATGATCCTTGCGCAGGAAGGAGCCGATGACGAAGGCGCGCTTGATCTGGCCGAAGTCGTTGATCGGCATGCCCAGCCAAGGCTTGACGTCGGCACCCAGCGCGAAGTCGGTCTGGCGCAGGCGGAAGTCGACGTGCCCGGAACCGAGGCCGTTGACGACTTTTTGCAGCAGCACCAGTTCTTCCACGGTCGAGTGCGGCGTGGCCAGCGCGGCGATGGCGTCGGCGCCATGTTCGTGCTTGATGTTTTTCAGGCCGTGCGCCACGTATTCCAGCGCGGTCTGCCAATCGACTTCTTTCCACTCGTTGCCCTGCTTCAGCATTGGCGAGGTCAGGCGTTCAGCACTATCCAGCGCTTCATACGAGAAGCGGTCCTTGTCCGAGATCCAGCATTCGTTGACAGCTTCGTTTTCCAGCGGCAGTACGCGCTTGACCTTGCCAGCTTTCACTTGCACGATCAGGTTGGCGCCCAGGCCGTCATGCGGGCTGACCGATTTGCGGCGCGACAGTTCCCAGGTACGGGCGCTGTAGCGGAACGGTTTCGAGGTCAGTGCGCCAACCGGGCACAGGTCGATCATGTTGCCCGACAGTTCGGAGTCGACCGTCTGACCGACGAAGGACACGATTTCCGAGTGTTCGCCGCGGCCGATCATGCCCAGCTCCATCACGCCGGCCACTTCCTGGCCAAAGCGTACGCAGCGGGTGCACTGGATGCAGCGCGCCATCTCTTGCATCGAGACCAGCGGGCCGGCTTCCTTCGGTTTCACGACGCGCTTGTCTTCCTTGTAGCGCGATTCGCTCTTGCCGTAGCCGACTGCCAAATCCTGCAACTGGCATTCGCCGCCCTGATCGCAGATAGGGCAATCGAGCGGGTGGTTAATCAACAGGAATTCCATGACCGACTTTTGCGCCTGCACAGCCTTATCGCTGGCCGAGCGCACGATCATGCCGGCACTGACCGGGGTCGCGCAAGCGGGCAAAGGCTTGGGGGCCTTTTCCACTTCGACCAGGCACATGCGGCAGTTCGCTGCGATCGACAATTTCTTGTGATAGCAGAAGTGCGGGATGTAGGTTCCCAATTTGTTGGCGGCGTCCATCACCATGCTACCAGCAGGGACTTCGACTTTTTTGCCGTCTATTTCGATTTCAACCATGGTGATCGTTACCTGACGCAGCTTAGATGTAAGCGGGCACTAAGCAATGCTTGTGCTCGACATGATATTCAAATTCTTCACGGAAATTCTTAATGAAGGCCCGTACCGGCATGGCAGCCGCATCGCCCAGCGCGCAAATGGTGCGGCCCTGGATGTTGTCGGCGATCGAGTTGAGCATGTCCAGGTCGTCTGGACGACCCTGCCCCTGCTCGATGCGGTGCACCATGCGGTACATCCAGCCTGTGCCTTCACGGCAAGGCGTACACTGGCCGCACGATTCCTCGAAGTAGAAGTAGGACAGGCGTTCCAGCGCCTTGACCATGCAGCGTGTTTCGTCCATCACGATGACGGCGCCCGAACCGAGCATCGAACCGGCTTTCGCGATCGAGTCGTAGTCCAGGTCGGTCTGCATCATGATGTCGCCGCGGATCACTGGCGCGGACGAACCGCCAGGAATCACGGCCTTGATCTTTTTGCCACCGCGCATGCCGCCTGCCAGTTCCAGCAGTTTGGCAAACGGCGTACCGAGCGGCACTTCGTAGTTGCCCGGCAATTCCACGTCACCCGAGATCGAGAAGATCTTCGAGCCGCCGTTGTTCGGCTTGCCCATCGCCAGGTATTTCTCCGGGCCGATGTTCAGCACGAACGGCACGGCCGCAAAGGTTTCCGTGTTGTTGATGGTGGTTGGCTTGCCGTACAGGCCAAACGAGGCCGGGAAAGGCGGCTTGAAGCGCGGCTGGCCTTTCTTGCCTTCCAGTGATTCGAGGAGCGCGGTTTCTTCGCCGCAGATGTAGGCGCCATAACCATGGTGCGCATGCAACTGGAACGAGAACTCGCTGCCCATGATCTTGTCGCCCAGGAAGCCGGCGGCGCGCGCCTCTTCCAGCGCTTCTTCGAAACGCGCGTATTCAGCCCAGATCTCGCCGTGGATATAGTTGTAACCGACGGTGATGCCCATCGCGTAAGCGCCGATCGCCATGCCTTCGATCAGGGCATGGGGATTGTAACGAATGATGTCGCGGTCCTTGAAAGTGCCCGGCTCGCCTTCATCTGTATTGCAGACGAGGTATTTCTGGCCCGGGAACTGGCGCGGCATGAAGCTCCACTTCAGGCCGGTAGGGAAACCCGCGCCGCCACGGCCGCGCAAGGACGAGGCCTTGAGGTCGGCGATGATCTGTTCCGGCGTGATCTTCTCTTCCAGGATGCGGCGCAGGGCCGAATAGCCGCCGCGGTTCACATAATCTTGCAAATGCCAGTTCTTGCCATCCAGATCCTTCAGGATCAATGGATCGATATGGCGGTTGTGAAGTGACGTCATTTCTTGAGTTCCTCCAGCATGGCGTCGATCTTCTCGTTCGACATCCAGCTGCACATGGTTTTATTACTGACCAGCAGGACAGGCGCATCGCCGCAAGCGCCCATGCACTCGCCTTCGACCAGCGTGAACTGGCCGTCCGGGGTGGTTTCGCGGAAACCGATGCCCAGCTTCTGCTTCAGGTGTTCCGCCGCGCGCACGCCGCCCGACAGGGCGCATGGCAGGTTGGTGCACACGGTGATCTTGTGCTTGCCGACCGGTTTCACGTTGTACATATTGTAGAACGTCGCCACTTCCTGCACGGCAATGGCCGGCATGCCGATGTAGTTCGCCAGTTCCTTCATGGTTTCCGGCGCCAGCCAGCCCAGTTCATCCTGGGCGTGGGCCAGCGCGGCCATCACGGCCGACTGACGCTGGTCGGCCGGATACTTGGCCAGCTCGCGGTCGATTTTTTTATAGCACTGCTCTGATAACAACATACTTTTTGCCTCTTAGCGGTCAATACTGCCGAACACGATGTCTTGCGTACCGATGATGGTCACGGCGTCGGCAATCATGTGTCCACGCGCCATTTCGTCGAGCGACTGCAAATGGGCATAGTCGGGTGCGCGCAGTTTCATGCGGTACGGCTTGTTGGCGCCATCGGACACCAGGTAAATGCCGAACTCGCCTTTCGGGTGTTCGACCGCGCTGTAGGCTTCGCCCGGCGGCACGTGGAATCCTTCGGTAAACAGCTTGAAGTGGTGAATCAGCGATTCCATGTTGGTCTTCATGTCGACACGGCCCGGAGGCGCCACCTTGCGGTTGCTGGTCATGACAGGACCCGGATTGTTGCGCAGCCACTCGACGCACTGCTTGATGATGCGGTTCGACTGGCGCAGCTCTTCCACGCGCACCAGGTAGCGGTCGTAGCAGTCGCCGTTGGTGCCGACAGGAATGTCGAAGTCCATCAGGTCGTACACTTCGTACGGCTGCTGCTTGCGCAAGTCCCACTGCACGCCCGAGCCGCGCAGCATGGCGCCGGTAAAGCCCATCGCCAGCGCATCTTCCGGCGACACCACGCCGATGCCGACCGTGCGCTGTTTCCAGATACGGTTGTCGGTCAACAAGGTTTCATATTCATCGACATAGGTCGGGAAACGGCGCGTGAAGTCTTCGATAAAGTCCAGCAGCGAACCCTGGCGGTTTTCGTTCAGCTTGGCAATCGCCTTGGCGTTGCGGATGATCGACGCCTTGTGCTGCGGCATCGCGTCCGGCAGGTCGCGGTAGACGCCGCCCGGACGGTAGTAGGCCGCGTGCATGCGCGCGCCCGACACCGCTTCGTAGCAGTCGAACAGGTCTTCGCGGTCGCGGAAGCAGTACAGGAACGGGCCCATCGCGCCGACGTCGAGCGCGTGCGCGCCCAGCCACATCAGGTGGTTCAGCACGCGGGTGATCTCGTCGAACATCACGCGGATATATTGCGCGCGCAGCGGCACTTCCAGGCCCAGCAGCTTTTCGATCGCCATCACATAGGCGTGTTCATTGCACATCATCGACACATAGTCGAGACGGTCCATGTACGGCACCGATTGCAGATAAGTCTTCTGTTCGGCCAGCTTTTCGGTGGCGCGGTGCAGCAGGCCGATATGGGGGTCGGCACGCTGGATGACTTCGCCATCGAGCTCGAGCACCAGGCGCAGCACACCGTGCGCGGCCGGGTGCTGTGGCCCAAAGTTCAGGGTGTAGTTCTTAATCTCAGCCATTATTTCATCCCGTAATGTTCTTCGCGGATCACGCGCGGCACGTTTTCCCGCGGCTCGATCGTCACGGGCTGGTAAATCACGCGTTTCTGTTCCGGGTCGTAGCGCATCTCGACATAGCCGGAGACAGGGAAGTCCTTGCGGAACGGATGGCCGATGAAACCGTAGTCGGTCAGGATGCGGCGCAGGTCGTTATGGCCTTCGAACAAGATGCCCAGCAGGTCGAACGCTTCGCGCTCGTACCAGTTGACCGAACGCCAGATGCCGATCACGGACGGCAGCAGCGGCATCTCGTCGTCGGGTGCGAACACGCGCACGCGCACGCGCCAGTTGTGCTTGACCGACAGCAAATGCGACACGGCCGCATACCGCAGGCCAGTCCAGGCGCCGTCGCCATAGGTCAGGTAGTCGACGCCGCACAGGTCGAGCAGCTGCTCGAAATGCAGGGACGGATCGTCGCGCAGGGTCTGCATCACGGCCAGGTAGTCCTCTGCCTTGACGGTCAGGGTGACTTCGCCCAGCGCAACGCTGGTACCAACGCGTTCGCCCAGGGCAGTGCCGAGGGCGTTTTGCAATACTTCTAAATGTGTTGTCATAATCTGAAGCGGCCCGGTTAGCGTGCGATCGTGCTGGTACGCTTGATCTTGTTCTGCAGTTGCATGATGCCGTACAGCAGCGCTTCGGCAGTCGGAGGGCAGCCAGGCACATACACGTCAACGGGCACGATGCGGTCGCAACCACGCACCACCGAGTACGAGTAGTGATAGTAGCCGCCGCCATTGGCGCAGGAACCCATCGAGATAACCCAGCGCGGCTCGGCCATCTGGTCGTAGACCTTGCGCAGTGCCGGCGCCATCTTGTTGCACAAAGTGCCTGCAACAATCATCACGTCGGACTGACGCGGCGACGGACGGAACACGACGCCGAAACGGTCCATGTCGTAGCGAGCTGCGCCCACATGCATCATTTCGACCGCACAGCAGGCCAGACCGAACGTCATCGGGAACATCGACCCGGTGCGCGCCCAGTTGATCAGCTTGTCGGCCGAGGTGGTGATGAAACCTTCGCTTAATACGCCTTCAATAGCCATGGCTTATTCCCAGTCAAGGGCACCTTTCTTCCAAATGTACCAAAATCCGACCGCGAATTCGGCGATAAACACCATCATCGTGACGAAACCGGCCCAGCCCAGGTCGCGCATTGCCACGCCCCACGGGAAAAAGAATGCCGTTTCCAGATCGAACAAAATAAACAGGATTGCAACCAGATAGTAGCGCACATCAAATTTCATGCGCGCGTCTTCGAATGCCTCAAAACCACATTCGTACGGGGAGAGTTTTGCTGCGTCGGGCCGGTGAGGACCCAGGATGCGGCCCAGGACCTGGGGCGCGATGCCGACACCAAGGCCGACAAGAATAAACAGCAGGACGGGGAAGTAATTTTCGAGGTTCACGATTTGATGAGCTTATATTGAACGATCGGTTAAATGAGGACGCCGCGGTGATTTGCGGCGTATCTAACGCGCGATCCCAATCAGGGCTACGATCAGGATCGAACACATCCTCGTAAAAAAAGCCAGCAACTTTGAACGAGCCATGGCTCGTGCGCCGTTGCTGGCTTCTGATTTCTGGTGCCGACGACGAGACTCGAACTCGTACAGCTTTCGCCACTACCCCCTCAAGATAGCGTGTCTACCAATTTCACCACGTCGGCGGTAAGGCCCGTATTCTACTCTGCTTTGCTGCCAAAGTTAATGCACAAATGCATCAAAACACAGATAAAAACGATAAATTTTTACATCTAATGACTCTGTACTGCGTTTTCCTACCGTACTGCCAAAACATTGAGCAATATTCTGCCCGTAATGAGAATTACTCTCGACAAGCGCCGCCGATTATTTCGGAATCGTGTTTGCCGGGGCGTCAGCCGCTGGCGTCGCCGGCACGGTGGCCGCAGGCACGCCCGTCGCTGGCGCCACTGGCGCGGCCGGAGCGGCGCCAGGAATGGCGCCGGCGCCGGTCACCGGCACAGGCTTGACGACCTTGTCCATCACGCCGCCGCCCACCGTGGTGGCGCGCTGGTTGGCCATCAGCGACAGCGCCAACGTGGCGCCGAAGAAGATGGCGGCGGCCACGCCGGTCGACTTCGACATGAAGTTCGACGAACCCGTGGCACCGAACAGGCTGCCGGACGCGCCGGAACCGAATGCGGCGCCCATGTCGGCGCCCTTGCCATGCTGCAGCAATACCAGCGCAATAATCGACAAAGCGGACACTACCTGTACCACGACTACCAGATTGAACATCATGTTCATTGCAATTCCATTCTCAGTTTAAAGTAATTCAATCAGCGGCGTGAATAATCGCCAGGAAATCCGCCGCCTTCAATGCCGCCCCACCGATCAGACCGCCATCGATATCCGGCATTGCCATCAATTCTTTCGCGTTCTCCGGCTTCATGCTGCCGCCGTACAGGATCTGCACGCCGGCGGCCGCTACCGCATTCTTTGCCGCCAGATGGCCACGCAATACCTGGTGCACTTCCTGCGCCATCTGCGGCGTGGCCGTCTTGCCCGTGCCAATCGCCCAGACCGGTTCGTAAGCGAGCACCAGTTTTGCCACATCGGCTTCGCTGAGGACAGCGAGCACCGCATTCAACTGCTTGGCCACCACCGCGTCGGTCTGCCCTGCTTCGCGCTCGTCGAGATGCTCGCCGATGCAGACGATGGGCGTGATGCCCGCCGCCAGTGCCGCGACCGTCTTGGCCGCCACCTGCGCGTCGGTCTCGCCATGGTAGGCGCGCCGCTCGGAGTGTCCCAATATGACGTAGTTGCAGGCAAAATCCTGCAGCATCGCCACCGAGACTTCGCCGGTGTAGGCGCCGCTGGCGTGCACGGAAACGTCCTGCGCACCCCAGGCCAGGCTTGATCCTGTCAATTGCGTCTGGCACTGCGCCAGGTAAGGCGCGGGCACACAGACGGCACTGGCAGCACCGGTGGCGCCCAGACCAGCAACGATTTCAGACAACAGCACCGCGTTCGAGGTGCGGCTGCCGTTCATTTTCCAATTTCCGACGACGAGTTTGCGACGCATGGTAGCCTAAATTTTAATAACCCGTCATTCTAACGCTACCACTGTTGGCGGTCAAACCGCTGGCCGCTGCTTTCAAGCAACTTGCAACATGATCTTGCCGATGTGGGTGCTCGCCTCCATCAGCGCATGCGCCTGGTTCGCCTTGTCCAGCGGGAAGGTTTTATAGATCACCGGCTTGATTCTGCCCGCCTCGATCAGCGGCCAGACGGTGTCGCGCAGATGCCGGGCAACGGCCGTCTTGAATTCGACCGAACGCGGGCGCAGGGTCGAGCCGGTGACCGTCAGGCGGCGGCGCAGCATTTGACCCAGATCAAGTTCGGCCCTGGTGCCGCCCTGCACCGCGATCAGGCCGATGCGGCCGTCGTCGGCCAGGCAGTCGATTTCGCGCGGCAGGTAATCGCCGCCGACCATGTCGAGGATCACGTCGACGCCCTTGCCGCCGGTCAGTTCCTTGACGACGGCAACGAAATCTTCGGTACGGTAATTGATGCCGCGCTCGGCGCCCAGCTGCTCGCAGGCGCGCGCTTTTTCGTCGCTGCCGGCGGTGGCGAACACGCGGTGGCCCAGGGCGCTGGCCAGCTGGATCGCCGCCACGCCAATGCCCGAGCTGCCGCCCTGCACCAGCAGGGTGTCGCTGCCCGACAGCGCGCAGCGGTCGAACACATTGCTCCAGACAGTAAAGAAGTTTTCCGGCAGGGACGCGCCTTCGAGCGCTGTCAAGCCTTTCGGCAACGGCAGGCACTGGCCGGCGGGTGCCACGCAGTATTCGGCATAGCCGCCGCCCTGCACCAGCGCGCAGACCAGGTCGCCCACCTTGAAACCGGTGCCGTCCAGATCGCCATCGACCAGTTCGCCCGCCACTTCCAGGCCCGGCAGGTCGGAGGCGCCGGCTGGCGGCGCATATTTGCCCAGGCGCTGCAGCACGTCGGGACGGTTGATGCCGGCCGCATGCACCCTGATCAGCACCTCGCCCGCCTTCCAGGCCGGCTGCGGACGTTCGGCGACTTTCAGGACATCGGAGGGACCGGGCTGGCTGATTTCAACTGCGCGCATGGCAAGACACTTTCAAAGGGAAAGTGCGATTGTACGTCAAGCTTGCGCGCCCTGCAGACGCGCACAGGTATTGCCGCGCGCCTACTCGGAGCCGGTTTTGGAGGTGCGCGGCAAGGGCATGCCCGGCTTCCATCTGGCCGACAAGGCCTGCCCTTCCTCGACCTGTTCCGGCGTCATCTTGCGCACCACGGCGGCGCGCTGATCGGCCGCATTGGCCGAACCATTGGCGGCGGCCAGGTTCCACAACATATAGGCGATCACATTATCCTGCTCCACACCGCCCATGTGATAACGGTACATCAGGCCCAGCACCTGCTGCGCCTCGGCATGGTTCTGCTCGGCCGCCTTGCGGAACCAGCTGACGGCCTGCTTGTGGTCCTGCAACACGGCGTTGCCCGTGTAATACATGGCGCCCACCACGTATTGCGCATCGGCCTTGCCCTGGTCGGCCGCCTTGCGGTGCCAGAACATGGCCTGCTTGTAATCCTGCGGCAAGCCGCGCCCCATGTAATACATCAGGCCCAGCAAGTGCTGGGCGTCGGCGTTGCCGGACTTAGCCAACGGCAAAATTTCCTTGTAGGCCAGCGCATAATTCTTGTTGTTGTAGGCACTGGCGCCTTCGCTGAAACCGGCCTTGGCCGGCAGCTGTATCGCAAACAGCATGCAGAGTGCAATGATCAGTTTTTTCATCGGAATGGGATGTGGTATGACTGCTTTTTATTATCCGGCCCAAGGGCGGGACACCCGGGGACTCCCCTATTTCCAGCTGACTTTGCCTAGGCCGTCGACGCTGACATCGCGGTTGGCAGGCTTGCCATATACCACCACCGAACCGAGTCCGCTCAGGTTCAGCTTGGCGTTACTGCGCGCGTTGACGATGGCGTTGCCCAGGCCACTCAGCTCCAGGTTGACCGCGTCGGCTTCGAACTGCTGCGCATTGAGGCTGCCCAGGCCGCCGAGCGAGGCCTTGAGCACGCGTCCGCGCCCGCCCAGCACCACCGAACCGGCGCCTTGCAGGTCGAGCTCGGCCTTGTCGTTATTGCCGATCCACAGCTGCATGCTGCCCACGCCGCCCAGGGTGGCATTGAGCTTGCGAAAATCGCCGACCACCTTCACGCTGCCCGCCCCTTCCAGCGACAGCGTCAGCTCGTCGCCCGTAAAACCGGATACGTCGGTGCTGCCGAAGCCTTCCGAGCTCACTGCGCGCAGGCTGGGCAAGACCAGGTCGGCGCGGATCGAACCCGGATTGAGCTTGAAGCCGCGCACTTCCGTTTCGATATGCAAGGTGTCGCCGCTTTGCGCCGTGCTGACATCGGCAATATAGCGCTTGTCGGCGGTAATGCTGAGCGAGGCCACGCTGCCCTGGCGGATGCGCACCTCCATCACGCCGTCGAGCTTGACGCGCACCACGCGCGCATCGACCGTGCGCATTTCCAGCTGCCGCGTTTCGGCGGACACGCCGCGCAGCAGGCCGAACGTGGCCAGGAAGGCCAGCGCAAAGTGCAGGGATTTTTTCATTGCATTCCTCGGTATCTTGTTTTTATGTGCGACAGCAGGCGGCCACTCTAGCAGCGGCCAATATGGCTGGCAATCACTTATGCGAAGAACGCTTTCTGGGCGGCAGTCAGGCGCTTGGCCTTGACCTGCACGATATGTGCGTCGGGCGTCTTGCCGATGGCCGCGCCCTGGTAGCTGGAACTGGCCACTTGCAAGGCCGGTGCCGGCGCGTAGCAGCTGGCGCCGAGCAGGACGGCGGCGGCGATGACGATGGCTTCCATGTGTTTGGCGACGTTCATGTGGTTCTCCTCGGGGTGTCTGGCAGTCATTGCGGTATGTAGCCACTATAGCCATACCGTCTGCGCCAGACGCGCCGAATGCGACGAACTGCGATTTTGGCGGCATGGCCGGACAAAATCGCCGATGAGCGCGCAAAAGCCAAGAGCGCGCAAACGTTCGATCTACATCAAAACTCTTCCCACTCGTCGGCGGCAGGTTTTGACGCCTTCACCGGCGGCGTGACACGGGCGGCAGGCAGCGCCTTGGCCGGCGCGCGCGGCTTGGCGACGGGCACGCCGGTCGTGCGCGCCTTGACTGGCCTGGCCGGCGCACTGGCGGCGACCGTGTCGCCGAGGCGGAACATGCCGACCGCCTGCGCCAGGTCCACCGCCTGCTCCTGCAGGCTTTCGGCGGCCGCCGCGGCCTGCTCGACCAGGGCCGCGTTTTGCTGCGTCATGGTGTCCATGTGCGTCACCGCCGTATTGATCTCGCCGATGCCGGCGCTCTGTTCGCGGCTGGCCACCGTGATCTCGCTCATGATGGTCGCCAGTTGCTGCACCGACGCCACCACCTGGCCCATGGTCTGGCCCGCCTCATCGACCAGGCGGCCACCGGCGCCGACTTTTTCCACCGAGTCGCCGATCAGCTCCTTGATTTCCTTGGCCGCACCGGCCGAACGCTGCGCCAGGCTGCGCACTTCCGAGGCCACCACCGCAAACCCTCTGCCCTGCTCGCCGGCGCGCGCCGCTTCCACCGCCGCGTTCAGCGCCAGGATATTGGTCTGGAACGCGATGCCGTCGATGACGCCGATAATGTCGACGATCTTGCGCGAGCTTTCCTGGATGCCGGCCATGGTGCCGACCACCTGCTGCACCACTTCGCCGCCCTTGGCCGCCACTTGCGAAGCGGACACGGCAAGTTCATTGGCCGCATGCGCGTTTTCCGCATTCTGCTTGACGGTCGAGGTCAGCTCATCCATCGAGCTGGCCGTTTCTTCCAGCGCACCGGCCTGCGCCTCGGTGCGCGACGACAAGTCGGCGTTGCCGGCCGCGATATCGGCCGACTCGCTGCGCACCAGGGTGCTGATGCTGCGGATCTGTACCAGCACGGTGGCGATCTTTTCGACAAACAGATTGAAGGCCTTGGCGATCTGCGCCAGTTCATCGGTGCCGTCCGCATCGAGGCGGCTGGTCAGGTCGCCGTCGCCAGTGGCGATCGCGTCCAGCGCGTCGCGCACCAGGCCCAGGCGGCGCAAGGCACGCGCGACCAGCACACTCAGCACGGTGGCGGCCAGCGCCAGTACCAATAGCGCGGTCAGGGCGGAGGCGCGCAGCATCGAGGTCAGCGCATGCGTCGCTTCCGCACGGTCAAGCACGGTCGCCAGCAGCCAGTCGCTGCCCGGGACTTTACTGACGTGCAAGATGCCTTCGCGCTCGCCGATACGGATGGTCTCGCTGTCACCGCTCTTTTCAATCCCGGCCAGCGCTTGCGATGTCAGCTTGGCGTCGAGTTCGGCCAGCGGCTTCAGGGTCAGCTTGTCGTCCGGGTGGGCGATGATCTTGCCGCCGCCATCGACCAGGAAGGCATAGCTGGACGGCGTCGGCTTGATCGATGCGACGTTTTTGACGACCACATCCATCATCACGTCGGCCGCCATCACGCCCGCCGGATTGCCCTTGTCGCCCAGTGGCTCGGCAAACGTCACCACCAGCTTGCCGGTGCTGGCGCCGATATACGGCGTGGTAATGATGGGGCCGCCAGTGGACACCGCCTTCTTGTACCAGGGGCGCGCGGTCGGATCATAATCGGCGGCGCGCTTGCGCTCCTGCGAAAACACAGCATGCTTGTCGGCAAAGCCAACATAGGCCATGTCGAAGGTGCCGGCCTGCTCGGCCGCCTTCAAGGACGGCAGCGGATCTTCAGCCTGCGCGCCGGCCTTCATCGACGCCACCACCGCCTGCTTCGAGCGCAGCCACTCGGCGATCGCTTGCGCATGGCTGTGTGACAGCTGCTGCATCTGCGTGTCTAGCGCGGCCAGGGTACTGCTGCGGGTGGTAAAGAAGTTGGCGATGGCAACCGCCAGCATGGCCAGCACGACGATGGAGACGGCGATGGCGATCAAGCGCGCCTTGAGGGAGGACAACATGGGAGCATCCAATAAAAAGGGAAATCAAAGGGATGCCCCATCGTCAGCGATTACTATTTTGCCGTCAAGAAATACTGACTATCGATTACCGTGAAACAACAAAAACGGCGATAAAAAAACCGCCAGGGCTTGCGCACTGGCGGTTTTGACAAGCTTGCCAGGCGATCCCGGCGTTACTTGATATGGCGCGTGAGACTGCCTGTTACAGCGCTGGCGCTTCGCCGCCTTCGGCAGCTTTCATCGACAGTTTCAGGCGGCCGCGGTCGTCCGTTTCCAGCACTTTTACACGCACCAGCTGGCCTTCTTTCAGGTAGTCGGCGACGGCGTTGACGCGCTCGTTGGCGATCTGCGAAATGTGCAGCAGGCCATCCTTGCCTGGCATCACTTGCACGATGGCGCCGAAGTCCAGCAGTTTCAGCACGGTGCCTTCGTAGGTCTTGCCCACTTCGACCGACGCCGTCAGCTCTTCGATGCGGCGCTTGGCTTCCTGGCCGGCGGCGGCATCGACGGAAGCGATGGTGACCACGCCTTCGTCGCTGATGTCGATCTGGGTGCCGGTCTCTTCGGTCAGCGCGCGAATCACGGCGCCGCCCTTGCCGATCACGTCACGGATTTTTTCCGGGTTGATCTTGATGGTGATCAGGCGCGGTGCGAAATCGGACAGTTCGGTTTTCACGTGCGGCATGGCTTTTTGCATTTCGCCCAGAATGTGCTCGCGGCCTTCCTTGGCTTGCGCCAGCGCCACTTGCATGATTTCCTTGGTGATGCCCATGATCTTGATGTCCATCTGCAGCGCGGTGATACCGTTGCGGGTACCGGCTACCTTGAAGTCCATGTCGCCCAGGTGATCTTCGTCGCCCAGGATGTCGGACAGCACGGCAAACTTGCCGCCTTCCTTGATCAGGCCCATGGCGATACCGGCCACGTGTTCTTTCATCGGCACGCCGGCGTCCATCAGCGCCAGGCAGCCGCCGCAGACCGACGCCATCGACGAGGAGCCGTTCGATTCGGTGATTTCCGACACCAGGCGTACCGAGTAGCTGAACTCTTCGGCCGCTGGCAGGGCGGCGATCAGCGCGCGCTTGGCCAGGCGGCCGTGGCCGATTTCGCGGCGCTTGGGGGTGCCGACACGGCCGGTTTCGCCGGTGGCGAACGGTGGCATGTTGTAATGCAGCATGAACGAATCGGTGAACTCGCCCATCAGCGCGTCGATCTTCTGGCTGTCGCGGGCGGTGCCCAGCGTTGCCACGACCAGCGCCTGGGTTTCGCCGCGCGTGAACAGGGCGGAACCGTGGGTGCGTGGCAGCACGCTGGTGCGGATCGAGATCGGACGCACGGTGCGCGTGTCGCGGCCGTCGATGCGTGGCTCGCCGTCCAGGATTTGCGTGCGGACGATTTTCGCTTCGATGTCGAACAGGATGTTGTTCACTTCGGCGCTGTCGATCGCTGCGCCGCCGTTGGCGGCCGCTTCGGCCGTCAGGTCGGCGATCACTTCCGAGGTCGCCGATTTCAGCTTGGCGGTACGCTCTTGCTTGTCCTTGGTTTGATACGCATCATTGATCTTGGCGTTGGCGAAATGGGCCACGCGCGCGATCAGCGCTTCGTTTTTCGGCGCGGGCGCCCATTCGACTTCCGGCTTGCCGCCGTCACGCACCAGGTCGTGGATCGCGTCGATGACGACTTTCATCTGGTCATGGCCAAACACCACGGCGCCCAGCATGATTTCTTCGGACAGCTGCTTCGCTTCCGATTCGACCATCAGTACGGCCGTTTCGGTACCAGCGACAACCAGGTCCATTTCCGAGGTTTTCAGTTGCTGGACGGTCGGGTTCAGGATGTACTGGCCATTGGCGTAACCGACGCGCGCGGCGCCGATCGGGCCATTGAATGGCACGCCCGACACGCACAGGGCGGCCGAGGCGCCGATCATGGCGGCGATGTCCGGATCGATTTCAGGGTTGACCGACAGCACGTGAATGATGACTTGCACTTCATTCAGGTAGCCTTCAGGGAACAAAGGACGGATAGGACGGTCGATCAGACGCGACGTCAGGGTTTCTTTTTCGGAAGGACGGCCTTCACGCTTGAAAAAACCGCCCGGGATTTTACCGGCAGCGTAAGTTTTTTCAACATAATCCACGGTCAAAGGGAAGAAATCCTGGCCTGGCTTGGCATCTTTGCGCGCCACCACGGTTGCCAGCACGACGGTATCTTCGATCGACACCAGCACTGCGCCGGATGCCTGACGTGCGATCTCGCCGGTTTCCAGGGTCACTTGATGTTGACCGTACTGGAAGGTTTTCGTAACTTTATTAAACATTGGGGTACCCTTTTCTATTTGCCGACAGATTTTCAGGGGCTGTCGTTCACCTCACCACAGGCAGCGGATTCATCCTTGCCGCCTTTGCTATTTTGCTTTTAAAACATGCTCAGCCACATAGAATACTGCATCTACGGCTTTCAATTTGGAATTTCAAATGACAAAATGCCCGCGACAGCGAACTGGCGCAGGCATTTCTGTATAAACCTTGTACGGCAAAAATTACTTGCGCAGACCAAGTTTAGCGATCAGGTCGCGATAACGGGTAGCGTCTTTGGCCTTCAGGTAGGACAACAGGCTCTTGCGACGGTTGACCATCATGATCAGGCCGCGGCGGGAGTGGTGATCTTTCGAGTGGGCTTTGAAGTGGCCGTTCAGTTCGTTGATACGAGCGGTCAGCAGTGCAACTTGCACTTCAGGGGAGCCGGTGTCGTTTTGACCACGTGCGTTGTCCGCGATGATAGCGGCTTTGTTGATGTTTTCTACTGTCATGATAAACCTTTCACATGCGGTGCACAGAGTCTGAACCCTATCCACCGTGAACTACGATTGAAAAAACTGGCTTGAGCTCAAACCAGACGCGCAAGTATATCGGAAAAATGCCTGGCTGTATCCAGTCGTGCGCTCTTTTCTCGGCGCATGATAGGATTTTCCTGTCTTTCGGGAGTCATACGATGAAAAAAGCATTCAAAATAGCAACGCTTCTGCTGCCCTTGCTGCTGGCCGCCTGCGCCGGCATGGGCGGTCCGCCGCCGCAGCCGGGCGAATCGCGCGCCGCCATCGAGGCAAGGCTGGGTCTGCCGACCAATGTCTACCAGTTGCCGGAAGGCCCGGAACTCGAATACGCCCATGGCCCCTACGGCCAGGTCACCTACATGGCCCGCTTCGGCCCCGACCAGCGCCTGACATCATTCGAACAGGTGCTCGACACGCCCGGCTTTGCCAGGGTCAGGATCGGCGTATCGACGCGGCAGGACGTGCTGCACCTGCTGGGCCGGCCGACCGAAACGTCCTACCTGGCGCTGCCCAAGCTATACGTCTGGTCCTACCGCTACAAGGAGTCAGGGGTATGGGACTCGATGATGCACGTGCATTTCGACCAGGCCGGCATCGTGCGGCAGATGATGAACGGGCCGGATCCGGACAGGGAGGAACGGCGGTTTTTTTGGTGACAGGAAAAGATCAGGGCCAGACCGGCAGGCCCGGCCCTGGCAACATCAATGCTCGTGATCGGTCTGCACGATGGAAACCGGCTTGCCCTTGGCCATGCGCCAGAAGAACACGGCATAGCCCGACAGGCCGTACGCGACAAAGATCGGGAACAGCACTTTCGGCGGGTCGATCGAGATCAGGGCAAAGAACAGGGCCAGCAGGAACACGACGATGAACGGCACCGACTTGCGGAAGTTGACGTCCTTGAAGCTGTAGAACGGCACGTTGGTGACCATGGTCAGGCCGGCGAACAGGGCGATCGCCCATGAGACCCAGGCCAATTGATTGCCGGCGAATTGCAGGTCGTTCATCATCAGGATAAAGCCGGCCACCATGGCCGCCGCCGCCGGGCTGGGCAGGCCCTGGAAGAAACGCTTGTCGACCACCGCGATATTGGTGTTGAAGCGCGCCAGGCGCAGCGCGGCGCCGGCGCAATACACGAAGGCGGCCAGCCAGCCGAGCTTGCCCATGCCGCGCAGCGACCATTCATAGATCACCAGGGCCGGCGCGGCGCCAAACGAGACCATGTCGGACAGGCTGTCGTACTGGGCGCCAAACTCGCTCTGGGTATTGGTCAGGCGCGCGATGCGGCCATCGAGGCCATCGAGGATCATGGCGATAAAGATGGCCCAGGCCGCATGTTCGAATTTCTGGTTCATGGCCATCACGATGGCGTAGAAACCGCAGAACAGGGCGGCCGTCGTAAAGGCATTGGGCAACAAATAGATGCCACGGCGGCGCAAGGTTTTCTTGCCTGCGGCATCGGCCGCTGGCACCCGCACGAATTTACTGAAGCGCGATGCCTTGGACGTTGCCGGGTTGCCGCTCTTGCCTCGACGACGGGGGAAGTTTGCCATGTTGATCCATTTCTTGTGTGCTGCAGGGTAATCGGAACCGAAAGGCGCGCACCTTGCTGCGTGGCGGCGCCGGTATTGCCATTATAGAGGAGACAAGGCCAAAGAAAAGCCGTGTGGCCCCTGCCGCCTTCACCTGAACTTCACTTTGGCGACCAGTCCCAGGCTCAAACTGGTCTCGCCCGGTTCAAAGTTCGGCTCTTCCACCTGTAAGCCCCCGCTCCCTGGGGCGGCGCGCAGATTGGCCGATCCGGTAACATTGACGCGCTGCGCATAATTGCCCGAGCCTTCGAAATCGATGGTTTCGATCACGGCATCGTTGACATTACGGCCCATGGCACCGGCAATCGACGCCACGCGCTGGTTCAGGTTTTTATAGGCGGCCACGATGCGTTCATCGTCGAGCTTGCGGATAGTCTCGGGCGCCAGACCGAAGTTCAGGCGGTTCAGGGTCAACACGGCTTGCGCGGCCGATACGGTTTTCGGCAAGGCGGCCAGGTTCGTCGTTTTCACCTGCAAGTACTGGCCCACGCGCCAGCCGGTCGGCACCCTCGGCCTGGCCACGCCGCCTGCCGGCAATGGCGCCACTTCCGGGTAGACGGCGTAGGTGTAATAGCCCTGGGTTTTCAGCACGGCCTGCGGATCGGCCTTCTTGACGATGGCCACGCCCTGGTTCATCTTCTGGTTCACGCGCGAGGCGGCCGCCGCCTTGTCCTTGTCCTGCTCCTCGATCGCCAGGGTGACGGTAACCTGGTCATTCGCATGGACCACCTCCCCGCTGGCGGGCACCACCACCAGGGTAGCGCCGGTGGGCAGGCCCTGCGCCTGGGCGGTAACGGCAACGGTGGCAACAGCGGCAAACAGCATCGAATGCAGGACAGTCATGAAAATCCTTTCAGTGGTAGCGGCAGAAACGACCATGGGGCCGACAAGCCCCATGGTTTTTTAGTAATTCATTCTAACGCGGAAATATTTACTTCGTCGCAAACATCACCACACCAGGATTTACTTGAACTTGACCTTGCCCACCAGGCGCATGTCGAGCGTGGTTTCGCCCGGCTCGAAGCTCGGCTCGGCGACCTGGCTATCCTCGGTCATCTTGGCGCTGCGCATCATCATCGGCGCGGCGGCGGCACGATTCTCGCCGACATAGTTGCCGGAGCCTTCGAAGTCCACCGTCTCGAGCACGGCGTCGGACACATTGCGGCCCATGGCGCGCGCGATCGACGCGATGCGCTCGTTGAGGTTTTTATACGTGGCGGCAATGCGCTGGTCGTCGAGCTGGCGGGTGGTTTCCGGTTTCAGGCCGAAGTTCAGCCCGTTCAGGGTCAGCACGCCCTGGGCCGCCGACACGGTTTTCGGCAAGGCGGCCAGGTTGGCGGTCGTCACTTCCAGGTACTGGCCCACGCGCCAGGCGGTCGGCACGCGCGGCTTGGCCACGGCGCCGGCTGGCAGCGGGCGGTCTTCCGGATACACCGGGTAGGTGTAATAGCCATACGATTTCAGCACGGCCGAGGGATCAGCTTGCTTGACGATGGCCAGCCCCTTGTTCATCTTCTGGTTGACGCGCGAGGCGGCGGCGGCCTTGTCCTTGTCCTGCTCTTCGATGGCCAGGGTGGCGACCACCTGGTCATTGGCATGCCTGACTTCGCCAAAGGCGGGCACGACCACCAGGGTGCCGGTGGTCGGCAAGGTTTGCGCCTGGGCGGAAAGGGCAACGGTGGCTGCGGCGGCAAGCAGTACGGATTTGATCATGGATAGGACTCCTCGGTGGTTGGATGCAAGCAGGGTCGTGGTACGCCCTGTTGCTTATAAAATGATGCAAGTCAGGCTGATTCTAACGCCCACACATTTGCTGTGGCGCAAATTAACAAATCGTCACACTTCCCGCCTGCTGCTCACATCCGGACACACTTTAGTGCCCTGCGACAACACCACCCGTACGTCGGCCCGGCTTGAAGCTGCCGCGCGCGGTCCACGCCACACCCAGCGCCACCAGCAGCAAGCCCAGCACCAGCCACGGAAACGCGGCCACGCCATAGCCGCCCAACAGCGCGCCGCCGACTACCCCGCCGCCGGCAATGGCCACGTTCCAGATGGTGGCCACCATCGATTGCGCCACATCCATGCCCTCGCCTGCGGCGTCGGCCGAGGCCGTTTGCAGCAGGGTGCCGGCGCCGCCGAAGGTCACGCCCCACACCGCCATGCTGATATAAATGACCGCAGGGCTGTCCATGGCCAGTCCCAGCGCAATGGCGACCAGGGCAAACGCGGCGATGCAGGCGAGCACCAGTTTGCGCAGCCAGCGGTCGATCAACTGGCTGATCAGCCAGATGCCGGCCAGCGAACCGACGCCATACACCAGCAGCACCAGGTCGACCCGCGCGCGCAGGCCCGACGGCGCCAGGAAGGGCGCGATATAGGTATATAAAATGTTATGCGCCAGCATCCAGGCGACGATCACGGCCAGGATGGGCCGCACACCGGGGGTCATGAAGACCTGGCCGATGCTCAGGCGCTCGCCGTTCTGCTGGCCCGGATAATCGGGCACGGCCACCAGTATCCACGCCACCAGGACAATCGCCAGGCCCGACAGCACGCCAAAGATGCTGCGCCAGCCCAGCACGCCGCCCATCAGGGTGCCGAGCGGCACGCCCAGCGACAGGGCCAGCGGCGTGCCGATCATGGCCACCGCCATCGCCCTGCCCTGCTGCGCCACGCCGACCATGCGCCGCGCATAGCCGGCCATCAGGCCCCAGGCCAGCCCGGCGGCCATGCCGGCCAGGAAGCGCGACGCCAGCGCCACCATGTAATTGGGCGCCAGCGCCGTGATGGTGTTGAACACCAGGAAGCCGCCGACGGCCAGCAGCAGCACCTTGCGGCGGCGCCAGCCGCTGGTCAGGGCGGTCAGGGGAATCGCGGTCAGGATGGAGCCGATCGCAAACACCGTGACGAGCTGGCCCGTCATGACTTCGGAAATGCCGAGGCCCAGCGAAATCTGCGGCAACAGGCCGGCAGGCAGGGTTTCGGCCAGGATGGCGATAAAGCTGGTCATCGCCAGCGCCAGCAAGGCGGCCAGCGGAAAACGTCGGGAAATGGCTGTGCCTGCAGAGCCTGGAACAGGCACTGTGGCGGTCAAACGGTCAGTCATGTGGGTACCTCGGGTTGCGCAGGCGATCATGTCAAATGCCCGGCGTGCCAGCTAACTGGCGGTAATGCGCGTTGCGGTCGGCAGAAACCGAAACAGATGCAGTTGCGAGCGCAACGGCAAAGGAAGGGCGCAATTTTACAGCAAACGCACCAAAAGCGTGCGCAAGCAGGCAGCCGTGCTCAGGCCGCCATCATCGACGCATCGTTGGCCGCCTTGCGCGGCGAAAAATACGCATTCGACTTCGGGCTGAACAGGAAGGCGCAAATCACGGCAAAGACCATCGTGCCTGGCAGCACCACGGTCTTGTCAGGCACGGTCGCCAGGCTGAGCGCGATATCGATCAGGCCCCACACCGCGTAGAGCATGCGCGCGCCGCGATGCCTTTGCAGCATGGCCAGCGCCGTCGCCAGGGTGATGGCCAGCGTGGCCAGCACGATCGCATATTGCACCTCGGCCGGTATCGCGCTGCGCGACATCCATGCCAGCATGGCGGGGTCGTTGCGGCCCTGAATAGCCGACACCATCGAGGACAGCGAGCCGAAGATCAGAAACCAGCAGCTGATGGCCACCGACACCGGGCGCCTGACGACATGAAGATTCCCAACAAAAACTTTAGAAAAAACAAGCATGACTGAACCGGTCTATTGAATGGCAGTGATTGTAGCGGATCACCCATATACGGGGCCGCGCGCACGAAAAAAAAGCCGGCTCGCGCCGGCTTTGCTGTGTAACAGACTGCTTAGTTCTTCGACTGGTCGACCATTTTGTTCTTGGCGATCCAAGGCATCATGGCGCGCAGCTTGGCGCCGACTTCTTCGATCTGGTGCTCGGACGTCAGGCGGCGGCGCGAGATCAGGGTCGGTGCGCCGGCCTTGTTTTCCAGGATGAAGCTCTTCGCGTATTCGCCGGTCTGGATGTCTTTCAGGCACTGGCGCATCGCGTCCTTGGTGGCCGAGGTCACCACTTTCGGGCCGGTCACGTATTCGCCGTATTCGGCGTTGTTCGAGATCGAGTAGTTCATGTTGGCGATGCCGCCTTCATAGATCAGGTCGACGATCAGTTTCAGTTCGTGCAGGCACTCGAAGTAAGCCATTTCCGGAGCGTAACCAGCTTCGGTCAGGGTTTCGAAACCGGCCTTGATCAGTTCCACGGCGCCGCCGCACAACACGGCCTGCTCGCCGAACAGGTCGGTTTCGGTTTCTTCGCGGAAGTTCGTTTCGATGATGCCGGCACGGCCGCCGCCGTTGGCCGACGCGTACGACAGGGCGATATCGCGGGCCACGCCCGATTTGTCCTGGTACACGGCGATCAGGTGCGGTACGCCGCCACCCTGGGTGTAGGTGGCGCGCACGGTGTGGCCTGGCGCTTTCGGTGCGATCATGATCACGTCGAGGTCGGCGCGTGGCACGACCTGGCCGTAGTGCACATTGAAACCGTGGGCGAAGGCCAGTACCGCGCCTTGCTTGGCGAACGGGGCGATGTTTTCGTTGTAGACCTGGGCGATGTTTTCATCTGGCAGCAAGATCATGATGACGTCGGCCGCTTTCACGGCGTCATTGACTTCCGCCACCTTCAGGCCGGCTTGCTCGACCTTGTTCCACGAAGCGCCGCCCTTGCGCAGGCCGACGGTGACGTTGACGCCCGAATCGTTCAGGTTTTGTGCGTGGGCATGGCCTTGCGAACCGTAGCCGATGATGGCAACGTTTTTACCTTTGATCAGGGACAGGTCGGCGTCTTTGTCGTAAAAAACTTTCATGGTATTTCCTATTTTCAATTAACTGCGTTGTATGGGGGTGCGGCCAAGACCGCATGCTGCGTTTCTTATACTTTGAGGATGCGCTCGCCGCGGCCGATGCCCGAGCCGCCGGTACGGACGGTTTCCAGGATCGAAGCGCGGTCGATCGAATCGATGAACGCGTCGAGCTTGACCTTGTTGCCGGTCAGCTCGATCGTGTACGTCTTTTCGGTCACGTCGATGATGCGGCCGCGGAAGATGTCGGCGGTGCGCTTCATTTCCTCGCGCTCCTTGCCGACCGCCCGGACCTTGATGAGCATCAGTTCGCGTTCGATATGCTGGCCTTCGGTCAGGTCCACCACCTTGACGACTTCAATAAGACGGTTCAGGTGCTTGGTGATCTGCTCGATGATGTCGTCCGAGCCGCTGGTGACGATGGTCATGCGCGACAGGGTCGCGTCTTCGGTCGGCGCCACGGTCAGGGTTTCGATATTGTAGCCACGGGCCGAGAACAGGCCGACCACGCGCGACAGCGCACCGGCTTCGTTTTCCAGCAAGACAGAAATAATATGGCGCATGGTTACAGGTCCTCCGAGCCGAGCATCATTTCGGACAAGCCTTTGCCGGCCTTCACCATCGGCCACACGTTTTCGGACTGGTCGGTAATAAAGTTCATGAATACCAGCCTGTCTTTCATGGCGAACGCCTCTTTCAGGGCGCCGTCGACGTCGCCCGGTTTTTCAATCTTCATGCCGACGTGACCATAGGCCTCGGCCAGCTTTTCAAAGTCGGGCAGCGAATCCATGTAGGACTCGGAATAGCGCGAACCGTAATCGATTTCCTGCCACTGGCGCACCATGCCGAGGAAGCGGTTGTTGAGCATGATGATCTTCGGCGTCAGGTGATACTGCTTGCACGTGGCGAGCTCCTGGATGCACATCTGGATCGAACCTTCGCCGGTGATGCAGGCCACGGTGGCGTCCGGATTGGCCATCTGCACGCCCATGGCGTACGGCAAGCCGACCCCCATGGTGCCCAGGCCACCGGAATTGATCCAGCGGCGAGGCTTGTCGAAGCGATAGTATTGCGCGGCCCACATCTGGTGCTGGCCCACGTCGGACGTGATGAAGGCGTCGCCCTTGGTGATCTGGAAGACTTTTTCCACCACCGATTGCGGCTTGATCACCAGGTCGGAACTTGGATACTTCAGGCAGTCGCGGCCACGCCATTCGGCGATCTGCTTCCACCAGTTGCTCAAGGCATTGACATTCGGCTTGGCTTCGGCCGCGTCCAGTTGCGCCAGGAACTCGATCAGCACGTCCTTGACGTTGCCGACGATGGGAATATCGACTTTCACGCGCTTGGAGATCGACGATGGATCGATGTCGACGTGGATGATCTTGCGCGGATGCGAGGCGAAGTGTTTCGGGTTGCCGATCACGCGGTCATCGAAACGGGCGCCGATGGCGATCAGCACGTCGCAGTTCTGCATCGCCATGTTCGCTTCGTAGGTGCCATGCATGCCGGGCATGCCGACAAACTGCTCGCTCGAGGCGCGGTAGCCGCCCAGGCCCATCAAGGTGTTGGTGCAAGGGAAACCGAGGCGGTCGACCAGCTTGTTCAGCTCGGGCGCCGCATGCGCCAGGATCACGCCGCCGCCCGTATAGATCATCGGACGTTCGGCTTGCAGCAGCAGCTGCACGGCCTTGCGGATCTGGCCCGAATGGCCTTTGTCGACCGGACGGTAGGAGCGCATCTCGACTTCCTTCGGATAGTCGAAATTGCACTTGTGCATACTGATATCCTTCGGGATATCGACCAGCACGGGGCCGGGACGGCCGGTGCGGGCAATAAAGAAGGCTTTCTTGATCGTCGCCGCCAGATCCTTGACGTCCTTGACGAGGAAATTGTGCTTGACGACCGGGCGCGTGATGCCCACGGTGTCGCATTCCTGGAACGCATCCTGGCCGATCGCATGGCTCGGCACCTGGCCGGAAATGACAACCATCGGGATGGAGTCCATGTAAGCGGTCGACAGGCCGGTCACGGCATTGGTCACTCCGGGGCCGGACGTGACAATGGCCACACCGACTTTATTCGAGCTGCGCGAATAGGCGTCGGCGGCGTGCACGGCGGCCTGCTCATGGCGAACCAGAATATGCTGGAATTTGTTTTGCTGGAAAATGGCGTCGTAGATATACAGTACGGCTCCGCCCGGGTAACCAAAGACGTGCTCGACGCCTTCTTCAGCCAGACAGCGCACGACGATTTCCGCGCCAGTGATGGGACCGATGGCCGGTCCCGAGGCAGATCCTCTTGCTTCGGTATTCATGAAACATTCCTTTCAAGGTCCATTGGAGATTGATCGGATGTTCTTTCCTGACGAGGTACGCCTGACGCTACAGTCTTCCTGCTTCCCTTTTCATGCGGTCACGACATTTCTTCGGGCACCCATAGATACCTTGCAAAACAACGCTTAACGCAACTCGTTTGGCCGGAGTTTCTGTGGCGACTGTACGAACCGCTCGCGCTTGTGGCGCGGGTTAGAACAAACTGCCTACAAATGAAAGCGCGTCTTGTCGCTGGTGGCGTTGTGTGCCAGTTGCAACTTGACCATAGAGCTTTGGGGTGTTCAAAGCGTCCCATACGTTATCGCGTCGCACCATGCCGGTCAAGGAAAATGTCTTCCAAACACGCTATTTGCGCGCCCGAGGCGCAAAAATCATGCGGAAATGCACATTTTTTGCTAGCATGCGCTCAGTTTGCACCAAGCAGGCCACCTTCCCCGCCCACAGCCCACGCAGCCTCCGGCTCGTTCCCTACCGCATGGCAACAGACAAAGAACTATCCGATTTTCTCGAACATGTGGAGCGGCGCGCCTTCAAGCAGGCCGCCTACGCCGTACGCAAGGAAGAATCCGCGCTCGACATCGTGCAGGACGCGATGATCAAGCTGGCCGAAAAATACGGCGACAAGCCGGCGGCCGAACTGCCGATGCTGTTCCAGCGCATCCTGCAGACCACCATCCTCGATTATTTCCGCCGTGAAAAGGTGCGCAACACCTGGGTCAGCCTGTTTTCAGGCATGAAACCAGCGGGCGACGAGCATGAGGACTTTGATATACTGGAGACGTATGAATCGGAACAGGGCTCGAGCGCCGCAGAATCGTCGGCCGATCAGGTCGAACGCGCGCAAATGCTTGATTTGATTGATGAAGAGGTACAAAAGCTGCCCGCGCGTCAACGCGAAGCCTTCCTCATGCGTTACTGGCAGGATATGGACGTGGCTGAAACGGCACTGGCGATGGGTTGCTCCGAAGGCAGCGTGAAAACACATTGTTCAAGAGCTACCCACGCGCTCGCCGAATCGCTGAAAGCCAAGGGAATACAACTATGAATACCGACGACCTCAATTTCGCCTACAAAGTGCGCCACGCGCTCAACGAAAAGCTCGACGAGCTGCCTGCCTCGACCACCGACCGCCTGGCGGCCGCGCGCAAGGCGGCCATGGCGCGCAAGAAGGCCGACGCGCCTGCGCGCGTGTCGGCGCGACAGAACGTGCTGGCCGGTATCGGCACCCATTTGTTTGCCGAGCCGCTGTCATGGCTGGGCCGCATGAGCGTGATGGTTCCGCTGCTGGTGCTGGTATTGGGCGGCGTCGGCATCTACCAGTTCGAGCAGGAGCAGCAGGTCGCCGAACTGGCCGAACTCGACGCGGCCGTGCTGTCGGACGAATTGCCGCTGTCGGCGTATATGGACCATGGCTTCAACGCCTACCTGACGAAAAGCGCGCAATAATGGCTGACGCCACCACCAGCAAGGCCCGCAAGGGCTGGATCATCGGCGGCACCGCCCTGGGCGCCTGCGCGCTGGCCGGTGCGTCCTGGGTCTACGCCAATCAGGATGCGCCGGCCCCTGCCGCCACTGCCGCGCCCGCCGCCAAAGCTGCCGCGCCTGCCGCACTGGTGAACAATGCCGGCAAGTCGCAGTGGGCCAATCTGTCGCGGGCGCAACAGGCAGCCTTGCAGCCGCTGGCCGGCGAATGGAACAAGCTCGACGCGACGCGCAAGCAGAAATGGCTCGATATCGCCAACCGCTTTGCCGCAATGAAACCCGATGAACAGGCGCGCGTGCACGAACGCATGCGCGAATGGGTCAAGCTCACGCCCGAACAGCGCCGCACGGTGCGCGAAAACTACGCGCGCGCCAAAAAGATTGATCCAGGCCAGAAGTCCGCGCAATGGGAACAATACCAGCAGTTGCCGGAAGAACAGAAGAAAAAACTGGCGGCCGAGGCCGTGCCAAAAAAAATCCCGGTCGCCAAGCCCGATATCCGTCCGCCCGCCGTCAATGCGGCGCCAGCACCGGCCATTCCAGCACCAGTGCTTCCAGTGGCTCCGGTGCCGCCTGCCGCGCCACCGGCCACGCCCGCCCCTGCCCCCACCCCAGTACCCGACTATGCCCGATAACCGCGCCGCCCCGGCCAGCATCCCCACCATCAAGCGGCGCCTGGTCTCGATGGTGTACGAGTCCTTGCTGGCGCTGGCCGTGCTGTTCCTGCCTTTCCTGCTCTTTGAACTGGCCGTGCAGGGTGCGCATACGCCGCTGACCGAACACATGCGCCAGTGCCTGGCCTTCCTGGTGATGGGCGCCTACTTCATCCATCAATGGAGCCGCGAAGGGCAAACCCTGGCCATGAAAACCTGGCGTTTGAAGCTGGTGCTGCCGGGCCACGGCCACGTGCCGCTGCGCATGGCCGCATACCGCTACCTGCTGGCGTGGATGTGGCTGATGCCCGGCATCCTGGTGTCGTATGTGCTGGACTTGCAACACTGGCAAGCCCTGGCGGCGATCGCCCTCGGCATGCTGGCCTGGTCGTCCACGGCGCTGTTCACCGGCAACGGCCAGTTCCTGCACGACAAGCTGCTCGGCACGCAGATCGTGCAACTGCCGGCGCCGGTCAAGAAAAGTAAAAAGGTTGCCGCCTGAGCCGCTATTTGCAGCCACTTGACCTGGATCATTGAAGCACAGGGGACGGCTCTGCCATCATGGCATGCCATGAAAACCGCTCCCCCACCCCACATTCATATCCTCAAATCGCGCACGGAAATCTGTACCGAAGCAGAAGTCGCGCGACTGGTCCACACCTTTTATGCGGCCGCCCGCGAAGACGCCATGCTCGGCCCCGTGTTCGGCCGTGAAGTCCAGGATTGGGACGAGCACCTGGCCACCCTGGTCGACTTCTGGTCGGGCCTCTTGCGCGGCACCATGCGCTACCACGGCAAGCCGCTGGCGCAGCATGCGCAGATGGAACACCTGACGCCATGCATGTTCCGCCGCTGGCTGACGCTGTTCTTTGCCACCACCGAAAGCCTGGGCAACCCGGCCCTGCAGGAAAAGGCCGACGCGATCGCCCTGCGTATCGCCGAGCGGCTATGGAAGAGCTTTGCCGAAAGCCATCTGCCAGGCCAGCCGGCCTAGAAGCGCTCGTATCCCTGGAGATAACGCCATTGACCGACAGGCATGGCGCCCATCGAGATGCGGCCGATGCGCAGCCGCTTGATGCCCACCACCTCCAGGCCCACCATGCGGCACATGTGCGCCAGCTGGCCAGGCTGCACGTTTTTCAGCGCAAAGCGCAGCCTGGTTTCGTTCTGCCAGCTCACTTTCATCGGTGGCAACGGCTTGCCATTGAACGGCAGGCCGTGATTGAGCAGCGCCAGGCCATTTTCTGCAATACTCCCCGTCACTTCGACGATGAATTCCTGCTCCACCGTCTTCGCTTCATCGACCAGCTTGCGGGCGACGCGGAAGTCCTGGGTAAATACCAGCAAACCCGAGGCCATGGTTTCCAGCGGATTGGTCACCGTCAGGCCGATCAGATGGCGTTTCAAAAAGCGCGTGACCGAGCTGGGTGCGACGTTGTCAGGCGTAAAAATCTCGTCGGGACGCAAGCAGCTCAAGGCGGACTTGCCGTCGCTGCCGACGACGCCCACGCCACCATTAATGCCGGCCGGCTTGTGCAGCAGGATGGTCACAGGCGGCATTTCGTCCAGGGTAGCGTTCGGCAGCAGCACCACTTCCTGCTTGTCGGCCACCCGTGCGCCGGCCTCTTCGACCAGCTCGCCATCGACCGTGACCCAGCCACCCTCGATATACAGCTCGGCCTCGCGGCGCGAACAGGGCAAGTCTTCGGCCAGGCGCTTGGCCAGGCGGACGGTGGGCATATCGAGTGGTGTGGTCATGTGAGGCGCAAAAAGCAAAGGGGAGGAGAAGCCGGTATTGTAACCGACCTGCTCCGCCCCTTTTGTTGATTGCGCTGGTGTTGTCGGATTACGCCGATTGTCGGATTACGCCGATTGTCGGATTACGCTGCGCTAATCCGACCTACCCGACCTACCCGACCGACGCGACGATGGCAGGTTTTGCAGGTTGGATTAGCGGAACGCGTAATCTGGCAATCAGGCCGTGGCCTTGGCCAATTGCTCGGCAAAGAAACGGTGGCCCATCTCTTCCAGGCCCAGCGTCTGCAGCACTTCCTGCAAGCGCTCGGTCGGGCGCTGGCGCGGCAGGTTCTTGTAGCTGGCGATGATCAGCTCGTTCTTCATCGAATGCTCCCAGCCCACCAGTTCCGTCACGCTGACCTGGTAGCCGTGAGCTTCGAGCTGCAGGCAGCGCAGCACGTTGGTGATCTGGCTGCCGAATTCGCGCGTGTGCAGCGGATGGCGCCACAGCTCCGTCAGCACGTTCTTGCCCAGGGTCTTGCCCTTGTTCTTCTTCAGCACGGACGCCACTTCGGCCTGGCAGCACGGCACCAGCACCATGAATTTCGCCTTCTTCTTCAGGGCAAAGTGTATCGCGTCATCGGTGGCGGTATTGCAGGCATGCAGGGCCGTAACGATATCGATCTGCTTGGGCAGCAGGCTCGATTCGGTCGACTCGGCCACCGACAGCGGCAAAAACGACATGCCGGGGAACCTGAATTTGGCGGCCAGCTCTTGCGAGCGCTGCACCAGTTCCTCGCGCGTTTCGATGCCGTAGATATGCGAGCCGTCGTTGCCGTTCTTGAAGAACAGGTCGTACAAAATGAAGCCGAGGTAGGACTTGCCGGCGCCATGGTCGACCAGCGACAAGGGTTTGGCACCTTCGGGGTGATCCTTCTGTAATTCGCGCAGCAGCGGCTCGATGAACTGCGTCAGGTGATACACCTGTTTCAGCTTGCGGCGGCTGTCCTGGTTCATCTTGCCGTCGCGCGTGAGGATATGCAGTTCCTGCAGCAGCGCGATCGACTGGCCGTCCTTGATCTCGGGCATATTGCTGGCGGCCGTGATCACGTCTTTCGGCGCGGCGGTGTTGGCGGCGCTTGGCGCCGCGCCCTTAGCGCGCTTCATCGATCCACGCCATCTGTATCGCTTCGAGCACTTTTTCGCCGCCGCGTGCATGGTCGTCGTCGAAACCGTCCAGGCTCACCACCCAGTGATGCAGGTCAGTGAAACGTACGGTCAGGGGATCGATATCGGGATGCGCGTCGTACAGCGCTTCGGCGATCGCCGTGATGTCGGACCATTTCATTTAGTGGCTGCCTTCGCTGACCTGGTTGATCGTGTATTTCGGGATCTCGACCACCAGGTCGGCCTCGGCCACGATAGACTGGCACGACAGGCGCGACACGGCCTCCAGGCCCCAGGCCTTGTCCAGCATGTCTTCTTCCAGTTCGGTCGCTTCGTTGAGCGACTCGATCCCTTCGCGCACCAGCACGTGGCAGGTGGTGCAGGCGCACGATTTTTCGCAGGCGTGCTCGATATCGATATCGTTTTCCAGCAGGATGTCGCAGATGGACTTGCCGGCTGGGGCTTCGATTACGGCGCCGTCCGGGCAAAGCTTGGCGTGCGGCAGGATAACGATTTGTGGCATGGTGTCTTCTTTCAGTCTGTCATTCGGGGCGCGGCGCACTTTGCGGCCGCGCCATATTAATTGTTACGCGACCTGGTCCAGCGATTTGCCGGTCAGCGCCGTGCGCACGCTGCGGTCCATGCGGCGCGCGGCGAAGTCTTCGGTACCGTCCGCCAGCGCCTCGATCACGCGCTTCAGGGCCTGGTGGTCGACGGCGCCGGTTTGCGAGTCGGCAATCGCTGTGCGTACCTGGGCCATCAGGCCATCGACCGCCGCGCGTTCAGCGTCGTCGAGCAGGCCGCCGTCTTCATCAAGCGCCGACTGGGTGGCCAGCACGATGCGCTCGGCTTCGACCTGCTCTTCGCGCAGCGCGCGCGCCACCATGTCGACGTCGGCCGAGGTGTAGGAATCCTGCAGCATGCGCGCGATCTCGTCGTCGCCCAGGCCGTAGGCCGGCTTGACGCTGATCGACGCTTCCACACCCGAGCGCAGTTCGCGCGCCGACACCGACAGCAAGCCGTCCGCGTCGACCTGGTAGGTGATGCGGATGCGCGCGGCGCCGGCCACCATCGGCGGAATGCCGCGCAGTTCAAAGCGCGCCAGCGAACGGCAGTCGGTGACCAGTTCGCGTTCGCCCTGCAGCACGTGCACGGCCAGCGCCGTCTGGCCGTCCTTGAAGGTCGTGAATTCCTGCGCCCGCGCGCACGGTATGGTCGAATTGCGCGGGATGATTTTTTCCACCAGGCCGCCCATGGTCTCGATGCCGAGCGACAGCGGAATCACGTCGAGCAGCAGCCAGTCGTCGCCGGCGGCGCGGTTGCCGGCCAGCAGATTGGCCTGGATCGCCGCACCGAGCGCCACCACCTTGTCGGGGTCGATATTGGCGTGCGGGATGGTGTGGAAGAATTCGCTGACGGCGCGCTGCACGTGCGGCATGCGCGTCGCGCCGCCGACCATCACCACGCCGTCGACGTCGTCCGCATCGACGTTCGCGTCGCGCAGGGCCTTCTTGATGGCGTTCATGGTCTTGACCACCAGGTGCTGGGTCATGGCGGCAAAGTCGGCCGCCTTGATGCGCAGGTGGACTTCCTCGCCCGAGTTCAGCACCGCGTCGATACTCGTTTCTGGCTTGGTCGACAGCAGTTCCTTGACCTCGCGCGCCTTGACCATCAGGATGGCCGTGTCTTCGTCGGACAGCGGGGCCAGTTTTGCCTGCTCGCTGATCCAGCAGAACAGGCGGCGGTCGAAGTCGTCGCCGCCGAGGGCCGAATCGCCGCCGGTGGACAGCACTTCGAACACGCCCTTGCTCAATTTGAGGATCGAGATATCGAAGGTGCCGCCACCGAGGTCATACACGGCGTACACGCCTTCGGAGGCGCTGTCGAGGCCGTACGCAATCGCGGCGGCGGTCGGCTCGCTCAAGAGGCGCAGCACGTTGATGCCGGCCAGCTGGGCCGCGTCCTTGGTGGCCTGGCGCTGGGCGTCGTCGAAATAGGCCGGCACGGTGATCACGGCGCCGACCAGGTCGTCGCCGAGCGAGTCTTCCGCGCGCTGGCGCAGGGTGGCCAGGATCTGCGCCGAGATCTCGACCGGGCTTTTCACGCCGGCCACGGTTTTCAGCTGCACCATGCCGGGCGTATCCTGAAAATCATAGGGCAGGTTTTCCGCATAGGCGATGTCGGCCAGGCCGCGGCCCATGAAGCGCTTGACGGAAACGATGGTGTTCTTCGGATCGGTGGTCTGCGCGTCCAGCGCCTTGTAGCCGATATTGGCGTGGCCGTTCGGCAGGTAGCGCACCACGGACGGCAGCAGCGCGTGGCCGTCTTCGTCGCTGAGCACTTCAGGAATGCTGTTGCGCACGGTGGCGACCAGGGAATTGGTGGTGCCCAGGTCGATGCCGACGGCCAGCCGGTGCTGGTGCGGCGCGGTCGACATGCCTGGTTCGGAAATTTGCAGAAGTGCCATGGTATTCGTGCCTCGATGATGGATTGCGTGGTGCCGCAGATACTGTAGCGCGCATTATAAAGCGCTGAGGAAGCGTTTGCCGCTCAGGCCTCGATGGCTTCGAAGGCAAAACGCACTTCTTCGCCGAATTTGTCGAGGAACATCAGCGCGCGCACGCTTTGCGCGGCGTTTACATAGTCGGCGGCGTCGAGCTGCGCCTGGACCTGGGCCAGCAGTGTCTTGCGTTCGCCGCGCAGCTGGCGGTCGAGCACATCGAGCGCATCGGCGTCCCTGGCGGCACGCGCCTCGCCCAGTGCTTCGCGCCACTCCATCTGCTGCATCAGGAAGCTGACCGGCATGGCCGTGTTCGATTCCGTCTGCAGGTCGACGCCATGGAGTTCGCACAGGTACTGGGCGCGCTTCTGCGGGCTTTTCAGGGTCTGGTAGGCTTCGTTGGCGCGCGTGGCCCATTGCATCGCCACCCGCTTTTCGGCGCTGCTGGCGTTGATGTAGCGGTCCGGGTGAACCTGGCCCTGCACGTCGCGGTAGGCGCTGTCGAGCGCTGCCTGGTCGAGTGCGAACTGCGGCGGCAACTGGAATAATTCGAAGTGGTTTTGCATAGTATGTCGTGGTCGCTGTACCTCAATCGATGAGTACAGCGCACCGACCGGGGATCATGCCTGCTTCTCAGATGCGGAAACTCTCGCCGCAGCCGCAGGCGTCTTTTTCGTTCGGATTGTGGAACTTGAAGCCTTCGTTCAGGCCTTCGCGCGCGAAATCGAGTTCCGTGCCGTCGATATACGGCAGGCTTTTCGGATCGACGAACACTTTCACGCCGTGCGATTCGAACACGCTGTCTTCGGCAGCCACTTCATCGACATATTCGAGCTTGTAGGCCAGGCCCGAGCAGCCGGTGGTGCGTACGCCAAAGCGCAGCCCCATGCCCTTGCCGCGGCGTTCGATATAACGGTTGATGTGCTTTGCCGCTTTTTCGGTCAGTGTAATCATGTATCTCTCCGCAACCGTCCCCTGCCTTGCGGCGCGGGACGGGATGCCAACGAATTTAAGCTGCTGCTGGGTGACGGGTCTTGTAATCGAGTACCGCCGCCTTGATGGCGTCTTCCGCCAGGATCGAGCAGTGGATTTTTACCGGTGGCAGCGCCAGCTCTTCGGCGATCTGGGTGTTCTTGATCGACAGCGCCTGGTCCAGCGTCTTGCCCTTGACCCATTCGGTCACCAGCGAGCTCGAGGCGATGGCCGAACCGCAGCCATAGGTCTTGAATTTCGCATCTTCGATCAGGCCATCGGCGCCGACCTTGATCTGCAGTTTCATCACGTCGCCGCAGGCGGGCGCGCCCACCATGCCGGTGCCGATGGTTTCATCACCCTTGTCAAAGGCGCCCACGTTGCGTGGATTTTCGTAATGATCGAGTACTTTGTCCGAGTAAGCCATTGTGATGCTCCTTAAATATGCTTGCCAGCCCCGATTGGGGTCAAATTGTTACAAAGTGCCTGGAAAACCGTAGCGAGCGGAAGTGAGTTGTGGCCGAGAAGCGGAACTGTGCTTGAGCACAGTGAGCATCGCAGGCCGCAAATCGCGACGCGCAGCAGGTTTAACAGGTACTTTTAGTGGGCTGCCCATTGGATCGAGTTAATATCGATGCCATCCTTGAACATGTCCCACAGCGGCGACAGTTCGCGCAGCTTGTGGACTTTCGATTTCAGCAGGTCGACGGCGAAGTCGATGTCGGCTTCGGTCGAGAAACGGCCGATGGTGAAACGGATCGAGCTGTGCGCCAGTTCGTCGCTGCGGCCCAGGGCGCGCAGCACGTACGATGGTTCCAGGCTGGCCGAGGTGCAGGCCGAACCGGACGACACGGCGATATCCTTGATCGCCATGATCAGCGACTCGCCTTCGACGTAGTTGAAGCTGACGTTCAGGTTGTGCGGCACGCGGTGATCCATGTCGCCGTTGATATAGACTTCCTCGATTTCCTGCAGGCCCTTGGCCAGGCGGTCGCGCAGGGCCTTGATGCGGCCCAGTTCGACATCCATTTCTTCCTTGGCCAGGCGAAACGCTTCGCCCATGCCGACGATCTGGTGGGTCGGCAAGGTGCCCGAACGCAGGCCGCGCTCGTGGCCGCCACCGTGCATCTGCGCTTCGAGGCGCACGCGCGGCTTGCGGCAGACATACAGCGCGCCCACGCCTTTCGGGCCGTAGGTTTTGTGCGCCGTGAAGGTCATCAGGTCGACCTTGGTTTTCTGCAGGTCGATCACCACCTTGCCAGTCGCTTGCGCGGCGTCGCAATGGAAGATGATGCCTTTCGAGCGGCACAGGGCGCCGATGTCGTCGATCGGCTGGATCACGCCGATTTCGTTATTGACCAGCATGACCGAGATCAGGATGGTGTCCGGACGGATGGCGGCGGTCAGCTGCTCGATGGTGATCAGGCCGTTATCCTGCGGCTCCAGATAGGTCGCTTCGAAACCCTGGCGTTCCAGTTCGCGCACGGTGTCGAGCACGGCCTTGTGCTCGGTCTTCACCGTGATGATGTGCTTGCCTTTGGTCTTGTAGAACTGCGCCGCGCCCTTGATCGCCAGATTGTTGCTTTCGGTGGCGCCCGAGGTCCAGATGATTTCGCGCGGGTCGGCGTTGACCAGCGCGGCCACGTGGCCGCGCGCTTCTTCCACGGCTTTTTCCGCGGTCCAGCCATACATGTGGCTGCGCGACGCCGGATTGCCGAACTGCTCGCGCAGGTAGGGAATCATCTTGTCGGCGACGCGTGGATCGATCGGCGTGGTGGCCGAATAGTCCATGTAGATCGGGAAATGCGGTGCCGTTTCAAAGTGCACCTGGCCTGCGTTTTTTTCTGGGGCGTTCATCAATAACTCCTGCGATCAGCAACTGGTATTTTGGTCTTCTTATCCGAGGGCGGCGTGGTTACGGTGCATCACCATCACGCTTTGCTCGGCGTTCTTTTGTCTCTGCTGGTCGACCAGGTCCTGCAGCGACACAGAATCCAGATAATCGACCATTTTTTCATTCAGGGTGGACCACAGCTCGTGCGTCATGCAACGCGCGCCGGTGGCCGCGTCGGCGCCGTGGCAATGCTCCTTGCCGCCGCACTGGGTGGCGTCGAGCGGTTCGTCGACGGCGATGATGATGTCGGCCACCGTCACCTTGTCGGCGCGGCGCGCCAGGCTGTAACCACCGCCCGGACCACGGATCGACTCGACGATCTCATGGCGGCGCAGCTTGCCGAACAGCTGTTCCAGGTAGGACAGGGAAATCGACTGGCGCTGGCTGATGCCCGACAGCGTGACCGGCCCCTTGCCCTGGCGCAGGGCAAGATCGATCATCGCAGTCACGGCAAAACGGCCTTTTGTGGTCAGACGCATACATCCTCGGCTCAACTGGGTTAAAATATTGCGGCTTTTTAACTACTTTTTCAACTGCTGCATCCCTGAGTAGTTGAATGATTTAGTCAAGTATAGCAAATCCGCGAGGGTTTGTCAGAGCGCCCTTATTTACGCCAGTGCGATTGCATGAAGGCCACGTGATCAGATTGTTCATAACGTAAGAATCGACTTGATGAGTTGCTGCCGGCGGCGATCTGCGCAGCCATCTGCGTTGCGCAGAGTTGGACGGCGATTGTCGAGTGGAGCGAGGTGGAGCGAGACTCAGCTCGACAGACCACGCCAGTAGTTGCCCTTTGCCAATGGCATTGCCTCGCATGACACCTTCGGACACGTGTGTTCCCGGCTCGATGCCACGCAGTTCCTGCGCCAAATTGCGCTCAACTTGCTGACAAATGAAAAGTCGACCAAGGTTGGCATCGCGACCAAACGCTTGAAATCTGGCTGCAGCGCTGACTATCTTGCCAAGGTCTCGGGCTTGTCCATTTGATGCTTCATGCAATCACCCGGGACCAGGCACCGAGCATATCGTGGCCCGGCCAGCGGCGGGGCACACAGGCCCCAAGCGTGAAAGCCATGCCGCCACCGCCACGTGGAAGACTGCGGCGAACTGATCACCGTAGCCACTCTCTTGCCACAAGGCAGCGCCGGCCTGGCCGACCGACTCGTGGACTGTCACGCGGCCACAATGGCGCCACAGACTGTCCAGGGCAGGTGGCATGAACGTCCCCTCAGCTGTCCGAAGGAATGCCGGCCAGGGCGCTCAGGCTTTCCACGTAAGGGGCCTGGGCCGCTTCGACCACCGAATCCTTGAAGCCCGCGACTTTTTCCTTGGCCAGTGCCTTGATCTCTTCCTCCAGGCTCGGGTTGTTGAGCTTTGCGCGCACGGGGAATGGCGCGCCCGTGCTGGTGACGAACATGAAACCGCCGGCGCCGAGAAATTCGGCAGCCTTGTCGATCACCGGGTCGATTTGCGCCTTGAGGCGCTCGACCACGCTCATGAAGCCATTCATGGTCAGCAACTTACATTCAAGCGCCACCATGGCCGAGGTCTCGAGCGACAGGAAGTAATAGGTCGCCAGCAAGGGGCTCACGTCAAACAGCGCTTTCGCATTGGTATTCGATTGCGGCGTCAGCTTGGCCAGTTCGACATTGATTGTCGTCATCTGGTCGACGGCATTGAGGATCTTGGTGACAAAGTCCCATACCTTGCTGCAGGCGTCATAGACTTTTTTGGCGATTTCAAGCCCGACCGTGATGGCCGCGCCGATCGGACCGGCGGCCGCGCACACGCCCTTGACGAGCGCCGTCGCCAGCGCGGTGCCCGCCTCCTTCAGGCTGGCGTTGCGCTCCTCGTCCCACAGATTGACGATGGCCCCGTAAGCATCGCCGGTGGCGCCGGTGCGCACCGCATACCGATTGCGTTTTGCCTCATTGCCGGCCAGATGCGCCTTCAGGGCCTTGTAAAATGCGGCGCCGGCGTCTGCCGCGGTCGACAAGAGGTTCACCCCCGGAATCACGCTGATCAATTCATAGGCGGCCTTGCCCACCGTGCGCGCGACCGTTTCCATGCAGTTCTTCATGAATTCTTCGGCAATGCCGAGACCCTTGATGGCTTGCTTGATGGCATTGGCCATCTCGTTGCCGCCCGGATTGCCCAGTTTGGCGCCGACGGCCCTGGCCACCAGGCGCATGAATTGCGCTTCCTTCGATTTGCTGACGGCCAGGGCGGCCTTATCCATCGAGCGCCCGGCCGACACGGCCAGGCCACCGGCCGCGGCCGCGCCGCGCTGCGCCACCCCGAGCGTCGCCTCGGCGCTTATGGCGAGTCCGTCGTCGATGGTTTTTTGCAGCCCCGTCTGCTCGGCCACCATGCCGGCCAGCTCGCCCACGCTGGCGCGCACGAACGAGCCTTTGGCGATCATCCTCGCGCCCTTGAACATGTCGCAGAACTGGGTCGAATAGCTGGTTTGCTGTTCCTCGAACCATTGCGCTTCCGAGGCGGGAATGGAAGCGCTGCTGTAGGCCGATGTCAGGCGCATCGAACGCGTCAGAATGTCGTCGAGCGTCTCGAAGATATGGCTGGCATTGCGCTTCGAGGCTTTCCAGCCGCCTACCTGATCTCTTTCGCTGCGATCACTCTTCCATGAATTGAGCGCGTAATACATGAGCACGGCGTGCACCGCGAGGTCTTCCACCGCATCTACCGTGACCAGGCCGGAAATGGCGGCGCGCGCGTGATACTTCTTCAATTCGCGGTCCAGCCCTTGCAGCGTGTTGCTGCGCGTCTTGCCGAACAACTCGGTACGGGTTTTCCAGATCGCGGGAGTAATCGCCAGTAATTCTTTTTGACACCGGAACAGATTGCTGAAGTGGCTCAGGGCCGGCCCGTGAAGATCGCCAGTGTTTTGCGCGCCATGCGATGTTTCCTTTGACAAGATCAAGTGATAGAAGTTTGCCATCAGATTACTTGAAATTCGGAAAGAACGACAGAGAAATCCTCGCCCTCCCCGGCGGCCAGCTTTATTGGCCAGCACCACGCCGCTCCGGGACCATGAGACAGGACCACGGCAGGATCGAAACTCGGCGCTGCCTGCCTAAAAGCGGGCTGGAGCGCCGACTATCTTGCCAAGGTATTGGGCTTGCCCACTTGATGCTTCATGCAATCACCCTGTTATTTCCACCAGATCGCCGAGGCGTTCGCTTCAACTGCCGCGCAATGCGGCACGCACCTTCATCAGTTCAAACCCCAGCAGGTTCAAGCCGTCCCAGGTGGCCGGATCGAGGATGCGCGCATTGTCCGACGCCAGGCCCACGCCCCAGATCCGGTCGACCGGACTGGCCTCGACGATGATGCGCTCGCCGGTAGCAAGCAGGAACTTGCGCAGCGCGGGCTTTTGCGAGAATTTGGCGTAATTGCCATCGTAGACGATGGCCGCGCGCGCCGCTTCCCACGTTTTCGCGTCGAAATTGGCCACCTCGCGGCCCAGCTTTTTCACTTCCGACGGCCGCTCGGCCGCCACGATGCGCGCCTGCACCTTTGTATCGCCGAACAGCGCCGCTTTTTGCGCCATCATGTAGTGCTCGGCCGTGGCATAGCGCACGCCGGCCAGGCTGAATGGCGAAGGAAACCACTGGCTCAGACAGCTCTTGTCGGCCAGTTGCGGCTGCGCCGGCGTATGGCCCCAGAAGTGCAGGTAATCGGGCACGCCACCGGCGGCGATCCAGGCCTTCAATTGTTCTACATTATTGATTTGCATATTCCTCGAACTTCCGCCAGGCAAGTCCTGGCTGGCGCGCTTGTGATCGCACAAGATAAAAGCGAAATTGTAACTGAAGACGGCTCAAAGCTTGCATCATCCCCAAGCTTGCCAGCGATCGTCGCCATGCAAATAACACCATCGATTTTCCTCAGCAGCCGCCTGGCGTCCCCGACATCCATGTACCGCCTGACTCTCTATCTGCCGGCCGGCACCGCCCGCTGGCGCTGCCTGGCCACGCAGTTGTGGCGGTGCTGGGCGCTGTCGCCTTGCACACAGGCGCAGGATCTGGCCACGGACACCCAAAGCCAGCTTGCGCACCCGGTGCCGCGCCAGGTGCTGGTGCTGTATTCGCTGGGCAGCGACGCTTCGTCGCTGTAGCTAACCCTGATGCGGCGCGGCATGAACGCAGAGCTGGCCAACCGGAACTGGAACAGCACGTCCTGATAAGCGGCCTGGAAACGTATTTGCGCACCTGGTACGCTCAATTTGATCAAAAATTAAATACGAATAATTATCATTTGCATTGACAATTATTGTCTGAATCGCTATTGTAGCTGCGCAGCAATCAGGCCATGTCCATCGCTTGCCATTGCGCCATACAGCACCCTTCCACCTGCATACGACACCATGAAAACTGCCCTCCCCCGTCTCAAGCCCCTGCCGCTGCTGCTGGCCGGCCTGCTGATCCTGCCGGGCCATGCCCGTGCACAGGACACGCAAACCCTGCAACAAATCACCGTCACCGGCAGCGCCGGCGGCGCCGCGCTCGTGGCAAGCGGCGCCAAGACCCAGGGCGGCGCGCTCGATACGCCGCAAGCGGTCAGCGTGGTGACGCAGGAAAGCCTGCGCAGCCGCTCGGCGCTGACCAGCAAGGATGCGCTCGACTACACCAGCAGCGTGGTGGCCGGCCAGGGCGAAGGCCGGCGCGACGAATTCTACATACGCGGCTTCTATTCGCTGCGCGACACCACGCTCGACGGCGTGCGCGACGACACGCTGTATTCGCGCGACCTGGCCACGGTCGAGCAGATCGAAGTGATCAAGGGCGCCGCGGCGGCCTTGTACGGGCGCGGCTCGGCCGGCGGCATCATCAACCGCGTCAGCAAGCAGCCGCGCGCCAGACAGCAGACCGAGGTCAGCGCGACCCTGGGCGCGCACCAGGAACGGCGCGTGAGCATCGACACCGGCGGCGCACTGAACGATCAGGTCGACGCGCGCCTGATCGCCGTCCACGACAGCGGCGACAGCTATCGCGACGTGGTCGAGCATACCCGCAAGCTGCTGGCGCCGTCCGTAAAATGGACGCTGACGCCAGACACGTCGCTGCTGCTGCAGGCCGAGGTGCAGCGCGAAGACCGTACACCCGATCGCGGCGTGCCGTCGCTCAATGGCCGCCCGGTCGATGTCGATCCTTCCACGTTTTACGGCGAACGCTACGACTACACTGCCACCGACAGCGACATGGGCAAGGCCCGGCTGGAGCACCGTTTGAACGACCGCCTCAAACTGGTCAACACGCTGCAATACAGCCGCACGGACCTCGATGGCGTCAACACCCGCAACCGCCGCGTCAACGCCAACGGCACGGTCTCGCGCCAGGTGACGTTCTTTCCGCAACAGCAGCGCAACCTGATCAACCAGACCGAACTCGGCTACACCGGCAACGGCCACGCGGTGCTCCTCGGGATGGAACTGTCGGAACAAAAACGCGACATGGTGACGGCGCAAACCGGCATCGGCTTGCCGGTCAGCCTGGTCGCGCCACAACATGTGCTGGCGATGCCCCAGCTGGGCAGCCTGCCGGTGTCGCTGGACAACGCCTTTGTCGCCAAAACCCGGGCCCTCTACCTGCAGGACCAGATCGACCTGGCGCCACGCTGGAAAGCGCTGGCGGGCCTGCGTTTCGACCGCTTCGGGCAGCAGCAGACCAACCGCCTGAGCAAGGTGACAAGCGAGCGCACCGACAACAAGGCCTCGCCGCGCGTGGGGCTGGTGTACCAGCCGGTGGACGGCCAGTCGTGGTACCTGAACGTCGGGCGCTCCTACCAGCCGGGCGGCGGCGACCTGCTTTACACGGGCAATACGGCGCTGTCGCAGGTCCGGCCTTTGCAGACGGACTTGCAGGAAGTGGGCTACAAGCAGGACTGGCTGGACGGACGCTTCTTCACCACCGCCTCGCTGTTTCGCATCGAACAGCGCAACCAGCTGACGCTAGACCCGGCCGATCCGGCCGGCCTGCGCCAGCTGCAGGTGGGCAAGCAGCGCAACCAAGGCATGGAACTCGAACTGCAGGGGCGGCTGTGGCAGGGCGGGCGCGTGAGCGCGGCATATACCTATAACGACGCGCGCATCGTCGCCTCCAACGATATCGCCAGCGGCAACCGGGCCGAGATGACGGCGCGCCACCGCGCCAGCTTCTGGCTCGACCAGCAGATCGCCCCTTCGTGGAGCGCGGGCCTGGGCTTACTGCTCAACAGCGACCAGTTCGCACTGTCCGACAATACCGTGCGCCTGCCCGGCTATGGCCGCGTCGACGCCGCCCTCGCCTATCGTCAACCGGGCTACGACGTGCGCTTCAAGGTCAACAACCTCGGCGACGCGCGCTTTTTTGAATCGGCCATCAACAATGTGCAGATCCAGCCCGGCGCGCCACGCAGCGCCAGCGTGACGCTGACCGCCCGCTTCTGAGCTACTCGCAGTCCGGCTGGCGCGCCGGATGCGCCAGCTGAAAGGCGGGCAGCTGCGCGCACGCCGCATCGATGCGCACCAGCGCCGGAAACGGCGCCAGGTCGACCTCGAAGCGCCGCGCGCTGAACAGGTGCGGCACCAGGCAGCAGTCGGCCAGGGTCGGCGTAGCGCCATGGCAGTATCGGCCCCGGTTGCCAGCGCGGCTCAGCATCGCGTCGAACGTGACCAGCCCTTCGCGCAGCCAGTGCCGCTGCCAGGCCAGCTTGGCTTCTTCGCTCTGCCCCAGTTCTCCTTTGATATATTTGAGCACGCGCAGGTTGCCCAGCGGGTGGGTGTCGGCCACCAGAGCCAGGGCCAGCGCGCGCACATGGGCGCGGCCGGCCGCGTCGCCGGGCAGCAGTGGCGCATCGGGACGCGTCTCTTCCAGGTATTCGAGGATCGCCAGCGACTGGCCGATCGCGACACCATTGTCGTCGACCAGCGTGGGCACCAGCGCCGACGGGTTGACCTGGCGGTAGGCGTCGGCCAGTTGCTCGCCGCCGCCGCGCAGCAGATGCACGGGCACCGCCTGGTACTCCAGGCCCTTCAGATTCAGGGCGATGCGCACCCGGTAGGCGGCCGAGCTGCGGAAATAGGTATAGAGCTTCATCAGGCTTTTTCGCGGTAACGGGTCACGGCCTGGTCGATGGCGCCGAAGATGCTGGCGCCGCCGGCGTCGACCATCTCGATGCGCACGCGGTCGCCGAACTTCAGATAGGCCGTTTGCGGCGCACCGCTCTCGATGGTTTCGTACATGCGCACTTCGGCCAGGCAGCAGTAGCCGACGCCGCCGTTCCCGATACTCGATCCGAACAAGTTGCCCTGCTTGTTCGACACCGTGCCGGAGCCGATAATGGTGCCGGCGGCCAGTTCGCGCGTTTTGGCGGCATGGGCGACCAGCTGCGCGAAATTGAAGGTCATGTCCTCGCCCGCATTGGGCTTGCCGAAGGGCTGGCCGTTCAGTTGCACCAGCAGCGGCAGGTGCAGCTTGGTGTCACGCCAGTCGCCACCGAGTTCGTCGGGCGTGACGGCCACCGGCGAAAACGCGCTGGCCGCTTTCGACTGGAAGAAGCCGAAGCCTTTGGCCAGCTCTCCCGGAATCAGGTTGCGCAGCGAGACGTCGTTGACCAGCATCACCAGGCGAATTGCCTGCGCCGCGTCGGCCACGCTGGCGCCCATGGCCACGTCGCCAATGATCACCGCCACCTCCGCTTCCAGGTCGATGCCCCACTCTTCCGACAAGGCAAAGACCGGGTCGCGCGGGCCGATAAAACTGTCCGAGCCGCCCTGGTACATCAGCGGGTCGGTATAGAACGAGGCCGGCACTTCCGCATTGCGCGCCTTGCGCACCAGTTCCACATGGTTGATATAGGCCGAGCCATCGGCCCACTGGTAGGCGCGCGGCAGCGGCGAGTGGCACAGCGCCTGGTCGAACGGCTGGGCGCCTGGCGCCTGGCCGACGTTCAGGCTAGCGTAGGCCAGTTCCAGCTGTGGCGCGATGGCATCCCAGTTGTCGAGCGCCGCCTGCAGGGTGGCGGCGATCGCGGGCACCGGCAGGTACTGGCGCAGGTCGCGGCTGACGAGGACCAGCGCGCCGTCACGGCTGGCATTCTTGAGGGTGGCAAGTTTCATGGTGGCGTCCTTTGTGCGAGGTTTTTCACCATTAGAAGCCTGTTCGTTCTATCATGCAAACAATATTTATCTCTTCATTTATCGGATTATCTCATGAGTCCCAGCCTGCGCCAGATGCGCGCCCTGGTCGCCCTGGCCAAGACCGGCAGCTTTACCCTGGCGGCCGAATACCTGCACGTCACGCAGTCGGCCCTGAGCGGCCTGATCAAGGAACTGGAAAACATCCTCGGCGTGCGCGTGGTCGAGCGCAGCACGCGCAAGACGCAGCTGTCCGAGATCGGCCGCGAACTGTATCCGCTGTTTGAAAAGATGATCGAGGACCTCGATGGCGCCATGGCCGGCATCGCCCAGCGCAAGGCCTTGAAAACCGGCATGGTGCGCATCGCCGCGCCGCAGATGATGTCGTGCACCCTGCTGCCCGAAGTGATATCCGCCTACCGCCAGGCGCACCCCGAGGTGCAGCTGCGCCTGGTCGACTGCCCGGTCGAAAATGTGTCCGGCCGCGTGTTCAGCGGCGAAGTCGATTTCGGCATCGGCCCCGAACGCGATACGACCGCCGAAATCGCCGCGCAAGTGCTGTTCGAAATGCCGTTCGTGCTGGTGTTTCCCGAACAGCATCCACTGCGCCACAAGGAAAAAATCACCTGGGCCGACGTCGGCGATTACCCCTTCATTTCGCTGCAGGGCCAGTTTACCGAGCGGCTGCTGCGCGACATGGACGGCGCGTTTCGCGCACTGTCGCGCAATCCATATAACGAGGTCACCTTCATGACCACCGCGCTGGCCATGGTCAGCGCCAACCTGGGCGTGACCGCCTGCCTGCCGTATGCGGAACCGATGGTGAAACTGTACCGGCTGCAGATGCGCACCCTGCACGAACCGGAACTGACGCGGCGCTTTTTCGTCTACACCAAGACCGGCCGCTCGCTGTCGCCGGCGGCCGAAAGCTTCAGGGCCTTCCTGGTGAAGTTTGTGGAAACGCACGAATGGAACCTCGGCAGCGGCGCGCCGGCGGCGCCCGTATAATCGTCGATCATTCCATCGTCTCCGCCGCCATGACCGAACCTTTGAGCACCCCGCCAGACCTGTCCGGCATCGACGCCGCCACCATCGCCATCAACCGGCGCATGAACCGCTTCGACGGTCACAGCGAAGTATGGCTGTTCGGCTATGGCTCGCTGATCTACAAGGCCGATTTTCCCTTTATCGAACGCCGTCCGGCCAGCATCACCGGCTGGATGCGGCGCTTCTGGCAAGGCTCGCACGACCACCGCGGCACGCCGCTGGCGCCGGGCCGCGTGGCGACCATCGTGCCGCAGGCCGGCGCCGTCTGCGACGGCATGGCCTACCTGATCACGCCCGAGGTATTCGCCCATCTCGACCACCGCGAAAAGAACGGCTACCTGCGCCTGGCCACCGCCATCACCTTCGACGACGGCAGCGGCATCGAAGGCCTGGTCTACATCGCCAACGAAGAAAACGCGGCTTTTCTCGGCGCCGCGTCGGAGCTGGACATCGCGCGCCAGATCGCGCGCGCCAGCGGCCCCAGTGGACCGAACAGCGACTATCTGCTGCACCTGGCCCACGCGCTGCGTGAGCTGGGCAAGGTCGATACGCACGTCTTCGCCATCGAACAGCACCTGGCGCGCATCGCCCGGGCTGGTGAAGCCACGGCCTGAGATCAGCGTGGGCGCCGCTTACACTATGCAGCCATCCAGGCCGCAAACCGGCGCGCCGTGCGCCGCGTTCACCTGCGCTTGCGTCGACAGCTGCCGGCGCAGGTAGTCGCGCCACTCTTCGGTACGGCCCAGCCAGTTGCCCAGCTCGACCGGCACCATGCGGCCGTCGGCGTGCTCGATGGCCAGCGTGGGGAAGCCTTGTCCACCCACACGTGCCAGCAGGGCGCGGCTGTGTGCGATGTGCTGTTCGGTGGCGGCACCGGCCAGGCTGCCGAATGACTCGGCAAACCGGCCGGCATCGAGTCCCAGCTGCTGCGCCAGCGCCGCCAGCACGCCCGCATCGGCCACGCGCTGGCCCAGCACATAATGGGCCTGCTGGATCAGATGCAGCATGTCCAGGCCCAGGCCGGCGATTTCCTGCGCCGCCAGGATGGCGGTGGTCGGCGGCGTCGAATCGAACACGGCGCCGGCATCGCGCAGCAAGCCGTCGACATACGCCTGGCCGAACGGCTGGCCGGTGGCCTGGGCGATGCGCAGGTCATGCGCCATCACGTGGCGGCGCAGCTTGTCGTTGACACTCTGGCGGTTGGCGCCGCTCATCATGCCGCCACCGTGCAGCACGATGGCCAGGCCCTCGACCGCCTGCGCGGCGCCCAGCAAGGGCGCGGCGCCGTAGCACCAGCCGCACAGCGGGTCATGCACATAATGCAGCACGGGCGTGCTTACTGTGGCCACGTCATTTCTCCCTTGATCACTTTCGCACTCAGCTCCAGCGACGCGTTTTCGCGCGCCTGCGGAAATTTCTCCTGCATGGCCTTGATCAGGGCGGCCGAGTCCTTGGCGGCAGCCGCCGCCTTCTCGAACGCCTGCAGGTAGTTGCGCGTGTAGTCGAGCGCCGCCATGCCGGCCGGCGCCGCGCCGAGAAAATGGCCCGGCACGATGGCTTGCGGACGCAGTGCGGCGATCTCGTCGAGCGTAGCGAGCCAGTTGGCGCGCGACTGCGGCGTTTGCGTGTCGGCCACCCAGACATGCAGGCCACTGCTGACGACCACGCCGCCGGCCACGGTTTTCAGCGAGGGTATCCACAGATAGCTGCGCTCGGGGCTGGCGCCTTTCAGGCCCTTGATCTCGATGCGCTTGCCTTCGAGGCTCAGGTGGTCGGCGTGCAGCACCTGCGGCAGCACCAGCGCGCGCGGCGCATTGTCTTTCATGAGCGGCGCCCAGTAGGCCAGCTTGCCGTTCATGTTGGCCTTGATGGCCGCCACCGTCTGCGGCGTGGCGACGATTTTTGCCGATGGAAAAGCGGCGTGGATCACGTCGAGGCCGAAGTAGTAATCGGGGTCGCTGTGGCTGATGTACACGGTGCGCAGGGTCTTGCCGCTGTCCTTGATCTGCCTGACCAGCGCCAGCGCATCGTGGTGCTGGAACTGGGCGTCGACCAGGATGGCGTCGCGTTCGCCGCTGACGATCACCGAGCTGACAGGGAAAATGGCTTTCTCGCCAGGATTGTAGACTTGCAGCTGCAGTGGCGCGGCGGCGTGCGCGGCCGGCAGCAAGGTGGACAGGCCAACGGCGAACAGGGTGGCGATCAGGTGGCGGCGGTGCATGGTGGTTTCCTTGGTTGAGATCGATGCCCGGACAGCGGGCGACAACTGCATGGTAGACGCTGCAGCCTGTTCGATAAATCGCTTAGAATGCAATGGATTGTTGCGCCAATCGCGCAAGTAATATCTTGAAAGGACGCGCCCGCATGGACCGCATCGTTGCCGCCAAGGTCTTCGTGACCATTGCCGAATGTGGCAGCCTGAGTGGCGCCGCCGAACTGCTCGACATGTCGCGCGCCATGGTCACGCGCTACCTGGCCGAGATGGAAACCTGGTCCGGCGCGCGCCTGTTTCACCGCACCACGCGCCGCATCAACCTGACGGCCGCCGGCGACATCACCCTGCTGCGCTGCCAGGAACTGCTGTCGCTGGCCGACCAGATGCCCAGCGTGGGCGACACCGGCGACGAGGAGCCGAGCGGCATGCTGCGCATCGCCTGCTCGCAGTCGCTGGCCCAGGCGACCCTGGCGGCGGCGATTGCCGCCTACCTGAAACGCCACCGGCAGGCGGCGGTCGACCTGCGCATCGACAACCGCGCCGTCAACCTGGTCGAAGAAAGAATCGACCTGGCGATCCGCATCACCAACCAGCTCGACCCCGGCGTGATTGCGCGTCCGCTGGGCACCTGCCATTCGGTGGTGTGCGCCTCGCCTGCTTACCTGGAGCAGCACGGCACGCCGCGCCAGGCCACCGACCTGGCCACGCACGATTGCCTCACTTATACGTATTTCGGCAAGAGCCTGTGGCACTTCGAGCACGCGGGCGAGAGCGTCAGCGTACCGGTCAGCGGCAGCCTGAGCGCCAACGAATCGGTGGTGCTGCTGCAGGCGGCGGTCGAAGGCGCCGGCATTGCGCTGCAGCCGGTGTTTTCCGCCGCGCCGCTGATCGCCAGCGGCCAGCTGGTGGCCCTGCTGCCCGGCTACCGGCCCCACGCGATGGGCATCCACGCCATCTATATGTCGCGCGCCCACCCGAGGGCAATCAGCTGCACCATGCTCGCTTTCCTGGCCGAGTGGTTTGCGGCGCACGAGACCTGACGGCGCTCAGCCCGGCGCCAGTGTCTCCACCACCACGCAGTTGCGTCCGGCATCCTTGGCGCGGTACAGCGCGGCATCGGCCAGGCGCAGCAGCGCGTCGGCATCAAAGGCGCCAAGCGCCGGCTGCACGGCGATGCCGACGCTGATCGTGACCTGTCCGGCGTCCGCACCGGCATGGACCATGCCGAGCGCTTCGATCGTGGCGCGCAATGCGTCGCCGATCTGGCGCGCCTCCGCCACGCCGGTATCGGGCAGCACGATCGAAAACTCTTCGCCACCGTAACGGGCAGTCAGGTCGCTGGCGCGCCGCATGCATTTCAACAGCGCCTGCGCCACCTTGACCAGGCAAGTGTCGCCGGCCTGGTGGCCGTAGCGGTCGTTGTAGCGCTTGAAGTAATCGACATCGAGCATGATCACCGACAGCGGCTGGCCGGCGCGCGTCGACCGCGCATGTTCGCTGCGCAGCACATCGTCGAAATGGCGACGGTTCGCCAGGCCTGTCAGGCCATCGGTGATCGACAGGGTCGCCAGCTGGCGGTTGGCGGCCTCCAGCTGTTCGGTACGTTCGGCAACGCGCCGTTCGAGGCTGTCATGCAGCCGGGCGCTGGCGATCGAGATCATCGCCTGCGCGCCCAGCATGCGCAGGAACGTCACGCGTTCGTGCGTAAACGAAGCATCGGCCAGCCGGTTCTCGAAGTACAAAATGCCGTCGATCTGGCCGCCATGCCGGATCGGCAGGCACATGATGGCGCGTGCGCGCTGCCGCACATACGGGTCGGCGGCAAAGCGCGACGCGCCCGTGACGCCGTCTTCGATCACTTCGACGCCGGTGCGCATCACGTAGCGCAGCAGCGACAGCGGGAACTGCGGGTCGCTGGCGGCATCGAGGTCCAGCTGGCGCGATTGCAGCACGGTGATGGCGTCGCCGTCGATCTCGGCCTCGACACGGTAAGCGCCATCGGACAGCAGCAGCAGGCGCGCCACCTGGGCGCCGGCGTTTTCGCAGACGATGGCGATCAGGCGTGTCAGCACATTGCCCAGGCCGACTTCGTTTGACAAAGTGGTGGCCGCTTTCAGCAGCGACACCATGTCGAGCGCGGCGCCGGCATGCACGCTGGCGCCGGCATGCGCCCGTATCCTGGACATGGGCACGGCATGGATCGCGCGCAGCTGCGCTACCTTGCCGTGCGCACCCCACTGTTCGTAATGGGCGATGGCGTCGATCATGAACACGGCGGCCACGCGCGGATGCTCGTGCTCGATCCAGCATTCGCCGCACAGCTCATTGCCCAGCGCCTGCATGTTCACCTGGCCGGCCAGGCCGGCGGCGGCGATCGCCTGCTGATAGCTGCGCGTGGCGATCTGCAGCTCGTTGCGGTAGCGCGCCATCTCGGCCTGCACCAGCAGATGCCTGGCCGCGCTGGTGTCGGAACCCTGGCTGGCCCAGGCGGCGAGGCTGTCTTGCAGCGCTTCGACCCGTGCGAGCAGATCGGCCGCGTCAGGGCGTGCGCGATCGCGCCGCAAGGCGCGCAGCCAGATCAGCGCGGCGTAGAAGCTGGACTCGACCACCTTGGCCTGGCCGCGCATGATGCCGGTAACGCGCGTGAGCTGCGCCGCCAGCGGCTCGGCGTCGGCGCTGTCGAACAGGTAGGCGTTGCGGATTTTCCCTTGCAAAAAATAGGCACGATACAGCCGGGAGTGACCGTATTGCTCGAGAAAACCGGCCTCGCTGAAGAGTGCATCGTCGTAACTGTCGCTGCGCGCTGTCAGCCCCATCAAACACCTGATCGGCGCCAAGGCACCGGCGACGCAGCAATCGGCCATCGCCTGCTGGCCGTTGGCGCGCATCAGCGCCAGGTGCTGCTCGATATCGAGCAGCAAGTGCGGCAGGTAGTCGCCCAGGATCAGCCGCTCGGTGGCGCGCACGGCCGCCACCACGCCGACCTGGACGAAGTCGCCGATTTCCAGCGCCCAGCCCAGCGCTTCCTCATACAGGGCGTCGGAATGGCGCAGCGGCTGCGTCCAGTGGCTGGCCATCGCGGCGAATATCAGGCCGGTTTGCGTGCGCGCCTGCAGATTGGCGCGGCGCCTGGCCAGCAGCAGCGCCATGGCGCCAAAATCGTGGCCGCGCACCGCATCGCCCTGGTACAGCGCAATCATCATGGCGTAGCCGACGTAGGCAACGGCGCTGAAATCGCTGCTGCCCCGCCGCATCGACAGCCGCGTCATCGACACCACCATCAGCGCGCTGAGATCCTGTTGCCCGGCGTAGTAGCTGGCCATCCACAGGCCATGCATCATCTGCATCGCGGCCACGTCAACCGGGTCCGGCATGTCGCCGGCCGCCAGCAAGGCCTCGGGCGCACGGGCGCCAGGCAGCTGCCCGATATCACAGTGTATCTCGTCGAAGCGCGCCTTCATGTGCGCCACCTCGTGCGGAATGGCCATGCCCAGCAGCGCCAGTGCTTCGCGCTGCACGGCGATGGCTTCGAGCAGGCGGCCCTGCAATTGATACTGGTGCGCCTGGATGGCGAAGCAGCGCACCTGCTGCAACGGCGCCAGGGCGCGTTCGCGCACCAGGGCGTAGATCGCTTCGGCGGCATCGAACTGGCCACACAGGTAGCTCGCTTCGGCCGCCCCCAGCTGCAGTTCGAGCCACAGGCCAGACTCGCCGTGCCCGGCCTGCGCCGGCAGCAGTTCGAGTCCCGTGCGCATATGCTCCAGCGTGGCCTGGAAGGCGGCGCAGCGCCGGGCCTTCTCGCCCGCCTGCAGGTTCAGTGCGGCCAGTTGCACTCTTTCCCGTGCGTCGCCGATCAGTGCGCGGCCCGCGTTGAGCTGCTCGACGATGTCGAACAATTTGCCGTCGCGCTGCTCGTCGCTGGTGTGCGCCAGCAGCAAGCGGCCCAGCAGCAGGTGGTTGGCCGCGCGCGCGCCGGCATCGACGGCCAGATACGCGGCCTGCTGCACCCGGTCGTGCAGAAACCGGTAGCGGTCGACGCCCTCGCCAGCACCGGCCGAAGGCAGCACCAGGCCGGCAACGAGCGCCGGCGCCAGGTCTTGCCGCACTTGGCCGGGCGCGCGATCGACGGCCAGCGCCAGCGTGCCGAGCGTGAAGCGGTTGCCGCTGGACGCGGCCAGCGGCAGCAGCTGCTGCGTCTGCCCGGGCAGGCGGCGGATCTTATCGAGCAGGGCGTCGACCACGTTGTCGGTATACCTGGCCTGCTTGATCGCCGGCAGGTCCCAGTCCCAGCAGTCGCCGTCCGCCCGGTAGCGCAAATGGCCGTCATCGTTGAGGGTGGCGAGGAACTGCCTGAGGAAAAACGGATTGCCGGCCGTCTTCTGGTAGCACATGCGGGCCAGCGCGGCGCAGCCCGGCGCCGCCACGCGCACGGTGGCCGCCACCAGCTGCGCCACCTGCGGCTCGCTCAGGGCGCACAGGGCCAGCGTCGACACGCGCGCGCCACGCCCCAGCAGCTTGTCGCGCAGCGCGATCAAGGGGTGCGCCGCGCCCACCTCATTGTCGCGGTAGGCGCCGATGATCAGCAGGCGGCTTTTGTCGCAGGCCACCAGCAGCAGCTCGATCATCCTCAAGGTGGCCGCATCGGCCCATTGCAGGTCGTCGAGAAACAGCACCAGCGGCCGCCCTGCGGAGGCGAAGACGTCGACAAAGCCGGGAAACAGGCGGTCCAGGCGCAACTGCGCCTGTGACGGCGTGGCCGCCGGCAGCGCCTCGGTGGCGCCTACGATCAGGGACAATTCGGGGATCAGTTCGACCATCGCCCCCATGCCGCCGCCGAGCGCATCGCGCAGCTTGCCGGCCCACTGCCGCAGCGTGTCGTCAGGCTGCCCCAGCAAGTGGTGCACCAGCGCCTGGAAAGCCCGCACCAGCGCCGCATACGGTACCTCGCGCTGCAGCAGGTCCAGCTTGCCGGACACAAAAAAGCCGCGTCGGGCCATCACGGGCGTACGCACTTCATTGACCAGCGCCGACTTGCCGATCCCCGAGCTGCCCGCCACCAGCAGCAGCTCGCACGCGCCCGCGTCACTGCGCCCGAGCGCCGCCAGCAGGCTGGCGACGGCAGCGTCGCGTCCAAGCAAGGTGGCCGGCACCAGGAAGCGGCTGTCGTGAAACGACAACTGATGCGGCTGCGCCGCCAGCGGCGCGCGGCACGCCGCCAGGTCGTTGCGCAGGCCCTGCAGGCTCTGGTAGCGCTGCTCCGGATTTTTTTCCAGCAGGCGCTGGATGATGGGCAGCAGCTGGCCGGGCAGCCTGGCCAGCGCCGGATGCGACCAGTCCGGGCTGCGCGCAATATGGCAGTGCACGAGTTCCATCTCGTCGCGCGCCTCGAACGGCGCCTGGCCGGTTAATAGCTCGTACAAGGTGGCGCCCAGCGCGTAGAAATCGGCGCGGTGATCGACGCGGCGGTTCATGCGCCCGGTCTGTTCCGGCGCCATGTAGCGCAGCGTGCCTTCCAGCTGCTGAGCGCCGGCGCCGCCAGGGTCTGGCGACGCCAGTTCGCTGGCGATGCCGAAATCAATCAGCTGCAGCTGCCGCCGTTCGCCATGCCACAACAAGTTCGAGGGATTGATATCCTTGTGGATCAGGCCCTGCAGATGGACCGCCTCGAGCGCCGCGCACAATTGCAGCGCGATGTCGAACAAATCGTCCAGCGCCAGCGCCGGTTGCGACCATGCCTGGCGGTCTGCCAGCCGTGCGCGCAGCACCCGGTCCAGCGACAGGGCGCCGCTGTCTTCCTGGAGCATGGTCCAGCGCCCGCCATGCAGTTCCAGCGCCAGCGGATGCACGACGCCGGGGTGGCGGCACAGGCGCGCGCAGGCATACCCGCGCTTGAAGCTGGCCAGTTGCTGGAACGAGGGAAATGGCTGGTTGGGAATCTTGACGATCAGCGCCGTGCCATCAGGCGTGCTGGCGCGGCAGACCAGTGAACGGGGTCCGCTATGGAGCTGTTCGATGATCTCGTAGTCGAAAAGGGAGCGCATGGGCTGGGCTTGCGGTGCGGAATGATGGCGGAAGCACCAGCAGAGCTGAGTGTCGCTAAGTATCGTTATAGTATCGTTATATTACGTCATTGTAGGTATTATATCAGCAGTAAGTGTTGGTGCTCATGTATAAGCAGCTCCGCGATGCACGCCGGCCTGGCGGCGCGGCATGACCCTGGTCCACTGGCTCGTCAACGAACGGCAGCAGCGCACGCGCGAGCTGCTGGAAACAACCTCCTTGTCGATCGAGCGCATCCCCGGCCTGGCCGGCTTCCAGACTCCGCCTTGCTGCGCCCGCACTGCAAGTAGCGTTTCCAGGTCAGCCCCAGGGACTGGCGAAAAACCTTTGGCGACCGGGCTGTGCGGCCAGGGCAGGCGCCCGGCCATTGATGCCAGCTAAAACAGATCGAGCTGCCCCGCATTGCCAGCCTTGCCCTTGAACCCCGTAGCCGGCACTACCAGCGGGCGGCGGAACTGGCTGCCGTCGAGCTGCTTGAAGCGCCCGCCCTTGCCGTGCAGGCCCAGGCGGTGCACGGCTTTTTCAAAACGCTGGCGTATCAGGTCGGCCCACACGCCTTCGCCATGCATGCGCGCGCCAAAACTGCTGTCGTAGTCCTTGCCGCCGCGCATTTCGCGCACGCGGTTCATCACGCGCTGGGCGCGTTCCGGGAAATGGGCTTCGAGCCACTGCTGGAACAGGGGGTTGACTTCCCACGGCAGGCGCAGCACCACGTAATGGGCGTTGATGGCGCCGGCGTCGCGCACCGCTTCCAATAACTGTTCGATCTCCGGTTCCGTCACGAACGGGATGATGGGCGCGATGCTGACGCCGACCGGAATGCCGGCGTCGGTCAAGGTGCGGATGGTGCGCAAGCGCCGCGCCGGGGCGGCCGCGCGCGGCTCCAGGGTGCGCGAAATGGCCGGGTCGAGGGTGGTGAGAGTGATCGCCACCGACGCCAGACGGCGCGCCGCCATCGGCGCGAGCAGGTCGATATCGCGCTCGATCAGCGAGGACTTGGTGATCAGCCCCACCGGATGGTCGCATTCGTGCAGCACTTCGAGCACGCGGCGCGTCAGCTGGCGCTCGCGCTCGCAGGGCTGGTAGGCATCGGTGTTGACGCCCAGCGCGATCGGCTCGGGCACGTACGAGGCCTTGGCCAGCTCGCGGCGCAGCAGTTCGGGCGCGTTGACCTTGGCGAAGATGCGGCTTTCAAAATCGAATCCCGGCGACAGGCCCAGGTAGCTGTGGGTGGGGCGCGCAAAGCAGTAGATGCAGCCGTGCTCGCAACCGCGATACGGGTTGAGCGAGACACCGAACGGCAGGTCGGGCGAGGTGTTGCGCGACAGGATGGTGCGCGCCTGCTCGTCGCTGACCTGGGTTTTCCACGGCGCGGCGGCCTCGTCGGCATCGTCCGGGGGCAAGCTCCAGCCGTCATCGAAGCCTGCGCGCCCTTGTATTTCGTAGCGGCCCTGCAGGTTGGAGACGGCGCCACGGCCCTTGCGTGCCTTGAGCGATTGCGGCGGCAGCATCACCTGGCCGGCAAAACTGTCGTCATGCTCCGGGAAGATTGCTTTCATGAACGGCCCCATCAACTGTATATACGTACAGTATACTATGCCGCTGTCACAGCAAGATCAAGGGGGATGCCGCGCTTATTTCAGGTTTTTTGCATCAAATGCGGTGATATAGCTCAACTGCTGAGCGACAAAGCCGTCAAATGCGGTGATCATGGGTGCAAAACGGGCGGCCTCATCTTCAAGCTGCATCAGCGCGTAGCAGGTCGCTTCCAGGGTCGACAGCTGGTCGGGCGCATGCGCCTTGCGAATCAGGTAGTGCGACGGCGGCGTGTCGCGCAGCGGCAAGCGCGGCAGGCGCTGCAGGGCGGGATTGAGGTACAGCATCTTGCGGCTCTTGCGCCAGGTGGCGTCCAGCACCACCAGCCGCAAGCCGCCCACGTCCGGCAGCATGGTCTCATCAAGCGATGGCGGCGGCGCGATGCCCAGCGAGCGGTCGCCGGGCGTGTCCGGATACAGCAGCAGGTTGTGTTTGCCGGCCAGCAGCGCGTCGAGCTCTGCAACGGCAAACGCTTCGCCCGTGACCAGCCGGCTGTTTGGCAGGCTCAGGTGCAGCAAGCGCGCACTGCCCTTGGCGTTGTACACTTCCAGCGGATGCTGGAGCAGCAATATCTCCACGCTGTGGGGTAGCGGCCGCACCCACTGGCAGATACAGGCGGACTGCGCCCGCAGGCAATCGGCGCAGCGATCGCGGCGGGCAGAAACAAGATCAGGCTGGGAAGTCATGGACGGGGCATCTGTGCATCAGGAACGCGATTGTAGCGCCCCACCGCGCTTACGCCTAAAACTCTTCCCAGTCGCTGCCAGTTGCCGCCACCGCCTTGCGTGGCTTGCCTGCTGCGGCCACGGCCACAGCCTGCGGACGGCGCGTCGTCACGGGCGCGGCGGCAACCGCGCGCGTCACCTGGCTGGCGTCGAGCTTGAACAGGCCCACCACGTCGGTCAGGCGCGTGGCCTGCTCCTGCATCGATTCGGCGGCGGCCGCCGCTTCTTCGACCAGCGCCGCGTTTTGCTGGGTGACTTGATCCATCTGGCCGATGGCCTGGTTGACCTGTTCGATGCCGGAACGCTGCTGTTCGCTGGCGTCGGTAATCTGGTTCATGATCTGTGTCACATGGCTGATGCTCTGCACGATCTCGTCCATGGTGCGGCCGGCCTTGTCCACCAGCTGCGAGCCGGCTTCGACCTTTTGCACGGAGTCGTCGATCAGGCCCTTGATTTCTTTTGCGGCCTGGCTGGAGCGCTGGGCCAGGCCGCGCACCTCGCTGGCGACCACGGCAAAGCCCCTGCCCTGCTCGCCCGCGCGCGCCGCTTCGACGGCCGCATTCAGGGCCAGGATATTGGTCTGGAAAGCGATCGCATCGATCACGCTGATAATGTCGACAATCTTGCGCGAGGACTCGTTGATCGAACCCATGGTGCTGACCACTTCCGACACCACCACGCCGCCACGGCTGGCGATCTGCGAGGCGTCGATGGCCAGCTGGTTGGCGCTGCGCGCATTGTCGGCATTGCGTTTGACGGTCGAGGTCAGCTCTTCCATTGACGAGGCCGTCTCTTCGAGCGAGCTGGCCTGCTGCTCGGTGCGCGAAGACAGGTCGAGGTTGCCCGCCGCAATTTCGCTCGACGCGGTGCCGATGGCATCGGTGCTGGTGCGCACCTGGCCGACGATGCTGACCAGTTTGTCGTTCATTTCTTTCAGGGCCTGCATCAGCTGCCCCGTTTCATCCGTACTGTCGACCACGATCCGGCTGGTCAGGTCACCAGTCGAGACCGCTTGCGCCACTGCCACGGCGCGCGTGATGGGCCGCGTGATCGAGCGCGTGATCCAGTAGGCGCAGGCAATGCCCAGCGCGATGGCGGCCAGGCCCAGCGAAATGAGCAGCAGGCGGCCGTTTTCGTAGCCGGCGCGCAGCTCGCCTGCGGTCACGTCGAGCAGCTGCGCTTCCAGCTTGGCCAGCTTGTCGAGCGAGGCCAGGTAGATATCGCGCCTGGCGGCCATGTCGCCTTCGTACAGACGCTTGCCCAGTTCCAGGTCGCCCGCATTCTTGGCCTTGAACACATTCCTGCGCACTTCCGTATACGCCTTGCGCGTGGCCAGTACGTCCTGGTACAGCGCTTTTTCCTGGTCACTCAGCTGGCTTTTGCCGATGGCGTCCTGGATTTCCGTGGCGCGCGCGGACGAGACCGCCATTTCTTTTTCGAATTGTTTTTGGTGTTCGGGGTCGCTGACCTTCCAGGCGGCCGCCGTGCGCGCCGCATTGACTTCGATCACCTTGGCCCATTCGGCGATCAGGCGCTCGTTGCGCACCTTGACGTGAACCAGGTCCTCGGTTTCGCGGCTGGCATTTTGCATCTGCACGATGCCCACCACGGTAAGCGTGGTGAGCAGTACCAGTACCGCGGCAAAACCTCCACCGAGACGTACGCCGATCTTGAGGTTTTTCATGATGCAGTCCTATCTGAAAAGTTGCCGCGCAGTCGCAGGCGCGTCGCGCGCTGATCCCGATTGTGAGCGAATCAGATAGGCATTGCAAGGAACAACATTCAAAAAAGCAACAACGTGAAATAACGTCAGTTCTGGTTGACGACAATCAGCTTCGAGGTATCGAAACCGAGTCCTTGCGCCTTGTCGATCAAACGCTTCTGCAGGGCCGGATCCATGGTGGGCGTGCGCGACAGCAGCCAGAAATACGACTTGTCGGGACCACTGATCATCGAATAGCTGTAGTCCTGCTGATCGAGGTCGAAAACGATGTAGGAACCATAGAAAGGGCCGAAAAACGACACCTTCAGAAAGCCCTCGTCCGGCTTGTCGACAAAGTAGGCCTTGCCTTCGGATTCTTTCCAGACGGCGTCCGCATCCTTGTAGCCACGGTTGACGACCTTCAGGCCGCCATCCTGGCGCAGGCTGTAGTCGGCCGTCACATGGCTCAGGCCGCGTTCGAAGGAGTGGTCGAGACGGGCGATTTCATACCATTTGCCCAGGTATTTGGTGGTGTTGAAATTGGTCACGGGCACGATATTGTCGGGACGGCCGACGCAGCCGGTCAGCAGCGCGGCCAGCATCAGCGGCAACAGCAGATTTTTCATGGTGAGCTCCAGGGAAATAGTTGGTGGCGATTGTAGCGTGTCAGTGCGGCACGGCGCGTTCGACAATGCGGGCGATGGCGCCGCTGCGCTGCATCTGCGCGATCACCGCATTGAAGCGGGCGATAAAGTCGGCGCGGTAAGGTGCTGTCGCTGGCAGCGCCGGGCCGTAACCGAGGTAGCCCTGCTGGCTGGCCAGCTGCGCCGTTTCACGCACGGCCAGCATCGACGGCACCAGCTGCCCCTCGCCGTGCAGGCGCTGCAGTTCCGATTGCACCGACAGCCGGTCATTGATATAGCAATCGATCCGCCCACGCATCAGCTTGAGCAGATTGCTGCGCGTGCCCTTGACCGCATCGACCACCAGCGCGCCCGACTTGACGGCCGCATGATAGGCCTCGTCGCCCACCAGGAAACCGGCATTGAGGCCAATGCGCAGGCCGCGATAGTCCAGCGGCCAGCTGGCAAGCGGGCGCCGCGCCGCCACGTCCTGGTTGCAGAACACCACCACATGCTCGGTCAGCAGCGGTATCGAGTAGGTGACCGTCGGCCGTTCGCCGGCCAGTTTATAGGGCGGATACAGCGCGAAGGCGTCGCCGGCCTGCATCATCAGCACGCCGCGCTTCCACGGCACCGGCAGCAGGCGCACCTGGTACTGCGGCATGGCGCGCAGCGCTTCGCGCAGGATGTCCGTATAAATGCCCTTCATCTGGCCGTCTTCGACATAGGAATACGGCGGATAGCCATCATCGCCATAGATGGTCAATGGCTGCGGCGGCGCGGCCCGCACCGCAACGCTGGCAAGGAACAGGCAAAGCGCCGCAGGCGGCAAGATCGTTTTTATCATGCGGCAAGGGTAGCACGGAGCTCAGCCCTGCGCCGCGTCGCTACCGAGCATCTCGTCGAGCCGGGCCAGCGTGCCCTGGTCCTTGACGACGGCGCGCAGCCACAGGTGCAGCGGCATCTCGCCCCAGCTGGCGGCCTTGTCGGCCAGATACGCCACCGGGCTGTGCGGCTCGGTGCGGCGGAAAAAATCGGCCACCTGGCGCAGCTGTGCCAGCGCCTGCTGGCGCTGCACAATGGCGCCGACATTGCCTGCGCCGCTGGCGGGCGGCGCACCGGGCAGCGCCGCCACCAGTTCCGCGCCCAGCGGCATCGGGGCAATGAAGTGGATGGCGTTTTCCAGCGCTTCGCGGGCGGCGCGAAAGCTCGGGCCATCGAGGCCGAAGCGCGCGTCGACGCAGCGCTCCAGCGCCAGCAGCGACTGCATGCAATACTGCGCATCGGCCAGCAGCGCGTCGCTGAACGGGCGCGGGTTTTTCTGCCGCGCCGCTTCCATCTGCGCCAGGGTCGCGCCCTCTTCCTGGCGCACCTCGCCCCAGCCCTGGTCCGGCGCCTGCGCACTGGCCGCCGCGCGCTGGCGCGCCGCATCGAAGTCCTGCAAGGAGAACCTGCCGTCGGCGCCATCGGTCAGCGGCACTTCGCGCACCAGTTGCGGCGTGCGCGTGAGCAGCCAGAACAGGTTGCCGATGCGCTGCTCCGGGTCGCCGTCTTCGATCGGCGGATACAGGCCATCCCAGTAGCGTTCGCACAGGCCCGCCAGCAGCGCAAAGCCGTCGCCAAGGCCACGAAAATGGCGCGTCCTGGCGTGCGCCTCGGCCAGCCAGACGGCCACCCGCAAGTCCTTGCTGTGCGAGGTGATCAACTGCTCGCAGCGGGTGGCGACAAACGGCCAGTCGGCTTCTTTCAAGGCCACCACCCATTCGCCCTGGTCGAGGCTGGGGTCGTCGTGCTGGCGCGCGCGGGCGACGGCATCGAGCTCCTGGCTGAAAGTGATGTCCTCGCCGCAGGGCCTGATCTGGCTGACCGGCTGCAGCAGTTGGTCGAGGTTGAACATGGTGCGCTCCCTTGAAAGCGTTAATGGATGGTGTAGCTGAACTGGCCCTGGGCGTTGGCGCCCACGTGAATGCTCGACAGCGGCAGCGCCCCGGCCATGCGCGCCAGCACCGCCACGGCGATCTCGGGCAGCACGCTGCCATTGAGGATCTGGTCGACATTGCGTGCGCCCGAATCGACTTCGGTGCAGCGCGCCAGTACCGCCTCGACCAGCGCATCGTCATGGCTGAAACGGGCCTGGTGGTTGCGCGCGATGCGCTCGCCGATGCGCGCCAGTTTCAGCTTGACGATCTCGGCCAGCACGTCGTCACTCAGGGGGTAGAACGGCAGCACCTTCAGGCGCCCCAGGAAGGCCGGTTTGAAGTGCTTCATCAGTTGCGGGCGCACCAGCTCTGCCAAAGCCTCGGGAGTGGGCAGGCTGTCCGGCGGCTGGTTCAGGCAAGCCGCCATCATGGCGCCGGAAGCCATATTCGAGGTGGCGATGATGATGGTGTTGCGAAAATCGATTTCGCGCCCTTCCGCATCGTCGAGCACGCCCTTGTCGAACACCTGGAAAAACAGTTCGAGCACGTCGGGATGGGCTTTTTCGGCCTCGTCGAGCAGCACCACGCTGTACGGCTGGCGCCGCACGGCCTCGGTCAGCACGCCGCCCTCGCCATAGCCGACATAGCCCGGGGGCGAGCCTTTCAGGCCGGCCACGCTGTGCGCTTCCTGGTATTCGCTCATGTTGATGGTAATGAGTTTGCGCTCGCCGCCGTACAGCAGGTCGGCCAGCGCCAGCGCCGTTTCGGTCTTGCCGGTGCCGGACGGGCCGGTAAACAAAAACACGGCCTGCGGCTTGTCCGGGTCGTCCAGGCTGGCGCGCGCCGTGCGCACCCGCTGCGCCACCGCCTGGACCACATGCGGCTGGCCCAGCACACGCCCGCCAAGGGCCGCGTCCAGGGTCAGGACGGTGCGGATCTCGTCCTTGACCATTTTGCCCAGCGGGATGCCGGTCCAGCCGGCGACAATGCCGGCCACCACCTGCGCATCGACTTCCAGTGGCGCCAATGGCGCTTCGCCCTGCAGCGCCGCCAGTTCTGTTTTCAACGCCAGCAAAGCCGCCGCACCCGCCGCGCCGGCCCGCTCCCTGTGCAGGCCGGCGCGCAGTTCGCCAATCTGTGCCACCAGCGACTTTTCCGCCTGCCAGCGCTGCGCCAGCGCGGCGATGGTTTGCTGGCCGTGCTCGGCTTCGCCCCGCAGCTGGCGCAATCGCGCAGTCGATGCCCGGTCCGGCGGCTCGCCGCCGATCTCTTCGCGCTGCAGCGCGGCGATTTCAGCGCCGATGCGCTCGAGCTGCCGGCTGGCGTTGTCCAGCTGCGCCGGCGTCGCGCTTTGCCCCAGCGCCACCTGGGCGCAGGCCGTATCGAGCACGCTGACGGCCTTGTCGGGCAGCTGCCGCCCGCTGATATAGCGGTGCGACAGGCGCACCGCGTCGACAATCGCTTCGTCGCGCACGCGGATATGGAAATGGCGCTCCATCAGCGGCGCCATCGCGCGCAGCATGGCGCAGGCGATTTCTTCGCTCGGCTCCTCCACTTTGACGACCTGAAAACGCCGCGCCAGCGCCGCATCCTTTTCAAAATACTTTTTGTATTCACTCCAGGTGGTGGCGGCGATGGTGCGCAGGGCGCCGCGCGCCAGGGCCGGTTTCAGCAGATTGGCCGCATCGTTCTGGCCGGCCTGGCCGCCGGCGCCGATCATGGTGTGCGCTTCGTCGATGAACAGGATCACGGGATGGACGCTCTTGCCCACTTCGTCGATGACGTTTTTGAGCCGGCTTTCGAACTCGCCCTTGACGCTGGCACCGGCCTGCAGCAGGCCCATGTCGAGCGCGTGGATGCGCGCGCCCTGCAACACCTCGGGCACGTCGCCGGCGGCGATGCGCAAGGCCAGGCCTTCGACCACGGCGGTCTTGCCGACACCCGCTTCGCCGGTGAGGATGGGGTTGTTCTGGCGCCGGCGCAGCAAAATATCGACCGCCTGGCGGATCTCGTTTTCGCGCCCGATCACCGGATCGAGCTTGCCATCGCGCGCCAGCTGCGTCAGGTCGGTGGTGAACTGGTCCAGCGCCGGCGTCTGGCTGGCCAGGCTGGCGACGGCGTCGCCTGGCGCCGCGTCGGCTTGCGCTATCGTGGCGGCCTCTTCCTGCGAGCCGGCCGTCAGTTTGTCGGGATGGTGTTTCAGCTGCTCGACGCTGAAGCGTGCAAACAGGGTCGAGCCGCGATAGGCCAGCTGCGACAGTTCCGGCTCCGTCAGCAATGCCAGCAGCAGGTGCCGGCTGCGGATGGCCGCCGGCTGCGCCGTGCCAAGGGACGCGATCAGCCAGGCATGCTCGAACAGCAGCGGCAAGTGGCGCGAGAACACGGGCGTGCGCGCGCTGCCGGTCCTGAAGTTGCCGATCTCGCGGCGCAGGTCCGCTTCCAGCGCCGTGAGGCTGATATCGCTGCGGCGCGCGGCCACCGCGACATCGCTGCGTTCCTGCTCCAGCAGCGCCAGAAACAGGTGTTCGATATCGACTTCGTACTGGCCCAGCCCCATGCAGATACTGGCGGCGCGCGTGGCGGCCGTGCGCGCCGTGTCGTTGAGTTTGGCGATCAGGGTCTTGAGGTTGTTGCTCATGCGGCGGCTCCCTTGCGGTTGATCGAATAGCGCAGCGATGACGGCTGCAGCACGGCGTCGAAATTGACGGGTTCACTGGCGTGCGCCACGGCCAGGGTGGCGCTGATGACAAAGCTGACGCGGTTGATGGCGCCAGCTTCGCGCTCCAGGCGCGCGCGCACATGGCGCAGGCGCGGTTCGTGGCGCTCGATGGCCGCTTTCAATGCGGCGCAGATGCGGGCGCGGTCGTCGCTGCTGGACAAACACATGCCGGCAAAGTCGATCAGGCCATAGTTGACGATGGAGGCGGCGCATTCGGGAAAGCCGTCGAGCGCACCGGCCGGCAGGGCCACGCGCGTGTTGAGCAGCTCTTCGAGGTCGCGCGCCACCGCATCCTTCAACTGCTCGATCGACAATCGCGCCAGATTGCCGCCGGCGGCGCCCTCGCCCATCAGGCGGTCGAACAGGCCCGGCACGAAGCCGGCTGCTGGATTCAATGGAGATGGCATCACAACCTCGTTGAAAAAGAACGCGGCAGACATCTGCCTGCCGCGCTGCTGCCGGAAGCTAACGCCGCGCCATCACACCACGCGGTTGGCCGCCAGGTCCCAGCCGCCCGAGGTATTGCCGCCGGCGCCGCCCGTCACCTTTTGCTGCGTGTATTTCCACTTCACTTTCGAGAACTTGAAGCCCACGTGTTCGCCGAGGATGTCGCCTTCTTCCACGTTGGGCGTGACGGCGCCGATCAGCACGTTCTCGATCTCGATTTCAAAATACTTGACGCGCTCGCCCTGGCCATCGGCGCGCATGAATTCGAAGCGCGCTTTCGGGATCGTCTTGCCGGCCGAGCAGGTCTGCAGCAGCACCGGCGAGGACAGGTCGGCCAGCTTGGAGATGACGATGTCCTTGTGCTCGCAGCGTTCTGCCGTGTGGCCGCCGCCGGTCGAGGCGGTGGCTGACTTGGGCTGCTCCACGCTCCAGCTGACCGATTTGCACTCGATCCAGTCCTTGTGCTTGTCATCGGTCGATTCGCCCTTGATACCGTCTATCTGCAGATATACATCGATTGCCATGGTGTGCTCCTCTGGTTGAACAAAAAATCGGATGAATCAGGAATTGGTCGACTTCGGCAACTCCGCGACCAGTCGGAGCGAAACGGACAGCTCGTCGAGCTGGAAATGAGGCCGCAAAAACGACACGGCGCGGTACACGCCGGGCCGTCCCGGCACTTCGTGCACCTGCACCGACGCTTCGCGCAGCGGAAACTGAGCCTTCTGTTCCTGGCTGGCGTTATCGTCGAGCAGCACATAGGTCATCAGCCAGCGGTTCAGGAAATCCTCGACATTCGAGGCGGCCGAAAAGCTGCCGATCTTGTCGCGCATCATGGCCTTCATGTAGTGGGCGATGCGCGAGACGGCAAAGATGTACTGCAGCTGCGACGACAGCAGCGCGTTGGCGTTGGCCGCCTCGCTGTTGTACTTGCGGCTCTTCTGCGTCGACTGGGCGCCGAAGAAGGCCGCATAGGCCGTATTCTTGCAGTGCACCAGCGAGATGAAACCAAGGTCCGACAATTCCTTTTCGCGCCGGTCGGTAATGGCCACTTCGGCCGGGCATTTCAGCGCCACATCGCCTTCGTCCGTCTTGAAGGTGTGGGTCGGCAAATCGTCGACCAGGCCGCCGCCTTCCACGCCACGGATCGCGGCGCACCAGCCGTAGTCGGAAAAGGCGCGCGTGAGCTTGCTGCCAAACGCATAGGCGGCGTTGCACCACAGGTATTTTTGATGGTCGCTGCCGTCGACTTCCTCGACAAAGTTGAAGCCTTCGACGGTGGTACCGTCGACCGGATTGAACGGCAGCCGGCCCAGGAAGCGCGGCAGGGTCAGGCCCACGTAACGCGCATCTTCGGACTCGCGAAAGGCCTTCCATTTGGCGTATTCGATGGTGTCGAACACCTTGGCCAGGTCGCGCGGCTTGCCCAGGTCGCCATAGGTTTCCAGGCCAAACAGTTCCGGCGCGGCCGAGGCGATGAACGGTGCGTGCGCGGCGGCGGCGATATGCGACATCTGCTCGATGAAATACATGTCTTCGGGCTGGCGCGAAATGGCGTAGTCGCCCAGCAGCGCGGCGAACGGCGCGCCGCCGAAGGTGCCGAATTCCTCTTCGTAGATCTTCTTGAACATGCTGCTCTGATCGAACTCCAGCGCCGACTGGAAGTCCTTGACCAGTTCGCGCTTGGTGGCGTTGAACATGCGGATCTGCAGCCGCGTGCCGGTCTCGGAATTGCCGACCAGGTAGTGCAGGCCGGTCCAGCTCTGCTCGAGCTGCTGGAAGGCCGGCGTGTGCATCACTTCGCTCAGCTGGGCCGAGATCAACTGATCGATCTGCGCCACGCGCGCGTCCAGGGTGGCCGACAGGCTGGAGGACATCAGCACCGTGCCATCGAGCACCTGGCCCACCAGTTCGGCGATCAGGTCGCGCGCGCGCGCATGTTCGGCGTCGGACTTGGCGACCCGGCTCTGTTCGACGATCTGGTCGAGCAGGTCGGTCGATGCCGCCGCCGCAAAAGCGGGCGAGGCCTGGATTTCTGCCTGTGCATTCATCTCAATCCTCCTTGATCGCGCGTTGCGGTTGCAGAGCGGCCAGGCTGTCGGTGTTGTTCAGCACTTCCGTCAGCAGATCTTCCAGCTTGTCGTTGCCGGCCAGTTTGTTGCGCAGGTCGGCCAGCTTGGTGCGCGCTTCAAGCAGGCGGCGCAGCGGCTCGACCTGCCGCACCACCGACTCGGGGCGAAAATCGCTCATGGCGCGAAAGCGCAGGTCGACCTGAAAGGTGCCGCCTTCGTCGCTCAGGCGGTTGGGCACCTGGAAGCGCGCCACCGGCTCGACGCTGCCCAGCACCTCGTCGAAGTTGTCCATGTCGATGCCGACGAACTTGCGGTCCTTCAGGCGCCGCTTCTCGACTTCGGAGTCGCCGCCGAAGTCGCCCAGCACGCCGACCACGAAGGGCAGCTCCTTGTTTTCTATCGTGTCGCCGATCTCCACGTCATACGTCATCTGCACGCGCGGCGCGCGCACCTGCTGCAGGCGCTTCTGGACACTGTCAGGCTTGGCCATGGGATTTCCTTCGCAAAGTCGATGGCGGGCGCCGCCATGGCGCCCGATAGGGATGCTGCCTACTTCAAGCCGCTGAACGGATCAGCACCGCCTTTTACAGCCGGTGCGGCTGCCGGCGCCGGTGCGGACGATGCCGCCGCGCGCCTGCCACCGGCGGCCGGACGCCTGGCTGGCGGCACCAGCACCTCCTCGCCGATGCTGGCGCGCAGCAGCTTGGCCAGTTCCTGCGCTTCCGAGCGCAGCGAGCCATTCAGATTGTTTTGCCGCGACAAATCGGCCAGCGCCTTGCCCGACAGGCGCAGGCCGCTGACGGCGACGATGCTGTTGGCGACCTTGTCATCGGGGTCGCGTTCGAGCGCTTCGAGCGCATGGCCGATGGCGTCGCCATATTGGCCGCGATCGAATTTCATCTGCGCCATCTGCAGCCATGGCGCCTTGTCGGCCGGGTAGGCGCTGCCGCCTTTTTCCAGCAAGGCATAGGCCTGGTCGTACTGGCCGGCGCGCGCGGCCGCATCGGCGTCGGACAGCACCTGGGTCAGGGTCGGCTTAGGCGCCGGCGTCGGTGCGGGAGGCGGCGCGGTGGTGCAGGCGGCCAGCAGGAGGGCGCCGGCCAGGCAGGCCGGGCGGGGCAGATACGTGCGTGACGTCATCTTGTTTCCTTCACGTAAATGACGCTGCCGCTAGGAAAGATGGGCGACGCCAATGGAGGCCATATTGATCGCGCTATTTTTTGCCAGCTTGAGCTTGATCAGCAAAGAATAAGTTCCGCTCAGCCGTGCGATCAGCGTCACCAAACCCTGATCTGGCGCAGGCAATTGAACGCTCAGGTATGGGGTTTGTGCCAGCGCAAACGGCCAGTTGCACCATGCGTTTAAATAGCGGCAGCACTCTATTTCCGTACGTTTACTTTTTGAGAGGCCAGCCATGTGCCCTTCCCTGCCGCTGCGCCGCGCCGCCTGCACGCTGTTGCTGCTGTCGCTGGCCGGCTGCGCCGGTGGTGCCATCGGCGGCCTGGCCAATGCGGCGCTGCAGATGGCCGGCCTTGCCAAGCCGGCACCCGAGGTGCCGGAAGCGCAGAAGCCGCCGCGCAATGTCCGCATCCGCCTGCACGCGGGCCAGCGCCTCAATACCGATGCCGAGGGCCGGCCACTGGCGCTGGTGGCGCGCATCTACAAGCTGCGCCAGAGCGCCGCCTTCGAGCAGGCGCCATACGACAGTTTTCTCGATGCGGCCCGGGAAAAAGCGCTGCTGGGCGCCGACCTGCTGGAAGTGCAGGAAGTGCTGCTGGTGCCGGGCCAGCGCTACGAGATCGAGGAAAAGGTCGGCCGCGACGCGGCCTTTATCGGCGTGGTGGCGCTGTTTCGCGCACCCGCCGCGCAGCGCTGGCGCGCCACCTTTGCGGCCGTTGAGGCCGAGCGCGAAGGCATCACCGTCGGCCTGCATGCCTGCGCATTGAGCGTCGGCGCGCAGGCCGGCATCGCCGGCGCGCGCTGCCAGCAATGACAGGCAATGACAACAAGCGCATCAAAACCACACCACCGACACAAGGAGAACGGCATGGCCATGGCAGCGAAAGTCCTGTGGGGAGAGGGCCTGTTCTTGCGGCCGCAGCACTTCCAGCGCCAGGATCAATATCATGAAAGCCGGCTGCACCAGACCGCCAGCGCACTGCACCCGTATGCCTGGGGCGTGGCGTACATGGCATGGGATCTCGATGCGCTGAAAACCGGCACCCTGCGCCTGCAGGCGCTGTCGGCGATTTTCCGCGACGGCTTAGTGTTCGATGCAAGCGGCGACGGCAGCAGCGCCGACAGCCTGCCGCCGCCGATCGACCTGGCCGCCTTGCCGGCCGCGCTGCAGGAAGTGACGTATTACGCCGCGCTGCCGGTGCTGGACCTCGATGGCCTGAACTATACGGCGCAGGCCAGCGCCGGCACGCCGCCCGCCACGCGCTTTGCGCACGCGATGCGCGCCACGCCCGACCTGTACACAGGCGCCAGCGTGGCCGACGTAGCCTACCTGAAAACGAGCGTGCGCCTGATCCCCGACAGCGAAGCGCGCGGCTCGTATGACTGCCTGCCGCTGATCGCGCTGCGCCGCACCGTGACGGGCGGCTTCGAGCCGCTGCCCTCGTTCATGGCGCCCAGCCTGTCGATCGCCGGCGCGCCGCGCCTGCAGGAGCTGCTCGAACACCTGCTCGACGCCTTGCAGGCCAAGGTGGCGGCGCTGCATGGCCACCACCGCGAACCGAGCCGCAACGTGATCGAGTTCCGCTCGGGCGACGTGTCCTCGTTCTGGCTGCTGCATACGGCCAGCACGGCCGCCGCCGCCCTGATGCACTATGTGCGCCACCCGGCGCTGCACCCGGAACGCTTGTACGAAGCGCTGCTGTCGCTGGCCGGCGGCCTGCTCAGCTACGCGCGCCAGCACACCCTGGCCAGCCTGCCCGCCTACGACCATGCGCGGCCGGCCGCCTGCTTTGCCGCCATCGACGCCATCATCCGCGAACTGCTCGACACCGTCATCTCGTCGAAGTATTTCTCCATCGCCCTGGCGGAAGACAAGCCGTCCTACTATCTGGGCAAGCTCGATTCGGGCAAGGTCGACCAGCACACCACCTTGTACCTGGCGATCCGCGCCGCCATGCCGGCCATCGAGCTGGTCGACATCGTGCCGCTGCGCGTGAAAGTGGGCGCGCCCGACGATGTGGAAAAATGCGTGCTGTCGGCCATGCCGGGCGTGAAACTGTCGCATGCGCCGCAAGTGCCGGCGGCGATCCCCGTGCGGCCCGACACGTACTACTTTGCGCTCGATAACCGTGGCGCGCTGTACCAACACATGCTCAAGGCGCAATCGATTTGCGTCTATGTGCCGGCCGGCATACGCGAACTGCAGCTCGAACTGATCGCGGTGACGGCATGAGCCAGCTCATCGAACGCCGCTCGGCGCCCTCGTTGCTGGGACGCGGCTCCGGCTCCGACTCCGCCGCCAACGCCGGCAGCGCCCTGCTCGACCTGATGCATGAAGGCTTCTACATGCTGTTTTTGATCAAAAACGGCGGCTGCCCCGGCGACGAGGACGGCTTCATGGAGCGCATCAACACCTTTTTGGCCGATTACACGCGCGAAGCGAAAAAGATGCGCGCCGATGACGGCGATATCGACGCGGCCAAGTACGCGTTCTGCGCCGCCGTCGACGAGATCATCCTCGCTTCGCCGTTCGAGATCCGCAAGCCCTGGGAACGCCGGCCGCTGCAGCTGCTGATCTTTGGCGACCAGCTGGCCGGCGAGCACTTTTTTGACCGCCTCGACGCGCTGCGCGGCAAGGGCGCCATGCGGGTGCAGGCGCTGCAGGTGTTTCATATGTGTTTGCTGATGGGTTTCCAGGGCAAATATGCGATCGACGGCGGCGAAAAGCTCAGCTACCTGACGGCCCGCCTCGGCGAAGAGATCGCCCATATCAAGGGCAAGAGCCGTGGCTTCGCGCCGCGCGCCGAGCGCCCCGACCAGGTGGTCAACAAGCGCCGCAGCGACGTGCCGCTGTGGGCCTTGAGCAGCATTTTCGCGCTGCTGGCGCTGTGCGCCTACCTGGGCTTGCGCGCCCACCTGACGCGCAATACGCACGCCACGCTGGCCGCCTACGCCGACCTGGTCAAGCTGGCGCCACGCCCCGCGCACCTGACCATCACGCTACCGTAGTTACTGCGCGATGCGAAACTCGATGCGCCGGTTCCTGGCCCGGCCATCGACCGTCGCATTGCTGGCCACCGGGCGGTCCGGGCCCTGGCCCGAGGTCAGCACGGTGTCGGGCGCGATGCCCTTGCCGGCCAGGTAATTGCGCACGGCGTCGGCGCGCGCCTGGCTCAGCGACACATTGCTGGCGCGCAGGCCGGTATTGTCCGTATGCCCGATCACCTCCACCTTGCGGCCCTTGAGCTGGTGCATGGCGGCCGCCATCTCGTCGAGGATGGCCAGGCCGTGCGCTGTAATGCTGGCCTGGCCGCTGTCAAATTCGATGGTGCGCTTGTCGAGCGCCGCGTCCAGCACGTTCTGCTCGGCGGCGGCCACGCGCAAGCCGTTGTGGACGGTGTAGGTGGGATTGAGACTGGTGGCGATCTCGCTGGCGATCTGCTGGCGCTGCGCTTCGTTGGCCACTTCGCCGCGCAGATTGACGCTGCTGCCATCAATGGTCAGCTGGCCGCGCGTGATCAGTTTCAGATTGGGCGCCAGCAGTTTTTGCACATGGGCGTTCCAGTTGGCCGGCACCGCCACCGCGCCCACCGCCATCTGGTCGACCACGCGGTCAAAGCCATACAGTTCGCGCAGGCGCGCCAGCACGGCCGCCTTCGATGCTTCGTCGGCAACGGTGCCGGTCACCAGGATCTGGCCCGGTTGCGGCGACGCTGGCGCCGGCGCCTGGGTTTGCGCCTGAACGTTGAACAGTGCCGCCAGCAGCAGGAACAAGGTCAATGGTTTCATCACCATCCTTCAAGCAAAGGTATCGTTAAACATCGCGCAGGCCGTGCGCAGCGACAGCTGGTCCTGCTGCAGGCAGGCGGACAAATGGCGCAGCGCCGGCTGCTGCGCCAGGCCATCGTCGACCCAGTCCAGCTGGTCGAGCACGATCAGCCGTTCGCACGCCGCCTGCGGGTCGATCAGCGCGCGCAGCGCATGCGGATCGGCGCCGCAAAAGCCGACCAGCAGCACCGGCGCCTCGCCCAGACAGGCAAAGAACAGCGCCAGTTCGACGTCCAGCGGCTGCAGGAAAGGCAGGATCAGCTGCAGCCAGAAACAGGCCACCAGCTCGCGCTGGCCGGCATCGAGCGGCAGCGGCAGCACCAGGTTTTTTTCCAGCCGCAGGCTCTGGCCCTGGCCGCTGTGGCGCAGCGGCTGCAGCAGCATGCCCAGTCCCAGCAGCAATTCGCGCACGGTGACGGGAAAGGTCGGCGACGCGAGCAGCGCCTGCAGCGACCGCAGCGTGCGCGCCTGCAGGAAGGCGGAAAACCGCGCCGCGTGGCCAGGATCGCCCGGGTCGACGCGCACCACCTCGCCGGCCAGCGCCAGCAGCGCCGGCGCCGGATCGGCCGGCGACAGCAGGCCCGCGCACAGCGCGTCGAGGCGCTGCCACAAGGCAGACAGCACCAAAGGGCTGCAGCCGACAAAGGCGCCGGCGTCCGGCACCTCGATCGCGCTCATGGCCATGAAGGGAAAGCGGCGCTGCGATACGTCGCAGCTGGCCTCCAGGCGCCCGGCGATGGCGCGCCGGCTGCGCGTGCCGACAAAGGCAAAGCGCAGCGGCGCGAGCGCATCGTAATTGAGCTTCCAGCGCGGCGCCATCGTCAGCGCGCTCATCACCTGCGCCAGCCAGTCGTCGAGCAACTGCACCAAGGCGTGGTTGTCGCTGGCCTTGACGAAGTCGCCGCGCGCCGGCAGCTTGCCAAAGTAGCCCAGGCGCACGGCCTGCGGCGTGGCCGTCATGGCGCCGCTCCCGCCACGGCCACCGGCGGTGCGGCGGTCCCTGCACCGACGATCGTCTCGGGCAGCTGCATGCCGCGAAAGCCCTGCTCCTGCACCGCCGCCGTGGCTCCCGCCGCGGCGCCCGAGGTTTCGGGGCTGCTGGTGATTTTCAGGTCGACCGCCACGGCCACCTCGCCGCGCGCCCAGCGCAACTCGAACACGCCGCCATCCTTGCGCTTCTTGGCGGCAGAGTCGATCAGGCGTTTCAGACCGTACTGGCCCGGCTCGTTGAACAGTTCCACCGTGCGCCCGTCAAAGGTAAGGGCCGTGATCCGCGCGCCCGGCGTGCCTTGGCCAGGATGGACCATATTGGTCCACTGGGCCGGCGTATTGCGGTAGCGTAGCTGCTGGCCGTCGATCTCCAGCGTGTATTCCAGGGTGCCGGGCGCCGGCGAGGGCAGGACCTGGAAGATGGTCTGCGCCGCGCTCGACGTGGCCGCCGCGCCGCCGGCGCCCAGCGGCGCGATCCAGCCGGGAAAACGCGCCACCATCTGCGGCGACAGGCTGATGCCCATGCCGGCCCAGGTGCGCGGCGCCAGCACGTCGCCGCGCCGCACCACCAGCGGCCCCATGGCGGTCGTGACAAACTTGGCCACCAGGCCTTCGGGGCCGAAAAACTGGCCGATTTCCAGATGGCTGGCCTCGATGCGGGCGGTCGGCGCAAACGGGTATTTGTTCGCCAGCGAGCGCTGGAACGGTTCGTACACCTGCGCCGACCAGGTCTTGTTCACTTCCCGTTCGGCCGGCGCCACGATCACGGCAAAGGTCTGCATCAACGGGCGCACCAGGATCGGCCGGATCGCCTGCTTTTGCGTGTCGCTCATGCCGGTCAGCATTTGCTCGTCGACCAGTTTCAGGGTGTCGGCCAGTTCCGAGCCGCTGCCTTCCAGTGTCTGCTGCATGAACTGCCTGGCGCCGGGGCCGGCGTCGCCCTGGTTCTTCAACTGGTTCAGGCGGCTGCGCAATTTCGACAGCGCTTCCAAATAATTGCGCATCAGCGAGGCGTCCTTTTCTCTGGCCGCCACCAGCTTGCCGACGCCGGCGAACTCGCGCCCGATCTGCCCCATGGGTTTATCGAGCCGGGCCGGATCGATCTGCGCGTTCAGGCCCGGATTGGACGGTATCTGCGACGGCGCGCGGCGCAGGAAGGTGTCCTTCAACCAGGCGACGATGCCGCGCTCGGCCTGGCGCAGCTGGGCGTTCCGCAGGGCCGGATTGTCCCATGAGGTTTGCTCGTAGATCGTGGTCAGGAGCCTGGCGAGCGGCGACGATTGCGGGTCGCCCAGCCGGTTCATCGCCTGCACGGCGCCGTCAAACCCTTTCAGGTCGGCCACCGCCACGCCCTGCACGAATTTTTGCCATTCGCGCGCGTAATCGGCCTTGTACAGTTCGACCAGGTTTTTCTCGATCTGCTCGGGGCTGCCCTCCAGCGTCAGGTCGTCGGTAGAGCCGCTTTTCAGCACCCAGTCGGCACTTTGCAACTCGCGGTTGGCGGCCTCGCGAAAAGCGCCTGCGACGAATTGTTCCCAGGCCTGGCGCGTGTAGGCACCGGAAACGGCATGGCTGCCCAGCAGCAGGCCCTGGTCCTGTTCGCCGGCGATGCGCGCCACTGTCACGCCGGGAAAACGGGTCGCGGCGCGCGCCTTGACATCGGCATACACGCGTTCGCGCGCCGGCATGCCGCGCACCACGCGGCGCAAGTTTTCACGTGACTGGTCGACCAGCGCCAGCTTCTGTTCGATGCGCGGCCACGACGGGTCGTCCGCCTGCGCCAGGTAAAACGTCAGCAGGCGCTCGGCGCTGCGTATCATCTGCTCGCGCGGCATGGCGCCACGGTTGTGCTCCAGCCAGCCGCGCCAGTAGCGCGCCATCTGGTCGTTCAGGTGGCTGCTCTCGGCATGGCTTTTATCGGCCAGCATCAGATAGGTTTTCAGCGCGTTGTACGCGTCTTCCACATTGATGGCGCTGGCCGCCTGGTAGGGCTGGCCGCCAGGCGCGGCCAGCGGTGCCGGCGGCGTGCGCGAAGCCGGCTGCAGCTGCGCGGCGTTGGCGTTCATCTCGGCCAGCAGGCCTTCCAGGCCGGCCGTCACGGGCTCGAGCATGACGTGGCGGGCGCCGGCGAAATACTCTTCGCGCAGTTTTCTCTCCAGCAGCCCGCCCTGGTACAAGCCCATGCGCAAAGACCATGGGCGTTGCGTGCGGTAGGCTTCAAACTGCTCGATGCGATCCTGCAGGATCTCCAGCGCTTCCAGGCGCGATTGCAGATCGAGCCGCTGATCCTGCAGGCGCAGCACCTTGTTCATGTCCGCCTCGACATTGGCCACCAGTTGGCGGTTGCCCAGGTAGGACCAGCTCCAGCCGCCCAGGCAGGCGCCCAGCAGTACCGTGGCGCTGAAAAACACCGCGTACTTGAAACGCAGCCGGTGCCGGCTGGCGTAGTTGGAGACCAGGTATTTGTCGGCAAAGATCACCTTGCGAAACAGGTCGAGCAAAAAGTAGCCATGCTGGCGCATGCCGGCGGCCGCCGGCGCCGGCGTATAGGTGAGATCAAAACGGCGCGCCACCTGCTGCGACGAAGCGCTGACAGGCACGCCTTCCTGCAGCGCGCTGGTCAGGTAAAAACCGCGAAACACGGGCTGGAACTGGAACGGGTTTTCCTCGAACAGGGTGGCGATAAAGGCGCGCAAGGACGGCTTGATGGCGGCAAATTCGAGCGGAAACGTGAACACTCCGGGTGGCATGGTCTTGCGCTGGCGGTGCGCCATATTGGCCAGGCTCAGTTCCGTCAGGCCGGCCTGCAATTCGTCGAAACTCTGGTCAAAAAACGCCAGCAGCTGCGCCGTCGGCAGCTTGCGCTGGTAGGGCATGGTGGCGCCCCAGGCCCGTTCGCGTTCGCTGCGTTCGGCATCCATAAAGAACTCGGCAAAGCCGGCGATCAGGTCGGCCTTGGTAAACACGATATACAGCGGCGCGAATACTTCCAGGCGCTCGATCACATCCTGCACGCGTTTGCGCAGGCTGCGCGCCAGCTGCATGCCGGCATCGGGGTCGCCGCCCAGTTCGGCAATGCTGACCGCGATGATGATGCCGTTGATGGGCGCCTTGCGCCGGTATTTTTTCAGCAGGTCGAGAAAGCCGAACCACTCGCCGCGATGCTCGTCGAGCACAGAATAGCGCCCGGCCGTATCGAGCACGATGCCGTCGGTGGTAAAGAACCAGTCGCAATTGCGGGTGCCGCCCACGCCCTGCACCACCTTGCCGTCGGCAAAGGGAAACTGCAGGCCGGAATGTAAAATTGCGCTGCTCTTGCCGGCGGCGGGGTTGCCGATAATCATGTACCACGGCAGTTCATACAGGGCAGCGGCGCCCGACTTGCGGCCCAGTCTGGAGGTCTTGATAGTCTCGATGGCGGCCAGCAAACCCGTGCGCACGGCATCGAGTTCGCCATCGCGGGGCGCAGAAGTTTGCGCCGCATTGGCGGCGGCGATTTCGGCCTGGTTGAGGATGGCCTGGCCCAGCGCCTGCGCATCGCGCCGCGCACGGCGCCTGCGCAGCAGCCACAGCGTGAGCCAGAGCACAAAGGCCAGCAGCAGCACGGCCAGCGCCCAGACCAGCGCCAGCTCCAGCACTTCGGCGCCCAGGTACAGCAAGGCCGCCAGCGCCACGAAGCCGACAATGGTCAGGTGGTGGCTATCGGTGAGGAAATTCCAGATTCGTCGCAGCATGATGGGTCCTGGTTGAGTCCGACTAGACGGATGCCGCCGCAAGGGCGAACCGAGCCATGCTGACAGTAAAAAAGCCGTGCTTTGTTGACATTCGACAACTATCACAACCCGGGCCAAACCGTGTGCCGCCATGCTTGACGCCGCGCAAGCAAGAGTTCGCCTGAGAAAAATCGCCCGTGGCGCCGGTCTAGAATGGCTGGCGCGCAGGCCCTGGCAATCAGTTCCCCAGTACGCCGCGCTGGCGCAGTTCCGCATGGCCGAAGTCCATCATGGTCCAGCGCCCGCCCCAATGCAGGCCCACCGATTCGGCCGTCACGCCATACAAACGGTAGCCGCGCATGGCCCAGGCATTTTTTTCCGAAATGATGAGTCTGCCCTCATGCATGAAAGCGCAATCGGCGGCCAGGCCGTACTGGTGATAGCTTTGAAACGCCTTGGCGTTGCTCACGCCCGGCCCGGCGGCGGCCAGCTGGTCTTGCCGCGCCGGACTGCGGTAGCCTTCCAGCAGCACCATGTCGTAGCCGTGCATGTCCCTCATGATCTTGAACACCAGCAGCAACCGCTGCGCAAAATCCTGGTCCAGCAACCGCCAGTTGCGGCTGGCGCCGCCCAGCAGCGGCCGCAGCTGCGTCACCTCGGCGGTGGTAAATACCAGCGGCGGCAAGGCCGGCGGCGGCGCCAGCTGTTCTCCCTTGAGCAAGTCGCTGACCTGGTCGTTGATCACATATTGCCGGTCGGCATAGCCGCGCAAGGCGATGCGGTCGCTGGCCAGCCAGGCCAGCAGCGGCGGCACGGCGATCAGCAGCGCGCCACCGAGCGAGAGCCAGCGATGGCGCAGCAGCCGTTGCCAGCCCTGCGCCAGGCCGTAACCGCTGCGGTTTTGCAACTGCCGCCACCGCGCGCCGCCACCGTGGTTCAGCCTGCGGGCGCGGCCATGCATGCGCCAGCCCAGGTTGACCACGGCCTGCACCAGCATGGCGCGGCCCGAGGGAAACAGCAGCAGCCAGCAGGCAAACGAAGCGAGCAGAAAATACATCAGGATCAGGGCGATCAGCATCGGACACTCCGTCAGGGGTTGCCAGCAGGTATCGCCAAATCGTAGGCGCGGGCGCGCCGGCCGGGTGCGGCATAGATCAAACCAGATGAAATGAAATCGAATCCGGAGGTACTATTTTGGCGACAAGCACCAACCAGGGCGGCCGCAAGGGCGGCCCCGATCTGCTGGCCCGGGCCGGCATGGCCGACGGCAACCGCATCCTGTCGCAGCTGGAACATGGCGCCACACCGTGGTCCGCCCCGCTGCCGGCGCCGCGCTGGCGCCCCGGCTGGCTGGCCATCGTCGGCGCGCTGCTGGCAATGACGGTGCTGCTGCTGACATGGGTGGCATATGCCGCCATGCTGGCCGCGCCGGCGCCCTTGCGGCCCAGCACACTGCCCGTCCCTGCCGCAGCCCCGGCGCCGGCGGCCGCCACCATCATCAACGAGCCGCATGCCGCCGCACCCACGCCCCGGGCCGCGGCACCGCTGCCGGCCAGGCCGCAAGCACAAGCCTCAGGCCGGCCGGCGCCGGCACGTGCCGCGGCCGCCAGGCCCAGGCAAGGCACACCGGCCGGCGACAGCGACGTGACCTTGCTGGCGGCCATCGTCGCCCATGGACAGCGTGCGGAGCCAGCGCGCGACGTGGTGCTGCGCAGCGAGGCAGCGCAAACATCAACCCTGCTGCAGCGCTGCCGGCAGCTGGGATTGATCGAGGGCATGCTGTGCCGCGCGCGCATCTGCGCCGGCCGCTGGGACAGCGACCCGGCCTGCCATTGAGCCGGCTTCAGCCTGACTCGGCGATGCGGCCTTCGAGAAAGACCCGCATCAGCTCGAGCACCGCCTGCGGCTGCTCCTGGTGCGGCGTATGGCCGCATTGCTCGATCATCGCCGGCACAGCGCGCAGCGTCTGCGCGACGATGGCGTCGACCTGGGCCTGCGTGCCGTACTGATCGGCGCTACCCTGCATCACCAGCGCCGGGCAGGCGATCGACGGCAGCAGGTATTCGATATTCCAGAACTGGAATCCCTGACTGAGCCAGGTGTCGGCCCAGGCCTTGAAGATCGTCTGCGTCTTGTCGCCATGGTATTTCTCCAGCGCCCGCAATTTGCCCGCATCAAAGGCCGCATCGGCGGTGCGGATGCCGGCCAGGGTCACCGCTTCGACAAAGACATGGGCCGCCTCGGTGATGATGCCGCGCAGGCGCGCCGGTTGCTGCGAGGCGTAAATCAGCGCGATGCTGCCGCCATCGGAGTGGCCGATCACGATATGGTCCTGCTGCGGTATCAGCCGCGCCAGCACCTGCGGCAACTCGTACAGCGCGTAATCGTGCACATAATGCAGGCGGCGCGGCGCCGTCAATGGCGACGACAGGCCATAGCCGAGCCGGTCGTACAGCAGGCCGCGGCAGCCGGTGGCCTGGCATAGCTGCGCGGGGAAATCCTTCCACATGGCGCAGGAGCCCAGGCCCTCATGCAGGAAGACCAGCACCGGCCGCGCCGGGTCGCCCGCTATCAGTTCGTAATACAGTTCGCGGCGGGGACTGAGTGTCAATATCGGCATGGGCAGGCGCTTGGGCGAAACGGAATGAACGCATTGTGCCACGGCGCGCGCCACGCCCGCCATCGGCGCAACAATAGCGGGCAGGAAAATGCATCTGCGACAGGTTTGTCTCAACGCAAACGTGCTCATGCTTTACCGCCGCCACCCCGCCCCGCCCTGGCGGCGCACGCCTAGAATGAACTCGCCAATCGCACACAGACTGGCTCGGAGTCCATTTCAACCACCAGGAGACAATCATGGAAGTCCAGGACCAAGCAATTACCGGCAGCAATCTGCAGCCGGACATCACGGACATGCCGCAGGAAGGGCAACCGACCGGCCAGCAAGCGCGCGCCGACGATGCATCCGCCGAACTGAACGCCGCATCGTTCACCACCTACTACATCTGGCGCGCCAACGGCGTGCACCAGAACGTCAATTTCACCCAGCCCAGCGTGCGCGCCAATTCGCGTGTTTTCATGAACATCAGCGAATACGGCGCCAACGCCCAGGAGCGCTTTATCGGCGCGGCCCGCATGGCGGTCTACAACATCGCTCCGTATGACGGCGGCTTCCGCGCCTGGGTCGACATTTCCTGGAACAGTCCGCTCAATATCCGCTTCGACGTGCTGATCGATCCTTGATGCCAGGACAGGCGCAGCAGCGACAGGGCCACGTGGCAGCACGTGGCCTTTTTTATCCGCTGTTGATGCGTGAAACAATCCGCGTATATTTCCAATAGGCCAGGTGCTAGACTCGACCTCATGACAAGAAAATACCTCACCGCATTGTTCGTGTCGGCCCTGATGCCGTTTGCCGCCTGCCAGGCGCAAGCCGCTCCCATGGAAAAATCGCTCACACCCGAGATCGGCGGCATCAAACAGTTCATCGACATCAAAACCGACGACACCAGCAAACCCGTGCTGCTGTTTTTATCAGGCGGGCCAGGCAGCTCGATGATCAAAAATGCGGATGCATTTACCGGACTGCTGAAAACCAGGTTTACGATCGTGCAATGGGATCAACGGGACGCCGGAAAGACCTTGCAGCTCAATCCTTCGCCGGTGCCGCCATCGGTGGAGCAGATGCAGGACGACACGCTGCAAGTGGTCAACCTGCTGCGAAAAGAATTCAAGCAGCAGAAAATCTATTTGCTGGGCAGTTCCTGGGGCAATGTGCTGGGGTTTCACGTGGTCAAACAGCACCCGGAACTGCTGCACGCCTATTTCGCCGTCAACCCGGTCGTCAGCCAGCTGGCCAGCGAACGCGAATTGCTCGCCACCTTGAAAAACCATTTTAAGGACAACCCGGTCGCCAGCGGCGAACTGGCCAGGGTCGATACAACGTTCGGCAGCGACGAGGACCTGTTTTACATCAGAAAATGGCTGTTCTACAAGGACGGCATGGAATACGCGACCAGCGACGATTTCAGGAAGATGTTTTTTGAATGGACAAAAACCTGGTCACCGGTGTGGACCAGGGTGATGACGATCGACCTGCGCGACAGCTTGCGGCAAGCGGATTGCCCGGTCTACTTTTTCGTCGGCAAAAACGATATCCAGACCTCGGCCAGCATTACCGGAGCCTATTTCCATGAACTGCAGGCGCCGAAGAAAAACCTGTTCCTGTTCGAGCGCTCCGGCCATCAGATTCATAAAGACGAACCCGAAAAACTACAGCAGGACATCATCAGCACCCTGTAAAGCAAAAAGCCCAAGCTGTGAAGCTTGGGCTTTTTGTTTTGCTGCTTGTTCTGGCTCCCCGACCTGGACTCGAACCAGGGACCTGCGGATTAACAGTCCGTCGCTCTACCAACTGAGCTATCAGGGAAGTGAGGCCGTATTATATACGCCGATTTTTCCTGTGTCCAGAAGCAATCTGCACGGCCTCGAAAATCACGTCCTTATTCCGCGCCCAGGTAAATGAACTTGAACAGGAAGATGGCGGCGATGATGTAGGCCACCACCGATACCTGCCTGCCCCTGCCGGTCAGCAGTTTCAATACCGCATAGGTGATAAAACCGAAGGCCACGCCGCTGGCGACCGAATAGGTGAATGGCATCATCAGCGCGGTGATCGCCGCCGGGATGCTTTCGGTGCTGTCGTCCCAGTCGATATAGGTCAGTTCGCGCAGCATCAGGCAGGCCACATACAGCAGCGCGGGCGCGGTGGCGTAGGGCGGCACGGTGTGGGCCAGTGGCGCAAAGAACAGGCTGCCCAGGAACAGCAGCGCCACGGCGACGGCCGTCAGGCCCGTGCGGCCGCCGGCCTGCACGCCGGCCGCGCTTTCGACAAAGGCGGTGGTGCTCGATGTACCGAGGCAGGCGCCGGCGGCGATTGCCGTGCTGTCGGCCAGCAAGGCCTTGTTCATGCGCGCCATCTTGCCGTCTTTCAGCAGGCCGGCGCGGTTGGCCACGCCCATCAGGGTGCCGGTCGCGTCGAACAGTTCAACCAGGAAAAACACCAGCACCACGTTGACGATGCCGACCGACAAGGCGCCCATGATGTCGAGCTTGAACAGCGTCGGTTCCAGCGCCGGCGGCGCCGACACGATGCCGTTGAACTGGTTGCCGCCAAAGAAAAAGCTCGACACCGTGATCACCAGGATGCCGACCAGGATGGCGCCCGGCACTTTCAGCCGGTCCAGCGCGACGATAATGAAAAAGCCGATGATGGCCAGGATAGGCGCCGGCTGGTGCAAATCGCCCAGCGCGATGATGGTGGCGGGATTCGATACCACCACGCCGGCGCTTTTCAGGGAAATGATCGCCAGGAACAGGCCGATGCCGACCGTGATGGCCGTGCGCAGCGCCGGCGGAATGCTGTTGATGATCAGCTCGCGTATCTTGAACAGGCTCACCAGGATGAACAGGCAGCCCGAAATGAAGACGGCGCCCAGCGCCACTTCCCAGCTCATGCCCATGCCCTTGACCACCGTGTACGAGAAGTACGCATTCAGGCCCATGCCCGGCGCCAGCGCGATCGGGTAGTTGGCGTACAGGCCCATGACCAGGGTGCCGATGGCGGCGGCCAGGCAGGTGGCGACGAAGACAGCGTCCTTGGGCATGCCGGCGTCGCCGAGGATGCTGGGGTTGACGAAGATAATATAGGCCATCGTCAAGAATGTGGTCAGGCCGGCCAGCAGCTCGGTGCGCACATTGGTGCCGTTGTCCTTCAGTTTGAAATAGCGTTCCAGGAACTGCATGAGTAACCCCTTGTCTTGTTTTTGTCGCGCAAAGACGATCGTTTATTTGGCCGCCGCATCGGCCGGCTTGAAGGCCCACCAGCGGCTGCCTGCAAAATTCCACAGCAAGCCCAGGCCGGTGGCCAGCAGCTGCGCCAGCCAGACATGCCAGCCCTGGTGTTGCACCAGAAACCACATCAGGCTGGTGTTGATGCACCAGCCCACGGCCAGCAACGTAAAGTATTTGGTGGCCGCTTCGCCATGCGCCTTGACGCTCTTGAAGGTGAAAAAGTAATTGAGCACATAGTTGACCACCGAGCCGAGGATATAACCGAGTCCCGACGCGGCGGCGGCGGCGCCGGTGCCGAAACAGCTGACGCCGGCCCACAGCACGACATACTGGACAACGGTGCCGGAAGCGCCGACGGCGGCAAAGCGCAGGAACTGGTGATGCAGGGAATGCGGCATGGTTGATTTCACTTGGAGCAAGATGAGCGGCCGGGCAGGCAAGAACAAAAAATGGCTACGATTGCTCGTAACCATTTTTCATCCCGCATTTTACTGCAAGTTGCGGTAAAGATTCAAAATCAAGTGCTCAATTCTTCCCGCACTGGCTTCCCGCCTGCGCAAAAGGGTTTGCGATCAGGCAAGCCTGCGCATGTGGCGAAAGCGGGCGTACTGGTTCAACAGGTCGTTGATCAGCTGCTCGTTCGTGTAGCCCGTTACATCCTGCTGCTGCTCGCCTTCGGAGCTGGAGGCCATGGCGCGGTAGTGGCGGTTTTCAGGCGACGCATTGCGCGATTCGGCCCAGGCAAAACTGGGCGAGCGGTAGCTGCGCGCGCGCACCGTATAACGGAAAGTGCCACGGTCGCCGTGCGGTACCTGTAGTTCGAGGCGCTCTTCGCCTTGCGTCAATTCCGGCACCAGGCCGTTTTCGCGCATTTGCGCGGCGATCGCTTCCAGCGCGGGCTGTACCGTGCCGCCGAGGAAGGCCGTAATCTCCTGCCTGTCGTAGAAGCCGGTAATGCTGGCCAGGCGCTGCTGCCAGCTCAGCCCCTCCTCCAGGGATGGCATACCGGCCGTCAGCGACAGATCCATCGCCTGTCCCTTGTTTTCCGTCTGCAAGGCGCGCAGCAGGCCGTAACAGATAAACAGCATCACCACGGCAAACGGCAGCGCGCTGGCCAGCGCGGCGGTCTGCAGCGCCTTCAGCCCGCCCGCCAGCAGCAGCACGGCCGCCACCACACCGGCGCAGATGGCCCAGAAGATACGCTGCCAGACCGGTGGATTGGGCACCGCGCCGGAGGTGATCATGTCGATCACGAGGGCGCCGGAATCGGCCGAGGTGACGAAAAACGTAATCACCAGCAAGGTGGCGAGGCCCGAGGCGACCACCGACAAGGGCAGTTGTTCAAGTACCTCGAACAAGGCCACCGGCATATTGTTGGCCACGCTTTGCACGATGGGCGCGGCACCGCTCAGATCGAGCGAAATGGCCGTATTGCCGAACACGGTCATCCACAGGAAGGTAAACAGCACCGGCACCAGCAGCACGCCGGTAATGAATTCGCGGATGGTGCGCCCGCGCGAAATGCGCGCGATAAACATGCCGACGAAAGGCGACCACGAGATCCACCAGCCCCAGTAGAACAAGGTCCACTCGCCCAGCCACGCATTCGGTTCATAGGCGTACATGCGGAAGGTACGCTGCACCACCGCGCCCAGGTAGGCGCCGATATTTTGCACATAGGCCTGCAGCAGGAAGACGGTCGAGCCCGCACACAGCACGAAGATCAGCAGCGCGATCGCCAGGATGATGTTCAGTTCGGACAGGCGTTTCACGCCTTTGTCGAGCCCGGTGCCGGCCGACAGCGTGGCCATGCCGGTAATGATGGCGATCAGGATCACCTGCACCGTGGTGTTGACGGGCAGGCCGAACAGGTGGGAAAAGCCGGCATTGACTTGCAGCACGCCAAAGCCCAGCGAGGTGGCGACACCGAACATGGTGCCCAGCACCGCGAAGATATCGATGGCGTGGCCGATGGGACCATAGATGCGGTTGCCGATCAGCGGAAACAGGCTTGATCGCAAGGTCAGCGGCAGGCCGCGCCGGAAAGCGAAATAGGCCAGCGCCAGGCCGACCACGATATAGATGGCCCAGGCATGCACGCCCCAGTGGAAAAAGGTGAGGATCATGGCCTGGCGCGCCGCTTCGATGGTGCTGCCCTCGCCCACCGGCGGCTTCGCATAATGCTGGATCGGCTCGGCCACGCCAAAGAACAGCAGGCCGATGCCCATGCCCGCGCTGAACAGCATGGAGAACCAGGACAGATAGCTGTATTCGGGCTCGCTGTCGTCGGGACCGAGCCTGACGTCGCCGTAACGGCTGAACATCAGGAACAGCACGAAGATCAGGAACAGGGCGACGGCCAGGATATAGAACCAGCCGAAATCGTGCACGATCCTGGCCTGCAGCGCATCGAACACGCTGCCGGCCTGCTGCGGAAACACGGCGCCGAACAGCACGAAGGCCAGGATCAGGGCGGCCGAGATAAAAAATACCGGCGGATTGACTTGCATCCTGGCGCGCGGCTTGCCGCCCTCGCCTGGCGTGGGCTGTTGATCAGTCATCGGTTCGGCCTTCCTTCAAGATGTGGCGGGTGGAGTCAGGTCGCTGCCTGCTGTTTGTTGCCGAAGCGATATTATCATTGCCCGGCCCGCAGCCACTGCACTGTAGGGACGGCCTGGCAACACCCGCTCAATGCACCTTGTCGTCGTCGAAATCCATGGTCTCCGGATCGGGATCGGAGGCCAGCGGCGCGCCGAGGAACTTGAGCCAGAAAAACCCGGCCAGGCCGGCGACTAGCGAAGCGAGCAGGATCGCCATCTTGGCCGCATTGATCACCTCGGCCTGGCCCACGAAGGCAAGATTGGTGATAAAGATCGACATGGTGAAGCCGATGCCTCCGAGCAGGCCCGCGCCCAGCACATGGCGCCAGGCCAGGTCCAGCGGCAGGCGGCAGGCGCCGAGCGCCACCGCGGCGAACGTGAACACCAAGATGCCCACCGGCTTGCCGATGCCCAGGCCCAGCAGGATGCCCAGACTGTTGCTGGTCAGCAGCTCCGCCGCCCAGCCGGCGCCGATCACGATGCCGGTATTGGCCAGCGCAAAAATCGGCAGGATCAAAAAGGCCACCGGCTGGTGCAATACATGTTCGAGCCGGTGCGAAGGCGACGCGGCGTCGTCCTCGACGGCCGAATCGGGAATCGCAAAGGCCAGCAGCACGCCGGCTATCGTCGCGTGCACGCCCGACTGCAGCATGAAGAACCACATCAGCGCGCCACCCAGCAGATAGGGCCACAGCGCCATCACGCGCAGCACGCGCTGCATCAGCAACAGCACCGCAAACACGCCCAGCGCCGCGCACAGGTAAGCGAAGGACAGCTGGCTCGTGTAGAACACGGCGATGACGATGATGGCGCCCAGGTCGTCCATCACGGCCAGCGCCGCCAGGAAGACCTTCAGCGAGGCCGGCACCCGCTTGCCGAGCAGGCTCAGCACGCCTAGCGCGAAGGCGATATCGGTAGCCATCGGAATACCGATGCCGGCCTGGGTCGGCGTGCCGCCGTTGAACCCCAGGTGTATCAGCGCCGGCACGGCAATGCCGCCGGCCGCCGCCAGGATGGGCAGCATGGCGCGGCGCAGGTCGGACAATTCGCCGTTGTACAGCTCGCGCTTGAGTTCCAGGCCGATCAGCAGGAAGAAGATCGCCATCAGCGCGTCATTGACCCAGTGTTCGATGCTCAGGCCGGCCACGTAGCGGTGCCAGAAGCCCAGATAATCCGCGCCCAGCGCCGAGTTGGCCAGCGCCAGCGACACAACGGTGCAGAGGATCAGGAGAATGCCGCCGGCTTTTCCTGACTGCATGAATTCATTGAAAGTATGGGACAGTTTTTTTTCGATGCGCATGGTGTAGTCGGCATCCTGTCCTGCTGGATGGGGTCGCCGTTGTCTGGTGGTGAGGGAGGACGTATGGAATGCTCGTGACGGCAGGCGTCAGGAGGTGTCGACCAGAAACGGCACGGCCAAGGGCGCAGCATGGCGGCGCGTGTATCGAAGGAGAGAGCGGGGAAAGGCAAGGGGGAACAAGGGCATGGGCGGCGGACGCAAGTGTGGTGCGTGGCGGCCCGACCAGCGCATGTCCTGTCATGCCTGTTTGCATGATCACCCTGTCGTCATTATACCGTAATGGCTTGCCAGCAGAATAAACCCGTGCCGCACGGGAGCGGCGCTGGCGATGCAAAGAGCACCAATGCAAAAAGGCCTTGTGCTTGCACACAAGGCCTTCCGAATTCTGGCTCCCCGACCTGGACTCGAACCAGGGACCTGCGGATTAACAGTCCGTCGCTCTACCAACTGAGCTATCAGGGAAAAGAGGCCGCATTATATACAGCGATTTTTCAACTGTCCAGATTCTCGCAAGAAAATTTTATCAAAGGCTCAGCCAGGCACTTCCTGCGGAAAATAATCAAACACCAGCACCCGCGCCAGCCAGGGTTTCAGCAGTTCGACAAACGCCAGGTGGGCCGGATGGGTCAGGTAGACGTCGCGCGCGGCGGCGCCGTCGAAAGTCAATGTAAAACAGTCGCTGTAGCCGTCGTCAAGGCCCTCGGGGCTGATGTTCTCGCCCCACTCGAACTGCAGCACGCCGGGCACGCTGTGTTTCATCAGGGAAAACTCGTACACGAGCTCGGCGTGTTTGGCTTGTGTAATGTCGCTGTTGAATTCGCACAGGACGATATGGCGCAAGGCGGCGGTGCAGGTCATGGTGGCGATCCTTCTGGTAACGTTCAGAAGCAGGATAGCGCAAATCGGCACAGCGGGTTGAGGGCTGCAAACGATGCTTGGCGTGAAAAGTGGCGCTGAAAATGAAAAAGCCACGTTTTTCAACGTGGCTTTCAAATTCTGGCTCCCCGACCTGGACTCGAACCAGGGACCTGCGGATTAACAGTCCGTCGCTCTACCAACTGAGCTATCAGGGAAAAGAGGCAATATTATATGTCGCTTATTTCGTATTTGCAAGGCTTATTCAATACGGCTTCTGCAACTTTCTACTGCCTTCGGTGCCGCTCTTGCAAGCAGCGCCGAAGAAGCAAGATCTTAAAGTACTTTGGCAATCGCGTCAATCACGATGTCGATATTGCGCGAATTCAATGCTGCCACGCAGATACGACCGGTGTCGACGGCGTAGATCGACTGCTCGCGCAGCGATGCCACCTGCTCTTTGGTCAGGCCGGAGTACGAGAACATGCCGATTTGCTGGCGCACGAATTCGAAGTCGTGGCCTGGCGCCTTGGCCTTCAGTTTTTCAACGAAGGCGTCGCGCATTTCGCGGATGCGCACGCGCATGCCGGCCAGCTCTTCTTCCCACAGCTGGCGCAGTTCCGGGGTCGACAGCACGGTGGCGACCACCTTGCCGCCGTGCACTGGCGGGTTCGAGTAGTTGGTGCGCACCACGCGTTTGAGTTGCGACAGCAGACGCGTCGCCTCTTCGGCGCTCGACGCCACCACGCTCAGGGCGCCGACGCGCTCGCCATACAGCGAGAACGACTTCGAGAACGAGTTCGACACCAGCAGCGGGCCGCCGGCCTTGGCAAAACGCAGTACCACGGCGCCGTCTTCGGCGATGCCGTTGGCGAAGCCCTGGTAGGCCATGTCGAGGAACGGCACCAGGCCGCGCGAGGTCACTACGGCAATGATCTGGTCCCACTGGGCGACAGTCAGGTCGGCGCCAGTCGGGTTGTGGCAGCAGGCGTGCAGCACCACGATGGAGCCGGCCGGCATGTTGTTCAGGCTGGCCAGCATGCCTTCGAAATTGACGCCATGGGTGGCGGCGTCGTAATAAGTGTAGTTGTTGACTACAAAACCGGCGCTTTCAAACAGCGCGCGGTGGTTTTCCCAGCTCGGGTCACTGATATAGACCTGGGCACCGGGTGCGAAACGCTGCAGGAAGTCGGCGCCGATCTTCAGCGCGCCCGTACCACCGATGGCTTGCACGGTGACGGCACGGCGCTCTTGAATCACGGCACTGTCGGCCCCAAATACCAGTTCTTGTACCGCTTTGTCGTAAGCCGCAAGGCCTTCGATCGGCAAATAGGTGCGTGGCGCGGCCTGTTCGATCAGGATCGCTTCGGCTTTGCGTACGCAAGCTAACAGAGGCACTTTGCCGTTGTCGTCATAATAAACGCCGACACCGAGATTGATTTTAGCGGGATTCTGATCCGCGTTAAATGCTTCGGTGATACCCAGAATCGGGTCACGTGGGGCCATCTCGATGGCGCTAAACAGACTGGCAGAAACAGTTGGGTTCGTCATGATAAGATTGGATTCGATTGGAAGCAGGTTCACAGCGGAGTTGTTGACAGCGCCCAAATAACGTTAATACTGCTTCGGGGCCGCCAGCAGAGGTCTATTCTAACAAAGGTCTGATTCACATGCCCGATTTATCCAATGTCAACGACAGCGAACCGACCGTCGTTACCTTTCCCGACTCGCCCTTCAAGCTGCACCAGCCCTTCCTGCCGGCCGGCGACCAGCCGACCGCCATCGCGCAATTGGCCGAAGGCATAGGCGACGGCCTGGCCTTCCAGACCCTGCTCGGCGTGACCGGTTCGGGCAAGACCTATACCATGGCCAACGTGATCGCGCGCATGGGCCGTCCCGCCATCATCTTTGCGCCGAACAAGACCCTGGCCGCGCAGCTGTACAGCGAATTTCGCGATTTCTTCCCGCAAAACGCGGTCGAATACTTCGTCAGCTACTACGATTACTATCAGCCTGAAGCGTACGTGCCGCAGCGCGACCTGTTCATCGAGAAAGATTCCTCGATCAACGAACATATCGAGCAGATGCGCCTGTCGTGCACCAAGTCGCTGATGGAACGGCGCGACGTGGTGATCGTCGCCACCGTCTCGGCCATCTACGGTATCGGCAATCCGAACGAATACCACCAGATGATTCTGACCTTGCGCGTCAAGGACAAAGTGAGCCAGCGCGACGTGATCGCGCGCCTGATCCAGATGCAATACACGCGTAACGAAGTCGACTTTGGCCGCGGCACCTTCCGCGTGCGCGGCGACACCATCGACATCTTCCCGGCCGAGCACGCCGAACTGGCGGTGCGCCTGGAAATGTTCGACGACGAGATCGAATCGATCCAGCTGTTCGACCCGCTGACGGGCCGCGTGCGCCAGAAGATTCCGCGCTTTACGGTCTACCCGGGTTCGCACTACGTCACGCCGCGCTCGACCGTGCTGCGCGCCGTCGAAACCATCAAGGAAGAGCTGCGCGACCGCCTCGAATTCTTCCGCAAGGAAAACAAGCTGATCGAAGAGCAGCGCCTGGAACAGCGCACGCGTTTCGACCTGGAAATGATGGCCGAGATCGGATTTACGAAAGGCATCGAGAACTACTCGCGCCATTTGAGCGGCGCGCTGCCCGGCCAGCCGCCGCCGACCCTGGTCGATTACCTGCCGCCCGACGCCATCATGTTCCTCGACGAGTCGCATGTGCTGACGGGCCAGCTGAGCGCCATGTACAACGGCGACCGTTCGCGCAAGACCAATCTGGTCGACTACGGCTTCCGCCTGCCGTCGGCGCTCGACAACCGGCCCTTGAAATTCGAGGAATTCGAACAGAAGATGCGCCAGACGATTTTCGTGTCGGCCACGCCGGCCGAGTACGAAAGGCAGCATTCCGACCAGGTGGTGGAACAGGTGGTGCGCCCGACCGGCCTGGTCGACCCGCAGATCATCGTGCGCCCAGCCAGCAGCCAGGTCGACGACCTGATGTCGGAAATCGTCGAGCGCATCAAGAAGGACGAGCGGGTGCTGGTCACCACGCTCACCAAGCGCATGTCCGAGCAGCTGACCGAATACCTGGGCGACCATGGCATCAAGGTGCGCTACCTGCACAGCGATATCGAAACCGTGGAGCGCGTGGAGATTTTGCGCGACCTGCGCCTGGGCACGTTTGACGTGCTGGTCGGCATCAACTTGCTGCGCGAAGGCCTGGACTTGCCCGAAGTGTCGCTGGTGGCGATCCTCGACGCCGACAAGGAAGGCTTCTTGCGGTCCGAGCGCAGCCTGATCCAGACCATCGGCCGCGCCGCGCGCAACCTGAACGGCACCGCCATTTTGTACGGCGACCGCATCACCGATTCCATGCGCCGCGCCATCGACGAGACGGAACGGCGCCGCGCCAAGCAGATCGCCTTCAACACCGCCAACAACATCATCCCGATCGGCGTGAAAAAATCGATCCGCGAAATGATCGACGGCGTCTACAGCCCGCAGGAAGCGCGCGAAAACCTGCAGGTGGCGCAGGAAACGGCCAAGTTCGAAGCGATGAGCGAGAAACAGGTCAGCAAGGAAATCAAGCGCCTGGAAAAACTGATGGTCGACCACGCCAAGAACCTGGAGTTCGAAAAAGCGGCGCAGGTGCGCGACCAGCTGCACATCCTCAAGCAGCAGCTGTTCGGCGCGCCAGGCACCGACAATGTGACCTCGATCCTGGGCAAATAAGCCGGGCGTCTATGGCGTCCGCACGAACGCCGTCAAGGCCTCGACCAGCACGGGCGCCAGCGGCAGCGCCGGATCGCTGTAGGACGGCAGTTGCTGCGCCAGGTCGCCGCCGGCCATTTTCAGCACATGGTTCATGCCCGGCACGATCACCAGCCGGGCAGCCGGCGCCACGGCCGACAAGGCCCTGGCGTCCGCCACCGAGACCTGCAGATCGGTCGTCCCCTGCACGATCAATACCGGCATGCGCAAGGCGGCCACCGCCGCGCGCGGGTCGACTTTCAGCGAAGAAATCAGATACGGCTGCACCGACGGCCGATACAGCGCCAGCAAGGCCGGCGGCACGTCGGCCACCTGCTCGCCGCGCTTGAGCGCCAGCAAAATACGCTCGTTTTGCGCATACAGGTGGGCCGGCAGGCGCGGCTTGAGCTGCGCGCGCAGAATATCGTCCAGCGCGCTGCCCGCAGCGGCCATCAACACACAGGCGTCGGCCTGCGCCTGCCGGCACGCCACCATCGCGATCAGCGCGCCTTCGCTGTGGCCGGCCATCACCACCTTGTCAAAGCGCGCATCGGCGCGCAGCTGGCGCAGCCAGGCGCTGGCGTCATCGATATACTGGTCCAGGCGCAGATCGGCCTCGCGCACGCCGGCCAGGCTGCTCGCACCGACGCCGCGCTTGTCGTAGCGCAGCGAGGCGATGCCCGCATGCGCCAGCGCATCGGCCACCATGCGCAGGGAGTCGTTGTGTCCCGGCAGCATGGCGCTGTTGCCATCGCGGTCGGTCGGGCCGGAACCGGCGTGCAGCAGCACCACCGGCACCCTGCCCTCCACCACCGGCAGCGACAAAGTGCCGTGCAGCATGCCGCCCGGCACCGCCAGGGTGATCTCCTGTTCGCCACCGGTGGCGGCATGGGCCGACAAGCTCAACAGCAGAACCACTATTCCCGGCACCCATCGCATCATGCTCGCCCCTTGTCGGTATGTTTATAAATCGTTCTTTTGAACTGCCTGCATGGCCGGTGTCAGCACCACCAATATCATAACAATTGCCGTGTTCGCCATGCGCTTATTCGGCGTCCGGCAAGGAATAATCGAGATCATAAAAATGCTGGCCGGCCTCGATACGGATGGCCATCGTGCCGCGGATGCCTTCCAGTTGCCCGGTGCCGGAATGCGGCACGATCATGATGGACAGCTGCTGTTTGCCATCGGCCATGGTGCCGGCATGCTGCACCACGAAACTGCCCTGTTTGCCCTGCAGCACGCCCGTGATGGCCTCGATCGCCACATATGCGGCGGCGCCCTTGGTATCGGTGACGGCGCTCTGCATCTCGCCGCTGGCGGTGGCCGCCAGTTCGCCCGTGTAGACTTTCTCCAGCAGCATCCTTCCCAGCGCCGTGCGACCCGACCGTTGCGGCGTACCCACCGGCGTCATGGTGATGCTGAAACTTCCCGAAACACGTGTACTCATGCGATGATCCCTTTCCATGAACGGCGCCGCGATGGCCGGCGCCGCCGATTGACAGTAACAAGCTGCGGCCAACAACAGCCCGACCAAATGGCGAACGGCGCGGTGCGATGTCATGACTCTCCTTTTCTTCAGAACGACAACGCCAGCGTAGCGCCGCACGAGAGAACAATCTTGGATAAATCCGACAGCACCGCCAATTTGCTGACAGAGCTCAAACACGCACCGAAGGGCATCGTCGATCCGCGCGCCACGGCGCGCCGGCTGCGGCTGGCCACCTATCCGGTCGATGCCGCGCTGGCGCCGTTCGTCGAATATTGCTGGGTAGTGGAGTGGGACCTGCGGGACCGCGCGCCCGAAACCCAGCGCGTGCTGCCGTATCCGAATGCGCACCTGGTTTTCGATGCGGGCAGTACCGCCATCCATGGCGTGGTGCGCGGCGCCTTCGACAGGCCGTTGGCAGGTGCGGGCAAGGTACTGGGCGTGCGGTTTGCGCCGGGCGGCCTGCGCCCGTTCATCAAGCAGCCGCTGTCGTCCTTTACCGATGCGACGATCGCCGCCGATGCGCTGCTGGGCGTGCCGGCCCGCGAGGCGGAGGCGCTGGTATTGGGGCAGATGGACGATGGCGCCATGGTGGCGCAGGCGCAATCGCTGCTGCTGGCGGTGCTGCCGCAAATCGATGCGGCGGCGCTGCTGGCCGGCAGGCTGGCCGCCGCTGCGGCGGCGCCGTACGGCCCGGTCAGCGTCGGGCAACTGTGTGCCGCCATGGAGATCAGCGAACGCCGCCTGCAGCGCCTGTTCGCCGACTATGTCGGCGTGACGCCGAAATGGGTGATCCAGCGCTACCGGCTGCAGGAGGCGATCTGGCGGCTGGCCCAGCCAGATCGCCCGGACCTGGCCAGCCTGGCCCAGGAGCTGGGCTTTTTCGACCAGGCCCATTTCAGCCGCAAGTTCGTGGCGCTGGTGGGCAGCACGCCGCTCGACTATCGCCGCTCGCAGTTGCGCAGCCAGGAACAGAGCATCAGGTCCCCGATGTAGCCGCTTTGCTGTTGAAGGCGGCAAGCCACCCCAACCCATCCTCGGTACGCCCACGCGGACGGTATTCGCAGCCGATCCAGCCCTGGTAGCCCAGCTCGTCGAGCAGCCGGTACAGATACGGGTAACTGACTTCGCCGTCGTCCGGTTCATTGCGCGCCGGGACGCTGGCGATCTGCACGTGGCCGATGCCATCGAAGTGCTTCCTGAACGTCATGGCGATATCGCCCTCGACGATCTGCGCATGGTAGAAATCCATCTGCACCTTGACGTTGGGCGCGCCCGATTCCACGCGCAAGGCATGCGCCTGCTCTTGCGCGACGAGAAAGTAGCCGGGCATGTCGCGGCCATTGATCGGTTCGATCATGATCTCGATGCCATGCGCGCCGGCGGCGCTGGCGGCGTATTGCAGATTGGCCAGGTAGGTGGCGCGGTGCAGCGCCAGGTCGGCGCCAGCGGGCACCAGTCCCGCCATCATGTGCAGGCGCGGGGTGCCCAGCGCCAGCGCATACTCGATGGCCTGCGCGACGCCCGTGCGAAACTCGGCTTCGCGCCCCGGCAGTGAAGCGAGGCCGCGCTCCCCCGCAGCCCAGGCGCCGGGCGGCAGGTTGAACAGCACGTTCTGCAGGCCGTGCTCGCGCAGCCAGAGCGCCACGTCCCGCGCCGGATATTCATACGGGAACAGGAATTCGACACCCTGGAAGCCGGCCCTGGCGGCGGCGGCGAAGCGCTGTGGAAACGGCACTTCATTGAACATCATGGTCAGATTGGCGGCGAAGCGGGGCATGCGGGTCTCCTTGGGGGATATATCGAGTTTGAAGGTGTATTTCTTTTCGAGTCCCTTGGCGGCGTACACGGCCGCTTCCCGGTTCGTACCCAAGACCACTTGATCAAGGTAACGCGCGTCAACGAAGCGCAGCGACGGCGGCGCGCAGGCGCCTACCCTGGGGCCTAACCCGCTCATGCAGAAATGAGTTACCCATATCCATGGGAAATGGCGAAAGCCATTTCATTGCCTCAATGTCACGCTCCAGCGTTACCGAGCTTTAGAGCGCCTATCAAAACCTACTGCGCGTCGGCATTTGCGGTCTGCGATGCTCACTGTACCTCCGTACAGTTGCGCTTCTCAACCACAACTACCTTCCGCCCGCTACGGTTTTGTTAGGCGTAGTTAGTCTGCGCCAAGTCGCTTGAGCCAGATTTTCGCTGGTTCATAATCTTGTATCTTGCGTAGCGAGAGTATGGCCAAGTTTCGGTCGGCCGGGGTGGCCTCGCCATCGTAGACCATAATGGCCAAACTTTTTGCCCCTGAATAACTGCCGGCTGCGGCAGCACGACGATACCAGGACAGAGCAGTCTGGATATTTTTCGGCACGCCCCGTCCTCTGTAGTAATAGTAGCCAATGTTATTCATGGCTTCACCGTTACCCAATTCAGCAGCCTTGTGCGTCCACTTCAAGGCAAGCGCCTGGTTTTGCGATGTACCGACGCCTGTCGAATAATAGAAGCCCAGCGTGGTCATCGTGCGTGGAGTGCCTAGTTCAGCACCCTTCTGCGCCAGCGCAAAAGCGCGCTCTGGTTGATACGTTCCGGGCTCACCAATTTCGCCATACAAGTCAGCAAGGGTGGCAATAGCGCGCGCACTGCCCAGGGCGGCAGCTTTCTCGTACCATTCCAAGGCGATCACATGATTTTTCGTCACGCCCCCATTCCCGAAGTAAAACAGAGTACCCATACCATTCATCGCGCGGGCATTTCCTGCGGCACTCGCCGGCTCCCACCAAGTACGCGCCTGCTCCTTGTCAACGGCGACGCCGGTGCCATTGTTATACATCGCGCCTAACCCAGCTTGGGCAACTGGATCGCCGGCATCAGCTCCCTTGCGGTACCACGCCAGTGCCTGCGCCATATCAGCGCTAACCTGCTGACCATTTTCGTAGCGTTCACCCAAGCGCCCCATTGCACGAGGATCGCCAGAATTGGCAGCTTTGACCAGCCACTCATGCGCCTTCGCCAAATCTGGCGCACCGCCTGTGCTAGCCGCATGGAATTCGGATAAAGCCAGCATCGCGGCGGCATCACCACCGGCTGCGGCCTGATGCATACGAGCCAAATTATCTTCGATGATGCGGCGGCGTTTCTCGATCAGTTTTGCCTGTCTTGCTTCCTCGGCACTAATACGTGCCTGTTCAGCTCGCTGGGCCGCAGCCGTCAGTCTCGGCTCGGACAATACCACGTCTATACGCTTGGAACTATCCTCGCCCATTCGCACAGTCTGCTCGAACACACGCTCATGTTCGGAATCTGCCGATTGGGATACGCGCACCAGCAGTTGGCCAGCAAGCACCCGCAGATCGACCGGACACTCACCACGAAATTTTCCGTTAACATAAACCTCGGCACCTACACTGTCTTCCTCGCAACTGATGCGCAGCGACGAATTGGGCACCGGGTTCTGTGGGACAGCGCGCACATCACCAGCAAGCAGAAACCCCATGGAGAAAAATGCCCCGGCTCCCATTACGGCAGCGAAACCAGCCAATCTCATATCAAGCCCCAATTTTTCATAAGTGGACTTCCACATCGCTCATGACAGGCTGACAAAGTGGAGAAGTCATGTTGAAAACAGAGGTCATGAACAGCCCTGCACTGACATTACCCTGACACGAACATCCTTGATATCACAACCGGGTTTTGTCGGAAATTTATAGGTGTCGCCAAAACAACCAGCAGCCATGCCGACAAAGGTCTTGGCCACTCCGCGTATCGGTTGCCGGTTGTCCGGACAAGTGGCTTCATAGTTGACATCAATACAGGCACCACCTCGGGGCTCCTTGAGATTCGGCGCAGTGCCTGTGGCGGAATGCTCACCAAAACAATTGATGGCGACCAGCCGGATCCCCTTGGCCATGGCAGCATGGAAGTCCGCCAGTTCTTTCTCATGCGCCGCTTTTTCGGCCAACTGCAGAGCCAAACGATCAGCTTTGGCACGCTCATTGCGTTGCCGGGTTTCTTCCGCCCGTTGTTCTCGCTCGCGCTGCGCTACCTGTTCGGCAAGCAATGCTCTCCGGCGTTCCTCCTGCTCGCTTACAACGCGTTGGGCACGCTCGCTGTCGGCATTGGCTTTGGCAAGCAACTGATCACCACGCGTCTTCTCGGCAGCAACAGCATCTTCCTTGCGCCGCTCGCGGGAAATACGCTCATCGGCCAAACGGTTCCGTTCACCGTCCAGGCGGTGTTGCCGCTCTGCCGCTGCACGCTGTTGATTGCGCTGTGCCTCAGCCTGACGTGCACGAGCCTCACTCGCCTGGCGAAATACCGCCTGTTGCTGCGCATTCATCTGAGCATTGAATTTATTGAAATTATGTATAGTTGCACCGAAGGTGCCGCTGATAACCGCAGCATAGTTGGGCTGCGCTCCAGCACTGTCGGCCTCCATCTGCGCGAGCCTTTCGGCTTCACGCCGCTCACTCTCTCTTGCGACGAGACGTCGTGCACTCGCCGCCTCCTCTTCCGCCTTTTGCCGCGCCAGCTCTACCTCGGTCCTGGTGCTGACCAGCCGACCATTGACACGCGCCCAGTCAGTCTGATTTTTCCCTGACTTGGCAAATATCCTGGCCTTCCCCAAATTAAGCTCTGCGCAAGAGAAGTCATGTGCAGTGACACAGAGCTCAGCCTTGTCAAGCAAATCAAGTAGTTCCGCCCGGTCCAACTGATCGAGTTGTGTGCTCATCATCAGTAACTCGTCGGCGGCAGAGGGAACGACCAAGGCCGCAAGCAAGGCACATAGGGTCAGTTTGCACCACTGCCGGGTAACAAAGCACGAATGGAAAGGATGCATGACGATATCTTTTTTAAAATTATTATCTACATGATAATCGACTTGGTTTCATTTCAGAAATAATCATCAATCATGCTTGATGCTTGTTGCAAATCCCGCAAGTTAGCATCTCCGATGTCGAGTCAGCGGCAGGCTATCAGAAATATGAATTGATATTCTGATATTATTATCAATGCATCGGCTTCGCTGTCGCGACGCTCGCGCTCAGCATCTCGAACAGGGTGCGCGAGGCCGGCGGCATCGCGTGCTGGTGCTTGCTGATCAGGCCCAGCGTGCGTTTCACGGCAGGGTTGACCAGCGGCACGCCGACCACCATGCTTTGCCGTTCCGGCAGGATCGACAGCGCCGGCACCGCCGCCACGCCCAGGCCCGACTCCACCAGCGCCAGCACGCCCGCCACGTGGTTGATCTCGCACGAGATCCACGGGTGCTTTTCCACGCCCGACAGCGCGGCGTCGAGCACGCTGCGGTTGCCGCTCGACTTGGCCACCGCGATATAGCGTTCATCGACGGTATCCTTCCAGCGCAACTGCTTGCGCCTGGCCAGCGGATGGTCGTGGCGCATCGCCAGCACATAGCTTTCCACATAGATGGGCTGGAAATGGATCTCCGGGTTTTCAGCACCCGTAAAACAGATGCCGAAGTCGGCCTCGCCGGCCAGCACCAGGTTGAGCACATCCTGCGCGCTTTCGTCATGCACGCGCACGCGAATTTTCGGAAACTGCGTGCTGAAGCGCTTGAGCACGTCGGGCAGGAAATGCCAGACGGCCGAGGGCACACAGGCGAACGTCACGGTGCCGGTGCGGTGCGCGGCCAGGTCGGCCACCCCCAGCACGGCGTCCTCGAGGCCGTTGAGCGCGTCGCGCACATTGACCAGGAACACCTGCCCGACATTGGTCAGCTGCACGCGCCGCGTAGTGCGTTCGAACAGCCTGACTCCCAGCGCATCTTCCAGTTTGTCGATGCGGCGGCTCAGCGCCGGCTGCGAAATGAAAAGATCGGCGGCCGCCTGGCGAAAGCTGTTGCGCTCGGCCACGGCGACAAAGGCCTGCAGATCGTGGAGATCGTAATTGATGCGCTGCATGCATTAATTCCTGGAAAAATTGCAATTATCAAATTATGCCACTTCAACGATGATGGGACCTTGCTGATGAGCCTCGCCAAGAAGGCCTGATCCAAACAAGGAGACATAATGCGACATCATTGTACGTTTGCGCTGTTGCTGGCCACCAGCGGCACCTGCCTGGCGCAGAGCAGCGCGGTTTTCTATGGCATCGCCGATGCCGGCGTCCGCTATGGCAACGGCTTGAGCGCCAACAACGCCCCCACGGCGGGTGGCGCCACGTCCGCTGTCAGCAGCGGCGTCAACAACACCAGCCGCTGGGGCGTGCGCGGCCAGGAAGACCTCGGCGGCGGCTGGCAGGCGCTGTTCCGCCTCGAAGGCGGCATCAACCTGGATACGGGCAGCGCGGCCAAGTCGGACAAGCTGTTCGACCGCCAGGCCTGGGTCGGCCTCAAGTCGCCACTCGGTTCGGTGTACCTGGGGCGCCAGGCGACGCTGATCTCCGACGCCATCGCGCCGGTCGACCCGCTCGGCGTCCGCTACGCCTCGTTCAACCCGAACGTCAATATCACGGGGCTGAGCAATACCGCCTTCGGCCGGCACTCTTTCGGCCAGCAATACGGCAGCAGCGGCTATGCCGACAACTTCTACCGGCTCGACAACATGCTGAAATACAGCACCACGCTCGGGCCGGTGGTGGCGCGCGCCGCGTATTCCTTCGGCGAGGTGGCGGGCGGCACGTCGGCCTTGTCGACCTGGGGCGGCGCCCTGAGCTATCAACAGGCGGGGCTGGCCGTATCGGGCGCGCTGATGCGTTTTCATAATCGCGACAACCGCAGCCTCGACGCTGCCACCATCGGTGCCGCCTACAAGGTCGACGCCTGGCAGTTCAAGGCCAATCTCGGCGTCAACCGCGCCGACACCGGTGTCGCGCAATCGGTGCAGCAGCGCGTGGCGTCGGCCGGCGTGAGCCGCCAACTGGCGCCCGGGCTACTGTTCACGACCGCGTACTACAAGGTCTGGCGAACCGCCACCGGCCAGGTCGACGACGGCTTCCAGCGCGCCTTTGCCTACCTTGAACAGTCGCTCTCGCCACGCTCTATCCTGTACCTCGAATCAGACTACACCTTGTGGCAAGGTGATGCCGCCGGTGTCACCGCCGGCCGCGCCAACGACCGCCACGGCCTGGGCCTGACGCTCGGCCTCATGCACAAATTTTAACGACAGGAGCACTACCATGTCTCACCCTACTCTGCTGCAAAAATCCCGTCCACTGCTGGCCGCCGTGCTGTTGCTCGGCGCCGGCGCGGCGCACGCGGCCGATATCCGCGTGGTCAGCTCGGGCGGCTTCGCCCAGGCCTACAAGAACCTGGCGCCCGCCTACGAGCGCGCCAGCGGCGACCATCTGCTGTCCGAATGGGGACCGTCGATGGGCGCCACCAAAAATGCCATTCCCGCGCGGCTGGCGCGCGGCGAACAGATCGACGTCGTCATCATGGTCGGCGAGGCGCTCGACAAGCTGATGCAGGAAGGCCGCCTGGTCCCCGGCAGCAAGGTCGTGCTGGCCAATTCGCCGATCGCCTGCGCGGTGCGCCACGGCGCGCCCAAGCCGGACATCAGCACCACCGAGGGCCTGCGCAACGCCTTTTTGAAGGCGGACAAGGTGGCCTATTCGGACAGCGCCAGCGGCGTGTATATCGAGACGCAGCTGATGAACAAACTGCAGATCGCGCCGCAGATGCAGGGCAAGGCCGCCAAGATTCCCGCCACGCCGGTCGGTGAAATCATCGCCCACGGCCAGGCCGATTTCGGCTGCCAGCAGCGCAGCGAACTGATGCCGGTCGAAGGCATCGATATCGTCGGCCTGCTGCCGGCGGATGTACAGCTGATGACCGAGTTTTCGGCGGCGCTGGTGCGTGACGCCAGCCAGCCGGAAGCGGGCCGCGCCCTGTTGCGCTTCCTTGCCGCACCGGCCAACGCCGGCACGATCGAGGCCACCGGCCTGCTGCCGGCAGCGGCGGCCAGCACCGCAACGTCCGCAACTGCGCACTAAGATCCTGTCCCGGCAGATGAATGCGCTCACTACCGGGATAGGCTTCAACGACGTCCCTTCATCATTGATCATCAGGTAAACCATGGCACTTCCCTCCACCGCCACGCCCGACATCGCGTCGGTCGCGCCCAAAGAAACACAGCGCGCGCCGTCGCGCATCGGCACCGTCATCCGGGTGACGAGCGGGAACTTCATCGAAATGTACGATTTTTTCCTGTTCGGCTTTTACGCGACGTATATTTCCAGGGCGTTCTTCCCCGCCACCAGCGAATTCGCCGGGCTCATGATGACCTTCGCCACCTTCGGCGCGGGCTTTTTCATGCGTCCGCTGGGCGCCATCCTGCTCGGCAGCTACATCGACCGCATCGGCCGGCGCAAGGGCCTGGTGCTGACCCTGGCCATCATGGCTTCCGGCACGGCGCTGATCGCCTTCGTGCCCGGCTACGCCACCATCGGCCTGCTCGCGCCCTTCCTGGTGCTGATCGGGCGCCTGCTGCAAGGCTTCTCGGCTGGCGTCGAGCTGGGCGGCGTGTCGGTCTACCTGTCCGAGATGGCGACACCGGGCAACAAGGGTTTTTATGTCAGCTGGCAGTCGGCCAGCCAGCAGGTGGCCGTGATCTTCTCGGCCGCGCTGGGCTACTTCCTGAACCAGACCCTGAGCGCGGCCTTTATCGCCGACTGGGGCTGGCGCATTCCGTTCTTCATCGGCTGCTCGATCATCCCGGTGGTGTTCTATATCCGCAGCTCGCTGCAGGAAACCGAGGCCTACCTGGCGCGCAAGTCGCATCCGACCTTCCGCCAGATGCTCAAGACCATCAGCCTGAACTGGCCGCTGGTGGTCACCGGCGCGATGCTGATCGTGCTGACCACGGTGGCGTTCTACCTGATCACGGTCTACACGCCGACCTTCGGCAAGAGCGTGCTCAAACTGAGCACCGAGGAAAGCCTGCTCGTCACGCTGTGCATCGGCCTGTCGAACTTTATCTGGCTGCCGGTGATGGGCGCGCTGTCCGACCGCATCGGCCGCTGGCCCATCATGGCGGCATGCGCGGCGCTGACCATGCTGACCGCGTATCCGTCGCTGTCCTGGCTGGTCAGCCACCCCAGCTTCGACCATATGCTGATGGTCGAGCTGTGGCTATCCTTCCTGTACGGCAGCTACAACGGCGCCACCATCGTGGCGCTGACGGAAATCATCCCGGCCAGCGTGCGCACGACCGGCTTTTCGCTGGCCTACAGCCTGGCCACCGCGCTGTTCGGCGGCATGACGCCGCTGGTGTCGACCCTGCTGATCGAAAGCACCGGCGACAAGGCCGCGCCAGGCTACTGGATGGCCGGCGCCGGCGCCATCAGCCTGCTGGCCACATGGCTGATCTATCGCGGCATCGTCAGCGAGCGCCATCCGGTGGTGGCCTGAACGAGCCGGGCCTGGCCAGCATCAGGGCCAGGCCGGCCGGCGCATCTGGAACCGGCTGTCGGCCGTGATTTCAAAATAATCGGCCGGGCCGCCCGCGCGCAATATCGGCGCGGCCCCCGCCGTGTCGTACACGCCGTCGACCAGCAGATGGCGCGCGACATGCACGCCCACCACCTCGCCCAGCACCAGCCAGCTGCCGACGCCGTCGCCATTGAGACCCTGCAGCTCGATGATCTGCGTGCGCCGGCATTCGAAGGCCACCGGGCTTTCGCCCACGCGCGGCACCTGGACCATGCGCGAGGCGACAGGCGTCAGGCCGGCCAGCGCGAATTCGTCGACCTCGGGCGGCGCCGCCGCGCAGCTGATGTTCATGGCCTCGGCCAGCGGCCGCGTGGCCAGGTTCCACACGAACTCGCCGTTCTCTTCGATATTGCGCAACGTGTCCTTGCGGCCGATGCTGGAAAAACCGATCAGCGGCGGCGTGTAATTGAAGGCATTGAAAAAACTGTAGGGTGCCAGGTTGAGCGCGCCCGCATTGCTGCGCGTGGCAATCCAGCCGATCGGGCGCGGCCCGACGATGGCGTTGAAGGGATCGTGCGGCAGGCCATGGCCGTGCGCGGGTTCGTAAAAATGGATGTCGTCGCTCATGCAATTGCTGTCGTGTGGACCTGGGGGCCGGGAGCACAGCTTAACAAAATCAGCGTCCGGGTGCGTTTCCCGGTACCTCGGGGTGCGCCGGCTGCATACCATGCGAAAGCTGTTTACAGTGCTGTTGCAAATTTGCATACTGGCGTGACCTTACCAGTGGGAAACATGAACAGATGAGCACCGCCCTGGCACACCCCCTTGTTTTCCAGCAGCGCCGTCCAGGCTGGGCCATCACCGCCGTGGCGCTCTTGCACCTGGCCTTGTTGTGGTCCGTCATGCTGCCGGTGCAGCGCAGCGTGCGGCAGGACCAAAGAGCATGGATACAGCTGCTGCAGCCACGCCAGCTTGCCAGCGTGCCGCAGCCGCCGCCGAGACAGGCATCGCCCGCACCGGCCAAGCCGCCGGCGAGCCGGCCGAAGCCCACCGCCAGCCCGCTGCAAACCCCGCCAGCGAGCGCGCCAGAAGATGCCCCGCCATCCGAACCGGCGCCGGCAGCGCCCATGCCGGAGGCCGTTCCGCTCGCGCAACGGGCCCTGCAAGCGGCCGGCGCCATCGACCGCCAGCTGCGCGGCGAACATCCGCAGGAATTCACGGCGCCGCCCGATACGCCGCAGACACGCCTGGCGAAAGGCTTTGCCGAGGCGCACGCGGCGGTCAAGCCGAAGTGGCATGAAGCGGCCCGCATCGAACTGTGGAGCGCACCGAACGACCCGCAACGCATCTACCGCGTCATCACGGCTACCGGCGAGTACTGCATCTATATGCCCGACAAGGGCAATATGACGCTCAACCTCAGCGCCAGGTCAGGCCATGCCGGCTTTGGCGGCGGCACGGCGGCGCCTTGTCCGATACGGTTCTAGCACGCAGACAGCCGGTCAGCCAAACACGGGCCGGAAAAAACTGCGCTCGTAGCTGACGATGCAGCGCGTCTCTTCGGCGTAGCGAAACGCCGCCTGGCATTCTGCGTCCCGCAGCGAGTCGGTGCGGTACTGTTCGTACAGCGCCAGGCTGGGGAAGGAGAACATGGCCAGCGCCACGTTGCTGGCACCCTCGGAGGGCAAAAAATAGCCGTGGTGCTGGCCGCCGAAGCGCTCGACGAGCGGGATCCACAGCTTGCCGTAGGCTTCGAATTGCTTCAATTTATACGGGTCGATGATATAGCGCAGGTAGCAGGTAATCATTGTGGTTCCTGGTTCAGGTTCAATTCGATCAGCGCGCCTTTTTCCCACGAGCCGATGGCGGCCAGTGGCGACTGCGGCAGGAACGCCACGGCACAAGGATAGGTAAACGCCAATTCCCGCGCCAGCGCCAGGCCGGGCCAGCCGTAGAACTGCAGCTTGCCCTTGCCGATGCGCGCCAGGTGGCGGCCGTCGGGCAGCCAGGTCAGTTTGGCGATGCCGCCGCCCTGCTCGACCGTCGTAGTGGCCAGCAGCTTGCCGTCGGCCAGCGCAAACACCGATAGCTGGTCGGCGCCATCGGCGCGGTGCAGCGCGGCCAGCTGCTGGCCGCCGGGCGAGGCGGCGACCGTTTGCAGCGCCGGCAGCAACAGCACGGTGCGCCCCGCCCCGGCCTGCAAGGGCCAGTCCCATGCGGTGACGTAGTCGGGCGGCTGCACCTGGCCGTCTTCGACGGATTTGACGCCATGCAGTACCAGCAGGCGCTTTGCACCATCGATGGCATCGATGGCATAAGCGCTGCGCAGCATTTCGCCAGGATGGTCCTGCGCAAACACGAGCTCGCCGGTGGCCGCCGCGCGCACCTGCAGGCGGCCGTCCCAGCTGCCATCGACGATGTACTGGCCGCAGGGCGACCAGGCCGGGCCGCTGCCTTCGCCGTCCTTCTTGTTGCGAAAGTTGACGATCACGTCGCCGGTCGCGGCGTCGAGCACCGCCATCAGGCCGGTGGTGCTTTTCACGGCCAGCCGGCTGCCGTCGGGCGAAAACGCCATCGCCGAACAATGCGGTACCGGCTTGCCACGCCACAGCTTCTGGCGCGCCGCCACATCCCACAGGGTCAGGTCATTGCCCAGCACGGCCAGGCGCGCGCCGTCGGGCGAAAACCGCACGCCGTAGGCGCAGCCCAGGTTCAGCGGCTTCAACGATGATGCGTTCATGGCCGCTCCAGGCGGTACACGACGCAATCGTCGTCGTAGTGTTTTTCCATGCCCGTGTAGCGCATGCCCAGGCGCGTCATGACCTTGATCGAGGCGGCGTTATCGGGATGGGCGACGGCGACCACGAACGGCGCTTGCACCACATCGAAGGCATGCGCGACGATGGCGGCAGCGGCCTCGCTGGCATAGCCCTTGCCCCAGCCGGCGCGCGCCAGGCGCCAGCCGATTTCGTGCGGGCGCGTCTTGTCGCCATCGAGATGCTGCAGGCAGGCCAGGCCCACCATCACCTCGTCATCCGTGCGCACCAGCGCCCACCACGAGTAGCCCCATTCGCGCCAGCGGCCCATGATGCGGGCGACGGCCGCGCGCGTGTGTTCTTCCGTCTCAGGCTGGCCGGCGTTAAGGTAAGTCATCACTTCAACATCGGAGTTCATGGCGTGCATGGCCTCGTAATGGGCTTCGGTGACGGGTTCGAGGCGCAGCCGCGCCGTGTGCAGGATGGTCATGCGCAATTCCTTTGGCCGAAAAAAAAGACGATACACGATCGTCTTTTTTTCTGCTACACGAAAGGGCGATTACTTGCCCGCTTCGCCCTTCTTGATCCACGCCGCCAGCTGATGCGGACGCAGGCCGTCGTACTCTTCGAACGGCTGGTGTATCCATGGGTTGTGCGGCAGTTCTTCGATGTAGTAGTCAGGACGCACGACCGAGCAGCCTTTCAGCCAGATCACGGCCGATTTGACTTCGGTCACGCCAGGGAAATTGTCTTTCAGATGGCGCGTGACTTTGTCGAGCGTCACGCCCGAATCGGCCAAATCATCAACCAGCAGGATGCGGCCGGCCAGCGGACCCTTGGTCATGGTCATGTATTTGGCGATATCGAGGTCGCCCTGGGTGGTGCCCTTGTCTTCGCGGTAGGAGCTGGTCGACAGGATCGCCAGCGGCAGGTCGAAAATGCGCGAGAACACGTCGCCGGGGCGCACGCCGCCGCGCGCCAGGCACAGCACCTGGTCGAACTTCCAGCCCGATTCATGGACCTTGAGCGCCAGGCGCTCGATCAGGCGGTGGTATTGTTCCCAGTTCACCCACAGGTGCTGGTCGTTGCTTTGTGGTGTAGTCATGATGGTTCGGTCTTTATGCTGTGCTTAAAAAAATCCGCCTTGCGGCGGATTGTGTGCGACGCGTTTTATTGGAACGGGTGGCGCAGGACGATCGTTTCTTCCCGGTCAGGACCGGTCGAGACCATGTCGACCGGTACGCCGACCAGCTCTTCGATGCGCTTGATGTAGGCGCGCGCGGTGGCCGGCAGCGCTTCCATCGACTTGGCGCCGACGGTGCTTTCGGTCCAGCCTGGCATCTCTTCGTACACCGGCACGCAGCGCGCCGCTTCTTCGGCGCCCGACGGGAAGATGTCGACTGACACGCCATCGATGGTGTAGCCGGTGCACAGCTTCAGGGTGTCGATGCCGTCGAGCACATCGAGCTTGGTCAGACACATGCCCGACACGCCATTGATCTGCACCGAGCGGCGCAGCAAGGCGGCGTCGAACCAGCCGCAGCGGCGGGCGCGGCCCGTCACGGTGCCGAATTCATGGCCCACTTGCGCCAGGTGGTGGCCGACGCCGGCGTCGGTTGGCAGTTCCGACGGGAACGGGCCGGAGCCGACGCGCGTCGTGTAGGCCTTGGTGATGCCCATGATGTAGTGCAGCATGCCAGGACCGACACCGGAACCGGCCGCGGCATTGCCGGCCACGCAGTTCGACGAGGTGACGAAGGGATAGGTGCCGTGGTCGACGTCGAGCAGGGAACCCTGCGCGCCTTCGAACAGCAGATTGGCGCCGGCCTTGTGCGCCGCGTACAGCGCGCTCGACACGTCGGTGACCATCGGACGCAGGCGCGGCACGTAGGCCAGCGCGTCGTCGAGGGTTTTCTGATAGTCGACTTTCGGCGCCTTCAGGTAGTTTTCCAGCACGAAGTTATGGTAGTCGAGGTTTTCGGCCAGCTTTTCGGCAAAGCGCTTCTCGTTCAACAGGTCGGCGATACGGATCGCACGGCGCGCCACCTTGTCTTCGTAGGCCGGGCCGATGCCCTTGCCGGTGGTGCCGATCTTGGCATCGCCACGCTTGGCTTCGCGGGCCAGGTCGATCGCGGTGTGGTAAGGCAGGATCACGGGCGCGGCATCGGACACTTTCAGGCGCGAGGCGACTTCGACGCCGACTTTTTCCAGCTTGTCGATTTCGCGCAGCACGTCCGGCACCGACACCACCACGCCGTTACCGATGTAGCAGGCCACGCCTGGACGCATGATGCCCGAAGGGATCAGTTGCAGCGCGGTCTTGACGCCGCCGATGACCAGCGTGTGGCCTGCATTGTGGCCGCCCTGGAAGCGCACCACACCCTGGGCGTGATCGGTCAACCAGTCGACGATCTTGCCTTTACCTTCATCGCCCCATTGGGTGCCGATGACAACGACGTTCTTTGCCATAATTTTGTTTGACATCACTCAACCTAAGTTTTTAAGAATCCAGCTACTACCATTATCGGCAAGTACCAGCACGCGATCGCACTCGAACTCGTCTTGTTCATTACTGTGACCCGGCAAACTCTGGATCACGACCTCGCCCGCCTTGCGCAACTCGGCGATTTTTTCCTTCAATTCCGGCGCGCTGCCCCACGGCGCGCGGATCGAGTGTTTACGCTCCGCGGTCGGCAACAGGCGCGCCAGTTCGCGCAAATCGAGCGAGAAGCCGGTCGCGGGACGAGCCCGGCCGAACGCTTCGCCGACGTGGTCATAACGGCCGCCGCGCGCAACCGCGTTCGGCAAGCCAGGTACATACAGCGCAAACATCGCGCCACTTTCATATTGGTAACCGCGCAGGTCGGCCAGGTCGATCGCCACTTCGGCGCGGCCCAGGGCGGAGCCTGCCAGCGCGGCCAGTTCGGCCAGCGCCTTTTGTACCCCCGGCAGCGCCGGCAATACTTCGCGCGCACGCGCCAGCACGTCGATGTCGCCATACAGGTTCGGCAAGGCCAGCAGCGCCTCGCGCGTGACGGCGCCGTAGGAGGCGGTCAGGGCGCGCAAGCCTGGCGCATCTTTCGCGCGCAGCAAGCTGTACAGGGCAGCTTCGTCACGGCCGGCGGCCGGGTCTTGCTCAATGATAGCGCGCAACAGGCCGACGTGCGACAAATCGAGGCGCACCGCGTCGAAACCGGCCAGCGCCAGCGAAGCGAGCGCCAGTTCCTGGATTTCGGCATCCGCTTCCAGGCCGGCGTGGCCGTAGATTTCGGCGCCGATCTGCAGCGGCTCGCGCGTCGCATGCAGTCCAGACGGACGGGTATGCAGCACGCTGCCGGCGTAGCACAGGCGGGTGACGGTGGCGCGGTTGAGCAGGTGGGCGTCGATGCGGGCCACTTGCGTGGTCATGTCGGCGCGCAGGCCGAGCATGCGGCCCGACAGCTGGTCGACCAGCTTGAAGGTGCGCAGATCGGTATCCTTGCCGGCGCCGGTCATCAGCGACTCCAGGTACTCGAGCAGCGGCGGCATCACCAGTTCATATCCGTACAGACGGAAATTATCCAGCATGAGGCGGCGCAGCTCTTCGATCTTGCGCGCTTCCGACGGCAAGACATCGGCAATATTTTCGGGCAAAAGCCAATTCGGCATGAGGGAGCGAGATACGGGAGAAAGTTGAAAAATGCATCAGGCGAGGCAGCGGCGGGCGCGCCAGGCAAGAGGCCGAACCTGATATTTTACGCGAAAAAGTGTGGCTTTAGGGATAAGTTGTCGCCGCGGTGATAACCTGGGGCAAAAAAAGTGCCCTTTTATCGTGCCGGCAACGCACAAGCGGCCATAAAAAAACGGGGCCGGCATCGCTGCCGGCCCCGCCTGAAGTGCTGCCCCTGGATTACTTTTTGGCGGCGCCGGCCGCACCGGCCGAGCCATTGCCCTTGAAGTACTTGAAGAACTCCGAACTCGGATCGACCACCATCACATCGCCCTTGTCCTTGAACGTGGCGCGGTAGGCTTCGAGGCTGCGGTAGAACTTGTAGAACTCGGGATTGCGGCCAAACGCTTCGGCGTAGATCTGCGAGGCCTTGGCATCGCCTTCGCCGCGCAGCTTCTCGGCTTCGCGGTAGGCTTCGGCCAGGATCACGGTGCGCTGCTTGTCGGCGTCGGCGCGAATCTTCTCGGAATCGGCCGAACCGGTCGAACGCAGCTCATTGGCCACGCGCACGCGTTCGGACTTCATGCGTTCGTACACCGAGTTGTTGATCTGCTCGACGTAGTCGACGCGTTTCAGGCGCACGTCGATGATCTCGACGCCGATCGCCTTCGCTTCGACCGATACCTTGGCCAGGATCGCTTCCATCACCTTGCCCCGCTGGCCCGAGATCACTTCGCGCACCGTACGCTTGGTGATTTCGTCGTTCAGGGCGGCCTTGACGATTTGCGACATGCGGTTGCGGGCCGGATTTTCATCGCCGCCGAAGCTGCGGAAATACAGCAGCGGGTCGCCGATGCGCCATTTGACATAGGCGTCGACCAGGATGTTCTTCTTCTCGGCCGTGATGAAGCGCTCCGGCTCCGGCGTATCGAGGGTCAGGATGCGCTTGTCCAGGTACAGCACGTTCTGGAATGGCGGCGGCAGCTTGAAGTACAAGCCCGGTTCGCGTATCACTTCCTTGACTTCACCGAGGGCGAAGACGACGGCATACTTGCGCTGGTCGACCACGAACACGGTCGAGGACAACAGCATGATCGCGATAAAGCCCGCGATCAGGGCGGCTACGATACGGTTCATCAGCGGCTCTCCCGTTCACGCGAAGAGCGGCGCGTATTGACTTCGACTGTCGGCATGGCTTCCTGTGGCAAAACAGTGGTGGTGGCAGGGGCGGCGGCACGGGCGGCAGCGGCGCTGGCGTCGGTCGCGGCCGTCTGGGCGATCAGCTTGTCCAGTGGCAGGTACAGCAGGTTGCTGCCGCTTTTCGCGTCGATCATCACCTTGCTGGCGCTGCTGAACACATGCTGCATGGTTTCCAGGTACATGCGGTCACGCGTGACGGCAGGCGCCTTCTGGTACTCGACCAGCACCTGCTTGAAACGCGAGGCGTTACCGGCGGCGTTCTCGGTCACCATGGCGCTGTACGCTTCGGCTTCTTCCATCAGGCGGAAGGCGGCGCCGCGCGCTTTCGGAATCACGTCGTTGGCGTAGGCCTGGCCTTCATTCTTCTGGCGTTCGCGGTCCTGGCCGGCTTTCACCGCATCGTCGAACGCGGCCTGCACCTGCTCCGGCGGCTGCACCGCCTGCATCGTCACGTTGGTGATCAGGGCGCCGAGCTTGTAGCGGTCAACGATCTGCTGCATCAGGGTCTGGGTTTCATACGCGACCTTTTCACGGCCTTCGTACAGCACGAAATCCATCTTGCTGCGGCCAACCACTTCACGGATCGAAGTTTCGGCCACCTGGCGCAAGGTATCTTCCTGGTCGCGGTTCTGGAACAGCCAGTCGACCGGACCTTTCAGCGTGTATTGCACCGCGAACTGGATGTCGATGATGTTCTCGTCGTCGGTCAGCATCAGCGACTCGTCGGCCTGCTTGGTGCGCAACGACTGGCGGTAACCCACTTCGACGGTACGCACCTGCGACACATTGACGGTTTCATCGGTCTGGAACGGATACGGCCAGCGCCAGTTGAAACCGGCCGGCGTGGTGCGCGTGTATTTGCCGAACGTCATGACGACGCCGTTCTGGCCCTCTTGCACGATAAAGGCGCCGCTGGCGAGCCAGATGAAGACGGCGATCACGCCGACCACGCCGGCGGTAATGCCGGCGCCCTTCATGTCCGGACGCGGACCGCCACCGCCGTTGTTGCCATTGTTGTTGCCGCCGTTGTCGGGACGGTTTTTCTGGCCAAAAAAGGCATTCAGGCGCTGATTGAAATCGCGCCACAGCTGATCGAGGTCCGGCGGACCTTCGCCAGGCTTTTTGCCTTCTTGGGCTTTCTTGCCGTCGTCCTTGCGATTGCCCCAGCGGGGGTCATTCAGGGACAACTTCAAGCCTGTTTTTTTGAGTAGGGAGACAAGCATAACTATCGTGTTCCGACTTTGGAGTGGGTGGAATTACCATCGTCCGGGCCAGTTTCTTCGGCCTGGTCCCGGGCGGCGCCATCGTGCTGGCCAGCGTGATCGTCTTGCTCGTCTTGCTCGTCGATCAACTGGCTGTCCTGTGCTGCATCGTACTGATAGAGGTGGGCCGAACGCGGTGCGCTCCTGGCCATCTCGACGATGGCCTCGCGCAACAGGTCGAGCCCGCTGCCCTTGTGTGCGCTGACAAATACGCGGCTGAGCACGCCATTTTCATCGCGCTCGACGGAAGGCTCCAACCCGGCCGCGTCGATCTTGTTCCACACGAGGATTTGCGGAATATGATCGGCGCCGATCTCTTGCAAGACCAGGTTGACCTGCTCGATCTGCTCCATGCGCACCGGCGACGAAGCGTCGACGACGTGCAGCAGCAGATCGGCATGGATGGTTTCTTCCAGGGTGGCGCGAAAGGCCGCCACCAGCTGGTGCGGCAATTCGCGGACAAAACCCACGGTGTCCGAAATGACCACATTGCCCACTTCCTGGCCCAGATAGACGCGGCGCGAGGTGGTGTCGAGCGTGGCGAACAACTGGTCGGCCACGTACACGCCGGCCTTGGTCACGGCGTTGAACAGGGTCGACTTGCCGGCATTGGTATAGCCGACCAGCGAGACTGAAAACGTGTGATTGCGGCCACGCGCGCGGCGCTGCGTTTCGCGCTGCTTGTGCAGTTTTTCCAGCCTTGCGCGCAATGCCTTGACACGGTCGCCGATCAATCGGCGGTCGGTCTCGAGCTGCGTTTCGCCAGGGCCGCGCAGGCCGATACCGCCCTTTTGCCGCTCAAGGTGGGTCCAGCCGCGGATCAGGCGCGTGGCCAGGTGCTGCAGCTGGGCCAGCTCGACTTGCAGCTTGCCCTCGTGGCTCTGCGCGCGCTGCGCAAAGATGTCGAGGATCAGGCTGGTACGGTCGAGCACGCGCACATTCAGGCGCTTTTCCAGATTGCGCTGCTGAGCGGGCGACAGGGCGTGATTGAAGATGACGATTTCCAGGCCATCGTTGACGACGGCGTCGCCGATCTCGTCGGCTTTGCCGCTACCGACGAAATAGGCGGAATCGGGACTTGAACGCTTGGCCGTGATGGTGGAAATCGGGTCGACGCCAGCCGAGCGCGACAACAGCATCAATTCCTCCATGCTGGCGGCAAAGTCGCTGTGACCGAAGTCGACTCCGACTAGTGCCGCGCGCATGATGGCAACAGACAGGTTGTCGCGAACGCCGATGCGGATGCATCAGCGCCGCTGGCACGGATGCAGGCGATGGAAGGTGAGAGGCGCGGGGCCGTCAAGCTCAACGCTTTACTCCGCTTCGGATTCAATATTGAGATTGACGGCACGGGCCGGCACCACGGTCGAGATGGCATGCTTGTATACCATCTGTGTCACTGTATTGCGCAGCAATACGACATATTGATCGAACGATTCGATATGGCCCTGCAATTTAATGCCATTGACCAGGTAGATCGAGACAGGAACATGCTCTTTGCGTAATGCATTGAGGAATGGGTCTTGTAACAGTTGCCCTTTGTTGCTCATAACAGCTCCGTTTGTTTATGTTGTTGTGTAAGAATTGGAGGCGACTCGCTTGATTTCAAGTGCTCTCACACCCGTCTCACAGAGAAAGATGCGTCATAGCTACTGTAACCTGTTTTCGCGATCGCTGTCGCGCATGGCGCATTAACACTTTATTATTTTGGCGTTAATGCTCAGGAATGGCAATATTATTTGCTGTCGGCGCCGCATTATTACCGCGGCGCCTTAATCAAAGCTTAATTGACAGCCGATTTATTTGCTTGGCGTGCGCGCAAACGGATTTTTCCCGGTACGCAGTTCGATGCGCAATGGCGTGCCGACCAGCGCAAAGGTATCGCGGAAATGTTTTTCCAGATAGCGTTTGTACGGATCGCCGACGGCGTCAAGCGCATTGCCGTGGATCACGATGACCGGCGGGTTCATGCCGCCCTGGTGAGCGTAGCGCAGCTTCGGACGGATCGAGCCCTTGCGGCGCGGTTCCTGCTTTTCCACCGCTTCGATCAGGGCGCGCGTCAGCTTCGGCGTCGACAGGTCGCACATGGCGGCCGCGTACGCCGCGTTGAGCGACTTCATCAGCGGGCCGATGTTGGTGCCCTTCAGCGCCGAAATGAAATGCATCTGCGCGAACGACAGGAAATCGAGCTTGCGGTCGATATCGATCTTGATCTCGTCGCGTTCATGCGATTGCAGGCCGTCCCATTTGTTGACGGCCACCACCAGCGCGCGGCCCGATTCCAGGATAAAGCCGGCGATATGGGCGTCCTGTTCCGAGATATCCTGCTGCGCGTCGAGCATCAGCACCACCACGTTGGCTTCCGAAATCGACTGCAGCGTCTTGACCACCGAGAATTTCTCGATCGCTTCAAACACCTTGCCGCGGCGGCGGATGCCGGCCGTGTCGATCAGCGTGTATTGCTGGCCGTCGCGCTCGAACGGAATTTCGATCGAGTCGCGCGTCGTGCCCGGCATGTCGAAGGCGATCACGCGCTCTTCGCCCAGCAAGGTGTTGATCAGGGTCGACTTGCCCACGTTCGGACGGCCGACCAGGGCGATCTTGATGCCGCGGTCGGTTTTTTCGAGTTCTTCCGGCTCTTCCGGACGCTGCGCGAACGCCAGGTCCAGCATCACTTCGACCAGGTCGTTGACGCCGTCGCCGTGCGCCGACGAGATCGCATACGGATCGCCCATGCCCAGTTCATAGAATTCGGACACCACGGCCGTATAGCGCATGCCTTCGCTCTTGTTGACCACCAGCAGGACCGGGCGGCCGCTCTTGCGCAGGAAGTCGACGATGGTCTTGTCATGCGGCGTCAGGCCCTGACGGCCGTCCACGATGAACACCACCACGTCGGCCTCGGCCACGGCCTGCTTGGTCTGCAGGGCCATCTGGTGCATGATGCCTTCCTTGGCGACGGGTTCGAAACCACCCGTATCGATGACCAGGAAGGGACGTTCGCCGACACGGCCTTCGCCATAGTGACGATCGCGCGTCAACCCAGGCAAATCCGCCACCAGCGCATCGCGCGAGCGGGTCAGACGATTGAATAAAGTCGATTTCCCAACATTGGGTCGACCTACTAGTGCAATTACCGGCTTCATTTGTATTACTCGACCGCGAGAGCGGTCACTGTCCCTGATTGGGTTTGAAAAATCAAATTCGAACCTGCAACGACAGGAACCGAGATGATCGGGCTGCCGTCGGTGCTGACCCGACCTATTAATGCGCCATCTTCCCGTGACAGGAAGTGGATGTAACCTTGATAGTCGCCAACGGCCACGCTGCGGCCGTACGAGGCCGGCGTGGACAGGCGGCGGCGCGCCAGCGCCTCGTTCTTCCAGGCGCCCTGCCCGCCTTCGCGGGCAAACGCCAGCACGGTGCCCTGGTCATCGGCGGTAAACACGAAACGCTGGTCGACCGCCACGCCCACATCGGACGAGACCGGCTTGGTCCAGCGCGGCACGCCGGTGGCGGCGTCGAAACAACCGGCCTTGCCCTGGTACGTGACGGTGCACACTTCCCCTTCGAACACCACCGGCGTGCCGGCGATGTCGGACACGCGTTCGAGTTCGGTGGCGCCGCGCGCTTCGCTGACCGCGGTTTCCCAGCGTACCACGCCGGTGGCCGCCGTCAGCGCCAGCAGCTTGCCGCCCGGCTGGGCGACATACACGCTGGCGCCGCCCATCACCATGCCCGGCGCATTGCGCAAGGTCAGTGACGGGGTGTTGCGCTGCACTACCCATTTGCGCTCGCCGGTCCTGGCGTCGAAACCGAGAATGCGGTTATCGACGCTGCGCACCACTACCACGCCGTCGCCAACCACCGGCGCCGTCAGCACTTCGCTCGACGCCTGGGCCTTCCACAGTTCCTTGCCGTCGGCGTCAAACGCCATCACGGCACCCTTCACGCCGCCGACCGCCACCACGTTGCCGTCGGTGCCGGGGCTCGACGTGATGTCGGTGCCGCTCTTGATGCGCCAGGTTTCACGGCCGGTGGCCGCATCGAGGCGGGCCAGCGCGCCATCGGCGTTGACCACATACAGGCTGCTGCCGGACAGGGCCGGAGTGAATGCATACACGCCCGACTTGCCGATCGAGTATTTCCATGCTTCGCGCACGGCCATGCTCGATTTTAACTCGACCAGCTTGGCCGGCTCGGTTTTCGGATCCTTCTTGGCAAAAGGGTTCCATGACGAGCAACCCGCCATCAAGACCAACAGGCTTGCCGCTACCAGCTTTTCAGTGAGACGCATAAATGTTATCCAACCTTTTTCTTGTACTTGTAAGGACTATCAGGCAGCCGCTGCTGCGGCCTTGGCCTTCTCTTCCGGCACGCTGCCGCCGATCGCTTCCAGTTTCACCTGGATCAGCTGGCGGCCCGGGTTGTTCTTGTCGGTCGCGCCGAACGCGGCCAGGTAGGCGGTACGCGCCTCGGCCAGCTTGTTCTGCGCCACCAGGATATCGCCCTTGCGGTCGGCCACGGCGCCGGCAAATTGCGGCACGCTGGCGCCCGACAGGGCTTTCAGCGCTTCATCGTAGGCTTTTTCGTCGAGCAGCACGCCAGCCAGGCGCAGCTTGGCGATCACCTTGTATTCTTCGCTGCCATGCTCGGCTACCCAGGCCAGCTGGGCCTTGGCGGTTTTCATGTCGTTCGCGTCGAACGCCGCCTTGGCCGCGGCCAAGCCGCTCATCTGCGCGTACGACGTGCCACCGAAGCGCGACTGCATGTCGGCCGCGGCGCGCTGGATCTTGGCCGCGTCCTTGGCGGCGATGGCGCCCTGCAGCTCATCGTACAGCTGGCCTGCCTGCGCCGATTGCGTGCGCTGGTAGTACTGCCAGCCAGCCCAGCCGCTGTAGCCGGCCAGCGCCACGATCAGGACCCAGGAGGTCAGGTTGCCGTAGCGCTTCCACCATGCCGAGAGGGATGCCAGTTGTTCTTGCTCTTCGTGATCGTATGCCATGAGTCGTCAGTGTAATGAGTAGTGGATCGAGGGGTACGCCATGTTGCCACATCGCCGTGGCAACGTATATCAATGATGGTGATGCACATGGCCGCCAGGGCCGTGGTCATGACCGCAATCATGGTCGCCGATGATCTGGTCGACCACATAATCGACGACATCGTCGAACGGCACCGTGCTCTGCTGCGCCGCGCCTTCGGCGTCGCGCAGGGCCTTGACGGTGGCCACGTGGTTGGCCACTTCATCGTCGCCGAGGATCACGGCAAACGATGCGCCGCTGGCGTCGGCCTTTTTCATCTGCGTCTTGAAGCTGCCGCCGCCATTGCTGGCCGCGCAGTGCAGCACCACGTCCAGGCCGGCGTCGCGGATGCGCTCGGCCAGAACAAAGGCCTGCAGGCCGGCCTGCTCGCCCTGGTGCACCAGGTAGACATCGCACTGGGCTGGCTGCTCCGGCTCGGCCGCGTCTTTCATCAGCAGCACCAGGCGCTCGACGCCCATGCCGAAACCGACGGCCGGTGTCGACTTGCCGCCGAACATTTCAACCATGCCGTCATAGCGCCCGCCCGCGCACACCGTGCCTTGCGCGCCCAGCTTGTCGCTGACCCACTCGAACACCGAGCGGTTGTAGTAATCAAGGCCGCGCACCAGGCGCGGATTGATGGTAAACGGAATATTGTTGTGGTTCAAAATCTTTTGCAGGCCGTGGAAGTGGGCCAGCGATTCCTCGCCCAGGTAGTCCAGCAGCTTGGGCGCGCCATTGACCAGTTCCTGCATGGCGGGATTCTTGGTGTCGAGAATGCGCAGCGGATTGCTGTGCAGGCGGCGCTTGGCTTCTTCGTCGAGCAGCTCGCTGTGGCTTTCCAGGTAGACGATCAGGTCGGCGCGGTGGCGCAGGCGCTCGGCGGCGTCGCCGATCGAGTTCAGTTCCAGGCGGATGCCTTCCAGGCCCAGGTCATCCCACAGGCGGCGCGACATCATGATCAGCTCGGCGTCGATGTCCGGGCCCGTAAAACCGATCGCTTCCACGCCGAACTGGTGGAACTGGCGGTAGCGGCCCTTCTGCGGGCGCTCGTGGCGGAACATCTGGCCCTTGTACCACAGGCGTTTCGGGCCTTCGTAGACCAGGTTGTGCTCGACCACGGCGCGCACCACGCCGGCCGTGCCTTCCGGGCGCAGGGTCAGGTTGTCGCCGTTCATCGAATCGGTAAACGAGTACATCTCTTTTTCAACGATATCGGTGACGGCGCCGATGGCGCGCGCGAACAATTTCGTCTCTTCCACGATCGGCGTGCGGATCTGCTGGAAGCCATAGCTTTGCAGCACCGACTGGGCCGTATTTTCAAACAGCTCCCATAGCGGCGCGTCGGCTGGCAGCACGTCGTTCATGCCTTTGACGGCGGTGATTTTATCGGCTTTTTTATTTTCGGACATGGTGTTCTTCTTCTTTACTTTTTGCTTTACCCAAGTTGTCGGATTACGCGCGTAGCGCTAATCCGACCTACGCCGTAATCGTGGCAGTGGCGCCGTAGTGGCTTTTTACATACTTCAGGACGATGTCCTGGAATTCTTCGACGATGCGCTCGCCACGCAGGGTGACGACTTTTTCGCCATCGACAAATACCGGCGCGGCCGGCGACTCGCCGGTGCCGGGCAGGCTGATGCCGATGTTGGCGTGCTTCGATTCGCCCGGGCCATTGACGATGCAGCCCATCACGGCCACGTTCATCGCTTCCACGCCCGGATACAGTTTTTTCCATTCCGGCATCTGCTCGCGCAGATAGGTCTGGATATTGTCGGCCAGTTCCTGGAAGGTGGTCGAGGTGGTGCGGCCGCAACCGGGGCAGGCGATCACCATCGGCGCGAACTTGCGCAGGCCCATGGTCTGCAAAATCTCCTGGCCGACGATCACCTCGCGCGTGCGGTCGCCGCCCGGCTCGGGCGTGAGCGAAATGCGGATGGTGTCGCCGATGCCCTCTTGCAGCAGCACCGACAAGGCCGCCGTCGAGGCGACGATGCCCTTGCTGCCCATGCCCGCTTCGGTCAGGCCCAGGTGCAGCGGATAGTCGCAGCGTTTGGCCAGCTCGCGGTAGACGGCGATCAGGTCCTGCACGCCGGACACTTTACAGGACAGGATGATCTTGTCGCGCGCCAGGCCCAGTTCTTCGGCGCGCACGGCGTTTTCGATCGCCGACGTCACCAGCGCTTCGTACATCACGGCCTGGGCCGGCCACGGTTCGGCGCGGCCCGCGTTTTCATCCATGATGCGTGCCAACAACGCCTGGTCCAGGCTGCCCCAGTTCACGCCGATGCGCACCGGCTTGTCGTAGCGGCAGGCCGCTTCGATCATCTGCGCGTATTGCGTGTCGCGCTTGGCGCCCTTGCCGACGTTGCCCGGATTGATGCGGTACTTCGACAGTGCGCGCGCGCAATCGGGATAGTCGTTGAGCAGGGTATGGCCGTTGTAGTGAAAGTCGCCCACCAGCGGCACGTCGATGCCCATTTTGTCGAGCTGGTCGCGGATATACGGCACCGCCATCGCCGCCTCCGGCCGGTCGACCGTCAGGCGCACCAGTTCCGAGCCGGCACGCGCCAGTTCCTTGATCTGGATTGCGGTGCCGATGGCGTCGGCCGTATCGGTATTGGTCATCGACTGCACCACCACGGGGGCGTCGCCGCCCACCCAGATCTGGCGCTGGCCGTGTGCGACCAGCACCTTGCGGCTGTCGCGCCGGCCGGACGGGCCGGAGCCGATCGCTGTATTCGAGGTAGCCATATAATAGTCTTGTCCGTTATTTGATATTCACGCGGGCAATCGTGCCGCCCGCAATGCGTGGCAGTTCCAGTTTGGCGCCGCGCAGGGTCGCTTGCACCATCTCGGGTTTGCCCACCACCAGCACGGCCGGCCCGGTGATGTCGAAGGTCTCCGTGCTGCCGGCCTTGACCAGGCGCGAAATCAGCGGCGTGCTGCCGGGGCGGCGAATTTCAACCCAGGAATCCTGCGTCACATTGAGCACCAGCGCATTGGCGCTGGCCACGGCTGGCGCGGCCGCCGGCGTTTCGACCACCGGTGCCGGCACGGCGGCTGGCGCAGTGGCCAGTACCGTGGCCGGTGCCGGCGGCGGTGTCTCGTTGCCGGTGCCGCCTTCTGGCGGCGGCACCGAAATCAGGGGTACCGACGGCGTCTGCACGGGCGCGATCTCCTGGCCCGGCTTGACCAGCGTGGTTTCCACCGGCCCTGCCAGGCTGGTGTGCACGGCCTCCTTGTCGCCGCGGGCAAACAGGGTGTCGGGCACATAACCCATTTTATACGCGCCGAAGGCGGCGGCCACCACCACCGCCACGGCGCCGGCGATCCACAGACCGGTATGCGAGGAGCGCTGCGTCATCGACGGGAAGCGCGACTCGGAAAACGTGGCCGAGATATCGCGGCGCGCCGGCGTCGCCTGGTGCTCCTGCACCGGCGTGGGCGGATGCACTTCGATCATCGCCACCAGCGGCGCGGCATCCATTTTCAGGACCTTGGCGTAGGCGCGCACGAAACCGCGCACCACGGCCAGGTTCGGCAAGGCCGCCACATCGCCCTCTTCCAGCGCCACCACCTGGCGCGGCGCCAGCTTGAGCTGGTCGGCCACCTGCTCCACCGGCCAGCCCAGTGCTTCGCGCTGCGCCTTCAGTTGTGCGCCTGCCGACGCAAGATTGCCCTGGGGCTGCTGCTGAGGTATTTCTGCCCGCTCTGAATTCATTGGTATCCCTGTCTCACTCATCAAACGCCCCACTTTGATAAGCAGCATATTCGGGCGAGCCGGAATGGTGGCGGCGCAATTGCGCCACCAGGCCAGCTTCCGCACCCGCATCTCCGAGCTTATGCCGCACCTTGATCGCTAGCCACAGCACATCGGCCGTCTGGCTTTCCATAATCGTTACCTTGCCCAGGCGCTCCAGATACAACGCCGCCTGGCGGTAGTCCTGCTGTTCGCAATACGCACGCGCCAGGCCGATGTAAGTGCTTGCCATCCCCGGCGCAATGCCCTCCGCGCGCAGCCAGTAGGCAATCGCGCGCGCATGATCCTTCATGGCCAGGCTGCATGCACCGCCATTGTTCAGCGCCTTTTCCGGCGACACATAGGCGGCGTCCTGCAGCGCGGCATCGAAATACGCCAGCGACTGCGCCGCACGCCCGCTCTGGCACAGGAACTGGCCATAATTATTGCTCAACTCGGGATTGTGGGGCGCAAGGCGCAATGCGTAAAGAAAATCTTTTTCGGCCGCCACGCTCTGATGCATGGCCGCGAGGATCAAGCCACGCATGCCATACGCCTGGGCGTCGCCTGGCGCCAGAGTAAGCGCTTGCTGCGCCTCTTCCAGGGCCACGCCAAACTGGCCTTGCGCATAATAGGCGCTGGCCAGTTGCAGGCGCAAGTGCGCGCGCTCACTCAGCGAGGCGGCGGAGCGCTCCTGGTCCGCAATGGAAGCACAGCCGGCCAGCAGCACGGCCAGGCTGGCAACCGCCACGGCAAGTGCGCGAGGGTAAGCCATGCCTCCCCGCATCAGGAGCGGATCTCGACGATCTTGCCGAAATTGGCGCCGAACTTCTGCTGGTATTCCGTCATTTTTTCCATCCGCTCCTGCACCCGCGTGCGGTCCTTGACTTCGCCGGCCAGCTGGCCGCAGGCCGCATCGATATCGTCGCCGCGCGTCTTGCGTACGGTGGTGATGATGCCGCCATCCATCAGCACCTGGGCAAAGGCCTTGATGCGCGGATTTTTCGAGCGGAACAGACCCGACTCGGGGAAAGGATTGAACGGAATCAGGTTGAACTTGCAGTTCACGCCGAACTCGCGGTCCTGTACCAGCGCCAGCAGTTCGCGCGCGTGCTCGTCGCTGTCGTTGACGCCGTCGAGCATGCAGTATTCGAAGGTGATGAAGTCGCGCGGGGCGAATTCCAGATAGCGTTTGCAGGCCGCCATCAGCTCCTTCAACGGGTATTTCTTGTTCAGAGGAATCAGGCCATCGCGCAGCATATCGTTCGAGGCGTGCAGCGAGACGGCCAGCGCCACCGGCACTTCCTGCGACAGCTTGTCCATCATCGGCACCACGCCCGAGGTCGACAGGGTGACGCGGCGGCGCGACAGGCCGTAGGCGTTATCGTCGAGCATCAGTTTGAGCGCGGTGACGGTCGGCTCGAAATTGAGCAGCGGCTCGCCCATGCCCATCATCACCACGTTGGTGATCTGGCGCTCGCCTTTCGGCCCCGGCTCGATGCCCTTGGTGCGGCGCAGTTCGAATTCCGCCATCCACAGCTGGCCGATGATCTCGCCGACCGACAGATTGCGGTTGAAGCCCTGCTTGCCGGTCGAGCAGAAACGGCAGTTGACGGCGCAGCCGGCCTGGGTCGAGATGCACAGGGTGCCGCGGTTTTCTTCCGGGATGAACACGGTTTCGACCGCATTGCCATTGCCCACGTCGACCAGCCACTTGCGCGTGCCGTCGGTGGAGGTGTGATCGCTGATGATGGCCGGGGCGCGCACTTCGGCGCGCGTGGCGAGTTTATCGCGCAGCGACTTGGCCAGATCGGTCATGGCGTCGAAGTCGGAAGCGCCAAACTGGTGTATCCAGCGTTGCAGTTGTTTCGCACGAAACGGTTTCTCTCCCAACTCGGCGCAATAAGCGATCAGCTGCGCGGGATCGAGGTCCAGCAAGTTGGTGAGGGTAGTCGTCGTCATGATGTTGCCTATTCTAAAAATCCGTCCCCGCGCGCAGAGCAAACCAGCGCAGCGGGAACAGGGGTGATAAAGTTATTTCACAGATAACGCCAGGAAATAACGTTATCCAAGGCGATTAGGCCTTCAGTTCCGGGAAGAAGTAAGCGATTTCCACTTGACCAGCTTCGACAGCGTCCGAACCGTGGACGGCGTTGGCATCGATCGAATCGGCGAAATCGGCGCGGATCGTGCCTTTTTCCGCTTTTTTCGGATCCGTTGCGCCCATCAGGTCACGGTGGGCCAGTACGGCGTTTTCGCCTTCCAGGGCCTGGATCATGACTGGACCCGAAACCATGAAGTCGACCAGATCCTTGAAGAAGCCGCGCTCTTTGTGCGCTGCATAGAAGCCTTCAGCTTGTTCGCGCGTCAGTTGGGTCATGCGGGCTGCAACGATTTTCAGGCCAGCGTTTTCGAAACGGCTGTAGATTTGGCCGATTACGTTTTTTGCAACTGCGTCTGGTTTGATGATCGACAGGGTGCGTTCGATTGCCATGTGTGAAAACTCCAATAAAAAGTAAGGTTTAAAACAATAATTGATAGTTCAATCAACCTTCGATTTTACCATACTACACCCCATCTCACCCAGGACCACCATCACGATCTTGCAAGCCAGATGCGTTTAATGGAATCTTAAGCTGGTTTTTTTGCAAAAAAGCGGCGCCATGCTATCCTTGCACAAAGAAGTAAATCGATTTGACAACACGGAGGCTTTATGAATCAGAACATGCAACGCACCTTTGACCTGTCGGGAGGCATGCAACAAGTACGCCACCAGGTCTTGCGCAATACTTACTGGCTGCTCGCACTGTCCATGATACCGACCGTGCTGGGCGCTTTCATCGGCGTGCAGATGCACCTGCCGATGCTGACCGGCGGCATGGGCTTCATCATCTTCATGGCCATCGCCTTCGGCTTCATGTACGCGATTGAAAAAACCAAGAACTCGGGCCTCGGTGTCGCCGTCCTGCTGGGCTTTACCTTCTTCATGGGCCTGATGCTCACGCCTATCCTGATGCGCACCCTGGGCTACGCGAACGGCGGCATGCTGATCATGACGGCTTTCGGCGGCACAGCCACCATCCTGGCCGTGATGGCAACGATTGCCACGGTGTCGAAGCGCGACTTTTCGGCAATGGGCAAATGGCTGTTCGCCGGCGTGATCGTGCTGATCCTGGCGTCGGTGGCGAACATCTTCCTGGGCCTGTCGGCGCTGTCGATCGTGATCTCGATGGTGGCGATTGCCATCTTCTCGGCCTACATCCTGTATGACGTGCAGCAGATCATCAACGGCGGCGAGACCAACTACATCTCGGCCACCCTGCGCATCTACCTGGACGTGTATAACATCTTCACCAGCCTGCTGTCCCTGCTGGGCTTGGCCGGCGGCAGCCGCGATTAAGATTGATGCAGCAATAAAAAAACCGGCTTAGGCCGGTTTTTTTACGTCTGTTTTACGCCTCTAGTGTTGTCGGATTACGGCGCTTTGCACCTAATCCGACCTACGCATGCTGGCGTTTTTCCCACAACACAAGCACACCAGCAAAGCACACCAAGGCCACCAGCACCAGCACCGGCTCTCCGGGCCAAGCGGACCCGAAAAATGTCGAGGGCAAGGCGCAGCGACGCAGGCAGTACGCATGTACGGCAAGGAGCTGCAACGCAGCCATCGGCATTTCCTCGGGCCCGCGTCTCCGGCCCGCCGTTTTACGCTTTACCCAACCAGGTCAAACACCGCCATCGACTCCACATGCGAGGTATGCGGAAACATATTGACCACGCCGGCCTTGGAAAGCCTGTAACCGGCTTCCAGCACCAGGATGCCGGCGTCGCGCGCCAGGGTCGACGGGCTGCACGACACATACACGATACGTTTCGGCAGCATGTCCGGGCGCACTTGCGACAGCCCGACCAGCGCCTGGCACAGGGCCATGGCGCCGTCGCGTGGCGGATCGATCAGGATACGGTCAAACTTGCCCAGCGCGATCAGGTCGTCGGTGGTCACTTCGAACAGGTTGCGCGTCGAGAACGAGGTTTTTTCCGACAGACCATTGGCCAGCGCATTTTCCAGCGCGCGCTCGGTCAGGGTGGTGCTGCCTTCGATGCCGACCACCTCGCTGCCCTGCGTGGCCAGCGGCAAGGTGAAGTTACCCAAACCGCAGAACAGGTCGGCCACGCGGTCCGACGGCTGCACTTCCAGCAGGCGCAGCGCTTTCGACACCAGCACGCGGTTGATATGGTGATTCACCTGAGTGAAATCGACCGGCTTGAACGGCATCCTGACGCCGAACTCGGGCAGCAGATAGTGCAATTGCTGGTCCAGCGGATAGAACGGCACGGCCGTTTCCGGCCCCTTGACCTGCAACCACCACTGCACGCCGTACTCGTCGGCAAAGGCTTTCAGTTTCGTTTCATCGTCCTGCGTCAACGGCGCCATGATGCGCAGCACCATCGCCGTGACATCTTCGCCGATGGCCAGCTCGATCTGCGGCATCTGGTCGAAGATCGACAGCGAGCCGATCAGCCCGCGCAGTGGCAACAGCATGTTTGATATATGCGGCGGCAGGATCTCGCAGCTGTCGATATCGGCGACAAAGGCCGATTTCTTTTCATGGAAGCCAACCAGCACCGTCTCTTTTTTCTTCACGTGGCGTACCGACAGGCGCGCGCGGTAGCGGTAGCCCCAGGTCGGGCCATACATGGGGCGCATGATGCTCTCGGCGCGCACCTTGCCGATATGCCACAGGTTGTCTTCCAGCACGCGCTGCTTGATGGCGACCTGGGCCGATGGCTCCAGGTGCTGCATCGAGCAGCCGCCGCAGTAATCGAAATGCTTGCACTTCGGCTTCACGCGCATCGACGACTCGCGGTGCAGCACCGTCATGCGGGCCGCTTCCCAGTTTTTCTTTTTCTTGAACGTCACGAAGCTGACCCGTTCACCGGGCAAGGCGCCTTCGACAAACACGACCTTGCCCGGCGAGCCGTCTTCATTCCCGATATGGCCGACGCCGCGCGCGTCCATGTCGAGCGATTTGATTTCGATGATATTTTCTTGCATAGCGATCAATAGGTAAAAGTGGGCCAGGACGCAGGGCCGCGCTGGAACTTGAAGGAGAACGGGGAAAGGTCAGGCGCCGCGAGCGGGGCGTATGATAGCAGATGCCGGCCCAGGATAGCCGGGCCGGGCCAGCTTAGAGCAAGGAGTCGCGCACCACGCCGCGCGCGGCCATGGCGCGCTTCAACTTGATCAGCGCTTCCTGCTGGATCTGGCGCACGCGTTCGCGGGTGACGCCCATTTCCTCGGCCAGGGTTTCCAGGGTGGCCGGATCGTCGTTGTCGAGGCCGAAGCGGCGCATGATCACCACGCGCTGCTTGTCGGGCAACTTGCCCAGCCAGTCGCGTACCAGCACCGTCATTTCATGGTGTTCGGCGCGCGCGTCTGGGCTATCTTCGGTGGCGCCGGGCAGCATGTCCATCAACGACGATTGCGGATCGTTGTCTAGCGGCGCGTCGAGCGAGGTGGCGTGTTCGGACAGCGCCAGGATGTCCTGCACCTCTTCCACCGGCCGCCCCACCAGGTGGGCGATGTCTTCGGCCGACGCATCCTTGCCGTCGCGGTGCTGTGCTTCGAGGTGGTATTTGCCGCGCAGGATCTGGTTCAGCTCGCGCACCATGTGCACCGGCAGGCGCACCGTGCGCGCCTGGTTCATGATGGCGCGCTCGATGCTCTGGCGTATCCACCAGGTGGCGTAGGTGGAAAAACGGAAACCGCGTTCGGGCTCGAACTTGTCGATGGCGCGCATCAGGCCGATATTGCCCTCCTCGATCATGTCGAGCAGCACCACACCGCGGTTGATGTAGTGCTTGGCGATCGACACGACCAGGCGCAAGTTGTGCTCGATCATGGTTTGCCGCGCTTCGAAATTGCCCTGCTTGGCCAGGGTGGCGTAATGCACTTCCTGGGCCGCCGTCAGCAGCGGGCGCGTGCCGATCTGGTTCAGATAGTGCTGGGTGGTATCGGTCGACAGCTCGGCCGCCAGCACTTTTTTCAATTCGTCGACGCTGTCGACCGCCACGCTGGCCACCGCCGCTTCACCGGCCTCGGCCGGATCGATGCTGTCGAGCTCGCTTTCATCATCAGTGATGACCTCGTCCACCACTTCGTCGTGCGGGTCCGGTTCATCATCATGCGGATCGTGCGGCGCGTTTTTCATTGCTTTACCTAACGGTTAGGCAGGAACTTGGACGGATCGACAGGCTTGCCCTGCTGGCGGATTTCAAAGTGGAGCTTGACGCGGTCGGCATCGGAATCGCCCATTTCGGCGATGGCCTGGCCCTTGTTGACGCTCTGCCCTTCCTTGACCAGGATGCTGCGGTTATGCGCATAAGCCGACAATAAACTATTACTGTGCTTCACGATAACAAGATTACCATAACCACGGATGCCGCTGCCAGCGTACATGACTTTTCCTGCGCCGGCGGCCACCACCTGCTGGCCGGCCTTGCCGGCGATATCGACGCCCTTGTTCTTGCCTTCGTCGAAGGTGCCGATCACCTTGCCTTCGGAAGGCCACATCCAGCTGAGCTTTTCCTCGCCAGCGGCGACCACGGCGGCGGCCGGCGCACCGGTGCCGCTGGTGGCCACGGCGGCTTTGGCCGGCACGGCCAGCGGCGCTGCTGGCGGGGCCGCTGGCGGGACCTCGGCCACGCCGGCATCGCTGCGCAGCTCGGCCAGGGTGGCGTCGGAATACGGGCGCTTCTCGCCGCGCGGACCGGTCTTTTTCGGCACCGCCGGCGCCGCAGGGCGCACTTCGGTGACGGCCGGCATGACGATGGCCGAAGTCTGGGCGCCGCCCGTGTCGCCGGTTGGCGGCAGCACGCGCAGCACCTGGTCGACCTTGATATCGTTCGGGTCGCCAAGGTTATTCCAGACCACCAGATCGCGGAAGTTCTGGCCGTGTTCCTGCGCGATACGCAGCAGGGTGTCGCCGCGCCTGACCGTGTACATGGCGGGATCGCGGTCGCGCGCCGCGCTGGCCGCCGTAGTGCCGGAGGCCTGCGGACGTTCGACCACGGGCGCCTGCACGCCGGTGGTGCCGCAGGCGCTGAGCAGCATGGCCAGCGTGATGCCGCTGAGGAGTACCTTGGTTTGTTTCATCATTCGCATGTCGTTGTCTGTCCTGCTTGCTGGCTGATCCTCGGATCAGATGGTGCCCGGGCGCAGAGGCACGAAATGGCAGTCTTCCAGGGCTGCGCTGGTCCATTCCATTTTTCCTACCCGGGTAATGAGTTGTAAATGCTGCAATTTGTCGCCCACCGGCGCCACCAGGCGCCCGCCTATCGTCAATTGCTCCAACAGGGCTTGCGGCACTTCCAGGCCGGCTGCGGCAAGGATGATCCCGTCAAAGGGCGCCGCCTGCGGCAAGCCTAGCATACCATCTCCGTACTGCAAGCGCAGGTTCGCCACGCGCAGCGGACGCAAGTTGGCCTTGGCCAGTTCGTGCAGCGGCTTGATGCGTTCGATCGAAAACACTTCCTTCGCCACGCGCGACAGCACGGTGGCCTGATAGCCGCAGCCGGTGCCGATCTCGAGCACGCGCTGCAGCGCCCCGCCATTGCGCATCACTTCGATCATGCGCGCCACGATATACGGCTGGGAAATGGTCTGCTGGTGGCCGATCGGCAGCGACGCGTCGATATAGGCCTGCGAGGCAAAAGCCTCATCGACAAACAGATGGCGCGGCACGGCTTGCATGGCGTCGAGCACCAGCTGGTCCTTGACGCCCAGCCTGGCGACCCGCGCCACCATCGCGCGCCGCACGGCGTCCGACACCAGCGGGTTCTGCCGTGGCGCCGCCACCGGGACCGGCTGCGCACGTTCGTTGGCAATTGCCTGGGCGCGCGACGGCGTGAGGCCGGCCGGTGCGCCATACACGGGCGCCGCGCCGCGGCCGGCGTTTTGCGCCGCATTCTGCGTCGCCGTTTGCGGGCGCACGATGCGCGACTGCGCCAGCGAGGTGGCGCCGCCCTGGCGCGACGGTTTGCCGGCCAGCGCATCGAGCGACAAAGGGAAGGTGCGCGGCTTGTCGCTCATGCCAGGCCTTTTGCCAGCGCGTCGAGCTGCGCCACATGGGTCAGGTCGATCTGCAGCGGCGTGATCGACACCTGGCCCTGCGCGATGGCGTGAAAATCGGTGCCGGGACCGGCTTCCCTGGTGGCGCCCACCGGGCCGATCCAGAAGATCTCGCGTCCGCGCGGATCGAGCGCGCGGATCACCGGTTCGGCCGAATGGCGCTTGCCCAGGCGCGTGGCCGCCATGCCTTGCAGCTGTTCGTAGGGAAGCGCGGGGATATTCACATTGAGCAGATACGGTTTTTGCAGTTCGTCCAATCGCCGCTCGACGATATCCCTGGCTACGCGCGCGGCCGCATCGAGGTTGACCCAGCCATACTCGGCCTGTGAAAACGCGATCGCCGGGATGCCGAACAGATAGCCTTCGGTGGCGGCCGCCACGGTGCCCGAATAGAGCGTATCGTCACCCATGTTGGGGCCGTTGTTAATGCCGGACACCACCAGGTCGGGGCGCTCGAACATCATGCCGGTCAGCGCCACGTGCACGCAGTCGGTCGGCGTGCCGTTGACATAATAAAAGCCATTGCCGGCCTTGTTCACCGACAGCGGCCGGTCCAGCGACAGCGAGTTGGACGCACCCGAACGGTTGCTGTCGGGCGCCACCACCACGATGTCGGCAATTGGCGCCAGCGCATCGGCCAGGGCGGCCAGGCCCGGCGCAAGATAGCCATCGTCATTACTGATTAAAATTCTCATGCCGGAATTTTACCCGAAGCAAGGCCTGCGCTGCGCAAGCGCGACGATGCAATACGGCATTTTCTTTGCATTCCAGGCAACAGCAGCTCAGCGCTGCTCGATGCGCGCTTCCGACAAGGCCCCTTCCAGTGCCTGCACCTCGTCTTCCTGCAGCGCGAACAGCGCATCGAGGTCGCCCTGCTGCTTGTACAGGCGCTTGAGCTGGGCCATGCCGCGCTTGCGCAGATTGCCCGCCACGCCGGGACGCAACAGACAGGACTTCAGGTGCTCGGCCAGCTCGCCCGCCTGCCGGTATTGCTCGCGCTCGATCATGCCCTGCAGCATGGCGATCATGCTGGTCAGGGTTTCCGGCTCCTCCGTATCGGGCGCGCCATGGTCGGCCAGGCTGGCCTGCTGCTGCATGGTGCCGGCCAGTTGCATGCGGCTGTGCAAGGTATCGAGATGATGCTCGCCCAGCAGGCGCGCATGCACTTCAAGCACCTGCTGCTGCACGTTGCGGGCCGCCTCGAGCTCGCCGCGGCGCAGCAGCGCTTCGGCCAGCTTACGCTGGCTCATCAGCGTTTCAGGATGATCGAGGCCGCGCGTGCGCTCGCGCGCCGCCACCTGGTTCTCGTGCAGCTGGCGCGCGCCGGCCCAGTCGCCCAGGCCCGCCACGATATCGGCCAGGCGGTCGCGCGTGGCCAGCGTGACCGGATGGTCGAGGCCCAGGCTGCGCTCCTGCGCCTGCAGTATGGCGTCGAGCAGCTGGCGCGCGCCTTCCAGGTCGCCCTGCCGCCCCAGCACCTGGGCCAGCGCCAGTTTGCTGTGCAGGGTGTCGCCGTGCTCGGCGCCAAACAAGCGCGTGCGCGCGGCCACCACGGTGTCCAGCAATTGGCGCGCCTCGTCCAGGCTGCCCATGTGCAGCAAGGTGGTGGCGCGGCAGGCCATCGCGCCCAGGGTGCGCGGATGTTCGCTGCCCAGCAGGCGCAGCTGGCTGGCCAGTACCGCATCCTGCAGCGCCAGCGCGGCCGCGTAATCGCCCTGGCGCACCATGGTCTGCGCCAGGCAGGCCCTGGCGGCCAGGGTGTCGGCGTGTTCCGCGCCCTGCAGCCGCTCGCGCGCCCTGGCCACGTCTTCTTCGAGCTGGCGCGCTTCATCCAGCGTGCCGAGCTGGCGCAGCAGCCGCGCCATGCCGCTCTTGCCGGTGAGGGTATCGATATGCTCGCCACCGAGGATGCGGGTGCGGATCTCGACGCTCTGGCGGAAGGCGTCGAGCGCCGGCTCCGGCCGGCCGTCCTTGCGGTACAGCTCGCCGAGGCGGGCCAGGTCGCGCGCCAGCGGCAAGGCCACGGCGCGGCCAGGTTCGACCTGCAGCGCCCGGCGTGCCTCGTCGATGGCGGCCAGGAGGCCAATCTCGCGGCTCGATTGCCACGGAAAATAGCCGCCCGTCAGCCACTGCAGGAAGGCTTCGAAGGTACGCGTGAGCGAAAAGCGGTCGCCGCCCTGGTCGATGCGCACGGCCAGCTGCTCGCCGTAGGCAAAGGTCTTGGTCTGCTGCAACTGCACTTCATCGAAATAGCTGTCGAGCGCGATCTGCGGCAAGCCGTACGAGGTGCGCAGCAGCCGTTCGAACATCGGCTGGTAGCCGGCGATGCCCTTGTAGCTGTCGCCGCGGCGCCATTCGGCGCGCTGCGCGCCGTCGCCCATTTCTATGCGCGACGGCAATGGATACACCAGCAGCGGGCGCTGCTCGTCTTCATGGCTGCGCCGGTATTCGATGGCGCGCGTGACCAGCGCATCGACGCCCTCCAGGCTTTGCCGGTTCGGCGTGAAGACCACCACCAGTTTCCTCGGTAGCAAGGTAGTGCAGATGCCGGCGCTGTCGGTGCGGCCGGTGCGCGAATCGACCAGCACGTAGCGGAAATGCCGCGCCAGCGTATCGGCAAAGCAGCGAAACAGCGCCGGGCAGGCGTCGAACAACTGATCCCAGCGCATCTGCGCAAGCCGTTCGCTGTAGCTGGCGTCGAAACGCCCGGCGCGCATCAGGTACAGGGGACTGCCCTGGTCGACCCGCACCACGTATTGCTGCCAGTCGATGGCGTCGAGCACCCGTTCGGCCAGCGCCGCATAGTCGTGCTCGCCGTCGGCGGCGAAGCCGGTCGCGCCCAGCAGTTCGAGCTGCTCGCGGCAGGCCTCGAAAAACTCCAGCACGCCCGGACACTCCTGGTGCTGGTCGAAATAATGGTGCAGCCCGGGCGCTTCCATGTCCCAGTCCAGCATCAGCACCGGCACGCTGGCGTTGTCGCGGCGCGCCAGCAGCACCGCGATATTCGACAGGGCCATGGTGCGGCCGGTACCGCCCTTGTAGGAATAGAAGGTGACGACTTCACCAGGGGCGCTCAAAGGCGGCAGGGACAGGCGTGGGCATTCCATGGCGGGGACCTTTAACGTGGGAAGTGAGGGGGCGGCACGGCCCGCCACTGCGGCGGGATTTCCGGCAGGACGAAGCGGCTGCAATCATGGCCCGGCGGTGTCGAGCGCTTGAGCAATTGATAATGCCGGGCGATGCGCTGCACGATTTTTTTTATATCGGGCAGAAACTGCGGATTCGATTTCAGGTCGCCGCTGGCCAGCGTGTAGGCGGAAAAATCGACATAGAAGCCGGGGCCGGCGATTTGCGCCGGCAAGCCCTCGGTATGCTGCGTCATGATGATGGGGATGATCAGGTGGCTGGGCAGCTCATACCAGCTGCGCCGCTCCTGCTCGATCAATTGCATGGCGGCGAACTCGCGCCGCGTGTAGCCATGGGCTTCGTATTTGGGCGTGTACAGCACGATCATGCAGACGCTTTCGCACATCGCGCGGGCCACGCGCAGATCGAGGTCATCGCCGCCACCGAGCTGCTCGCTGTCGATGAACAGCGCGTCTTCGCGGTCGAGATGGGGTTCCAGGTAGCACGACAAGGCTTCCACAAGATCATTCTTGAACTTGTTCATGAAAGCGAAATTTCCGTGCGCATAGCTCAAGAAACAGCCGTAGCGGATATCCATGGCATCCCCCCTGTTCCCCTTACCCTGGTATCGCATTGCCTTCACCGCGGCTGGACGCAAAGGCGAACGCGGAAGGCATGACCCCACTGTAAACCGCTGAGCACGTCCCTATTTGCGCGCACGCAAACCTTGACGCGGCGGCAGCGCCCTCCTTTTCATGCCAGAAACAAGCTTGCTTGCGCCAGATTCTGGCATGTCAGGCGCGCAGGCAAACCTTGCGACAATTCGCCAAGGTATTGAATTGAAAGGGAAATTGACCGGCGCGGCGCACCGGCCAGGAATATGGCCAGGAAAGCGGCTAGGAGCTGGCCGGCAGGCTGCGGAAGAACTCGATCACTTCGGCCGTATCGCGCGTGCGCTTGAACGGCGGCAGGCTTTGCCAGATCCGCTTGCCATACGGCTTGGAAATGAGGCGCGGATCGCAGATCATCAGCACGCCCCGGTCGCCCTCGTCGCGGATCAGCCGGCCGGCGCCCTGCTTCAGGTTGATGATGGCCTCGGGCAGCGAATGGTGCATGAAACCGTTCTTGCCCTGCTTTTCCATCACCTCGATGCGCGCCGCCAGCACCGGGTCGTCGGGCGGCGCGAACGGCAGCTTGTCGATGATCACCAGCGACAAGGCGTCGCCGCGCACGTCGACGCCTTCCCAGAAACTCTGGCTGCCGATCAGCACGCCGTTGCCGGCCGCGCGAAACTGGTCCAGCAATTCGGTGCGGCCGCGCTCGCCCTGCACGAACAGCGGGAAGTTCAGGCCGCGCTGCTTGAACTCCTCGGCCAGCCGTTCGGCCGCCCGTTTTACCGCGCGCAAGGTGGTGCACAGGAAGAAGGTACGGCCGCCGGCCGCCTCGATGATCGGCAAGGCGCAGTCGATCACCGCATCGGTATAACCGAGGGAGTTCGGTTGCGGCAGGTTCTGCGGCACGAACAGCAAGCCCTGCTGGCCATAGTCGAACGGCGACGGCCAGGTGTGCGACGGTTCGCCCGTCAGCCCCATCTGTTCGGAAAAATGCTTGAAGTCATTTTTCACGGCCAGGGTGGCCGAGGTAAAAATCCAGCTGCGCGGCGTGCCTTCGCGCTGGTTATTGAAAATCGGCGCGATCGACAGCGGGGTTTTATGTAACTGCAAGGAACTGGAAAACGCCTCGACCCAGAACACGGCTTCTTCGCCGGCGGCAATCTTGGCTTTCGGATCGAACTTCCAGCTGCTCAGCTGCTGCGCCAGTTCCACGCCGCGCACGCGGCATTGCTCCAGTGTCTCGGCCCGCTCCGCCTGGGTGTCGAGCACGGCAACCATGCCGTCAAGTTCGTCCTTGAGTGTTTCCAGCGCCGGGAAAAAGTCGCTCGACGGCGCAATTTGCGGCAAGGACATGCGCACGATATCTTGCGGGAACGTCAACCGCAGGTCGCGCGCGGCTTTTTCCACCACCGTCACGGTCTTGGCCCAGTCGATGCCGCGCGCATGGGCCAGGCCTTCGGCCAGCACGTCGCGGCACAGTTCGAGGATTTGCGAGGTCGACACGGTATTACCGAAGAACAGGGTGGCGGTATCGGGCAGCTGGTGCGCCTCGTCGAAAATAATCGTGTTTGCCGACGGCAGCAATTCGGCCACGCCCGTGTCTTTCAGCGCCACGTCGGCAAAGAACAGGTGATGGTTGACCACCACCACGTCGGCCTGCTGGGCCTCCTTGCGCGCCTTCATCACGAAGCAATCCTGGTAATACTGGCATTCGGCGCCCATGCAGGTGTCGCGCGTGGAGGTGACCAGGTTCCAGATCATGGCGTTCTCGGGCACCTTGGCCAGCTCGGCCTTGTCGCCGGAACTGGTCATTTTGATAAAGCGCGAGATTTCGCGCAAATGGCCGACGTCATCGCGCGACGTCATGCGGCCGTTCTGCAAGGTGCGTTCCAGGTGGTAATGGCAGACGTAGTTCGAGCGCCCCTTGAGCAGCGCCACCGAAACCGGCGCCTGCAAGGCGGCGCGCACGGTCGGAATATCGCGCAGGAACAATTGATCCTGCAAGTTCTTGGTGCCAGTGGACACGATCGTCTTGCCGCCCCACATCAGGGCCGGCACCAGGTAGGCAAAGGTCTTGCCGGTACCCGTGCCCGCTTCGGCGATCAGGGTGGTCTGGCTGTCGATGGCGCTGGCGATGGCCTTGGCCATCTCGGTTTGCGAGCGGCGCGGCTTGTAGCTGCCCACCGCCGGGCCCAGCGGGCCGCCGGCGCCAAACAGGCGCTCGATCTCGGCGTCGTGCCTGCCCGGCTCGACAGCTTCCATTTCGGCTGGCTCGGGCGGCAAGCCGTCTTGGCTGACAGGCAATAATTGGTGATCGGTCAAAATAAACTTAAGTAAGGACTGGGCCGGACGCTACTGGCGTCCCTCAGGCGGGCACATCGGGCACCAGCTGCATTTTCAGCAAGGTGATATGGTCTTTCAATTGCAGTTTGCGCTTTTTCAGGCGCCGCAGCTGCAGCTCGTCATGGTGGCCATCGAGCACCAGCAACTCGATGACGGCATCGAGGTCGCGGTGTTCGACGTCCAGTTCAATCAGGCGCCGCTGTATATGCTGTGCATCGCTCATGTGTTGCGTTCCAGATAATGTAGGGGAAACGAGCGCCGGCAGCGCCGGCAAGGCCGTAGTTTAACCTGCCGCGCGCGATACGGCACGCCCTTTCAGGGCCGGCCCTTGCGGCCGGCCAGAGCCAATTTAATTTTCGCCGATCGGTGCCGGAGGTTTGCCGGCGTCAGCGGCGGCACGCGCGGCCTTGTCGGCAGCCGCCTTCTCGCGCTCGGCCAGGCGCCTGGCGACGCGCTCCTGGCGTTTTACCGCTTCAGCCTGCTTTCGGGCAAAACTGGCTTCACGCGCGGCGCGCTGCGGCGCTTCGGCGGCGTCGCGCGCCGCCTGCTGTTTCACGGCCGCGTCATGCTGGGCCTGGCGCTCGGCCAGGGTCGGGCCCGCCGGCTTGGCCGGTGCCGCTTCGGGCGTGACCACTTTCATGGTCTTCGGCGTGGCCGCCGCGCGTTCGGTGCGTTCGGCCAGTTCCTTGCTCGCATCCTGCTGCGTGCGCGCCAGGTCGGCGTCGCGCAGGCGCACCGATTCGGCACGCTTGAAATGGCTGGCCTCGGCTTCGATGGCGCGCAGGCGCACCAGGGTCAGGCGACGCGTTTCCTTGGCCTTGTCCAGGCAGTTGGTGACAAAAAAGCGCTCATAGCACACCAGTTCGCGTGCCGCATAGGCGCTCTCGGCGGCGGCCCTTTCGGCGGCCACCTGCTTGAGCTTGGCGTCGGCCTCGGCCACCGTCACGGTCGGCGGCACCTGCGGCATGCCGACCTCGTCCATGGCCGCCTTGTTCGGCGCGGCGCAAGCCGACAGCAGCAGCGCGCAAGCGAGCACAGCGCTCCACGTACCCATCATCTGGTTCATCATCTTCATCGTGTTTGCCTCAAACGATCGCGTCGGCCGCGCCGCGCTGTTCTTTTTCCATGTATTCGCGCGATTGCATTTCGACGATGCGCGAGACGGTGCGGTGAAACTCATTGGCCAGCATGCCATTCGTGTAGAGCTGCTCGGGCGGCACTTCGGCCGACATGATCAGCTTGACCTTCTGGTCGTAGAACACGTCGATCAGCCAGGTGAAGCGGCGCGCCTCGGACGACTGCGCCGCCGACATGGCCGGTATCGCCGACAAGATCACTGTATGAAAACGGCTGGCGATTTCAAGGTAATCATTTTGCGAGCGTGGTCCGCCGCACAGGGTGGCGAAATCGAACCAGATAATGCCGCCGGCGCGGCGCAGGCAGTGGATTTCGCGGCTTTCGATGCGGATGCGCGCGTCTTCGTCGGCCGTCTCGGCGATGCGCGTGTAGGCGTCGCGCAGGGCCTTGTCGGTGGCCGCGCCCAGCGGCGTGTAGTAGCTGTCGACCTGTTCCAGCGCGCGGCCGCGGTAGTCGACGCCGGCGTCGACGTTCATCACGTCGAGTTTGTCTTTCAGCAGCGCGATGGTCGGCAGCATGCGGTCGCGGTGCAGGCCGTCCGGATACAGCAGGTCGGGATCGTAGTTCGACGTCATGATGAAGGACACGCCGTTATTGAACAGGGCCGACAGCAGGTTGTACAGGATCATCGCGTCGGCGATGTCGGAGACGTGGAATTCGTCGAAGCAGATCAGCCGGTATTTCCTGGCGATCCGTTTGGCGACCTCGTCGAGCGGGTCGGCCACGCCTTTCAATTCATCGAGCTGCTGGTGCACGCCGCGCATGAATTCATGGAAGTGCAATCGCGTTTTGCGCACCACCGGCACCACCGAATAAAAACTGTCCATCAGGAAGGACTTGCCGCGCCCCACCCCTCCCCACATGTACACGCCTTTCGGCACGGATGGGCGGTTGATCAGGCGCTTGAACGTGCTCGAACGCTGGCCCTTGTAGGCCACCCATTCGTCATAGCACTGTTGCAGGCGGTCGACGGCGCGGCGCTGTGCCGCGTCGGCCTTGAAATCGCGCTGCTGCAACGCGTTCTGGTAAAACTCTTCTACGTTCATGGGGCTCGATTCAACGCGCAAGGGCGCTGGCGGCAAAAACAGCCGCCAGCGCCCCTGTATGGCTAACTGCGATTAAAAGTTCAAGGTGCGCTTGTCAACGGCCAGCGCCGCTTCCTTGGTCGCTTCCGACAGGGACGGGTGGGCGTGGCAGATGCGCGCGATGTCTTCGGCCGAAGCCTTGAATTCCATCGCCACCACGGCTTCCGAAATGAGCTCGGAGGCCATCGGACCGACGATGTGCACGCCGAGGATTTCATCGGTGGTCGCATCGGCCAGGAATTTCACCATGCCCGACGTATCGCCCAGCGCGCGCGCACGGCCATTGGCCAGGAACGGGAAGCTGCCGGCCTTGTAGGCAATGCCTTCGGCCTTCAGGGTCTGTTCGGTCTTGCCGACCCACGCGATTTCCGGCGAGGTGTAGATTACCCATGGAATCGTGTTGAAGTTGGTGTGGCCATGCTGGCCGGCGATACGCTCGGCCACGGCAACGCCTTCTTCTTCGGCCTTGTGCGCCAGCATCGGGCCGCGCACCACGTCGCCCACCGCCCACACATTCGGCAGATTGGTCTTGCAGTCGCCGTCGACGGCGATAAAGCCGCGTTCGTCCAGCTGCAGGCCGACCTTGTCGGCGGCCAGGCCGTTGGTGTTTGGCGTGCGGCCGATCGAGATGATCAGCTTGTCGAACACGGCGGTGACAGCGACACCCTTGGCATCGACATAGTCGACGCTGACATTGTCCGCGCCCGGCGTGATGGTGCCGATCTTGCAGCCCAGGCTGATCTTCAAACCTTGCTTGGCAAACAGCTTGCCCGCTTCCTTGGCGATCTGCTCGTCAACCGCGCCCAGCAACACAGGCAGGCCTTCGAGGATGGTCACGTCGGAACCCAGGCGGCGCCATACGCTGCCCATTTCCAGGCCGATCACGCCGGCGCCGATCACGCCCAGCTTGGCCGGTACGGCGTCGATCGCCAGTGCGCCGGTGTTCGACAGGATCAGTTTCTCGTCGAATGGCGCGCCCGGCAGTTCGCGTGCGTTCGAACCGGTGGCGATGATGACGTGCTTGGCGTTCAAGGTTTCGTTGGCGGCGCCAGCCACGCTGACGTCATAGCCCGCGCCAGCGGCGCCGGCGAACGATGCGCGGCCGTGGAAGAAGGCGATCTTGTTTTTCTTGAACAGGTACAGGATGCCGTCGTTGTTCTGCTTGACGACGTTATCCTTGCGCTTCAACATCTGGCCCAGATTCAGCTGCAGGCCGGCGACATCGATGCCGTGCTCGGCGAAGCTGTGGCCCGCGTGTTCGAAATGCTCGGACGATTGCAGCAGCGCTTTCGACGGGATGCAGCCGACGTTGGTGCAGGTGCCGCCTGGCGCGGCGCCGCCCTTGGCGTTCGACCATTCGTCGACGCAGGCGACGCTAAAGCCCAGTTGCGCTGCGCGAATGGCGGCGATATAGCCGCCAGGACCGGCGCCGATGACGACGACGTCAAATTGTTTAGTACTCATGTTTTGTTATTCCAATCTCTTCGTCCGGGACGAAAATCCACAATAGAAGGTAAATCACCACGCCGAAGCCGAAGGTCAGTGTAAACAGCACGAAGACCAGGCGCCAGATCCACGCTTCCATGCCGGAAGCGCGGCCCAGGCCGCCACATACGCCACCCAGCCAGCGGTCGCCGCGCGAGCGGCGCAGCCGGCTGAATTCTTGTACCAGGTCATTCGCGGGACCATCGCCATGGCTGGCGCCAGGCTGGTCCATCTTGATGCCGCCCAATAGCTTGGCCTTGGCTTGCGCAAATTCAGCATCGCTTAATGCGCCCGCCAGGTGTAACTCATGCAGACGCTTGATTTCTTCAGAGACGTTCATAAGGAATCCTCTTTGAGTTGAGATCAGCCAGCTGCGTCTTCTGGCACGGGTACAACGGTACTGCCTGCACTGCCCCGGCGGCTGCGCCGGGGCGAACGTGGTATTACAGGTCCAGCAGCAGGCGTGCCGGATCTTCCAGCGCTTCCTTCATGGCGACCAGGCCCAGCACGGCTTCGCGGCCGTCGATGATGCGGTGGTCGTACGACATGGCCAGATAGTTCATTGGACGCACGACGATCTGGCCGTTTTCCACGACCGCACGGTCCTTGGTCGCATGCACGCCCAGGATGGCCGATTGTGGCGGGTTGATGATCGGGGTCGACAGCATCGAGCCGAAGGTGCCGCCGTTCGAGATCGAGAAGGTGCCGCCGGTCAGGTCGTCCAGGGTCAGCTTGCCTTCTTTTGCCTTGGCGCCGAATTCGCCGATTTTCTTTTCGATGTCGGCGATCGACATCTGGTCGGCATTGCGCAGGATAGGCACCACCAGGCCGCGTGGCGAACCGACCGCGATACCGATGTCGAAGTAGCCGTGGTAGACGATGTCATTGCCATCGACCGAGGCGTTGATGATCGGGTACTTTTTCAGGGCGGCGACGGCGGCCTTGACGAAGAACGACATGAAGCCCAGCTTGACGCCGTGCTCTTTCTCGAACTTGTCCTTGTACTTGTTGCGCAGTTCCATCACTGGCGCCATGTTCACTTCATTGAACGTGGTCAGGATGGCGTTGGTCGATTGCGATTGCAGCAGGCGCTCGGCGATACGGGCGCGCAGGCGGCTCATCGGCACGCGCTCTTCCGGACGGTCGCCCAGGTTGGCGGCGGCAGGGGCGGCAACTTGCTGCAGGGCCGGCTTGGCGGCGGCAGGAGCAGGTGCGGCTGGTTTGGCGGCAGCGGCCAGGGCGTCGCCCTTGGTCACGCGGCCGTCTTTGCCGGAACCGGCGACGTCGCCAGCGGCCAGGCCTTTTTCGGACAGGATCTTGGCGGCGGCCGGCATGGCCACGTCACCCTTGGTGGCGGCGGCAGGCGCGGAGGCGGTCGCGGTTTCCTGTGCGGCGGCGGCCAGGGCTGGCGCAGGGATGGCCGACACTTCCAGCGGGCTCACCTTGGCGGTGCCATCGGTATCGATGATGGCGATGACTTCGCCGGCGACCACGGTCGCGCCGTTGTCCTTGATGATTTGCACGATCACGCCAGCGGCTGGCGCCGGCAATTCCAGCACCACTTTATCGGTTTCGATATCGATCATGTTCTCGTCGCGCGAGACCGGCTCGCCGACTTTTTTATGCCATGCCAACAGGGTCGCTTCCGCAACCGATTCCGACAACTGGGGTACTTTGACTTCGATTTGTGCCATGTAAAACTCCGTTTATTTTGTTATTGCGGCGCCGCCGCTGCGTGGCAGCGGCGGCGCTCCGTGACGATGCTCGACCGCTTACTTGGTCAGGATAAAACCCTTCAGCTTCGAGAACGCCGTTTCCAGCAGGTCCTTTTGCTGGGCGTAGTGCTTGTCATAGTAACCGACAGCAGGCGACGCCGAAGCGGGACGGCCGGCGTACGCCAGGCGCTGACCCGATTCCAGGCCTTCGAAGATGTTGTGCTGGATCTGGAACCAGGCGCCCTGGTTTTGCGGCTCGTCCTGGGCCCATACCACTTCGACCAGGTTCGGGAACTTTTTCAGTTCGGCTGCGAACGACTTGTGCGGGAACGGATACAGCTGTTCCAGGCGCACGATGGCCGTATCAAGCTGGCCGCGCGTCTTGCGTGCGTTGACCAGGTCGTAGTAGACCTTGCCCGAGCAGGCGATCACGCGCTTGACCTTCTTGGCGTCGATTTTCTCGTCGACTTCGCCGATCACGGTCTGGAAGCTGCCCTTGGCCAGGTCGGTCAGCGGCGAGCCGGCGTCCTTGTTGCGCAGCAGCGACTTCGGCGTCATGATGACCAAAGGCTTGCGGAACTGGCGCACCATCTGGCGGCGCAACAGGTGGAAGATCTGGGCGGCGGTGGTCGGCTGCACCACTTGCATGTTGTTGTCCGCGCACAGCTGCAGGAAACGCTCGGGACGGGCCGACGAGTGCTCCGGACCCTGGCCTTCGTAACCGTGCGGCAGCATCATGACCAGGCCCGAAGCGCGGCCCCATTTCACTTCGCCGGAGCTGATGAACTGGTCGATCACCACTTGCGCGCCGTTGGCGAAGTCGCCGAACTGGGCTTCCCAGATCGTCAGCGTGTTCGGCTCGGCCGTCGAGTAGCCGTATTCGAAGGCCAGTACGGCTTCTTCGGACAGGACCGAATCGATGACGGTGAACGGCGCCTGGCTGTCGGACACGTTTTGCAGCGGAATGTAGGTACCCGCATCCCAGCGCTCGCGGTTCTGGTCGTGCAGCACGGCGTGGCGGTGCACGAAGGTGCCGCGGCCGGCATCCTGGCCGGTCAGGCGGATCGCGTAGCCGGACGAGACCAGCGAAGCGTAGGCCAGGTGTTCGCCCATGCCCCAGTCCAGGTTCATTTCGCCACGGCCCATGGTGCCGCGGTCGCCCAGCACTTTTTCAACCAGCGAGTGGACCTTGAAGTCTTCCGGCACGGTGGTGATGCGCGCGGCCAGGCGTTTCAGTTCGGTCATCGGCACGGCGGTGTCGGCCGAGTCGGTCCATTTCTTGTTCAGGAACGGCAGCCAGTCGACCGCGTACTTGTTCTTGAAGTTCGAGATGACCGGATCGACCGTGTGCTTGCCGGCGTCCATGGCGTCGCGGAAAGCGGCCACCATCTTGTCGCCGCCATCGGCGGGAATCACGCCCTGCGCCACCAGCTTGTCCGCGTACAGCTTGCGGGTGCCCGGATGCTGGCCGATCTTCTTGTACATCAGCGGCTGGGTCAGCGCAGGCGTATCCTGTTCGTTGTGGCCCAGCTTGCGGTAGCAGATGATGTCGAGGACGATGTCCTTCTTGAATTCCATGCGGTAGTCGAGCGCGATTTGCGTCGCCAGCACCACGGCTTCAGGATCGTCGGCATTGATGTGCAGTACCGGCGCTTCGATCATTTTCACGACGTCCGAGCAGTACAGGGTCGAGCGTGCGTCGCGCGGATCGGAGGTGGTGAAACCGATCTGGTTGTTGATGACGATGTGCACGGTGCCACCGGTGTGGTAGCCACGCGTTTGCGCCAGGTTCAACGTTTCCATGACCACGCCCTGGCCGGCGAAAGCGGCGTCGCCGTGCACCAGGATCGGCAGCACTTGCGCGCCTTGCGCGTCGCCGCGGCGGTCCATGCGGGCCTTGACCGAACCTTCGACCACCGGGTTGACGATTTCAAGGTGCGACGGGTTGAACGCCAGCGACAGGTGGACCGGGCCGCCTGCGGTGGAGATGTCGGACGAGAAGCCCTGGTGGTATTTCACGTCGCCGGCCGGCAGGTCGTCGCCGTGCTTGCCTTCGAACTCTTCGAACAGTTCCTGCGGCGCCTTGCCCAGGGTGTTGACCAGCACGTTCAGGCGGCCGCGGTGGGCCATGCCGATGACGATTTCCTGCACGCCTTTTTCGCCGGCGCGCTGGATGGTTTCATCCATCGAGGCGATAAAGGTTTCGCCGCCTTCGAGCGAGAAGCGCTTCTGGCCGACGTAGCGGGTGTGCAGATAGCGTTCCAGGCCTTCGGCCGCGGTCAGGCGGTCCAGGATGTGGACTTTTTTCTCTGCGCTGAAATTCGGGGTGGAGCGGATCGATTCGAGTTTCTCCTGCAGCCAGCGCTTTTCGGCCGGGTCGGAGATGTACATGAATTCGGCGCCGATCGAGCGCGTGTAGGTGTCGCGCAGATAGTTCAGCAGATCGCGCAGGGTGGCGGTCTCGGGGCCGAAATAGGTATTGCTGATGTTGAACACGGTGTCCATGTCGGCATCGTTGAAACCGTAGAAGCTCGGTTCCAGTTCCGGGATCATCGGACGTTCCTGGCGCTGCAGCGGGTCCAGGTTGGCCCAGTGCGAACCGAGGTAGCGGTAGGCGGCGATCAGCTGGGTGGCGGCGACGCGCTTGCGGCCCATTTCGGCGTCGAACGAAGCGGTGACAGTGCGGATCGGACCGGCCTTGGCGCGCTCGGCGAACGAGGCGACCACGGAGGCGTGGGCGACGTCGGGCTTGTTGGTGCCGTCGACGGCAGGCACGTGCTGCATCGCGTCGAAGTAGGCACGCCAGTTGTCAGGTACCGAGCCGGGATTGTTCAGATACGCTTCGTACAGGTCTTCCACGTACGGAGCATTCCCACCGAACAGGTAGGAGTTGGTCGTTAATTGCTGCATATATTGCTCACCTCTCTTCGCGTTTCGCGAGGAATTAGCGGGTTAGTCTAACCTTCCGCGACACGGCCTGACCGGTTAGCGGATTGCACATCAAGTTGTGGGGAAGGGCTTGTTTATTGCACCAGCATTCTTCATACCGTCATTTAGAATAGCACGCGGTATTGTAACGCAACAACCATTGCTTGGATTTTATTTGGCAAGCAAATGTAAGCTTTGCGCCGCTGGCAGCCTGGCCGTGTTGCGCGGCAGGCGAAAAAAAAGCGAGCAGCAAGCTCGCTTTTCTGCCGGGCCTTCGAGCGCCCGGCGGTGATGCTGACAAATTTATGCGCGCTTGTCGAGCGGCGGCACATCACGGGTGGTCGAACCGACGAACAATTGACGCGGACGGCCGATTTTCTGTTCCGGATCGGCGATCATTTCGTTCCATTGGGCGATCCAGCCGATCGTACGGGCCATGGCGAAGATACCGGTAAACAGCGATACCGGGATGCCCAGTGCGGACTGCACGATGCCCGAGTAGAAGTCGACGTTCGGGTACAGTTTGCGCGACACGAAGTATTCGTCGTTCAGTGCAATCTTTTCCAGTTCCATCGCCAGCTTGAACAGCGGGTCGTCCTGCAGACCCAGTTCGTTCAGCACTTCGTAGCAGGTTTCACGCATCAGCTTGGCGCGCGGGTCGAAGTTCTTGTACACGCGGTGGCCAAAGCCCATCAGCTTGACGCCGGAGTTCTTGTCCTTGACCTGCTCGATGAAGGCCGGGATGTTGTCGACCGAGCCGATTTCTTTCAGCATGGTCAGCGCCGCTTCGTTGGCGCCGCCGTGGGCAGGGCCCCACAGGCAGGCGATGCCGGCAGCGATACAGGCGAACGGGTTGGCGCCCGACGAACCGGCCAGGCGGACGGTCGAGGTCGAAGCGTTCTGCTCGTGATCGGCGTGCAGGATCAGGATGCGGTCCAGCGCGCGCACCAGCACGTCGTTGACCTTGTACTCTTCGCACGGATTGGCGAACATCATGTGCATGAAGTTGGCGCTGTACGACAGGTCGTTGCGTGGGTAGGTGAACGGCTGGCCGATCGAGTATTTGTACGTCATGGCGACCAGGGTCGGCATCTTGGCGATCAGGCGGATGGCCGACACTTCGCGGTGGCGCGGGTCGTTGATGTCGAGCGAATCGTGGTAGAACGAGGCCAGCGCGCCGACGGTGCCGACCAGGATCGACATCGGGTGCGCGTCGCGGCGGAAGCCACGGAAGAAGAATTGCATCTGCTCGTGCACCATGGTGTGCTTGGTGACGGTGTCGACGAACTTGGCTTTCTGCTCGGCGTTCGGCAGTTCGCCATTCAGCAGCAGGTAGCACGACTCCATGAAGTCGGCGTTGACGGCCAGCTGTTCGATCGGGTAACCACGGTATTGCAGTTCGCCCTTGTCGCCGTCGATATAGGTGATCGACGAGTTGCACGAGGCGGTCGACATAAAGCCTGGGTCGTAGGTGAACTTGCCGCTACCGGCGTACAGCTTGCGGATGTCGATGACGTCCGGGCCGACGGTGCCTTTGTAGATCGGAAATTCAAGCGATGGGCTGCCATCGGAGAACGACAGGGTAGCTTTTGTGTCAGAGGTATTCATGGGCTCTTCCTTCTCGGGAGTGAGTCGAAATTAAAATCAAAAATTCTGGCTGCAATTCGCTCCGCGTCTTGCGGAGCTACAGCGCGCCACTCGCACCGTTTGCAATGTATCGCCCAGGCGTCTAGGCAATGCGCAGTCGTTGCAGCAGTGCGCGCACATGCGGCAGATCGACTTCGCCTTCCGGCTCTTTACGGGCCAGTACCAGATCCATTAACGCATTGTCCGACAAATCGAGCAAACGCGTCAGCGCGTCGACTTCTTCGTCGGTCAATTCGGTTTCGTGCGCATCGAGAAAACGGGTCAGGATGATGTCGTTTTCCAGCAGGCCACGGCGCGCGCGCCAGCGCAGGCGGGCACGGTTGGCCGGGTCGGCCTGATGCGGGGACAAAATTGATTCTGTCATTGGGTTTTACCATCTTGCGCGTGCCCGTCAGGACACGGTACTGCTCTGCCGGCGCCACCAGCGGGGCAAGGGCCACTCCCCTGCCCCGCCGGCGGCGCCGGCGAAATGCGTTCTGAACGATCAGATCGCGCGGCGGACCATCAATTCCTTGATCTTGCCGATCGCCTTGTTCGGGTTCAGCCCTTTCGGGCAAACGTCGACACAGTTCATGATCGAATGGCAGCGGAACAGGCGGTACGGATCTTCCAGGTTGTCCAGGCGCGCGCCGGTGGCTTCATCGCGCGAATCGGCGATGAAACGGTAGGCTTGCAACAGGCCGGCCGGGCCGACGAATTTGTCGGGATTCCACCAGAACGACGGGCACGACGTCGAGCAGCAAGCGCACAGGATGCACTCGTACAGGCCATCGAGCTCTTCGCGCTGTTCCGGCGACTGCAGGCGTTCTTTTTCAGGCGGAATCGATTCATTGATCAGGAACGGCTTGATCGAATCGTACTGCTTGAAAAATTGCGTCATGTCGACGATCAGGTCGCGGATCACCGGCAGGCCTGGCAGCGGACGCAGCACGATAGGCTCGGACAGCTCGTTCAGGTTGGTGGTGCAGGCCAGGCCGTTCTTGCCGTTGATGTTCATCGCGTCCGAACCGCACACGCCTTCGCGGCACGAGCGGCGCAGGGCCAGCGAATCGTCGACGTCCGACTTGATGCGCTGCAGCGCGTCGAGCAGCATCTTGTCGGTGTCTTTCAACTCGACGGTGACGTCCTGCATGTACGGCTTGGCGTCCTGGTCGGGATCGTAACGGTAAATTTTCAGTTTGAGAGTGCGTGCCATGGTATAGCCTTAGAAAGTACGTGGTTTCGGTTTGAAGGTATCAACCGTCAGCGGCTTGGTCACGACCGGCTTGTAGTCCAGGCGGTTGCCTTCCGAATACCACAGAGTGTGCTTCATCCAGTTGTCGTCGTCGCGGGTCGGGTGATCGTCCTGGGCATGCGCGCCGCGCGATTCCTTGCGCGCCGCCGCCGAGACGATGGTTGCCTTGGCCGTTTCGATCAGGTTGTCCAGCTCCAGCGCTTCCACGCGGGCGGTGTTGAACACCATCGACTTGTCCTTGAAGGAGACGTGCTTGCGGCGCTCGTCGAGCTTCATGATTTCTTCGACGCCCTTGTTCAGCATCTCGTCGGTACGGAACACGCCGCAGTACTTCTGCATGGTGGCGCGAATGTCGTTCGCCACGCCCTGCACGGTTTCCGTGCCGGTCGAGTTTTCCAGGCGCGCCAGGCGGTTCATCGCGAAATCGGCCGCATCGGCTGGCAAAGGCTTGTTTTCCTTGGCTTTCAGGCCGCTGCCCACGATATGGTTGCCGGCCGCGCGGCCGAACACCACCAGGTCGAGCAGCGAGTTGGTGCCCAGGCGGTTCGCGCCGTGGACCGATACGCAGGCGCATTCGCCGATCGCGTACAGGCCGTTGACAACCTTGGCCGATTTTTCAGGACCGGTCGGGGTGACGACCTGGCCGTGGATATTGGTCGGGATGCCGCCCATCTGGTAGTGAATCGTCGGCACCACGGGAATCGGTTCCTTGGTGGCGTCGACGTTGGCGAACTTGTGGCCGATTTCCAGGATCGACGGCAGGCGCTTGGCGATGGTGTCGGCGCCGATATGGCGCAGGTCCAGCATCACGTGGTCCTTGTTCGGACCGCAGCCGCGGCCTTCCTTGATTTCCTGGTCCATCGAACGCGACACGAAGTCGCGCGGCGCCAGATCCTTCAGGGTCGGCGCATAACGCTCCATGAAGCGTTCGCCTTCCGAGTTGATCAGGATGCCGCCTTCGCCGCGCACGCCTTCGGTGATCAACACGCCCGCGCCGGCCACGCCGGTCGGGTGGAACTGCCAGAATTCCATGTCCTGCAGCGGCAGGCCGGCGCGTGCCGCCATGCCCATGCCGTCGCCGGTGTTAATGAAGGCATTGGTCGAGGCGGCAAAGATACGGCCCGCGCCGCCGGTGGCCATCACGGTGGTCTTCGCTTCCAGGATCATGCATTCGCCGGTTTCCATTTCCAGCGCGACGACGCCAATGACGTCGCCGTCGGCATCGCGGATCAGGTCGAGCGCCATCCATTCGACAAAGAAGTGGGTACGCGCGCGCACATTGCGCTGGTACAGCGTGTGCAGCAGGGCGTGACCGGTACGGTCGGCCGCCGCGCAGGCGCGCTGCACCGGCTTTTCGCCGAAGTGGGCCGTGTGGCCGCCGAACGGACGCTGGTAGATCGTGCCGTCAGGGTTGCGGTCGAACGGCATGCCGAAGTGTTCCAGTTCGTACACGACTTTTGGCGCTTCACGGCACATGAATTCGATGGCGTCCTGGTCGCCCAGATAGTCGCCACCCTTGACGGTGTCGAACATGTGCCAGAACCAGTTGTCTTCGGCCATGTTGCCGAGCGAGGCGCCGATACCGCCCTGCGCCGCCACGGTGTGCGAGCGGGTCGGGAAGACTTTCGACAGGACTGCGACGTTCAGGCCGGCTTCGGCCAGTTGCAACGACGCGCGCATGCCGGAACCGCCGGCGCCAACGATGACCGCATCAAAACGGCGGGTAGGGATTGCGGATTTATATGCTGCCACGATTACACACTCCAGAGTATCTGTACCGTCCAGCCGGCACAAGCGATCAACCACAGCATGGTGGCAATTTGCAGAGCCAGGCGCAGGCCGGTGGCTTTCACGTAGTCCATCCAGACATCGCGCATACCGACCCATGCGTGGTAAAACAGCGCCAGGAACGTTACCAGGCTGAATAATTTGAACCATTGCTGCGCAAACAGACCCGCCCAGCCTTCATAGCTGAAGTTCTGGCCGGTCAGAAACGAGATCAGCAGGATGGCGACATAGACCACCATGACGATGGCGGTCACGCGCTGGGCCAGCCAGTCGCGCATGCCGTAGTGGGCGCCGACGACGAGGCGTTTCGGTCCGATGTTATTGTCTGCCATGTTTAAAATACTCCAAACAGTTTCAAAGCGACCAGGACGGTCAGCACCAGGCTCACCACCAGCACCGTCGATGCGGTCTTGCGGGCCGGCTCTTTTTCGATGGCGACGTGCACATCCATGAACAGATGGCGGATACCGGCGCAGAAGTGGTGCAGGAAGGCCCAGACCAGGCCCAGGGTGATCAGCTTGACGAACCAGTGCGAGGCGATGCCCTGGAAGTAAGCGTAGGACATTTCGGAACGCAGGCTCAGTTCCAGCATGTACAGGATGCACGGCAGCAGGGCGAAAATGATGAATCCGCTGATACGATGCAGGATCGACACGATGGCGCCAACCGCCATGCGGTAGTTCGACAATTCGGTAACATGAATGTTACGGAATTGCGGCCGTTCTTTTTTTGGTACTTCTTTTACGGCTTCAGACATAACAAAAACCTCCCCTTTGAACTGAACTAAATATTGGAAGCCGCGATTTTCGCCGATTTTCGCAGGCCATACCACTATCTATTGTTACATATAACCAAAATGGTTTTTTACTACACGATACCGCGCTACTTTCCGTAGTTCACGTAATTTAATTACAGAAACGCTGGCAAAAAACGACCCGCCGGTGGCGTACGCCTGGCGGGCCGCGCTTTGCCTGCGATTTCTGCTGTCTCCCATACCCGCTCGCGCAGATACGTTACTCACGATGCACTTGAGCCTGTCCGCTTGTGCGGGCGCTTTGGCGCCCAGCGGCTGTCAGCTCAGTTCATTCTGATAATGATGGCGGCTGGTCAGGTACAGGCCGCGCCGCAATTCCACCGGCTTGTCGCCGTACGTAAAGGACACGCGTTCGGAACTGAGCATCGGCGTGCCTGGCGCGATATTCAACAATTGGGCCGCGTCCGCATCGGCGCACACGGCGCGGATCTGCTCGGAGGCGCGGATCATGCGCGTGCCGAACTCGGTTTCGAACAGGCCGTACATCGGCCCCTTGTATTCGACCAGGCGCTCGGCGGTCAGGCCCTTGAAGATCAGGCCGGGCAGCCACAGCTCTTCGACGATGGTCGGCACGCCGTCGAAATACTGAACCCGCTTGATAAAGATGACCGCATCGCCCGATTTCAGTTCCATCAGCCGCGCCACGTCGGCCGGCGCGCGCACGCGCTTGACTTCGACGAACTTGCTTTCAGGGTAGTGCGGCACGCCTTCGTCGGGCACCAGGCGCAGGAAGCGGAAATGCGCGCGCGCCTCGTGGTGGGTGGAGACGAACGTGCCCTTGCCCTGGCGGCGCATGACGAGGTTTTCGGCGGCCAGCTCATCGATGGCCTTGCGCACCGTGCCCTGGCTGACCTTGAAACGCCCGGCCAATTCGACTTCGCTGGGGATCAGTTCGCCCGGCTTCCACTCGCCCGACTGCAGGCTTTGCGTAATCAGGGCCTTGATCTGCTGATATAAAGGACTGAAGGTGGGCGACGCGGCGGCCGCGCCGGCCACTGCCGCAGGGGCTGGCCCTGGCGCTGCGGCAGGCGTGGCGGCGGTCTCGGATGGATGGGGCGTGGCTGGCGTGCCCGCGGTCGGACTGACCGCCCCGCTTGCAGCAGTGGCATGGTTGGTCAGATTGGACGAGGCGGAATTCATAGTGCGACATTTCAACACAAATCACTGCGCGCGTCCAGTAAAACACCCACGGTTATCTGTCTTATATAAGACATAAGATAGGATTGACAGATGCAAATCGGAGGCCTACACTGCCCCCGACAAACTGATGGCGTTCCGACCGGCGCGTTGCAGGCCAGCCACTCTGGCATATAACAGGCAAGGGCGCGACAGCGCACACCACCGGCAATTCGGTGGCGACTGCCGGTTTTGGTATGATTACAGTTTTTCCGAACAAGCGTAAGCCCAGCTTCAAGCCCGTTTTCTTTCCCATTTTTGGAGATTCATCATGGCAAAAACCCCTATGCGTGTTGCAGTGACCGGCGCCGCCGGCCAGATCGGCTACGCCCTGTTGTTCCGCATCGCCAATGGCGACATGCTCGGCAAGGACCAGCCTGTCATCTTGCAATTGCTTGAAATCGCCGACGAAAAAGCCCAGAAAGCGCTCAAGGGCGTAATGATGGAAATCGACGACTGCGCCTTCCCGCTGCTGACGGAAATGACCGCCCACTCCGATCCGATGACCGCCTTCAAGGATGTCGACGTGGCCGTGCTGGTCGGCGCCCGTCCACGCGGCCCTGGCATGGAACGCAAGGACCTGCTCGAAGCGAACGCACAGATCTTCACGGTGCAAGGCAAGGCGCTCGACGCCGTCGCTTCGCGCAACGTCAAGGTGCTGGTGGTCGGCAACCCTGCCAACACCAACGCCTACATCGCCATGAAATCGGCGCCATCGCTGCCGGCGAAAAACTTCACCGCCATGCTGCGCCTGGACCACAACCGCGCGCTGTCGCAAGTGGCCGCCAAGACCGGCACCGCCGTGAAAGACATCGAAAAGCTGACCGTGTGGGGCAATCACTCGCCAACCATGTATGCTGACTACCGTTTCGCCACCGTCAATGGCAAGGCCGTCAAAGACCTGATCAACGACCAGGAATGGAACGCCAACACCTTCCTGCCGACCGTCGGCAAGCGCGGCGCGGCCATCATCGAAGCGCGCGGCCTGTCGTCGGCAGCGTCGGCGGCGAACGCCGCCATCGACCACGTCCATGACTGGATGCTGGGCACGAATGGCAAATGGACCACCATGGGCGTACCGTCCGATGGTTCGTATGGCATTCCTGAAGGCACCATGTTCGGTTTCCCTGTCACCACGGAAAACGGCGAATACACCATCGTTCAGGGCCTGGAAATCGATGCATTCTCGCAAGAGCGCATCAACCTGACCCTGAAAGAGCTGACCGAAGAGCGCGAAGGCGTGAAACACCTGCTCGCTTAAGTCGAGGGCAAATATGGCGGCGCGGTGTACACTGCGTCGCACGCCATCAAGGCCGCACCGCGCATGTCGCGGCGCGGCCGTTTTATCAAGCAGTTTTCATCAGTGGAGATGCCTTAAAGCATGCACCCTTCCGAGGTTTTATTCCAAGGCAAACGCCAGCCGCTGTTGCTCGCCGCTTGCGACCACTACGCCGGCTCCGAAAAGCTGATGCGTAAATCGATTGCTTTGCAACAAGAGCTTGGCCCCCTGTTCGACATCACCTTCGATTGCGAAGACGGCGCCAGCGCCGGCAACGAAGAGGCCCATGCACAACTGGTGGCCGAACTGCTGGCCAGCGACGGCAACCAGTTCAACCGCATCGGCGTGCGCGTGCACGACGTCGACAGCCCGTTTTTTGCGCGCGACGTGGAAATCGTCTGCGCGGCCGCCCAGCGCATCGCGTATATCGCCGTGCCCAAGGTCAACAGCGTGCAGGACGCCATGCTGGCGATCGACCTGATCAACCTGCATGCGCGCCGCGCCGGGCGCGACAACCTGCCGGTGCATATCCTGATCGAGACCCATGGCGCGCTGCGCGACGCGTATGCGCTCGCCGCCCTGCCCCAGGTCGAGTGCCTGTCGTTCGGCATCATGGATTTTGTCTCGTCGCACTACGGCGCCGTGCCGGCCGCGGCCATGCGCACGCCGGGCCAGTTCACGCACCCGCTGGTGGTGCGCGCCAAGCTCGAGGTGGCCAGCGCCTGCCACGCCCACGGCAAGGTGCCGTCGCACAATGTGACCACCGACGTGCGCGATTCGGCGGTGGTGGCCAATGACGCCCAGCGCGCGGCGGCCGAATTCGGCTACACGCGCATGTGGAGCATCCACCCCGACCAGATCAAACCCATCATCAAGGCCTTCACGCCCCGCCTGTCCGAGGTGAATGAAGCGAGCAACATCCTCAACGAGGCGCTGCGCGCCAACTGGGGACCGATCGCACAGAATGGCCGCTTGCATGACCGCGCCAGCTACCGATATTATTGGACCGTTTTGCAGCGCGCCAAGCTGGCAGGCCTGGGCCTGCCCGAGGCGGCCGCTGCATTACTGAACCCGCCATTGACCAGCACCACCGAAAACTGACAGGAATACCACGATGTCCCTCTCCAAATTAGCCCTCGCCTGCAGCGTTGCACTGGGCGCCATGACGCTCGCGCTGGCGCCAGCCAGCTACGCCGCCACCGACACCAAGGCCCCTGCCAAGGCCAAGACCGCCAAGACCACCAAGGCCAAGGCCAAAGCGCCGGCCAAGGCCAAGGCCGCGAAACCGGCCGCCATGCCGGCCGAGCCGAACGAAGAAGCCGACGAGCCGGACACCACCGGTTCGGCCACCACCGAATTCAATTGCGAACTTGGTAACAAGATTACCATCTACAGCAATGCCACCGATGACTCCCACATCGCGCTGCGCTGGCAAAAGCGCCTGCACCGCCTGAGCCGCGTCGGCACCACCACCGGCGCCCACCGTTTTGAGAACCGCCTGTACGGCTTGATCTGGATCGGCATCCCGGCCAAGGGCATGCTGCTCGATTCCAAGCAGAACCGCCAGCTGGCCAACGAATGCAAGGATGCGGAGCAGGCCAAGCCAACGGTGGCGACCGAAGCGCCGGTATCGCTGGGCGTCGTCAAGCCTGCCGGCGGCTGATGTCAGCAGTCATGTTTTGCACCCTGAATAATCAATAAACAGACGATACCCAACAAGGAGAGGTCATGCCCAGCAACACTTTGAACACGCTCAAGGACTTTACTATTTCAGCCGGCAAGAAGGGGCAGCTGTACTCCCTGCCGGCGCTGGAAAAAAGCCTGGGCATTAATGTCTCGCGCCTGCCGGTGTCGATCCGCATCGTGCTCGAATCGGTGCTGCGCAACTGCGACGGCAAGAAGGTCACCGAAGAACACGTCAGGCAACTGGCGAACTGGGGCCCGACCGCCGAGCGCACCGACGAGATTCCGTTCGTGGTGGCGCGCGTGGTGCTGCAGGACTTCACCGGCGTGCCGCTGCTGGCCGACCTGGCCGCCATGCGCAACGTGGCCGCCAAGATGGGTATCAACGCCAAGAAGATCGAGCCTCTGGTGCCGGTCGACCTGGTGGTCGACCACTCGGTGACCATCGATCACTACCGCGAAAAGAAAGCGCTGGACCTGAACATGAAACTGGAATTTTCGCGCAATAACGAGCGCTACCAGTTCATGAAATGGGGCATGCAGGCCTTCGACACCTTCGGCGTGGTGCCACCTGGCTTCGGCATCGTGCACCAGGTCAACCTGGAATACCTGGCGCGCGGCGTGCACAGCACCGGCAAGAAAGCCGGCGACGTCTACTACCCTGACACCCTGGTCGGCACCGACTCGCACACCACCATGATCAACGGCATCGGCGTGGTCGGCTGGGGCGTGGGCGGCATCGAGGCCGAAGCCGGCATGCTGGGCCAGCCGGTGTACTTCCTGACGCCGGACGTGATCGGCGTGAACCTGTCGGGCGCGCTGCGCGAAGGCTGTACCGCCACCGATCTGGTGCTCACCATTACCGAACTGCTGCGCAAGGAGAAAGTCGTCGGCAAGTTCGTCGAGTTCTTCGGTGCAGGCACCGAGTCGCTGACCCTGACCGACCGCGCCACCATCGCCAACATGGCGCCGGAATACGGCGCCACCATGGGCTTCTTCCCGGTCGACGACGCGACCATCGACTACTTCAAGGGCACCGGCCGCAGCAAGGCTGAAATCGACGCCTTCCAGGGCTACTTCAAGGCGCAGAACCTGTACGGCGTGCCGAAAGCCGGCGAGATCGACTACACGCGCGTGGTGGAACTGGACCTGGCTTCGGTGGCGCCATCGCTGGCCGGCCCGAAGCGCCCGCAAGACCGCATCGAAATCGGCAATGTGAAAGCGAACTTCGCCGAGCTGTTCGCCAAGCCGACCACCGAAAACGGCTTCAACAAGAATCCTGCCGACCTGGCCGCCGTGTACGAAACGACGAACGGCGTGAAAGTGTCGAACGGCGACGTGCTGATCGCCGCCATCACCTCGTGCACCAACACCTCGAACCCGAGCGTGATGCTGGCCGCCGGCCTGCTGGCGAAAAAAGCCGTCGAAGCGGGCCTGAAAGTGGCGCCCCACATCAAGACCTCGCTGGCCCCCGGCTCGCGCGTGGTCACCGAATACCTGACCGCCGCCGGCCTGCTGCCCTACCTGGAAAAACTGGGCTTCGGCGTGACCGCCTACGGCTGCACCACCTGTATCGGCAATGCCGGCGACCTGACGCCGGAACTGAACGCGGCCATTTCCACGCATGACATCGTCGCCTCGGCCGTGTTGTCGGGCAACCGCAACTTCGAAGCGCGCATCCACCCGAACATCCGTTCGAACTTCCTGGCCTCGCCGCCGCTGGTGGTGGCCTACGCCATCGCCGGCAACATGACGCGCGACCTGATGACCGAACCGGTCGGCAAGGGCAAGGGCGGCAAGGATGTCTACCTGGGCGATATCTGGCCGACCTCGGCCGAAGTATCGGCCATGATGAAGTTCGCCATGAACGCCAAGGTGTTCAAGGACAACTACGCCGACGTCAAGGGCGCGCCAGGCAAGCTGTGGGAAAAAGTGACGACGGTTTCGGGCCAGGTCTACAACTGGCCGAAATCGACCTATATCGCGGAACCGCCGTTCTTCGACAATTTCTCGATGACGCCGGCGGCCGTGGCCACCGGCATCGAAGGCGCGCGCGCCCTGGGCGTGTTCGGCGACTCGATCACCACCGACCACATCTCGCCAGCGGGCTCGATCCAGGAAAACGGCCCGGCCGGCAAATGGCTGAAGGAAAACGGCGTCCTGAAAGCGGACTTCAACTCCTACGGCTCGCGCCGCGGCAACCATGAAATCATGATGCGCGGCACCTTTGCCAACGTGCGCATCAAGAACCGCATGATCCCTGCCAAGGCCGACGGCTCGGCAGTCGAAGGCGGCATCACGATCCACCAGCCTTCCGGCGAACAGATGTCGATCTACGACGCGGCCATGAAGTATGTGGCCGAAGGCACGCCGACCATGGTGTTCGGCGGCGAAGAGTACGGCACCGGCTCGTCGCGCGACTGGGCCGCCAAGGGCACCCAGCTGCTGGGCGTGAAAGCCGTGATCACCCGCTCGTTCGAGCGCATTCACCGCTCGAACCTGGTCGGCATGGGCGTGTTGCCGCTGCAATTTATCGGCGACGACAGCGTGCAGACCCTCGGCATCACCGGCGAGGAAACGTTCGACCTGAAGGGCCTGGAAGGCGAGATCAAGCCGCAGCAACTGGCGACCCTGGTGATCCACCGCGCCAACGGCACCTCGCAGGAAGTCGCCGTGCTGCTGCGCATCGACACGCCGATCGAAGTCGATTACTACAAGCACGGCGGCATCCTGCCATTCGTGCTGCGCCAGCTGCTGGCCGAATAAGCCATCAAGCGTCGCCGCATCTGAAAAACGCCGGTTCCGACCGGCGTTTTTTTTGCGCTATTTTCCGTGTGCAGACTTGAAATCGCGGCAAGCGCCATGATCTGCATTCAGCTTGTGCATCCGTGTGGCCTTATCCTCTACAATACGGTTATAAGGGTTATCATTGTTTGACTGATCCATTTTTTTCACTTTCCGAGACTCTTATCCCGCTATGCGTCGTCCTTCAAAAGATTCATCCCATAAACTGACTGCCGACAGCCAGCGCCTGGTTACCTTTGCCCAGGCGATCGTGCAGGCAGCGAGCCGTCTCGAAGAGCGCTCCTGGGAACACAGCCTGGATACGCAGCTCCAGAAGTTACTCAAGACCGGTCATCAGGACACCATCGACAACACCCTGGGCAGCCTGTTCAAGGAAGACCTGAACGCCTACGACGTGCTGATGGACGGCGTCGAAGCCGTCAGCGAAAGCACCGTCATCGTGCATGAAGACGTGCGCTACGACGCGCTGCTGGTGGCCGTGCCGATCCTGGCCTGGACGCGCTTCTCGATCGCCTCGGGCAGCATTGCCGCCGATGCGCATGGCGTGCTGTCGATGCATTTTGCCGCCCACCTGCTGGCCGAGGGCACCAAAATGGCGATGGCGCCGACCCTGTACTCGATCGACCAGTTGCCGCGCAGCCACGTTGAAACCTATGCCAAGACGCAAAAGCTGGCGCAGGCCGCGCTGAAAGGCTCGACGTTGAAACCGTCAAGCAAGGAGCCGGAAACGGCGCCCTTCCTGGCCGATACGCGCTACCTGCTGGTGGCGGTGGTGGCCCCGGCAGGCAGCCCGCTGTTTCGCTGGCAGGTGCCGGCGCTGCAGAACGACTTTATCGTCGAACGCAGCGCGGCGCTCGATCAATGGCGCGTGCAGGCCACGCCGACCATCGCCCGCCTGCTGCCCGGCTGCGGCCTGGAGCTGCTGCTGCCCGAAGCGTATTACGTGGCCTGCCGCGAAGCGGACAAGTTGATCCGCCCGGTCTCGGTGCGCGCCGCCGTGCATTACCTGACGCACACGCTGGCGATCGAACCGTCGGAACTGCGCGCCGTGATCGCCGGCTTCGGCGAAGAGTCAAACGACGGCCAGGTCGACGAATACCGCATCGCGTTTACCCTGCGCCAGGCGCCGGAAGTAATTTACGGCATCGTCTGGCCGCTGTATGGCCAGGAAGACGAGGACGGCACGCCGATCGAAGGCCTGATCCAGGTCGGCATCGCCGCGCTCGACAAGCAGAAGACGCCGGTCGATGAAATCATCGAACACCTGAACGCGGCCGGCATCACGCAGATCAAGCGCCATGCCGAACGCTACGTGGGCGAATACTGCGACGACTGCGGCGCGCCATTGTTTGCCGACCCGGTGGGCGAATTGGCGCATGCGGAAATGCCGGAAGATACGCCGCAAGGGACCGAGCATTTTCATTGATGAGCCAACGGTGGTGTCGGATTACGCGCTGTGCGCTAATCCGACCTACGATGCTGCAAGGGTTCGTAGGTCGGATTAGCGGGGCCGCCTAGGCGTAGCGTAATCCGACAACACCGTTATCGCATGACAAAAAAAGGCGGAACCGAGGTTCCGCCTTTTTTACATTCCAAGCATCGCCATCACCACTGCGAATACGGATGCCGTATCAGGTTCGCGTTGTAATAGCGCGCATCATCGGACACTTCCTCGCCGACCCAGTCGGGCTTGTCGAACGGCTGGTCTTCCGAATGCAGTTCGATCTCGGCCACCACCAGGCCGAAGTTCGCACCGAGGAACTCGTCGACTTCCCACACCATGCCGGCATACATGATGCGGCGCCGGTATTTCTCGATCAGCGGCTGCTCGCACAGGCCGTCGAGCAGCTCGTTGGCATCGGCCAGCGGGATCGGATACTCCCATTCGCCGCGGCTGGCGCCCACGTTCGGGCCCTTGATGGTCAGCATGGCGTGGTGGCCTTCGATGCGCACGCGCACCACGCGTTCGCGCGTGGACGACAGATAGCCCTGGCGCAGCAGTTCCGGGTCGGCCAACTCGCGCCAGTCGTCATTGGCAAGCAGGAATTTACGTTCGATCTCGACGCCCATGATCACGCCCTCAGCCGAGCGACAGCAAGATAGGCTGCAGCATGGCCGCGCCCAGGGCCGCGCTGCGCGCGCCGTTCCAGCCCACCGCCGGGTCGGGCAGGTCGGCGTTCTCCTTGAACGGCATTTCCAGCGTCAGCGCCAGGCAGCCGAAGTGGTGGCCGATGTATTTCGAAGCCAGGGTCAGCATGTCGGACTTGTACTTGCTGGCGGCGTAGCCGAACTTGTCCTGGAAGTCGGGGCTGGCCTGCTTGTAGCGCTCGATGAAGGCCTTCTGGTGCGCGGCTTGCTCCGGCGTGAAGTTCTCCAGCATCTCGTTGCCGGCCACAAAGTTGTACGGCAGCGCTTCGTCGCCGTGGATGTCGAAGAACATGTCGACGCCGGTTTCGTGAATCTTGTTTTTCACGCACAGCACTTCCGGGCTGGCAGCCAGCGACGGTGTCATCCATTCGCGGTTCAGGTTGGCGCCGGCCGCGTTGGTGCGCAGGTTGCCGCGGATCGAGCCATCGGGATTCATGTTCGGCACGATATGGAACACGGCGCGCTGCAACAGCTTGCGCGCGATCGGGTTGGCGTCGTCGAGCAGGGAGTCGATCAGGCCTTCGACAAACCATTCTGCCATCGACTCGCCGGGGTGCTGGCGCGCGATGATCCAGATTTTCTTCTCCGCCTGCGGGTTGCCGATGGTGACCAGGTTCATGTCGCGCCCGTCAACCGTGCTGCCCAGGTCGGAAACGCGCGCCAGCGGATGCTCGGCCACCTCGCCCAGCAGGCGCAGATGGCGCTCCCACGAGTACGGCTCGAAATACGCGTAATACACGCTGTCGAGTTCGGGCGTATGCGTGATCGTCATCACCTGGCCGTCAAAGCTGGTGGGCACGCGGAACCAGTTTTCGCTGTCGTAGCTGGCCACCGCCTGGTAGCCCTCGTAGCCGGCCGGATAAGTGGCCTGGCCGGCGTTCAGGAAGCGCAGGGTGCAGGCCTGGCCGCGCGCGCCTTGCAGGCGGAAATGGAACCACTGGTGGATGTCGGCGTGGCTGTCCTTGCGCAAATTCAGGTCGATGACGCCCGCGCTGGCGGCGTTCACCACCTCGATGGCGCCGGAGTCGAAATGCTGGCTGATTTTAATGGTCATGTAACGATCCCGTAGTGATATAAAGGCGTTGTCAGTGCCACGGCGCAGTCTGCTGGAGTGCGCCGCAACGGCAAAAACGCAGTGTAAGCGATCCCGCCATTTTCCGCCCTTTGGCCTGATTCGCAAAGCCTGGCCGGTGCATTTTTGCACCAATCCGCGGCATCTTTGGCAAACCGCATGGCGGCACCGAGAAAAAACGGCCAGCCGCGAAAGCGGCCGTGTAAAAAATTGAATTGTAACAACGCTGGAAACATTGCAGGCCCCGTCCGCGCCCTATAATTGTCTCTTTGGTGTGGATTATCAGGAAAGAGTGTGGACAAGAAGTTAAGCAATATCCAGGAAAGAAAGTTGCGCGAAGCGCAGGCACGCCGCGAACATATCATCGCGGTAGTCAAGGACCTTATCAAGAAAGGCGGCGCGCGCGCCGTCTCGATCCGCAAGGTGGCCGACGCGGCCGGCTTTTCCACCACCGTCGTCTACGCCCTGTTCCGCGACAAGGCCAGCCTGATCGGCCAGGCGATGAACAAGGATATGCTGGCGCTGGTGCAGGCCATGCGCAGCGCCAGCGACGCAGGCGGCGGTGGCTGGCAGCGCATCGCCCTGATGGGACGCGCCTATGTGCAGTATGGCTTGCGCCACCGCGACGAATATGCGCTGCTGTTCATGGAACTGCGCCCGCACGCCGCCATCAAGGCGGTCGAGGTGGAACGCGGCAATACCGAGCAGGACCCGTATGCCTACGCGCTGCACCTGTTCGGCGAACTGGCGCACGGCGGCCAGGTGCGCGCGGGCGAGGCGGCGCTGCACGCCATGACGCAGATCTTCTGGCAAGCGCTGCACGGCCTGGTGTCGCTGCGCATCGTGATGGACGAAGCCGATTTGTGGACGCCGCACCTGGCGCTGGACGACCATCTGGAGGACCTGCTGGCGGTGGTAATCGAAGGCTTACGGCTGCGCTTTGCGCCCTGATTGGCCCTAGGCCAGCATGCCGCCGCCTTGCCGGTAGCGCGCATGCCATGACAGCGCCTGCTCCAGCAGATGCGGCGTGTGGCCGCCACGCTGGCAGGCCGCCTCGAAATAGGCGCGCAGCGGCGCCCGGTAATCAGGGTGCGTGCAGCGCTCGATGATCAGCGGCGCCCGTTCACGCGGCGCCAGGCCGCGCAGGTCGGCATAGCCCCATTCCGTCACCAGCACATCGACGTCATGTTCCGTATGGTCCACATGCGAGACCATCGGCACCACGCTCGACACCTTGCCGCCCTTGGCCGCCGACTTGCTGACAAACATCGATAGTTGCCCGTTGCGCGCAAAGTCGCCCGAGCCGCCGATGCCGTTCATCATGTGCGTGCCACATACATGGGTGGAATTGACGTTGCCATAGATGTCGAATTCCAGCGCCGTGTTCAGCGCGATGATGCCCAGGCGGCGCACGATCTCGGGGTGGTTGCTGATCTCCTGCGGGCGCAGCACGATTTTTGAGCGGTAATGATCGATATTGTTCATCAGCTTCTGGTGCATGCTGGCCGACAGGGTGATCGACGAGGCCGAGGCAAACGCCAGCTGGCCCGAATCGAGCAGCGCGATGGCGCTGTCCTGCAGCACTTCCGAATACATCGTCATGTTGCGGAAGGGCGAGCCGATCAGGCCATGCAGCACGGCGTTGGCAATGGTGCCGATACCGGCCTGCAAGGGCAGCAACTCCGGGCCCATGCGCCCGGCCGCCACTTCGCCTTGCAAAAAGGCGATCACGTGGCCGGCGATGGCCTGCGTTTCGGCGTCGGGCGGCAAGGCATTCGACGGACTGTCCGGACTGTCGGTGATGACGATGGCGGCAATGCGCGCCGGGTCGATGGCGATCGCCGTGCCGCCCAGGCGCTGGTCGACGCGCGTGAGCGGAATCGGCGCGCGGCCGGGTAAAGCTTGCGGAATATAAATGTCGTGCAGGCCTTCCAGCGCCAGCGGCGTCGACAGGTTGATCTCGATGATCACCTGCGCGGCCTGCTGGGCAAAGGCGGCCGAATTGCCCACCGACATGGTCGGAATGATGGCGCCGGCCGCCGTGATGGCGGTCGCCTCGATCACCGCGATATCGACGGCGGCCAGGTTGCCCGAGCGCAGTTGCTCGGCCGTTTCCGACAGATGCTGGTCGACGAACATCACCTCGCCGTTGTTGATCTTGCCGCGCAACACAGGGTCGACCTGGAACGGCATGCGGCGCGCCAGCACGCCCGCCTCGGCCATCAGGCCGTCGCTGCCGTTGCCCAGCGAGGCGCCGGTGATCAGGGTCAGGCTCAACGGCTCCCGGCGGGCGCGTTCGGCCAGCGCGCGCGGCAGCGCCTTGGCGTCGCCGGCGCGGGTAAAACCGCTCATGCCGACGCGCATGCCGTTGTGGAACAAGGTGGCGGCCTGGTCGGCACTCATGATTTTGTCGAGCAAGCCCGGGTGGCGTATGCGGTCCTGGTACATCGTGGTCTCCTGTGACGCCTGGAATAGCTGGCCGCTTCAGTATAAAATCCACGATACATGCATGACATGAATTAATTGCGGCATATCCAGTCGCAATTTTCATGCTTTGAGGTACCTCTACCGTGGATATCCGTTCCCTGCGCTATTTCGTGGAAACCGTGCGCCTGTCGAGCTTTACGCAGGCGGCCGAATCGCTGCACCTGACGCAATCGACCATCAGCAAGATGGTGCGCCAGCTCGAAGACGAGGTTGGCGCCCAGCTGCTGGTGCGCGACGGGCGCAAGCTGAGCCTGACCGATACGGGCCGCATCGTCTACCAGCATGGCCAGGAAATGCTGGCCAGCATGCGCCAGCTGACCCTGGAAGTGCGCGACACGCAGGCGCTGGCGCGCGGCAGCCTGACGGTGGGCATCCCGCCGATGATCAACGTGCTGTTCACGCCGGTGCTGAAGGCGTTTCGCGCGCGCCATCCGCAGGTCGCCCTGACCTTGCAGGAAGACACCGGCCAGCAGATCGAGCGCAAGGTGGCCGCCGGCGAACTGGAAATCGGCATGACGGTGCTGCCGGCCGATCCAGCGCTGGACCTGGTGACGGTGCAGGTGGCCAGCTATCCGATCTGGGCGCTGGCCGAACCGGGCACCTTCCAGCAGCAGCGCACCACCCTGCCGTTCAAGGCGCTGGCTGAGTTGCCGCTGGTGCTGCTGAAAGACGAATTTGCCCTCACGCGCAGCCTGCGCCAGCAGTTCGCGCTGGCCGGCTTCACGCCGGTGATCGCGGCCCAGAGCGGCCAGTGGGACTGGCTGGTCGCCATGGCCTCGGCCGGCCTCGGCGTGGCACTGCTGCCGCAACCGTTCATGCACCGCCTGGCCGGAGCGCCGCTGGCGGCGGTGCGCATCGTCGAGCCGGAACTGGCGTGGCAGGTCGCGCATATCTGGAACGGGCATTATCTGTCGCATGCGGCGCGCGCCTGGCTGGCCGTGTGCCAGGAGGTGCTGGGCACGCAACTCGCGCCGTGAATGCAAAAAGGTGGCCGAGGCCACCTTCTTGTTATTGCATGCGTGATTGCAAGTGGCGTAGGTCGGATTAGGCGCGAAGCGCCGTAATCCGACAACGCCGATGAGGCCAACAATATTGTCGGATTACGTCCTGCGGGCTAATCCGACCGACGCGCTTATTTCGCTGTCGCATCGTTACTGTACATGCTGGCGTATTTCCAGCCGAAGTACAGGATGAAGGTGTAGCACAGCGCCGGCACCAGGAACGACAATTGCAAGTTCATGTGGTCAGCCAGGAAACCCTGGATGAACGGCACGATGGCGCCGCCGACGATGGCCATGCACAGGATGCCCGAACCCTGGCCGGTCTGCGCGCCCAGCTTGTTCAGCGCCATGCTGAAGATGGTCGGGAACATGATGGAATTGAACAGGCCGACAGCGATCAACGCCCACATGGCGGTGTGGCCCGTGCCGAACACGGCAACGAGGATCAGGGCGATCACGATGGCGGCGTTGAAAGCGAGGGTCTTGCCCGGACTCACATAACGCATCACGGCGAAACCGACAAAGCGGCCCAGCATGGCGCCACCCCAGTAGAAGCTGACGAAATGCGCGGCGTCGGCGGCCGTCAGGCCGGCGATATGCTTCTCGCCCAGGAAGTTGATCAGGAAGCTGCCGATGCTCACTTCGCCGCCCACGTACAGGAAGATCGCCACCGCGCCCAGCACCAGGTGGCGGTGCGACCAGATCGAGACCTTGTGGCCGTCGCGCGACAGGCTTGCCGCATCGTCGGCATGCGAAATGGTCGGCAGTTTGGCCAGCGCAAACAGCACCGCCAGTACCACCAACGTGGCCGCCAGCGCCAGGTACGGGCCCTGCACGGCGGCCGCTTCCTTGGCGCGGTACGCCAGTTGCTCGGCCGCCGGCAGCAGGTCGAACTGCTCGACCGTCAATACCGTGCCAGACAGGATCAGGATGCCGCCCAGGGTCGGCGCCACCGTGGTGCCGAGCGAGTTGAACGCTTGCGTCAGCGTCAGCCGGCTCGACGCCGTCTGCGGGTCGCCCAGTTCGGTCACATAGGGATTGGCCGCCACCTGCAGCACCGTGATGCCGGACGCCAGGATAAAGAAGGCCAGCAGGAACAGCGCGTAGCTACCGGTCGAGGCCGGGTAGAACATGGCGCAACCGGCGGCGGCGATCAGGAGGCCGGCAACCACGCCGCGCTGGTAGCCGATGCGCTTGATCAGCGCGCCGGCCGGCATGGAGACGATGGCGTAGGCGCCAAAGAAACAGAACTGCACCAGCATCGCCTGCACATAGGTCAGCGTGTAGATCGAGCGCAAATGGGGAATCAGCACATCGTTCAACGATGTCAGCAGTCCCCACATGAAAAACAGCACCGTGACAATCACCAGGGCGCCCGTATTGTTCTGCGCGCCGGCCGTGGCGCGCGCGCCCTGGCCTTGCTTTACATATTCCATACCTTCTCCATTGTCAGTACCACAAATAGTGTCGTCTTGCAGTTGCCTTATATCTGTCATGCACCGCACAGCGGGTCACACAGCATCGGGGTCTGAAAACAACATCAGCCAGCATTCCAGTGTCGTAGTAATACTACTTCATTATGGTTGCATTATGCCTGAAAGCCCCGGATAGCACAGCTTGCGACACCATTATTCGATAATTGAATAGCTGACATTTGAAATCAAAAGTATACTTATAACTTGAAATGGCTATACTTATGTTGCGGTGCAGCAGTTGCTACACCCCAACTAACCGGAGCCTGCCATGTCGACCACTTTCATGTATCACAGCACCCCATCGAACAACATCGTCGCCACCCTGACCAGCATCGTCAAAGGCATCAGCGCCTTCCTTTCGCAAGGTCCCGATCACCGCGAGCGCGCTTACGAAGAAGCCTACCTGGCCGAATCGACCGACCGCTACGACCTGGAATACCGCATGCGTGAACTGTCGCGCGCCCACCCGCAGCCAAGCTGGATGAGCGGCCTGGGTCGTTAAGCAATACGGTAACAGCGCTTTACCTGTAGCAAGCAGCACCACCCCTGTCCGCGCCCGGTGCGCCAGCGACAGTCGCGATAGCACCATCCTGCTCGCCGTCCGGCTTGAGCCCAGGATGGGCTAGGCAGGCGATAAAATGCAAGCTTGCAAGATCGATCATGTTGCGCCGCATCACTGCATTTTCAGTCGCAGTGTCAAAGTTTTGCTAGTTTTACTACGAGATACTACCGATGGCGTTTTCACGTCGCCGTCGCGCCACCACTACCGTCCGGGCTGCAATCCGGCCAGCCGCCTTGCAGACCTTATGACCGTCCTGAGCCATACCCATCCCCTCGTCATCGCGCTCGAAGCACAACTGCTGCCACTGTTCCAGCAGGCGCTGCCGCGCCTGAACGCGGCCGCTCCCAACGTGCTGGCCTCGGTGTTCGCCTTTTCCACCGGCAGCGACAGCGCCTTTTTGCGCTACCACTTCGGCATTTCCTGCCTGCTTGACGATGTGCCCGACGATCAGCCCGAGGAAGTCGCCCTGCTGGTCAGCGCCGCCGGCCTCGATGGCGCAGTGCGGCTCGAAGCCAGCGTGGCCTGGGGCCAGCCTTCAGGCCTGCGCGAGGCGCACGCCGACCTGCCCGAAGCCAGCCTGGCGGCGCTAGCTGAGGCCTTGCCTGGCTTGCTGGCGGCGCTGCGGCAAGCACTGGAACGAGGCAGACCAGCCTGCGCCGTGTAGCCTGCAGTTTGCCTGTTTTCCGGCACTGTGCAGGATCGTACATACATTGCAAAAAGACAAAGCTAGGCTGTTGAAAAACAGGAGCTTGCCATGTCTTTCAACACCGCCACCACCCCATCGAATGACGCCTTCGGCAGCGCGGCGCTGGCCGCCCTGCTGGGGCCGGACACTTCCCTGCCGCCGATCGACGGCCTGCGCCGCCTGATAGCCGCCGGGCTCGACCGGCTTCCCCTGCCCGGCCATGGCGCCACCCTGCAGCGCTGGCAGGCGCTGGCGGCCATTGCCGGGGTCGACCTGGCGCTGCTCAAACTCTACGAAGGCCACACCGACGCGCTGGCGATCCTGGCCGAAATCGACGGCCCCGGCGCCGCGCCCGGCAGCAGCTGGGGCGTGTGGTGCGCCGAGATGCCCGGCGCCCGCCTCGCACTGCGCAAAACAGCGCAAGGCCATTGGCAACTGACGGGCCGCAAGGCCTGGTGCTCGGGTGCGGCCGGACTCAGCCACGCTTTGGTCAGTTGCTGGAACGAGGCCGGCGAGGCCTGCCTGGCATCGGTGGCGCTGGCGCAGCCTGGCGTGCAGGTGACGCAGGAGGGCTGGCAGGCGGTCGGCATGGCCGGCAGCGCCAGCGTCGACGTGGTGTTTTCATCGGCCCATGCGACCCCCGTCGGCGCGCCGGGCGCCTACCTGGCCCGGCCCGGCTTCTGGCATGGCGGCGCCGGCATCGCGGCCGGCTGGTATGGCGCCGCCTGCGCGATGGCCGGCTACCTGCATGCGCGCGCGGCGCAAGCGGCGGCGCCCGACCCGCTGCGCCTGGCGCAGCTGGGGCAGATCGACTGCGCACTGCGCGCCGCCGGCGCCCTGCTGCGCGAAGGCGCGCGCGAGATCGACCAGCACCCTCAGCGCGATGCGATGGCCACCGCGCTGCGCCTGCGCCTGGCCGCCGAAGACTGCGCCACCGTGGTGCTGCGACTGGCCACGCGCGCCCTGGGCGCCGGCCCGCTGTGCCGCAATGCGCACTTCGCGCGCCTGGCCGCCGATCTGCCGGTCTTGCTGCGCCAGAGCCATGCCGAACGCGACCAGGCCACCCTGGGCACGATCGTGGCCGGCGTCGCCGGCGTGGCCGACCATCCATGGAGCTTGTGACATGCACTTGAAGATGATCGCCGAACAAGAGCGCCGGATCGAGGGCGCGGGCACGCCGGACGCCGCCTGGCAGGCCTGGCCCGGCCTGGCGGCCCTGCCACCGGTGACGGCCCGCGAACTGGTGCCAGGCAGCACCCGCGCGGTCGTCGTCGCGCCCCACCCGGACGACGAAGTCCTGGCCTGCGGCGGCTTGCTGCAGCTGCTGGCGGCGCAGGGCAGCGAGGTATTGCTGGTGGCCGTCACCGACGGCGGCGGCAGCCACCCGGGCTCCGTCCTGTGGCCGAAAGAGCGGCTGTGCCGCGTGCGCCCCGAGGAATCGCGGCTGGCGGCTGGCGCCCTGGGCGTGGCGCCGTCATGGCTGCGCCTGGGCCTGCCCGATGGCGGGCTGGCCGGCAGAGTACAGCTGCTGGCCGCCGTGCTGCAAGATATCGTGCGCCCCGGCGACACCGTGCTGACCACCTGGCGTTTTGATGGCCACCCCGACCATGAAGCGTGCGGCCAGGCGTGCGCCCTGGCGGCGCGCAACTGCGGCGCCATGCTGGTGGAAATGCCGGTCTGGACCTGGCACTGGGCCGCACCGGCAGACGCGCGCGTGCCGTGGCGGCGCGCGCGCCGCCTGGCCTTGTCCGACGATGTGCTGCAGCGCAAGCGCGACGCCATGCGCTGCTTCGCCAGCCAGCTCGGTGCCGACCACTCCACCGGCCAGGAGGCGATCCTGGCGCCGCATGCGCTGCAACGCCTGCTCCATCCGTACGAGGTGTATTTCCGATGAACCCGACGTCGAACACGCTTGAGGCACGCGGCGCCTACTTTGAACAGCTGTACCGCGACGCTGCCGATCCCTGGCTGGTGCGCCAGCGCTGGTATGAAGCGCGCAAGCGCGCACTGCTGCTGGCCTGCCTGCCGCAGCAGCACTACCGCCACGCGTACGAACCGGGCTGCGGCAATGGCGAACTGACCTTGGCACTGGCGCGCCGCTGCGAACGCGTGCTGGCGGCCGACCTGTCGCCGCAGGCCTTGCTGCTGGCGCAGCAACGGCTCGACGCCGCCGGGCCGGCAGGCCATGTCACGCTGGCGCGCCACCAGTTGCCGCAGGACTGGCCGCGCACCGGCAAGAGCGCCGACAAATTCGACCTGATCGTCATCAGCGAGATCGCCTATTACCTGTCGGCCGAGGAACTGGCGCTGGTCGCCGAGCAGGCCGTGGCCAGCCTGGCGCCGGGCGGCACGATCGCCCTGTGCCACTGGCGCGCGCCGTTTGCGCAGCGCATCCTGTCGACCGTGCGCGTGCACGACGCCTTCCAGCATGCGCCCGGCCTGCACTGCCTGGTACGCCACGAGGAAAGCGATTTCCTGCTCGGCGTCTGGTCCAACGACGCGCGCTCGGTGGCGCAGAAAGAAGGTTTCGCGTGATCGGCGTGGTGGTTCCGGTGCACAATGAAGAGGCCTGCCTGGCCGCCTGCCTGGAGGCGCTGACGGCCGCCGCCACCTGCGACGCGCTCGGCGGCGAAGCGGTCTCCATCGTCATCGTGCTCGACGCCTGCAGCGACCGCTCGCAACGCATCGTGCTCGAACACGCCATGCAGGCCGATGCGCGCTGGCGCCTCGACTGCATCGCCATCGACGCGCGCAACGTGGGCGCGGCGCGCGCCGCCGGCGCCAGACTGTTGCTCGAACGCGGCGCGCGCTGGCTGGCCTTTACCGATGCCGACACCTGCGTCGCGCCCGACTGGCTGCGCAGCCAGCTGCAGCTGGATGCCGACGCCGTCTGCGGCACCATCGCCATCGACGACTGGTCGCCGCACGCAGAGCGTGCCGGCGCCCTGCGCGCGCATTTTGCCAGCACTTACACCGACGCCGACGGCCACCATCATGTCCACGGCGCCAACCTGGGCGTCTGCGCCCAGGCCTACCGGCGCGCCGGCGGCTTTGCGCCGCTGGCCTGCAGCGAAGACGTGGCGCTGGTGGCCGCCCTGCAAGAGACAGGCGCGCGCATCGCCTGGAGCGCCGCCCCGCGCGTGACCACCAGCGCCCGCCGCGACGCCAGGGCCAGGGGCGGCTTTGGCGATACCTTGCTGCAGGTGGTGGGGGCGATGACGGTGACGGAGGCGATTGAAGGACTCGTCGCCTCGACGACGCCGGCGCTCAGTGTGTAAAGGGCAATTGAGCTGTTGCTCGCCAGCGTGTCAGCACACCGCGCCGGCGTCGCTTTTTTCCTTGCTCCCAACGATTCCGAGGTAACCAGGCTAAAACATGCCCTCGCGCGGCTGGCCTTCCGATGCGCCTTGCCGCGGCAAAGCCATGATGCGTTCGCCCAAGGCGATGCCCCACCCGCTCATCTGCCTGCCGTGGCGCAGCGCCTGGCACTGCCAGCGCGACAGCGCGGCGTCGATCGCCGGGCCGGTAGCGGCCAGGCGCAGGCTGCGCGCCAGGCTCAGCGTCGCATGCTGCGGTGCAGGGTATTCCACGATGTCTGCACCTGCTGCATCGTGGCGCGGCTGACGATGTCGTCCCGCAGGTTCAGGCAGATGCGCTCCCTCAAAAGCGGGGAATGCGTTGATCGTCGTTGCATGGCTCGCCATGCCGCCTCCTCACGCCTTGTCCGCGCTCCTGATGAGCTGCAAGCAGAAGACGCTCACTACTGGGATAGGCTCTTAGCGCAATGGCCATCAATTGCACTCGCACTTCGGTATGGCCGGCTCATGTTTTGGTATAAGCCTGCCCTGCCGCGCCGGGCTGCATGGCACCGTTGCCCTGATGGCCGAAAAAGCCAGCCGCTTCGGATTCAGGCTCTTCCATTTCGCGCTCCAGCCGCTCCACCGCCTCCACCAGCGCCTGCTGCGACAGGTGCTGGATCATATGGCCTTCGCCCGGCAACAGGGTCAGCTCGCTGCCGTCGATATCGCGCTGCAGGCGCACCGAATTGTGCTTCGCGCTGGCGATCGCATCAGCGTCGCCGGCCACGATGGCCACCGGCATGCGCAGCTGCGGATAATGCGCCTGCAGCATGGCCGCGCTCGGTATCATCATCGCCGTTTCCTCCGCTTCGGCGCGCAGCTGCCTGGGCCGCAGCGCCATCCACGGCGACAGGCGCCTGAAGCTGTCGGGCACCGGCGACGGCGCGAACGCGCGCCTGATCGCGAGTGGCCACAGCAATCGTCCCAGCAAGGGCGACACGGTATGGGCCAACACATCACCAACAAGGGGAATGGCCGGCGTCGCGGTCAGCACATCGAGCCGCACGCTGGGATAGTAATAGCCGGACGCCAGCACCAGCGCCTGCACCAGTTGCGGACGTTGCAGTCCCAGCGAAATGGCCACCAGCGTGGCCCAGGAATGGGCCAGCACCACGGCGCGCTCCACCCCCAGCTGGTCCAGCGCGGCGGCCAGCAATGCGGCCTGGGCGGCGGGAGTCCACCAGGTGCCGCGCGGCCGCTCGCTGTAGCCGAAGCCGGGCCGGTCGAAAGCGATCACGCGGTGGTTGGCGGCCAGTTGCCCGAGCAGGCCGGCGTGGCGAAAATCTTCCGCGATCACGCCATTGCCGTGCAATAGCAGCACCACCGGCCCTTCGCCCTGGCTCAAATAATGCTGGCGCACGCCGTTCACATCGATAAAATCGCCGGTCGGCGGATGCGCGCTTTCCGCCTGCCGGCGCTTGCCGCGCACTACCAGCCACGCCGCGCAAAGGGCGGCGGCGCCCAGGGCCCAGCGCCCAGCGCCACCACTTCTGCGTGGCGCCTTGTTGTCCGATGCATGCTTGTCCATGGTTTCTCCTGATCGGTTGGTGAAATGACATGATGCCGATGGACCCGGGGTCTGGCGATAGGCGGCTGGCGGTGCGCCACGTAGGAAAAACACCTGCCCGGCAAGCGCTGCAAAAACCACAGATCGTCATGAAAATGCCATGCAAGATGGACAGAGTTACAAGCTAAAAACTATAATTGCGAGTGATTATCATTTAGATTCTTATTTACCAATGCTTTTGGAGTTCTGATGTCCCGCCAACGCGCCACTGCCCGCCCCCTGTTCGTCCTGCATCGCTTACGGCATGCCGCCCGCATCACCTTGCTGTGCGCCAGCACCCTGATACTGCCGATGGCATCGGCCCAAGCCGACACGGCTGAAACCGACGCGACCATGCCAGCCATCACCATCACCGGCACGGCCGACAAGGGCACCTCGACCGAAAATTCACGCTCGCTCGCGTCCGGCAAGTCCAGCCTGTTCAAGGGTTTTGAGTCGAACCGCGAGATCCCGCAGCCGGTCACCGTCATCACGCGCCAGCTGCTCGACGATCGGGCGTTTTTCGACATGAACGAAGTGCTGCAGAACACGCCGGGCGTGACGGTCGATTATGTCGACAGCGAACGGGTGCAGTATTTTTCGCGCGGCTATTCGATCGACGCGATGCAGGTCGACGGCCTGACGATCACGCAAGGCGGCTCGATCTTTATCCAGCCCGACACCGCCGTGCTCGACCATGTAGAAGTGCTGCGCGGCGCCTCCGGCATGCTGCGCGGCTCGGGCAGCCCGTCGGCCACCGTCAATATGGTGCGCAAGCGCCCGACCAGGACCTTCCAGGCCAACCTGGGCCTGTCGCTCGGTTCGTGGGACCGCCGCCGCCTGGAAGCGGACGTCTCCGGCCCGCTCAATGACGACGGCAGCGTCCGTGGCCGCCTGGTCGCCGTCAAGGACAAAAAGACGTTCTTCCAGGATGCCAAGGATGAAAACCGCAAGGTGCTGTACGGCGTGCTGGCGATCGACCTGAGCAAGAACACCACCCTGACCACCAGCTTGCAGCATACCGACCTCGACGCCACCGGCGCCTGGGGCGGCCTGCCGGGCAACTTCGACGGCTCCTCGCTGAACCTGCCGCGCAATACTTACCTGGGCGCCGACTGGAACCGCTGGAACCGCTACAACCAGCAGGCCTTCGTCGAACTGGAACATCGCTTCGCTAACGAGTGGACGGTCAAACTGAGCAGCGAATACACGCGCATGCGCATGGACGACAACGGCTTCAAGCAAAGCTATTTCACGCGCTCGTCCACCACCAATCCCTATCTGTTCGGCGTGACGACGTCGCTCTACACCGGCGACGCCGGCGACCAGGAAGCCACCGGCCTGACCGCCAGCGGCCCGTTCACGCTGTTCGGCCGCAAGCACCAGCTGGTGTTCGGCGGCGAAAGCCTGCGCACCAAGGCGCGCGCCACGGCCGGCAAGTTCAACCTGAATCCATTGACCAATGTCGATATCCGCAACTGGAACCCCTACACCAGCTATGCCGACCAGGATGTGACGGCCACCAATACCTTGCTGCCGACCTACACGCGCCAGCGAGGCCTGTTCGGCACGGCCCGCCTGTCGATCACCGATCCGCTGGCCGTCATCCTCGGCGCGCGCGCCAGCTGGTGGGACTACAAGGCGCCCGCCACGCCGGCGTCCAACTATGAAATCAAGCACGAGATCACGCCGTTTGCCGGCATCACCTACGACATCACGCCGCAGGTCAACGCCTACCTGAGCTACACGGAAATCTTCACGCCGCAAAACGTCAAGGACGTCAACAACAACTTGTTGAAACCGATCACGGGCGAAGACTATGAAGCGGGCCTGAAAGGCGAATTTTTCGGTGGCAAGCTGACCGCCTCGGCCGGCATCTTCCATATCAATAACGAAGGCCGCGCGGTCGACGACATCGGCTCGAAAAATCCTTGCGGCCCATCGAACCCGACCGGCTACTGCCGCATCGCGGACGGCAAGACGCAAAGCGAAGGCTGGGAACTGGAAGTGGCCGGCGAGATCCTGCCGGGCTGGCAGCTGACAGGCGGCTACACCAACACGCGCACCAAATACCTCGTCGACGCCACCCGGGCCAACGTCGGCCAGCCGCTGCGCAGCATCGACCCGCGCCAGCAACTGCGCCTGTTTACCAGCTACCGCGCCAGCGGCGCCTTGCAAGGCCTGAGCTTTGGCGGCGGCGTGGCGGTGCAGGACGACTCGTATGTGCGTTCCGGCGCCCTGACCGCCAGGCAGGGCGGCTACGCCATCTTCAACGCCATGGCCGGCTACGAATTGAGCAATGGCTATTCGGTGCAGGTCAACGTCAACAACCTGACCGACAAGGTGTATTACAAAAAATATGGCGCGACCGGCCTCAGCTACTACTACGGCGACCCGCGCAATGTGGTGGTGAGCTTGCGCGCGCAGTTCTAGGCCTGGCGCTGCTTCCAGGTACCCCACCATATCAGCCACAGCAAGCCCACCTGTATCGGCAGGCGCAGCCACAGCGCCCACAGCGGCACCGGGAACAGTTCAGGTCGTTGCAGCATGTAGAAATGCGCAGGCGTGACGGCGATGGTCAGCAGGAACAGGCCGATGCCGGCCGCCCGGCGCGTGCGTCGATGCAGGACGCCGAAGGCGCCCAGCAGCTCGAACACGCCGCTGACCAGCACGGCCGCCATCGGCCATGGCATCCACGGCGGCACGATGGTCGCTTCGGTGTCGGTGGCCACAAAATGCAGGATGCCGCCGATAAAGAACCACAGGAAGACAAAGCCGATGCCGATAAGCTGGCCCCTGCCCGGCTTGTGCTCATGTAAAACAGTCATCGGGCATCCGTCGCAATGTGCTTAGGGCTGCCTGGCCGCCACCTGCGCCAGGGTCGTTTGCAGGGCCGCGAAGTCGACCGGCTTGGTCAGGTGCAGGTCAAAGCCGGCCTGCTGCGAGCGCAGGCGGTCCTGCTCGCTGCCCCAGCCGGTCAGCGCGATCAGGGTCGCCTGCTGCATGCCGTCCATCTTGCGCATGGCCACCGCCACCGCATAGCCATCCATGTCGGGCAGGCCGATATCGAGCAGCACCAGCGGCACCGGTGACTGCGCCGCCAGTTCCAGCGCGCTGGCGCCGTCATGGGCCACCATCACCTCGTAGCCGCTGAACTCGAGCAGCGCGCTCAGGGTTTCGGCCGCATCGACATTGTCGTCGACCAGCAGCACCTGCATCGCGGTCGCGGACGCGGGCGCCGATGCTGCTGGCGCAGCTGTTTGCGCCACCGCCTCGGGCAACTGATCGCCATCGAACAAGGGCAGGCGCACGGTAAAGCGGCTGCCGTGACCGATGCCGGCGCTGGCCGCTTCCACCTGGCCGCCATGCAGCTGCACCAGCCGCTGCGCCAGGCTCAGGCCCACCCCCAGGCCGCCCTGCGACATGCCTTCGCTGCCGGGCGCCTGCGCATACAGGTCGAACACGGTGGCCAGCACGTCGGCGGCGATGCCCACGCCGTTGTCCCGCACATCGATCACCACCTGCTTCGCCACCGCATCGATGCGCGCGGCGACAGTGATGGCGCCGCCTTGCGGCGTATATTTCGCGGCATTGTTGACCAGGTTGCTGAGCACCTGCGCAATCCGGTGCCGGTCCACATGCAGCGCCACGCCGCCGGGCGGCAGTTTGACATCGAGCTGATGTCCGCCTGCGGTCACCAGCGGCATGCTGATCTCGATCGCCTGGGTGACCACCACATCGAGCGTCACCGCCTCGCGCTTGAGGTTCAGCTTGCCGCTGGTCAGGCGCGCCATGTCCAGCAAATCGTCAACCAGGTGCACCATGTGATTGACCTGGCGTTCCATCATGCCGCGGATATCGTGGTGGGTACCGGCCGGTGCGCCGGCGCGCATCAGCTCCAGGCCCGTGCGTATTGGCGCCAGCGGGTTGCGCAGCTCGTGCGCCAGGGTGACCAAAAATTCGCTCTGCATGCGGTTCTTCAAGCCCAGCTCGCCCGCCAGCGCTTCGGCGCGCTCCTGCAGCAGCTTGAGTTCATGCACGTCGATCACCGTGCCGACATAGCCGGCCGGCTGGCCGCTGTCGTCAAACCGCGGCATGCCGATATCGATCGCCCAGCGGTACTGGCCATCCTGGCGGCGCAGCCGGTAGTCGAACGAAAACGGCGCGTGGCTGGCATTGGCGGCCAGGAACTGCTCGCGCGTGCGCGCCATATCGTCCGCGTGCAGGTTTTCCAGCCAGCCAAAGCCCAGGTCCTGCGCCTGGCGGCGCCCGGTAAAGTCGGACCAGCGCTGGCTCAGGTAAGTGCAGCTGCCGCTCACGTCGGTGGTCCACAGCATCACCGGCGACGCATCGATGAGGGTGCGGAAATACGCTTCCTGCTTGAGCGCTTCCCGGCTTTGCTGGCGGCGCTCGCGCGCCAGGCCGAGCTGGCGCTCTACCCTCGCCTGCAGTTCGCTGGCGGCAAACGGCTTGACCAGATAATCGTCGGCGCCGGCGCGCAAGCCTTCGACCTTGGCTTCCTCGCCGGCGCGCGCCGACAGCAGCATCACCGGCAGGTGGCGCAGCGACTCGGTGGCGCGCAGCCGGGCGATCAGGCCGAATCCATCGAGTTTGGGCATCATCACGTCGCTCACCAGCAGGTCGGGCGGGTCGGCCAGCAGCAGCTCGAACGCCGCCTCGCCATCGGCGCAGGCCGTCACGTCGGCATAGGCGCCCAGCAGCGACTTGATATAGGCGCGCATGTCGTTGTTGTCGTCGGCCACCACGATGCGTGGCCGCGCGCGCGCCGTGGCAACGACTGGCGAGGCAGCCGATGCGGCTGCGGCTGCGGGCGCCGGATCGGCGGCATCGGGCAGCCAGCGCAGGGCTTCCTCGACAAACGAGGCGCCCTGCTGCGTATTGGCGTCATCGAAGTGGCGCGCCAGGCGTTCGGCCGGCAGGTGTTCGCTGCCGAACGGCAGGTCGACATCGAAGCGCGTGCCCTCGCCTTCCACACTGTGCACGGCGATCGTGCCGCCATGCAGGCGCACCAGTTCCTGGATCAGTGCCAGGCCGATGCCGGTACCCTCATAGGTGCGTCCCGGCGCGCCCTCGATGCGGTGAAAACGCTCGAACATGCGCGGCAGTTCATGCGCGGGAATGCCGCTGCCGGTATCGCACACCGACAGGCGCGCCATGCCGTCGTGGCGGCGCAAGGTGACCGCCACTTCGCCCTGCAAGGTGAACTTGAAGGCGTTCGACAGCAGGTTGAAGACGATCTTTTCCCACATGTCGCGGTCGATGTACACCGGCTCGCCCAGGTCCTGCAAGTGAACCGTGTAGGCCAGGCCGCCCTTTTCCATCGCCGACTCGAACACGCCGGCCAGCTCCAGGGTCACCTGGCGCAGGTCGGACGCCACATAGGTCGCCATCACCCGGCCAGCCTCGATGCGCGAAAAGTCGAGCAGGGAGTTGACCAGCTTTAACAGGCGCAGCGAATTGCGGTGCGTGACCTCGATGCGCTGGCGCTGTACCGGATCGAGCTGATGGCGCGTGTCGGCCAGCGACTCGGCCAGCGGCCCCAGGATCAGGGTCAGCGGCGTGCGAAATTCATGCGATACATTGGAAAAGAAGGCCGTCTTGGAGCGGTCGATCTCGGCCAGCTCCTCGGCGCGGCGCTGCTCGCGTTCATACGCCAGCACATTACCGACGGCGGTGTTGACGGCGCCGCCGAGCAGCGCATAAAAGTTGAAGTAATCATCGTCCAGCGCGCGGCAGGCGCTGGCGCCGGCCACCAGGAAACCGAACAGCGCCGCCTGGCCCGGCAAGGCCAGCGGCAGCACCATGGCGCTGCGCGGCAGCTCCTGGTAGGGACCGCAAGCGGCCAGGCCGAAGCGCGCCTCCAGGCCGTCGACCTGCTGCATCACGCCGGCCCGGGCGGTGGCGGCAAACGGCCAGACGGCGTCGTCCAAGGCGGCACTGGAGGGCGCCAGCGCACTGTCCACCGGCAGGCCGGCGCTAGCGCGCAGCAGCACCTGGCCGCTGTCGGCGTCGATCTGGTAGAACAGCAAAAAAGGCACATCGAGCGCCAGGCTGTCGTACTGGCTGGCCATCTGCGCACCCACTTCGGGTATCGCGCGCGCCGTGCCGATCGCCGCGCTCAGGTCGCGCAGGCCCTGCGTGCGCCGCGCATTGAGCACCTGCCCGGTCGACTCGGTAATCGGGTGGAATACGCCGCCGACCTTGCCCGACTCGTCGCGGATCGACGAAAACGAGAACGTCATGAAGGCTTCTTCCAGGTAGCCATAGCGGTCGAGGAACATGCGCTGGTCGCGGATATACGCGCCCTCGCCTTCATGCGCGCGGTCGAACGCATCGCCGACCACCGGCAAGGCGGTGGCCCAGCACACCTTGAACGGCTCGCCCATCGATTCGGGATGCTTGGCGCCGCAGATCGGACGGTACGCATCGTTATAGATCTGCACGTCCTGCGGCCCCCACGCCACCAGGATGGGAAAGGTCGACGACAGGCACAGGCTGACGGACGTGCGCAGGCTTTGCGGCCAGCTTTCCAGCGGCCCCAGCGAGGTTTTTGACCAGTCCATGGTGCGGATCAGCGCCCCCATCTCGCCACCGCCGGAAAGCCAGTTGAGGTCGTGGTTTAACGGGGGCGTGGCGGGCAAGAGAGAGGACTGGGTCACGGAGGTTGTACCGGGCAGAAAATGGATCGGGTGGGCGCAAGAATTCGCTGCCATATTATATGACGGGACGGCCGATGGCTTGCGGGCAGCTCGAAGAAGTGCGCGTTGGCCTACTTGCCGTAAGCGCCCGCCCAATAAAAAGCACCCCGCAGGGCCAATGCCGTTCAGTTAGCTCGCCTACGCTGTCAGGAAACTCGCAAAACGGATTGAGGCCTCGGTCTCCAGCACAGGCCCACCGGGCCAAGCGGGTCCGAAAAATGTCGAGGGCAAGGCGCAGCGACGAAGACAGTACGCATGGTCGGCCAGGAGCTGCAACGCCGCCATCGGCATTTTCTCGGACTCGCGTCTCCGGCCCGCCGTTTCTACGTTTTCAGGCCTTACGCATTCAACGCATCAGACAGCTTAACTGAACGGCATTACCCCGCAGGGCGCTTGTCCGTGCCGCTGCGCAGATGCATGAAGTTCGCCAGGGGCAGGAATTACAGATCGTCGACATCTGCCTGCGCATGCTGCAGCCGCGCGAACTGTTCCGAGCCCAGGGCTTCCCCGACGGTTACATCATCGCGGCGATGCTGCCCGGGGCTGGCCAAGGCCCTGATCCTCGCCAACTTCGCGCATGAACGCCAGATCGCAAAGGTGGCGTGATGGGCACCCCACCTATTGAAAAATTACTTTATGGGCCCATGCAATGCAACCAGGCCCTGGAAAACCGCAGCGATCACAGCGGGATCATTTTGAAACGCGCTGTCGAAATGAATGCCCACCAACGTCCGCGCATTGTTAAGCAAGGCGCCGCCAACTGCTTCGATTTCGCGAGCCCTTTCTTGAACCTCAAGCTCGACGTCCGAATCCCATGGTTCTACGGTCATAGTCAATCTCCAGTGATGGTAAAAGGTAAGCATATAGCATGATGATTAATCCAGCTCGCACCACTAGCCACCACCTGGCGAGCCAAGCCGCACCCGCATATTTGCTGATCCGAAACGCAGCACCTGCGGCAAGCTCAGCAAGTGGCCGCCTGGCAGCAAAAATGCGTCGCCGACAGCAAGGGCGAAAGTCAGCGTTTCAAGTGGTTTCACAAGGAGTAATGTGAGGCCGCTGACTTGTAGGGGCAAACATCGCGCCCATGAAAAAGGCCAATCCGAAGATTGGCCTAAGTCCTTGAATCTATTGGTCGGGACGAGAGGATTCGAACCTCTGACCCCGTGCACCCCATGCACGTACGCTACCAGGCTGCGCTACGCCCCGACGAGGTAAAGATTATAGCAGACGCTTTTGGGTTTTTGCCATGCTTTCCATGCGAATCATTGCCGGGATCAAAAACCCGCCAGCGTCCTCTTATTCGCCCAGCATCAGCGCGCGTATGGCCGTGCGTACGCCGTCGACCAGGCCGGGGTTCAGCACGCCCGGGTTGTGCACATGGCGCACCGCCAGGCCCTGGTACATGGCGATCATGGCGTTGATGCGCCCTTCCACCAGGTCTTCGCCGGCGGGCAGGCCGCGCTTTTCGCGGGCCGCCGTGACGATGGCGAACAGCTGGCCGCGCGAGCGCTGGTCGGCCGCCTGCATGGTGGCGGCGATCTTCGGGTTGCGCGATGCTTCCGAGTGGATCTCGAGCGGCACCGCCCAGATTGACGGGTCCAGGCATTCCTGCACCCGTTTCTCGACGTCGTCGATCATCGCCTGCAGCGGATCGTCGCTCTGCGCCAGGTCGTGCATGATGTTCGACACGCGCTCCATGTTCTGCTCGACAAAGGCGGCGATGATGGCGTCCTTGCTGTCGAAGTAGTTGTAGATATGGCCGGCGCTCATGCCGGCGGTCTTCGAAATTTCCGCCATGCTGGCGCCGTGAAAGCCGTGCCGGCTGAAACAGCAGGCGGCCGCATCCAGCACCTGTTTGCGGCGGCTGTTGGCCCGCTCCAGGCTCGGATGTTTTTTCTCTTGATTCATGTTTTTTCCCGTTGCGCGCCGGCCCTGCCCTTGCGGACAAGGCCGGCGTCGGCGTGCCCGTGATTACTGGGCAGCGCCAGCCGCTGCGACGGCTGTTTGCTCAGGCTGCCAACCGCCGCCCAGCACCTTGTACAAGGTCACCAGGTTGGTCGATTTGGCCAGGCGCGCCGTGATCAGGCTTTGCTGCGCGGTGTACAGCGCGCGCTGGGCGATCAGGGCGTTCAGGTAGGTTTCCGCGCCCTGCTTGTAGCGCGCGTCCTGGATGGTGTAGCTCTTCGTCGACGCCTCGACCAGCGCTTCCTGCGACTGCAGGCGCTCGTCGATGGTGCCGCGCTGGGCCAGCGCGTCGGACACTTCACGGAAGGCGACCTGGATCGCCTTTTCGTATTGCGCCACCGAGATCTCGCGATTGACCTTGGCGATATCGAGGTTGGCGCGGTTCACGCCACCATCGAAAATCGGCAGGCTGATCTGCGGAAGGAAACTCCAGGCGCCGCTGCCGGCCTTGAACAGGCCGGACAGGCTGCTGCTGGCCGAACCGGCGGTGGCGGTCAACGAAATGCGCGGGAAGAAGGCGGCGCGCGCCGCGCCGATATTGGCGTTGGCGGCGCGCAAAGTGCGCTCGGCCACCAGCACGTCGGGACGGCGTTGCAGCACCTCCGACGGCACGCCGGCGGGCACATCGGCCAGGGTGGCCACCGCGCCGAATTCGGCTTGCGGCATCAGTTCGGCTGGCACGCCGCTGCCGACCAGGAGGGTCAAAGCGTTCTGGTCGAGCGCGACCTGGCTGGTGTAGACGGCCACGTCGGAACGGGCCAGCTCCACGCTGGTCTGGGCGTTGTACTTGTCCAGGCCCGAGGTGGCGCCGGCGCTGAAGCGGCGCTCGGCCAGGGTATAGCTGGCCTGCTGGCTGCGCAGGGTGTCCTGCGCCACGCGCAGGCGCTGCTGGTCGGCCACCAGGTTCAGGTAGCTGCTGGCCACTTCGGACACCAGCGTGATCTGCTGGGCGCGGCGGGCTTCTTCGGTACCCAGGTATTGTTCCAGCGCGCTGTCGGACAGGCTGCGCACGCGGCCGAAAAAGTCCAGCTCGTAGGCCGACACGCCAAGGTTGGCCGTGTACTGGCGCGTGATCGACGCGTCGCCGTTGGCGCTCTGGTTTTTCGGAATGCGCGTGGCCGTCTGGCCGCCCGAGGCCGACAGGGTCGGTATCAGGGCAGCGCGTTCGATGCCGTAGGTGGCGCGGGCTTTTTCGATGTTCAGGATCGACACGCGCAAATCACGGTTGTTGGCCAGCGCCAGTTCGATCACCTGGCGCAGGCGCGCGTCGGCAAAGAAATCGCGCCAGGCGATGTCGGACACCGCCGTGGCGCCGGCTGGCGCGTCGGCCTTGTACGACGGGCCGCTCGGCCAGGCGCTTGGGGACGGCGCGGCTGGACGCTCGTAGGTGGGAGCCAGGCTGCAGCCGGCCAGCAAGGCCAGCGCCGCCATGGAAAGTAGCGTTTTTTTCATATTAATGTGCATCCTTGGAAAGCGTGACGGCTGGCGCACCAGGCGTCGCTGGCGTACCTTGCTTGTCATCGGACTTCGAGAAGAAGCCGCGCACCAGCACGAAGAACACCGGCACGAAGAAGATACCGAGGAAGGTGGCTGTCAGCATCCCGCCCAGCACGCCGATACCGATGGCGTTCTGGCTGCCCGAACCGGCGCCGCTGGAAATGGCCAGTGGCAGCACGCCCAGGCCGAAAGCGATCGAGGTCATCAGAATAGGACGCAGGCGCAGGCGCACCGCATGCAAGGTCGCGTCCAGCAGCGACATGCCCGATTCCTGCATTTCCTTCGCAAACTCGACGATCAGAATCGCGTTCTTCGCCGACAGGCCCACCACGGTCAGCAAGCCCACCTGGAAGTAGACATCGTTCGACAGGCCGAACAGCCAGGTGCCGAGCACGGTACCGATCACGCCCAGCGGCACGACCAGCAGCACCGAGAACGGAATCGACCAGCTTTCATACAGCGCGGCCAGGCACAGGAACACGATCAGCAGCGAAATGGCGTACAGCTGCGGCGTCTGCGAACCGGACTCGCGCTCTTCGAGCGAGGTGCCGGTCCACGACAGGCCGATGCCAGGCGGCAGCTTGGCGACCATTTCTTCCATCGCATTCATGGCCGCGCCCGTGCTTTGGCCAGGCGCCGGCGTGCCGAGGATTTCCATCGATGGCAAGCCGTTGTAGCGCTCCAGGCGTGGCGAAGCGTAGATCCACTTGCCGGTGGCAAAGGCCGAGAACGGCACCATTTCGCCGGCGCTATTGCGCACGTACCACTTGCTCAGGTCTTCCGGCACCATGCGCGAACTGGCTTCGCCCTGCATGTAGACCTTCTTCACGCGGCCGCGGTCGATGAAGTCATTCACATACGCACTACCCCAGCCGACGGACAGCACGCGGTTGATTTCGTCGATCTTCAGGCCCAGCGAGGTGGCTTTCTGCTGGTCGATGTCGATCTTGTACTGCGGCGTGTCTTCCTGGCCGTTCGGACGCACGCCGACCATGACCGGGTTTTGCGCGGCCATGCCCAGCAGCTGGTTACGCGCCGCCATCAGGGCGTCATGCCCGACGCCGCCGGTGTCCTGCAGCTGCATGTCGAAACCGGTGGCGTTACCCAGTTCCAGCACCGCCGGTGGCGCAAACGTAAACACCATCGCGTCTTTCAGCTGCAGCAGCGCGCCCATGGCGCGGCCGGCAACGGCGGACGCCTTGGCGTCGCCCGCCTTGCGTTCGGACCAGTCTTTCAGGCGCACGAAGGCGATACCGGTGTTCTGGCCATTGCCGCCGAAGCTGAAGCCGGCCACCGCAAACACCGAAGCGACATTGGCTTTTTCATTGGTCATGAAGTGCTGCTCGACCTGCTTGATGACGCCCAGGGTGCGCTCTTGCGTGGCGCCCGTCGGCAGCTGGATCTGGGTAAACAGGATGCCCTGGTCTTCTTCCGGCAGGAACGACGTTGGCAGGCGCATGAACACCAGCACCAGCGCCACCAGCAGCACCAGGTACATCAGCATCGAACGCAGGCGGTGGGTGATCATGCTGCCCACGAAGCCCTGGTATTTTTCGCTGCTGCGGTCAAAACTGCGGTTGAACCAGCCGAAGAAACCCTTGTTGGTGGCGTGATGGCCTTTTTCGACCGGCTTCAGGATGGTGGCGCACAGCGCTGGCGTAAACACCATCGCGACGATCACCGACAGCACCATCGAGGAGACGATCGTAATGGAAAACTGGCGGTAAATCACGCCGGTCGAGCCGGCAAAGAAGGCCATCGGCACGAACACGGCCGACAGCACCATGGCGATACCGACCAGCGCACCGGTAATCTGCGTCATCGACTTGCGCGTCGCTTCCAGCGGCGACAAGCCCTCTTCGCTCATCACCCGCTCGACGTTTTCCACCACCACGATGGCGTCATCGACCAGCAAGCCGATCGCCAGCACCATGGCGAACATGGTCAGCGTATTGATCGAGTAGCCGAAAGCGTTCAGGATACCGAAGGTACCGAGCAGCACCACCGGCACGGCCATGGTCGGGATCAGGGTGGCACGGAAGTTCTGCAGGAACAGATACATCACCAGGAATACCAGGATCACCGCTTCGACCAGGGTTTTCACCACTTCTTCGATCGACAGCTTGACGAATGGCGTGGTGTCGAACGCGACGACGGCTTTCATGCCAGCCGGGAACTGCTTGCCCAGGGTAGCGACCATCGCCTTGACGGCGGTGGCGGTGTCGAGCGCATTGGCGCCGGTGGCCAGCTTGATGGCGATACCGGTGGCGGCGTTGCCGTTGTAGCGGGCCACCGTGTTGTAGTTCTCGCGGCCCAGCTCCATGCGCGCCACGTCCTTCAACAGCACTTGCGCGCCGCCGGTGGTGGTTTTCAGCAGGATGGCGCCGAACTGCTCGGCGGTCTGCAGCCGGCTTTGCGCCGAGACGGTGGCGTTCAGCTGCTGGCCAGCAACGGCTGGCGCGCCGCCCAACTCACCGGCCGATACTTCGGCGTTCTGCGCCTGGATCGAGGTGATGACGTCGGCCGGGGTCAGCTGGAAGCTTTGCAGCTTGGCCGGATCGAGCCAGATGCGCATCGCGTACTGCGAACCGAACAGGGTGACGTCGCCGACGCCGGGCACGCGGCTCAGCGGATCGACCACGTTGGCGGCGACGTAATCGCTCAAGTCGGTCTGGTTCATGCTGCCGTCTTCGGAGATGAAGCCGAACACGATCATGAAGTTCTTGGTGGCCTTGGCCACTACCAGGCCCTGTTGCGTGACAGCGGTCGGCAGCAGTGGCGTGGCCAGCTGCAGCTTGTTCTGTACCTGCACCTGGGCGATGTCGGGATTGGTGCCGTTGGTAAACGTCAGCGTGATGCTGATGCCGCCGGTCGAATCGCTCGACGAGGACATATAGCGCAAGCCGTCGATACCCTTCATCTTCTGTTCGATGACCTGGGTCACGGCGTCTTCCACCGTCTTGGCCGAGGCGCCAGGGTAGGAGCCGCTGATCGAGATCGACGGCGGCGCGATGCTTGGATACTGCGCAATGGGCAAACTGAGGATCGAGATTATGCCGGCAAGCATGATCACGATCGCGACCACCCACGCAAAAATCGGGCGGTCAATGAAAAAACGGGCCATTAATATTCTCCTGAATTATTGGGCGCTGGCCGCTGGTGCGGACGCGGCTGGTGCGGCGCCTGGTGCGGCTGGCGCGCCACCGGCTGCGGCGGGCGCGGCGGCAGGCACGGCGACGGCAGGTGCGCCCGGCTTGATTTTTTGCAAGCCTTCCACGATCACACGGTCGCCGGCGGCCAGGCCGGACGTCACGATCCAGCTGGTGCCGGAGGTGCCGTTGGTGGTGATGACGCGCGGCTCGACCTTGTTTTCCTTGTTCAGGATCATGGCGGTGGCTTCGCCCTTCTGGTTGCGCGACACGCCCACTTGCGGCACGGTAATGGCCTTGTCGTTGATACCGGTTTCCAGCTGGGCACGTACGAACATGCCTGGCAGCAGCTCGCCTTTCGGATTCGGGAACAGCGCGCGCAGCACCACGTTGCCGGTGGTCGGCTCGACGCTGACGCCGGAGAACTGCAGCTTGCCCGGTTCGCTGTACTTGCTGCCGTCCGGCAAGATCAAATTGACCTTGGCCTGGCCGTCGCCAGCTTTCTTCAGGCTGCCGTCGGCCAGCTGGCGCTTCAGGCGCAGCAGGTCGGTGCTCGACTGGGTCACGTCGACATAGATCGGATCGAGCTGCTGCACCGTGGTCAGGGCTTCGGCCTGGCCGGCGGTCACCAGCGCGCCGGCCGTCACGGTCGAGCGGCTGGTGCGGCCGCTGATCGGTGCCGTCACGGTGGTGTAGCGCACGTTGATATTGGCCGATTCCAGCGCGGCGGTGGCCGCTTCCACATCGGCCTTGGCCTGCTCGTAGGCGGCGACGGCATCGTCGTATTCCTGGCGGCTGACGCCTTCGATGGCGACCAGTTCCTTGTAGCGCGCGGCTTTCGGACCGGAAGTGAGCAGGTTGGCCTTGGCCTTGGTCAATGCGGCCTTGGCCGAATTGTAGGAAGCACGGTAGCTGGCCGAGTCGATCTGGTACAGCGGCGTGCCGGCTTTTACATCGGCGCCTTCGACGAACAGGCGCTTCTGGATCAGGCCGCCCACTTGCGGACGCACATCGGCCACTTGATACGCATTGGTCCGGCCGGACAGGTCGGCCACCATCGGCAACGCGGCCGGATTAACAGTAAACACGACTACCTGCGGCGCTTGCTGCGGCGGCGGGGCGGCCTGTTTTTTACTGCAGCCGGCCATCATTACTGTGGCGCACAGGACGGCAATAGCGCCGCTCGTACGCGGCGACGTCAGGGAAAATGTTGGTTGCATCTTGGACTTTCTGAAAAAGAAGCGGGCTAGTGTCGTTAGAAATGGGGAAATTTATTAACGCAGATCAAAGAATGAACGATCATTCTAAAATCGTCAAGCAGATTTACAATTGATACATGGAAACTTTTTCCAATTCTTTGATGATCGGTACGGCAACGATTCAGTCACGGCAGTGGCTTGCCTTGCGTGAAACAGAGCTGGCAGGCGACGGTACGACGGTGTGGCGGGGAAGGATTTGCACAGCTACTGTAGCAGGGTCGCGCTTTTTTTGCTTGCCAGCATGGCAAGCGTTGCGCCAGCACCAAAGCCGGCCTCATCAACATACTTATTTACCAATGGTATCGAAAAGACATTATCATGCAAATCCATTACCATATTTACCGGCCTGAATGGACAGGCTGGCCAATACGGCTGAGGCGGTTTGCCTGGCCGGGAACAGCGAGCGGCAATGACGACACCGGCACCCATGCAAGCAAACACCCTGCCGCAGCCTGCCACGGTGCTGCGCTCGACCGGCGTGCCGGGGCTCGATGCGATCCTGTCGGGCGGCATGGAACCGGACCGCCTGTACCTGCTCGAAGGCATACCGGGCACCGGCAAGACCACCCTGGCGCTGCAGTTCCTGATGGAAGGCGTGCGCGCCGGTGAACGCGTGCTGTACATGGCGCTGGCCGAATCCGAAATCGAATTGCGCGGCGCGGCCCGCTCGCACGGCTGGGACCTGGCCGGCATCGGCATCGAGGAAGTGGCGCCCAGCGACGACATGCTCGACCCGGACCGCCAGTACACCATCTTCCACCCGTCCGAGATCGAACTGGCGGCCACCAACCAGCGCATCCTGGCGGCGATCGACAAGCACCGGCCAGCCAGGCTGGTGCTCGATTCCCTGTCAGAACTGCAACTGCTGGCGGAAAACCCGCTGCGCTACCGGCGCCAGGTGGTGGCGCTGAAACAATACCTGGCCAGCCGCCACTGCACCACCGTGCTGATCGACGACCGCTCCGCCATGGACGACGGCTTGCAGGTGCGCAGCGTGGCCCATTGCGTGATCTCGCTCGAACTGCAGACCCAGGCCTATGGCAATGACCGGCGCCGCGTGCGCGTGGTGAAATACCGCGGCGTGGCGTTTCGCGGCGGCGCGCACGACTACAAGATCGCCCATCGTGGCCTGGTGGTCTATCCGCGCCTGGTGGCGGCCGACAGCCGCAGCGACACCATGCGCGCCAGCCTGTCGAGCGGCGTGGAGGAACTCGACGCCATGATAGGCGGCGGCCTGGAAGAAGGCATGAGCACGCTCATTTCCGGCCCGGCCGGCAGCGGCAAGTCGACTCTGGCGGCGCAGTTCGTGCATGCGGCCGCCTTGCGCGGCGAAGCGTGCGCCATGTTCCTGTTCGAGGAAGCGCGCAGCAAGCTGCTCAACCGTACCGACGGCGTGGGCATGCGCTTGCGCGAGGCGCTCGACAAGGGCCTGCTCAGCGTACAGCAGATCGATCCGGCCGAACTGACACCCGGTGAATTCGCCCAGGCGGTGGTCGACGCAGCCGAACGCGGGGCGCGCGTGATTGTCATCGACAGCCTGAACGGCTACATGAACGCGGTGCCCGACGAACGCTTTCAAAGCACCTATCTGCACGAGCTGCTGAACTACCTGAGCCAGCGCGGCGTGGCCACCTTGCTGGTGGGGGTGCAGCAGAACATGATCGGCATGGCGACCACCACCTCGGCCGACGCCAGCTACCTGGCCGACAGCGTCATCATGCTGCGCTACTACGAAACCGAAGGCGAAGTGCGGCAAGCCATCTCCGTGTTCAAGAAACGCGCTGGTGCACATGAACGCAGTATCCGCCGCTTCGAGATCGGCGCGCAGGGCATCCGCATCGGCCCGGCGCTGGCGGGCTTCCACGGCATCCTGTCGGGCATGCCCACCGTCGGCGGCACGCCCTTCCCCTAGGTTGCAACATGGAACAGCGCATCCTGATCCACGCGCCGGCAGGCCAGGACGCCGCCCTGGCCGTCAGGGTGCTGGCCAGCGGCGCCATCGACAGCCTGGCCTGCGCCTCGGCCGGCGAACTGGCGCAGCAGCTGAGCCTGGGCGCGGGCGGCGTGCTGACGGTGGAAGAAGCGCTGCCTGCGGGCGCCTGGCAGGTACTCAACGATTACGCGCGGCAGCAAGCTGACTGGTCAGACCTGCCGATCCTGCTGCTCACGCGCAGCGGCCAGGATTCCCTGCCGCTGCGGCAGGCCATCGCCACCCTGGGCAACCTGACCCTGCTGGAACGACCGGTGCGCGCAGTGACCCTGATCACCTCGGCCCACGCCATGCTGCGCGCCCGCGCGCGCCAGTACCAGGTGCGCGAAAGCGCGCGCCGCAAGGATGAATTCATCGCCACCCTGGGCCACGAGTTGCGCAATCCGCTGGCGCCGATCCGCAGCTCGGCCGCCGTGCTGAGCCGGCTGTATCCGGACGCCGAGCAGATCACCAAGGTCAGGGACGTGATCGAGCGCCAGGTTGCGCAGCTCACGCGCCTGGTCGACGACTTGCTCGACGTGGCGCGCATCACCACCGGCAAGGTAACCTTGCAGCGCCAGGATGTGCTGCTCGGGCAGATCATCGGCCATGTGGTGGAACTGTGCCAGGAACCGGCCAGCGCCAAGGGCATCGCGCTGACGCTGGACTTGCCGCCGCAACCGCTACTGCTGCACGCCGACCATACACGCCTGGTGCAGATTTTCTCGAATATTGTCTCGAACGCCATCAAATTCACGCCGCCGGGCGGCCACATCCACATCAGCGCGCAGATGGCCGGCGAACAGGTGCAGGTGAGCCTGGCGGACAATGGCATCGGTCTCGATGCCGAAGCGATTCCGCGCATCTTTTCGATGTTCGAGCAAAGCCGCGCGCCATCGGGACAGCTGGCCAGCGGCCTGGGCATTGGCCTGAGCCTGGCGCGCCAGTTTGCCGAACTGCATGGCGGCAGCGTGCAAGCGTATAGCGCCGGCGCAGGGCAAGGCAGCCGTTTCGTGGTCACCCTGCCGGCCTGGGAAGCGCCACAGTCAGTGGTCGCGCCGGCCGCACCGGGCCCGGCGAACGCGGCCCCGGGCGCGGCCGTGCGGATACTGGTGGTGGACGACAACCGCGATGCGGCCGACGCGCTGCAAACCATGTTCCAGCTCGATGGCCATGTGGCGGTGGTCGCCTACGACGGCCAGCAGGCTTTGGCGCAAGTGGCGCTGGCCTGGCCGCGGCTGATCGTGATGGACCTGGGCATGCCGGGCATGGATGGCTATGAAACGGCGCGCCAGGTGCGCCGGCTGGCCAACGGGCGCGATTGCCTGATGATCGCGCTGACGGGCTGGGGCCAGGGCGACACCCGCCAGCGCACCGTGGAGGCGGGCTTCGACTTTCACCTGACCAAGCCGGCCGACTACATGGCGATTACCGCGCTGCTGGAACAGCACCTTGCATCGCATCGAGCCAGAACCGCCCAAATGTGACACTTGTTTTCTCACGGCTCCTTACTTCCACTTGCCGCGCAAATCCTGCACCTTTTGTTGCAGCAATTCGGGCGTGGCGTCCTCGGGCGCCACCGGCAGGCCGACCGCCAGCGACAGGCGCGAGCGCAGGCCGGCCTTGAAGGCGCGTTCGAACAGATGTCCATTGCGGTGGCTGAGCAGATGGCCCCACAGGCCGCGCAGCGCCAGCGGGATCACCGGCACCTTGCTGCGCGCGACGATCTTGGCGATGCCGCCCTTGAACTCGCTGATCTGGCCCGTGCGCGTGAGCTTGCCTTCCGGGAAGATGCACACCAGGTCGCCTTCGTGCAGGGCCTGGGCGATATCGACAAAGGCGCGCTCCATCAGGAAAGGATCGTCCTTGGCCGAGGCGATCGGGATCGCCTTGGCGGTGCGGAACAACCAGCCCATCAGCGGCATCTTGAAGATCTTGTGGTCCATCACGAAGCGGATCGGGCGCGGGCTGGCGGCGACGATGACGATGGCGTCCACATAGCTCACATGATTGCACACCAGCACGGCCGCGCCCTCGGCGGGAATCCGCTCGCCATCGACCACCTTCACGCGGTGCACGGTCTGGATCAGGATCCAGGCCAGGAAGCGCATCAGGAATTCCGGCACCAGCGAGAAGATATAGGCGGCCACCAGCGCGTTCAGGATGGCGGTGATCAGGAACAGCTGCGGTATGGTAAAGCCTTGTCCCAGCAGCACGATGGCCAGGCCAGCCGCCGCCACCATGAACAGGGCATTGAGGATATTCATGCCGGCAATCGTGCGCGAAATATGTTTCGGGTCGCAGCGCGTCTGGATCAGCGCGAACAGCGGCACGATGAAAAAGCCGCCGAACACGCCGATCATGACGATGTCGATCAGGATGCGCGGCACGCCAGCCTGGCTGACGAACGCCAGCGCATCGACGATCTGCGTGTTCGCATAGGCATTGCTGGCAAAGTACAGGTCGATGCCGAACAGCGACAGGCCGATCGAGCCGAACGGCACCAGGCCGATCTCGATCTTGTGGCCGGACAGGCGTTCGCACAGCAGCGAACCGGTGCCGATGCCGACCGAAAACACCGTCAGCAGCAGCACGAACACGCTGTGGTCGCCATGCAGGAAATCCTTGGAATACACGGGGAACTGCGCCAGGATCAGCGCGCCATAGAACCAGAACCAGGAGTTGCCCAGCATGGCCAGGAAGACGGGCCGGTTCTTGCGCGAAAAATTGAGGTTGCGGAACGATTCGGCGACGAAATTGAGACTGACCTTCAGATCCGGCTCGGGCGCCGGCGTGCGCGGCACGCGGTAGCTGGCGATCAAACCAAAAATGGACACCGCGATGGTCGCACCGGCCACCAGTTCCACGCCGAACGGCTTGTGCACGATCAGCACGGCGCCGAGGATTTCACCGAGCAGGATGCCGACAAAGGTGCCCATTTCGATCAGGCCGTTGCCACCGACCAGTTCCTCGGGTTTCAGCTGCTGCGGCAAATAGGCATATTTGACGGGGCCAAACAGCGTGGAGTGAATGCCCATGCCGACCACGGCCGCCACCAGCAGCCACAGGGTATGCGTCATCCAGCCGGCGGCGGCGATCGCCATGATGACCAGCTCCATCCATTTCACGAAGCGCGCCAGCCCGGCCTTTTCAAACTTGTCGGCCAGCTGGCCGGCGGTGGCCGAGAACACCACATAGGGCAGGATGAACAGCCCGGGTATCAGGTTGGTGATGGTCGATGCATCGAGCGTGGTCCAGCTCAGGGCATCGTAGGCCAGGATCACCATCAAGGCGGTCTTGAACAGATTGTCGTTGAAGGCGCCGAAGAACTGGGTCCAGAAAAACGGCCCGAAGCGGCGCTGCGACAACAAGGAAAACTGGCTGCTCTGACTCATGGCGGAGAAATGGGAAGTGAACGAATTGCTAAAATACAGCACTATCCTGCGCACGACAATCTGAATGTCTTGGTCTTGCTTGTAATCAATACGGGCAGCCGACCTAGATTACATGCTGGCACCTTCTTCAAATAGAATTTCCGCATGGCTACAAGAAAACCGCATATCTTGATAATAAGGTAAGGTGCGCATACATCGGGTGCCGCTCGCACCCTGTCCTGACAGGAAAGCCGACCTATGTTTGTATTGATACCGCTGGTATTGCTGGGTTTGTTGATTACCGCCTTTGTCGTCGCGCTGAAAAGCCGCCGCAAAGTGGCGGAGCTCGAAGCCGCCACTGCGCGCTTGCGCCGCGAAGTCGACAGTATCCAGGAGCGCCTGACAGTGCTCGATCTCGGGCCGGCCAGAGCGCGCAAGCAGGCCGACGCCACGGTGGAAGCCAGGACCGAAGCCCGGGTGGAACCGGCGCCGCCAGCCGAGGCCGCGCCACCGATGCCGATCTCCGTGCCCGCGCCGGCGCCGGCGCCCGAGTTTGTACCACCGCCGATTACCATTTCGCTCGACAAGCCAGCGCCGCGGCCCGCTCCCGAGCCTGCGCCAATGCCAACACCAGCTCCTGCGCCGCCGGCCAGGCCCGTGCCGCCAGCGCCAGAGCTGCCGAATACCCCGTCCTGGGTGGCCCCTGAAAACAGCCTGTTTGCCAAGGCAAAAACCTGGCTATTCACGGGCAACCTGGTGGCCAAGCTCGGTTTGCTGATCCTGTTCCTGGGCGTGAGCTTCCTGCTCAAATATGTGTCGGCGCAAGTGACCTTGCCGATCGAGCTGCGCCTGGCCGGCATCGCGCTGGCGGATGTTGCCCTGCTGGCCTGGGCCTGGCGCATCCGCGTGGCGCGCCCCGGCATCAGCCTGCCGCTGCAGGGCACGGCGCTGGCGATCCTGATGCTGGTGACCTTTGGCGCCTTCCGCCTGTACGAACTGATGCCGGCCGGCCTCGCCTTTGTGCTGCTGTTCGTGCTGACGGCCTTTACCTGCCTGCTGGCGGTGCTGCAGAACGCCGTCTGGCTGGCCGTGTTCGGCATTATCGGCGGCTTTGCCGTGCCGATCCTGGTATCGACCGGCGGCGGCAGCCATATCGGCCTGTTCAGCTATTACGCGCTGCTCAACGCCGGCGTGTTCGCGATCGCCCTGAAACGCGCCTGGCGCGTATTGAACGTGCTCGGCTTCGGCTTTACCTTTGTCGTCGCCACCGCCTGGGGCCTGCTGCGCTATGTGCCCGAAAACTATCTGTCGAGCCAGCTGTTTTTGATCCTGTTCGTGCTGTTCTATGTCGGCATCGCGATCGCCTATTGTGCGCGGCAGGCGCCGCGCCTGAAACATTACGTCGACGGCACGCTGGTGTTCGGCACGCCGCTGGCCGCCATGGGCCTGCAGTACGGCCTGGTCAAGGACCTGCATTTCGGCCTGGCGTTTTCGGCGCTGGCCGCCGGCCTGTTCTACACCGGCCTGGCGCTGGCGCTGTGGCGCCGCCACAGCGGCCACTTCAAGTTGCTGGCCGAGGCCTTCCTGGCGCTGGGCATCGTGTTCGGCACTTTGGCGATTCCGTTCGCGCTCGATGGGCGCTGGACCTCGGCCGCCTGGGCGCTGGAAGGCGCCGGCATCGTCTGGGTCGGCCTGCGCCAGCGCCAGCCACTGGCCTGGGCTTTCGGTTTGCTGGTGCAGGCCGGCGCCTGGCTGTCCTTCCTGGGCATTCTGGCCGACATGAATACCGAGCTGGCGCTGCAATCGAATCTGTGGCTGGGCTTTTTGCTGCTGGCCGCCGCCGCGCTGCTGATGGCGGTCAACTTCCGCCGCCAGCAAGGCGTGGTGCACGCCAGGCTCGCGCCCGAGCTGATGCACGGCCTGTCGGTGGTGTTTTTGAGCGGCGCCACCGCCTGGCTGCTCGGCGGCCTGTGGACAGAAATCCTGCTGCGCACCGACGCCATCACGCAACTGAACCTGCTGACCGTCAGCGCCCTGGCCGTCGCTGGCGGCCTGTTCTGGCTGGCGCAACGGCTGCAATGGACAACCCCGCGCTTGCTGCTGCTGGCGGTGCAACTGCTGGCCGGCGTGGTGCTGTTGCTGCGCATGGGCCTGGAATGGGATGAGCACTCCGGTAACCTGTTCGAAGGCACCTTCCTGAGCGCACTGCTGCTGGGCGCCGCGGCGCTGGCGAGCAGCTGGTTCACGCAGCGCCAGGCCCGCCTGGAAGCCGATGCGAAACTGTCGCTGGCCGCCTTGCCACTGCTGCAGTGGAGCGGCCTGCTGTGGTTTGTCGGCATCCTGTTCCCGCTCGCCAGCTGGCTGCTGCGCCTGGTCGACGGCGTTCACAGCGCGCATCCGCACGCGGGCGAGCACTGGCTGGCGCTGTACCTGATCGCGGTCAGCGTCACCACCCCGCTGTTCGCGCTGCTGGCGCGCCGCCTGGCCTGGCCGCAATTGCGCTGGTTCACGCCGGCCGCCTGGATCGGCCTGGGGCTGTGGAGCCTCAACATGCTGATGGCCTTGTATCTGCGTGAATATATGCCGACCGGCCTGTCCTGGCTGGCGCTGGCCTGCGCCCTGGTGTCCGGCGAATTCATGCTGCGTACCTGGTCGCGCGCCGGCTGGCGCATCGAGCTGCGCATGCTGCGCTTGCTGCACACGGTGCGCACTGCCGCGCCCTGGCTGATGCTGTGGCCGGTAGGCGCGATCCACCTGGACGCCTGGCTGGCCGGCCAGGGCGATGCCGTCAGCCCGGCCTGGTCGCGCTATTTGCCGGCCTGGGCCATGATGCTGGCGCTGGCACTGCTGATCCGCCGCTGCCGTGCCGGCGGCTGGCCGGTGGCGCCGGTCGCCGGCTGGTACCAGCGCTATCTGATACCGCTGGGGGCGGCGTGGTCGCTGCTGCTGATCGCCGCCTGGAATTTCATCGACAACGGCGCGATGGCGCCCCTGCCTTATTTGCCGTTGCTCAATGCGCTCGATATCAGCAGCGGCCTGGCGATCCTGCTGGGCATCGCTGCCTGGCGCCTGCTGCGGGCCGGTCAACCGCCGTGGCTGGACCAATTCCGGGCGCGCGTGCCGGTGGCGGCCGCCTGTTTTGTCTATGGCTGGTTCAACCTGATGCTGCTGCGCACGGTGTCGAACTATATGGGCGTGCCGTACGAATTCGATGACATGATGGCCTCGCAATTCGTGCAGGCCATGCTGTCGCTGGTGTGGAGCATCACCGCCCTGCTGCTGATGCGCCATGCGGCGCAGCACCAGCGGCGCCAGCAATGGAGCCTGGGCGCGGTGCTGCTGGTGCTGGTCGTGGCCAAACTGTTCCTGGTCGACCTGTCGAACGTGGGCGGCATCGCCCGCATCGTGTCGTTTGTCGGCGTGGGCCTGCTGATGCTGCTGATCGGCTACCTGGCGCCATTCCCCAAGGCCGAGACCACGCTTGAGCCAAAACCGGAGGGTGCATGAAACTGAACTTGCTGTTATGCGCGGCGCTGGCCTGCGGCACGGCGCTGGCGCACGCCACGCCGGACCAGCCGTCCGACTACGGCTGGAGCATGTCGCTGACCGTGCCGGCCGGCGCCGGCGTGGCCCGCTTGCCACTGCCGAAAGAGGTCTACCTGCACGCGCGCACCGGCAACCTGGCCGACGTGCGCCTGCTCGACCGCGACGGCCAGCGCCTGCCGTTCGCCATCAGCACGCCTCCGGCGCAAGCGAACACGCAGCGCAGCAGCATCGCCGCGCGCATCTTCCCGGTGACGGGCAGCGCGGCGGGCGGCGGCGGCTTGCAAAATGTGGAAATCCGCACCGGCAACGACGGCCGGCTGTTGTCGGTCAGTGCCAGCGCCGGTGGAGGAACTGCAACTGCAGGCAAGACCCTGCAGGCGCTGATCCTCGATATCGGTCCGCAAACGCCGGGCAGCCGCATCGGCGCGCTGCGCTTTACGCCGCCCGCCAACGCCGGCGATTACAGCGCCCAGGTGTTGCTGGAGGTAAGTGACGACCTGAAGCAATGGGATGGGGCCGGCACCACCACATTGAACTGGCTCAGCAACAGCGACACGCAAACGCTGGCCAACGACAGCATCGTCTTTGCGCCACGCGCCTTCCGCTATGCGCGCCTGAGCTGGCAGGACGGCCAGCCGCTGGTGTTTGCCGCCATCGCGGCGCAGGCCGTCAGCCAAACCGAGGCGGCGCCGCCGCGCGCGTCCATCGTGCTGCAGGGCGTGGCCGGCAAGCAAGCCAACGAATGGCGTTACGCCACGCCGATCGCGATTCCCGCCGACAGCATCGCACTGCAATTTGCGCAAGCGAATGTGGTGCTGCCGGTGACCCTCGGTGTCTATCGCCAGAACAATTACGTGCCGCAGCGCCGCTTGCATCTGCAGCGCCAGACGCGCCCCGCGCAAGGCGAATATTTTGACCCACTGCTGAGCACCAGTTTTTACCGCATCAGCGACGCCGGCAAGGAACGCGTATCGGGCGAACTGGCCATGCCGGTGGTGCAGACCACGCAATGGATATTGCGTCCGCAGACCGAAGGCACGGCGCTGCCGGCCAGCGCCCCCTCCTTGCGCCTGGGCTGGACGCCGGAAACGCTGGTGTTCCTGGCAGGCGGCAAGCCCCCCTATCGCCTGGTGTTCGGCAAGGCCGATGCCCAGCCGGTGGCACAGCCGCTATCGCAAGTGGCGCCCGGCTACCGCGATGGCGAATTGCAGGCGCTGCCGATCGCCACCGTGGGCGCGCTGACGGCGCGTGCCGGCGCCGCTGATGTCGCGCCAGCCAGGCAGGAGAAAGGCCCGCCATGGCGCTTGGCCGCGCTATGGGCCGCGCTGCTGCTGGGCGTGGGCGTGCTGGGCTTTTTTGCCTGGCGCCTGCTGTCGCAGATGAAGCAAGAGCAACCGCCGCACTAAACCCTACTGGCGCAGCAGCGCCTTGAAGGTCTGCGGCATCCACGGCCGCGCCGCCAGCATGAAGCTGATCGCCAGCCTTTCCTCGTTGGGCAGGCGCGCATCTTCCTGGTGCAGGCGCGAAAACTCCACCGCCACCTGCTTGAGCCGTTCCAGCAGGGCCGCGGTGGATTTTTTCGACAGCATCACGTTCACCAGGCGCAGCAGCTCGTTGTCGCCATCGAACTGCGAGTTCAGGTAGTCGCCGTAGGCTTCCTGCTTGAAATAGGTATGGATGGGGCCGTTCGGTATCCAGGCGAAGGTGCGCGCCACCAGCAGCTTGACCCGGTTGTTCGGCAGCAGTTCGAGGAAACCGATCTTGTCCAGGCGCAGCAGGCAACTGACCGCCTGCGCTTCGCTGATGTCGTAGATGGCGATGATCTGTTCCAGCGGCAGCAAGTTCAACGCCGAGACGGCGACGATGAACAACTTCGTGTCGTCGATGATTTCCTTTTCCTGCGCATACGTCAGTCCCGTGATCAGGGCCGGCGCCGCTTGCGCCGCCTGCACGGCCAGCGCCAGCTGCTGGAAATCGCTGTCGATGGCCACCAGGATCTGCTCCATCCGTTGCAAGGTAAATTGTTTGAGCGAAAACATGCGCTTGACGCTGGCCTCGGACACACCTATCCTGCGCGCCAGTTCGGCATAGGTCACGCTGCGCGCCTTGAGCAGGCGCTTGAGGGCTTCGATCAGGGCGTGGGTTTGCTGCATGGCCGTCCTTCGCTTGATAAAGAGCAACATAGTATCAAAAAGTGATACCCGCAGTATGGCCGCCCACTACGAGTAGCATTTACATTGACCAGACTCGCCGCATCGACAATGATGGTCATGCCAATTCGGCCACCCTGAAGGAGAAACACCATGAAGCTGAGCACCCGTTTGTTGCCCCTGTACCTGGCCCTGAGCCTGTCCGTCGCCTTGCCGGCCATGGCGCAGGCAGCCGCCTCCGAAAACCTGTCGCGCGGTTCGCAAAACCTGAGCCAGGGTTCGGCCGTGGTGGTGGCCGGCTCGATGTCGATGCTGGTCGCCTCGGGCCAGGTGATGATCGCCAGCCTGGAAGCGGTCGGCGAAGGCGTCGTCATCGTCCTGAAAGGCGCATCCGAAGCCGGCAGCGCCTCGGTGCAACTGAGCGGCCAGGCGGCGCAAGGCCTGTCGCTGGCGGTCGGCACGGTGGTGAGCGTGGTGGCGGTGTCCACCGGCCACGTGCTGGTGGCGTCGGGCAAGGCGATCGCCTTTATCCCGAACGAACTGGGCAAGTCGCTGCTGTATCACTCGAAGGTATAAGCCATGAAACAGCTGACCGCCCTGGTATTGAGCCTGCTGCTGGCCGGCGCCGCCCATGCGGGGCGCCCGTGCGAAGAAAAACCGGCCGAAGCCAACGATGTGGTGAAATCGATGGCGCTGGCGCAAAAGACCCTGCAGGCGCTCGACGCCTCCGGCGCCCAGGTGGCACTGCTGGCGCGCGCCGGGCAGGACTTGTCCAAATACCAGCTGCGCTATTCGCACATGGCGCTGGCCTGGCGCGACCATCCGAACGGCCGCTGGCTGGTGGTGCATGAACTCAATGAATGTGGCACGGCGCAGTCGTCGCTGTACAACGAAGGCCTGGGCAATTTTTTCATGAGCGATGTGTTCATGTACGAGGGACTGATCATGATCCCGTCGCCGGAACTGCAGCAGCAGCTGGCGCGCCTGCTGGCCTCGAACACGCCGAAGCGGCTGCACGAGGCGCACTACAATATGCTGGCCTATCCGTTTTCGACCAAATACCAGAATTCCAACCAGTGGGTGCTCGAAACGCTGGCCGCGGCCAGCAATGCGCCGGGCAAGATCGAGACGCGGGCCGAAGCGCAAACCTGGCTGCAAAGCGCCAGCTACGTGCCGCAGACGCTGAGCATCCCCGCCGCCACGCGCCTGGGCGGGCGCATGTTCCGCGCCAATATCGCCTTTGACGACCACCCGTTCGAGCGCCGCATGACGCGCCAGATCGACGTCGTCAGCGTCGACTCCATCGTGCGCTTCGTGCGCCAGCGCGAGCCGCAGTCGCAGGAAATCGTGGTGCGCGGCGACTGATCGCCACGCACCAAACGCTTAAAACACCCAGAGCTTATCGGCCGGCATGTGCAGCCAGTATTTGCCCGCTTCCAGCTTGTGGCGCGAATAGGCGCGCAGGCTGAGGTTATCGGCGCCGCCGCCACGCTCGAACAGGCACTCCCAGCGGTCGCCCAGGTACATGCAGGTCAACAGCGGCAGCTCGATCGCGTTCTCCACCTGGGTGGCGCTGACCTTCACTTCTTCCACGCGTATCATGGTGGTCACTTCCGCAGCCGTATTGACGCCGCGCGCCACGCCCTGCAGCGGCGCGCCGTCGATCTGCAGGCTGACCCGGTTGCCGTCGCGCCGCACGACCTTGCCCGGCAGGCGGTTATTGCTGCCCATGAATTCGGCCGTAAACAGGGTGTCCGGCGTTTCATACATGCTCTGCGGCGTGCCCTGCTGCTCGATCTTGCCGTTATTGAGCAGCAGGATGCGGTCCGAAATGGCCATCGCCTCGCCCTGGTCGTGGGTTACCATCAGCGCCGACAGGCCCAGGCGCACGATCAGTTCGCGCAAAAACGCACGCGCTTCCTCGCGCAGCTTGGCGTCCAGGTTCGACAGCGGTTCGTCGAGCAGGATCACGGGCGGGTTGTACACCAGCGCCCTGGCGATCGCCACGCGCTGCTGCTGGCCACCGGACAACTGATGCGGATAGCGCTCGCCCAGGTGGCCCAGGCCCAGTTGCGTCAGCACCTCCTTGACGCGTTCGGCGATATCGGAAGTGCCCATCTTGCGCAGTTTCAGGCCGTAGGCGACGTTGTCGAACACGGTCTTGTGCGGCCACAGCGCATATGACTGGAACACCAGGCCCAGGTTGCGCTGTTCGGCCGGCATCTCGAAGTGTTTCGCGCCGTCGAACACATTGCGCGCACCGATTTCGATGGTGCCCGCTTTCGGGCTTTCCAGCCCGGCGACGGCGCGCAGCAAGGTGGTCTTGCCGCTGCCCGAAGGCCCCAGCAAGGCGACCACTTCGCCTTTTTTCAGGTGCATCGAGACACCTTTCAGTATCTGGTTGGCGGAGGCGCCGGTGCCGTAGTCCAGGTACAGCTCATTGACGGTCAGTTCATTCATGATAGGGTCTCAGTCTGTTTTAGTTGTGTAGCTTTAGTTATGTAACTTGACGCCAAAGCGCAGCGCGATGCCCAGGCCGATGGCCACCAGCGTGATGTTGATGAACGACAGCGCCGCCACCAGGTCGGTCGAGCCGCCCGCCCACAGCGACACCAGCATCGCGCCGATCACTTCGGTGCCCGGCGAGAGCAGGTACACGCCGGTCGAGTATTCGCGTTCGAAAATCAAAAACACCATCAGCCAGGCGCCCAGCAGGCCGTATTTGATCAAAGGCAGCGTGACGTCACGCGTCACCTGGCCGCGGTTGGCGCCAACGGCGCGCGCCGCTTCTTCCAGCTCCGGCCCCACCTGCAGCAGCGCGGTCGAAATCAGGCGCATGCCGTAGGCCATCCACACCACCGAATAGGCCAGCCACAGGGCGAAGATGGTCGAGCGCACCTCGCGCAGCACCGGGATCACATGGCCGCTCAGCCACAGGGCCACGCCGTTGTCCATGCCCTTCAAGACGCCGTCGAGCCAGGCCGGCACGAACAGGAACACCCACAGGAACGACAGGCCGGCCAAGAGGCCTGGCACGGCGCGCGGCACCAGCACGCTGTAGTCGAGCAGGCGAGTAATGCCGTCCTGCTTGCGGTGCATGGCCAGCGCGATGAAGCTGTAGCAGCCGACGGCCAGCGCGCCGCCGACCACGCCGATCAGGATGGTGTTGACGATGCCGCGCACCAGCGAAGGCTGGTCGAAAATGTCGCGGAAATGCTGCAGGGTCAATACATCGGCCAGGTGCACGCCCTCGCCCCAGTACTGCACGAAGGAACGCAGCACGATGCCGGTCAATGGCATGATGATGGTGAAGATCAGCCAGCCGGCCAGCAATGCGAACGCCAGCCACTTCCAGCGGCCCAGCGGCATGACCTTGCTGCGCGCGCCCTTGCCCTTGATCGACACGTATTTGTTGGCCGATTTGAGCAGCCAGCGCTGTATCATCACCAGCGGCAAGGTCACCATCACCAGGCAGACGGCGACGGCGGCCATCAGGTGGTACGACGGCGTGCCGAGCTTGTTGGTCAGCTTGTACAGATAGGTCGGCAGCACCAGGTGGCCTTCCGGGTCGCCCAGCACCAGCACCAGGCCGAACACCTCGAAGCCGAGGAAGAACACCAGCACCCCGGCATAAGCCAGCGCCGGCATGATCATCGGCAGCGACACATTCATCATCACCTGCACCGGCGAGGCGCCGGCCACGCGGGCCGCTTCTTCCACATCCGAACCCAGGCTTTTCAGCGCCGACGAGGCGTACAGATACACGTGCGGCACGTGCGTGAGGCCAGCGATAATGACGATGCTGGTGAAGGAATAGATATTCCAGGGCACGAAGCCGAGCAGTTCCTTGGCCCAGGTCGAGTAGAAGCCCACCGGGCCCATCGACACCACATAGCCAAAGCCCATCACCATCGGCGAGACAAAAATCGGCACCAGCAGCATCGGCGCGACCCAGCTGCGGCCCGGCAGGTCGGTGCGCACCATCAAAAAGGCCAGCATGCCGCCCAGCGGCACGGCGATCAGGGTCAGGCCGCAGGCGAGCATCAGACCGTTCTTGAAGGCCATCGAAAAATCGGGATCATCGAGGATGAAACGGTAGGAATCGAAGCCGAATTCGCGCACCGGCATGAAGAACGGCGCCGACAAAAAGCTTTGATAGAAAATCAGGAACAGCGGCAGGAAAATGGCGACCATGGTGATCGCCACGACCACGCCGCGCGACCAGTTCAGGCGCGACAAGGGAGAGCGCGACCGTGCAGGCAGCGGCAAGATAGCAGTTTGCATGATGAATCCAATGAATGAGGGTGCGGCATCCCTGCGCGGGAGAACCCGCGCAGGGCCAGGACGGCATTATTTTTTGCCGGCTGTTTCTTTCCATTGTTTGAGGAAGGCCATGCGCTTGGCCGGTCCCAGGAACTGCAGGATGATCGGGTGCACCGGCACCGGCTTGACGTTGGCCGCGCCGATTTCCTTGATCAGGTCGGCCGAAGTGGTCTCGCCGGTGACGTCGGCGCGGATCGCGTACAGCTTGGCGCCGTTCGAGATGATGGTCTGGCCGCGGTGCGACAGGATGTAATCGAGCCACAGCTTGCTGGCGTTGACATTTTTCGCGTTCTTGTTGATGAACTGCACGCGCGACAGGATCAACGTGTAATCCTTGGGCAGCACCACGCCGATCGACGGGTCGGTCTTGGCGCGCACCAGGGCGTAGGAGCCCAGCACGTTATAGCCGATCAGGTTTTCGCCCGACGAGATGCGCTCCATCATGGTGCCGGTCGACGACTGCACGCGCACCTTGGCGGTGCCGAAGGCGTTTTGCAACGCGAGAAACTGCGGGTATTCCTTGGCGTCCTGCGACATGAACATGAAGCCCACGCCCGATTTTTCGATATCGTAGGTGGTGACCTTGTCCTTGAATTTCGGCATGGCGATCAGTTTCACGAAGTCGTCGTGGTTCTTCGGCACTTCCTTGGGATCGAGCAGCCGCTTGTTGTAGACGATGGCGGCCGGCTCGAACGTGGTGCCGTAGGCCTGGTCGTCCCACATGGCCCAGCCGGGGATCTTGGCCGCTTCGACCGACTTGTATTTCAGTGCGTAGCCGTCCGAGGCCAGGCGCATCTGCAAGTCCATCGCCGACGACCACATCACGTCGGCCGTGTTGCCGCCGGCGGCCACTTCGGAAATGAAGCGGTTATACACTTCGGTCGAATTCATGTCGTTGTATTCGACCGAAATGCCAGGGTACAGGGCGCTGAAATCCTTGATCAGCGGCGCGGCGGCCTTGCTGTCGGTGGCGCTGTAGATCACCACCTTGCCTTCTTTCTTGGCCGCGTCGATGATCTTCTGGTAGTCGGCCGGATAGCCCGCCGGCACCTGGGCGAATGCGGCGCCGGTGCTGCCGGCGAAAGCGGCGGCCACGGCGATGGCGAGGATGGTCTTGGTTTGCATGGTTGTCTCCGTCTGTGATTGTTGTGGGTGCTGCTATGGGTGTCAGCGCATCAGGCCCAGTTCGGCGGCCTGCCTGGAATACCGTTCGACTGCCTGGTTCACGTACTGTGTCAATTTGTCGCCCGTCAGCGCGAACGGATACATGCCCGCCTGCGTGCGCCAGTGGGCAAACTCCGGCGTGGCCATGGCACGGTCAAACGTGGCCACCCAGCGCCGGTAATCGGGCTCCGGCACTTGCGGCCCCATCCACAGGCCGCGGATGATGGGCCACACCACGTCGATGCCCTGCTCGCGCGCCGTCGGCACGCTGGCCAGCACGCCGGACAGGCGTTTTTCGGACAGCACCGCCAGCACGCGCGCATGGTTCTGGCCGGCGTTCAGGGTCGCTTCGGACGTATCGCCCGACATCACCTGCACATAGTCGGCCTGCATCGCGGTGAAGATCTCGCCACCGCCCTCCAGCGCCACGAAACGCAGCACTTTCGGATCGATGCCGGCCTGGCGCGCCACCAGCGCCATCTTCAGCCAGTCCTGGCTGCCGATGGTGCCGGACACGCCGATCAGCACCTTGTCGGGATGGCGCTTGAGCGCGGCGATCAGGTCGCCCAGGGTTTTATAAGGTGAATCGTTGCGCACGGCGATCATGCCGTAGTCGGCGCCCAGCGCCGCCACCCAGCGCACGTCGCCAGGCTTGGCGTTGCCGAACTTGCCTTGCGCCAGGTTCAGCAGCGAGCCGCCCGAAAACACCACCAGGGTGTTGGCTTCGGCGCGGCGCCGCTGCGAGCCCATCGAGCGCCAGGCCACCGCGCCGATGCCGCCCGGCAGGTAGCTGATGCGCACCGAGGAGGCGAACGGCGCCGCCGTGCCGGCGGCCGGATCGGGCTGCAGCAGGCCATGTTTGGCCAGCTTGCAAGTCAGATCCATGGCGCCGCCGGGCTTGGACGGCACCACGCAGTCGACTTCAGGCGCGGCTGCCCCTGCCGGCGCGGGCAGCGCCAGCAGCGAAAACAACAGCGACAGCAGCGGCAGGAAGGCGGTGCGCAGCATGGCCCTGCCTTAGAAGCGGTGCTGGATGCCGGCGATCAGGCCGCGCTGCGTGTCGCCGAAACCGGCGTCGTCGCGCGACAGGCTGACCAGTTGACCATGCTTGGCCTTGGCGTAGGCGCCGGCCAGATACAGGTCGGTGCGCTTGGACAGGGCATAGCGCAGGCGCGCCACGTACATGACCGGATCGGCGTCGACATTGGCGGCGACGTTTTTCACGTTCTGGTAGTACACCACGCCGGTCAGGGTGATCGCTGGCGTGGTCTTGTAGCTGACGCCGCCCCAGTACATGGTGCCGCGCACGTCGGCGCGGTTGGCGGCGGCCGGATCGAGCTTGTAGTCGCGCGCGGCAACTTGCAGCTTCCACGGACCCTCGTCATACATGGCGCCCAGGTGCACCACCGTGTTCTTGTCGCGCGCGCCGCCGGCGATCGTGTTGCCGTTGATGCGCTCGTAGGTGGCCAGCACGCTGACCGGGCCGGTCTTGTAGTTGAGGGCGGTCGACAGCTTGGCGCTGTCCGAGCTGCTGCTGCTCTGTTCGCCGAAGCCGTAGGAAGCGCCGTAGCTGAAGCCGCCGGTCTTGCCCGAATACTTGACCAGGTTGTCGAAGGCGGTGGTCATGCCGTATTTGCTGGGGCCTGTGGCGTTGGCCGAGGTGGCCCAGGAATAGAACGGCGCGTAGGCCATCGGATCGTAGGGCAGCACGAAGTCGTACACGGTGGTAAACGAGCGGCCCAGCACCACGCGGCCGAAGGCGCCTTCCAGCCCCACGTTGGCCTGGCGCTTGAACAGCGCGCCGTCGGCCGCGCCAGTATCGACCAGGATGCCGCCTTCGAGGTTGAACACGGCTTTCAGGCCGCCGCCGAGGTCTTCGCTGCCGAGGATGCCCCAGCGCGAGGTATTCATGCCGCCCGAGCTCAGTTGCGTGACCGAGCTTTTCGATGCACTGGCATTGGTGGTGGTGCTGAAGCCGGCGTCGAGACGGCCGTACAAGGTGACGTTGGACTGCGCCTGGGCGGCGCCGGCGGTAACAAACAAGGCCAAAGCGGCCAGGGGCAATGCGGTGTTCTTCACAGGAGTCTCCCGATAGTTATATTTTTTGGTGATATGCCTGATTCGTTTTCTGAATCAGGATCACACTATATGGCCGCCATCCTTTCAATTGGCTTTCAGCATCACCGCTGTCGCCGGCCAGCCACAAGCGGCCCAAAAATGTCGCGCCTGGCTTACACTGCAGCCATAACAACGAATGGCGGAGACCATGCGCATATTATTAGTGGAAGACCATCTGGAGCTGTCGCACTGGCTGGCGAAAGCCTTGCGCGACGCGCACCTGACGGTGGAGACAGCCCATAACGGCGCCGACGCCGACGCCCTGCTGCACACCCAGGATTATTCGCTGGTGCTGCTCGACCTGTCGCTGCCGAAAATGGACGGCCTGGACGTGCTGCGCCGGCTGCGCGCGCGCGGCGGCACGCGCGCCAAGACGCCCGTCATGATACTGACGGCGCGCGGCGGCATCGATGAAAAAGTCCAGGGCCTGAACCTGGGCGCCGACGACTACCTGGCCAAGCCGTTCGAACTGGCCGAACTCGAAGCGCGCGTGAAAGCGCTGCTGCGCCGCAGCCAGGGCAACGAAGCGCTGGTGCACAACTGCGGCGCGCTCAGTTTCGACACCATCACGCGCATGTTCAGCTATGGCGGCAAGGCGATGGCCCTGACGCCGCGCGAACACGCCGTGCTCGAGGCGCTGATCACGCGCCTGGGCCGCGCCGTATCGAAGGAAAAACTGTTCGACGAGGTGTTCGCGCTGGCCGACGACGTCAACCTCGACGCCATCGAACTGCTGATACACCGCGTGCGCAAAAAACTCGAACAGGGCGACCTCGCCGACCCGGCCGCCATCACCACCCTGCGCGGCATCGGCTACCTGCTGCAGCCACGCAGCGCCATGCCGGCCGCCGCCGCCAAGTGAAGCCCGGCACCGAACGCCGACTGAGCTGGCTGGAACGCTTGCAGCGCCACCTGCAGGCGCGGCGCCTGGGCAGCCTGCGCAACCAGTTGCTGCGCTGGCTCTTGATCCCGCTGGTGATGCTGGTGCTGCTCGACGCCGTGTTTGTCTACCGCAATGCGCTCGACGCGGCCGACATGGCCTATGACCGCTCCTTGCTGGCCTCGACGCGGGCGCTGGCCGAACGGGTTTCCATCGAACGCGGCAAGGTGGTGGCCGACGTGCCCTACGTGGCGCTCGACAGCTTCGAGACCGACACCCTGGGCCGCATCTACTACAAGGTCACCGGCATCAATGGCGAGCTGGTATCGGGCTATGGCGACTTGCCGGCGGTGCCGGCCAATGTGCCGCGTTCGCAGAACTACCCGGCGCTGGTGCGCTTCTATCACGCCGACTACCACGGCAAGCCGATCCGCATCGCCGCCCTGCTGCAGCCCGTGTATGACGATTCCATGCGCGGCATCGCCCTGATCCAGGTCGGCGAAACGCTGGACGCGCGGCGCGGCCTGTCGAACCAGATCCTGTTCGATACATTGAGGTGGCAGGCGGCGATGGTGCTGGTGATGGCGGCGCTGGTCTGGTTTGCCGTGCGCCTGGTGCTGCGTCCGCTGATGCGCCTGAAGACCGAAGTCGAAACGCGCGCCCTGTCCGACCTGTCGGACGTCGACCCGGCGCTGGTGCACCGCGAAATGCGCCCGCTGGTCTCGGCCATGAACGGCTCGATGGCCAGGCTGCAGCAGCTGATCGCCAGCCAGCGCCGCTTTATCGCCGATGCTTCGCACCAGCTGCGCACGCCGCTGACGGTGCTCAAAACCCAGGCCGAGCTGGCGCTGCGCGCCTGCGACCGCCAGCCTGACAACCCGCAGGCGGTGGCCGCCCTGCGCGACATCGTCGCCAGCATCGCCGCCACCACCGATTCGACCGTGCTGCTGGCGAACCGCCTGCTGACCCTGGCGCGCATCGAGCATGGCGGCGAACATCTGCTGATGGAAACCGTGTCGCTGCGCGAACTGGCGCAGCAGGTGGGATCGGAAATGGCGATGGCGGCGGTGGGCCGCGAGATCGACCTCTCGCTCGACGCCGAGCTCGACGCGATGGTGCAGGGCCAGGCCCTGCTGCTGCATGAACTGCTGGTCAACCTGGTCGACAATGCGCTGCGCTACACGCCGCCCGGCGGCAGCGTGGCGCTGCGCGTGCATCCGCCGGAGCAGCCCGGCCAGGGCCCGGTGCTGGAAGTGCAGGACAGCGGCGCCGGCATCCCCGAAGCCGAGCGCGAGCGGGTGTTTACGCCCTTCTACCGCGTATCGTCGGCGCTGGAACGCAATCCGGGCGGCGCCGGCCTGGGCCTGGCCATCGTGCGCGATATCGCCGCCCTGCACGGCGCACGGCTGGAACTGGCCAACGCCGACAATGGCAAGGGTTTGCTGGTGCGCGTGCGGTTCAAGGGACACGGCGCCGGCGATTGAAACTGGTGTACGCGCGCTGCCGATGTTACCATCGCGCCCTGCCTATCCAACCAGGACACATGCCATGATGACCAGAGAAGAAGTGACCGAACTGTTTGACAATATCGCCGAAAACGCGCCCTGGGACCTGACAGCGCCGCTGCTGTGGGGATACTACTTCACCAACCCGACGCCGGAAGCGCTGGAGCAGGCGGCCGGCGTGCTGGCCATCGACGGCTACCGCCCGGTCGAGCTGTACCAGCCCGAACTCGAAGACGCGGCCGCGCCACCGGTGTGGGTGCTGCACGTGGAAAAAGCGGAAGTGCACAATGTCGACAGCCTGCACGCGCGCAATGGCGAGCTGCAGCAGTTCGCGCTGGAACAGAAACTGGCCAGCTATGACGGCATGGATGTGGGGCCGGTGGGTGAAGCAAAACAATGACCGCGTCATCAGGATATGCAGATCGCGCAGGTCGGATTAGCGGCGAAGCCGCGTAATCCGACACCACCACCGGGCAGGCCAACAATGTTGTCGGATTACGCTGCGCCAATCCGACCTACGCGCTGGCAAAAATGTCAGCTCAGGTTTTCCAGCCTGATTTTGGTCACCGTGCCCACCACGCTATTGAGCGCCTCCATCTGTCCGATGGCGGCCGTGACGTTTTTCTCCTGCGTCTGGTGAGTCAGCATGATAATGTCGGTATGCGTCTCGCCTTCGGCCGGCTCCTTTTGCAGCATCGCGTCGATCGAAATGCCGCGATCGGCCAGGATGCGCGTCAGGTCGGCCAGCACGCCGGGCTGGTCGGCCACGTGCATGCGCAGGTAGTAGCTGGTGGTAATTTCCGACATCGGCAAAATCGCGATATCGGTCATCGCGTTCGGCTGGAACGCCAGGTGCGGCACGCGGTGTTCCGGGTCGGCCGTGGCCAGGCGGGTGATGTCGACCAGGTCGGCGATCACCGACGAGGCGGTCGGCTCGGCGCCGGCGCCGCGGCCCGAATACAGGCTGGCGCCGACGGCGTCGCCATGCACCAGCACCGCGTTCATCGCCCCTTCGACATTGGCGATCAGGCGCTTGGCCGGGATCAGGGTCGGGTGCACGCGCAGTTCGATGCCTTCGACGCCATCGACGGTGGCGCGCTTGGTGATGCCCAGCAGCTTGATGCGGTAGCCCAGTTCTTCGGCATAGCGGATATCGAGCGCATTGAGGTTGCTGATGCCTTCCACGTAGGCCTTGTCGAACTGCACCGGAATGCCGAAGGCGATGGCCGACATGATGGTGGCCTTGTGGGCCGCGTCCACGCCTTCGATATCGAAGGTCGGGTCGGCTTCCGCATAGCCCAGTTCTTGCGCTTGCTTGAGCACGGTGGCGAAATCGAGGCCCTTGTCGCGCATTTCGGACAGGATGAAATTGGTGGTGCCGTTGATGATGCCGGCGATCCATTCGATGCGGTTGGCCGTCAGGCCTTCGCGCAGCGCCTTGATGATCGGAATGCCGCCGGCCACGGCCGCTTCGAACGCCACCATCACACCCTTTTCCTGGGCGGCGGCAAAGATCTCGTTGCCATGCACGGCCAGCAGGGCCTTGTTGGCGGTGACCACGTGCTTGCCGTTGGCGATCGCCTGCAGCACCAGGGTTTTCGACAGGTCGTAGCCGCCGATCAGTTCGACGACGATATCGATTTCGGGGTCGTTGACGATGAGGGTAGGGTCGTTGACCACCTTGCAAGCACCCTTGATCAGGCCTTCGGCGCGCGCCACGTCGCGCACGGCGACGGCCACCACTTCGATGCCGCGGCCGGCGCGGCGTTTGATTTCTTCCTGGTTGCGCTGCAATACGCTGAAGGTACCGTAGCCTACATTGCCCAGGCCCAACAGGCCGATCTTGATGGATTTCATAATGTTCTTGTGCTCATGAGTGGCGCAGGCAAAGCGCCCGCGCCAGGTTGATCGATGCTGCTGCTGGCCGGCTCAAACCCGGCCGTGACGCTTGCGGTAACCTTCGAGGAAGCGCGCAATGCGCCCCATCGCCTCGGTCAGGTCGTCCGAGTTCGGCAGGAAGACGACGCGGAAATGATCGGGCGCGATCCAGTTGAAACCGGTGCCCTGCACAATCAGCACCTTGGCCTCGGCCAGCAGTTCATAGGCAAACTGCTGGTCGTCGGCGATCGGGTAGACGGCCGGGTCCAGCTTCGGGAACATGTACAGCGCGGCCTTGGGCTTGACGCAGGTCACGCCAGGGATATCGGTCAGCAGCTTGTGCGCCAGGTCGCGCTGTTTCAGCAGGCGTCCGCCCGGCCCCACCAGGTCGTCGATGCTCTGGTAGCCGCCCAGCGCCGTCTGGATCGCGAACTGCCCCGGCGCATTGGCGCACAGGCGCATCGAGGCCAGCATGTTCAGTCCTTCGATATAGTCCCTGGCGTGGCGTTTTTCGCCCGACACCACCATCCAGCCGGAACGGTAGCCGCAGGAACGGTAGTTCTTCGACAGGCCGTTCAGGGTAATGAACAGCACATCGTCGGCCAGCGAGGCGATCGACACGTGCTCGGCTTCGTCGTACAGCACCTTGTCGTAGATCTCGTCGGCGAAAATGATCAATTGATGCTGGCGCGCCAGTTCGACGATCTGCAACAGCACCTCGACCGGGTACAGCGCGCCGGTGGGGTTGTTCGGGTTGATGACGACGATGGCGCGGGTATTGGGCGTAATCTTGCGGCGCATGTCCTCGATATCGGGATACCACTCGTTCTGCTCGTCGCACACATAATGCACCGGGTTGCCGCCCGACAGGCTGACGGCGGCCGTCCACAGCGGGTAGTCGGGCGCCGGCACCAGCACTTCGTCGCCGCTGTTGAGCAGCGCATTCATCGACATGACGATCAGTTCGGATGCGCCATTGCCCAGGTAAATGTCTTCGATGGTGACGCCGGCGATGTTCTTGCCTTGCGTATAGTGCATGACAGCCTTGCGCGGCGCGAACATGCCCTTCGAATCGGTGTAGCCGGCGGCGTTTTGCAGGTTGAGCATCATGTCGCGCACGATCTCGTCGGGCGGATCGAAACCGAACACGGCCAGGTTGCCGATGTTGAGCTTGGTGATCTTGTGGCCTTCTTCTTCCATTTGCCTGGATTTTTCCAGGACCGGGCCGCGGATGTCGTAACAGACATCCGCCAATTTATTCGATTTCTGAATCGGTCGCAAAATAAATCCCTGTCGTGATGCGGCGCGCCGAAGGCTGCGCGCCTGAAGTCAATCGCGGTGCCACTGCAAGGCGAAAACAAGCATTCTCGCCGAAAGCAGGCCATTTTATCAAATTAAACATGGTCAACCCCAGCATTTCGCGCCCATCCTGCCACGCCTGCCTGCATAGTGGGCAGCCGGGCGGGGCAGGCTTCTTCATGTTCTCTTAATCTTCGCTGGTTAGGATGATGTTGTTAGTAGACATCTAGATTGCATTTTGGAAAGGAAAGCCTTTTCCATTCGCTCTTTGAGCATGTTTATGGCATCCTGACGGCCTTCGCCGCATGTTTTTTTCACCACAAAGCATCCCGATCCACCGAATTGAGCACCTGAACCACCATGAAACTGCACGCTTCCAGCACCCAGCAATACCAGACAGTGACCGGCTATGACGCCAGCGGCGTGGAGATCAACGCCGAACATTTCGGCTATAGCCTGATCGTGATGCCTGAAACGGCGCCGCGCGCCTGGGACGTGACGCGTTTCGAGGACCTGACCGAAACCCATTTCGAGCAGATCCTGGCCGACGCGCCCGACGTGGTGATCCTCGGCACGGGCGAGCGCCAGCGCTTCGTGCATCCGAAACTGACGGCGGCGCTGACCATGCGCCGCATCGGCGTCGAGTGCATGGACAGCCAGGCCGCCTGCCGCACCTATAATATCCTGATGGGCGAGGGCCGCAAGGTCACCCTGGCACTGATTCTGCCCGCAACCCTGCCCGCAGCACAGACTGTCACCGCCGGCACCCCGGCATGAGCCTGCCGGTGCGCGAGCTGCACGCGTCGAAAGCAGCGCTGTGGACCCTGTTCGGGGTCTTTGTCGTCCTCACCGTCTATGCGCTGGGCATCCGCACCCTGGTGCCGCCCGACGAGGGCCGCTACGCCGAAATGGCGCGCGAGATGTTCGCCAGCGGCGACTGGATCACCACGCGCCTGAACGCCATCAAGTATTTCGAAAAACCCCCGCTGCAGACCTGGATGAACGCCCTCACCTTCGCCGCGTTCGGCCTCGGTGAATGGCAGGCCCGGCTATGGACGGGCGTATGCGGCATCCTTGGCGTCGGCATGACAGCCTGGGCCGGGCGCAAGGTGTTCGGAGCACGGGTGGGCCTGTATGCGGGCCTGGTGCTGGCGTCAAGCCTGTTCTGGCTCGCTTCGGGCCAGATCAATTCGCTCGACATGGGCTTGTCGGGCATGATGACCGTGACCCTGGCCAGCCTGCTGATCGCCCAGCGCGACGAAGCGACCGCCAGCGAGCGGCGCAACTGGATGCTGCTGTGCTGGGCCGGCATGGCGCTGGCGGTGCTGGCCAAGGGCCTGATCGGCCTGGTGCTGCCGGGCGCCGTGCTGATCCTGTACAGCCTGTTCGCGCGCGACTGGCGCATCTGGACCCGCTTGCACCTGCTCAAGGGCATGCTGGTGTTCTTTGCGATTGCCGCGCCGTGGTTCGTGCTGGTGGCCTTGCGCAATCCCGAGCAGCCGTATTTCTTCTTTGTCCACGAACACTTCCAGCGTTTCATGATGAAGGGCCACAAGCGCGAAGGCGGCTGGTACTACTTCCTGGTGCTCCTGATCCCCGGTCTGCTGCCCTGGATCACCCTGTTGCCACAAAGCCTGGCGGCCAGCATGCGCCGTCAGCACGGCGCCTTCCAGCCGCGCCTGATGATACTGATCTGGGCCGTGTTCATTTTCCTGTTCTTCAGCTATTCGACCTCCAAGCTGCCCGGCTACATCGTGCCGATCTACCCGGCGCTGGCGCTGCTGACGGCGCTGTTTCTCGATGCCGCCTCGCGCCGCCAGCGCACGATCTTCGCCGGCACGCTGGCCGTGCTGGGCCTGGCCATCCTGGTCGCCGTGCCGGTCACGCTGGCCGTGATCACGGCGCGCGACGAGGCGCACCTGGCGGCGCTGCGCGGCTACCAGCCGTGGGTGATGGCGGCAGGCGGCCTGGTGATGGCCGGCGGGGTGCTGGCGCTGTTGCATGAACGCCAGTCGCGGCGCGACCTGGCCGTGCTGACGGTCGCCGTGGCAGGCTTCCTGGCCACCCACAGCATCCTGGCAGGCTCCGAACTGTATGGCCAGAACCGCGCCGGCACCGGCCTGCTGCCGCAGATCCAGGCCGAGCTCAAGCCAGGTACGAAACTGTACTCGGTCGGCATCTATGAACAGTCGCTGACGTTTTATCTGCAGCGGCCGGTGACCCTGGTGGCTTACACCGATGAATTCGCTTTTGGCCTGAAACAACAGCCCGAATTGTCGATGCCCCTGATAGAGACTTTCATCACGCAATGGACAAATGACGCCGCTGCCGGCATCCACGACGTCGCCATCATCAGTCTGGACCGGTATGAAGACCTGAAACACCGCGGTGTGCCCATGCGTGTCGTGGCCGAAGATGCGCGCCGCATGATCATTGCCAATTTGTAATAAAGTCGTGGTGCGTGCCTGCGCCACGGCAGCAACCCCGGCAAGACCGGCCAGCCATCAGGCTTGGCCGGCATTGCCACCCCTTCCGCAGCACGGACCTCAGCCCCGCCCCCGCTGAATATGGCCGTACTGCATCATTGAGTAGCTTTAGAATGGGAGTGCCCGCAAGAATGACTGTGGGCAGCTTTCGCGACAACGCCGCATGGCGAAACCCGCCTGAACGAAGAAGAAGTGAGTGCCGCATGACAAACATTACGAGCCCGTCCCTGCCATTTTTGCCGTTTTCCAAGCCCACCATCGACGAGGCGACGATCGCCGCCGTCGGCGACGTGCTGCGCTCGGGCTGGATCACCAGTGGCCCCAAGGTGCAGGCGTTCGAGGCGCAATTGTCCGGGTATTTTGGCGGGCGCCCGGTGCGCACCTTCAATTCCGGCACCTGCACCATGGAAATCGCCTTGCGCATCGCCGGCATCGGCCCTGGCGACGAAGTCATCACCACGCCCGTGTCATGGGTGGCGACGGCCAATGTGATCATCGAAGTGGGCGCCACGCCCGTGTTTGCCGATATCGACCCCATCACGCGCAATATCGACCTCGACAAGCTGGAAGCGGCGATTACGCCAAGAACCAAAGCCATCATCCCGGTCTACCTGTCGGGCCTGCCGGTCGACATGGACCGCCTGTACGCGATCGCCAGACAATATAACTTGCGCGTGGTGGAAGACGCCGCCCAGGCCTTCGGTTCCTCATGGAAGGGCCAGCGCATCGGCGCCTTCGGCGACTTCGTCTCGTTCAGCTTCCAGGCCAACAAGAACATCACCACCGGTGAAGGCGGCGCACTGGTGCTGAACAATCTGGAAGAGGCCAAACTGGCAGAAAAATTCCGCCTGCAGGGCGTCTCGCGCAGCGGCGTGGACGGCATTGATGTCGACGTGCTGGGCGGCAAATACAACATGAGTGACATCATGGCCGCCATTGGCCTGGGCCAGTTCGCCAATATCGAGGCGATCACGGCCCACCGCCGCGCGCTGGCACGCCATTATTTCGCGCAATTCGGCAGCGGTTTCGAGGCGGCCAGCGGCGCGCAATTGCCGGTGGCCGACTTTGACAACAGCAACTGGCACCTGTTCCAGATCATCCTGCCCGACCAGGGTCCCGACACGCGCGCCACCTTCATGCGCCAGATGGCCGAACTGAACGTGGGCACCGGTTTTCATTACGCGCCGATCCACCTGTTCAGCCTGTACCGCGCCCGCGGCTTTGGCGAAGGCATGTTCCCGCATGCGGAAAAAATCGGCCGCCTGACCGTCACCTTGCCCATGTTTTACGCCATGACGCTGGCCGACGTGGAGCGCGCTGTTGCCGCTGTTAACTCCATCCTGATCAAGTAAGCGGCCCCATCATGAAACCTGAACTGTCGGTCATCATCCCGATCTACAACGAACAGGAGGGCCTGGCCAGCCTGTTCGCCCGCCTGTATCCGGCGCTCGACGCCTTGCAGACCAGCTACGAGATCATTTTCGTCAACGACGGCAGCCGCGACAATTCCGTGTCCCTGCTGGCCGAACAATTCCGCCAGCGACCGGAAGTGACGCGCGTGGTGCTGTTCAACGGCAACTACGGCCAGCACATGGCCATCCTGGCCGGCTTCGAAGCGTCGCGCGGCCAGATCATGGTCACGCTTGACGCCGACCTGCAAAACCCGCCCGAGGAAATCGGCAACCTGGTGGCGAAAATGCGCGAAGGCTACGACTACGTCGGTTCGATCCGGCGCAAGCGGCAAGATTCGGCCTGGCGCACGGTGGCCTCGAAAATGATGAACCGCCTGCGCGAGCGCATCACCAACATCAAGATCACCGACCAGGGCAATATGCTGCGCGCCTATGGCCGCAACGTGATCGACCTGGTCAACCAGTGCGCCGAAGTGAACACCTTCGTGCCGGCGCTGGCCTACACCTTTTCCCGCAAGCCGACCGAAATCATCGTCGAGCACGAGGAGCGCGCGGCTGGCGAATCGAAGTATTCGCTGTACAGCCTGATCCGCCTGAACTTCGACCTGGTGACGGGCTTTTCGCTGATCCCGCTGCAGATCTTTTCCATGCTGGGCATGCTGCTGTCGGCCAGTTCGGCGCTGCTGGTGATCTATCTGCTGTCGCGCCGTTTCCTGTTCGGCGCCGAAGCCGAGGGCGTGTTTACCCTGTTCGCGCTCGCCTTCTTCCTGATGGGCGTGATCCTGTTCGGCATCGGCCTGGTGGGCGAATACGTGGGCCGCATCTTCCAGCAGGTACGCGCCCGCCCCCGCTATGTGGTGCAGACCATCTTGCAGGACGGCATGGCGCAAGCCCAGGCCGAGGCCGTACCGTATGTGCGCCTGGAAAAACGCCAGGTGGCCCGCTGATGCGCGCCGTCGTGTTTGCCTACCATAATGTGGGCGTACGCTGCATCAAGGTGTTGCTGGCCGGCGGCGTCGATATCGCGCTGGTCGTCACGCATCAGGACAACCCCGATGAAAACCTGTGGTTCGCATCGGTTGCCGAACTGTGCCGCAGCGAGGGCATTGCCTGCATCACGCCGCCCGACGCCAACGCGCCCGAGCTGCTGGCGCGGCTGCGGGCGGCTGGCGCGGATGCGCTGTTCAGCTTTTACTACCGTCACATGCTGCCGGCCAGCATCCTCGACCTGGCGCCCGCCTACAATATGCACGGCTCGCTGCTGCCGCAGTTCCGTGGCCGCGCCCCCGTCAACTGGGCCGTGCTGCACGGCGCCAGCGAAACCGGCGCCACCCTGCACGCGATGACGGTCAAGCCCGACGCCGGCGCCATCGTGGCGCAGACCGCCGTGCCGATTTTGCCCGACGACACCGCTTTCGAAGTGTTCGGCAAGGTCACCGTGGCCGCCGAGCAAACCTTGTGGGGCGTGCTGCCGGCGCTGCTCGATGGCAGCGCGCCGCTGCTGCCGAACGACCTGACCCAGGGCGGCTATTTTGGCGGCCGCAAACCCGCCGACGGCCGCATCGACTGGACGCAGCCGGCGCGGCAGGTCTACAACCTGCACCGCGCGGTCGCGCCACCGTATCCCGGTGCATTTACCGAGCTCGACGGCGTGACCTATGTGATCCAGCAAGCCAGATTGAGCCGGCTTGCACCCGTCGCTTTGCCACCCGGCCTGGCCGTTATCGACGGCGCCATGGTCGGCGTCTGCGGCGACGGAAGGATGCTGGCCATTTCCTCCTTGCACGCCAACGGTCAACCGATTTCTGCCTCACAACTGCAAGACCAGCTGGCCGCCTGTGCCGGCCCCCTAAATTCCACCCAAGAGAAATTCATATGAAAAAAGTCCTTATCCTCGGCGTCAACGGTTTCATCGGCCACCACCTGTCCAAGCGCATCCTGGAAACCACCGACTGGCATGTCTATGGCATGGACATGAACTCGGACCGCATTTCCGACGTGCTGGAGAACCCGGCATACAAGTCGCGCATGCATTTTTTCGAGGGCGACATCACCATCAACAAGGAATGGGTCGAGTACCACGTCAAGAAATGCGACGTGATCCTGCCGCTGGTGGCGATCGCCACGCCATCGACCTATGTCAAGCAGCCGCTGCGCGTGTTCGAGCTGGACTTCGAAGCCAATCTGCCCATCGTGCGTTCGGCCGCCAAGTACGGCAAGCACCTGGTGTTCCCGTCGACGTCGGAAGTGTATGGCATGTGCCACGATGAGGAGTTCGATCCGGAAAACTCGGAACTGATCTGCGGCCCGATCAACAAGCCGCGCTGGATCTATTCGAACGCCAAGCAGCTGATGGACCGCGTGATCTGGGGCTACGGCATGGAAGGCCTGAACTTCACCCTGTTCCGTCCGTTCAACTGGATTGGCGCCGGTCTCGATTCCATCCACACGCCGAAAGAAGGTTCGTCGCGCGTGGTGACGCAGTTCTTCGGCCATATCGTGCGCGGTGAAAACATTTCGCTGGTCGACGGCGGCGCGCAAAAACGCGCGTTTACCTATATCGACGACGGCATCGATGCGCTGATGCACATCATCGCCAACCGGAACGGCGTTGCCAGCGGCAAGATCTATAATATCGGCAATCCGAGCAACAACTATTCGATCCGCGACCTGGCCGGCATGATGCTGACCCTGGCCGCCGAATACCCGGAATACGCCGACGGCGCGCAGCACGTCAAGATCGTGGAAACCACTTCGGGCGCCTATTACGGCGCCGGCTACCAGGATGTGCAGAACCGCGTGCCGAAGATTACCAATACCTGCGAGGAACTGGGCTGGGCGCCGAGCACCAACATGAGCGACGCGCTGCGCCATATTTTCGACGCCTACCGCGGCCAGGTCACGCAGGCGCAAGCGCTGATGGATTAATGTTGAGCAAACCCTTACTGACACTGAAGATCGACGTCGACACCTATCGCGGCACCCGCGAGGGCATGGGCAATCTGGTGCGCATGCTGGCCGCGCACCAGGCCCAGGCGACGTTTTTGTTTTCGCTGGGTCCGGACCATACGGGCTGGGCATTGCGCCGGGCCCTGCGGCCCGGTTTTTTCAGCAAGGTCTCGCGCACCTCGGTGGTCGAGCACTATGGCCTGAAAACCCTGATGTACGGCACCTTGCTGCCGGGGCCGGACATCGGCAAGCTGTGTGCGGATGAGCTGCGCGCGGTACGCGACGCCGGCTTCGAATGCGGCATCCACACCTGGGACCACACCTTGTGGCAGGACAACGTGGCGCGCCGTGACGCCGGCTGGACCAACGCCATGATGCGCAAGGCCGCCGCCCGCTTTGCCCAGGTATTTGGCATGCCGAGCCCCACCCATGGCGCCGCCGGCTGGCAAATGAATGTCAGCGCCTTTGTCGAGCATGACACGGCCGGCTACCAGTATGCGTCCGACGGGCGCGCCATGCTCGACGAACGCGGCGCCATGGTGCGCGCCAGCGACGGACCGCACCGGCTGCGCAACGGCAATACGGTATTGCAATGCGTGCAACTGCCGACCACCTTGCCGACCCTCGACGAATTGCTGGGATGCCAGATTGATGGCAAAATGCTCACCACCAGCAATATTGCCGACCATATCCTGTCCCTGACGGCGGAGAATCGCCGCGATCATGTCTATACTTTGCACGCAGAGCTTGAAGGACAGAAACTCGCCCCCATTTTCGAGCAACTGCTGACAGGCTGGCAAGCCCAGGGCTATGAGTTTGCGTCAATGGCCCGGTATCATGACAAAGTGCGCCACACCGAACTGCCCGTCTGTCCGATTACCTGGGATGAACTGCCGGGCCGCTCGGGACGCCTGATCGTGCAGGGTAAAGCCGCCTGAATACTGTATCGTTGCACCTGGATGCGTTGCCAGGTTAAAAACAGCGCTGATGATCACCGTTCAGGAGAGAACCTGTGGCTGAGAGCCTATCCCTCGTCGCCGTACCCGATTTCACCGCCGCCATGACCAGCGGCAAAACTTTTCAATTGCTGGGTCGTCCCGCCAGGGCCGCGGTGCTGTTCTTTTATCCGAAAGACAATACTCCTGGCTGCACCACGGAAAACATCGCCTTCCGTGACGCCTACGACAAATTCACCGCCGCCGGCGTGGAAATCTACGGCATCAGCCGCGATTCGCTGCGCTCGCACGAAAGCTTCAAGGCCAAGCTGGAATTGCCGTTCGAACTGATTTCCGATCCCGAAGAAGCGATGTGCCTGCTGTTCAACGTCATGAAGATGAAACAGATGTACGGCAAGACCGTGCGCGGCGTCGAGCGCAGCACGTTTGTGATTGACGCTGAGGGCCGAATAGTGAAAGAATGGCGGGGCGTGAAGGTCGCAACTCACGTGGAAGAAGTGCTGGAATTCGTGGCGCGTCTGAACTGATGCGCGTGTCGGGTTTCCAGCAAGCGTCGTTCAACCTATCGTTCAGTTCACAGCAGCTATCGCCATTTTGAGTCAACGAAGCGCCTCACTCCACTCCGCCAGCCGGGCCCCGCGCCCGCTGATGGACCTCCTTACCGGCTCAGCAAGCCGGCCAGCCGGCAGTCATATCGTCCTGTTCCATTGTTGTTCCCGCATCCACCCCACGCCGCGCCGCCGAAAACCGGCTGCCCGTGGGCGATTCATTCCAGAAATTTTTTGATTGAGATCCTGATGCCACTGCCAAAATTACCGAGCAAGCCAGCCACCATCCTGGCCACCCAAGATTACCCAACCGCAGGCGCAGCGCGCCCGGCCACCAAAACCCCGGCGGCCAAGAAAGTGGCTGCACCCATTATTGAAGCGGCGATCGCCGAAGTGGCCAAACCGGTCCGCAATGCGGCCACCAAAATCAAGCAAGTGGCGGCACTGATGGTCGCCAAGCCCGTGCCTGCACCTGCGCCGGAACCGGTTGCGGCCCCTGCGCCTGTGGCCAAGGCCAAGCCTGCCGCAAAGGCCAAGGCGCCAGCGGCCAAGGTGACGCCGATCAAATCCGTCAAGCAGGTCGAACAAGCCCATCCGGCCAAGCACAAGCCGGTCGAAGTGCAGCTCAAATCGTCGGCCAGCCGCGCCGCCGACCAGCGCGGCGTGTCGAAACTGTTCGTGCTCGACACCAATGTGCTGATGCACGACCCTTCCTCGCTGTTCCGCTTCGAAGAGCACGATGTCTACCTGCCGATGATGACATTGGAAGAGCTGGACAACCACAAGAAGGGCATGACGGAAGTGGCGCGCAACGCCCGCCAGGTCTCGCGTACCCTCGACGCCCTGATCAGCAATACCGATGACGACGCGATCGAAAACGGCATCCCGCTGGCGAAACTGGGCAACAAGGACGCCAAGGGCCGTTTGTTCTTCCAGACGCGCCTGCAAAGCGCAGACCTGCCCGCCGGCCTGCCGGTCGGCAAGGCCGACAATCAGATCCTGGCCGTGGTGCGCTCGCTCGAATCGGAACAGGATGGCCGTCCGGTGGTACTGGTGTCGAAAGACATCAACATGCGCATCAAGGCGCGCGCGCTGGGCCTGCCGGCCGAAGATTATTTCAACGACCATGTGCTGGAAGACACGGACCTGCTGTATTCGGGCATCGTGCAACTGCCGGACGACTTCTGGAACAAGCACGGCAAGGACATGGAATCCTGGCAGGAAAGCAAGAACGGCTACAGCTCGACGTTCTACCGCGTCACCGGTCCGTTTATCCCTTCCCTGCTGGTGAATCAGTTCATCTACCTGGAACCGAAAAACGGCGAAACAGCGTTCTACGGCCAGGTGAAACAGATCAACGGCAAGACGGCCGTGCTGCAGACCCTGCGCGACTTCAGCCACACCAAGAACAATGTATGGGGCGTCACCGCGCGCAACCGCGAGCAGAACTTCGCGCTGAACCTGTTGATGAATCCGGAATGCGACTTCGTCACCCTGCTGGGCCAGGCCGGTACCGGCAAGACCCTGCTGGCCCTGGCCGCTGGCCTGGCGCAAGTGCTGGAAACCAAGCTGTACAATGAAATCATCGTCACCCGCGTGACGGTGCCGGTCGGCGAAGACATCGGTTTCCTGCCGGGCACGGAAGAAGAAAAGATGTCGCCATGGATGGGCGCCTTCGACGACAACCTGGAAGTGCTGAACAAGTCCGACTCCGATGGTGGCGAATGGGGCCGTGCGGCAACGCAAGACCTGATCCGCTCACGCATCAAGATCAAGTCGCTCAACTTCATGCGCGGCCGCACTTTCGTGAACAAGTTCCTGATTATCGATGAAGCGCAGAACCTGACGCCGAAACAGGTCAAGACCCTGGTCACGCGCGCCGGTCCCGGTACCAAGATCCTGTGCCTGGGCAACATCGCCCAGATCGACACGCCTTACCTGACCGAAGGTTCGAGCGGCCTGACCTATGTGGTCGACCGCTTCAAGGGCTGGACGCACAGCGGCCACGTGACCCTGGCGCGCGGCGAACGTTCGCGCCTGGCCGATCACGCCAGCGAAGTGTTGTAAGTTTTACGGGGCAGCCAGCTGCCCCGGTCATTGAAAAGCCCCGGCCGCAGCGATGCGGGCGGGGCTTTTTTCTTGCCGGGCGCTGTATGCGCTTAGGCGCTTATGTGCTTTCCTGCTGGCGCAGCGCGAAGACCTCGCCATTTTTCTGCAGCAAGCCGCGCAGCAGCAAGTCATCGAGACGCAGCCTGATGGTTTCGCGCAGCTGCGGGCTGGTGGCCTTGAAGCCGAACAGGCGCGCCACGTACTGGGCAATCTCGACCAGCCCGGCGCCATAGTTTTTCTGCAAGGCGCCGAGGATGGCCACGTCGATTTCCTGCGGCGGCAGCATGTCGGGTTTGCGCAAGGTGTCGGACACCACTGCGCCACGGTCGCGGATGGCGATCACCGTATCGGGCAGGCTGAGGAAACGCTCCGTCATCAGCATGCCATCGAAGCGGATGGCGGCATCGATGGCGCGTTCCACCGCCGCCTGGATGCGCGCGCCGGTGCGTTTCAGGCCCCAGGCCGTGCGCAGGCGCACCACCACCTCATCGGCATGCACAGGGCCTTCCACGGCAACGATCTGCCTGACCAGTTCGCTCAAGGCGGCGACCGGCATGTCGTGCAGCTCGTCGGCATAAGCGGGCTTGACGGAAGTGGCCTCGACATAGGCGGCCGGCCGCTTGCTGCCCTGCCGTTCCAGGCCAATCTCCGCATGGTCTTCGCGCTCCACGGTGACCACCGACACACCGGGCCTGCGTTCCTGGCGGCCATGCAGTTCCGCGCGCGCCGCCAGTTCCACCTTGGCCGCATCGATGGCAAGGATCAGACGCTGCAATTCGTTATTGGGCCTTTGGTACCAGTCCAGGCTCCAGATGCGGTGGATGATCCAGCCATGGTCTTCCAGCACCGCCTGGCGCAGCCGGTCGCGGTCGCGCGCCGAGCGCGACCGGTGATAGGACTCGCCATCGCATTCGATGCCCAGCAAATAACGGCCCGGATGCTCGGCGTCGGCAATGCCCAGGTCGATGAAAAAGCCGGCGATGCCCACCTGCGGATGGACCTCGTAGCCGCAGGCCTTGACGGCGTCGGCCACCTGCACTTCGAACGGGCTGTCGGCTTCGCGGCCCGACACGCGCGCCAGGCCCAGCTTGCCGGTGCGCGCAAAATGCAGGAACAGCTTGAAGGCGGCCACGCCACGGCCCTTGGCCCGTTCCAGGTCGATGTCTTCGTCGGTGATCGAGGCGAACACCTCGCAGCGGCGCTTGGCGCGGCTGATCAGCACGTTCAGGCGCCGCTCGCCGCCCTCCGCGCTCAGCGGCCCGAAACGCATGGCCATGGCGCCAAGCTGGTTGCGCCCGTAGCCGACCGAGATGAAGATCACGTCGCGCTCGTCGCCCTGGACGTTTTCCAGGTTCTTGATGAAGAACGGCTCGCTCGGATGCTGCTGGAAGAACGGTTCCGCATCCGGATGCTGGCGGCGCAGCAGTTCCAGCGCATCCTGGATGGCGCGCCGTTGCTTGACCGAAAAGGTGGCCACGCCCAGCGAGTGGCCGGGTGCGGTGCGCGCATGGTGGATGATCGCCTCGGCAATGACCTTCGCCTCCTCCGCATTGGTGCCGGTATTGCCCGAATCGAACACGCCGTTGGCGATATGGTGGAACTGCAGGCCCATGCCCGCTTCCTGTGTATACGGGCTGGGCACGATGAACAGCTTGTTGTCATAAAACTGGCTGTTCGACACGGCGATCAGCGACTGGTGCCGGCTGCGGTAATGCCAGCGCAGCATGCGCTGCGGCAAGCCGCGCGCCGTAAACAGCCCCAGGATGCTTTCGATATCGGACACCTGCGTGTCATCGTCGCCATCGTCGTCGGGTTCGGCGCTGGTCATCTTGGAAAAAAATTTGGTTGGCGGCAACTGACGCTCGTCGCCGACCACCACCACCTGGCGCGAACGCGCAATCGCGCCCAGCGCATCGACGGGCTGGATCTGGCTGGCCTCGTCCATCACCAGCAGATCGAAACTCAGCTGCCCGGCGGGCAGGAACTGGGCCACCGACAAGGGGCTCATCATGAACACCGGTTTCAGCGCCTGGATGGCGGGCGCCGCGCGCTGCATCAGGCGCCGGATCGGCATATGGCCCTTGCGCTTGGCCATCTCGCCGCGCAACACACCGAGCGGGCCGATGGCCCCGCCGCCCTGCGGGATGCGCCGGTGATGCGCGCGCACCACTTCCAGGCTGGAGGCAGTGATACGCTGGCGGTCCATCTGCGCAAAACTGGCGGCAAGCCGGCCATGCAGGTGGCCGTCAAAATGCGCCAGCGCCTCGTCGCTGCGCACCTGGTCGGCAAACAGCGCCTCGAAGTAGGCCATCGTGAAGGTGCACATGGCCTGCGCCGGCGCCAGCACGCCGGCTTCCAGTTGCGTGACGATCTCGCCGATGCCCAGCTGGCGCGCCCTGGCGCAACGCTCGCGGTACGTCACCCACGTCGACAATTCTTCGGCAAACTCGATCCACAGCCCCATGCGTCCCAGCAAGGCAAACGCCGGCAAGTCGGCAATCGCCGGTACCTGGAACAGTTTCTCGCTATTGGTGCACAGTTCGCCGTACAGCGCGTCCAGACCGGCCAGCAACTGGCGCTGCGTGGCGTCGATTTCCAGCGCGCGCCGCAGGGGCGCGGCGCGGTCATCGTGGCGCGCCACCATCTGCCGCAACTGCTGATGTTCAGCCAGCCACAGCGCGCTGCTGCGCAAATGGTTCCAGTCCGATTGCGCACCCTGCCATGCCGCGCCGAACGCGGAGCGGGCCAACTCGCCGGCTGCCTCCAGCCGCGTTCGCAGCGCCTGCGTCGCAATCAGCAGATCGAGCCGGGCGATCTTGTCAGCCAGGCCGGGCGGCACGTTCAGCATGACGGATGCACAACCCGCCTGGCACAGCACCAGCCGCGCCACCTGTTCTGTCATCCTTTGCAGCGGCGCCGCCTCCACGCTGGTCCAGTCGCGAAACGCGGTTTCATCTTTCCAGCCGCTGAACCACATGGTGTCCAGCAGCGGCCGTATCTCCTGCAGCAGGCCGGCGACCAGCGCCGCACGCCCGCTCATTTCGGGGCGGTCAGGCAAGGTACTGGCGATCATGCGCGGCTGCGCGCCCAGGCCACGCAGGCTGCGCATCCACTCGACCAGCGCCAGCAGCGGCGCCGAACGCGTCTGCTCGCCACGCCAGTCGGCGCCAAACGCGCCGCTGCCAAACGTATCTTGCGAGGCGATGCGTTCGATGAGTTTGCGGCCCTCCGCAAGCTCATCGAGAATTTCCAGCTGCTCCGGCAGCGGCGCTTCCGGATTGCGCAAGACGCCCTTGACCTGCTTGCTGGCGGCGCGCCATTCGCCGTTGACGAAACGCAGCAGGCTCTCGCCATGGGCGGCCAGCACCTGTCGCGCCGGAACCAGGTCGAGCTGCCAGGCGCCGCTGCTGACTTTGCCCTCCAGCCGCGCCTGCAAACCTTCCAGCGCGGCGACCGCCTGCGCCAGGTCGGCCGCCTGTTCCACGCCCTCGTCCCACACGGTCGAGACGAACACATCGGCACTGACATCGGGCGCGCTCGCCACTTTTTGCGCCGTCTGCACCATGCGGTTGATCTCGCCGTAGCTGACCATCTGCCTGGCCATCTGGCTCGCCGTATCGACGCCGAGCAGGCGGCTTAGCAGGGCCACCTCGCCGTCGAGCTTGGCCAGCAGCGTTTGCAATGCGTCGTAGCGCTCGAATGCCAGCGCATCGGCGTGCGCCGGCAGACCGGCCAGCTGCTCGCGCAGCGCCTGCACGTCCGTGTTCCAGGCCTCGGGCTTGATCTCGCCGGCCAGCTCGGCCATGACGCGCTGCAAGCGCAGGCCATCGTCGACCAGTGCCGCCAGCTCCCGCCCCGCGCTGCCCCATGCAGGCGAGCGCAAGGATGCGGCGGACAGGTTTGGCGCTGCCGCCACCGCGCGCGCCAGCTCGGTCAGATAGTCCATATCGCGCAGCACGGCCGGCGCCAGCGTATCGAGCGACAGGGCGAGATCGGCCTGCTGCGCGGCAAGCTCCTGGCAACACGCCCGCAAGGCCGTGATGCGCGCCACCAGGCGCTCGACGTCATTGGGCAGTATCACCTTGAGCGCCACGCCGCGCCATGGATGGTCCTGCGGCTCGCCGATATCGACGATGCGCTGCGCCAGTTCCTCCACCACCGCCAGGCGCTGCTGCAGCTCGTCGGGCGACCAGCTTTCCGGCTGCTGCAGCCGGATATCGACCGGCTTCACGTTGTCCTGGCGCAGCCTGCTCAGTTCTCCGATCACCTGATACGGCGTCAGCCTCGCGGCAGAGTGCGGTTCATGCAGGCGCGCGCTGTGCGCGTTGAGCTCATTGCGCGCCGCCAGCAGGCGGTGGTTCAGGGTGGTGGCCGTATCGCCCTTGGGCGAGCCCAGTTCCGAGGTACGGCGCAGCTCGTCGAGGAACATCTTCTTGTTGGCTTTGTTGCTGTGCAGCTCGATACAGGCGTCGCCGACGCCGGCCTGGTCCAGGCGCCGCTTCACCACTTCCAGCGCCGCCATTTTCTCGGCCACGAACAGCACCGTCTTGCCGTCCGCAATCGCCGACGCGATCACATTGGCTATCGTCTGCGATTTGCCGGTGCCGGGCGGCCCCTGGATCACCAGGTTGCGCCCGGCCCGCACATCGTGCACGGCCAGGGTTTGCGAGCTGTCGCAATCGACGATATGCAGCAAGTCAGCCGGCGCGATATGCTCATCCAGGTTGGCGTCTTCGGGAATGGTCGATTCTTCAAACGCGAAACCATCGGACAGCAGCCCGCGCATCAGCGGCTGAGTCGTCAGCCCGCCTTCGGGCCAGGTGGCCGGATCGAGGTCGCGGTACATGAGGAATTTCGAAAACGAAAAAAAGCCGAGCACGATATCGTCGCCATCGACCACCCAGCCTTCCTTCGATTTGACGGCGTCGCGAACGGCCTCGATATAGGCCAGCGGATCGAATTCGTCGCCGGCTTCATAGGCCGGCATTTTCAAATGATGCACGCGTTCGAGAAACGCCTCCAGCGACAGATTCGAGGAGTGCTCTTCCTGGCGCCATTTCAATTTGAATTGCTCGGCGGCGTTACCGCGCTCCAGGCTGACGGGAATCAGTATCAGCGGTGCATGGCGCACGTTTTTGGCATTCAACGGATCGAGCCATTTCAGGGTACCGAGCGCCAGGAACAAAATATTGACGCCCTGTTCTTCTTCCAGCGTGCGCGCATCGAGATACATGTCGAGCAGGCGCTTTTGCAGCCCTTTCGACGTCAGCCGCGTTTGCAGCTTCGTATCGGCATGGCGATGCAGCACGCCGCGCTCATCGACACCGTTATTCTCCGGCTGGGCCAGGTCGCCGATTTCATCGCTGTCTTCTGCATGGCCCGTTTTATCGAGGCCGGCCTTGTTCGCTTCCTTGCCCGGCAAAAAAGTAAAGGGCCGGCTTTCCGAGACCATCAGGCGGAACACTTCGCTGGTCTTTTCATCGACCACATCGATGGTGCGCGCCGTGGTCGACGAGCGGGGAATATTCAACAGGCGGTTGCGTGCTGTCAGGTCCAGCAATTCGGTGCGCGCGCGTTCCAGTTTTGCGTCCGCCGACAGGCTGCCTTGCAAAAACGTTGATTCAAATGCCGGTACTACGACGTCAGCGTCATTCATTGTCGTCTCATCACTTCACTATAAATTGGATCGCTCGGGTTTTGTCTGCAACTTTACTCCTTATCGACCTGCATCGAACTGAAAAGCGCATGACGGGCATGCAACAAGGTATGGCGGACGTGGCAATATCTCGCGCCATGCTTTAATACGGCTCGTCAACTTTTTCTCTGCCGCGATGCATCCCATCTTCCAGTTCCTGCTCGCCATTTTCCTGTTCATGGTGATCCATGTTTCGGTCATGGCCCTGTGCGCCCGTGCTTTCGGCATCACCATTCGCCGCATCGCTTATGGCGTGGGCCCCGCCCTGCTTTCAATCGGCAAGACGCAGGTCAAGCTGCTGCCGTTTGCCGGCAGCGTGGTGCTCAAAGACACGCGTGAAGAAGACATTTACGACGACGATCGCGGCAACGACATTTATAACGAACGGCCGCTGTGGCAGCAGATCGCCCTGCTGCTCAGTGGCGTGGCGGTGCCCTTGATACTGGCGCTGGGCTTGCTGGGCGCGCAGGGCTGGCCCAGTTTTACAGGCGCGTTTGCGCAGATTATCTCGGGCGCGCTGGCGCCTTTGAACATGGCGCAGCTGCTGCTGGCCGATGGAGCCTCGTTTGCCGCCACGCACAGCTTTGCGCTGGTGTTCGCCCTGCTCAGCCTGAAACTGTGCGCCTTCAACCTGCTGCCGTTTGGCGGCCTGGCAGGCGGCCAGGTGCTGCTGGCGATCGCCCGCGGCGGCAAGCCGTATGTGGCGTGGGAAGAGACGGTGGCGAAATGGCTGCTGCTGCCGGGGCTGGCGGTGACGCTGGCGTGGCTGGTGGCGTTCGGCTTTTATTGCTGGAGCCAGGCATGAGCGCGCTGCTGTGGGCACGGCCTTGGACACGATCCTGGAAACGGCAGTGGGCATGGCTGTGCGCGCTATGCCTGATGGCCATCAGCCTCGCCCATGCCGCCATCACGGTGCCGCCGCTGCAATCGCATGTCAATGATGTGGCGGGCGTGCTGGCCGCGCGCGGGCCGGCCATCGATGCGCGGCTCAAGGCCTTCGAGGCGCAGACCGGGCACCAGGTGTTCGTGCTGACGGTGCCATCGACCGGCGCCGGCAATTCGATCGAGGCCTATGCCGTGGCCGTGTTCGAACAATGGCAACCGGGCCGCAAGGGCCAGGACGATGGCGCGCTGCTGGTGATCGCCACTGGCGATAAAACGATGCGCATCGAAGCCGGCTATGGCCTGGAAGACAGGCTGACCGACCTGCAAAGCGCGCGCATCGTGCGCGAGGTGATCATGCCCAAGTTCAAACAGGGCGATATCGAGGGCGGCGTGGCCGATGGCGTCGAGGCCATGCTGACGGTGATCGCGGGCCAGCCCTTGCCTGCGCAGGCGGCGGCCCAGCCTGAAGAGAAGTCCATCTCGGGGGCGGCAAAATGGATCGTCATCGGCATCTTTGGTTTGCTGGCGCTGTTTGCGCTGGGCATGTCGCTGTTTGCCGGTGTGTTCGGCTTGCTGGCAAGCATCGCCGTGGCGGCGGCCGTGATCATGATGGCCAGTGGCGACGCGCGCGCCTGGGTCGGTGGCGGCGTGCTGGTGCTGGCGTGGCTGCTGCTGCGCTGGAAGATGGTGGCGGCGAATGTGCGCAAGTATCACCTGCCCAAGGCGCGGCATACCACGCTGGCCTGGCTCAAGGTGTATCTGTTTGCGCTGGGATTTGCGCGCGGCGGGCCGCAGCGCAAGCGCGAACGCGATGACAGGCGCGACGGTGATAGCGACTCGTCGGACAGCGGTTCGTCAGAAAGTGGTACATCAGGCGGAGGCGGACGCTCCGGTGGCGGTGGCGCGTCCGGATCGTGGTAGGGCCGGCGGCCCCGCCACGATAAGGTGCGGGCTTAGCCGACCAGCACCAGCTTGCGGTTGACGAACTCCATGATGCCGAGATCAGACAGTTCGCGGCCATAGCCGGAATGCTTGACGCCGCCAAATGGCAGGTCGGGCGCGGTCACCGCTGGCGAGTTGATAAAGACCATGCCGGTGTCGATCTGGCTGGCCAGCTTCTTGCCGCGCGCGATGTCGGCCGTGATGATGGTGCCGCCCAGGCCGAATGGCGAATCGTTGGCCAGGGTGATTGCCTCGTTCTCGTCCTTGACGCGGAAGATCATGGCGACGGGCGCGAAGAACTCCTGGTAATAAACAGGATTATCGGGTTTCACATCGGTGAGGATGGTCGGCTCCATGAAGTAGCCGGTGCGCTCGATGCGCTTGCCGCCCAGCAGTACTTTCGCGCCGCCTTCGACCGCTTCGCCCACTTGCTTGACGGCCAGGTCCAGCGCCGACTTGCTCGACAGTGGCGCCAGGGTGGTGGCCGCGTCCATCGGGTCGCCCGCCTGCAACTTGGCCAGTTCGGCCTGGAAGCGTTCGACGAAGGTGTCGGCAATGCTGTCGACCAGAATAAAACGTTTCGAGCCGTCGCAGACCTGGCCCGAATTCTGCATGCGGCCGATCACGGCCAGTTTCACGGCCAGGTCCATGTCGGCGTCGTCGAGCACGATAAAGGCGTCGCTGCCGCCCAGTTCCATGGTGGTTTTCTTCAAGGCCTTGCCGGCCGTGGCCGCAACGGACGCGCCGGCGCGCTCGCTGCCGGTCAGCGCCACGCCCTGCACGCGCACGTCGGCAATGGCGGTGGCCACCTGCTCGCTGGAGAAGAAGGCGTTGGTATAGGCGCCGGCTGGCGCGCCAGCGTCGGTGAACAGTTTTTCAAACGCCAGCGCGCATTGCGGCACGTTCGACGCGTGCTTGACGACCAGGGTATTGCCGGCCATCAGGTTCGGTCCGGCCACGCGGGCCAGCTGGTAATACGGGAAATTCCACGGTTCGACGCAGAAGATCACGCCCAGCGGCGCGATTTCCACGCTCGCTTCGCCGCGCTTGACGTCGAGTTTTTTCGGCGCCAGGAACTGCTCGGCATGGTCGGCATAGTAGTCGAGGATTTTCACGCACAGCGACACTTCCTGCTGCGCTTCCTGGAACAGCTTGCCCATTTCCAGCGTGATCAGTTTGGCGAAATCATCGCGCTGCTCTTTCAGCAGCATGGCCGCTTGCTTGACCACTGCCTTGCGCTCGGCGAAGCTGCGCAGGCGCCAGTCGCTCTCGAAGGTGGTGGCTGCCTGGGCCAGGATGGTTTCCATTTGCGCGTCGCTGTGCGGCGTGAAGGTTTGTTCGATCTGTTCGCTGTACGGATTCGTGGTCTGATAGCTCATCTGTTTTCCTTTGTCATGACGCCCCGCGATTGCATGGGTAGACGGCGAGTATGCACCGCCAAGGCAAACGCGACCGTTCGGGGACGTACATAGTGGCGACTACAACTATTTGCCAAAAAACAAGACTGCCAGTATGCTGTAATGCCGTTCAGTTAGTGCCCCTACGCTACCAGTAAACCTGCACAACGGATTAAAGCCCCAGTCGCCCGCACAGGCCCACCGGGCCAAGGCGCGCGTCTCCGGCCCGCCATTTTTACGTTTTTACGCCTTACGCATTTAAATGCGTCGGGCACCTTAACTAAACGACATTGCCCGGAACATGATATTTATTAATTTCTGAAATATACATTCATAAAATGAATAACTGCCATAGCGCTTTTGAATTGGCCGCCCGCCTGCCAGCGGCCTATACTCCTGCCGTCTCCTCACCACTGTCACCCATGATCATCCATTCCAGCCCGCATTCCCTGCGGGCTTGTCGTTCGCAGCACCAGTTCTTCTTCACCAGCTCCGGGAGCACGCCATGATCGTGCGCGAACGCCCTTCGGCGCTCAAGCTGTTCCTGATCGTGCGCGGTTCGATCCTGCCGCGCATCCGCACCACCCTGATCGTCAATACCCTGTTCGCCGCCCTGGTTACCTGGTGCCATGGCACCCTGTTCGACCACAAGGTGATGCTGACCACGATACCGTTTACGCTGATCGGCCTGCCGCTGGCGATTTTTCTCGGCTTTCGCAATACGGCCGCCTATGACCGCTACTGGGAAGGGCGCAAGCTGTGGGGCGAACTGGTGCTGCGCAGCCGCAATTTTTCGCGCCAGTGCCAGAGCATGATCACCGGCGACACGGTGGCGCACGCAAAACTCGGGCTCGATGATGTGCGCGTGCGCATGGTCTGCCGCACCATCGCCTTTTGCCATGCGCTGCGCCATCAGTTGCGCGACAGCAAGCCGGGCGCCGACCTGCAGCCGCTGCTGCGCCCTAGCGAATGGGCACTGGCCTGCCAGTCGTCGAATCCGTCCGACCACCTGATGCGGCAGATGGGCCACGACCTGGCCAGCTGCGTGCGCGAGCAGCGCATCGACACCATCCTGGCCGCACAGCTCGACAATTCGATCTCGGCCATGGTCGGCGCCGGCGCCTCGTGCGAACGCATCCGCGGCACGCCGATTCCGTTTTCGTATTCGCTGCTGCTGCACCGCACGGCCTATCTGTACTGTTTTTTGCTGCCGTTCGGCCTGGTCGACTCCATCGGTTTCATGACGCCCTTCGTGGTGGCCATCGTCGCCTACACCTTCTTTGGCCTCGACGCGCTCGGCGATGAAATCGAGGAACCGTTCGGCGAAGACGCCAACGACCTGCCGCTGTCGGCCATCTGCCGGGCCATCGAAATCAACCTGCGCGAGTCGCTGCAGGACGAGCAGTTGCCAGCGCCCATGCAGCCGCACGATTACATGCTGACCTGAGGTGTACACAGCTTGACCTTCCCATGGCGGCAAGGCTTATAGTGGTATCACACTCACTTACAGGAGCATGACTATGTACCAGTTACAAGTTGAAAACATGAGCTGCGGCCACTGCGTCAACGCCGTCACCAAGGCCGTGCAATCGGTCGACCCGCAGGCGCAGGTGCAGATCGAACTGGACGAAAAAAGCGTCAAGGTCGGCACCGACAAGTCGCTCGAAGCGATCAGCGCGGCCATCGCCGAAGCCGGCTACCCCGTCACCAGGGCGGCCTGATACGTTCAGCCATCGAGTTCCGGGTAATGCCGGAAGATCCCCTCTTCGCTGAACGGCAAGCGCCGCCTGGAGTTCAGGTAGCGGGCAATATGGGGCCGCGCCGCCACGCTGTCGTGCAGGTCGGACAGCGCCGGGCAGCGCGGCGCCAGCCGCTCCATCGCCTGCGGAAACGCATGGCGCAAGCCGGCGATCATCTGGAACAGCGACAGATCGCCATAGGTCAGCTTGCCGCCCACCAGGAAATTGCCCCGGCTGCCATTGTTCGCCAGCACCTGCGTAAAATAATCGAGAAATTTCGGCAGGCGCGTGGTACGAAAGTCCTGTGCACGTAGCGCGGCAGCCGCCGCCTGGTCTTCATAATACTGGCCCATGGCCAGCGGATGATGCGTGTCGTGCACTTCCGTCAGCCAGTCGGCCATGGTCAGCTGCAACTGGTTCAGCCATAGCCGGCCCGCTTCGGCGCGTGGCGCCAGGCCCAGCTGCTTGCCCAGGTAAAACAGGATATTCGGCGTCTGCCCGATCAGCAGCTCGCCATGGCCAAGCACCGGCGGCGCATACGCCGGCTGCCGTGTGACATTGCCATCGAGACAGGCCAGCATGGCCGGCATGCCCTGCTGCCTGCCCTTGCGTTCGGGCAGGCGCGCCACGTCCTGGTAATCGGCGCCCGCTGCTTCCAGCGCCAGGCGCACGAATTCGCCGCGGCCCTGGATGGTGGGCCAGTAATACAGCAGATACGGTGCGCTCATGGGGTTTGCCTTTCAGGAGTCGGTTTGCGAAGGCTGCTTGACGTCGTCGCCCAGCACGTCCTGCACATATAGCATGATCAGCAAAATGACGAGCACGGCTGTCAACGGTGTGGCCAGCGCCACCCCGGCCAGGCCGAACAGCGCACCGAACAGCAACTGCATGACCACCGTCAGCGCGGGCGGCAGCGACACGGTTTTCGCCTCGATCAGCGGCGACACCAGATACCCCTCCAGCAACTGGATCGCGGCAAACAGCGCGATGGTCGATACGCCCAGGGTGGGGTTGATGGAAAACGCGATCAGCACGGCCGGCACGCCGGCCATCAGCGGTCCCACGTAGGGTATAAAATCGAGCAGGCCGGCGATCACGCCGAGTATCAGCGCCAGCGGCACGCCCAGCAGCGACAGGCCGATGGCGGTGGCGCAGCCGACGACCACCATCGATACCGACTTGCCCACCAGCCATTGCGCCAGGGTATGGCCGATCTCGTCCAGCACGGCGCGTGCGCGGGGCCGGCGCGCCTGCGGTATCAGCGCGATGAAGCCGTCGAGATACACCTTCGGTTGCGCCGCGAAATACAGGCCGACAAAGGCGATGATGATGACATTGCCCAAGGCGCCCAGGATGCCGGAAAAGAACAGGCCGGCATTGGGCACCAGCGACAGCAACTGCTTGCGGATCTGCTCGCTCGAAGGCAGGTCGGTGGCCAGGCTGCGCAGCAAGGCGTTTTTCTGCACCGCGGCGCGCAACTGCTCGATGGTTTCCGGCACCACCGTGCCCAGTTTGGCCGCCTGCTCGCCGATCTGCGGCGCCGTCAAGACGCCGCCACCACCGATCACCGCCAGCAATACCACGACCACGATGGCCAGGGCGATGCCGCGCCGGCAATGCAGGCGCGCGGCCAGGCGCCGGCTCAGTTCATGCAGCAGCAAGGCGAACAAAATGCAGGCAAAGATCAGCAGCAGCACGTCGGCGCCAAACCACAGGGCCGCCAGCGCCAGCATGAACAGCACGCCCAGGCCATACACGATGGCCACGCGCTGCACGAAGCTGCGTTCGATGGGATGGGGAGAGCCGGCAGGCATGATCCTCCCCCGCTAATCCAGACTCAGCAGATAGGCGGCCATGTCGCGCGCATCGTCCACGCCCACGCCCAGGTCGGGCATGGCCGTGCGCGGCTTGATGGCTTGCGGATCGCGTATCCATTGCTGCAGATGCGCTTCGGTATTGGGCAGGCGCCCGGCCAGGTAGCCGCGCTGCGCCAGCTTGTCCAGTGGCGGCCCCACATGCACGGTCGAGCCCGTAATACCGGGGATCATGTGGCAGGCCTGGCAGGCAAACTGCGTCAGCGCCACCTTGCCGCGTTCGATGCTGGTTGCCTTGCCCGGTGCGCGCTTGTGCGTGGCCGGCACCGTGTCGTTCAGCAATGCGGGGGCGCTGGCCAGCCGCGCATACTGCTGCGTGGAGATGGCCGGCAGCTGGCGCAAAAAGGCCACCACCGCCCACAGTTGTTCCTCGTCCAGGTGATGGCCCCAGGCCGGCATGCCGCTCATCTTGATGCCGTGGCGCGTGATCCAGTACAGCTCGCTGGCTTGCCAGCGCCGCGCCGCCTCCACCAGCGGCCCCGGTATCGGCTGCATGCTCTTGCCGATGGCCTCCTGCGCCACACCGGGCGCGCCATGGCACTGCGCGCAATGCTGGCGGTACAGCCCGGCGCCGGCCGCCAGCTGCGCTTGCGCGGCACCGCCGGCCAGCACGGCCGGCGCCACCACCTCGCGCGCATGATGGCGCACCGACTCGTGCATGCCCTGCTCCAGCAAGGTGTACACCGGTTGCCAGTGCTGCCTGGTGGCGCCGATGTTGTACCAGCCGCTTTTGAGCACGATCCAGCCGCCCAGCACACCGGCCAGGGCGCACGCCAGCAAGGTGTCGGCGACGGTGCGAACGATGGTGGCGCGGCGTGATGGCATCAAAACGCTCCATGGCGACAGCAGGTTTCTATTGAAAACAATGAAACAAAGTCTTTGTCGTATTATAAAGATTGATCAGGTTTCAGCAGGATGCAATCGTGCGCAAGCCTCTTTCTCTCTGTCGGCCATACCTTTTCCGGGCGTCAAGCTGGCGCCTGCTGCTGCTCGGCTGCGCGCTGCTCGCCAGCGCCTGCGACAGTCCCGACACGCCAGCACCACCGGCCTCGCCCGCCGCCATCGGCAATGCCGAACGGGGCCAGCGCCTGCTGGCGCAGTTCCAGTGCGGCGCCTGCCACCAGATTCCCGGCGTGCCGGCCGCGCGCAGCCAGGTCGGCCCCAGCCTGGCCTACCTGGGCCGGCAAAGCTATATCGCCGGCCAGTTCCCGAACCAGCCCGACACCCTCGTGCGCTGGATCGTCGATCCGCAAGCCATGCAGCCAGGCACCTTGATGCCGGCCATGGGCGTGGCGCCGGAGCAGGCGCGCGACATGGCGGCCTATCTGTATGGCTTGCCATGAGCCAGCCGTCGTTCAATCAATCCGCGCTGCATCCGGCCGGCGCAGACGCGGCCATCATTCACGACCTGTCGTGGCTGCTGTTCATCGGCGCCAGCGCCATGTTGCTGGGCGTGATGGTCCTGCTGGCGCTGGCGCTGCGGCGGCCGGGCGCGCCGGTGCGCCCGCTGCGCTGGCTGGCCGGCGGCGGCGTGGTGTTGCCGCTGGTGGTGCTCACTGCGCTACTGGCCTGGAGCACCTTGCGCAGCGCCCAGCTGACGCGGCCCTCGTCGCAGCATGCGGTGAAGATTGCAGTCACCGCAAAAATGTGGTGGTGGGAGGTGCGCTATACCGATCCGGCCAGCGGGCGCGATATCGTGCTGGCCAATGAAATCCGCCTGCCGGCCGGGCAAAGCGTCTACCTGGGCCTCGCCAGCGAGGACGTGATCCACAGCTTCTGGGTGCCCGCGCTGGCCGGCAAGGTCGACATGCTGCCGGGCCGCCTGCACGGCATGACGGTGCGCGCCGGCCAGCCCGGCGTCTACCGGGGCCAGTGCGCCGAATACTGCGGCCAGCAGCATGCGCGCATGGCGCTGCATGTGGTGGTGCAAACCCCTGAAGCATTCAAGGCCTGGCTGGATCATCAATCGCAACCTGCCGCCACGCCGGCCGGCGCGCTGGCCCTGCGCGGCCGCGACGCCTTTGTTGCCCAACGCTGCGTTGCCTGCCATACGGTGCGCGGCGTGGCCGACGAGGCAAAACCGGGGCCTGATCTGACCCATGTCGGCAGCCGTTTGTACCTGGGGGCCGGCACCTTGCGCAACAGCCGCGGCGCCATGGCCGGCTGGATTGCCGATCCGCATGCCAGCAAACCCGGTGTGCGCATGCCGGCCGCAGGCGACCTCGACAGTGCAACCCTGGCCGCCATCAGCGCTTACCTGGAGCAGCTGCAATGACAGAGACCGCACTGCCCAGCTCCCTGCCCCGCCCGCCCGGCGAGCTGGCACAACTGCAAGCAATCTGGCGCACGCCCGGCGGCTGGCGCTTCTTTACCACCGTCAACAACAACAATATCGGCCTGCTGTATATCGGCACCGCGCTGCTGTTCTTCGTGCTGGCGGGCATTCTGGGCCTGCTGATCCGGCTGCAGCTGGCGGTGCCGGAAAACGATTTTTTGTCGCCCGGCACCTATAACCAGATCTTCACCATGCATGGCACGGTGATGATGTTTTTGTTCGCCATTCCCGTGGTCGAGGCGATTGCCGTCTACCTGCTGCCCGGCATGCTGGGCGCGCGCGACCTGCCGTTTCCGCGCCTGTCGGCCTATGCCTTCTGGGCCTATGCGGTCGGCGGCCTGGGCTTTTTCATGAGCCTGTTCTGGGGCCTGGCGCCCGACGGCGGCTGGTTCATGTATCCACCGCTCACCAGCAAGGAATACTCGCCGGGCCTGAACGCCGACTTCTGGCTGCTGGGCATCGGCTTTATCGAAATTTCGGCGATCGCCGGCGCCATCGAACTGATCGTCGGCATCCTGTACACGCGCGCCCCAGGCATGAGCTTGTCGAAAATGCCCGTCTATGCCTGGGCCATGCTGGTGGTCGGCGTAATGATCGTGTTTGCCTTTCCGGCCGTGATCGCCGGCACCAGCTTGCTGGAAATGGAACGCGCCTTCGACTGGCCCTTCTTTATTGTCGAGCGCGGCGGCGACCCGCTGCTGTGGCAGCACCTGTTCTGGTTCTTCGGCCACCCTGAGGTGTATATCATCTTCCTGCCGGCGGCCGGCATGGTCTCGACCATGATCCCGACACTGGCTGGCACGGCCCTGGTCGGTCACCGCTCGATTGTGGCGGCCTTGCTGGCGGTGGGCTTTTTCAGCTTTGCGCTGTGGGCCCATCATATGTTCACGGCAGGGCTGGGCGTGCTGGAAATGAGCCTGGTGTCGGCCGCCAGCATGGCCGTGGCGATCCCCACCGGGGTGCAGGTGTTCGCCTGGATCGCCACCTTGTGGCGCGGGAAAGCGTCGCCAGCCCATGCGCCGACCCTGTTCCTGCTCGGCTTTATGTTCATCTTCGTGCTCGGTGGCCTGACCGGCGTGATGGTGGCCGTGCTGCCGTTCGACTGGCAGGCGCACGACACGTATTTTATCGTCGCCCATTTGCACTATGTGCTGATCGGCGGCATGGTGTTCCCGATGTTTGCCGGCATTTATTACTGGCTGCCGCTGGTCAACGGGCACCGGCTGTCCGAGCGCTGCGCGCGCTGGGTCTTCGGCCTGATGTTCGGCGGCTTCAACCTGGCGTTTTTTCCGATGCACCTGACCGGTTTGTGGGGCATGCCGCGCCGCGTGTACACCTACCCGGCCGACATGGGCTGGAACAGCCTGAACCTGGCGTCGAGCATCGGCGCCCTGGTCCTGGCGCTGGGCATCGTGCTGTTCTTTATCGACCTCATCCGCACCCTGCGCACACCGAAACAGGAGCACGGCAATCCGTGGCGCGCGTCGACGCTGGAATGGCTGCCGATGGAAGACTACGCCGTGCGCAGCATTCCCGCTATCGGCTCGCGCCATCCGCTATGGGACCAGCCGAACCTGCCCGAAGAAGTGGTGGCCGGCCGGCACTGGCTGCCCGGCACCGTCACTGGGCTGCGTGAAACCATCATCACCAGTCCGGTCCAGGCGCGCCCCTTGTACTTGCAAATTCTGCCCGGCGACAGCATCTGGCCGCTGATCGGCGCGCTGGGTACGGCCGGCTTCTTCCTGCTGCTGACGATAGAGCAAACCTTGCTCGCGTGGGCTTGCGGCATGGCCGCCATCGTGGCGATCATCGCCTGGATGTGGCAGTCCGACAGCACGCCGCCCGTGACGACGGCACAGGTATCGGATACTGTCGTGCTGCCGGTCGGCATCACCGGCCCCGCCTCGCATTCCTGGTGCGCCACCCTTATCATGCTGGTGGTCGACGCCAGCATCTTTGCCGCCTTTGTGTTTGCGCATATCCACAGCGCCATGGCCTTGCAGATCTGTCCGCCACCGGGCGCCCGCTTGCCCGCGCCGCTGTGGCCGTGGACCGCCTGCGCGCTGTTGCTGGCCGGTTCGGTGATGATGCTGTGGGCGCGGCGTTTGCAGCTGCAGCACGGCCAGGCCCTGCTGCGCCTGGCCGTGCTGCTGGCGCTGGCCTGCACCGTGGCCGGCTTCGGCCTGGCCTGGACGAGCCAGATGCAGTCGGGCCTGTCGCCCACGTCCAGCGCCTGGGCCGCCACCATCGCCGCCCTGCTGGCCTACCAGGGTTGTCATGTGGTGATCCTGGTGCTGGTGGCCGGTTTCCTGTGCGCGCGCTCGTGGGCCAGCCGCCTGCTGCCGCTGCACCGCGCCACGCTCGACAACTGCAGCCTGCTGTGGCATGGCACGGCCCTGCAAGGCATCGTCGGCATTGCCATCGTGCACTTGATGCCGTCACTGATGGGCTAAGGAAAATCGCCATGCGTGCACAAGACCATTTGCTACGCCGGATGATGCAACCGTCGCTGCCGCTGCTGATATGGGGCGTGCACTTTTTCTTCTGTTATTTTATTGCTGCCGAGCAGCTACGATTCGGCAAGGCGGCGACGCTGTGGCTGCTGGCTTGTGCCTCGCTGCTGGCGCTGGGATGGTTGGCCGTGTTGTGCTGGCGCGCCCTGCGCCGCCTGCATGCGGGCGGCAATATCAGCCTGCTGCACTGGGCCGGCGCGGCTTGCGCGATGCTGGGTGCCGTGGGAGTATTGCTGAGCTGCCTGCCGATGCTGCTGCTGTGGAGCTAACAGGATCAGCTGCAACAGGATTTCTCGGAGGGAGCTCCGCCGCCCATCGCCAGCCCCAGGTTCTGCAAGATGGGGCAGTCGGGCTTGTCGTCGCCATGGCAGGAACTGGCCAGCTGGTTCAGGGTATTGCGCATGTCGCTCAGTTCCGCGATGCGCTGGTTCAGGTCGGCCACATGGGCCAGGGCGATGCGTTTGACGTCAGCACTGGCGCGCTGGTCGTTTTGCCACAGCGACAGCAGTTCGCGGATCTGTTCGAGCGAAAAACCGAGATTGCGCGAGCGCTTGATAAAGTGCAGCGCGTGCAGATCCTGCGGCGTGTAGATGCGATAGCCGGCATCGCTGCGCGCGCTGGGTTTCAACAAGGTAATGCTCTCGTAGTAGCGTATCATTTTTGCCGAGACTCCGGTCTCGCCTGCCGCCTGGCCGATATTCATTTTTCATCATCCTTTGCATGGGCGCCGCGCGCCTTCCAGCGCCGCAGCAGCAGCGCGTTGCTGATCACGCTGACCGAACTGAAGGCCATCGCCGCGCCCGCCACCATGGGGTTCAGCAAGCCGAACGCGGCCAGCGGAATGCCGATCAGATTATAGATAAACGCCCAGAACAGGTTCTGCCGTATCTTGCCGTAGCTGCGGCGCGAGATATCGATGGCGTCCGCCACCAGCGCCGGATCGCCGCGCATCAGGGTAATGCCGGCCGCCTGCATGGCCACGTCGGTGCCGGTCGACATGGCAATGCCGACATCGGCCGCCGCCAGCGCGGGCGCATCGTTGATGCCGTCGCCCACCATCGCGACCCTGGCGCCGGCCGCCTTCAGTTCCATGATTTTAGCGGTTTTATCGGCCGGCAGCATATTGGCCGCCACCGTGGCGATGCCCAGCAGCTTGCCAACGGCCTGCGCGCTGCCCTGGTTGTCGCCGGTCAGCATGACGGTGGCGATACCCAGCGCATGCAGCTCTGCAATCGCCTCACGCGCACCGGGCTTGACCGGGTCGTGAAAGGCGAACAGGCCCAGCAGCTGCGTACCTTGCGCCAGCCAGGAGATCGTGTTGCCGGCCGCTTCCAGCGCCTGCGCTTGTGACTGCAGCGGCGCCAGGTCCACGCCCTCTTCCCGCATCAGCCGCGTGCTGCCCAGTTTCAATGCCAGGCCATCGACCTGCGCCGCCAGGCCACGGCCCGGCAAGGCCGACACGCCGCTGGCCGCCAATGGCGCCAGCTGGCGCGCGCCGGCCGCTTCCAGCACCGCCTTGGCCAGGCTGTGCTCGCTGCCGGACTGGATGCCGGCCGCCAGCCGCAGCAAGCGGCTTTCATCGATCCCATGCGCATGGATGGCCGCCAGCGAAGGCTTGCCCACCGTCAGGGTGCCCGTCTTGTCGAACACCACCGTGGTGACCGCATGCGCCACTTCCAGCGCTTCGGCGTCCTTGATCAGAATGCCATAGCGGGCCGCCACGCCGGTGCCGGCCATGATGGCGGTCGGCGTGGCCAGTCCCAGCGCGCACGGGCAGGCAATCACCAGCACGGCGACGGCATTGATGATCGCCGTCTCCAGCTCGCCGTTGGCCCACCACCAGCCCAGCAGGGTCAATAGCGCCAGGCCCAGCACCACGGGCACAAAAATGGCGCTGACCTTGTCGACCAGGTGCTGGATCGGCGCCTTGGCGGCCTGCGCATCTTCGACCAGCCGGATAATGCGCGACAAGGTCGTTTCCAGGCCCACGGCGGTGGTTTTCACCAGCAGCAGGCCGTCGCCATTGATGGCGCCGCCCGTCACCTGCTCGCCCATATGCTTGGCGATCGGCAGGCTCTCGCCCGTGATCAGCGACTCATTGACATCGCTGGCGCCTTCGGCCACGACGCCATCGACCGCGATGCGCTCGCCAGGGCGGATCACCACCAGGTCGCCGAGCCGCACTTGCGCGATCGGCACATCGTGCTCCTGGCCATCGCGGCGCACGCGGGCCGACGCGGGGCGCAGCACCTGCAGCGCGCGAATGGCCGCAGCGGTCTGGCGCTTGGCGCGCGCTTCGAGCCACTTGCCCAGCAACACCAGGGTAATGACGACGGACGAGGCTTCGAAATACAGGTGCGGCAACATGGCGCCCGCCGTCAGCCACTGATAGACCGACAAGCCATACGCGGCGCTGGTGCCAAGCGCCACCAGCAGATCCATATTGCCGCTGCCCGCCTTGAGCGCCTTCCAGCCTGCCTTGTAGAAACGCGCGCCCAAGTAAAACTGCACTGGCATGGCCAGGGCGAATTGCAGGGCGCCCGGCAGCATCAGATGCATGCCCAGCCATTCCAGCAGCATCGGCAGCATCAAAGGCAGGGCCAAGGCGCCGGCCAGCACGACCTTGAGGCCATCGCGCGACGCTGCAGGCGGCGCGCTGGCGGAAACTTGGCTGGGCACGCTGGCCGCATAGCCGGCGGCATCGATCGCCGCCGCCAGCGCAGAGGGCTCAACGCCGCTGACGGTCACGCGCGCGCTTTCCGTCGCCAGGTTGACGCCTGCAGCCAGCACGCCCGGCACTTTCAGCAAGGCTTTTTCCACCCGGCCCACGCACGAGGCGCACGTCATGCCAGCAACCGCCAGATCGATCTCCTGCATGGCGAGCGCATAACCGGCTTTTTCCAGCGCCGCCTGCAAGGTGGCCAGGGGAATGGCTAGACCTGACGCGACACGCGCGGTGTCGGTGGCAAGGTTGATGCTGGCGCTGGACACACCCGGCACGGCCGCCAGCGCTTTTTCAACGCGGGTGGCGCACGTGGCGCAGCTCATGCCTTCGACGACGAATGACTGGGTAAAAGAAGAAGCTGGCATGGCGCGGATCCTGTAGACAAGAGGTGATGTCTACAGGATCGGCCCTACCATGATGGGAAGGTCAAGCGAAAATCAGCGTACTTCGCAGTCGACATTATTCGATTTCCCCGGCGTGGTATTGCTGGCCGTCGGACCCGTGCTGGCATTGAACACAGGCAACGGCGTAAACCGAATACCCGGATCGGCAGGCAACAGCATCGGCGGCTGCCTGAAGCTTGGCGTGAAACCGAACTGGCCAGCGACAATATCGAGCGTCCCCACCGGATTGCTGACCACGATTTGTCCGGTGGTCACGGACGTGTACAGTCCCGGCGCCAGGGTCGGTCCTGACGATGGCGCCGTTTGGGGCAGCGGCGCGCCCGGGGCTTGGTTGCCCCCGGCGCTGATATATTCGGCGGTGAAATACGTGCCGCGGATGCCGATGGTGGCGACCGGCGTTTTCAGGGAAAACTTTTCCTTGTTGCGCTTGCCCAGCAAGCCCGACAGCGAACGCAGGCCACCCTTGACCAGGTTGAACGAGGCACGGTCGCCGTCGGGCTGGTCGGCCTGGTAGGCAAACTGTTCCACCACAAACGTGGTCGCTGGCTTCAGGGTGATCTCGCTGCTGTCGATGAATTTCACCAGCGCATAGGTGTTCTTCTCGGTCATCAGCGTATCGCCCGATTCCACTTCGGATTTCAGCGACAGTATCTTGACCTTGCCGTCGGCCTTTTTCGCCATCATGGCCCCGCTCAGCTGCGTCACGGTGCCCGCCACCTGGGCCACCGCGTGCAGGCTGACGCTCATCAGCACCAGCCACAGCATGGCGCCCGCCAGCATAGCCCTAGTTGCAATAGGTCTTCTGGATACCATTTTTGGCTTCATTGCTTGTTTCCTTGGTCGTATCATCTTTTTTGGTCGTGCTCGACACCAGCGGGCTGGTCACATTGTTCGGCGTACTGATCTGATTGAACGGACTGTACTGCTCATTGAAGGCCGGCACGGTATTGATGGCGCTGGTGACCAGCGCTGGCGGCGCCACCGGCGGCGTCACCGGCGGAGTCACCGGCACGGTCACCATCACCGATGCCGGCAGCGCCACCTTGCCATTGGGCGCCAGCAGGGACACGGCCGCGCCGCGGCTGTTGATGCGCACCGTGTCGGCGGCCGTCAGGTCGCCGTTTTTCGCCAGCACATTGATGCCGCCCGTGGCCTGCACGTCAAGGGTCGATGCGCCGGCGAAGCTGACGCCGGTGCCGGCGGTGACGGCGATGGTGCCCGCCGCGTTGACGCGCGCGCCGTCGCCAAAGGTCACGCCGGTGCTGGCGTCGACGGTGACGTCATTGCCTTGGACGACGCCCTGTACGTTGACCGGGCTGTGGGCGATCAGGGTCACGTTGCCGCCGGTAGTGGTAATGGCGTGACTCTCCACGCCGCCCGTGCTTTCGATGCGCACGTCGCCGGCGCCGGTGGCCAGGCTGCCCAGCACCAGCACATCCGGCGCGCTGGTGGTGGTCAGGGCAATGCCGCCGGCGCCGCTGTTGCTGGCGCTAAATGTTTTGAGGCGATTGCCGGCGTCGTTCAGCACAGTGCCGTTTTGCGACTGCGTCACCAGGCTACGCGCCACCACGGCGCCGCTCTGGCTGATGGCGCCCGCGCTGGCGCTCAAACTGATCGTATTGGCCGCCAGGGCGGCAAAGCGCAGGTCGCCGCTGGCCTGGATGATGGCCAGGTTGCCGCCCACGTTGATGGTGCCGCCACTCTGGCTGAAGCCGTTGCTGACCGTGACGTTACCCGCGCCACCGAGCAAGCCGCCGCTTTGCGCATAGTTGGCGGTGCTCAAGGCGCCGTTGACCAGCAGGCTGCCGCCGGTCAGGTTCAGGCCGCCGCGCGAGGTAAAGTTGTTGAGCACGGTGTCGCCAGCGGCCGCGGTGTACACCACGCTGCCGGTGCTGGCCACAAAATCGGCCGCCAGCACATTGCTGCCGCTTGGCGCCACGCCGCCTTCCCAGTTGGCGGCGTCGCTCCACAAACCGCCGCTCGCGCCGATCCAGGTCGACAGGGCGCGCTGCGCTATGCTGGCCTGGGCCACGCCGCTGTTCGACGCCAGGGTGTAGTTGCCGGCATCGCTGCCCGCCAGCTGGAAGCCGCCGACCGCCACGGTTTTGCCGGTACCGAAGTTGCGGTCGGCAAAGGTGCCGCTGCCGCCGGCCAGGCTGACCGCATCCTGGCCAATCACGCCGGCCACCATGCCACTGACACTGGCCGCCTGCGTGCCGTCATACACCTTGTCGCTGGCGCTGACGCTGGCCAGGGTCAATGTCGCGCGGGCAATATTGGCAGTGGTCGCGCCAGCCGTGTTGGCCAGGCGGTAGTTACCGGCATCCGCGCCGGACAGTGCCGCGCCCTGCACCGCCACGGCCTTGCCGCTGCCCGCATTCTTGTCAGCAAAGGCCGCGTTGGCCGAGGCGCTCAGCACGTCGCCGGCTATACGGTTGTCGCTGATCGCCACCTGCGCGCCGCCCGCACCGTCATACACTTTGTCGACACCGGTGTAAGCCAGGCTCAGGGCGCGCTGCGCAATGCTGGCCGTGCTCGCACCGCCGGTAGTGGCCAGGCGATAATTGCCCGCGTCAAGGCCGGACAGGCTGGCGTTCTGCACTGTCACGACTTTATTGGCGGCGGCGTTCTTGTCGGCAAATGTGCCAGCAGCCGTTGCCGTCAGAACGTCGCCAGCAACACGATTATCGGTCACGGCGACCGTGGCGGCGGTGTTGCCGTCGTAGGTCTTGCCCGTTGCCGCAAAGGCCAGCGACAGTTCGCGCTGGGTGATGGTGGCGCTGGTGGCGCCGGTGGTTGAGCTCAAGGTGTAGTTGGCTGCATCGGTACCGGACAGAATGGCGCTCTGCACTGTCACCACTTTATTGGCGCCAGCGTTCTTGTCGGCAAAGGCGCCGCTGGCCGTTGCTGTCAGCACATCGCCCGCAACGCGGTTGTCAGTGACGGCGACCGAGGCGGCGGTGTTGCCGTCGTAGGTCTTGCCCGCTGCCGCAAAGGCCAGCGACAGTTCGCGCTGGGTGATGGTGGCGCTGGTGGCGCCGGTGGTTGAGCTCAAGGTGTAGTTGGCTGCATCGGTACCGGACAGACTGGCGCTCTGCACTGTCACCACTTTATTGGCGCCGGCGTTCTTGTCGGCAAAGGCGCCGCTGGCCGTTGCTGTCAGCACATCGCCCGCAACGCGATTGTCAGTGACGGCGACCGAGGCGGCGGTGTTGCCGTCGTAGGTTTTGCCCGCTGCCGCAAAGGCCAGCGACAGTTCGCGCTGGGTGATGGTGGCGCTGGTGGCGCCGGTGGTTGAGCTCAAGGTGTAGTTGGCTGCATCGGTACCGGACAGAATGGCGCTCTGCACTGTCACCACTTTATTGGCGCCGGCGTTCTTGTCGGCAAAGGCGCCGCTGGCCGTTGCTGTCAGCACATCGCCCGCAACGCGATTGTCAGTGACGGCGACCGTGGCGGCGGTGTTGCCGTCGTAGGTCTTGCCCGCTGCCGCAAAGGCCAGCGACAGTTCGCGCTGGGTGATGGTGGCGCTGGTGGCGCCGGTGGTTGAGGCCAGTACATAGTTGGCCGCGTCAAGTCCGGACAGGCCGGCGTTCTGCACCGTCACAGCCTTGTTGGCGCCCGCATTCTTGTCGGCAAACGAACCAGCGGCGGCTGCAGTCAGCACGTCACCGGCAACCCGGTCATCGGTCACGGCGACCGTGGCGGCGGTGCTGCCGTCATAGGTCTTGCCGGCAGCCGTAAAGCCCAGCGCCAGCGCACGTTGCACGATGGTGGCGCTGGTGGCGCTGGTGGCGCCGGTGGTCGACGACAGCACATAGTTACCGGCATCGGTACCGGACAGGCTGGCGTTCTGCACTGTCACGGCTTTATTGGCGCCAGCGTTCTTGTCAGCAAAGGTAGCAGTCGCTGTTGCCGTCAGCACATCGCCGGCAACGCGGTTGTCAGTGACGGCGACCGTGGCGGTAGTATTGCCGTCATAGGTTTTGCCCGCTGCCGCAAAGGCCAGCGCCAGTTCGCGCTGCGTGATGGTGGCGCTGGTGGCGCCGGTGGTCGAAGCCAGTACATAGTTGGCCGCGTCAAGTCCGGACAGGCCGGCGTTCTGCACAGTCACCGTTTTGTTGACGCCGGCGTTCTTGTCGGCAAACGCGCCAGTCGCCGTTGCGGTCAGCACATCACCGGCAACCCGGTTGTCGGTCACCGCGACCATCGCGGCAGTGCTGCCGTCGTAGGTCTTGCCGCCAGCCGTAAAGCCCAGCGCCAGCGCACGTTGCGCGATGGTGGCGCTGGTGGTGACGGTGGTCGAGGCCAGCACATAGTTACCGGCATCGGTACCGGACAGGCTGGCGCTCTGCACTGTCACCGTTTTATTGACACCGGCATTTTTGTCGGCAAAGGCGCCAGTAGCCGTTGCGGTCAGTAGATCACCAGCAACCCGGTCATCGGTTACGCCGACCGTGGCGGCATTGCTGCCGTCATAGGTCTTGCCGGCAGCCGTAAAGCCGAGCGCCAGCGCACGTTGCGCGATGGTGGCGCTGGTGGCGCCAGTGGTCGACGACAGCACATAGTTTGCCGCATCGGCGCCAGAGACGCTGGCGTTTTGCACCGTCACCGATTTGTTGACGCCGGCGTTCTTGTCGGCAAATGCGCCAGTCGCTGCTGCGGTCAGCACGTCACCGGCGATACGGTTGTCAGTGACGGCGACCGACGCGGCAGTGCTGCCGTCGTAGGTCTTGCCGCCAGCCGTAAAGCCGAGCGCCAGCGCGCGTTGCGCGATGGTGGCGCTGCTGGTGCCGGTAGTCGAACCCAGCACATAGTTACCGGCATCGGTACCGGACAGGCTGGCGTTCTGCACTGTCACCGTTTTATTGACACCGGCATTTTTGTCGGCAAAGGCGCCGCTGGCGGTTGCGGTAATTGCATCACCGGCAACCCGGTCATCGGTCACGGCGACCGTGGCGGCAGTGCTGCCGTCATAGGTCTTGCCGGCAGCCGTAAAGCCCAGCGCCAGCGCACGTTGCGCGATGGTGGCGCTGGTGGCGCCAGTGGTCGAGGACAGCACATAGTTGGCCGCATCGGCGCCAGAGACGCTGGCGTTCTGCACTGCCACGGCTTTATTGTCGCCAGCGTTCTTGTCGGCAAACGAACCAGCGGCTGCTGCGGTCAGCACGTCACCAGCAACACGGTCATCGGTTACGCCGACCGTGGCGGCGGTGCTGCCGTCATAGGTCTTGCCGGCAGCCGTAAAGCCGAGCGCCAGCGCACGCTGCGCAATGGTAGCGCTGGTGGCGCCGGTGGTCGAGGCCAGCACATAGTTACCGGCATCGGTACCGGACAGGCTGGCGTTCTGCACCGTCACGGCCTTGTTGACACCAGCATTCTTGTCGGCAAACGCGCCAGTCGCCGTTGCGGTCAGCACATCACCGGCAACCCGGTTGTCAGTGACGGCGACCGTGGCGGCAGTGCTGCCGTCATAGGTCTTGCCGGCAGCCGTAAAGCCCAGCGCCAGCGCGCGCTGCGCGATGGTGGCGCTGGTGGCGCCGGTGGTCGAGGACAGCACATAGTTACCGGCATCGGTACCGGACAGACTGGCGTTCTGCACCGTCACGGCTTTATTGACGCCAGCGTTCTTGTCGGCAAACGTACCAGTCGCTGTTGCCGTCAGCACATCGCCGACGACGCGGTTGTCAGTGACGGCGACCGTGGCGGCAGTGCTGCCGTCATAGGTCTTGCCGGCAGCCGTAAAGCCCAGCGCCAGCGCGCGCTGCGCGATGGTGGCGCTGGTGGCGCCGGTGGTCGAGGCCAGTACATAGTTGGCCGCGTCAAGTCCGGACAGGCCGGCGTTCTGCACGGTCACCGCTTTATTGGCGCCGGCGCTCTTGTCGGCAAAGGTACCAGTCGCTGTTGCCGTCAGCACATCGCCGACGACGCGGTTGTCAGTGATGGCGACCGTGGCGGTAGTATTACCGTCATAGGTTTTTCCGGCGGCTGCAAAGCCCAGCGCCAGCGCACGTTGCGCGATGGTGGCGCTGGTCGCGTCGGTGGTCGAGGACAGCACATAGTTACCGGCATCGGCGCCGGACAGGCTGGCGTTCTGCACCGTCACAGCCTTGTTGGCGCCCGCATTCTTGTCGGCAAACGAACCAGCGGCGGCTGCAGTCAGCACGTCACCAGCAACACGGTCATCGGTCACGGCGACCGTGGCGGCAGTGGTGCCGTCGTAGGTCTTGCCGGCAGCCGTAAAGCCCAGCGCCAGCGCGCGCTGCGCGATGGTGGCGATGGTGGCGCCGGTGGTCGAGGCCAGCACATAGTTACCGGCATCGGTACCGGACAGGCTGGCGTTCTGCACGTTCACTGCCTTGTTGACACCAGCATTCTTGTCGGCAAACGAACCAGCGGCGGCTGCAGTCAGCACGTCACCAGCAACCCGGTCATCGGTTACGCCGACCGTGGCGGCGGTGCTGCCGTCATAGGTCTTGCCGGCAGCCGTGAATCCCAGCGCCAGCGCACGTTGCGCGATGGTGGCGCTGGTCGCGCCGGTGGTCGAGGCCAGTACATAGTTGGCCGCGTCAAGTCCGGACAGGCCGGCGTTCTGCACGGTCACCGCTTTATTGGCGCCGGCGTTCTTGTCGGCAAAGGTAGCAGTCGCTGTTGCCGTCAGCACATCGCCGACGACGCGGTTGTCAGTGACGGCGACCGACGCGGCGGTGCTGCCGTCATAGGTCTTGCCGGCAGCCGTAAAGCCCAGCGCCAGCGCGCGCTGCGCGATGGTGGCGCTGGTGGCGCCAGTGGTCGACGACAGCACATAGTTACCGGCATCGGTACCGGACAGGCTGGCGTTCTGCACTGTCACCGTTCTATTGACACCGGCATTTTTGTCGGCAAAGGCGCCAGTCGCCGTTGCGGTCAGTAGATCACCGGCAACCCGGTTGTCGGTCACCGCGACCATCGCGGCAGTGCTGCCGTCGTAGGTCTTGCCGCCAGCCGTAAAGCCCAGCGCCAGCGCACGCTGCGCGATGGTGGCGCTGGTGGTGACGGTGGTCGAGGCCAGCACATAGTTACCGGCATCGGTACCGGACAGGCTGGCGCTCTGCACTGTCACCGTTTTATTGACACCGGCATTTTTGTCGGCAAAGGCGCCAGTAGCCGTTGCGGTCAGTAGATCACCAGCAACCCGGTCATCGGTTACGCCGACCGTGGCGGCATTGCTGCCGTCATAGGTCTTGCCGGCAGCCGTGAATCCCAGCGCCAGCGCGCGCTGCGCGATGGTGGCGCTGGTGGCGCCAGTGGTCGACGACAGCACATAGTTACCGGCATCGGTACCGGACAGACTGGCGTTCTGCACCGTCACGGCTTTATTGACGCCAGCGTTCTTGTCGGCAAACGTACCAGTCGCTGTTGCCGTCAGCACATCGCCGACGACGCGGTTGTCAGTGACGGCGACCGTGGCGGCAGTGCTGCCGTCATAGGTCTTGCCGGCAGCCGTAAAGCCCAGCGCCAGCGCACGTTGCGCGATGGTGGCGCTGGTGGCGCCGGTGGTCGAAGCCAGTACATAGTTGGCCGCGTCAAGTCCGGACAGGCTGGCGTTCTGCACCGTCACAGCCTTGTTGACACCAGCATTCTTGTCGGCAAAGGCGCCAGTCGCCGTTGCGGTCAGCACATCACCGGCAACCCGGTTGTCGGTCACCGCGACCATCGCGGCAGTGCTGCCGTCGTAGGTCTTGCCGCCAGCCGTAAAGCCGAGCGCCAGCGCGCGTTGCGCGATGGTGGCGCTGGTGGCGCCGGTAGTCGAAGCCAGCACATAGTTGCCCGCGTCAAGTCCGGACAGGCTGGCGCCTTGCACGGCAATGGCTTTTTCCGCTGCGGCGTTCTTGTCGGCGAAGACTGCGTTCGCCGTCGCTGCCAGTACGTCGTTCGCGATGCGGTCATCGGTCAGCGTCACAGTCGCCGCAACGCCGCCGTCATACGTTTTATTGACGCCAGTAAAACCGAGATTGAGCGTGCGCGCTGTGATAGCGGCGCTGGTATTGCCTTCGGTAGCGGTCAGTGCATAGTTGCCCGCATCGTTGCCACTCAGGTTGTTGCCCGTCACGCTGTAGTTCACGTCCTTGGCGACGCCCACGTTCTTGTTGGTGAAACTGGCCGAGAGGCCCGTCAACTGGACCTGGTCGGCGCCGATCACGCCGTCCAGGCTGCCGCTGAGGCTGGCGCTGGTGCTGCCGTCGTAGATTTTATTGGCTGCGCTCACGCTGCCCAGGGCCAGCGTGGCGCGCCTGATGTCGGCGGTGCCGCTGGCGGTTTCTGCCAGGCTGTAGTTGCCCAGGCCGTTGCCGGTCAAGGCCAGGCCGCTGATATTGACTGCCTTGCCGGCGCCGGCGTTCTTGTCGACGAATTGCGCCGTGCCGGTGACGCCGAGCGTATCGCCGGCCACCGTATTGCCGAGTGTCAAAGTGGCGTTGCCGAAACCAAGCTGGCCGTCGTAGACCTTGCTGCCGCCGATGGCCACGCTCAACGTGCGCGGCATGATCGACAGTGTCGTCGCGCCCGACAAGGTGATGTCGTATTTGGTCGACCACAAGCCGCCCAAGGCATAGCTGCCGACATTGCGCGCCGCGTTGTAGCCGGCGCTGCCGCTGGCGGCGCTGTCGCCGTCGAGCAAACCGCTGTAAGCCAGCGTGCCGGTGAACGCCGCCAACTGGCCGTCATAGACGCGGCTGACCGCACCGCTGGCGGTCACTTGCAGCGGCTTCAGGAAGGCTTTCAGCATCGGCGTCGTGTAGCCGTCGTAGATGCGCCATACCGCGCCTTCGCCGAAATTGAAGCCGCCAAACTGGGCTTGCTGCTGCATCTCCACCGCCGAGCGTCCGATTGAACCATCGGGCTCCAGCTGGCTGCCTGCAGTTTCCTTATTGAAATAGGCAGGGCCGACGATGGCGCCGCTGTCGACGCGCCCGACGACCGCGCCGGCGCGGCTGAAACCTTCGCTGGCCACCGCGCCGCTGCTGTAGACATACCTGGCGCTGCTGCCCGATGCGCTGCGCCCGATCAGGCCGCCGATGTTTTCATGCACCAGCGTCACGTCGCTATTGGTCGACGCGCCGACCGCGCCGGTGGCGTAGGCATTGCTGATGCTGCCGCCATTGCGCCCGACCAGGCCGCCGATATTGGCCGCGCCGCCGACGCCGCCGGTGGCGTACGCCTGGTCGATGGTGCCGTCGTTATTGCCGACCAGGCCGCCGACGTTGCTGGTGCCGCTGACGGCCATGCTGCTCGTCACATTGCTCAGGTAGCCGCCGCTGTTGTTGCCGACGATCGCGCCGACATTGTTGCCGCCGGTGACGCTGCCGCCCTGCATCGTCAGGTTATTAATCGTCGCGCCCTGGATCCGCGCAAACAGGCCGCTGCCGTAATACGAGGAATTGCCGCGATTGATGGTCAGGTTATTGATCGCATGATTGGCCCCGTCGAAGGCGCCGCTGTACGCAGCTTCGTCGCCGCCGAACAGCGGCGCGAAGCCGGCGCCCTGGTTCCAGCTGGCCGTGCCGCTGGCGTCGATATCGCCGGCCAGAATGTAATTGGTATTGTTGACTTGCTTGTCGACGCCTTGCAGGCCGTATACGTCGGCGATCCGGTAAGGGCTTGCCGTGCTGCCATCGCCGCCGGTCGCGCGCAGGAAGTTGGCGCTGCCGATCTTGAAACTGTAGGCTGAAAACGACGGCAGGCTGGCGCTATTCTGGACCCAGTTGCCGCTTTCGAGGAAAAACTCGCCACTGACATTGAGCGGGTTGGTCGAGGTGATCAGATTGTCGCCGCCGCCATCGCCGCCAACGTTCAGCTTCAGGTTATGCAGCACGGTGAAAAAACTGTTCAGATTGATGCCGACGCCGCTAGTCAACTCAAGATTGGTGACGTAATCGCTGATGCTCAGCGAGCCGGTTTGATTGATGGTGCCGGCACTGCTGCTGCCGATGGTCAGCGTACCGGCGACGACCCGGAATAATTCGGCATTGGTCAACCCCAGGCTGTCGGTCGGCTTGTCGCCGACCACGCCCAGCGTAATCGGGCGCCCGAAAGTCATCGGCGTCAGCGTGACGCTATTGCCGCGGATGCCGCGGCCATAACTGATATTGTCCGCTTCCAGCCGCAGCGTGCCGCCGGTCAGTTGATTGCCGTCGGCGCTGCCGCTCAAGCTGATGCCGCCGCTGCTGTCATTGGCGCGCAAGGTCAAGTCGCCGCCGCCGGCGTTGACGGTGCCGGTGCCGGTCACGCTGGCGCCCGACAGGGAGGCGGTGCCGCCGTTGGTGATGATCGTCGCGCCCAGGTGCAGGTCCGAGCCGAGGCCGTAAGCCGTGCCGCCGCCGTCGTTGGCCGACAAGGTCACGGCGCCGCCGCTGGTGGCGATATCGGCGTTGACGTTGATGGTTTCGCCGGCGATGGCGGTCACACCGGCGCCGGGGCTGACCATATTGATGGCGCTGTTGAAATTGATGCGGCGCGTCGCCTGCAACGTCACCCCGCTGCCCGCGCTGGAAATCGTGTCGGCGCCGATGCTGGCGCTGCCGGATTCCGGTGCGTCGGTAAACTCGTTGACGTTGTCCAGTTCGCCGCCGTAACCGGCCACCACGTCGATATCGTACGGGTCGAGCAGCCAGTTGCCGCGCTTGCCGCGCCGCGACGAGGTATCGACGCGGATGCCTTTGACGTCGAGGTAATGACCCGACGTTTCCACCAGGCCGCCATTGCCCGAGGCCGCGCCGCCGCGCGCCGTGATGGTGCCGAAGACGCGCGCCGTCTCATTGCCCCACACGATGACCTTGCCGCCGTCGCCGCTTTGAATGGCGTCCGCGGCAATGGTGGCGTCCTTGCCGACAGCCACCTGGCGCGCGTTGGCAATCGCCGGGTTCTTGCCCTGGTAGTCGCCGCCCAGCAAGACCGTGCCGCCGCCAAGGGCGCCGCTGGCGTCCACCGCAGCGTTGCCTTGCATGCCGACTTGGTCGCCCAGCACGGTAATCTCGCCGCCCTTGCTCGCCGCACTGGTGGCGCTGGTCATGCTGCCGTTTTCCAGCAGCGTCTTGCCCGTGGCTTTGAGCACGATCTTGCCGTTCTCGCCGACCACCGCGCTGTTGGCGTTGAGCACGCCGCGCTGGTTCAGCAGCGCACCCAGCATGCCGATGTGCCCGCCCTGCGCCACGATCTGGCCCACATTGATGGCCTGGTCGGCAGGCGCCGACAACACCACGCGCAGGTCCGGGTTGGCGGCGTCGGCCAGTTGCACACTGTGGCCGGCGGCCAGCAGCACGTCGCCGTTCGGCGCCGTGATGATGCCGCTGTTTTCCACGTTCGGCGCGATCAAGAGAATCTGCCCGCCGCTGCCGGCGTTGATCGAGCCCTGGTTGATGACGGCGCCGGCCTTGTCGCCGGCGTTGAAATTCATCTTGCCTGCCAGGAAATCCTGGTTCGACAGCGCCAGGCTCGACGCCACCAGGCCGGCCACGTCGACCTTCGCATCGCGGCCGAACAGCACGCCATTCGGATTGATCAGGAACACCTTGCCATTCGACTGCAGTGCACCGAGGATCTTGCTGGGGTCCTGCCCGGTAATGCGGTTGAGCACGCTACTGCCGGCGTTTTGCTGCAGAAAGCGCGTGATCTCGCCCGGATTGACGGAAAAACTCTGCCAGTTGATGATGGTGTTGGGCGTGTTCGTGATGGTAAACAGATTGCCCTGCTGGTTGAACGTGGCCTGGCCATGCACCACTTGCGGCAAGGCCGGATTGGCGTGGGCGGCATTGAAGCAGGCGGCGATCAGGAGGGCCAGCGCGGTGCGGCGCAGCGGCGGCTCGACAGGGCGGCCAGCGCGCACGGTGCTTACTTGTTTTTGTTTGGTCATGATTTTTTCCTCGAGGCTCAATACCTCAATGCCTTAATACGAAATCGCAACTCTGAAATGCAGGCGGTTGGCGTCGCGGCGCCCCGTCTGGCCGGGGTTGAGCACATGGGCGTAGTCCAGCTGTACATTGGCGTAGCGGCCGAGCAGGATGCGCAGGCCCAGGCCGCTTGACCCGATCGCCATGCCGTCGATTTCGCCAGGCAGCGCATGATTGCGGCGCACCCAGCCCGTGTCATAAAACGCCAGCGCGCGGCACTGGTAGCTGCCTTCGCCGCACCAGTTCGGCGTGTACAGCTCCAGGTTCAGATTGGCGCCGCTGTCATTGGACACTTCGCGCTCGAGAAAACCGCGCACGGTGGCCGCGCCGCCGACGCCGAACTGCTCGCCCGGCACCAGGGCGTCGGGCGTGTACTGGCCGTTGAACAGCGCGCGCCATTGCCAGTCCTGCTCCAGCACCTGGAGGTAGCTGCCGCTGAGGCGCACGGTGCTGTAACCGGCTTTGGCGCCGGCACGCGCCAGGGTGAAGTCACGCTGGCTGCCGTTATTGCCACCAGGAATATTACGCGCAAACGTCACCCCCGCGCTGGCCTCGCCGCGCGGCAAGCTCCAGGTGCCGATATAGGCGATGCTGACCGGGTGCACCGTCACGTCCGTGCCCAGTTCCGTGCCGAAGAAGCGCAGGCTGTTGCGGTAGGCCTTGAAGTCCAGGCCATAGACCAGCTTCGGTTCATAGTCGTCGCGCTTGCCGAAGTTCTGGTTGTAGCGCGCGCCGGCGGTGGTGCCGCGGCCGCTGACGGCCAGGTCGACGATGCCGGCCGACACCGTGCCCGAATCGACGTTGGAGTAACTGGCAAAAAAGTCCAGCGAGTCGCCCAGCGCATACAGCGGCACGTGGTAGCCGAGGCCGTACACGCCGACCTGCTTGGCGTGCTCGACCGAAGTGGTGTATTGCAGGCTGGCCACATGGTCGCGGCGCCACAGATTGGCGTGCTGCAGCACCACGCCGGCATGGGTCTTGCCGGAATCCTTGCTGCCGGTATTGTCGAGATTGAGCGTGGCTTTCCAGGCACGCTCGTCCGTCACCGCGATGCCTGCATCGACCGTGCCCTCGTCGTCGCCGCCGGACAGCTTGATTTCCAGCTTGCGGGCCGGATTTTCATTGGCCAGCTTCAGGCTTTGCACCAGCGCCGTCATGTTCGGCGTCTGTCCCTCCACCAGGCCCGGCAACGCGCGACGCACATTGGCATCGTCAAATTCCTGGTTGCCGGTGATGGCCACCTTGCCCACCTGCGTCTGCACCACCACCAGCCGCACGGCGCCATGGTCGAGCTCCTGCTCCGGCAAACTCACCAGCACCATCGTGTAGCCACGCGCCCGATAGGCGTTTTCCAGTGCCTCGACGGCTTGCTGGATATCGCCAAAGTCACGTTTCTGGCCAGCAAATGGCGCCACCAGCGTTTGCACAAGTTGCGGGCCGAGCAAGGTGTCGCCGCTGACGTCGTAACGGGCGATATCGAACCGGGGCGTATCGGCAATCCCCGTGTCGGAAGTGCCGGCAGCAGGATCAGCTTGTGGAGATTGGGCGTTTGCGCATGCCGCGCACAGCAACAGCGCGGAACCTGCAAGCAGGCGCACCAGACGATAGTTCATGTGTGAGAGTTCTTGTGAGTGCATGGCCAGCCAGGCGCGGCTGGAGCAACAATTGATTAAAAGCAAATTTTAGACTGATTCTGATTTCCAGTCAGAAATATCTGTGCTACCGATGGTTATTTAGTCTCGAAAGTCGTGACACCGTCCCAGTCTGCGCCGGGCGGATCGTTGCGATACTGGCGCAGGCGGGCGGTGTACAGCCCACGCAGCCCATCGTCTGGCAGTTCCAGCAAGATTGCCTCGGCGCCATCCCAGTCTTGCGCACGCAACAGTTGCAGCACGCGCGTCCAGCTCGCCAGCAGCGCCAGTTCCCCGGCATCGGCTTCGGCAAGCAAGCCGCGCGGCTCGTAAATGGCCACCGGTTCGGTCTTGCCCTTGACCCGCACGCGGTCCAGTTCGCGGTAAGCGAATTGCGGCGCCTGCGCGCACGTAAATTCGCTCACGGCGATGCCCACGCCATACACCTTGGTAATGCCTTCCAGGCGCGCGCCCAGATTGACGGCATCCCCCATCACGGTATAGGCGCGGCGGATGCGCGAACCCATGTCCCCCACATGCATCAGGCCGCTATTGAGGCCTATGCCGATCTGTAATGCAGGCCAGCCGCGCGCCTGGAACTCCTGGTTCAGGCGCGCGGCGCTTCTCTGCATCAGCAGGGCGCTGGCCACGGCCCTGCTGGCATGATCGGGAAACGCCAGCGGCGCGCCCCAGAACGCCATCACGGCGTCGCCGATATATTTGTCCAGCGTGCCGCCGTGGCTGTCGCGGATATCTTCCGACATGGCCGTCAGGTACAGGTTGATATATTCGCGCAACTCCTGCGGCGTCATCTGCTCCGAAATGGCGGTAAAGCCGCGCACGTCGGCGAACAGCACCGTCAGCTCGCGGCTTTCGCCATCCATGCTGTAGCGGTCGGGATTGTCGGCCATCTGCGCCACCAGTTCCGGCGCCACGTACTGGCCGAAGCGCGACACCAGCGCCCTGCCCTTGCGCACTTCGAAAAAATAGCCCCAGGCCAGGTTGGCGACGAACAGCGCCGCGATCAACAGCAGCAGCACCGCAATATCGAGCGCCGCATCGAAGTGGTGGTACAACCACCAGTTCAGGCCCAGCGCACCGGCCAGCGCGCCACCGGCCAGCAGCACGGCCGCCGCCGGCGTGGCCAGCGCCAGTGCGCAGCCCAGCAGCAAGCCTACCAGCATCACCTGGCCAAACTCGATCGCCAGCGCGTAATCGGGACGCGACTTGAAGTGGCCGTCGAGGATCGACTTGATCAGGTTGGCGTGCACTTCCACACCGGGGAACTCGGCATTGACGGGCGTGGCGCGGATATCGTTGAGGCCGGCGGCGGTGGTGCCCACCAGCACGATGGCGCCGTGCAGCACTTCCGTCGGCACCGCCCCCATCAGTACATCGGCCGCCGACACATAGCGGAAGGCGCCGCCGTCCGGCCCGCCCTTGCCACGAAACTGGATGGTGGTGGTCAGCGCTTCGCCGACCGGGATATCGAGGCGCCCGCGCGGCGTAAATACTGCGATGTGGTCCAGGCCGCCATGCTCGCGCTCGGCCTCGGACAGCTCGTCGGCCGACTGGCCGAACACGGGTGCGATCGCGCGCGCCTTCAGGTACACGCTGGCCGTGGCCAGCGACAGCGACGGATAATAGCCGTCGCCGATGCGCTGCAGCAGGGTCGACGAGCGCAGCACGCCGTCGCTGTCGGTCAGGGCCGTGAAGATGCCCGCGCCATGCGCCGCCTGTTGCAGCTGCGCCAGGTTGGCCTCGTAGCCGGGCGCCGTAAACGCCGTCACCGTGCGCCCGTTCAGGTCCGCCACCGTAAAGGCCGGCTTCGGCAGCACGCCCTTCTTTTGCCGGTCCGACACGCTGTAGCCCAGCACCACTGGCTGGCCGCGCATCGCCTCGGCAAACAGGGCGTCGTAGTCCATCTGGGGTTTCAGGCGTTCGAGCTGGCTGCGCAGGCCCGGCACGCCGGCCAGTTCGCCCCTGGCCAGGTTGGCCAGCACGCCGTAGCCGGAACTGGTGTCGGCTTCCGGAAACGAGATATCGAAGCCGACCGCCGCCACGCCATAGTGGCCGGTCAGCTGCGACACGAGACGCGCCTGCACGTCGCGCCCCCAGGGAAAGCGGCCGATCTGGTTCAGGCTTTTTTCATCGATATCGACGATCACGATGCGCTTGTCGAGCAGCGGCGCTTCGACGCGCATGCGCATGTCGCCCAGCATGGCGTCGAGGCGGCCGACCGTATCGCTACCGAACAAACCGATGCTGGCGCAGGCGGCCAGCAAGGTCAACAGCGCGCCCAGCAGCAACCGCGCGCCATGCTTTTTCAGTGCTGCAAGCGAGCGCATCAGGGCACGTAACCGGGAATGGCGGCCTCGTCGACGGCGTCGACCTGGTCGGGTTGCATGTGCTTGTGGGCAAACGCGAGGTACACTTTGCTGCGAATAAACACGTCGAACAGGTCGGGATCGATATGGCCGTTCAGGCTGAAGTGGCCAAGGATGCGCAGCGACTCGGACAGCGACTTGCCTTTTTTATAGGGCCGGTCGCAGGCCGTCAGCGCTTCGAAGATATCGGCGATCGCCATCAGCCGTGCCGGCACCGACATCTGCTCGCGCGTCAGGCCGCGCGGATAGCCCTTGCCATCCATGCGTTCATGGTGGCCGCCCGCATATTCGGGCACCTTTTGCAGATGCTTGGGCCACGGCAGCGCTTCGAGCATGCGGATCGACACCGAAATATGGTTGTTGATGATCTTGCGCTCGGCGTCGGTCAGGGTGCCGAAGCGGATGGTGAGATTTTCCAGTTCGTTGGCGTCGAGAAAATCGCGCTCGGCGCCATCGGGGCCGGTCCAGCGCCGCTGTGCAATGTGCCGCACGCGCTCCTGGTCGGCCGGCGACATGCCTTCGCCGCCGATATTGGCATGGCGCAGAAAGTCGCGCTCCTCGCGCAGCAGCGCTTGTTGTTCGCGCAGGGCAAGGGTAATCTCGTCGGCTTGCGCCGGCGACGCCAGTTGCGCCTTCAGGGCGGCAATTTCCGCGTCGCGCAGCAGCACTTCGAAGCGCGTGTCGACCAGATGGATGCGGTCGTAGATGGTTTCGAGCTTGGTGGCCTTGTCGACCACGTGCACCGGGGTGGTGATCTTGCCGCAATCGTGCAGCAGGCCCGCCAGCCACAGCTGCTTGCGTTCGTTCTCGCTCAACTGGAAGTCGGCCATCGGGCCGTGCGTGGTGGCGTGCACGGCGTCGGCCAGCATCATCGTCAGCTCGGGCACGAACTGGCAATGGCGACCCGTGTACGGCGACTTTTCATCGATGCCGATATTGATCAGGTTGACCAGCGATTCCAGCAATTGTTCGAGCTGGCGCAGCAGCAATTGATTGGTCAGCGCCACGGCCGCCTGCGCCGCCAGCGCCTCGATAAAGCGCTGGTCGGTGGCGGAAAACGCCTTGACCAGGCCGGTCTCGCGATCCTGGGCGTTGATCAGCTGCAGCACGCCGATCAGCTCGCCTTCATGGTCGCTCATCGGCACCGTCAGGAACGAGGTCGAACGGTAGCCATAGTGGCCGTCAAAGGCGCGCATGCCCGAGAAATTGAAGTCGCCCGACTGATACACATCGTCGATATTGACGGACACGCGGCGGTGCGCCGCATACGCCGCCACCGAGCCGAGATTCGGTGCGCCGTCGTCCTGCCACAGTGCCACGCCGGGCACGCCGATGGCCACGCCGGCGCTGGCGCCCTGGCGCAGCCCCAGGCTGTCGTTGATACTGATGTGAAACTCCAGGCTGCGCCCGTCCGCGCTGGGGCGGTACAAGGTGCCGCCATCGGCGCCGGTCATGTCCTTGGCGACCAGCACGATGCGTTCGAGCAGCGGCGTGATATCGCCGCCATGCAGCATGCCTGCCGCCGCGCCACGGCCCAGTTCGACGCTCAGTTCAGTCAGCTGGTCGAGCCGCTGGGCGATTTGCTCGGGGTGCAGCTGGAGCATGATGGTGAGTAGGTAAGTGGCAACAACCGCAAGTGTACCGTTGCCACCATGCAGCTGTACATTACAAAAAGGCAATAACCTGAAATAGATTTACGAAACACAACAGCTGAAAAAAATGCCGTTCTGGCGCAGACAATTAGAATAGAATCAACAATCGTTTCAGTATAACAAGGCAGCGATGAAATTCACCTTCAGGGGCGTGCGCGGTTCCATCCCCTCCCCCGGTCCGCACACGGTGCGCTACGGCGGCAACACGACCTGCATCGAAGTACGCACGGCCGGCGGCGCCCTGCTGATCCTCGACGGCGGCAGCGGCATCTTTGCGCTGGCCAGCGCACTGCCGCCAGGCCCGGTTGCGGCGCACATCCTGATCACCCACAGCCACTGGGACCATATCCACGGCCTGCCGATGTTCGCGCCGCTGTTCATGCGCGGCAGCCATGTGTGCCTGTACGGTGCGGCCGACGCGTCCGGCAACGGCATCGAACACGTGATGGCGACGCAGCTGCAGAACAATTACTTCCCCGTCAGCGAAGCGGCCATGGCCGCCGAGATCGGCTACCGCACGCTGGCTGTCGGCGAGCGCGTGGAAGTCGCGGACGCGGTGGTGACGAATGCCGAAATGAACCATCCGGTGATCAACCTGGGCTACCGCATCGAGTCCGGCGGCGCCGCGCTGTTTTTCAGCGGCGACCATGAACCGTTCCACAATCCGTACCCCGCCGGCGCAGCCGAACACGCCGCCTGCCAGGCCGTCATCGACCAGCGCCAGACAGCCATCGACCAGGCTGTCCAGGGCGTCGACGCACTGATCATGGACTGCTCGTACACGCGCGACGAATACGCTGCCAAGCGCGGCTGGGGCCACGGCACCTTCGATGGCGCGTTCGAACTGGCGCTGCGCTGCGGCGCCAAACGGCTGTACTGCACCCACCACGAACCGACCCGCAGCGACGAGCAATTGGAGGCCGTGTTTGCCGACGTGATGGCGCGCTTTGCCGGGCGCCTGGGTGGGCTGCAGGTGTTGCTGGCGGCCGAGGGCATGACGGTGGCGCTGGCTTAAAGCTGCGTATGTTGAATGGCGAACAGTCTCGCCCGGCAGAAAGGTGCATGATGGAATCTCATCATTCAAGGAGTGCACCATGACCCAGCAAAGCGACAAGGCGCGCGAACAGCAGCAGCGCGAAGATCAGCAAGCCCAGCATGAAGCGAACAAGAGCCGCCAGCAGGCCGAGCAGGACAAAGGCGCGATCCGCCAGAATGACGGCCTGAAGGAGCATCAAGGTGGTGACAAGGGTCCGCGCGGACAGTAAGATGCCATAACAAGGAGCTGCGGCTCCTTTTTCTTGTCCACTCCACAGAACTGGCCTTCATGAAAAACCTGCTGACGATTGCCGGCCTTGCCGTGCTGGCCGCACTGGCGACAGCCGTGCTCGGCTTTGTGGCGCTGGAAGTGCTGCCCTGCTCCTGGTTCGGCGGCGCGTCCGAAGGCGCTTGCGGCTACGGCGTCACGTTTGCCGTGATGGGGGCGTCGCCCTTCGTGTTCCTGGTGCTGATGGTACTGCTGTGCATCGGGTATGCGCGCCGGCAGGGAAAAGCAGCGCAGAAGGACGCATGAAAAAAGGGAGCCTGAACGGCTCCCTTTTCAATGGCGATGGAACTGCATCACATGATGTGGTGGCCGATCCACCAGGCCACCGCGGCAACGAAGGCCGAGGCTGGAATCGTGAAGATCCATGCCCACACGATATTGCCCGCCACGCCCCAGCGCACGGCCGACATCTTCTGCGACGAGCCGACGCCGACGATGGCGCCGGTAATGGTATGGGTGGTCGACACCGGGATGCCCAGCGCGGTCGAGACGAACAGCGTGATGGCGCCGCCGGTTTCGGCGCAGAAGCCGCCCACGGGTTTGAGCTTGGTGATCTTCTGGCCCATGGTCTTGACGATGCGCCAGCCACCGAACAGGGTGCCGAAGCTGATCGCCGTGTAGCACGAGATGATGACCCACAGCGGCGGCATGGCGTCGGCCGCGCTGGAATAACCGGCGGCGATCAACAGCATCCAGATAATGCCGATGGTTTTTTGCGCGTCATTGCCGCCGTGGCCCAGGCTGTAGGCGGCGGCCGAAACGAGCTGCAAGCGGCGAAACCATTTGTCGACCTTGCGCGGCGTCGAACGCACGAAAATCCACGACACGATCAGCATCATGATCGAGCCGAACACAAAGCCGAGCACCGGGGCAATGACGATAAAGGCCACGGTTTTCCACAGGCCGGCCGAGATCAGCGCGCCGGTGCCGGACTTGGCGACGGCGGCGCCGACCAGGCCGCCGATCAGCGCGTGCGAGGACGACGACGGAATGCCGTAGTACCACGTAAACAGGTTCCAGACGATGGCGCCCATCAGCGCGCCGAAGATCACGTACTGATCGATCACCATCGGGTCGATGGTGCCCTTGCCCACCGTGGCGGCCACGGTCAGCTGGTGAAACACGAAAATGGCGACAAAGTTGAAGGTGGCAGCCATGGCAACCGCGGTCTGCGGTTTCAATACGCCCGTCGAGACCACCGTGGCGATCGCGTTGGCGGCATCGTGGAAGCCGTTCATGAAGTCAAACAGCAGCGCCAGGGCGATCAACAGGCCTAGCACGTAAATGCTGATTTGTATGGTCATTGGTATGTTCTTTTCTGATTCTGGTTCAGGACAGGCCCAACGCTTACGCGTTTTCGACGATGATGCCTTCGATAATATTGGACACATCTTCGCAACGGTCGGTCACGGTTTCCAGAAGCTCGTAGATCGCCTTCATCTTGATCAGGTTGCGCACGTCCGGCTCGTCGCGGAACAGCTTGGACATGGCGGCGCGCATCACGTGGTCGGCGTCGGACTCCAGGCGGTCGATCTCTTCGCAGATGGCGACGATCTTGCGCGAGTTGTCCATGTTATGCAGCAGGGCGACGGCGTCGCGCACTTTTTCGGTACAGGCCAGCACCAGCTCGGCCAGGCGCTTGGCTTCCGGCGTGACGGCTTTCAGGTCATACAGGGAAACGGTCTGGGCCGCGTCTTCCAGCAGGTCCAGGATATCGTCCTGGCGCGTGATCAGCTGGTGAATGTCGTCGCGGTCGATCGGCGTGATGAAGGTCTTGTGCAGCATTTCGACGGTGGCGTAGGTCACCTTGTCGGCCTGTTTCTCGATGCTTTCGATGGCATGCACGCGGTTTTCCAGGTCGTCGAAATTGGTCATCAGGCCGAGCATCTCTTTGGCGCCCTTGACGCACAGTTCCGCGTGCTGGTTAAACAATTCAAAAAACTTGCCCTCTGTGGGCATCAAGCGTCCAAACATGTCATTCTCCGTTAAGCATTGAGTCGTGTTATTTACTGCAGAAAGCCGCCCCGGTCATGCGGGGCGGCCGATGGAATGCCAGTGCTGCTGTGTTAGTCGCCCTGATAAAGCGCCAGGCCACCACTGTAATTGCCAAATTTGGTGTACTGCCCCATGAAGGTGAGGCGGATGCTGCCGATCGGGCCGTTACGCTGTTTGCCGATAATGATTTCGGCCGTGCCCTTGTCGGGCGAATCGGGGTTGTAGACCTCGTCGCGGTAAATGAACAGGATCACGTCGGCATCCTGTTCGATTGCGCCCGATTCACGCAAGTCCGACATCACCGGACGCTTGTTCGGGCGTTGTTCCAGCGAGCGGTTCAGCTGGGACAGCGCGATCACCGGGCAACCGAGTTCCTTCGCCAGCCCTTTCAGGCCGCGTGAAATCTCGGAAATCTCGGTGGCGCGGTTGTCACCGGGTGAATTGGCCGACATCAGCTGCAAGTAGTCGACGATGATCAGGCCCAGCTTGCCGCACTGGCGCGACAGGCGGCGCGAACGGGCGCGCAGCTCGATCGAGTTGAGCGCCGGCGTTTCGTCGATGTACAACTGGGCGTCGTTCATCTTCTGGATCGCGTTGGTCAGGCGCGGCCAGTCTTCGTCGTTCAGGCGGCCGGTACGCAGGCGGTGCTGGTCGAGCTGGCCGACCGAACCCAACATACGCATGGCCAGCTGGGCGCCGCCCATCTCCATCGAGAACACGGCCACCGGCAAGCCGCTGTCGATCGCCACGTTCTCGCCGATATTGACGGAAAACGCCGTCTTGCCCATCGACGGACGGCCGGCGACAATCACCAGGTCGCCGGGCTGCAGGCCGGAGGTCATGCGGTCGAGGTCGATGAAACCGGTCGGCACGCCGGTGATTTCACTCTGGTTGTCGCGGCTGTACAGCTCGTCGATGCGCTCGACCACCTGCGTCAGCAGCGGCTGGATCGCGGTCCAGCCCTGGGCGCCGCGCGCGCCTTCCTCGGCGATCGCGAAGATTTTCGATTCGGCCTCGTCAAGCATCTGCTTGACTTCCTTGCCCTGCGGGCTGAAGGCCGTGCCCGAAATATCGTCGGCCACGGTGATGAGTTTGCGCAGCACGCCGCGGTCGCGCACGATCTCGGCGTAGCGGCGGATATTGGCGGCCGATGGCGTGTTTTGCGCCATCGCGTTCAGGTAAGCGAGTCCGCCCACATCCTCGGCCTTGCCGAGCTGGGTCAGGGTTTCAAAAACAGTAATGACATCGGCCGGCCTGGAGGCGTTTATCATCTTGACGATTTGCTCGAAGATGATGCGATGGTCATAGCGATAGAAATCATCCGCATGCATGAAATCGGCAATGCGGTCATACGCGGCATTATCGCGCAGCAGGCCACCGATGACGGACTGTTCTGCTTCGATCGAATGCGGCGGTATGCGGAGGGAATCCAGTTGTGGATCTGAGGGGGCGTTCATGGCGCGAATTATACCCGCTTCGGCGTGCGGGCAAAAATAAAGGGCTGAAAATCAGGGAAAAAAAGGCGACAAAAAAGCCGGGCGAACCCGGCTTTTTCATATTGCGACACTCGATGCAGGCCAGGGCCTGCAAACGATTTACGCGTTTGCGTCTGGTACGACAGCGATCACCACTTCCACCACCACGTCGGTGTGCAGAGCAACCGAAACGTTGTGCTCGCCAACAACTTTCAGCGGGCCGGTAGGCATGCGCACTTGCGCTTTTTCAACAGCAAAGCCTTGCTTGGTCAGCGCTTCAGCGATGTCGAAGTTGGTGACGGAACCGAACAGACGGCCATCAACACCAGCTTTTTGAGCAACTTGAACGGTCAGGCCGCTCAGTTTTTCGCCCTGGGCTTGCGATGCGGCCAGTTTGGCGGCAGCAGCTTTTTCCAGTTCGGCGCGCTTGACTTCGAATTCGGCGATGGCCGTGGCGGTGGCACGACGGGCCAGGCGCTGCGGGATCAGGAAGTTACGTGCGTAACCGTCTTTGACTTTGACGACTTCGCCGAGGTTGCCGACGTTAACAACTTTTTCTAACAGAATGATTTGCATAGTTCTTCTCCAGGAATATCTGACCGATTAAGCGTGGTGCAGATCGGTGTATGGCAGCAGCGCGAGGAAGCGGGCGCGCTTGATTGCGGTGTCAACTTGGCGCTGGTAGTGCGCTTTGGTACCGGTCAAACGTGCTGGCATGATCTTGCCGTTTTCTTGGACGAAGTCTTTCAGCGTGTCAACGTCTTTGTAGTCAACTTGTTCAACGTGTGCTGCGGTGAAGCGGCAGAACTTCTTGCGTTTGAACAGTGGGTTTTGCTGTTTGCGTTTTTCTTTAAGCTTGAGCTTATTTTTGTCGAACTTTTTACCGAATGCCATTCTAGGCTCCTGTATCTAAAAATGCGCTAGTCAGAAATGACTGCACTAAAATCAATGATGTGAAACACCAAACTCTTGCTGTTGCGGCTCTTCCTGGCCAGGAAACCCGTGAACTGATACACCCCGCCCAAGCTTGCCTGGCTGAACCGGCCTGAGATTTCGCCAGCGGCTAGCGCGGCAACATCAAACTCGGTCAAACGGGCAATACCGGCTTCCATCTGCTGCGAACTGTGCTGCAATACTGCATTCACGATCGGCAGCCCTGCCGGGGTATAGCGCAATATTTCGCGCTCGGCAATGATGGCGGTAACTTGAAACTGGTTCAGCGCACGTTCCTGGTCAACAATCAGGCTGCGGCGGCGGCTGGAGCGGCTGCTGGTGCTTCGGTGCGGTGGCTTTTCGCCGCATCTTCGCGTTGTACCGATTTCATCATCGGCGAAGGAGCTGTTTCAGCTTTCTTCATTTTAACGGTCAGGTGACGCAACACGGCATCATTGAATTTGAATGCAGTTTCCAGCTCGACCAGGGTCTCGTTGTCGCATTCGATGTTCAGGCAGATGTAGTGTGCTTTAGGCAGTTTCTGGATCGAGTAAGCCATTTGACGGCGGCCCCAATCTTCCACGCGGTGTACCGAACCGCCGCGGGTGGTTACGCTGGCTTTGTAGCGTTCGATCATCGCGGGCACTTGCTCGCTTTGGTCCGGATGGACGATAAAGACTATTTCATAATGACGCATGCAAACTCCTTCAGGTCGGATTGATAATCGCCCACCCCGGCGTCAAGACGGGTGTGGGAAGGTCAGCCGAAGATTATAACCGCCTTTTGCAATCCGTTCAACCTTTGCTTGTCCGCCAGCGCCCGAAACGGCCGCCGGCACGGCGTTTTTGCGCGCCAGGCGATTTTTTCCATCGAAATCACACGAAAATACCGAAAGTCGCTTGCATAGTCGGCGATACTGTACAAAAATACAGACTGTTCATATAGACAGCATTTCACTATGCACCCACCATCCATGATCAAGCTGACAGCACGACAAGAACAAATCTTGAACCTGATCAAGGACGCGATTGAAAACACGGGTTTTCCGCCGACCCGCGCCGAGATCGCCAATGAATTGGGTTTCAAGTCGGCCAATGCGGCCGAAGAGCATTTGCAGGCCCTGGCCCGCAAGGGCGCGATCGAGATTTCGCCGGGCACCTCGCGCGGCATCCGCCTGCTCGGCAATGTGGCGGCCGCAGCCGAGCCGGCGCTGCCGAAAGTGCCGGCCGCGCTGCTGATGTCGCTGCCGCTGATCGGCCGCGTGGCCGCCGGCTCGCCCATCCTGGCGCAGGAAAACCTGGAAGCGAGCTACAACGTCGACCCTGCCCTGTTCTCGGCCAAGCCCGACTTTTTACTGAAGGTGCGCGGCTGGTCGATGCGCGACGCCGGCATCATGGACGGCGACCTGCTGGCCGTGAAAAAAATCGACAGCGCCAAGAATGGCCAGATCGTCGTCGCCCGCATCGGCGATGAAGTCACCGTCAAGCGCTACAAGAAGACCGGCACCCTGATCGAGCTGTTGCCGGAAAACCCCGACTTCAAGGTCATCACAGTCACGCCGGAAGACGAGTTTGCCCTCGAAGGGCTCGCTGTCGGCCTGATGCGCAGCTGGCACTGAACTGGCGCACGTAAAAAGGGCCGCAACAGCATCGCTGTTGCGGCCCTTTTTTATTGCCGAAAGCGTTTACGCGTCCAGCGCGCTTTGAAAATCGTCAAGCAGATCGGCTTCATCCTCGATGCCGACCGAGACCCGGATCAGCGACTCGGCAATGCCCATGCTGGCGCGGCGCTCGGCACCCATCTCGTAAAAGATGGTGTGCGCCACCGGGATCACCAGGGTGCGCGTGTCACCCAGGTTGCTCGCTGGAATGGCCAGGTTCAGGCGATTCAGGAAATCGAAGCAGTCGATGCCGTCTTTCAGCTCAAAGCTGAACAGCGAACCGTAGCTGCGGAACAAGTCGCTCGCCAGCGCATGCTGCGGGTGCGAGGCCAGGCCCGGGTAGTACACGGCCGCCACGCGCGGATCGGCCTGCAACATGGTGGCCAGCGCCAGCGCGTTCGAGCAGGTGCGCTCCATGCGCAGGGCCATGGTTTCGGCGCCGACGGCGATATGGTGGGCCGCTTCCGGTCCCAGCGAGCCGCCAAAGTCGCGCAAGGCCTTGGCGCGGATCTGCGCGATGCCCCACAGTCTCGGCGCCGCCTTTTTGTAGTTCTCGACAATATTCGGATAGCCGGTCCAGTCGAACACGCCGGTATCGGTCAGGCTGCCGCCCAAAGCGTTGCCATGGCCGCCGATCGACTTGGTCAGCGCATTGACCACCAGGCCGGCGCCGACCGCTTTCGGGCGGAACAGGTAGGGCGTGGTCATGGTGTTGTCGACGATATACAGGATGCCTTTTTCGCGGCACAGCTCGCCGATTTTCGCCAGGTCGGCGATCTGGGTGCGTGGATTGGCGATGGTTTCGACGAACACGATGCGCGTTTGCGGCGTGATGGCGGCCGCCACGTTGGCCACATCGGTGGCGTCGACGAACGACACGGCCATGCCCTGGTTGCTTACCGTCTGCCACAGGCTATTGGTATTGCCGAACAAAAAGGCCGACGACACCACATGATCGCCGGCGCGCAGCAGCGCCTGCACGACCGCGCCGATGGCGCCCATGCCGGTGGCAAAGCACAAGGTGGCCACGCCGTCTTCCATCTGGTTGACCTTGTCTTCCAGCGCGGAGACGGTCGGGTTGCCCTGGCGGCCGTAGCGAAAGCCCGGCTCCTTGCCCTGGAACACCGACGCCAGCTGGCGCGCATCGCTGTAGCCGAAGGCGACCGAAGTATGCACGGGCTTGTGCAGCGAGCCGTGTTCGATGCCCTTGCGGCGGTCGTTGTGCAGGATGGTGGTGGTAAAGCCGTAGGTTTTTTTGTCGTTCATGATCGCAGAGAAAAAAAGCCCGGCACAGGCCGGGCAGCTTACTTATGCTTCCGTTGCCGCCAGGTTCAGGTTCAACTGGGAGCGTGGCGTGTCTTCGGGCGCGGCGGCCTTCGGATGGTGGCGCGCGTATTCCAGGCGGTCCAGGTAGTCCTGCGAAACATCGCCCGTGACATATACACCGTCGAAGCACGAGGCCTCGAAGTTGGTCAGGGCCGGGTTGACATCGGCAATCGCCTGCTTCAGGTCGTCGATATCCTGGTACACCAGGTAGTCGGCGGTGATTTCGCGGCACACTTCTTCGGTGGTGCGGCCGTAGGCGATCAGCTCGTCACGCGTCGGCATGTCTATGCCGTACACGTTCGGGTAGATCACCGGCGGCGCGGCCGAGGCGAAGATCACTTTCTTGGCGCCAGCTTCGCGCGCCATCTGCACGATTTCACGGCTGGTGGTGCCGCGCACGATGGAGTCGTCGACCAGCAGCACCACTTTGTCCTTGAATTCGGACGGAATCGCGTTGAGCTTCTGGCGCACGGATTTCTTGCGCGCCGCCTGGCCCGGCATGATGAAGGTGCGGCCGATGTAGCGGTTCTTGATGAAGCCTTCGCGGTACTCGATGTTCAGCGCCAGGGCCAGCTGGATGGCGGCCGGACGCGACGAGTCGGGAATCGGCATGACCACGTCGATGCCGCCTTCGGGCAGTTCGCGGCGGATTTTTTCGGCCAGGTACTCGCCCATTTTCAGGCGCGTGGCGTACACCGAGGCGCCGTCGATGACGGAGTCGGGACGGGCCAGGTAGACGAATTCGAATACGCAAGGGTTGAGGCTGGCGTTGTCGGCGCATTGCTGGCTGTGCAATTGCTTGTCGGCGTCGATAAACACGGCTTCGCCCGGCGCGATATCGCGCACGAAACGGAAGCCCATGCCTTCCAGCGCCACCGATTCGGAAGCGATCAGGTATTCGGCACCCTGCTCGGTTTCATTGATGCCCAGGCATAGCGGACGGATGCCGTGCGGATCGCGGAAGGCCAGCAAGCCCACGCCGGCGATCTGCGCGACGGCGGCATAGCCACCCTTGACGCGGCGGTTCAGCACGGTGACGGCCTTGAAAATCGCTTCCGGGTCCAGCACCAGGCCGGTGGTGGCCTGGTGGATTTCATGGGCCAGCACGTTGAGCAGCACTTCCGAGTCGGAATCGGTATTGATGTGGCGGCGGTCGTTCTTGAACATCTCCTGCTTGAGCTGTTCCCAGTTGGTCAGATTGCCATTGTGCGCGAGGGTAATGCCGAACGGCGCATTGACATAGAACGGCTGCGCTTCTTCCTCGCTCGACGAGCCGGCTGTAGGATAACGGCAGTGGCCGATACCGGAGTTGCCTTGCAGCGAACGCATGTTACGCGTGCGGAAGACGTCGCGCACCAGGCCATTGGCCTTGTGCATGGAAAACATACTGCTGTGATTGGTCGCAATCCCTGCCGCGTCCTGACCGCGATGTTGCAGGAGCAACAATGCATCATAGAGCAATTGATTGACAGGTTGATGGGAAACGACGCCGACGATGCCACACATGGTGTGCTCCTGTAACTGTGCTACTGATTTAAAAAGATCAAAATTTCACATGCTGCGCGTAGGCGGCAGGCAGATAAGGCTTGATGGTGCGCGCGCCCTGCTCCGCGAACGGACTGAGCATGGCGTTCTTCCAGAACGGCTGTTGCGGAATCGAGGTCATGCCGCACAAGATGACGGTGGTCAGCACAATCACAAGCCCGCGCGCCGCGCCGAACAGGCTGCCCAGCATGCGGTCTGCCAGGCTCAGCCCGGTGACCTTGACCAGCGCATCGACCGTCATGCCCAGCAAGCCCATCAAGATGCGCACGCCGATAAACAGGATCACGAAGGCCAGCAGCAAGCGCACGGCCTCGCCCGGAATCACGGCGGGCAGGAATTTTGCCAGGGTCGCGCCATAGGCATTGGCGGCCACAAACGCCACCACCCAGCTCACCAGCGACAGGATTTCCTTGATCAGGCCGCGCATCATGCTGATCAATACCGACGTGGCCAGCACGAACAGCACCAGGTAATCGAAGATCGTCACGCCGTCAGCCCGCCAGCATCACAGCGCTCACGCCGGCACCAGGCTGCCGCCCAGGCCGATCTTCTGCAGCCTGGCGCGGGTTTTTTCCGCTTCGTCGCGGCTGCCGAATGGCCCCACGCGCACGCGGATGCGCTGGCCGCCGGGGCTGGACACTTTTTGCGTGTAGGAACTAATGCCCGCGTCACGCAGTTTTGCCTGCAGCTCATCGACCTTGTCCTGCGTGGCCAGCGCGGCAACCTGTACCACGAACTTGCCGCCCTCGCCGCCGGAGGATTTTTCTTCCGTTTTGGCTGCGGGCTTGGCTTCCGCCCTGGCCGCGGGCTTGCCCTCCAGGATGGCCAGCGCGCGCGCCGCATCGTCATTCGATTTTTCTACCTTGACCGGCTTCGGCTCGGGCTTCGGTTCCGGCTTGGCCTCATGCCTGGTCTCGACCTTCGGCTCGCGCTTCGGCTCGGGCTTGGTTTCATGCCTGGGCTCGACCCTGGGTTCAGGTTTCGGTTCGACCTTGACCGGTTTCGGCTCGACATATGCCGGCTTGACCGGCTCGGCGGTCGCGACCACGGTGGCTGGCACCGGGGTCGGCATCGGTACGGGCCTGGTTTTGGCCGGCAATGGGGTGTCGACGATTTCCTCGGACTGGTCCAGGCCATTGTTGGCCGCACCCTGCGCGGGCACGGCCTGCACGGGCGCCGGAACCGGAACCGGCGCGGCCGCGACTTTTTCCTTCGACGGAATATCGATGGCGATATCGCCCACGGGCGACTTCGGTTCGGAATCGAGCAGCATCGGCAAGCCGACGGCCACGCCCAGGGCCAGCGCAATGGCGCCGATCAGGCGGCGCCGCGCGCGCTTTTTCTCCGGCAAGGCCGGATCGGGCGCTTCCCTGCCGCCACGGCGGCCGCCACCGGCGGTGTTGGCGGCGCGCTTGCGGGTCGCCGACTGTGCTTCGCCAGGAACATAAAAGCCGCTGTCTTCGCCAGAGGATTCTTGCTTGTTTTTAAACAGTTTCGAGAACAAGCCCATGCGTCATTTTCAGTCGAGTGCGTTTCAGTGAAGTGAGGATTTCCTGGCCTTCATCACGCCGGCAACGGTGAGGAAAGAACCAAAGACCACAATTCTATCATTCTCACCGGCCCGGCTCATTGCATTTGCAAAAGCTTGTGCCGGGTCATCGAATACGGACACCGTATGCTCGCCGCTGTCGGGCTTGTCTTCCAGCATGATCTGCACCTTGGCCGCCAGCTCGGAAGCCGTGGCCGCGCGCGGCGACGGCAGGCCCGCCAGGCACCAGTGATCGACATGCTCGCTCATGGCGGCCAGCACGCCATCGATATCCTTGTCCTGCATCGAGCCGAACACGGCATAGGTATAGGGGTGAAAGCCCATATTGCCGAGGTTCTGGTTCAGCGCCGAGGCCGCATGCGGGTTGTGCGCCACATCGAGGATCACGCTGGGGCGGCCAGGCAAGACCTGGAAACGGCCCGGCAATTCCACCGTGACCAGGCCGGTGCGCACTTCCTGCGCGCCGACCGGCAAGCTGAGTTTGAGCACTTCCAGCGCGGCCAGCACGGCCGTGGCGTTGAGGATCTGGTTGGCGCCGCGCAGGCTCGGGTAGGCCAGCGAATTGCGGCGCTGCTCGCGGCCGCCATAGTTCCACTGCTGCTTGTCGCCCGAGTAATTGAAGTCGCGGCCCATCAGCCACAGGTCGGCGCCGATCGCCGCCGCATGGTCGATCAGCGATTGCGGCGGCACCGGGTCGCTGCAGATGGCGGCCTTGCCCGGGCGGAAGATACCGGCCTTTTCAAAGCCGATCGCCTCGCGCGTGTCGCCCAGGTAATCGGTGTGGTCGATATCGACGCTGGTGACGATGGCCACATCGGCGTCGATCACATTGACGGCGTCCAGGCGTCCGCCCAGGCCCACTTCCAGGATCGCCACATCGAGCTGCGCGTTCGACAGCAAATGCAGGATGGCCAGCGTGGTGAATTCAAAATAGGTCAGCGGCGTGTCACCACGCACGGCTTCGACGGCATTGAAACTGGCGACCAGCTGTTCATCGCTGGCCATCTCGCCGAGCACGCGCGCGCGTTCGTTAAAGTCGAGAAAATGCGGCTTGATATACAGGCCCACTTTGTAGCCTGCGCGCAACAAGACGGACTCCAGCATGGCGCAGGTCGACCCCTTGCCGTTGGTGCCGGCCACCATGATCACGGGGCAAGAGAACGCCAGTTGCATGCGCGCCTTGACGGCCTGCACGCGGTCCAGGCCCATATTGATCTGTGTTTCCGAATGCCGGGTTTCCAGCATGGCGAGCCAGTCTGGCAAAGTGGTGGGGAGGTTTTGCATGGGAGACTTCTTGATTAGATTGCGCGAAGCGGGAAAAACAGGTAAGCCGAAACAACATCGGGGTCAGTCCCGTTGGGACTGACCCCGGCATTTACGGGGTTGGCGATTAAGCCAATACTTCCACAGCCTGATTCTGCAACAGCGCCAGCAAATGCGCGATTTCTTCGCGCATCTTGCGGCGGTCGACGATCATGTCGACGGCGCCCTTGGTGACGAGGAATTCGGCGCGCTGGAAGCCTTCCGGCAATTTTTCGCGCACGGTGTTTTCAATCACGCGCGGGCCGGCAAAGCCGATCAGCGCTTTGGGCTCGGCGATCACCACGTCGCCCATGAAGGCAAACGATGCGGACACGCCGCCCATGGTCGGGTCGGTCAGCACGCTGATGAACGGCAGTTTCTTTTCGGCCAGCTTGGTCAGCATGGCGGTGGTCTTGGCCATCTGCAGCAGCGACAGCAGGCCTTCCTGCATGCGCGCGCCGCCGGTGGCGGTGATGCAAATGAACGGCACTTTCTGTTCCAGCGCGATCTGCGCGCCACGCACGAAGCGCTCGCCGACCACCGAGCCCATCGAGCCGCCCATGAATTCGAATTCGAAGCAGGCCACCACCACCGGCAAGCTCATGATGGCGCCACCCATGACCACCATGGCGTCGGTCTCGCCGGTCGCTTCCATGGCGGACTTCAGGCGGTCAGGATACTTTTTGCTGTCCTTGAACTTCAGCGTGTCGACCGGCAGGATTTCCTGGCCGATCTCGTAGCGGCCGCCCGCATCGAGCAGGCTGTCGAGACGCTCGCGCGCGCGGATGCGCATGTGATGGTCGCATTTCGGGCAGACGTGCAAATTCGATTCCAGGTCCGTACGGTACAGCACGGCTTCGCACGACGGGCATTTGACCCACAGGCCTTCCGGCATGGTCTTGCGCGCGGCAGCATCAGAGCGCTGTATGCGCGGTGGCAGCAGTTTTTCCAACCAACTCATATTTTTCTCCTGGTACCCTTGTCGGGCAAGAATGTCGTGTCGGTGCGTCGATGGACGCCCCCGGCGAACGATGATGAGGCAGCCGCGTCTTGCGGCGGCCCCTGTTTTATCTAATGCACAATATCAGCCAATTCAGTGGCCGAAGTGTAGCCGTTTATCGCCGGGCTGTCGAACTTTGCCGCCTTGCCATGCTTGCCGCAATTGCAATAGCGTCAGGCGTCGAGCGCGGCGCGGATGCCTGCCGTAAAGCTGCGCACGGCCTCGGCTTCGCCGCCGGCAGGCGCATTTTCGATCTCCTGGATAATGCGGCTGCCGATCACCACGGCGTCGGCCACTTCGGCCACGGCGCGCGCGGTGGCGGCGTCGCGGATGCCGAAACCGACGCCGATCGGCAGTTTCACGTGCTGGCGGATGGCGGCCAGGCGCTCGGCAACTTGCGCCGTATCAATATTGCCGGCGCCGGTCACGCCTTTCAGCGACACGTAATAGCTGAAGCCGCCACCGACCTTGGCCACTTGCGCGATGCGCTCTTCAGTCGAGGTCGGCGCCAGCAGGAAGATCAGGTCCAGGCCGCCGGCGCGCATGGCGGCGGCGAATTCTTCGCACTCTTCCGGCGGATAATCGACCACGATGGCGCCATCGGCGCCCGCTTCCTTCGAGGCGGCAATAAAGGCCGCGCTGCCGATGCGCTCGATCGGGTTGGCGTAGCCCATCAGCACCACCGGCGTGTGCTGGTTGGTCAAACGGAACTGGCGCACGTAGTCAAATACATCGTGGATGCCGACGTTGAAGGCCAGCGCGCGCTCGCAGGCGCGCTGGATCACCGGGCCTTCGGCCATCGGATCGGAAAACGGCACACCCAGTTCGAGCACGTCGGCGCCGCCTGCGACCAGCGCGTGCATCAGCGGCACGGTGGCGTCGGGGCCGGGATCGCCGGCGGTGATAAAGGTGACCAGGGCGGTTTTGTTACTGGATTTTAAATTGGTGAAGGTGGTGGCGATACGGGACATGGGGTTCTTTCGTCTGGTCGGTGGGAGACGTCGGGTTACGGCCTGCGGCCTAACCCGACCTACACAATACGGGGCTTAACTGAAATTCAAGCCCATGCGCTCGGCCACCGTATGCATGTCCTTGTCGCCGCGGCCCGACAGGTTGGCCAGTACAATTTTATCCTTGGGCAAGGTTGCCGCCAGCTTGGCCGCATAGGCCAGCGCGTGCGCCGATTCCAGCGCCGGGATAATGCCTTCGATATGGCAGCAGTCGTGGAAAGCCTGCAGCGCTTCGTCGTCGGTGATCGAGACGTATTGCGCGCGGCCCGAGTCTTTCAACCACGAGTGTTCGGGACCGACGCCCGGATAATCGAGGCCGGCAGAGACGGAATGGGTCTCGATGATCTGGCCGTTGGCATCCTGCAGCAGATAGGTGCGGTTGCCATGCAGCACGCCCGGAAAGCCGGCCGTCAGCGAGGCCGAGTGCTTGCCCGTGTCCAGGCCTTCGCCGGCCGCTTCCACGCCGATCAGCTGCACCTCCTTCTGGTCGACATACGGATAAAAAATGCCCATGGCGTTCGAACCGCCGCCGATGCAGGCCAGCACGTAGTCGGGCTGGCGGCCCGTCATTTCCGGCATCTGCACCAGGCATTCCTCGCCGATCACGGACTGGAAGTCGCGCACCATCATCGGATACGGGTGCGGGCCGGCCACGGTGCCGATAATGTAGAAGGTGTTTTCGATATTCGTGACCCAGTCGCGCATGGCCTCATTGAGCGCATCCTTGAGGGTCTTGGAGCCGGACTCGACAGGTACGACGGTGGCGCCCAGCAATTTCATGCGGTAGACGTTCTGCGCCTGGCGCTTGACGTCCTCGCTGCCCATGTAGACCACGCATTCGAGACCGAAGCGCGCGCAGATGGTGGCGGTGGCCACGCCATGCTGGCCGGCGCCGGTTTCGGCGATGATGCGCGGCTTGCCCATGCGCCTGGCCAGCAGGGCCTGGCCGATCACGTTGTTGATCTTGTGCGCGCCCGTGTGGTTCAGGTCTTCGCGCTTGAAATAGATCTGCGCGCCGCCGGCCAGCTCGGACCAGCGCCTGGCGTGGTAGATCGGCGAAGGACGGCCAACGAAATGTTTCAGCTCATAGCGGAATTCTTCGAGAAATTCCGGGTCGGCACTGTAGCGCGCATACGCGTCCTTCAGTTCGGCCAGCGCATGCGTGAGCGTTTCGGCAACGAAGGCGCCGCCATAGGGGCCGAAGTGGCCGCGGGCGTCAGGAAAAGGATAATCGGCGGCGTGGAACAAGGCGGCGGCGCCGCTGGTGTTGAATGGTTTCATGGGGTAGTTCCTCTGGCAATGATGGCATCGGCATCCTGCACCGCGGCGACAAACGCACGGATGCGGGACGCGTCCTTGATGCCCTTGGACGCTTCGACACCACTGCTGATGTCGACGGCGTAAGGGCGCACGCGCACCACTGCGTCAGTCGCGTTGTGTACGCTCAAGCCACCACTCAAAACGACCCGAGGCGCGAGTTCTTCTGGAACGAGAGACCAATCAAATACCTTTCCTGCACCGCCGTAGGCGTCCACATAGGTATCGAGCAAGAGGCCCGAAAACAAGGGACTGGCGGCGCGATAGCGCTGCTCGTATTCTAGCAAATCTTCCGCGCTTGTGTCAGGCTTGACCCGGAACACCTGCACGAACGGCGTATTGACGGCGCTGGCAATGGCCGCGCTGTGCCCGGGCGTCTCGTCGCCGTGAAACTGCAGCAGCGACAAGGGCGCCACGGCGGCGATCGCGCGCACTTCCTCCACGCTGGCGTTGACGAACAGCCCCACCGCGCTCACATAGGGCGGCATGGCGGCGACCAGGCCGGCCGCCTGTTCGGGCGTGACGTAGCGCGGACTTTTGGCATAAAACACGAAGCCGATCGCATCGGCGCCGGCCGCAACCACTGTCTGGACGTCTTCGGCGCGGGTCAGGCCGCAGATCTTGATACGGGTGCGTGGCATCGGTGTTTCCTCCGTTAAAACCAGGGCAAGGCGCTGCTGGCGTCCTGCGGCAAGCCCCATTGCGGGTCGTAATCGATTTTCGCCAGGTACAGGCCGTCCGGCATGAAGGTGGGCGCGGCCGCATGGCGGTCTTTGGTTTCCAACAACTGCCCCAGCCATTCCGGCGCTTCGCGGCCGCTGCCGATATACACCAGCGAGCCGACCAGGTTGCGCACCATATGATGCAGGAAGGCATTGGCGGTAATGGTAAAGATCACCATGTCGCCACGCCGTTCGATGCGGATGTCGTGCATCAGCTTGACGGGCGACTTGGCCTGGCACTGCGCCGCGCGAAAGGCCGTGAAATCGTGCCAGCCGAGCAGTGGCTGCACGGCCTGGCGCATCAGTTCGACGTCGAGCGGCCGGAAAAAGAAGCCGGCGCGCCCTTCGACCAGCGGCGAACGGGTCGGGTTGTTGTACAGCACATAGTGGTAGGTGCGCGCGCGGGCGCTGAAGCGGGCGTGAAAGAAATCATTGACCGTCGGGTCGCCCGCCAGTTCCGTGGCCCAGCGCACCGCGATCGAGGCGGGCAGGAAGGCGTTGACGCCGCGCACCCAGGAATGGATATCGCGGCTCAAGCCGGTATCGAAATGCACCACCTGTTCCAGCGCATGCACGCCGGTATCGGTACGGCCGGCGCAGGTGGTGGCCAGGCGCACGCGGGCAAATTTCTCCAGCGCGTTTTCCAGCTGGTCCTGCACCGTCAGGCCGCTTTCCTGCTTCTGGTAGCCATGCCAGGCCAGCCCGTCGTATTGCAGGCCCAGGACGATGCGCTTGAATGGCGTTGCTTCAGTAGTATTTTGCATTGCCGCATTATACCGGCGTGCAAGATTAACTCAGCAAAGCCTTCATCGTGTTGGCTTTTGCCACCTGCGCTTCACTGCCGCCCTTGATCACTTCATCGATCAGCTCGCGCGCGCCTTCCTTGTCGCCGATTTCCTGATAGGCAATCGCCAGATCGAGCTTGGTATCCATTTCCATATGGATGGCTGACAGCGGATCGTCCACGCCCGCATTGAGCGCCGGATTGGCCGGCTTGCCCTCGTCCAGGTCCAGGTCGATACCGGTCAGGTCGAATTCCTGCGGCGCCGGTGGCGTCTCGGCTGGCACGGCTGCCGCCGGTGGCGTCACGGGCCTGGCCGGGGTGGCTGGCGTCTCCGGCGTTTCCAGGTCGAAATCGTCGAGATCGACATTGTTCAATGGATCGGGCAGCGGCGTCAGGCCAGGGCCCAGGCCGTTGGCGGGGCCGGCAGGCGGCTCCAGGTCCAGGCCGAAGTCCATGCTGGCGTCGTATTGCCCGTCGTCCTTGCCGTCCGCCCGCGCCGCTGGCGCCGCGGCCGGTGGCATGACGATCGGGTCGCTGGTTGACACGGGTTCGAAGTCGAGGCTGTCGAGGTCGAAGTCGAGCGGATGGCGCTCATCGCGCGCCGCTACGGCAGTGGCGGCGGCAGCTGGCGCTGGCTCAGGCCCGGCCGGTGGCAGATCGATGTCGAAAGCGCTCTGGTTGAGCGGCAAGTCGACGCTCTGGCCATGCAGCGGCGCTTCGGGCTCCTTGCTCAGGCTGACGACGGCGTCGACATCGGCGTCGCCATACAGCGGGTTGGCCGGATCGAGCGCGGCGCCCATGGCGGCCGCTTGCGGCCATTCGTCGCCGAGGCCACGGGTCTGGCTGTACAGCTCACTGGCCTGGTCTTCGAAGGCCGCCACGTCCTTGCGTGCCGAATAGATTTCCAGCAGCTTCAGGCGCGCCGCATGGCGCTCCGGGTTGGCGCGCAGGGCTTCCTTGAGGATGTCTTCGGCCTGGCCATCGCGGCCATAGGCGATATACACATCGGCTTCGGCCACCGGATCGACCTCATTGGCCGCCAGCACCGTGCTGGCCGCCACCGCCGTCACGCCGGCGGCGGCGCCGATGCCAGCGCCGGCACCGAACAGATGGTTGCTCGCTTCGGACTGCTGGTCTTCCGGCGCCGGCTCGTGTGGCTTGCCGGAACCGGAACCGGAACCGGTCCCGGTCCCGGTCCCGGTTCCGGTATCGGCGGGCCCGGGCTCGTCAGGCGGCAGCACCGGTGCAATATAGTCGTGTGGTGGCGGCGTGTCTTTCTTGCGCCGCGCGATCACCAGCGCGGCGGCGGCCGCAAACAGGGCGGCCAGGGCAATGCCGATGGCGCCCATGTGTTCGCTGATCTTGTCGGCAAAGCTCGGCTCCAGCGGCGACGGCTTCTTGGACAGCGGCACCGGCTTGGCCTTGGGCACCGGCGGTTGTGGCGTGGCCGCTGGCGCACTGGCCGCCACTTCATCAGGCTTGGCGGGCGACGGCGCGCTCTTGTCGGCCATGGCCTTGTTCTTCACGGCCATCAACTGTTCCAGGTCGCTGACGTTCTTTTCCAGCTCTTTCACGCGCGAGGCCGCTTCGTCCACCTGTTTGGCCTTGGCGATCTTTTCTTCCTCGCTGGCAACGGCGCTCTTGCCGGCCGCCCTGGCTGCCGGCTCGGCCTTCGACAGTTTCAGCTTGTCCTGCGCTTCGCTGACGGCGGTCGGTTTTTCCTCGACCTTCGTCGCACCGATCTTGCCGCCCGTGCTTTGCGTCGCTTGCGCCGCGCGCGCCGGCTTGCTTTGCGCTACCTGCCCGGCCAGCTTGTTGCGGTAGGCGTCGAAATCGATGGCGTGCGCCGTCACCACGCCCTTCGCCTCGGCGCCATCGAGCGCACGCACGGTGTCGCCAGACGGCACGGCCAGGATGCGCCCGGCCTGCATGCGGTTCATGTTCTGCCCCTGGAAGGCGTCGGGATTGGCGCGGTACAGGGCAACGAGCATCATGTCGAGCGAGACGCCCGACGGTTTGAGTTCGCTGGCGATACGGCTCAGGGTATCGCCACGCTTGACGCGGTAATCGGGCGTCTTTTTGCCCTCGGCAGCGGGCGCGGCGCCGCTACCCTGCCCCTTGCCTGGCTGCACCGGCGCGGCCACTTGCGCGCCGCGCGTCTGGCGCGCTTCCGGGGTATCGAGCACGAAAGCGTATTCCCGGGTCTGTACGCCGCCCTTGCCGCTCAGCTCGACCAGCAGGTTGACCAGCGGTTCGGTCAATGGCTGCGCCGAGCTGATGCGGATATAGGGCGTGCCGGTACGTGTTTCAATGGCAAACGTCAGGTTGCTCAGGGCGGGATTGAAGTCGACCACCGCCCGGCGGTACGCTTCGGGCGGCGCCAGCTTGGCCAGCAGGGCCGCTGTTTCGCCCGGTTTGACGGCGGTCAGTTCGACTTCCGCGCGCAGCGGCTGGCCGACGGCGGACAACACGGTAATCTTGCCCAGCTCGGCCGCTTGCGCCGCCGGTGACAATAACACCGCGCTGGCGACAACGCTGCTCAGTGTTTTGATGGCGAGGGAGGCGACTCGGGGACGAGGGTGTACAGGCATAATTGGCGGCATCTTGGTTGACATGGGAAAACAGTTACTTTTCCAGATGTACCAACATATCATCATGTATCAAGCTGTGCAAGCTTTCCTCCTGTATAACGCGGCTTGCTTGCGCCAGAGCGCCTGCGTGCCGGCAACGGGAAGACGGCGTCTGGCAGCAAGTTACTGGCGTTGGCACGGCACGCCTCGCGGATCGCTCAAGCCATCACAACGTTTTCCAGCGTGAACGAGAATGGCGGCGGGTTACTGCCGCAGCCGCCGCCGGTCATGACGATGTCGGCGCTGGCAATGCCCAGCAGCGACAGTTCGGTGTTGACGTCGGACAGGATGGCCGAGTTCATCACGGCGCCCGGCACGGCCTGCGACACCGCGCCGATCCAGATGGTCGGCTTGAACTCGAACACGGCCTTCTGGCCCGGCGCAATATTCGACTTCAGGGCCAGCAGCCGGCCATCCTTGTAGATGCCGGCGTTGATGGCGCCCTTGCTCAAATCATTGCGCACCTGCACTTCGCGGCTGCTGGTGGCCGGGCCGCAAGGCAACAGCATGCCACCTGAGCCGGTCAGTACGACGTGATGCATCTCGCCGTGCTGCGTCGCCCTGCGCTGCGTGTAGTTGCCCCAGCTGTCGCTCGCACTGATGTCCATCGACTGTGGGAAAGTAAATGGATAATTGTCCGATACGCCGCAGTTCTGGATCACGCGCCAGGCCACGGCAAGCTCATCGACGCCGGTGGCGACGTTCTTCTGGTAGATGACGATCTGCGAATTATTGGTGTCGCTGGAGCGGTTGATGAAGTTCAGATGAGTCGACATGCAGGAGATCTCCGTAGTCAGCGCAAGCAAAACCGGCACGCCGGTTTCCTGGGATACAGTCAGATGTCAATATTATCAATTTCCACGCCAGTGATAAAGCATGCAAACTTACCAAGTAGAAAATAAATACCGGGTGCACGAAAAAACGCCGGCGCGGCCCTGGTGGGCGGCGCCGGCGTTCTTGCAAGAACTGCGGTTCAGTGTGGCAGGATCAGTCGAGCAAGATGCGCAGCATGCGGCGCAGCGGTTCGGCCGCGCCCCACAGCAACTGGTCGCCGACGGTGAACGCCGACAGGTAGTCGCCGCCCATGCTCATCTTGCGCACGCGGCCGACGGGAATCGTCAGGCTGCCCGTGACGGCCGCTGGCGACAGGTCGCGCACCGACGCTTCGCGCGTGTTACTCACCAGTTTCACCCACTCGTTGTTGCTGGCGATAATGTCGTTGATCTCGTCGAGCGGCACGTCTTTTTTCAGCTTGATGGTCAGCGCCTGGGAATGGCAGCGCATGGCGCCGATGCGCACGCACAGGCCGTCCACTGGAATTTCCTTGCTGCCGAAGTCCACGCCACGGCCGAGGATCTTGTTGGTTTCCGCGCCGGCCTTCCACTCTTCCTTCGACTGGCCATTGCCCAGGTCCTTGTCGATCCACGGGATCAGGTTGCCGGCCAGCGGCGCGCCGAACTGCTTGATTTCGTCAGCCGAATAGCCGTGCTGGGTGGCCAGCACCTGGCGGTCGATTTCCAGGATCGCCGAGGCCGGATTTTCCAGCAGTGCCTTGACGGAGCTGTTGATGGTGCCAAACTGCGTCAGCAATTCGCGCATATGCTGTGCACCGCCGCCCGAGGCCGCCTGGTAGGTCATCGAGCTCATCCAGTCGATCAGGTCGTGCTGGAACAGGCCGCCCAGGCCCATCATCATGCACGAGACGGTGCAATTGCCGCCGATATAATTTTTGACACCCTTGCCCAGCGCATCCTTGATGACGTGCAGGTTGACCGGGTCGAGCACGATGACGGCGTCTTTTTCCATGCGCAAGGTCGAGGCCGCATCGATCCAGTAGCCATCCCAGCCGGCGGCGCGCAGCTGCGGAAACACCGCGCTGGTGTAGTCGCCGCCCTGGCAGGAAATAATGATGTCGCACTTGGACAGTTCGGCGATGCTGTTGGCATCCTTCAGAATGGTTTCATTCTTCGCCATCGCCGGCGCCGCGCCGCCCGTGTTCGAGGTGGTGAAAAACACCGGTTCGATATGGGCGAAATCGCCCTCTTCCTGCATGCGTTGCATCAGGACCGAACCGACCATGCCGCGCCAACCTACCAAGCCTACTAATTTCATTACCATTTCCTCAAAAGAGACAGCCTGCGCCGTCATTGAAATATCTTACGCCAGTGCTTTCACAACCGCATCGCCCATCGCCTCGGTACCGACCAGTGTCGTGCCCGCTTCGTGGATATCGGCGGTGCGCAAGCCCTGCGCCAGCACGCTTTTCACGGCCGTCTCGATCCGCTCGGCCTGCTCGGCGCGGTTCAGCGAGTAGCGCAGCATCATGGCCGCCGACAAGATGGTGGCCAGCGGATTGGCGATGCCCTTGCCGGCGATATCAGGCGCCGAGCCATGCGACGGCTCGTACAGGCCCTTGTTGTTGGCGTCGAGCGAAGCGGACGGCAGCATGCCGATCGAACCGGTCAGCATGGCGGCCGCGTCGGACAAGATGTCGCCGAACATGTTACCGGTGACCATCACGTCGAATTTCTTCGGCGCCCGCACCAGCTGCATGGCGGCGTTGTCGACATACATATGGTCGAGCGCGACGTCCGGGTATTCCTGGTGCACATCGGTGACGATGTCTTTCCAGAACTGAAACGTTTCGAGCACATTGGCCTTGTCGACGCTGGTCAGACGCTTGTCGCGCTTTTGCGCGGCCTGGAAGGCGACGTGGGCGATGCGGCGAATTTCGCCTTCCGCATAGCGCATGGTGTCGTAGCCTTCGCGCTGGCCCTTGAACGGACCGTCCGGGCATTCGCGCACGCCGCGCGGCTGGCCGAAATAAATATCGCCGGTCAGTTCGCGGATGATCAGGATGTCGAGGCCCGACACCACTTCCGGCTTCAGGGTCGACGCGCCCGCCAGTTCCGGGTACAGAATCGCCGGACGCAGGTTGGCGAACAGGCCCAGGTTCTTGCGCAGGCCCAGGATGGCCTGTTCGGGGCGGAACTGGCGTTCCAGGTTGTCGTACTGGTAGTCGCCGACGGCGCCGAACAGCACCGCATCGGCCGCCTTGGCCAGGGCCAGCGTGCCCTCGGGCAGCGGGTGCCCGTGGGCCGCATAGCCGGCGCCGCCGACGGGCGCCGTTTCCAGCTCAAACGACTCACCGAGGACATTCAGGACCTTGACGGCCTGGGCGACGATTTCAGGGCCGATACCGTCGCCGGGCAGGATAGCAATTTTCATGTTTTATATAGTTAGATGACGTTGGCGAGCCAGGGCTGATTGGTGAGGTGCCGTTCTTCGAAAGCGCGGATATCGTCGGCGTGGCGCAGGGTCAGGCCGATATCGTCGAGTCCGTTCATCAGGCAATACTTGCGGAAGGCGTCGATCTGGAACGGATACGACACCGTGCCGTTGCTGGTCGACACGCGCTGCTGTTCCAGGTCGACCACCAGTTTGTAGCCGGGGAAGGCCTTGACTTCATTGAACAGATGGTCGACCTGGGCTTCCGAGAGCACGATCGGCAGCAAGCCGTTCTTGTAGCAGTTATTGAAGAAGATATCGGCAAACGAGGGCGCGATAATGGCGCGGAAGCCATATTGATCGAGCGCCCACGGCGCATGTTCGCGCGAGGAGCCGCAACCGAAGTTCTTGCGCGTCAGCAAAATCGAGGCGCCCTGGTAGCGCGGCTCGTTCAGCACGAACCCGGGGTTCAGCGGACGGCGGCTGTTGTCCTGGCCCGGTTCGCCATGGTCGAGGTAGCGCCATTCGTCGAACAGGTTGGGGCCGAAGCCGCTGCGGTGGATCGACTTCAAAAATTGCTTCGGGATAATCGCGTCGGTATCGACATTGGCGCGGTCCAGCGGAGCGACCAGGCCTTCGTAAATCGTAAATTTATCCATGCTGTATGTACTCGGTAGGACGGGCGGCGCGCATGCGCCGGCGCCGTCACAGGGTTATTTTCCGCCGGCGCCAGTGACAACCTGGCCGACTTTCTGCACATCGCGGCCGATGCCGGAAACGGTATTGCAGCCGGCCAGCACCAGGGTGGCGATCAGGAGGGTGAAGAGTTTTTTCATAATGAGTGTGATATCAGATAAGGGACCGGGGACCGCCAGTGTACGCCAGCGGCACCGGCCCCGTCATTCATCGCAGGCCACGCACATCGACAAAATGGCCGGCAATCCCCGCCGCAGCCGCCATGGCCGGCGACACCAGGTGGGTACGCCCGCCCTGCCCTTGCCGGCCTTCGAAGTTGCGGTTCGAGGTCGAGGCGCAGCGTTCGCCCGGTTCCAGGCGGTCGGCGTTCATCGCCAGGCACATCGAGCAGCCCGGTTCGCGCCATTCGAAACCGGCGTCCTTGAAGATGCGGTCCAGGCCTTCGCGTTCGGCCTGGTCCTTCACCAGACCCGAACCGGGCACCACCAGCGCCAGGGTCACGTTCGAGGCGCGGTACTTGCCACGCACTACGGCGGCGGCGGCGCGCAGGTCTTCGATGCGCGAATTGGTGCACGAACCGATAAACACCTTGTCGATGCGGATATCCGAAATCGGCGTATTTGGCTTCAAGGCCATGTAGACCAGCGCCTTTTCGATGGCGTCGCGCTTGACGCTGTCTTTTTCGTGATCGGGATCGGGCACGCGGCCGTCGATGCCGACCACCATTTCAGGCGAGGTGCCCCAGGTGACCTGCGGTTCGATCTCGGCAGCGTTCAGGGTGACCACCAGGTCGAATCGCGCACCCGGATCCGAATGCAGGGTGCGCCAGTAGGCCACGGCGCGGTCCCAGTGCGGTCCGGCCGGCGAAAACGGGCGGCCCTTGACGTAGTTGATGGTGGTGTCGTCGACGCCGATGATGCCGGCGCGCGCGCCCGCCTCGATCGCCATGTTGCAGACCGTCATGCGCCCTTCCATCGACAGCGCGCGGATCGCCGCGCCGCCGAACTCGATACAGTAGCCGGTGCCGCCGGCCGTGCCGATCTTGCCGATAATGGCCAGCACGATGTCCTTGGCCGTCACACCGGCCGGCATCACGCCGTCGACCTGCACCAGCATCGATTTCGACTTTTTCTGCAGCAGGGTTTGCGTGGCCAGCACGTGCTCGACTTCCGAGGTGCCGATGCCGTGCGCCAGCGCGCCGAAGGCGCCATGGGTGGACGTGTGCGAGTCGCCGCAGACCACCGTCATGCCGGGCAGGGTCGCGCCCTGCTCGGGGCCGATCACGTGCACGATGCCCTGGCGCTTGTCGTTCATGTTGAAGTACGTCAGGCCGTAGTGTTTGGCATTCTTGTCCAAGGTTTCGACCTGCAGGCGCGAGACCGGGTCGGCGATACCGTCAACACGGCTGGTGGTCGGCACGTTATGGTCGGCCACGGCCAGGTTGGCGGAAATGCGCCATGGCTGGCGCCCGGCGTCGCGTAGTCCGTCGAACGCTTGCGGGCTGGTCACTTCGTGCACCAGGTGCCGGTCGATATACAGAATGGTGGTGCCGTCTTCTTCGGCACGCACCACGTGGGATTCCCAGAGTTTGTCGTAAAGCGTCTTCATCATGAGTTATGCAGCAATGCCACAGCCTGTAGTAAGTGATCAAGTGAGTCCGGATTCATGCGGTGATCCACAAGGATTATGCCATATTTTGAGCCCCACAGAACCGAAAGCGGCCCAGCCGTGGGATTGGCGATACAAAGTTCGGTCGCAGTGTTGGATTTGAGCTGGAAATTGCCGATTACATCGTTCTTGTAGCATCAGGCCTATCCAGCAACCGGGCCGCCCGAAGCAATGACGGCGCCCTTGCAAAGGGATAGGCGTTTCAGCAACTTTCGTGTATTGTATTTTGACAACAATTACAAGGAAGTCAGCACCGATGAAACGACGTTTTCTTGCGATGGCCATCCTGGCCACGCTGGCCGCCAGCCATGCACAGGCGGCCTCGCCCAGTGAGTCCTGCCTGCAGGACTTGCGCGCCCTGCCCGGCTTCCTGCTGGAAAACGATACCGGTGCGCGCCAGCATCTGGCGCAAAAGGGGCAAGCGTATTTCGACCAGGCGCAGGCCAGCGCCAGCGAGGCAGCGGCCAAGGTGAACGACGAGGGCGCTTGCAATATGGTGCTGTCCCAGTATTTGCAGCAATGGCGCAAGGGCCATCTGCAGATCATGCCGACGGCCGTATTGAAACCCGTGACACCGGCCCCGGCATCGTCCGCAGCCACCGCACCATCGGCCGCCATGGATAACGGAGCGCCATCGCTGCGACTGCTGTCGCCGCACACCGCGCTGCTGACACTGCCCAGTTTTTTTCCGCAGTACGCCCAAGCCATCGCTGACTTGCTGGCAAGCAAGCGCAAGGAACTGCAACGCCGGCGCAACTGGATCATCGATGTCAGGCAGAACGATGGCGGCAGCGACAGCACGTATGCATCCCTGTTGCCATGGATCGCCTCAGGCGAGAGCGTCACCATGGGCATAGAATGGCTGTCGACGCCGGCCAATATCGCCAACCAGGAAAGCATCTGCGCACTGTACGTGCCCGGTGACGCCAGCTGCCCGATCAGCATGGCCAGGACCATGGACCGCATGCGCAGCGTGCCGCCGGGTCAGTTCGTGGCGCAAAACGCGGATGCACCCATCAGCTATGCGAAATTTGCCAAAGAGAAAATACAGCCGGCACGGGTGGCGGTGCTGGTCGACCGCGATTGCGGCAGTTCCTGCGAACAATTCCTGCTCGCAGTGCGGCAGAGTTTTCATGTCAAGTTGATCGGGCGCAACAGCAATGGTGCGCTCGATTATTCGAATTTGCGCGTGCAAGCCCTGCCATCGGGCCTGCGCCAGCTGGCCTACGCCACCTCGCGCTCGACCCGCTTGCCGCATCTGCAGGTGGACCTGGACGGCATCATGCCCGACATCTATCTGCCGCCGCCGAAGGATGAAGCGGGCCGCGCCGAAGAGATCGTACGCGTGCAGCGCTGGCTCGAAGGCGGCAGCTTGCGCCCGGTTGACGAAGTGCAATGAAAAAAGCCTGCGGCAAAAACTCTGCCGCAGGCTTTTTTTAAACAGGCAACGGTCAGGCCGCCATGCGCACGCTGCCGCGGCAGCCATCCATCAGGAAGGACAGGCCCACCACCAGCACCAGCTCGCCTTCGGCCGAACGGGCCGTGCCCGTAATGCCTTCGACGGTAATGGCCGTCATCGGCTTGATCACCAGGTCGGCCGTGCCGTCGACGGCCGCCACCGCCAGGATATACGGCTGCGGCGCGGCCACCACGATGCCGACCCGCTCGCTGCACGGCTCGTAGCCGAGCGAACCGGCCAGCGAGCGCACCGGCAACGGACGGCCCTGGTCTTTCAGCACCGGTGCGCCGCCGACTTCCATGAAGTTCTCCGGCAGCTCCACCACGCGCTGCACCACCGCCATCGGCAGCGCCAGCGCGGCGCCCGAGGTCGACACCAGCATGGTCGGCACGATCGACAGTTCGATCGGCAGGCGGATGGCAAACTTCGTGCCCTTGCCCAGCGCCGACTCGATATGGATGGCGCCGCGGTTTTTTTCCACCGCCGTCTTGACCACGTCCATGCCGACGCCACGGCCGGAGACGCTGGAAGCGACTTCCTTGGTCGAGAAACCCGGCAGGAACACCAGCTGGAAGCACTCGTCGTTGCTCAGCTGCGCGTTTTCGCTGATCAGGCCTTTTTGCTGCGCCTTGCTGCGCAGGAAAACCGGGTCCATGCCCTTGCCATCGTCCTGCAGCACGATCATGACGCTGTTCGCTTCCTGCCATGCTTTCAGGGAAATATACGACTTGGCAGGCTTGCCGGCGGCCAGGCGGTCTTCCGGCGACTCGACGCCATGGTCGAGCGAGTTGCGCAGCATGTGCACCAGCGGATCGTACAGGCTGTCGACCACCACGCGGTCGACTTCCGTCTCGGCGCCTTCGATGGTCAGCTCCACATCCTTGCCCAGGTCCTTGGCCAGTTCGCGCACCAGACGCGGGAATTTCTGGAACAAACGGCCCACCGGCTGCATGCGCGTGGCCAGCGTGGCCCGTTGCAGTTCGGTCGAGTAGCGCGAGGCGCGTTCCAGGGTTTCCGCCAGGGTCGCCATCAGGGTGGCGGCCTGGCCTTCGAATTTGAATTGCAGCAACCGTTCCAGCAGCACGGCGGCCTGGTTGGCGGCCTGCACCGACTCGCCTGCCACTTCCAGCAAGGCGTCGAGCTTGACGGCGTCGACGCGGATGCTGTCTTCCTTGACCGGCGCCGCATGGCGCATGTCGGCACGCTCTTCGCGCGCCACGCCATCGACGGCCCGGGCGGCAGGCTTGGCGGCAACCGGCGCGGCCGCTACTGCAGCGGCGACCGGCCCGGGTGCGGCGGCGGCCGCTGCAGGCGCGGCCACGGCCAGCTGGCTGCCGGCCGGCACCACGGCGTTATACAGGGCGGTCCAGTCGACGCCATCGGCGCCGGCCACGGAAACAGGGGCAGCCGACGGCAATGCAGCGACAGGCGCGGCCACCACGGCAGCCTCGACAACCGCGGCAGGCGCAGGCGCGGCAGCGGCAGGCGCTTGCGTGCTCTTGCCTTCGATGGCGTCCGTCAAAATCACTTCCAGCTCCTGCGGCATGGCCGGCAGGCTTTCCGGCGCGGCGCCATTGGCCAGCTCGGTCAGCTGGTCGGCGACAAAACCGGACGCTTGCAGCGCCGCCTCGATCGCCAGCGGCGTGACCGGCGCGGCGCCCGTGCGCAGCGCGTCGAACAGGTTTTCGGTCAGATGGCAGGCCGCCACCAGCGCGGGCAGGCCCATGAAACCGGCGCCACCCTTGATGGTGTGAAAGGAACGAAACACTGCATTAAGCGTTTCCTTGTTGTCAGGATCGCGTTCGAGACGCAGTAAGTGCTCCTCGACATTCACCGCAAGATCCATCGCCTCGACGACGAAATCCTTGAGCATATCGTCCATTAGAATCCCAAATCGGCAAGAAGGTCGTCGACATTATCCTGGTCCAGCGCCACCGACGGCACGGAAGGCCCTTGCATCAGCGGCGCTTCCTGTTTCTGTGCGAGCTTCTCGCGCACTTCGGCAGGAGCGTTGTCGCGCAGCAACTGAGCCAGCTCGTTTTCCACCGTCTTGGTGATATTGACCACCTTCTTGATCAACTGGCCGGTAATGTCCTGGAAGTCCTGGGCCATCATAATTTCCAGCAAGCGTGCTTTTTCCGCTTCGGTGGCCTCGGCCACGGCCTGCGCGAACTGGCGCGAGTCGCCGGCCAGGGCCTTGAATTCGTCAAGGCTCAGCTTGCCATCGAACAGCGCCGTCCAGCGGCTGTCCATGTCCTTGGCCTTTTTCGACAGCACGTCCTGCGCCGGCATGCCTTCGTCGAGCGTGTTGAGCACCTTGTTGGCGGCCTGTTCGGTCAAGGTCGCCACGTATTCCAGGCGGTCCTGGGCGTCGACGATCTGCGACGACGCTTCCGTCAGCGCCTTGTCGTAGCCCAGTTCGCGCAGCGAGTCGTGCAGCAGGCGCACAATGCCGCCCAGGCGTTCGAACATCGGCTTGTCGGACTGGTCCACCGGTTCGGCGCCGCCGGCGGCAGGCGCTGCCGGCGCTGCTGCTGCCGGCGCGGGGGCTGACGGCGCGGGCACCGGGGCTGCCGCTGGCGCGGCGCTCGACGACACCGAGTCGAACAGGGCGTCGAAATCGTCGTCCGCTACCTCGGCGGCGGCTGCCGGAGCGGCTGGCGCCGGTGCGGGCGCCTCGGTACGTTGGGCAGATACTTCATCGAATAAGGCGTCGAAATCATCAGCGGCGTTGGTCATATCCCTGCTTCTCCATAATTTGTCAAAATTCCGCCTGAACTGTGCGTTTTACAGACTGATACCCACAATTTCTCGATTAAGATGATTTGAGGCAATACCGCTGCGATGATGCGAGTGTAGCAGGGCGCCGGCCTGTTGGTAAATCTCAAAACGCGCTTCCCGCCGTAAAGCGGGCATACAATACCTTTTCCCTACGGAAATATCTGTGTCGGGTGTTGTATTTTGAAATACTACCATTGGCGCGCAGGCAAGAACATCAATCCGGTGAGAAAACCTTGCCACAAGCCACCTTCCGCCACACCATTCAGAGCAAATGACGATCCTTTCGCCAATGTTGCCTATACTTAAGCTGCACGACTGTTGATAAATATCAAGTTTTTACATGAATACAATCAAGCCGCCCGGCCTACAATAAAGCAGGCTGCGCGCAGCGGTTCACCTCAAGAAGGAGCTGTCATGTATAGGAAAATTCTGATCGCCACCGACGGTTCCGCCGTCTCCAACCTGACCGCCTGCGCCGGCGTCGCCTTCGCCGAACAGATGCGCGCCGACATCCTTGTCCTGTATGTGGCGCCCGAATACCAGTACCCCGTGTATATCGAGATCATTCCTCCCAGCTATCCCAGCGAAGAAGAATACCGCATCGCCATGCGCAAGGCCGGCAGCGGCCACTGGCAGCCCGTGCTCGACGCGGCCGCCAAACGGGGCCTGGAAGCGAGCGGCCTGACGGCGTTTTCGGACAGCCCGGCGCTGAAGATCGTCGAAGTGGCGCAGCTCCAGCATTGCGACCTGATCTTCATGGGCTCGCACGGACGCAGCGGCTGGGGCCAGTTGCTGCTGGGCAGCGTCACCAACAAGGTGCTGTCGCACTCGACCCTGCCGGTGCTGGTGCACCGCCTGATCAAGGAACCGCCAGCGCAATGAGCCATCCGCCGGGGCGACGCCGGCGCGAGCCATTTTTTAGGCTAAGATGACAACCTTTCCGGTTTTTCAACATTCGTCCAGCGCCGGGCGAACCAACCTACTGCACCTTATGATACGTATTGTGATTGCCGACGACCACACCATCATGCGCGAGGGCTTGAAGCGCATACTCGACGGCGCACCCGATATCGACATCGTCGGCGAAGCCATCGATGGCTTCGAGGTGCTGAACCAGGTACGCCGGGGCGGCTTCGACCTGCTGCTGCTCGACCTGTCGATGCCAGGGCGCAGCGGTGTCGACCTGATCCGCCAGATCCGCAGCGAAGCGCCCAAGCTGGCCATCCTGATCCTCACCATGCATGAAGAAGAACAATATGCGGTACGCGCCATCCGCGCCGGCGCCCAGGGCTATCTGACCAAGGAAAGCGCCGGCACCCAGCTGGTGGGCGCGATCCACAAGGTGGCCTCGGGGCGCCCGTACATCAGCGCGGAAGTGGCCGAGCAGCTGGTGCTCAACATCATGATGCCCAATGAAAGCCTGCTGCACAAACAATTGTCGGACCGCGAATTCGAAGTGTTTTCATTGCTGGTGGCTGGCAAGTCGATCACCGAAATCGCCAACAACCTGCACCTGAGCGTCAAAACGGTCAGCACCCACAAGACGCGCATCATGCAGAAAATGGGCATGAGTTCTCTTTCGGAAATGGTGCAGTACGCCGTCGCCCACCGCCTGCTGTCGCCGTTCAAGACCTGAAGCAGCCCGCCGCACGCGGGTGCGCCACAGTAGGAACAATCCTACCCCCCCTCTCACTGGCTCCTACTCCCATATTCAGCCTCGGCTGATATGAATTCCATACGCATGTTGGCATACTGAAACCAGTCATCAAGTTGCTGGAAGTTATTTCATCACTTAGCAAGTTTCAGCGCTTCAAGCACTAAACGCCAGGACCATGCCGCTGCCCGATACGCGGCGCAGTCCCTGACTATTTCGCTATCCCAACATGATTCGACCAGGAGATGAACATGCTGTCCACGCAAACGTCTGAAAACCGCGCCGCCTCGCCCATGCCGCCCTTACCTTCCATGGAAGCGGGTCGCCAGCGCCAGGGCCGCCTGTGGTCGAACCTGAAGGAGGTCTGCGATCTGCTGCATATCTCCACCGCCTGCAGCATCGCCACCGACGAACTGCTGTTCCAGCACGTGCAATTCAAGACCGGCCAGCGCATCCACACCATCGGCCAGCCGTTCGACACCCTGTATATCGTCAACTCGGGCTTCCTGAAAACCGTGCTGATCGACGAATTCGGCAACGAGCAGGTACTGAGCTTCCCCATGAAGGGCGACATGCTCGGCGTCGACGGCATCCATACCCGCCATTACTCGTCGGAAGCGGTGGCGCTGTCCGACTGCGACCTGATACTCCTGCCGTTCAAAAAACTCACGGCCCTGGGCCGCGTGCACCTGGAACTGGAAAACGTCATGTATGGCGTGATGAGCCGCGAACTGGTGCGCGAACAGACGATGATCGGCATGCTGGGCGCCTTGAGCGCCGAGGCGCGCGTGGCGCGCTTCCTGGTCTCGCTGGCCGATCGCTTCGCACAAATGGGTTATTCCAGCAAGCTGTTTAATCTGCGCATGACGCGCCATGAAATCGGCAGCTATCTGGGCCTGACCCTGGAAACGGTCAGCCGCACCTTGTCGGCCTTCAATGAAATCGGCCTGATCACGGTGGACCAGCGCACCATCGGCATCAAGGACCCGGAAGCGCTGAAAACCCTGCGCCGCCTGCCACCGTCGCGTTCGCGCGCCAAGCAGCTGGCCACCGCCAAGCTCAAGGCCGAAACCCAGGCCACCAGTGCGGCCGCTGTCGATACAGCGCAGCTGCTGGCTGTCTAATACACCTGGCACAGGCTTGACCCGGCCGGAGCATGCGCTCTCGCCGGGTCTTTTTTTGTCCGCAAAAAAGCCGGATTTTTGCGTAAATAAGACTTGCATTTCGGGTCACATTCAACAATAATGCAAATACGAATCATTCTCAACTGAGACAAAGAAAGCCACCCATGCACAGCTCAAAACCAGCCATGATCCAGGACGCCGCCACCGCCCATGTTCGCCCGCCCGTCAGCATGGCGCAGCCGGCCCGCCGCATCACCAGCGAAGCGCTGCTGCAGCAGGGCCGCGAAGTGGAAATCGAACATAGCGGCAAGATTTACCGCTTGCGCGTCACCCAGCTGAACAAGCTGATCCTCACTGCCTGAGCCAGCCCCGGCCGGCCCGGCAGCCTGCCCGATTCCGCAAGCCAGTTGCGCGCCCCGGCGCGCCCGCCAGCGACACTACCGCACAGGAGCGTTTGATGGCGAACGACCGTATCGACACAATGTTGGCGACCCATGAGCAGCAGCCCGAGCTGATGCTGTCCAACGTGCTGCACCTGATGTCGCACTATCACGCCGACGCGGCGTGTCCGAAACTGGCGTCGGTGATCGAACGCCACCTGCGCGTGCTGTCCGGCCTGCCCAACCTGGCGCCGGTATTGCAGGCGACCTGCCAGCAACTGTCGCAGCAATGGGCCAGCCTGGTCGAGGTCAAACCCGCCCAGCCGGCCAAGGGCAGCTTGCTCGAACGCCTGGACCGCCTGGTCAACCCCAAGCGTACGCTGCCCCTGGCGCAATAAGCGCCACCCGCCTTGCCCCACTCCAGCCCTACAGGAAACCGCCATGTGTGACAAAGACACCGCCCTGCCCGTCATCAGCAATTGTTCCGCCGCCCAGGCCGATGCGGCCGCGCTCACCTCGCGCCGCCGGCGCCTGTGGGAGCTGTCGCATACCTGTCATTGTCCACTGGTTGGCGTCGGCCTGCCGCTTGGCTACCTGCGCAAACTGGTCGGCAAGATGACGGGCGGGCGCGTGCTGGCCGACGACTACGAAGTGCACGTCGGCGCGGTCACCGAATGCGGCGCGCGCAACCGCCTGTCCGAAGCGCTGCAAAAGGAACTCGAACGCCGCTACGCCCCGGTGATCCTGCGCTTTCGCGGCGCCAAGACGAAAGAGCAAGTAGCCCAGCTGTGGCGCACCGCGGTGGCCAATGGCGACGTTTCCGGCGCCTTCTGGGCCGGCCTGACCCATCCGCGCTGCGATGCGGAACTCGAAGAACAGATGTGCCGCGACCTGCACATGATCCAGCACCAGGCCGGCGCCTGCGTGCGCGCCGACATGGGAAAATTCACGGCCTTGCAGGAAGAAAATGCGCGCCTGGCGCAGGAGCTGTCGCGGCTGCAGCTGCGCGGCCAGGCCATGCTGCAGGAAAAGACGGGCGAGCTGGAACGCCAGGAAGCGCTGCTGCTGCGCACGCGGGCCGAGTCGATCGGCAAGGACAGCGTGATCGACGCCTTGCGCGCGGAGCTGGCGCAGCTGCAATCGGCCATCCCGGCGCTGGAATCGCGCACGCGGCTGGTCGAACGCCTGGCGCAAATGGATGAACGCGAAAAAGACTTGCGCCAGCAAATCATCGAGTTGAAGCAGGTCCAGGTGAAACCCGTTTCGCCCGTGCCGGCGCCGGCGCCCAGGCTGGAGGCGCCCATTGGCGGCAAGCTGAAAATGCCGATCCGCCTGGTCGACCAGAGCGTGCTGTGCGTCGGCGGGCGCAGCGGCAATGTGGCCACCTACCGCGCCCTGATCGAACGGGTCGGCGCGCAGTTTGCCCACCACGACGGCGGCCTGGAAGACAATGCCAACCTGCTCGATTCGAGTCTGGCGGCGGCCGACCTGGTGATTTGCCAGACCGGCTGCATCAGCCACAGCGCCTACTGGCGCGTGAAAGATTATTGCAAGCGCACCGGCAAGCGTTGCGTGTTTATCGACAACCCCAGCATTTCCAGCCTGGCGCGCGGGCTGCAGGAAGTAAGCGGCGAGCTGGAGCCGGCCGCCCAGCACGCCATCGAAGACTGATCAACTCAGGCGCGCAGTTCGCGCTCGATGGCATCGGCCAGGATGGCGTCGTCCGGCGTGGTGTCGGGTGCGAAGCGTCCCACCACCCGGCCATCCTTGCTGATCAAAAATTTCTCGAAATTCCACAGCACATCTTCGGGTTTTTCTTGCTTGATGCCGTAGCCGGCCAGCTTGGCGCGGAAGTCGCTGCCCGGTTTTTCCTCGGCACGTGGCTGGGCGGCCACCAGCTGCCGGTACAGCGGATGCTGGCCAGGCCCCTTGACGACAATTTTCTCGAACATCGGAAAGCGCACACTGAACTTGCTGGTGCAAAAGTCGGCAATCTCGGCGTTGCTGCCAGGCTCCTGCGCACCGAATTCATTGGCCGGAAAGCCCAGCACCACCAGGCCCTCGGCCTCTTTTTCTTCATGCAACTTTTCCAGTCCTTCGTACTGCGGCGTCAGGCCGCAGGCCGAGGCCACGTTGACCACCAGCAGCACCTTGCCACGGTAGGCGGCCAGGCTGGTCGCCTCGCCGTTGATCAGGTTGACGGGAATCGTCTCGATATGCTCGCTCATGCTGCCTCCTCGGTGCAAACAGCCATGATAGCCTGCCGGCTCAATACACGTCGCGGCGGTAGCGCCCCTGCGCCGCCAGCGCATCCAGGGCCGGGCGGCCCAGCATCTCGTCGAGCGCCTGGTCGACGCCGCCGGCCATGCCGGCCAGGCTGCCGCATATATAGATGGCCGCGCCCTGCGCCAGCCACTGCAGCACTTCATCGGCATTGCCGCGCAGGCGGTCCTGCACATACAGGCGCTGTTCCTGGTCGCGTGAAAACACCAGGTCCAGCCGTGGCAGGTCGCCGCTGGCGTGCCAGGCTTGCAGTTCGTCCAGATAATGCGCGTCATGGGCGGCATTGCGCTCGCCAAAGATCAGCCAGTTGCGGCGTTGCCCCGCCAGCACCCGGCTTTTCAGGTGGCCGCGCAGGCCGGCAATGCCGCTGCCGTTGCCGATCAAAATCAAGGGCCGCTGCGCATTGTCTTCCAGGCGGAAACGCCGATGCTGGCGCAGCCGCAGTTGCACCAGTTCGCCAGGCCGGGCCGCCTGCGTCAGCCAGCCGGAAGCGACGCCCAGGCTGCCGTCGGAATGGCTGTGCTGGCGCACCAGCAAGTGCACGCGGCCTTCCTGCGGTATCGAGGCGATCGAATACTCACGCGGCTTCGACGGGTCGGCTGGCGCGGCCAGCTGCACCAGGTCGCCCGACTGCCAGTCGGGCAAGACGCCGCTGGCGGGCGCCAGCTCCACGTGATAGATCGGGCCGCCGGCGCTGCCGGGATTGAGCAGGCGCCGCTCGAGCAAGCGCCAGTCGTCGAAGGCAGGCGCGCTCCAGTCGGGCGCGTCGCTGGTGCCGGCCAGGTGGCTCAGCTGCTGGAACCACGCGCCAATGGCGGCGCTGGCGCTGCGGTCGACCTCGATGCGCTCGAACAGGCTGGACGCGCCCTGCCCGGCCAGCCAGGCATCCAATGCGCGGCCAAAGCCGCAATACTGGCTGTAGCTGCGGTCGCCCAGCGCCAGCACGCCGTAGTGCAATTGCGGCAGGGACAGCGCGCCCGTCATCAGCCGGCCGATAAAGGTGGCGGCGTTGTCGGGCGCATCGCCTTCGCCATAGGTGCTGACGAGAAACAGCGCACGCTCGGCCTGCTGCAGGTCCTGCGCCGTCACTTCAGCCAGCGCGCACACGCGCACGGCAACCCCGGCCAGCTGCAGGCTGTGCGCCGTCTGCGTGGCCAGCTCTTCGGCGTTGCCGGTCTGGCTGGCATAGGCCACCAGCCAGGCGGGATTGCCGCCCAGCGCGGCCTTGGCGGCCGCGGCGGCGCGGCGTTTGCCGCGCGCCCGCATCCAGGGCGCCAGGCAGACGCCGGCATAACTGAGAGACAGGCCGGCCAGCAGCAACAGCCGCGTCGTATCGTGGGTAAAAATCATGGAATCTTCAGTCGTCAAGCAGGGCCAGCAAGGCGCTGCTCAGGAATTCTTGATAAGCGTGGCCATCGCGCTGCACGAAGCGGGCCGCCAGGCCCTGCTGTTCGGCCAGCGCCATGCCAGCCTCGCTGCCCAACACCGTCAGGGCGGTGGACCAGGCGTCGGCCGCCATGCACTGCGCATGCACCACGGTCACCGAGGCAAGATGGTTGCTGATCGGCATGCCGCTGCGCGGATCGATGGTATGGGCGTAGCGCACGCTGCCATCGTGAAAGAAGCGGCGGTAATCGCCCGAGGTGGCGACCGACAAACCATGCAGCGCCAGCATCATTTCCGCCGGATGCAGCGCGGCATCAGCGCCGTCGACCTGCTCGAGCATGACCCACCACGGCTGGCCGTCGGGTTTGCAGCCGGCGCCGCGCAATTCGCCGCCAACTTCGACCAGGTAATGTTCGACGCCCTGGCTGTCGAGATAGCGCGCCAGCCGGTCCACCGCATAGCCTTTGGCAACGGATGACAGGTCGAGCTGCACGCCGCCGGGCTGGCGCACGCGGCGCGAGGCGGCATCGAACTCAACATGATTGTGTTGCGACAATAACTGCCGCACGGTCGCCGCATCGGGCGCCTGGAAACCGGGCTGGTCATGGCGCTGTTCGGCGCCAAAGCCCCAGGCATTGACCAGCGCGCCGGCGCACGGATCATAGGCGCCGCCGCTGGCCTGCGACACCTGCAGCGCAAACTCGAGCACTTCGCCAAAGGCGGCCGGCAGCTGCTGCCAGCGGCCAGGCGCGGCGCGGTTGAAGCGCCCAAGGTCGGAATCAAGCTGCCAGTGGCTCATCTGCGCCACCACCAGGTCCAGCTGCTGCTGCAAGCCTTGCCGCAAGTCGGCGCTGGCGGCGCGGCCCGGCATGTGGGTGTCGACCAGGCGCACCGACCAGCTGGTGCCCATGGTCAAGCCATGCAACTCGCGGATCGCCGCGCCAGGCGGCGGCGCGCGATCGTTCAGGTGCAGCGGCAACAATACCCGGCGCACCATTTACTCCGGCAACACTTCCACCGTGGCCGCATAGGTCATGCGGCGCTCGGGCATGGCTGGCGGCTGGCCGGCTACCGGTGGCGTGGCCGCTGGCCAGCTGCTGTTGACGTAGTACATGCCGGCGGCCGGCACCGTGAAGGTGATTTCGCCCTTGGCGTCGGTGTTCTGGCGAATTTCGCCGAGCACGCCACGGTAGCGCACGCCACCTGGCACCAGGCTGAAGGCCTGGTTGGCGGCCGGTTTGCCATCGATCAGGAAACGCCAGGTGGCTTTCTCGCCAGCGCGCAGGTCGTTCGGATGCGTGACCGGCACCAGTTCCAGGCCCACGCCGGTCGGCTTGAACACCTCCGTGCTGGTTTCGGCATTGCTGAAGAATGTTTCCAGGCGGCTGGCGGTGCGCGTGACTTTCACGTCCTGGGCGTCGGCCGGCAGGTCTTTCTTGAAGGTCTCCTCGTTGCCCCGGAAGCGCTTCTGCTCGCCGTTGAGCTTGTAGCTGGCCATCACGTTCTGCGACACGATGGCCGCTTTATAGGTGCCCGGTTTTTCCATCTTGACGTCGAACACGCTGCGCAGGCGGCCCGTGATGGCGTTCGCCGGCGTCACCTTGGCGCCGTCCGGGCCGGTCACGACCAGGGCGTCGAGGCGCAGCGGCTGGTGGTCGATCTCGAACAGGCCTTCGGAGATGGCGGCATCCACCGTCACCCAGGCATCCTTGCTTTCCACCATCGTGCTCGACGGCACCATCCACGGACGGTGGGCGTGGGCGTTCAGTGCCAGGCCGGCCAGGGCCAGCGCGATCAGCGGTTTGTTCAGTTGCTTCAACATGATGGGAGCGCCTTAAGGTTTGAGTTGGACGACGACGTTACCGAGTTCTTCCTTGCCTTTGGCAGGAACGGACTGGGCCGACTTCGGCGGCCACTGGAACGGCACGCGCACCAGTTCGCGGCCACCGGCTTCGCGCGCCGCTTCCACCACCAGCTGGTATTCGCCGGCCGGCAGCTTGTCGAGCACGGCTTTCGAGCCGGGGAACGTCAGGTTGTGTTCGCCAGGTGCGCGCGTGGCGCCGCTGACGCCATCGACCGGCATGGCCAGGTCGCGGCCGCTTTTGCGCCACCACGAACGCATGTCCTTGAGCCACTTCTCGCCCGCCTTGTCCTTTTTCTTCACGTCGTACAGCACTGCCAGGTTGCCGACCACTTTCTGGTCGGCCGATTCCAGCCAGGCAGCCACGTAAGGGCGGTGGTATTCCGCTACATTCAGTTGCGGGATTTCAAGCTTGAGGGCCAGGTCGGCCGCCATCGCCGAGGTGCCGATCAGGGGAAGACCGAGCGCAAGGGAGTAGCGTAATTTCATGGTGTGCCTGTCAAAGTAAGGAAGAAAAAAATATCAGTGGATAAACAGCAGCGCGATCGCGCAGGGGATCAAAATACCGAGGCCGACCATCGGCCAGGTGAACGGCCGGTTGCTTGCGTGGAACTTCAAAATCAATAGCCCGGTCAGGCAGAACACGATGCACAGTCCGGCAAAAATATCGATGAACCAGAACCAGGCCTGGCCCGTATTGCGGCCCTTGTGCACATCGTTAAGCCAGGAAATCCAGCCACGGTCCGTCAACTCGTATTCGGCGGCGCCGTCTTCGAGACCGATGCGCACCCAGGCGTCGCCGCCGGCCTTGGGCATCGGCAAATACACTTCATCGACACTCCATTCGGCCGGACGCCCGCCCGCATTGAGCGACCACTGCTGTTTCAGCCAGCGCTCGGCGGCCGTCGGCATGGGTGCGTTGGCACCGTCGTGCCGTTCGGCATAGGCGGCCAGTTCGGTGACCAGCGGCGCGGGCAGCTGCGCCTTCTGGCGTGAGATGACGGGTTTGGCTTCGATCTGGCTGGCGTGGTTCAGGGTAATGCCGGTAATGGCAAATAAGAACATGCCCAGCAGGCACAGTGCCGAGCTGATCCAGTGCCATTGATGCAATTGTTTCAACCACACGGCGCGGCTGGCGTTGCTGCGTGACACGTCAGCTTGCTTCATTCATATCCTTCAAAGGGGAGTTGCAACAATCATTATCCAACAAATGATAATGATTATCATTTATTAAGTCAATATCGCCCAGGCACTTGAACAACAACGTTTTGTAACAACTTTGAAACATGGCGCGCTGGCGGCGAGCTGCCCGCAAAGTACGCTGTCGAACAGAGCAAGTGCTGTGTGCGGCCTATGCTGTTGTTCAGGACAACCACAAACGGAGCACACCATGACTTCCTACACCAGTGAACAGATCGTCACCATTGCCGACAAGATCAAAAGCGTCAAATTCGGCATGTTCACCACCAGCGACGACACGCGCACCTTGACCAGCCGCCCGCTGACCCAGCAGCAAGTCGACGACCAGGGCCAGATCTGGTTTTTCGTCACGGACGAGGCAGCCTATACGCGCGACCTGCTGAACAATCCGCAAGTGAACGTCAGCTTCGCCGAGCCGGGCGACAGCCTGTATGTCTCGGTCTGCGGCCGCGCCGAATTGCTGAAGGACCGCGCCAAGGCCGAAGAGTTGTGGAATCCCATTGTCAAGGCCTGGTTCCCGGGCGGCCTCGACGATCCGCACCTCTCCTTGATCAAGGTGACCATCCAGTCGGCCGAATACTGGGATAGCGACGCGAGCAAGATGCGCCAGTTCTTTGAAATGGCCAAGGCTGCCATTACGGGCGACACGCCGAAAGACCTGGGCGAACACGGCCGCATCGACCTGTAATTATTTTTACCCGGGTTTTATTGACTTTTATTTTAATCCGGGTAAAATCATCTGCCTATACCAAGGAGGCAGCATGAACCTATTCCCCCTCACCGCCTTTGCCGGCAAGCGCAAAGTTGCCGCCGGCAACTTGCATGCCGTGGCGCAAACGCTCAAGGAACTCGTCACCCACGAGCCTGACGCGCAGATCCTGATCTTCAATGACGACAATGGCCAGCAGGTCGACCTGAACCTGCATGGCAGCCTGGCCGAGGTCCTGCAGCGCCTGCCGCGTGCACCGGTAGCGGTGGAAGAAGCCGTCGCGCCTGTCACGCCTGTCGCGCCACGCACGGCAGGCCGGCCGAAGCTGGGCGTGGTGGCGCGTGAAATCACCTTGCTGCCGCGCCATTGGGAATGGCTGGCGACGCAGCCGGGCGGCGCGTCGGTGGCCTTGCGCAAACTGGTGGAGCATGCACAGCGCGACAACAAGGCGCTTGATGAACAGCGGCAGGCGCGTGAAACGGCCTACCGCGTGATGAGCGCGCTGGCCGGTGATGAAGCGGGATTCGAAGAAGCCAGCCGCGCCCTGTTTGCAGGCCAGCGTGACGCCTTCATGGCGCAGGCGCAAACCTGGCCAGCCGATGTGCGCGAGCATGTGCTGCGGCTCGCGCAAGCGGCCTGGAGCAACGGCTAAACGCCGGTGCTGCCGGTGGTGTCGGGCGCATCGTCAGCGCTTTGCCGGCTCTGGCCGGCATTGCCGCCCTGGTGCTGGCGTGGCAGCCGGTCGGCGCGCCGTACTTCGCCGATGGAAAACAGATCGTCGCCAATGTCGAGTCCGCGCTCACTGTCGACCAGCACGAAGTTCTCGCCTTGCTGGGCGTGGCTTTGCAGGTTGCCGCTCTGCGTTCCGCCATCCTGCTGATTGCCAGCCTGGTGCGCCGGCTCCGGTGAAATTTTCTGCGACATGTCAACCTCCATCAGTGATGTGCTGCATGATTGCAACCTTTCCAGCATAGTCCACGGCAGCACTGTCAGACATAGGAAGTTATCAGATCACGGTGTAGGATTCATCCTACACCGTTAAAAAAACAGGCGGCGCCAAGGCCGCCTGCTGTGTCAAGCTACAGTCCGGTCATCAGCCGCCGCGGCCGCCACTGCCGCCGGACGAACCCGAGCCCGATCCAGAGCCACCGCTTTGCTTGTTGCCATCGTTTTTATGGCTCTGGCTGCCGGCGCGGCGTGCCTCTTCCGACGTGAACTCATGGGCCGTGCCTTTTTCATGCGCGGCACGGCCGCCTTCGCTGGCGATTTCACGCTGCTGTGCCGGGTCCATGGAAGCAAACCCGCGTTTGCTGGTATCGCTTTGCTTGTTGCCGCCGCCGCTACCGCTGCTGCTGCCGGCGTTGCCGCCGCTGGCTTTGCCGCCTTGCTGACCTTGTTTATTGTCACTCGATGTGGCCATGATCATCTCCTTGATCGTTAGTAATGTCGGGTGTGGAACCATGCATATGCATGGGAGCAGTCATCTTAGTGCGTGATCGGGCCACTCAAAATAGGAGTATGACAAGCCGATATGTAGGAACATTCCGGCCTGCGGTGGCGTGGTTACTATTGGTTTTTGATCGACGGTACCAGACACTCAAGCGTATCCGGCCCCTGCCCCGGCACGCGAAAAATAGCCGCGTCCGCTGTCACGTAGACCAGCTCGCCAGGCAAGGGCTTGAGCGCATGGCCGCCCGTAAATGCGCCGAACGACGGCAGGATGGCGCGCCGCGGTCCCAGCAAAAAACACGGCAGGCGCACCGTCTCGCGCGCGGCGCGCAAATGAAATACGGGATGGACATGGCCGGCCAGCACATAGCCGTCGGTTTCCAGGTGCGGGTGATGGCATAGCGCAAACGGCCCCACCCGGTGCGGTTCGTCCACCATCGTGATGCCGAGGCTGGCCGGCGGATCGCCCGCCTGCAGGTCGTGGTTACCGCGCACCAGGGTCAAGCGCAAGTGCGCATGGCGCACACGCCACGCCTGCATGGCGGCCAGGGTGGCCGGCGCATGCGCGGCCTTGGCGTGCAAAAAATCGCCCAGGAACACGATTTCCTCGCAAACATGTGCAGCAAGCAAGTGCGACAAGGCCTGCAGGTTCTCGGTGGTGGTGCCACGGGGCACCGGCACGCCCAGCGAGCGAAACGCCGTGGCCTTGCCGAAATGGATGTCGGCCACGATCAGCATCTTGCGCGCCGGCCAGTACATGGCCTTGCTGGCCAGCAGCCACAGCGTTTCGCCGGCCAGTTCAACGATGCTATGGCTCATGCAGCCGCTTTCTCCAGTTCTCGCACCAGGCGCGCCACCCGGTCCGACAGTTTTTCGGTGGTGAGCTTTTCGCGGAAGCGCTCGACCATCAGGCCGAAGGCAAACGGCGAGGCACGCGTCAAGGCTTGCACGCTCAGGGTGCGCTGATGCAGCTCGCGCAAGGTGGCGCGCAAGCGCGTCAGTTCCAGTTCCTGCTCCAGCACTTCGCGCTGCGCCTGCGTCAGCAGCAGGTTGCCGGCGTCATGCTTGCGGAACACTTCGAAGAACAGCGAGGACGAGGCCTGCAACTGGCGCGTGCTTTTCGGCTGGCCCGGATAGCCCTGGAACACCAGGCCGGCAATGCGGGCGATTTCGCGAAAACGCCGCTGCGACAATTCCGTCGCGTTCAGGCTGGCCAGCACGTCTTCCAGCAGATTGTCGAGGCTGAACAGCGGCACGGCGCCGCCCGTCTCAAAGGAAAACAGCGGCGCAAAATCGATATCGTCGGCCCCCAGCAATTCAAAACCGTAGTCGTTGACGGCGATCGACAAGGTGGCCGCTTGCACGCGTGCAATCCGGTACGCCAGCAGGGACGCCAGCCCCAGGTGCACCGAGCGGCCCGCGAACGGATACAAAAACAGATGATGGCCTTCGCGGCTGGCCAGGGTTTCCACCAGCAGGCTGGCGCGCGTGGGCAGGCTGGACCATTTTTGCTGGATCGCCAGCAAGGGCGCCAGCGCGCGCATTTCCGGCCCCGTCACCTGGCCATCCTGCGCCTGCTGCAACTGGTCGAGCACGGCATGCGCCAGTTCCGACGACAGCGGCATCTTGCCGCCCTGCCAGCGCGGCACGGCGCCCCGGCTGCCGGTGGCGCGGCGCACATAGGCCGTCATTTCATGCACGCGCACGAATTCCAGGATGCGTCCGCCAAACAGGAAATGGTCGCCCTGTTTTAAACGCGAAATAAACGATTCCTCGATGCTGCCGATCTTGCCGCCGCTCATGTATTTCACCTGGATCGACGATTCGGAGACGATCGTGCCGATGCTCATGCGGTGGCGCCGCGCCAGCGCCGCGTCCGGCACACGGTACACGCCCTGTTCGTCCGGCAGCACCCGGCGGTATTCGGGATACACGGTGAGGCTCTGGCCGCCGCGCGTCACGAAATCGAGCGCCCACTGCCACTCCTGCGGCGTCAATTGCCGGTAGGACCAGGCGGTGCGCACTTCTTCGTAAAGTTCTTCCGACCGGAAGCCGCCGCCGAGCGCGATCGTCACCAGGTGCTGCACCAGCACATCGAGCGGCTTGTCGGGCACGGGCCGCGCTTCGAGCTGGCCTTGCGCCAGCGCCTGGCGCGCGCCGGCCGCTTCCAGCAATTCCAGGCTGTTGGTAGGCACCAGGGTCACGCGCGACACCCTTCCCGGCGCGTGGCCGCTGCGCCCGGCCCGCTGCACCAGGCGCGCGATGCCTTTCGCGCTGCCGATCTGCAATACCCGCTCGACCGGCAAGAAATCCACGCCCAGGTCCAGGCTGGAAGTGCACACCACGGCCTTCAAGGTGCCCGCCTTCAGGCTCTGCTCGACCCACTCGCGCACTTCGCGCGCCAGCGAGCCATGGTGCAAGGCGATCAGCCCGGCCCAGTCCGGCCGCGCATCGATCAGGTGCTGATACCAGAGCTCGGCCTGCGAGCGTGTATTGGTAAACACCAGGGTGGTGGCGCTGCCCTCGATTTCCGCAATCAAGGGCTGCAGCATCTGGATGCCCAGGTGGCCGCCCCAGGGAAAACGCGTGGGATTGAGCGGGATCAGACTGTCGACCACGATGCGCTTGCGCACCTTGCCCTCGACCAGCACGCCGCTGTTGTGTTCACCAAGCAGCACATCCTGCGCCTGGCGCAAGTTGCCCAGGGTGGCCGACACGCCCCAGGTGATCAGTTCCGGATTCCAGCGCCGCAAGCGCGCCAGCGCCAGCTGCACCTGCACGCCGCGCTTGCTGCCCAGCAGCTCATGCCATTCGTCGACGATCACCGTTTCTAGCAGGTTGAAGCGCTCATGGGCATTGGCCTGCGACAGCATCAGCGACAGGCTCTCGGGGGTCGTCACCAGCACGTCGGGCCAGGCTTTCGACTGGCGCGCGCGCTGGGCCGCGCTGGTGTCGCCGGTGCGCGCCTCGATGCGCCAGCCGGGCGCCAGGGCTTCGCCCGAGGCTTGCAGCGCACGCACGGTATCGGCCGCCAGCGCGCGCATCGGCGTGATCCATACCACGCGCAGGCCCTGCTTGCGGCTGTTGCGCACCAGCCGACTTGAACGCAGCAAGGCGCCGAACCAGACGGCATAGGTCTTGCCGGAACCGGTGCTGGCGTGCAGCAAGCCGGGCTGGCCGGCAGCCGCCGCGCGCCAGACCGCACGCTGGAACGCAAACACGGTCCAGCCCCTGGCCGCAAACCAGTCGTCGATGCGCTGCGCCAGCGCGGATTTGCTCACAGCTCAGCTTTCATGGCGCCCCGTCAGCAAGGCTTTGAGCGTGTCGAGCGTATCGGCGTCGGCGATCGCCTTGTCGTCGCGCTGGCGCAGGATGCGCGGAAAGCGCACCGCGATGCCGGCCTTGTGGCGGCTGGAGGCGGCAATGCCCTCGAAGCCGATCTCGAATACGAGGGTGGGCTTGACACTGCGCACCGGGCCGAATTTTTCCACCGTGGTCTTGCGGATCACGGCGTCGACCTTGCCGATTTCGGCATCGGTCAGGCCCGAATACGCCTTGGCGAACGGCACCAGCTTGCGCTGGCCGTTCTCGTCGTCGTCCCAGACGGCAAAGGTGTAGTCGGTGTACAGCGAAGCGCGCCGGCCGTGACCGGCCTGGGCATAGATCAGCACGGCGTCGACCGAGAACGGATCGATCTTCCATTTCCACCAGGTACCGACATCCTTGGTGCGGCCCACGCCATACGCCGCCGTGACCGCCTTGAGCATCATGCCTTCCACGCCGCGCGCGCGCGACTGCTGGCGGATAAGGGCCAGCTCGTCCCAGCTGCCGGCCGTGATGCGTGGCGACAAGCGCAGCGCCGGGTCGGCAATGCTTTCCACCACAGTTTCCAGCAGCGCGCGCCGCTCGTGCTGCGGCAGGTGGCGGATATCGACGCCGTCGAGTTCCAGCACATCGTAAGCGACCAGCGCGGCCGGCAATTCGGCCAGCAGCTTGTTCGATACCGTCTTGCGGCCCATGCGCTTTTGCAGGTCGGCAAACGGCGACGGCGTGTCGCCCGGCTGCCAGATCAGGATTTCGCCATCGATCACGCAGCCTTCCGGCAAGGCGATACGGGCCAGTTCGGGAAAGCGTTCGGTGATCAATTCCTCGCCGCGCGACCATAGCCAGGTGCTGCCGTCGCGGCGCAGCAGCTGGGCCCGCATGCCGTCATATTTCCATTCGACCAGCCAGTCGCTCACATCGCCCAGGGTTGCCGGCGCCGCCTGCAGCGGGTGGGCCAGGAAAAACGGATAGGGCTGGCCGCCGCGCAGCGCATGTTCGCCGTCGGATTCCTCGCTGATCAGCTTTAGGAAACCGGCACCGGTGGGGCTGACCTTGCCATCGGTCCAGCCCATCAGGCGCTGCGCGATCAGCTTGCTGTCGACCGCCGCGATGGCGCTCAGCGCGCGCGTCACCAGCAATTTGGACACGCCGACCCGGAAGCCCCCGCCGATCAGCTTGATCAACAAAAAGCGTTCGCGCGTTTCCAGTTCATCCCAGTAGCCGAGCAAGGCGCTGCGGATGGCCTCGGGCGCGGCGCCGCGCAAGGGGGCGATGCGCTGCTCGACCCACTCGGCCAGGCCGATCTCGCTGACGTGGCCAGGCGCGGGCAGGATCAGGGCGATGGTCTCGGCCAGGTCGCCGACCGCGTGATAGGCCTCGTCGAACAGCCAGGTGTCGAGGACGGCCGCTTCGGTCGCGTATTCGCGCAGCAACTTGGTGGGCACGGCCTGGCGCGGCTTGCCGCCGGCCAGGAAATACACGGCCCAGGCCGCGTTCTCGGGCAACGCGCTGGAGAAATACGCCTGCAGCGCGGCCAGCTTGCGGCTGGTCGAAGTGGTCTCGTCGAGCTCGGCGTACAGGCGGGCAAACTCACGCATGCGGCGCTCCATCGGCGGCAGTGGCGACCGCCTCATTGATGGCGTCGTTCACCGCATCGGCGGCTTCGTCATCGCCATATTCGGTCTCGAAGCCCCCCGCCTGCCAGCCGTTCTGCTGCAGCCAGCGCACCATGACGGGAATCGAACCGTGCGTGACGATCACGCGCTCGGCTTCGGTGGCCTTGATGGCGCGCATCAGGCCGGGCCAGTCGGCGTGGTCGGACAACACAAAACCCCGATCGACGCCGCGCCGGCGGCGCGCGCCGCGCAGCAGCATCCAGCCGCTGGCAAAGGCGTCGCTGTAGTCGCCAAAGCGCTTCATCCACGACGAGCCGGCGGCCGATGGCGGCGCGATGACCATCGCCGTTTTCAGGGCCGCCTTGTGCGTCACGTCGCCTACCATCATGGTGTGCGGCAGCAGCACGCCGGAGGCGCGGTAGACCTCGCTCAGCGCCTGCGCCGCGCCATGGCAGATGATGGGGCCGATTTCGGGGTCGAGCCCGGCCAGGATGCGCTGCGCCTTGCCGAAGGCGTAGCAGAACAGCACGCTGGTGCGTCCTTCGGCCGCGTTCCTGCGCCACCACTGGTTGATGTCGTCATAGACGGTTTGCGACGGCTGCCAGCGGTAGATCGGCAGGCCAAACGTGGATTCGGTAATGAAGGTATGGCAGCGCACCGGCTCGAACGGCAGGCAGGTCGGGTCGGACTCCAGCTTGTAGTCGCCGGAGGCCACCCACACTTCGCCGCCGTGCTCCATGCGCACCTGGCTTGACCCGAGCACATGGCCGGCCGGGTGCAGCGAGACCGTCACACCATTGTGGGTGATGGTCTGGCCATATTCCAGGCCGTCGATGGTGACCGGCCCCAGGCGCGACTGCAACACCTTCACGCCCGAAGCCGCGCTCAGGTAGTGGCCGTGGCCCACGCGTGCATGGTCGGCGTGCGCATGCGTGATGATGGCGCGCTCGACCGGGCGCCACGGGTCGATATAAAACTGGCCCGGCACACAATACAGGCCTTCCTTGCGCACTACCACCATGTCGCTCATGCCAGTCCCATGTCGAGAAACTCTTCAATGGAAGCATTCTAGCGCCGCAAGGCTTTTTACTCTGTCCGACAACGCACACTATGCCGGTGCGACGAACTCGGCCATGAAAGTCCTGGTGGTATGTTCAGGAAACTCGATGGTGACCTGGTCGCCCGCCACCGACAGCACGGTGCCGATATGAAAGCGTGGCACGCGCACCCGGCTGCCCACGGCAATCTGCGGCGTTGCCGGAGCTTGCTGGACTTTTGGCGCAAACGTACTCGATTGCAAGTCTTCATCGAAGGTGATCGGCACCGATACGGCCGGTGGCGACAGGCAATTGTCGCAGCTGCAGCAGCGTTCGAAGTCGCCGGCGTCGCCAAAATAATCGAGCAGCAGCTTCCAGCGGCAAAAACCGCTCTGCGCATAGGCCACCATCTGCTCGAGCGCCTGTTTGTCGCGCTCCTGCTTGGCAATATAGATCTGCTCGAGTTCGGCATAGGACGGCGATTTTGCCTTCGCTGCCTTCAGGGCATAGCCGAGCTTGCGGTCCTGGCGCAGCAGCTTGCCGTCCTTGAGCAGCTTCAGGCAGACCTTCAGGTGGCTGTCGGAAAACGTGGGCAGGCGTTCGAGCAGCGCGTCGAAGCCGAAGGTGGCCGGCAGTTCTTGTGCGGCGGCAACGATGGCGGCCAGTTCGTCGGCGCTCGGATAATGCTTGGCCAGGAAGAACTGTTGTACGCGCTTGTCTTGCTGGAAGTACAGCAAGGTGCAGTCCGCCGGCAAGCCGTCGCGCCCGGCGCGCCCCGATTCCTGGTAGTACGCTTCCAGGTTGGCCGGCACCTGCAGATGGATCACGAAGCGCGTGTCGGGCTTGTCGATACCCATGCCGAAGGCGTTGGTGGCGACCATGATGCGGCGCTCGCCGCGCATGAACAGATCCTGGTGCTCCTTGCGCTCGCGCGCCGACAGCTTGCCGTGGTAGCAGGTCACGCTCTCGCCCAGCGCCTGCAGCCGTTCGGCCAGCGCTTCGACCGCTTTCACGGTGGCGGCATACACGATGCCGACCCCGGCCGTTTCGCGCAGCAGGCGCAGCACCTGCTCCTGTTTTTCGTCGGCATTGGTGACCTGGATCACGCTGTAGCGCAGGTTGGCGCGATAGATGCCGGTATTGATCACCCGCAGCTTGCGCGCGCCGAGCTGGGCGCCGATATCGTCGACCACATCATCGGTGGCGGTGGCGGTCAGCGCCAGCACCGGTGGGCGGCCCAGCGCACGCAGCGCGGTGCCGATTTCCAGGTAGGCGGGGCGGAAATCATGGCCCCACTGCGAGATGCAATGGGCTTCGTCGATGACCACCAGCGACGGCCGCGTACCGGCGAGCAGGTCCAGGAACTCGGCGGTCGCCAGGCGTTCCGGCGTGCAAAACACGATTACCTTGGCGCCCGCCGCGATGGTGGCGATGGCCTCCTGCTCTTCGGCGCGCGACAGGCTGCTGTTGAGCTGCACGGCGGTAATCCCGAGGCTGGCCAGTTTTTCCTGCTGGTCTTTCATCAAGGAAATGAGCGGCGAGACCACCAGGGTCGGGCCAGGCAGCAGGGAGGCGGGTATCTGGTAGCACAGCGACTTGCCGCTGCCGGTCGGCATGATGGCCAGCGTGTCGCGCCCGGCCAGCACACTGTCGATCACATCCTGCTGTCCGGCGCGCAGGCGCTCGACGCCGAAGACAGAGCGCAGCAGTCGTTGAATTTTCTTGCCGGGGCGTTTGCCGTTTGCCCCGGCGGCAATGTCTGTGGCGGCGATGGTGGCCATGTGATGTCCTGTAGAGCGTGGCGCCCGTGCGCCAGCGTGACCTCACTCTACGGTTGCGGCGGGCGCCGCGCCATAGGACGGCTACCACCGCCTTTGTAGGACTTCAGGAAGCAAACAGGATGGCCCACAACAGCATCAGCAAACCCAGTGCCGAGACGCACCATACAAGGGTGCGCACGACGGGAATGCCGAATGCGTACAGGGGCAGGTACAGCACGCGCGCGCCCAGGTACAGCGCCGCGCCATACAGTGTGAGATTGTTGTGCACGCCCGCCACATGGGCGATCAGCACGGCGGCGGCGAACAGCGGCAGCGTCTCGAACAGATTGGCCTGGGCGCGCTTGAGGCGGGCGGTGATCTTGCCCACCGGCGGGCCGGCCTCGTCGCGCGCGCTCATATTGTATTGCGTGCCCGTTTCGCGGTTGCGAAACGACGAGGGCAGCAAAATCTGCACCAGCGCCAGCACCAGGGTCCAGCCGAGTATCGTCAGTTCAGGCGTCATGCTTGTCTTTCAAGAGTGTAAGGTGAGTAAAAAGATGCGGGCAAATCTTGCCGGGCGCGCTGGCCCCGGCTCAGGCCTGTTCCAGCGCCGCCTGCAATTCCAGCAGGTCGTAGGGTTTGCGCAGCACGCTGGCGGAAAAGCCCAGTTCGTCCATCGATTCCTTGCCGTAGCCGGTGGAAAAGATGATGCGCATGCCAGGCTTGTCGCGCAGCACCATGCGCGCCAGCGCGATGCCCGACATGCCAGGCAGGCTGACGTCGGTAAACAGGATATCGAAATGTTGCTCATTGAGCAGTTCCCATGCCGCTTCGCCATCCGACACGCCGCTCACCGTATGGCCCAGCATGCCCACCAGTTCGCAGACCATCAGCTGGGAATCGAGATTGTCTTCCACCACCAGGATTTTCAGCGAGCTTGGCACGTCTCCGTGTGGCACTGGCGCGTGGCCCGTCAAATCGAGCCCTGGCGTACCGGCCGGCGCATTGCCGGCCGCCGGCGCGGCGGCCCAGTCGAACTGGCGCGCGCGCATTTGCTGCTGGCGGTTGGCCAGCACATGGCGCAGCTTGCGCGCCAGTTCTTCGCGCCGGTACGGTTTGCTCAGCAACTCCACACCCGCATCGAGCCGGCCTTCGTGCACGATGATGTCCTGCGCATAGCCGGACGTAAACAACACGGCGATATCGGGCTGCATCTCGCGCGCCATGCGCGCCATGTCGGTGCTGCGCACGGGACCGGGCATGATGACGTCAGTAAACAGCAAATCGATCTGCGCGCCGCTTTGCAGCACGGCCAGCGCGCTTTCGCCATCCTCGGCTTTCAGTACCTTGTAGCCGAGGTTGCCCAGCATGTCGACCACGGTGGCGCGCACGCCCACATCGTCTTCCACCACCAGCACCGTTTCGGTGCCGCCCGTGACCACACCGCTCAGTTCCACTTCGTCCGCCGCTTCGGCCATCAGGGTGCGCGGCAGGTAGATCTTGACACCGGTGCCATGGCCGGGCTCGCTGTAGATGCGGATATGGCCGCGGCTTTGTGTGACGAAACCATAGGCCATCGACAAGCCCAGGCCCGTGCCCGCCCCTTCAGGCTTGGTGGTAAAAAATGGCTCGAAGGCACGCTGCAGCACCGAGCCGCTCATGCCCTTGCCGGTGTCGGTTACCGACAGCATCACATACTGGCCGGCCGGCACGTCGAGGTTATGCACATACTGCTCATCGAGCACCACATTGCCCAGTTCAATCGTCAGCTTGCCCACGCCATCCATGGCGTCACGCGCATTGATGGCCAGGTTCAGGATCACGTTTTCAATCTGGCCGCGGTCGACCAGGGTATTCCACAGGCCGGCGCCACCGACGAGCACGATATCGATCGCCTCGCCCAGCGCGCGCCGCAGCAGCGCGTCCATATTGCGCACCACGCGCGACAGATCAGCCACCACCGGCTGCAAGGGCTGGCGGCGGGCAAAGGCCAGCAAGTGCGACGACAGCTTGGCGCCGCGCTCGACGGCGGCAATCGCCGTATCGAGCCGCTGGCGCATTACGCCATCGTTGCCGGACAAATGGTGCAGCAGGTGCAGATTGCCCGAGATGATTTGCAGCACATTGTTGAAGTCGTGGGCGATACCGCCCGTTAACTGCCCGACTGCCTCCATTTTTTGTGCCTGGCGCAAGGCGTCTTCGGCCTTGGTGCGCTCGCTGACTTCCTGTTCGACCCGGTGTTCGAGCGTTTCGTTCAATTCATGCAGCGCTTTTTCAACCCGCCGCCGTTCCGTGATATCGGTCTTGACGGCGATCAGGGAACGGGTTTGACCATGCTCATCAACCAGGCGGCTGACATTGCTCGACACCCACACCTGCATGCCATCGGGCTTCAGATAGCGTTTTTCCAGGCTGAACGATTCACCGGTTTCCACCAGGCGCCGGAACAGCAAGGTGTTGCCCGGCACATCGTCCGGATGCATGATCTCGTTCATGTTCATGCTCAGCAGTTCTTCGGACGAGCGGCCCAGCATGGTGCACAGGGCGCCATTGACGCGCTGGAAGCTGCCGTCCAGGCCCAGCTCCGACAGGCCGACCGAGGCCTGGCCAAAGATGGCGGCCATGCGTTCCTGGCTGGCGTGCAATTCATTTTCAATCAGGCGCCGCTCGGTCACATCGAACGACACGCCGACATAGCGGCGCTGGCCGGGCGCCGGACCTTCCACCACTTCGCCCTGGCGCGCGATCCAGCGCACCTGGCCATCGAGCGGGCGGCGCACGCGGTATTCCACGTATTCGAGCGGATTTTGCGCCAGTTGCATGCGGCTGGGGCCGACCTTGTCCTGGTCGCGCTCATCGACCAGGCCCACCAGCAGGTGCTGCGTGACGAGTTCATCGTCGGCGATGCCCCAGATGCGGCGAAACGTGGGTGACACGTCCATCTCGCCCGTCTCGGGAAACCATTCGAAGGTGCCGATGCCGCCGGCCTGCTGCGCCAGGCGCAAGCGCTCTTCGCCTTCGATGCGCTCGGTCACATCGCTGCCTTCGACCAGGATGCCGACCACCTGCCCATCATCATTCTTGATCGGCTGGTAGACGAAATCGATATGGCGCTGCCTTTGCCTGCCGTCGGCCGTGTTCAGGTCGACCTTCAGCTGGCGCCCTTCGAACGGCACGCCGCTGCGGTAAACCTTGTCGAGCAGGTCGATGAAACCCTGGCCGCGGACTTCCGGCAAGGCCTCTTCCACGCTCTTGCCCAGCAGTTCGCTGCGCCCGACCAGGCTGATGTAGTGCTCGTTGGCCAGTTCAAAAATATGTTGCGGTCCGCGCAGCACGGCCATGAAGCTGGGCGCCTGTTCGAACAGGGCGCGCAACAGGCCACGTTCTTCGGCCACGCGCCGGTTGGCGTCGCGCGCCGCTGCCGCTTCGGCCTGCAGCGCGTCGTTCATCGCGCCCAGTTCGGCCGTGGCGAGCTTCAACTGCCGTCCTTCTTCCAGGCGCGCCGTCAGCTCCAGCGCCGTGCACAGCACACCGCCGACCTGGTCGCCGTCACCATGCACGGGGGTATAGAACAGATCGAAATAATGATCGACCGGCAGGCCGTCCTGCAGCAGCGGCAGGATGCACTCGCGGTGCACCTGGGTCTCGCCACGCAGGCCCGCCGCCAGGATGCGCGCATTCCAGTTCCATATTTCGGGCCAGACCTCGGGCACGGTGCCGCCCAGCGCGGCCGGATGGCGCCCGGCGGCAATTTTGATGTATTCATCGTTATAGATCATCACATGCCGCGGCCCCCACATCAGCACCATCGCCATCGGCGAATTGAGCACGATGTCGACGCTGGTGCGCAGGCTGGCGGACCAGCCGTCCATCGGCCCCAGGCTGGTGGCGGACCAGTCGAAGCCGCGCACCAGTTCGCCTGTGACGCCGCCGCCGCGCGGCTGGTAGCGATGCAGCATATCGTTCATGGCGCCACCACGGCGGTGGCGGCCAGCACCGGCAGATTGGCACGGCACTGGCGCGGCAGATGCAAGGTAAAGATCGTGCCCTGGGTGGCCGACGCGCTGACCTGCACCGTGCCGCCATGCGCCTTGACAAACATGTCGACCGTATACAGGCCCAGTCCGAGCCCCTGCCCGGTGCGGCGCTTTTCGCCAGTCTGGTGGAATGGTTCGAACAGGGCCGGCAGCAAGGCGGGATCGAGCTCGCCGCGGTTCTGCACGCGCAGGGTGATATGGTCGGCGGCGCGCCCGTCCAGTTCGAGCTGCACCGGTGCGCCCGGCTCGCCGTGCGTGAGCGCATTGGCCAGCAGGTTGGAGATCACTTGCGACAACAACCCAGGATCGCATTCGGCATGCAGTTCGCCGACATGGCTGGTGGTAATGCGCGCCGGCTGGCCCGGCATGTCGAACTCATCGACGATGGCCTGCGCCAGCGCCAGATAGTCGTGCACGCCCAGGCGCAGCTCCATCGTGCCCGAGCGGATGCGGGCCAGGTCCAGCAGCTGGTCGACCATGCGCGCCATGCGCTTGGCGCTGCTTTCGATGCGCTGCGCCGTGATGATGACCTTCGGATGCTCGCTCATCATCGGCAGCAGCATGGCGCCGTTCATGACCACCGACAGCGGCGTGCGCAAGTCATGGCCGAGCACGGCCGTAAACAATTCGTTCAGGTGCAGAGCATGCTTGAGTTCGGTTAGCTGGGACGACAGTTCGCGTTTCTGCTGGTACAGCTGCACCAGCACCTGCACCTTGCTTTGCAGCGCCTTGACGTCGAATGGTTTGAACAGGAAGTCGACCGCGCCCGCTTCGTAGCCGCGGAAGCTGTAGCTCGGTTCGCGCGTGGCGGCGGTCAGGAAAATGAGCGGGATGTCGCGCGTGCGCGCACTGCCGCGTATCAGTTCGGCCAGCTCGAAGCCATCCATCTGCGGCATCTGCACGTCGAGCAGGGCCAGCGCCACATCGTGGGTCAGCAGGATTTCCAGCGCTTCGGCGCCCGAACTGGCCTTGAGGATGACGATGCCGGGGCGGGCCAGCACGGCCTCCATGGCAACCAGGTTTTGCGCGATGTCGTCAACGACAAGAATGTGGATAGGTGCGGTCACGGATCAGTCTTCAGGCATCGCGACGCCAACTGGCGGCGTGCGTTTCAATATAGGTTACAAAACAAGAATTTCGATACTGGAAACTCAACTCTGGAGGATTAATATGTATCTTACACGTACTGCGCCACCCTGACTGCCGGCCTGTGCAAGCGTGCGGTTCAGTTTGTCAACAAGGCCAGGCTGGCGGCAAGTTGCCAGATATCAAGCACGCGGTCGGCGCCGGCAAGCCTGAGCGCGGCGGCGGGCATGGCGGCCGAGGATGCCGTCGCCGGGTCCTGCACCCAGGCCGCGCCGCCCAGCTGGCGCACCTTCGCCAGCCCCCGTGCGCCATCGGCCGACGCGCCTGTCAGGATAATGGCCAGCATCTCGCGCCGGTAGGTACTGGCCGCCGTTTCCAGCAGCACATCGATCGACGGACGCGAAAAATACACGGGCGCTTCGAGCGACAGCGAAAAGCTGCGCTGCGGCTCGATCTGCAAGTGGTAGTCGGGCGCGGCAAAATACACCACGCCCGGCTGCAGCGGCTCCTTGTCCTGCGCCTCGCGGATCGGCAGCAGGCAGCGCGCCGCATACAGCAGCGGCAGGCGGCTCGACCGTCCGGGCGCCAGGTGCAGCACCACCACCACGCTGGCGCGGCAAGTCGCCGGCAAGGCGCACAGCAGCAAGCCCAGCGCTTCGACGCCGCCGGCCGACGCGCCGATGGCGATCAGGCGCAGCCCTTCGGGCGGCGCGGCGATCTCGGTCGATGGGGCGCGATGCGGCATGCGTCAAGCCCGCTGGAAGATTTTTTCTGCCTGGCACAGTTCGCGGAAATTGCCCGCATGCCGGCTGAAATGCAGGCTTTCCTTCATGCCCAGGCCCAGGAAGCCGCGGTTCACCAGTGCCTCATGGAACAGGCCCAGCGCGCGGTCCTGCAAATCCTTGTTAAAGTAAATCATCACATTGCGGCAAGACACCATATGCACCTCGGAAAAAACGCTGTCGGTCGCCAGGCTGTGGTCGGCAAACACGAAATGGCGGCGCAGCCGGCGGTCGAAAATCGCGCCTTTATAAGCGGCCGTGTAGTAGTCGGACAAGGAACGCTTGCCGCCCGAACGCCGGTAATTGTCGCTGAACTGGGCGATGCGGTCGACCGCGTAAATGCCGGCCTCGGCGGCGGCCAATGCATCGACATTGATATCGGTGGCGTAGATCATGGTGCGTTCAAGCAAGCCTTCCTCTTCCAGCAGGATGGCCAGCGACCACACTTCCTCGCCGCTGCTGCAACCGGCCACCCAGATCTTGATCGAAGGGTAGGTGTGCAGCACCGGCACGACTTTTTCGCGCAGCGCACGAAAGTAGGCCGGATCGCGGAACATCTCGCTGACCTGCACCGTAAAGAACTGCAGCATCTGCAGGAACATCGCGGGCTCGTGCAGGATGCGGTCCTGCAGCTGCGACAAGGTCGCGCAATCGAATCGCTCGAGCGCCTGGCGCATGCGCCGGCGCAGCGAGGCCACTGAATAATCGCGGAAGTCATGCTGATACCGCAGCAATATTCCTTCCAACAATAATTTCAGCTCAATATCAAAAATTGCATCGTCATCTAACAATGGGCTTCCACCTTTGCTTGGTTTCCCGTACCACATGGGGACCCGATCGATGCTAGCAGATCGTCATGTATTTTTCCTTATGAAAAAGTTCGTGTACGTTCGGTAGCGAACACTGAGCCATCATCAGGCGTCCACGCCCTTCATGCCTTCGCTGGTGTAGCGGGCGCCCGCCGCCACGCCGGGCGGAAACGCCTGCGCCATGGCGGCCAGCTCGTCCACGCTCAGGCGGATGGCGAGCGCACCGAGGTTATCGTGCAGATAAGCAATCTTCTTGGTGCCGGGTATCGCGATGATATCGTCGCCCTGCGCCAGCAGCCAGGCCAGCGCCAGCTGGGCCGGCGTGCAGCCCTTGTCTTGTGCCAGTTGCCGCAGCAGCGCGACCAGGGCCTGGTTGCGCGCAAGGTTATCGGCGCTGAAACGCGGGTTGAAGCGGCGAAAATCCAGAGCATCGAGCCTGGCGACGTCCTCGATGGCGCCCGTCAGGAAGCCGCGCCCGAGGGGACTGCAGGCAATAAAGCTGGCGCCCACCCGGCGGCAGGCGGCCAGCACGCCCTGCTCGGGTTCGCGCGTCCACAACGAATACTCGCTTTGCACGGCGGCAATTGGCGCGATCGCCGCGGCGCGCAGCAAAGTGCCGCCCCCCACTTCGCACAGGCCGATCGCGACGATCTTGCCCTCCTGCTGCAATTGCGCCAGCGCGCCCATCGATTCTTCCAGCGGCGTTTCCAGGTTGAGCCGGTGCAGGTAGAACAGGTCGATGGTATCGACACCGAGCCGCTGCAACGACGCCTCGCACGCCTGGCGGATATAGGCAGCGCTGTTGTCGACGCGGCGCGCATAGCCGCCCGCTTCGCGCGCCAGGCCGCATTTGGTGGCCACCAGCACGTGCGAGCGCTTGCCTTGCAGAAATCGGCCCAGCAGTTGTTCGTTGTGGCCAAAGCCGTAGGTGTCGGCCGTATCGAACAGGGTGACGCCAGCGTCGTACGCCGCCTCCAGGGTGGCCAGCGACTGCGCCTCGTCGGTGGCGCCATAGAATTCGGACATGCCCATGCAGCCCAGGCCGAGAGGTGGAGTAGCCAGTGTGCTGTTGCCGATTTGCCGCACGATTTGTTCCATATTGATACTCCTGATAATGATGGGGTAGCACCAGTCTGGACCGGCTTTGCCAACCGGGGAATGTCCGGTTTCGTGATACCTTTATGGTATGAGAACCCTCGACACCCATGCACTGACCCTGTTTTGCGCGGTGGCCCGCTGCCTGAACTTTCGCCAGGCGGCGCAGCAGCTGCACATGACCCAGCCGCCGCTGTCGCGCGCCATCAGGACCCTGGAGGAACGGCTGGGCGCGCGCCTGTTCGAACGCGACACGCAGGGCGTGGCGCTGACCGATGCCGGCGCCACCCTGCTGCCGCAGGCGCTGCGGATCCTGGCCATGCTGGACCAGGCCGAGCGCTCGCTTTCGCCGTTGGCCGGCACCGCAGCGCCGCCGCTGCGCCTGGGCGTGACGACGTCGGTGGAAGCGGGACTGCTGCGGCCCTTGCTGGAGCGGCTGGAGCATGGCATGCCGGCGCGCCTGCAAGCGGCACCCTCGCCGGCCCTGATCACGGCCGTGCGCAAGGGCAAGCTCGACGCGGCGCTGGTGGCCTTGCCGGCCACCACGTTCGAACTGGCGGTGCAGCCGCTGCTGCGCCAGCCCATGCTGGTAGCCCTGCCCGCCGGCCACGCGCTGGCGCGCAAGCGCACGCTGCGCCTGCGCGACCTGCGGGAGCTGCCCGTATTCTGGTTCGAACGCGCGCGCCAGCCGGCTTTTTTTGACCATTGCCAGCAGGTATTCCAGCGCCACGGCTACGCGCCCGTGTTCCTGCGCGAGCCGCCAGACCATCACGTGCTGCTGGCGGAAGTGGCGGCCGGCAAGGGCGCGGCGCTGCTGGCCGACTCGTTTCGCGCGCTGCGCCTGGCAGGCGTCGCCTACCGCGCGCTGGCCGAAGGCGAGGAACTGGCGCTGCAGATCGCGCTGGTATGGCCGGCAGACAAGGCGCATCCGGCGCTGGCGCCGCTGCGCGACCGGGCAAACGCCTGAGCCGTACGCAATCGCGCCAGAAGCGCTACCATATTGCCTTCCTTGCTTTTACTTTCCAGACACCATGACGTTTACCATCAGCGACGCCGCCTACGGCACCGATACTCCCGCCGCCAAGCAAGCCATGTTTGCCGACCTGCGCTCGCAGCTGCAAGGCCTGCTGGCCGGCGAAAGCGATCTGATCGCCAATACCGCCAACTTCAGCTCGCTGGTATTCAATACCATGCCGGGCCTGAACTGGGCCGGCTTTTATTTCCTCAGGGGCGATGAACTGGTGCTGGGGCCGTTCCAGGGCAAGCCGGCCTGCATCCGCATCAAGAAGGGGCGCGGCGTGTGCGGCACCACCGTGGTCGAAGGCAAGTCCATCGTGGTGCAGGATGTGCACGCGTTTCCCGGCCATATCGCCTGCGACGTCAATTCGCGCTCGGAACTGGTGGTGCCGGTGTTCTCCAACGCCCAGATCATCGGCGTGTTCGACCTCGACAGCCCCCTGCCCGGCCGCTTCGACGAGGTCGATGCACAGGGCATCGAGTCGCTGGTGCGCATGCTGGAAAGCACCATCGTTTGATCAGCTGCGTGCCTTGACGGCGATAAATTCGCCTTTGCCGACCGGCACCAGGCAACTGGTATAGCGTGCGTCAAGCAGTATGCCGTCAAGAAACACCGCCATTTCGCCATAGTGCGAAGTGGCGTTGTCAACCACCAGCACGCCACCGGGCGCCAGCACGCGGTCCAGCTGCGGCCACCATGCCTGGTACTGGCTGCGCGCCGAATCGAGGAAAATAAAGTCGTGCGCGCCATCGTGCGCCGCGCGCAGCACCTCGCCCGCGTCGCCCAGTTTCTGCTCGATCACCTCGGCAAATTGCGCGCGTGCAAAATTCGCCTGCGCCATGGCGTATTTATCATCGGCCTGCTCGACAGTGACAACCTTGCCTTGCAGCGCCTGCGCCGCGCGCGCCAGCCACAAGGTGGAATAGCCATTCGAGGTGCCGATTTCCAGCAGCCGCTGCGCGCCGCGCGCCTGTATCAGCGCGGCCAGCAACTGGCCGGTATCGCGCGTGATATTGAGCATGCGGCTGCCGCGCTCGGCATGCACCGCGTCGTTGGCAATGCCGAACGCTTCGAGTTCGCTCAGCAAGGTGTCGAGGCTGGTATTGAGGGTCATGAATGGCTCCTGACAAAAATACCAGCATAGCAAAAAATCAAGCCTGTCTGGCCCTGGCGCGCAACGGCCGCTTGAGCAATTGCACCATCAGCACGCCGAGCAGGGTCACGCCGCCGCCGATCACATCGTAGGCGTGCAAGGTTTCGCCCAAGAACAGCATGGCGATGATGACAGTGAAGACCGGCAGCAAATTCATCAGAGTGGTGGCGCGGCTCGGTCCCAGTTTCGCCAGTCCGTGCATCCACAAAAACGGCGCGACGATGGACGCGGGAATGCCGGCGAACAGCACCAGCGGCAAGCCGCCACGGGTCACGGGCGGCGCCGACTGGCTCAGGTAATACACGAACAGCACCGGCACGGCGCACCACACCTGCACCAGCAGCGAATGCCAGTTATTGAGCGGGATCTTCCAGCGCTTGAGCAGCACGCCATAGCCGGCGTACGACAGGCAGGCCAGCAGCATCAGGCCATCGCCAACGGCGGCGCCATGTGCCAGCAGCGCGGCCGGGTCGCCATGGCTGAGCAGATAGGCCAGGCCCAGCAGCGACACCAGGCCGCCGAACACGCCGCCCACCGTGGCCGCCTCACCGAGCAGCAGGACCGACAGGCCGACCGCCAGCAGCGGCATCATCGACGCCAGGATACCCATATTGGTGGCCGAGGTGGTCTGCGCGGCAATATACGCCAGGCACTGGTACATCACCATGCCCAGCATGCCCAGCACAAACAGTTTGCCCAGGTAAGGCTGGACGATGGCGCGCTGCCGCCACACAGGGCGGCCGAAAGCCAGCGCCAGCAGCACGCCGGCCAGCAGCCAGCGGAAAAACGACATGGCGGCCGGATCGATGACCCCGACGGCCAGCTTGCTGACGATGGTATTGATGGCCCAGATCAGCACGGCGATCACGGGAAACAGATAATGCCTGGCCTGCATGGCGGCTCCTGAAACGAAGAGCGCGCATTCTCGCATGGGCGCGCTTTTGCCGTTGGCAAGCTGCACGGATGCAAGATGAGCAGCCTGTCATCAATGCTAAAATCAAAACATCTTTCAACGAGCAAAAGGATGGTTGCATGAACCCAGTGCCGGAGACGAACGGCGATGACACCGGCAGCGCCAGCGCGCCGGCCGCGCCCGCCCCCATCAACCTGGGCAAGGACGACGCACCGACCGTACTGGGCAAGCTGCGCAGCCTGGTGCAGGACAAGACCCGCTTCGAACCGCAGGACATCACGCCGCTGGCCGAAGACGATGTGCTCCAGGACTTCGCACTGCAGGCCAATTACACGCTCGACGCCCGCCTCGAACAGCGCCATATCAACGGCTACTTCACGCCGTCAGCGAGCGATCACTGCTGCGCCAGCCATGACGTGGTGCCGTTGGCGCAAGCGCACACCCGGGACCGGCTGCGCCGCGCGGCCGGCAAATTGTCCACCGCGCTCAACAGCACAGGCCACGCCTATGATGCGGTGCTTGACGGCGTGTATCTGGGCCACGCCGTCAAACAGTGGCACCTGGACAGCTGCAACAGCTGCGCCGGCCACGGCCGCGTCAATTGCACCACCTGCTACGGCAGCACCACCGAAACCTGCTGGAACTGCCGCGGCGGGCGCACCGTCAGCTGCGACGCCTATGGCTGCTACGGCAGCGGCAAGGTGTCGTGCTCGTATTGCCACGCCAGCGGCTTTGTCATGGAAAACGTCGCGGAACAGGTGATGGTGGAAGTGCCCACTACCGTCTACGAGAACGGCGGCTCGCGCACCAGCTACCACACGGAGTGGCGCACGCAATACCGCAATGTGCAGCGCACTTGCCACCACTGCAACTTTGGCAAGGTTACCTGCAACACCTGCCATGGCGGCGGCAGCGTCAATTGCGGCACCTGCCGCGCCAGCGGCAGTATCACTTGCCGCACTTGCAACGGCGTCGGCGACCTGCAGTGCAACCCTTGCGACGGTTCCGGCAAGGTCGGTGACGCCGCCTGGGTCGATGTCCATGTGGCGCCCGCCTACAGCGTCAGCCTGCCCAAGCAGGCGCCCGACGACGCGCACCGCATCCGCGAAAAAGAAGGTGTGCGCTCACTTGCGGCGCTTGCCAGCAGCCTGCAGTTGTCGAAAGTGAGCATTTACGACGAAGACCTGCCGCAGGAAGTCGACGCCCTGTACGCGGGCAAGCTGCGCATCGTGCGCCTGGACGCGGCCTGCAATGGCGAAGCGCATCATCTGGTGGCCTATGGTAGCGACCTGCGCTGGCTCACCCTCGACGATATCGTGGAAAAACTGCTGCGCGGCGACCTCAAGGCACTGAGCGACGCGCTGGCCGGCAGTCTTGATGACGGCCTGTTTTCGTCCCATATACAGGGCTTGCTCACGCCGCTGCGCGACGTGGCCGCGTCCGAGCTGAACGCCGACGTGATCGAAGCGGTACTCAGCGGCGAGGCCGAGCACGCGCACGCGGCCGTGGTGTCGGCCGACTACGCCAGCAATGTACGCACCTGCGTGCTGGGTGCGCTGCGCCAGGTGTACACGCGGCTGGCCAAGCAGTTCTGGTGGAAAGGCGCCTTGGCCGCGCTGGCCGCCGCCATCGGCGTATGGTTCTTCTTCGGCCGCGGCATGGGCGCGGCGGCCGGCCTGCTGGCCACCGGCGCGGCCTGGCTGCTGTTCAAGCGCCAGGTGAAAGCGGTGCTGGCAGAGGCGCTGGGCGGCGACAAGCAGGCCGAACGCGCCATGCTGATCGCCGGCAAGGGCGGCCGCCACCGGCTGGCCTACACCCTGGTGCTGGCGCCGGCAATCGCGGTGGCGCTGGGCGCCGGCTATGGCCTGCCGCTGCGCCAGCGCGCCAGCACGGCGCCGGTGCCCGCGCTCGCTTCCGCGCCGGTGGCGCCGCATGTGGCCAGGGTGCCGCTGGATGCCAGCGCAACGAAAGCCTTGAAGCTGTATGAAAACGGCGACAAGACACAGGCGCTGGCCATGCTCGACGTGCTGGTCAAGAAGGGCAATGCCGACGCCTATGGGCTGTACGGCTGGATGACACTGATGGGCGAAGGCCAGCCGAAACAGCCGGGCCAGGCCACGCCCACGGCGCAGGAACGCCAGGCCAGGCACGCCGACGCCAAGCCGTGGATCACGCGCGCGCTGGCGAAAAACGACAGCTACGCACTGGCCGCCAAGGGCGTGATGCTGGCCGAAGGCTGGCAGGAACAGCGCAATATGCCGCGCGCGCTGGCGCTGTTGAAACAGTCAGCGCAAAAAGGCAATACGGAGGCGATGCACCTGCTGGGCCTGTACCACGTGCGTGGCGTCCAGATGCCGGTCAACAACAAGGAAGCGCGCAAATGGTTCACCATGGCGGCCGACAAGGGCAGCGCCGGCGACATCTACAATCTGGGGCTGATGGACTGGGAAGGCGCGGGATTGAGGCGCCCCGACCGCGCCAGCGCCATGCAGAGGTGGAAGATTGCGGCCAGCATGGGGGAGGAACGCGCCATCAAGGCAGTGGCGCAGGGCAAACCCTGATGTTTATCGTGCGTCGGGTAGGTCGGATTAGGCCCGTCGGGCCGTAATCCGACAACATCACAGACGTCAACAATGTTGTCGGATTACGCACTTGCGCGCTAATCCGACCTACGCAGGAAACTCGGCAATATGGCGTTGAATATAAGCGTACAGCGCCTCCACCAGCCGGTGCCGTTGCAGCTCAAAATTGTCGCGCGCCAGTGGCGGCATACCCAGTTCGGTTTGCACCAGCGCATTGACCCCGTCAAAGTTCATGTACCGCGCGCTGTCGAACCCTTCCCAGTCCACATGGGCCAGCCACTCGGCCAGCACCACCACGCACGCCACCGGCGGCGCAAGCGCGGCAATGCTTTCCGCGCGCAGCACGCTGTCGCTGCGGATGCCATGCTGCATCAGGACGGCTTGCGCCACCTGCTGCAGCGCGTCTTCGGGCTCGGACCGGTGGCGCGCCAGCAGCCGCTCGGTCAGCGCGCTCAGGGCTGGGCGCCTGGCAACGCCGACAAGGTAAAGATCTCGAAACCGGTTTCCGTCACCGCCAGCGAGTGTTCGAACTGGGCCGACAGCGAACGGTCCTTGGTGACGGTGGTCCATTTGTCGGGCAACACTTTTACCTGGTAGCTGCCGACATTGATCATCGGCTCGATGGTAAAGATCATGCCAGGTTCGAGCACGATGCCGGTGCCGGCGCGGCCGTAGTGCAGCACTTGCGGCGTGTCGTGGAACACCTTGCCCACGCCGTGGCCGCAGAAATCGCGCACCGACGAGAAACCCTGCGCTTTGGCCACCGCTTCGATCGCCGCACCGACGTCGCCCAGGGTCGCGCCCGGGCGCACGGTGTTGATGCCGACCATCATCGCCTCATACGCCGTATTGACCAGGCGGTTGGCCAGGATAGACACGGCGCCGACCTTGAAAGTGCGGCTGGTGTCGCCGTGCCACTCGTTGAATTTCGGCGTGACGTCGATATTGAGGATATCGCCTACTTTCAAAATCTTGCTCTCGGACGGAATGCCGTGCGTGACCACGTGATTGACCGAAATGCAGCTGGCGTGCTTGTAGCCGTGGTAGTCGATGGTGGCGGGAATGGCGCCAGCGGCGCGCATGAACTCCTCGCACATGGCGTCGAGCTTGGCGGTGGAGATGCCGGGTTTGACGAACGGCGTGATGTAGTCGAGCGTGTCGGCGGCGATACGGCCGGCCGCGCGCATGCCTTCGAAACCTTCTTCGTCATGCAGGGGGATTTTCTTGCCGTGTTCAAGCTGGGTGGAATAGCGCATGGTGTGTTTTCTTTATTCTGGTGGATTAATGTGTGGTGTGGGCGGCCCAGCCGCGCACGGCGTCGTGCGAGGCGCGCAGCATGGCGTCGACGCTGGCCGGTATCGCGCGTTCCTGGGTCAGGTAGGGTTTGACGACGGCCACCGGCGCGTCGATCAGCATGAACTTGAGCACCAGGTGATCGAGGCCGGTGCTACCTTCGGCGCAATCGGGCATGGCGGCGGCGCAGCGCGCGAAACAGGCGTCGAGCGCGGCTTGCTCCTGTTCCAGCGCGGCCTGCAGTTCGTCATCGAGGCTGCCGTTGAAATCGGGGCTGTCCTCGCATTGCAGCAAAAAGCGCGCATAGACGGGCTTGCGGCGGCACCAGTCCAGCAAGCCATGCACGCCGGCCCAGGTGTCGCCCTCGCCCCACAGGCTGGCTACTTCCTCTCGGAAGTCGCTTTTCACGCGCAGCCAGGCGCGCGCCAAAATCGCATTGCGCGAATCGAAGCGGTGATACACGGAGCCGATCGGCGCACCCGCCTTGACCGCAATCGCCGACATCGACACGGCCGCCACGCCGCACTGGGCCGCGACCGTGATGGCGCTGTCGATAAAATGATTTTCGTTGAATTTAGCTAGTCTGACCATGCAAATAGAATAGCAATTCTAATTGAATCCGTCAAGCATGCCCAGGGTTGCGCCCTGCCCGGGTTGCGCTTTCAGGCCTTGCGCTACCCACTATGGTGCCGCAAGCTGCGCCGAAGCGCTGCCTTCGGGGATGATCAGGGCGAAGTCGTAGCCGTTGATCAGATTGAACACGTCGCTGTCGCCCGCCGCCAGTTTGCGCAAGCCGGGCCGCAATGAGCGCAGGTCAAACAGCGACCAGCTGCCGTCGGTGGCGCCCGCACTGGCCAGCAGTTTGGAGGCGGGGCTGTCAAGCTCGATCGGCGCCGGCTGATGGGGCTTGCCCGCTCCCGCAAATCTCAGCTGCGTGCCCTTCGCCGCCAGCACGATCAGGTGCAGCGAGCTGCGGCCCTGGCCTTCGGCGCGCTCCGCCAGAAAGTTGCCGACGTCACGGTTGTTGAGCGGATTGATACCCTTGTAGGCGTGATTTGCGCCGACCTTGACCAGCAGCTTTTGCTCCTGCACGCCGAGCCGGGAGGCCAGGGTCTGCTTTAACAGCGCCAATCGCATGGCGTTGGAAAGGCCGCGATCGCCGGGCACTTTTGAGGCGCTCTTCTGGTAGATGGCACGGCTCGCCAGCAGTGCATCGAGCAGTCCCAGCGCGGTTTGCTCATTGGGGCCGGCCAGCAGCGGGCGCAGCGACACCAGTTCTTCGTCGGAGGCCGACAGCATCAGATACTCCAGGGGATTGCCGCTAGCCGCCGCCTTGTGAGAAGCGACAGCGTCCAATTGACGCAAGGCTTCCAGCTTTGCGCGCGCGGCCGGATTAACCGGCTGGGCCAGCATTTGGGCGATCAGGTATCTGGCCGTGCCAATGAATTCCTGGTCGATGCCCCAGTGTTCGAAGCGCGGCCCTGCGGCCAGTGCAAAGCCGGCCAGCATCTCTGCCTCCTGGCGCATGGTGTAGAAAGCGATGGCGTCCGGATAGGCGGCGTCGAATCTGGCGATCGCCGTTACCGCGTCGGCGCGCCTGAGCATGCCTTCGAGCGCGCTTGCCACGACTGGACCACTTTCCGTGACCAGGGTGGTGAAGCCGGCAGGGGCCAGGGCGTTGAAGTAGGCGGAAGAGAACCGGGCGATCTCGGCGACACCATGATCTTCGCCGAGCAGTACGTACTGCGCCTGGCGCGACGCTTGCAGCAGCGGCGCCGCACCGGGCCCGGTTAGCGCGCCTTTGTCCAGTGTGATGGCGAGCCGATTGGCTTTGAGTTTGTCGAGGACGGCAGTATCGGCGACGGCCGGACCGGCCAAGCCGAGCGTCAGGGCGGTGGCAAGGAAAGCGAAGCGCATGAACATGGCAGCGTGGGCCGATGAAGGCCGATCAGTGAATGAAGCGACAGTGTAACCTGTCGCCCTCATGCCGGACCGGCCCATGCAACAGCCGCTTGAGACAGCGATTTTCAGCGTGGTAATTTGTAGCGTACCAGCAGCGCAGGTCCCTTGCCGCCAGGTGGCGTCAGCAGTATCTCGTCACCTGGCAGCATCTCTTCATACATCACGGTGCAACAGGTGGGCATCGAATGGCCGCGCGCCGGATAAACGCCCACGTCGGTATGCAGTGTTGCAGCGCGTACATCCACGCTGGTCTCGCCGGCCCTGGCCGCTACTTGCAGCAGTTTGCGCAGCCCGGTGACGAAGTCACCTTTGCTGAGCCTGACAGGCGCCTGGTTGGCTTGCGGGCGAACGGCAGCATCGTTTTTCATGGCAGTTTCTTTCAATGTATACATTCCCGCCACTATATCATTCGCCCCAGCCGCCACTTGTCGTGTCCCCTGGCAGTGGTTGTCGCCATTTAAGGTAGCGTGTTGCATCCTGGGGTTGAGTCCGGCGGCGGAAGCAGACCAGGCCAAGCGGTGCGACCGGCCAAGCTCCTGTTCGCACGCCTATTGGAAAGTGGCTGCACATGACAAATGCAAACTCATTCGAGGAAGCAGTTTCCGAGCTTGCGGAAAAAATGCACCAGCTGGCTGGAGCAAGCTGATGCGCTTCCCTAAAGCAGCCATTGAGCGATAAGCAATGGAGCTGTCCTGCTTCATGAGCACACCAGCAAAATAGGTCATGGCCAAAGGCGCCAGCCCGGGCTTTTCGGGCCCACGTCTCCGGCCCGCCGTTTTCAAGTTTTCAAGTTTTCAAGTTTTCAAGTTTTCAAGTTTTCAAGTTTTCAAGTAGCAAACCATGCTCCGGCCCAAGACCCCAACCTGGGCACTCCGGGCCAAGCGGGCCTGAAAAATGTCGAGGGCAAGGCGCGGCGACGCAGACAGTACGCATGTACGGCAAGGAGCCGCAACGCCGCCATCGGCATTTTCTCAGGCCCGCGCCTGCGGCCCGCCGTTTTTAAGCCTTTATGCGGTGCCTGCCTTACAATGCCATGTACCAACCTTCAAAAGGAGCACCGCTTGCATACGCCCCCCTTCATCGCTTCCGCCCGTTTTGACGATCCCCGCCTGGCCTTGGAACAAGTGCAAGCCATCTACCGCGCCAGCATCGACCACTTGCGCGACGCGCTGCAGCGCTTTGTCGCCGGCGAAAACCTGCAGGAACGGGTGCGCGGCTGCTACCCCTTCGTGCGCATACAGACCGAAACCGTGGCGCGCGCCGACTCGCCGCTGGCCTACGGCTTTGTGGCCGGCCCCGGCGTGTTTGAAACGACCTTGACGCGCCCCGACCTGTTTGCCGACTATTACCTCGACCAGTTCACCCTGCTGCTGAAAAACCATAACAACGGCCAGAAAGTCACGCTGGAAGTGGGCGTCAGCGCCCAGCCGATTCCCGTGCACTTCTCGTTCGCCGAGCACGACCATATCGAAGGCAATATGGACGCCGGGCGCCGCCTGGCCATGCGCGACCTGTTCGACCTGCCCGACCTGGCGGCGATGGACGACGGCATCGCCAACGGCACCCATGAAACGGCGCATGGCGAAGCACAGCCGCTGGCGCTGTTTACTGGGCCGCGCGTGGATTATTCGCTGCAGCGCTTGCGCCACTACAGCGGCACCTCGCCGCAGCATTTCCAGAACTTCGTGTTGTTTACCAATTACCAGTTCTATATCGACGAATTCATCCGTTTGGGCCACGCCATGATGCAGCGTGCGCCGGACGCCGGCACGCCCTCGGACGACGACGGCTATATCGCGTTTGTCGAACCGGGCAATGTGGTGACGCGCCGCGTCGGCCAGTCGGTGGAGGTGGACGATGCCCTGGGCGCCGCGCCGCCGCGGCTGCCGCAGATGCCGGCCTATCACCTGCTGCGCGCCGATGGCAGCGGCATTACCATGGTCAATATCGGCGTCGGTCCGGCCAATGCGAAGACCATTACCGACCATATCGCCGTGCTGCGCCCGCACGCCTGGCTGATGCTGGGCCACTGCGCCGGCCTGCGCACCACCCAAAGCCTGGGCGACTACGTGCTGGCGCACGCCTATGTGCGCGAAGACCATGTGCTCGACGAAGACTTGCCGCTGTGGGTGCCGATCCCGCCGCTGGCCGAAATCCAGCAGGCGCTGCAAACGGCGGTGGCCGAAATCACCCAGCTGACGGGGCTGGACCTGAAACACATCATGCGCACCGGCACGGTGGCCAGCACCGACAACCGCAACTGGGAACTGCTGCCGCAGCGCACGCCCGAGCGCCGTTTCAGCCAGAGCCGCGCGATTGCGCTGGACATGGAAAGCGCGACGATCGCCGCCAACGGCTTCCGTTTCCGGGTGCCGTATGGCACTTTGCTGTGCGTCAGCGACAAGCCGCTGCACGGCGAAATCAAGCTGCCCGGCATGGCCAACCATTTCTATCGCGAACGCGTCGACCAGCACTTGCGCATCGGCATCCGCGCGGTGGAACTGCTGCGCCGCCAGGGCGTGGACCGGCTGCACAGCCGCAAATTGCGCAGCTTTGCCGAGGTGGCGTTTCAGTAAGGCGTCATACGCACCAGGTAGCGCTTGAAAGGGAGCGTGCCAGCGCGCGGCGTCAAAGCCGGCCGGAGCGCCGGAGCGCTCGACCATGGCTTGCACCAGGCCGATTCGTGCTGTCATACAAGACCCGGGCCTGACGGGCCGCCAATGGCTGATCTGCTTGCTTGGGATATGCCATGATCGTCTCCTTCAAGACATCGGGCTAGATCAAATGAGATGAACTGCAAGGGACAGGGCTTAAAAAAAGGCTATGTCACCATCAGATGTGGGAACGTCCCCAAAGTGGCCCTGAGCAAGCTTTCGGGGGACAATATTCTTTTGGCGTCCAGGATCCAGCGCCAGCCCAGGTAGTTGGGCAGGTAGCGCGTGGCGACGCCATGAAACGCACGCAGCCAGCCACGCAACCGGCTGTGATAGGCGTTCACATTCTGCACATGCACCGTGCCGCGTACGCGGATGCCGGCCCGCAAGTTGACCGCCGCATGCTCGATGCCGATTTCCCTGGCAAACACGGGATAGGCCGGATGACCATCGCTGACCAATAAAATATCGCGGTCGATCACCGGCGGCAGGCAAGCGTGCAGTGTGGCCTTGGTCAGCCGGCCCATGCCGGTGACGAAATCGACGGTTTGGCCAGTGCGGTCGCGCGCCACCAGCACGCACACCTGCTCGTTGGAAATGCCACGCTGGCTGGCGCGGCCACCGCGCTGGCGTGCCGGCCGCGTCATGTGTCTTGAACCTTTTTGCGATTCAAGAATATACATTTCGTCGGCCTCGGTGATGCCGTGCAGGCAGCGTGGCCGGTCGGTTTTGGCCAGTGCCAGGAAGCGGTGGCGCCAGCGAAAACTGGTGTTGCGATGGATGCTTACCTGGCTGGCGGCCTTGCGCACCGAAAATGAGTTGAGCAGGCAATCGGCATAGGCCAGCCAGCGTTCCTTGTGGTGCAGATGCGCCAGCGGCGTGCCGCTCAAGGCGTTGAAGGTTTTGCGGCAGGGCACGCAGCGATAGCGCTGCAAGCCGTGGGCCTGGCCGTGGCGGTGGAATCGTGTCGCGCCACAAGCAGGGCAATGCAATTGTGCCAGGGCTGTTTGCTCGATCAGGGTGACGGCCGCATTCTGTGGCGCGCTGGTGCGCAATAGATCGCCGCTGGCAAGGCGCTGGCGATGCGACAGTTGCGGGAATTGCCTGGCGAAGGCCTGCCACTGGGCTGTATCCATGATCGGCTCCTTGAAAGGAAATACCTGATCAGTTAGACCTCAGCAACTACGGCGCGTTCCCACTGTTTCGGGTGACATAGCCTAAAAAAATGCCGTTCAGTTTGCGCTGAACGGCATCGCCATCAGAAAAGCGCTTGACCCGCCGTTACAGGAAGCGGTCGAGGATTTTGCGTGTGTGCTTGTCGATGGTAAACATGTCGCGGATCAGGAACTGTATGCCGTGGTTGTCGGCGATCAGCAGCGAGGCGGCGCCGATGCGGCGGATATCCTCTTCGCCCTTGAGCACGAATTGCGTGTCGCCACGGTCGGTGGCCACGTCCCAGGTGCACGGCGTGGCAAAGCTGGAGACGCTTTTCACGCGCGAAATCTCGGGCATGAATTCGCGCCCTTCCAGCTCCTCCACCAGCAAGGCGCGCGACGCCGCCGGCAAATCGTTCACGTGCTCGATCCACGCCACTTCCTTGCCGTCGCCCCGCACCAGCGAAATACCTTCGTCGGGCGACTGGATGGGAAAAGCGCGCACCGGCGCCACGCCCTCGATCACCTGGCCGTCCGCCGTGCTCATCAACAGCTTGCCGTAGGGGTCGCGGCTTAAGGTAAAAGTAATCTCGGTCATGCTTATTCCTTGTCGTCCAATACCATTTCGGCGGCGTTGCGCGCCTGCGCTTCATACAGGCGGTAATACGCGCCCTCTTTGGCCATCAGTTCGTCGTGGCTGCCCACTTCGACCACCTGGCCACGGTCGAGCACCACCAGGCGGTCGGCCCGGTGCAGGGTCGACAGGCGGTGCGCGATGGCGATCGTGGTGCGGCCCTGCACCAGGTTGTCGAGCGCTTTCTGGATTTCCTTTTCCGTTTCCGAGTCCACCGACGAGGTTGCCTCGTCCATGATCAGGATGCGCGGATCGATCAGCAGCGCGCGCGCGATCGAGATGCGCTGGCGCTCGCCGCCCGACAGGCCCTGGCCGCGTTCGCCGACCATCGAATCGTAGCCCTGCGGCAGGCGCAGGATGAATTCGTGGGCGTGTGCGGCGCGCGCGGCGGCCATGATCTCCTGGCGCGTCGCATGCGGCTTGCCGTAGGCGATATTTTCGGCGATGGTGCCGAAGAACAGGAACGGTTCCTGCAGCACCAGGCCGATATTGCGGCGGTAGTCCGACACGGCGAACGAGCGGATATCGACGCCGTCGAGCAGAATCGCGCCTTCCGACACGTCGTAGAAACGGCAGATCAGGTTGACCAGGGTGCTCTTGCCCGAGCCGCTGTGGCCGACCAGGCCGATCATTTCACCGGCCTTGATATTCAAGGTAATGCCGCGGTTGACGGCCCGGTTGCCATAGCGGAAACCGACTTCGCGCAGGTCGATCCTGCCTTCAACCTTGTCCAGTTTCACCGGTTGTGCAGGCTCGGGCACGCTCGACACATGGTCGAGAATGTCGAAGATGCGCTTGGCGGCCGAGGCCGACTTTTGCGTCACCGACACGATGCGGCTCATGGAATCGAGGCGGCCATAAAAGCGCGTGCTGTAGGCAATGAACGCGGTCAATACCCCCACCGTGATTTCGCCGCGCGACAATTGCCAGATGCCGAAGCACCAGATCACCAGCAAACCCATTTCGGTCAGGAAAGACACCGTCGGCGAGAACAGCGACCACACTTTATTGAGCTTGTCGTTGACGGCCAGGTTGTGTGCATTGGCGTCGCGGAAACGGGCCGCTTCGCGGTGTTCCTGGGCAAACGCCTTGACCACGCGGATGCCGGGAATGGTATCGGCCAGCACATTGGTCACTTCGCTCCACACGCGGTCGATCTTTTCAAAGCCGGTACGCAGGCGGTCGCGCACCAGGTGGATCATCCAGGCGATAAACGGCAGCGGCGCCAGGGTCATGATGGCCAGCCACGGATTCATCGACCACAAAATGGCGCCGGTCATGATGATCATCAGCACGTCGGAGGCGAAATCGAGCAGGTGCAATGAGAGGAACACGCAGATGCGGTCGCTGCCGCTGCCGATGCGCGCCATCAGGTCGCCGGTGCGCTTGCCGCCAAAAAATTCCAGCGACAGTTTCATCAGATGTTCATAGGTGGCCGAACGCAGGTCGGCGCCCATGCGCTCGGACACCAGCGCCAGCACATAGGTCTTGCCCCAGCCCAGCAGCCAGGCCAGCAGGGCCGAGCCGAGCAGGCCGGCCATGTAGTACACCACCAGCCACGGATCGATCTTCTGCCCGTTCTGGTACGGAATCAGCACGTTATCCATCAGCGGCGCCGTCAGGTAGGGCGGTATCATGTGGGCGGCGGTACTGAGCAGCATCAGCAGGAAACCGAGCGCCAGCTGGCCGCGGTAAGGGTGGGCGAAGCGCCACAGGCGGAACAGGGTCCAGGTCGACGGCGGCGTATGCAGCACCTTGGCGCAGATAGGGCACTCTTCCTGGTCGGGTTCCAACGGCGCCTTGCAGCTGGGGCACACTTCCTGCTCGGCCTGCAGGACCGGCTGGCCCGTCAGGTGGCTGTCGAGGCGCTCGACGAATTGTTCCAGCACCCTGATGGCGTGCAGGTTCTGGCCCAGCGTAAAACGCCACGAGGCCAGGCGGCCGTGGTCGTCGAACAATTCCATATGGCCGACACCGGCGTGGTCGTGATGCGCCAGGCGCAGGCCGGGACGGTAAGACCAGTGTTTCCACTCGGTTTCGCCAGGCGCGCGCGCCAGCAAACGCTTCTCCGTGACAACAATTATGCCTTTTGTGAAACGTAATCGCGCATCGAGGTCAACCTCCACGCTACTTAAAACGTTCTCCCCGCTAGGCAGATTCTTTTCCACCTGCGCCAGCCAGTGGTCGGGCAGCGCGGTGGCGGGGGTCGGTACTGCAGGAACTATCAGTTCAGTTGTCATCGTAAAGCATGCTCCGGCTCATGGCCTGGCCCTTGAAGGGCGGATTTGGGGGGTGAAAGCTGCCTGTCTTTGAAGTGTGCAGCGGGACGGCGGCTGGCAGATTAACCAGTGGCAATTTCCTGTATTGTATCGAATGGATGCCTGCAGGTAAGGTAAGGATGGCGAAACTGATCAGGAAGGGCCAGGTGGATGCTGCGCTTTTGCAACGCCAGGCCGAAGTATACAACAACAGGCCGTTGCGCAAATGATGCATGTTGCGGGGCAAGACAGGGAAATAATGGCAGGCAAGGCAAGTATTGGTAACAATTAGAAACGTAACTCCAGCAGAATAGTAGAAGCAAACGCGACAAGAGCCCACTAAAAGTGGCACACTGCGCATACCCGGGATAAAGAACCAAGCACGAGCCTGAAAAGTCTCTGTAGAGCCACCATAAAGTATCTGGCGCCCAGACGCCTGGCTTGTTATCAAGAAACCACTTACATGATCAAGAAGAAGAACATCGAATTTGTCCGCGTCACCCACTTGCGCGGCCCCAATATCTGGACCTATCGTCCGGTGATCGAGGCCTGGGTCGATATCGGCGAACTGGAAGACTGTCCGTCCAACACCCTGCCCGGCCTGTACGAGCGGCTGGTGGCATGGCTGCCCGGCATGATCGAGCACCGCTGTGGCGTGGGCGAGCGCGGCGGCTTTTTCGAGCGCCTGCGCGAAGGCACCTGGGCGGCCCATATCCTCGAGCACGTGGTATTGGAACTGCAAAACCTGGCCGGCATGCGCACGGGCTTTGGCCAGACGCGCTCGACCAGCCAGCGCGGCGTCTACAAGATGGCCTTCCGCACGCGTGAGGAACAGGTCGGCCGCGCTTGCCTGGAAACCGGGCGCGCCATGCTGATGGCCGCCATCAACGACACCGCCTTCGATCTCGAAGCGGCCTTGGCGCCGCTGCGCGACATGGTCGATTCGCGCTGCCTGGGCCCGAGCACGGCCAATATCGTCGACGCCGCCACCGAGCGCCGCATTCCTTCGCTGCGCATGAACGACGGCAACCTGGTGCAACTGGGCCATGGCGCCGCGCAGCGCCGCATCTGGACCGCCGAAACCGACCGCACCAGCGCGATCGCCGAAGGCATCGCCAGCGACAAGGACCTGACCAAGTCGCTGCTCAAATCCTGCGGCGTGCCGGTGCCCGAAGGCAGCCTGGTGCGCAGCGCCGAGGCGGCCTGGGAAGAAGCGCAGGATATCGGCCTGCCGGTGGTGGTGAAACCGTACGACGGCAACCATGGCCGCGGCGTGTCGCTCAACCTGATGACGGAAAGCGACGTCAAGGCCGCCTATGAACTGGCCGCCACGCAGAGCGACAGCTCGGCCGTGATCGTTGAAAGCTTCATCACCGGCGACGAACACCGCTTGCTGGTGGTCGGCAACAAGCTCGTTGCCGCCGCCAAGGGCGAGTCGCTGTGGGTCGATGGCGATGGCATGTCGACCGTGCTGCAACTGGTCAACACGCAGATCAATACCGATCCGCGCCGCGGCGAAGGCGAAGACTTCCCATTGGGTACCGTCAAGCCGCATGAATCGGGCGAGATCGTGCTGGAACTGCAGCGCCAGGGCATGACGGCCGACTCCGTGCCGCAGGCGGGCCAGAAAGTGCTGATCCAGCCAAACGGCAATGTGGCCATCGACGTCACCGACGACGTCCACCCGTCGGTCGCGCATGCGGTGCTGCTGGCCGCGCGCGTGGTCGGCCTCGATATCGCCGGCATCGACCTGGTGGCGAGAGACATCACGCGCCCGCTCGAAGAGCAGCGCGGCGCCATCATCGAAGTCAATGCCAGCCCGGGCCTCCTGGCCCATATCAAGCCGGGCGTGGGCAAGCCGCGCGCCGTCGGCGCGGCGATTGTCGACCATCTGTTCGAACCGCAGGAAACCGGCCGCATTCCGCTGATCGGCGTGACCGGCACGCGCGGCGCCAGCCTGATCGTGCGCATGCTGTGCAAGTTGCTCAATTTATCCGGCCTGCATACCGGCGCCGTCTGCGGCGAAGGCATGTTCCTCGACCAGCGCCGCGTCGTCAGCGGCAATTGCGTGAACTGGGACGCGGGCCAGCGCTTGCTGCTCAACCGCACCGTGCAGACCGCCCTGTTCGAAAGCAATCCGCGCATGATACTGGCCGAAGGCCTGGCCTATGACCGCTGCCAGATCGGCGTCGTCACCGACATGGGCAGCCTTGACGACGTCAGGGATTTCGACATCCTCGACGAGATCGGTCTGCACAAGGCCGTGCGCAGCCAGGTCGACGTGGTGCTGCCGACCGGCGCGGCGGTGCTCAACGCGGCCGAACCACAGGTACTGGAACTGGCCGCCCTGTGCGACGGCGGCGTGACCCTGTACGCGCAAGACGGCAACCTGCCCGGCATCGTGGCCCACCTGGCCGAAGGCAAACGCGCCGCCTTCGTGCGCGGCAACCATATCGTGCTGGCCGAAGGCGGCATCGAAACCGTGCTGCTGTGCCTGGACCTGCTCAAACCGGCCACCGCCGGCAATGTCGACAGCGTGCTGGCGGCCGTCGCCGCGGCCTGGTCGCTGGACCTGTCCACCGACCTGATCTGCGCGGGACTGCGCACGTTTGACGCCGCGCCAGGCAGTATCGGCAACTAAGGGCAACTGACAGCACCAGCCCGGCGAAGCCGGGCCCACAAGAACACAAGGAATACGGTTAATTATGGAAGTTTCTCGCGTACGGGCCCTGCGTGGCCCCAATCTCTGGAGCCACGACACCGCCGTGGAAGCCATCGTTTCCTGCACCACGCAGGAACTCGACATCGCCCAGCTGCCTGGATTCGAAGCGCGCCTGCGCAACATTTTTCCGCATCTGAGCCCGCTGCAACCGCTGGGCAACTACAAGGCCGCGCCGATGGCGCAAGTGCTCGAACTGGTCGCACTGGGCCTGCAGGCGCAAGCCGGCTGCCCCGTCACCTTCAGCCGCACCACGCCCACCCTGGAAACCGGCATCTTCCAGGTGGTGGTCGAATATTCGGAGGAAGACGTCGGCCGCCTGGCCCTGGAGCTGGCGCAGCAGCTGTGCCTGGCCGCGCTGGAAGACCGTCCGTTCGACCTGGCCGGTGCCCTGCTGCAACTGCAGGAACTCGATGAAGACGTGCGCCTGGGACCGTCGACCGGCGCCATCGTCAATGCCGCGCTGGCGCGCAATATCCCGTTTCGCCGCCTGACCGAAGGCAGCCTGGTCACGTTTGGCTGGGGCAGCAAACAGCGCAAGATCCAGGCCGCCGAAATGGACGGCACCAGCGCGATTGCCGAAGCGATCGCGCAGGACAAGGAGCTGACCAAAAAACTGCTGGACTCGGCCGGCGTGCCGGTGCCGCAAGGGCGCGTGGCAATCGACGCCGACGACGCCTGGGCCGCCGCCTGCGAGATCGGCCTGCCGGTGGTGGTCAAGCCGAAGGACGGCAACCAGGGCAAGGGCGTGACCGTCAATGTGACCACCCGCGAACAGCTGACGGCCGGCTTTATCGCGGCGCAGGAATTTCGCGACGATATCCTGGTCGAGCGCTACCTGCCGGGCCACGACTTCCGCCTGCTGGTGATCGGCAACAAGATGGTTGCCGCCGCCCGCCGCGATCCGCCGCAAGTGGTCGGCGACGGCCGCCACACGGTGCGCGAACTGGTCGACCAGGTCAACCTCGATCCGCGCCGCGGCAGCGGCCACGCCACCTCGCTGACCAAGATCCGCTTCGACGATATCGCCCTGGCCAGCCTGGCCAAGCAAGGTTTCGTGGCCGACTCGGTGCCGCCGGTGGGCCAGCGCGTGATCCTGCGCAATAACGCCAACCTGTCGACCGGCGGCTCGGCCACCGACGTCACCGTCGACGTGCACCCGGAAGTGGCGGCGCGCGCCGTGGCGGCCGCGCACATGGTCGGCCTCGATATCTGCGGCGTCGACGTGGTCGCCGACAGCGTATTGAAACCGCTGGAAGAACAGAACGGCGGCATCGTCGAAGTCAACGCCGCGCCTGGCCTGCGCATGCACCTGGCGCCCTCGTTCGGCAGGCCGCGTCCGGTCGGCGAAGCGATCATCGCCGCCATGTTCGCCGAAGGCGACGATGGCCGCATTCCGGTGGTGGCCGTCACCGGCACCAACGGCAAGACCACCACCGTGCGCCTGATCGCCCACCTGCTGACGGCCTCGGGCCTGCGCACCGGCATGACCAATACCGACGGCGTGTATATCGAAGGGCGCCAGATCGACAGCGGCGACTGCAGCGGCCCGCGCAGCGCGAGGAATGTGCTGCTGCACCCCGACGTCGACGCGGCCGTGTTTGAAACGGCGCGCGGCGGCATGCTGCGCGAAGGCCTGGCCTTCGACCGCTGCCAGGTGGCGGTGGTGACCAATATCGGCGCCGGCGACCACCTGGGCCTGAACTACATCACCACCGTGGAGGACCTGGCGGTATTGAAACGCGTGATCGTGCAGAACGTCGCCGACAGCGGCGTGGCGGTATTGAACGCCACCGATCCGGCGGTGGTTCGCATGGCGAAAAACTGCAGCGGCAGCGTGACGTTCTTTGCGGCCGACAAATCGCATCCGGTGATGGCTACCCATCGCGCCCAGGGCAACCGCGTGGTGTATGTGGAAGACGGCAAGCTGGTGGCGGCGCAAGGCAAGGCGCGCCACGAGATCGCGCTGTCGCAGGTGCCGATCACGCGCAATGGCGCGATCGGCTTCCAGGTCGAAAACACCATGGCTTCGGTGGCCGCCGCCTGGGCCGTCGGCCTGGAGTGGGACGCGATCCGCGCCGGCCTCAAATCGTTCGCCAACGAGAACGACAATGCGCCGGGCCGCTTCAATGTGTTCGACTATAAAGGCGCGACCCTGATCGCCGACTACGGCCATAACCCGGACGCCATCCTGGCGCTGGTGCAGGCGGTGGAAAGCATGCCGGCCAAGCGCCGCTCGGTGGTCATCAGCGGCGCCGGCGACCGCCGCGACGAAGATATCCGCCAGCAAACCGAAATCCTCGGCGCCGCCTTCGACGACGTGCTGCTGTACCAGGACCAATGCCAGCGCGGCCGCGCCGACGGCGAAGTCGTGGCGCTGCTGCGCCAGGGCCTCGACGGCGCCAGCCGCACCAGCCATATCGATGAAATCAACGGCGAATTCGTCGCCATCGATACCGCCCTGGCGCGCCTCGGTGAAGGCGATCTGTGCCTGATCCTGATCGACCAGGTGGAAGAAGCGCTGGCGCATATCGCCAAACGCGTGGCCGAAGCCTAAGCGGTTTTTATCACATGCAAAAGCGGCGCAGATGCGCCGCTTTTTTTCGTCCTGCGCTTTCTTGCACCAGCACGGTGCGCCACCCCGCCAAATCTGCCATGCAATGGTGTAACTTCAGGCATGAAAATTGCTCATAACAAACCGATAACATCGGTGGACGAGAAGGCGGTGCATGCATGGTGGGCAAAATCTCGCGGTTGATCGGCAAGCTGACGGTAGGGCGCAAGCTGGCCCTGATCTACCTGCTGGACCTGTCGGCCGTCATCTTCATTTCCGGCATCCTGATCAACGAAAAATACCTGGCCATCGATTTCTCGCGCAAGGAAATGGCCGGCAACGAGTACATCGCCATGATCCGCGACGCGCTGCTGCCATTGAACCGCAGCGGCGCCGAACCCCGGGGCGCCGCCGCCGCATCGGACATCGCCCGCGCCGAAAGCGCCTACGGCGGCACCATGCGCAGCGGCGAACTGGCGGCCACCTTTGCCGCCCTGCTCAGGCAAGCGCATGACAACAAAGCGTCAACGCCAAATGAGGCCGTCGCGCCCTCGCCCGTGTTTGTCGCCGGGCGCGAACTGCTCACGCGCGTGGGCAACCAGTCGAACCTGATCCTCGACCCTGACCTTGACAGCTACTACACCATGTCGCTGGTGATCCTGCGCTTTCCCGAACTGCTCGAAGTGATCAACAGCATGCGCGAACTGGCCCTGAACCTGGCCACAGCCGAAGGCGCGCAGCGCCAGCGCATGCAAACCCAGTTCCTGATCCTCGAAGGGCGCATGGACGCCACCATGGGCGGCATCCGCAGCGACTACACGGAAGCGTTCGAAGCGAGCACGCCGCTGCTGCGGCGCCGCCTGCAAGGCTCGCGCGCGGCCTTGAGCGAGGCGATAGGCCGCTTCCGCGCCAGCACCCAGGCGCTGGCCGGGGCCGCGCCCTATCCGGCCGGCCGCCAGGACCTGCTGCTGCGCGATGCGGCGGCGCTGGCCAGCCTGCGGCTGGCCTGGCAGGACGCAGAAAGCGAGCTGCAGCGCCTGATCCAGCTGCGCATCGAGGGCTTTTTCACGCGCATGTGGCTGCACCTGGGCACGGCCGTGCTGCTGCTGGCGCTGATACTGGGCCTGGTGTTTTTCGTCGCGCGCCAGATCGCCCTGCCGATCCGCCGCCTGGCCCGCGTGGCGCAGGAGGTGCGCGAGACGGGCGACCATGGCCTGCGCGCCGACTGGCACAGCGCGGACGAAATCGGCCGCCTGGTGAAAGCCTTCAACACCATGCTGCAGCAGCTCGACTTCCAGCGCGTGGCGCAGCAGGAACTGGTGGCGCGCGCCAGCGCGGCCGACGCGCAGCGCCAGCTGGTCGACGCGATTCCGATCCCGCTGATGGTCACCTCGATCCCGCATCACCAGGTGCTGCACGCCAACCAGGCCGCCCATGCGTGGCAGCAGGGACTGGAACTGGACCCGTGGAGCCGCGGCATGGACGCGCAGGCGCGTTCGCGCTTTTTCCAGCGCCTGAGCGACCTGGGCGCCGTCGATGAATTCGAAGTGCTGTGGCACAGCGGCGGCGCGCCCACCTGGGCGCTGATTTCGGCGCGCCTGATCGACTACCAGGGCCAGCGCGCCGTGCTGTCGACCTTCACGCCGATCAACAAGATGAAGCAGATGGAGTCGCGCCTGGAACTGTGGGCCAAGGTGTTCGAGGCCTCGGCCGAAAGCCTGATCGTGATGGACGCGAACATGCGCATCATCACCGTCAACCAGGCGTTTCGCCGCCATGCGCTGTACGACATGGTCGACCTGATCGGCAAGCGCCCCGCCTTCTTGCTGGCGCCCGACAACAACCCGGCACAGCTGGCCAGCCTGCGCGACACGCTGGCGCGGCGCGGCTACTGGCAGGGTGAAATTTCGGTGCAGCGCAAGTCGCTGGAAAGCTATCCGGCCTGGCTGGTGATGAACGCGGTGCGCGACCTCGATGGCGTGACCACGCACTTTATCGCCAGCTCGCTCGACATCAGCGAGCGCAAGGCCAGCGAACGCCAGATCGAACACATGGCCCACCACGATGCGCTGACGGGGCTGGCCAACCGCCATGTATCGAACCTGCGCCTGGCCGCCGCCATCGCGCAGGCGCGCCGCAATGGCGGCAAGGTGGGCGTGCTGTTCATCGACCTGGACCGCTTCAAGAACGTCAACGACGCGCTGGGCCACCATGTCGGCGACGCGCTGCTGCAATCGGTGTCGGCGCGCCTGCTCGAACTGGTGCGCGATGGCGATACCGTCAGCCGTTTGGGCGGCGATGAATTCGTCGTCATCCTGAACGGCATCGACAATGTCGAGGCCATCGGCCGGCTGCTCGAAGCGCGTTTGATACCGGCCATGCGCGCGCCTCACCAGGTCGCCGGCAGCGAACTGTATGTCTCGTGCAGCGTGGGCGTGGCGGTGTACCCGGACCATGGCGACGACCTCGACACCCTGATGCGCCACGCCGACGCCGCCATGTACCAGGCCAAGAACGGTGGCCGCGACCACGCGCGCATGTTCTCGCAGCAGCTGCAGGACCAGCAGCTGCAGCAGTTGCATCTGGAGAGCGACCTGCGCCACGCCATCGAGCGCCAGCAACTGGTGCTGCACTACCAGCCGCGCATCGACGCCGTTGGCGGCCTGCTGCATGGCGTGGAAGGGCTGATCCGCTGGCACCATCCGCGGCGCGGCCTGATCGCACCCGACAGCTTTGTCCCGCTGGCCGAGGAGTCGGGCCTGATCGTGCCGATCGGCGCCTGGGTGATACGCGAAGCGTGCCGCCAGCATCTGGCGTGGCGCGCGGCGGGCGCCGGCGAGATCGCCATCTCGATCAACCTGTCGGCGATACAGCTGAAAAACGGCGCACTGGTGGCGAGCTTGCGCGAGGTGCTGGCCGAGTTTCCCGTGGCGCCAGGCCAGATCGAATTCGAGCTCACCGAATCGATCCTGATGGACAATGTGGACGACACCATCGCCACCCTGCGGCAGATCAAGGCGCTGGGCTTCGGCCTGTCGATCGACGATTTCGGCACCGGCTATTCCAGCCTGAACTACCTGTGCCGCTTCCCGCTCGACAAGCTGAAGATCGACATGAGTTTTGTACAGAACATCCACAGCTCGCCACAGAACCTGGCCGTGACCAAGGCCATCATCGGCCTCGGTCACACCCTGGGCCTGACGGTGACGGCCGAAGGCGTGGAAAGCGCGGCCGACGCCGACGTGCTGCGCCATGCCGGCTGCGACGAGTTGCAAGGCTATTATTTTTCCCGGCCGATGCCGCAGGCGCAGCTGCTGGCATGGCTGCAAGGCGTCGAGCAGCCCGTGCCGGCCTGAACCTGGCGCGTCCGCGCCCTCAGTTCGCGCCGGCCTCGGCGATGGCCTGCGCGGCCACCGCGCTGGCGCGCATCTCGGCGGCGAACATGGCGGTGGCGTGCGAGATGGCGCGCGTGGCGCGCGACAGGAAGAGCGACCAGTGGCGCTGGTCGACCAGCAGCATCTCGATGCAGAACCACACCTGGCCGCGCACCGCATGGCCCTTGACCAGCTTGATGCGGCGGTTGACTTCGTCGAGGGCGGCCAGCACGCGCTGCAACTCGTCGGACGTGTCGATCGACCAGACATTCGGCAGGATCAGCTTGGCGAACTGGGTGTCGTCTTCATCAAAGCACAGCACGTAGCCCATGCCCTCGAAGCGGAAGGCGATGTCGCCATCACTGTCGAGGCTGGCCTGGTAGCCTTCGGCTTGCAGGTGCTGCAGCAGGAATTCGGTAACCGGGGTTTTGCCTGGATTATGGCTGTCCATGGTGGATCCTTTCAGTGGGGATGCCGGCAACCGTGATGGTGCCGCTGCATACCCCTCATCAACGGGGCTGGCCGGCGGAAATGCAAAATTATTTTGACGATGCGTGAAATTTTCCTAAAAGCATCGATTTGGCGGCGGACTTGATCTGGCGCAAGGTCAATCGGTACGGCGATTCTATGCTGTCAGTTCCTCAGCACTTCCGGCGGAGAGCGGCATGGCCAGCAGGCAGCGAGTTCCTCAGCAGTTGTTCCAGCCCGACATCCCGGCGCGGCTGGACATGCGCACTTGCGCGCTGGTCGAGCATGCGCTGGCGCTGCAGCAAATGGCCGGCACCGGCGCGGCCGCCCTGTTCCTGCATTGCCACGACGTGCCATTGGCCACCGCACTGCGCGTGCTGACCACCGGGCCGCAGCGGCGCAAGGCGGCGCCACACCTGTTTGCCCGCCTGCGCCCGCGCGCGGGGGCCGGCGGCTACGCTAAGCTGGGCGCGGCGCTACCGGGACGCTGAGCTTTGCCGGCTGGCCGGAGCTGAAAGCCATTTTCGTGGAACGCTTGCGCCAGGGACCGGCGCCATATGCCGAAAAAGCCGGCGCGCTGGCCGGCAAGGGAGAAGAGCTCGTCAGTGAAGTGTTCGCGGTACAGCAACGCAACCTGGCCGCCACCGAAAGCGCCAGCCACGCGGCTGTTGGCGCGCGCCGGGCCCGCGGCGATCAGCGCCCTCGCGGCGGCGGCAAACCAGCTGCGCGCACTGGAGCGTATGCGCCTTAGTTCGCCACGACCTTGACCTGCTTGACGTCGACGGTCGACTCGCCAAAGGTTTCCTTGTCGAATTCGCCGGTCAGTTCCACCATCGTCGTGTGGTCGATCTTGACGCCTTGCGGAAAGTGCTTGGCGTCGATTTCCACCGTCATCTTGCCGCTGGCGTCGGTAAATTCATAGTCCTCGCCCCCCTTGTGGCTGGTCAGCTTGCCCTTGAGCTTGACGTATTGATCGTCCTTGGCCTTGGCCAGCACGTCCTTGGCCGTCATCAACGCCACGCTCGATGGACCGGCATAGCCGGCCGTAGTGGCTGGCGCCGTGTTCGACGGACCCGTATAGCCGCTCGGCTGGGCGATGGCAAAGGCGGAAGCGGCAAGCAGGGCGCTCATGCAGGAGATGGTCAGTACTTTTTTCATGGTCATTCCTCTTCGGTAGTGGTGGGGTTTGCCTGTCGCTGCAGGCATGCATGCATTACACCGAGCCCACATTAACCGTATCTTAAGGTGCGCGAACCGCTGGAAAATCCAGCGTCACGCCCAGGCCCCGGCCATCAAGGCCAGGACCGAAGGCCAGCGCGATGCCATGCAGGTCGGCAATGCGCCTGACGATGGACAAACCCAGCCCGCTGCCCGCTTGCTGCTGGCCCAGCACGCGGAAAAACCGTTCGCCGAGGCGCTGGCGGCTGGCCTGGTCCACCCCGGGGCCATTGTCGCGCACGCTGATGCGCGGCCGCCCCGCATGCTGCCGCGCCACGATCTCGATGCGGCTGCCATCGGGGCAGTAGCGCAGCGCATTGTCGAGCAGGTTGCGCAGCAGGATCTCCAGCATCGCAGGGTCGGCCTCGACCGATGCAAGCTCGCAGCGCACGGCCAGCGCCATGCCGCGTGCAGACGCCTCCTGCTCGCAGGCCGCCAGCAATGGTTCCAGCAGCGGCGCCAGCACCACCGCGTGCGTCGTCACCTGAGCACGCGCCAAAGGGTCCAGCCGCGCCAGGGTCAGCAGGCTGTCGACCAGGGCCGTGACGCGCGCGATATCGCGGCGCAGCTTCTGGAATGGCGCCACCAGTTCGGGATGCTGGCGCTGCAGCAATTGCACATGCATGTGCAGGCCGGCCAGCGGCGTGCGCAGTTCGTGGGCGGCGTCGGCCGTAAAGCGGCGTTCGGACTGCAGCGCCGTATCCAGCCTGCCCAGCACGCCGTTCAGGGCCTGCACGATGGGCAGCAGTTCGCGCGGCTGGCCGGCCAGTTCGACCTGCGCCAGGTCGTCCGGGCTTTTCGCGGCGATGGTTGCAGCAGTTGCGCGCAGCGGTTTGAGCACCCTGCCCGTCAGCAGCCAGCACACCAGCGCCAGCAGCACCAGGAAACCGGCGACCGGCAGCCACAGGTGCTCGGCCAGTTCCTCCAGGATATCGTAGCGCTTCTTGTAGCGCTGCCCCACCTGTACCTCGAACTGGCGCGCCGCGTCGCGCACCACGAAGACGCGCCAGCGGCGCTGCTCCACCTCGGGGTCGGCAAAGCCGTGGCTGTCGCCAAAATGGCGCACAAACGGTTGCGACGGCGCGCCGCTGGTGCGCTGCACCACCTTGCCGCCGACCACGATCTGGTACTGCATGTCGACCTTGCGCTCCGGTCCGCCCGCCGCTTTCGCGCGCGCCAGCAGGCCGCGCTGCTCCCAGTCGGTGGTGGCGGCCATCAGCATCTGCCCCGATTCTTCCAGCGCGTCGTCGAACACCTCATTGGTCTCATGCCAGGCAATCATGGTGACAATGCCCAGGCTGGCCAGCCACAGCACCGTGCTGGCGGCCACGATGGCGGCCAGCAGGCGGCGCCGCAGCGACCAGGGCTTGCCTTCAGACTTGAGTGTCATCGTTCTTCAGCCGATAGCCCAGGCCGCGCACCGTGACGATGCTGTCGGCGCCGAATTTCTTGCGCAGGTTGTGGATATACACTTCGATGGCGTTGCTTTCCACCTCGTCGCCCCAGCCATACAGCGCTTCCTCGATCTGCGCGCGCGCAACGATGCTGTTTTTCCTCAGCAGCAAGGCATGCAGTACATGGTATTCGCGCGCCGTCAGCGCCACCGGCTGGCCGTCCAGGCTGGCCTGCTTGGTCTCGATATTGAGGGCGATGCCGGCGTGCGCCAGCGCATTGCTGACCTGGCTGGCGCCGCGCCGCACGGCGGCCCGGATGCGCGCCGACATCTCTTCCAGCTCGAACGGTTTCACCAGGTAATCGTCGGCGCCCAGGTCCAGCCCCTCGACCCGGTCGGCCAGCGCATTGAAGGCGGTGATCAATATCACCGGCACGGCGTTGCCGCTGCCGCGCAACTGCGCCAGCAAGGCGTCGCCACTCATGCCGGGCAGGCCCCGGTCGAGCAGCACGCAGTCGTAATGATGGGTCATCAGCGCCGTCTGTGCGGAGTCGCCGCGCTCGACCCAGTCGACGGCGTGCTGGTCCAGGCGCAACCAGGCAAGGATGGTTTCACCCAAGGAAATATCGTCTTCGGCTAGCAGGATGCGCATGAAAGGATTCCAGAGAAATAGCAGGTGCCAGTATGGCTGGCCCAGTGTGGAGCGGCAAGATGAAGGCCATCTTAAGACGCGAAGCACCCATTGATGTTTTTAAATACTAAATACAACAAACGTTGCAATCCGGCGCCACGGCGTGCTGCTGATACCCGACGAAGTGATGTGCGGCATGGGCCGCACCGGCAGCCTGTTCGCCTGCGAGCAGGAAGGCGTCAGCGCCGGCCTGATCTGTATCGCCAGGGGCCTGGGCGCCGGCTACCAGCCGATCGGCGCCGTGATGGTGTCGCAAGCCATCCGCGACACCCTGCGCGCCGGCACCGGCTTCTTCCAGCACGGCCACACCTGTATCGGCCACGCCACCGCCTGCGCGGCAGCCCTGGCGGTGCGGCAGCAGATCGAACAGCGCGATTTATTGGCCAATGTGCGCGCCATGGGCAAGCTGTTGAAAGACAGATTGGTCCAGCGCTTCGGCGACCATCCGCATATCGGCGATATCCGCAGCCGTGGCCTGTCCATGCAGGCCGGCCTGATGTGCTACCCCATGGGCGGCACCATCGACGGCCAGCACGGCGACCATGGGCTGCTGGCGCCGCCGTACATCATCGACAGCAGCCATGTGGACGAGATCGTCGACAAGCTGGGCAGCGCCATCGACGGCAGCCTGGCCGGCTAGCCCGGCTTTGGCGGTCCTACCGCAGTAGCCTTGTATAGCAGTTCATCTTCATATTTTATCAATAGGAATTGACTTATTCTAAACAATCGTTTTAAATCAGTAAGTTACCAAAAATCAATTTACTGCACATCACGCCCTATGGAACTGCTCGATCCGGTGCAGCAAGCTGCACCACACGGCGACACGCTCAGCGCGCACTACGAAGTGCGCCGCCTGCTGGGTGAAGGCGGTTTTGGCCATGTGTACGAAGCGTGGGACGCCAAGCTGTGCCGCAGCGTGGCGCTCAAGCGCCTCAAGCAGCAGGCCGACATGCTGCATCCGGAAAAGCTGCTCAACGAGGCACGCCTGGCGGCGTCCCTGCGCCACGCCGCCTTCGTGCGCATTTTCTCGGTCGACGGCGACGGCAAGAGCCAGTCCATCGTGATGGAACTGGTCGAAGGCCAGACGCTGGGGCAAGTGATGCAAGCGGCGACCATGCCGCTCGACACCGCGCTCGACATCGCCTGCCAGATCGCCGACGCGATGGACGAAGCGCACGCCATGGACCTGGTGCATGGCGATTTGAAACCATCGAATTTGATGCTGGAAGCAAACGGCAAGGTGCGCATCCTGGACTTCGGCCTGGCGCGCCAGCTGGACCCGCAAGCGACCCAAACCACCGCTCTGTGCGACCTGCAGGGAACCATCGCCTACATGGCGCCCGAGCGCCTGACGGGCCGCCTGCCCGACATGCGCGGCGACATCTACGCGCTCGGCGCCATGCTGTACGAAATGCTGGCCGGCCAGCGCCCGTTCGCCCACCTGAACGGCCTGGCCCTGGCCGCCGCCCACATGCAATCGAACGCCGTCTGGCCCGCCATGCCGGCCTCGGTGCCGCCGGCCATAGCCGCCCTGGTGCGCTCGATGACGGCGCATGATCCGCTGGAGCGGCCGAGGACCATGCGCGATGTGCGCGAGGCGATTGCGGCGCAGCGCAGCGCATCAGGCACTTCGCCTTTGCCGTCAGCGCAGACTAAGTTGCCGCCGGAAACACCCTCCAGCGTCGCCATTCGCCTGCCGATTCCGCGCAAACGGACCTTGCAAATCTGTGCAAGCGTTGTATTGGTCGCTGTGGTGACGGCGTGGCAATGGCCAAATGTGGCCCCCGAAGTAAAGGCTCTTTTCACTGGCGAAAAAGCACCGGCACCGTATTCGGAGATGGCCAGCATGAAGGCCGGAACGGAGGCGTTGCGGGCGTTTGATCGCGACAGTAATCAAGAGCTGGCGATGAAACATTTCAGCACTATTCTTAAACACAATCCAGAGCATGCTGGCGCAAATGCGGGCTTGTCTCTGGTTTTCACCTCGCGCTATCTGGGCACAAACCGTGATGAAACATGGTTACAACGTGCTGACATCGCTGCGAAACAAGCATTAGCTTCAGATGATCAGCTAGCTCTCGCACATGTTGCGCAGGCTTGGGTGCTTGAGCACCATGGGAAACGTGCAGAAGCATTGCAAGAAATAACTATAGCACTGAACCTGAATCCAAATATCCCGATAGGAATGTATGGTAAAGCACGCTTGCTTATTCACGCACAAAAATTTGACTTGGCTCGGGATGTATTGGATAAAGCCATCGCACTTTATCCGAACGACACCCCTTTCGTTTCGATGTTGGGCAGGATGCACTATAACCTAGGCAATTACACCGAGGCTGAAAAGCACTTTCGAAAAGTGATACAGATGGCCCCGCAGGTGACTGCTGCGTATGCAGACATGAGTGCCACACTGGAACGCCTGGATCGTGGTGACGAAGCCCTGCAAGTTCTGCAACAAGGTTTGCAGATGCACCCTGATTGGGAATTATATACGAATCTAGGTACCGCTCTTTTTAATCGCGGCAACTATCTGGGAGCAGTACAGGCGTTTAAAAATGCCGTTTCGGAAAACAAAGGCAATCCCGGCAACTATCTGCTATGGGCGAATCTGGCCGACGCGCAACGCTGGGTTCCTGGACAAATTGAGTTGTCGAGCGGCTCTTACCGTCGCGCAATTACGCTGATTAAAGTCATGCTGCAACATTCACCGAACGATTCCAAGATCAATTCACGGCTGGCGCTGTATTCTGCCTATGCTGGCTTGCGGGATGATGCGATGAAGCACGTGGCACAAGCCGTACTGCTTGCGCCTACTTTACCCGACATCCATTTCAGGGCGGCCCTGACTTACGAATTGTTAGGCAAACGCAACGAAGCAATGGTGGCATTGAAGCAGGCGCTGGAGCGTGGCTACCCCATCAATCTGATCGAATCAGCACCCGATCTGTTGACACTACGGCGAGATGCTCGCTATCAGCAGTTACTCATTGACATAGAAAGAAATCAAAAAAAATGACGTACGAAAAACCTTGGATGAAATTAGCCGTCCATTTTGACGCAGATCAAATCACCAATCAGCTCGATTATGCATTTACGTCGTGCGACGGCAGCGCCGACCCGCGCCATGGTCCCTATATGGGCGGCGTGCATTTTCAGCAAGGACAACACGTCTATCTGGAAGTCAATTGCTGTGGTTCAAAGGCGGGTGGTTTCACGTCGTTTCAGATCGTCGATTGCTGCCTCGTCAGCGTGCCCCAACTGACACAAATTGGCCCCGGCATTCCCACACGCTACTCCCTGCCGTCGCCGTTCCTGCAGTCCGTAGGCGCTACATATCAATTTCCATTGGATTTCGAATCCCATTTATTGCCGCCAGATCCCGAGCTGCCAGAGCTACGCCGCGTCCGTCAAGAGTGGAAACACAATCTTGACGTCGGCCAAAGCAAGGGCCGCTGGGAACTTGCCTTCATCATGACTGTGCGTATTATTCGCGGCGAGCAGGATCTGCCGGAATTGCGCGTATTCAGTTTTGATCCTGAAGCGTCAGTCGGTGGGCGAGCAGAGACATAAGTGCATTCACTGCCACCCATTGACGAGTAGAAAACTATCCATGCACACTCCGAAACCACTTCCCGGTGTTCTCCTGCTCTGCCTGTGCATTACCGCCAGCACCGCGCACGCCCAGCTAGCTCCTGACGATGCGGTCACGCCTTACCGTCCCTCCGTGTCCAGCCCGGCACAACTGCCGGTACCAGGGCAACTGGAACTGGAACTGGGGGGCCTGCACACCAGGCTGGACGATGACCGACGGGCCAGCCTGCCCTACACCGTCAAGCTGGCCTTCAACGAGGCCTGGGGCGTGGTGATCGGGGGCGATGCTTTTGTTTCCGAGCGCAATGGTGGAGGCCAGCGCAACCGGGGACTGGGTGACACCACGATCGAGCTCAAGCACGCTTTCCTGGTCAGCCCGGCCACCGCCTTTGGCGTGGAACTGGGCGCCAAGGCGCCGACGGCGCGCAAGGTGATCGGCAGCGGCAAGGCGGACTACAGCGTCAATGGCATCTACAGTCAGGATATCGCCAGCGTGCACATGGACAGCAATCTGAACGTGACGCGCATGGGCGCCGTCGACGCGGGCGAAGGGCGCGTGCAGACAGGCGCGTCGGTGTCGTTGTCAATGCCGCTCGATGATCATTGGGGCGCCACGGGCGAACTGTCGGGAACGCGGCGCTCTGGCGCCGACAGCACAGCCCAGCTTCTTTTTGCCAGCACCTACAGCCCCAGCAAACGGCTGGCGATCGATTTCGGCTTTGCGCGCGGACTCAATCGCGCTTCGCCCAGGTGGTCGTTCTTCAGCGGCTTTGTGATGCCGCTGGCGCGCCTATGGTAGGGCGGGCGTCACCGGCGCCACCGGCATGGCCGCCATATTCAAGGCCAGCTGCTGCGCCTGCGCCACGATGCGGCCGACGTACCAGGCGGTAAACACCTCGGTTTCCAGCGGCCGCGCAAACCAGTAGCCCTGCGCTTCGTCGCAGCCGGCCTCGCGCAAAAAGGTCAATACGGCCTCGTTTTCCACGCCTTCGGCCACCACCCGGTGGCCCAGGTCCTGCGACAGCGAAATCATGGCTTTTACCAGGCCCTGCTGGCGCGGGTCGCTTTCCAGCTCCCGAATAAACGACTGGTCGATCTTGACCACGTCGGCCGGCATGCGCTGCAAATAGGACAGGCTGCTGTAGCCGGTGCCGAAGTCGTCGACCGCCAGATGCACGCCGCTGGCGGCGATCGCCTCGAGCGTTGCGTGCGCCTTGGCCGGCTGCTCCATGATGGCGCTTTCCGTGATTTCCAGCTCCAGGCAGTCGCGTGGCAGACCGCGCCGGTCGAGCGCCTCGCTCACGCGGCCGGCCAGGTCCGACTCCAACAGATTGGCGGCCGAGACATTGAGCGACAATTGCAGGGCCACGCCCGCCGCGCGCCAGGCCAGTTGCTGGTCCAGCGCTGTTTCCAGCACCCAGGCGGTGGTCGCCTGCGCCAGGCGCGAGCGCTCGATAAAGGGGATGAATTCGGCCGGGCCGATGGCCCCCAGGCTTGGGTGATTCCAGCGCAGCAGCGCTTCGGCGCCCACGCACAGGCCGCTGGTGATATCGATGCGCGGCTGGTACACCAGGCGCAACTGGTCGCCGCTGGCCAGGGCCAGCGCAAAGTCGCCCAGCAAGGTGAAGCGGCGGCGGTACAGCCGGTCTTCGTGCGCCGAATACACGGCCACGTGGACCGAGGCATCGATGGCGTCATGAACCGCGCTTTGTGCGCGGCGCAGCACGCTCAGGCAGTCGGCCTTGCCCACTTCGAACGGCGCCACGCCGACGGCCGGGGTGGCCACGAAACTGGTCTTGATGGCGGCGATGGCGCCGGCGATTTTCGCTTCGATCACCTGCAGGCAGGCGTCGAGCGTCACGCCAGGCTCGGCCAGCAATGCAAACTGGGTGGTGGCCACGTGGTACACCTTGCGTGCGCCGATCTCGTCGCCTATCCAGGCGGCGGCGTCGTTGACCAGCTCGTCCAGATAGACCGAATCCATGGCGCGCGCGGCATGCGCCAGCTGTTCCGGCGTCGCCAGGTTGATCAGGATGGCCAGGCGCCATTCGCCGCTGGGACGGTCTTTCTGCATGTCGTCGAAGTCTTCGATGAACTGGGTGCGGTTCGGCAAGCCGCTGACCGGATCGACGCGCCCCATCGCATGCAGCATCTCGATCTGCGCCATCACCATGCCAGCCAGGTCCTGCAGGCTGCCCAGCTCTTCGGCGGTGGTTGCGCGCGGCGTCTCGCCCAGCACGCACAAGGCGCCCAGGCAATGGCCGTCCTGCGTCACCAGCGGCGCGCCCGCGTAATAGCGGATGCCGCCGGCGGCCAGCGGACTATCGCAGTAATGCGCGTCGGCCAGCAGGTCGGGTATCACCAGCGCGTCCCGGCTGTCGGCCACTTCACCGCACGGCGCTTTCATGCGCGGAATGGTAGTGTGCTCGACGCCGACCCGCGACTTGAACCATTGCCGGTCGGAATCGGTCAGCGACACGGCGGCAATCGGCAAATTGAAAAAGCGCGCCGCCATGCGCGTGATGCGGTCAAACGCCTCGCTCGGCGGCGTGTCGAGCAGGTTGAGCTTGCGCAGCGCCTGCAGGCGGCGCGCTTCATTGATGTGGCAGGAAATGGTCATGGTCGGGTGTACTCACGGCTCGCCAGTCCAGCACACGCGCTTGCGCACCTGGCAGTTGACAACGTTTCACTCAATACAATACGAGTTCGGGGCGGGCTGGAAAAAAAATTAGATGACAGGCATCATACCTTAAAATTACACCAAAGTAATTTTCATTACTTAATTACAAGTATACCGCAGACTATCTGTTGTTTGTGCGGCATTCCAGGCGCGGCGCTGGCGACCAGTATCTTTCTCCAATCGGCGTCGGGAGCAGTCGGTAATGGTAAAGTGTAGCCTGCTGCGGCCAGTCCGATATTGCCATGAAGCGCCCCCTGCAGCAACGCGGCGCGCCTGTAGCGTCTGCCGCCAGAAAATTCCACAGAACAACGCTAAAAATTCAAAGACTTACCATGAACATGCAGTCCAATCAAGAGATCGCCAATATCGCCCGGAGCAAGCTCACGCCCATGATGCAACAATATATGGGCATCAAGGACCATCACCCGACGATGCTGGTGTTCTACCGCATGGGAGACTTTTACGAGCTGTTTTTCGAGGATGCGGAAAAAGCCGCGCGTCTGCTGGGCATCACGCTGACGGCGCGTGGCGCGGCCAGCGGCAATCCGATCAAGATGTGCGGCGTGCCGTTTCATTCGCTCGACGGCTACCTGGCCAAGCTGGTGAAACTGGGCGAGTCGGTGGCCATTTGCGAGCAGATTGGCGACCCGGCCACCAGCAAGGGACCGGTCGAGCGCAAGGTGATGCGCGTGGTCACGCCCGGCACGCTGACGGACGCCGACTTGCTGCCCGAAAAGGCCGAACGGCCACTGCTGGCCCTGTGCAGCATCACGCAGCGCAAGACGGTCACCACCGGCCTGGCCTGGCTGTCGCTGGCCAGCGGGGCCTTGAAACTGATGGAGTTTTCCGGCAGCAGCGAGACCGTGGCCTTGCGATTGCAGCAGGAACTGGAGCGCATCGTGCCGGCCGAGATTCTCAGCGGCGACCATGGCACGCTGTTTGACGACCATCCGACCACCCATGTGAACCGCGTGCCGGACTGGCATTTCGACGTGGCCGGCGGCCACAAGGCGCTGCTCGATCAATTGGGCGTGGCCACGCTCACCGGCTTTGGCGCCGATGGCCTGGGCGCCGCGTTCGGCGCGGCCGGCGCGCTGCTGCGCTATGCGCAGTCGACGCAAGGGCGCGGCCTGCAGCATGTGCGCTCCTTGATCACAGAAACGGAAAGCGAATTTATCGGCCTGGACGCCGCCACCCGGCGCAACCTGGAACTGACGGAAACCATCCGCGGGCAGGAGTCCCCTACCCTGTTCTCCCTGCTCGATCATTGCCGCACCGCCATGGGCTCGCGCATGCTGCGCCACTGGCTGCATCATGCGCGGCGCGAGCAGGGCGTGGCGCGCGCGCGCCACCAGGCGATTGCCGCGCTGATGCACAGCGAGGCGGCGGCGCCACTGGCTGCCACGCTGGCGCAGGTACCCGATATTGAACGCATCACCACGCGCATCGCGCTGCTGTCGGCGCGCCCGCGCGACCTGGCCGCGCTGCGCGACGGGCTGTTGCAGCTGCCGGCCCTGCGCGAACGCGTCACCCGTTGCTACGGCGACGAGCCGTGCGACGGCTTGCTGGCCGAGATCCACACGGCGCTGGCCACGCCAGAAACTTGCCTCGAGCTGCTGGTGCGTGCGGTGGCGCCGGAGCCGGCCGCCATGGTGCGCGACGGCGGCGTGTTTGCACGCGGCTTTGACGCCGAGCTCGACGAACTGCGCGCGCTGTCGGAAAACGCCGGCCAGTTCCTGGTCGACCTGGAAACGCGCGAACGCGCCCGCACCGGCATTGCCAACCTGCGCGTGGAATACAACAAGGTACATGGCTTTTATATTGAAGTCACGCACGGCCAGACCGACAAGGTGCCGGACGACTACCGCCGCCGCCAGACGCTGAAAAACGCCGAGCGCTATATCACGCCGGAACTGAAGGTGTTCGAGGACAAGGCCCTGTCGGCGCAGGACAAAGCCCTGGTGCGCGAAAAGCTGCTGTACGACATCTTGCTGGCCGACCTGGCGCCGCATATCGGCACCCTGCAAACCATCGCCCAGGGCCTGGCCCAGCTCGATACGCTCAATGCCCTGACCGAACACGCCCAGCAGCACAACTGGGCCGCGCCGCAGCTGGTGGGCGAGCCGTGCATCAATATCGTCGAAGGCCGCCACCCGGTGGTGGAAAAGCAGATCGAGCGTTTTATCGCCAACGACTGCCGCTTCGTCAACGAGCGCAGGTTATTGCTCATTACCGGTCCGAACATGGGCGGTAAATCAACCTTCATGCGCCAGGTGGCCCTGATCACCCTGCTTGCCTACGTGGGCAGCTATGTGCCGGCCGCCAGCGCCACCATCGGCCCGATCGACCGCATCTTCACGCGCATCGGCGCGACCGACGACCTGGCCGGCGGACGCTCGACCTTCATGGTGGAAATGACGGAATCGGCGGCGATCCTGAACGGCGCCACCGAACACTCGCTGGTGCTGATGGATGAAGTCGGCCGCGGCACCTCGACTTTTGACGGCCTGGCGCTGGCCTGGGCGATTGCGCGCCATCTGATCGATAGCAGCCGCAGCTTTACCCTGTTCGCGACGCACTATTTTGAACTGACGCAATTGCCCGACAGCCATCCAAGCGCGGCCAACGTGCACTTGTCGGCCGTCGAGCACAAGGACAGCATCGTCTTCCTGCACGCGGTGCAGCCGGGTCCGGCCTCGCAAAGCTATGGCCTGCAGGTGGCGCAACTGGCCGGCGTGCCGCAGCCGGTGATCAAGGCCGCGCGCAAGCATCTGGCGCGCCTCGAAGCGCAGGCGCTCGACACCACGCCGCAGCGCGACCTGTTTGCCGCGCCGGCGTCCGACCCGTACGCCGGGGAAGAAGAGGATGCGGCGCCGGTGGCCGCCCTCAGCGAAGCGCAGCAGGCCTTGCTGGACGCAATCGCCGAACTCGACCCTGATGCATTGACGCCGCGCGACGCGCTCGAGCAGCTGTATCAGTTGAAACGGCTGGCTGCCGCATGACCTTCAACAGTCGCATCGCAAGCCTGGCCCTGCTGGCGGCCAGCTGCCATTTGGCGCCGGCGCTGGCGCTGGCCAATGCTGGCAACCCCGGCTTCGAATTTGCCGTGCTCGGCCATTCGTTCCAGGCCGGGCCCGATGACGGCCCGTTGAAAAAAGCGATTGCCGGCGCCAGCGCCTTCGATGCCTCGTTCGTGGTGGCGACCGGCATCAAGGCCGCCAGCGAGTCGTGCACCGACAAGCTGTACGGCCAGCGCAGGGACTTGCTGGACGCCAGCACTTCGCCGCTGATCGTTTCATTGTCCGGCAGCGACTGGGCCGGCTGCCGCAATTCGCGCGGCCGGGTCAACGCCATCGAACGGCTGAACCGCCTGCGCGAAGTGTATTTTGCGGACAACCAGAGCCTGGGCCAGCGCAAGCTCACTGTGTCGCGGCTGTCGTCGACGGCGAAGTTTCGCAGCTATGCGGAAAATGCCCACTGGGAGGTGGGCGGCGTGCTGTTTGCCACCGTCAACCTGCCCGCCAATAACAACCATTTCCTGCCCGAAGCCGGCCGCAACAGCGAATTCGAAGACCGGCTGGTGGCCAACCGGTCCTGGCTGCAGCGCCTGTTCGCCATGGCGCAAAGCAAGAAGCTCGACGGCATCGTGCTGTTTTCCGACGGCGACGTCGGCGTGCTCGATGAAGAGGAAAGCTCGCTGCTGCCCAGCTTCAGCTCGAAGCAGGATGGCTTTGCCAGTCCGCGCAAGCAGATCCGCCTGCTCGCAAAAAAATTCGGCGGCAAGGTATTGCTGGTCGATACGCAGAAGGAAAGGGACAGCAAGGGCAAGGGAACACGTCAGGGGGATACCCCGGCGATCCACTGGAAAGACAATATCGGCCATGTCAGCATCGCCAGCGACTGGGTGGCGATTGCGGTGCGCACCGGCAAGACGCCGCTGTTTGAAGTGCGCGAGCGCGCCACCAGGCCTGCGGTGCCGCGCCGTTAAATCGGAAGTACTGCTTTACAACCAGCGTCACGACGCCTGAGCAAACCGTAGCGAGCGGCAGTGATTTGTGGCCGAGAAGCGCAACCGTACTTCAGTACGGTGAGCATCGCCGGCCGCAAAGCGCGCCGCGCAGCAGGTTTGATCAGGTGTTAGTGGATAGGGTGGGTGCGGAAATGATCGCCCTCGCCGCCTTCGTCATCACCGTCTTCGTCGTCATGGCCGTGACCATGCGCGCCGTGCACGTGGCCGTGGGCGATTTCTTCGTCGGTGGCAGCACGCACGTCGGCCACCGTCAGCGCAAAGCGCAGGGCGATGCCGGCCAGCGGATGATTGCCATCCAGCACGACCTTGTCGTCGGCGATATCGGTGACCGTGAAGATCATCGCTTCTTCGTCCGGCGAATCGCTTTCCGGCATGCCTTCGAACTGCATGCCCACTTCCAGCGGCTCAGGCAAGCGGTTGCGTGGCTCGACCTTGACCAGCGCCGGGTCGTATTCACCGAACGCATCATCCGGTTCGATCTGGATCGTGTTGGAATAGCCCACTTCCTTGCCGTCGAGTTCTTCTTCGATCTTCGGCAGGGTGTTTTCATAGTCACCGTGCAGATAGACCATCGGCTGGCGGCCGTCTTCGATCAGATTGTCTTGCGCGTCTGACAGTTTGTAGTTGACAGTCACGACCGTATTTTTGGCAATCTTCATTATGCTTCCTTTCATTGTATAAGCTGACAAATTATACCTTTCCCCCGCCAACGACAGGCGCATTCCTGCATTTCCGGTTGTTATAATGGGCGCATGAAAAAATTAACTCTCCTCGGCGACATCACGCCGGCGCAATTCCTGCGCGACTACTGGCATAAAAAACCATTGCTGATCCGCCAGGCCGTGCCTGGCTTCAAGCCCCTGCTGGACTTCAAGGCCCTGTCCGAACTGGCCAAGCTCGACCATGTCGAGTCGCGCCTGGTCAGCCAGGCCGACGGCCACTGGACCATGCAGCAAGGCCCATTGGCCAGCCTGCCCTCCTTGAAACAGAAACAATGGTCGCTGCTGGTGCAGGGCGCCAACCTGCACAGCGCCGATGCCGACGCCCTGCTGCGCCAGTTCCGTTTCCTGCCCGACGCGCGCCTGGACGACCTGATGGTCAGCTTTGCCACCGATGGCGGCGGTGTCGGCCCGCACTTCGATTCCTATGACGTATTTTTGCTGCAAGGCCAGGGCAAGCGCCACTGGCGCATCGGCGCGCAGCAGGACCTTAGCCTGATCGACGGGCTGCCGCTGAAAATCCTCAGCAACTTCACGCCCGACGAAGAATTCACGCTCGAACCGGGCGACATGCTGTACCTGCCGCCGCACTATGCGCACGACGGCGTGGCCATCGGCGACTGCCAGACCTATTCGATCGGTTTCCGCTCGCCGTCGTTCCAGGAACTGGGCGAAGCCTTCCTGCAGTTCATGGCCGATTCGATCGACCTGCCCGGCATCTACAGCGATCCCGAGCTGAAAGCAACCAGCAAGCCGGCGGAAATCCCGCGCGAGATGCTGTCGGTGATTACCGAAGAGATGAACAAGGTGCGCTTCACGGAAGAAGACGTCACCATTTTCCTTGGCGAACACCTGTCCGAACCGAAGCACAATGTGTTCTTCACGCCACTGTCCAAGCCGCTGACTGTGGGACGCTTCACACAAGCGGCACACAAGAACGGTGTTGTGTTGTCACGCAAGACGATGATGCTGTATCGTGGCAAGAATGTCTTCATCAATGGCGAGTCGTTTGCCATAGGCCGGGCCGATAAAACGGCGCTGGAGACGCTGGCCAATGACCGCGCCCTGAACGGCGCGGCCGTGGCCCAGGCTTCCGATGACGTGATGGAAGCGCTGTACACCTGGTATCAGGATGGCTGGCTCGAACTGGCCTGAATGAGGCGCAACGCAGCAAATGTGGTGGAACACAGGTAGGAGCAAAGACTCTGTGGCAGCGCAAAGAAAGATGAGGTTTTAATATCGTTTTGACGCGCTTTCGCAAAACTCTTACACTTGCTTGCAATTTGCCTTGGCAAATATTGCGATATCACAAAATAGTTGCGAATTTGCCTCTTGCTCCTATTGCGACGCACCAAAAATCGCTATAATATTCGGTTAGGAAGTTTCCGTTGTCTGGCAGGCACCACCTGGTACGAAAAGCCTTCGAAGACGACCTAACGAGCGATAATTACCGGTAATTATTCATCGCAACAATGTTGATTTATTTTTTGAAATAATTAAGGAAAACAAATGAAAAAATCCCTGCTGATCGCCTCCCTGATGGTTGTTGCTCTGGCTGCTTGCAGCAAAAAAGAAGAAGCTCCTGCACCAGCACCAGTAGTTGAAACCCCAGCACCAGCACCAGTAGTTGAAGCTGCTCCAGCACCAGCTGCTGACGCTGCTGCTTCGGCTGCTACCGACGCTGCTGCTGCCGCTTCGAGCGCTGCTTCGGCCGCTTCGGACGCTGCTGCTGCCGCTTCGGCTGCTGCATCGGCTGCTAAGTAATTTAGCACCCCGTAGTGAAAAGCCGGCCTTCGGGCCGGCTTTTTTACGCCTGCCGCTTTGTCATGACTGTCATGAGGCGCAAGTGCCGGGCGTAAAAAAGGCTGGCGCCGTTTCCGGGCCAGCCTTTTTGCTGCGCGGCAGGTTTGCACCCGCCGCCCTGCACTGCCTTATTTCAACTGGTCGTTGAGCAGGCCCAGGATCTTCTCGGCCACCGGCGACGTGTCCGGCTGGCCTTCGTTCGACAGGATGCTGACGGTGCTGGCCGACGCCGTGCCGCCCTTGACCAGCACGCGGTAGCGCTGCGCGCCCTTGTTCTTGTCGTCCGACGAGCCCCAGCTGAGCAGCTTGGAGAAGAAGCCGTCTTTTTTGACCGCATCGGGATCGATGTAGCGCACGAAATACGTGCCTTGCGTGCGGTCGCGGTCTTCGACGGTAAAGCCGACGCGGTCCAGCGCCAGGCCGACACGGCGCCAGGCGCGGTCGAAACCTTCATCGACTTCGATCGCGCGCTCGGCGCTGGCCGGCGTGCCGATCAACTTCGCATGCTGCGGTTGCACAATCGCCGAGTCGATCGCCGTCCTGGCTTGCGCCTCGTCGCCAGCGGCGCCCAGGCGCGTCATCAGGCGCGCCAGGAACTGCGCTTCCAGGCCAGGATCGTTAGGGCGCGCGGTCCAGGTGGTGCTTTCCTTGTCGCGGCCGGTAATCACCTCTTCCACGCCACGGTGGCTGATGTAGATCTCGGTCGAGCCATCGGCCAGGCGTTCCACGCGGGTACGGTACTTGTCTTTTTCGCCGCTCGAATACAGGCCGTCGAAGACCTTGCCGATGGTGCTGCGGATAATGTCTTGCGGGATCTTGGCGCGGTTTTCATTCCATTCGGTTTCCATGATGCCGGCCGTCGGCTGGTCGATGGCGATGGTAAAGCCCGAGTCTTCCCAGAATTGCTTGAGCTGCGGCCACAGCACTTCAGGCGACTGCTTGACCACCAGCCAGCGCTGGTTGCCCGCGCGCTCGACCCGCACCGAACCGGCCGTGACCGGCACCACGCCCACCACGCCATCGGCGCCCACCATGGTCGGCATGCCGGCGGTGGCGTTGCGCTGGGCGTTGTAGCCCGAAGCGGTGGCGACGCCGTTCCTGGAGTCAGGCAGGGAGTAGCGGTTATCTTGCTGCAATTGCGTGAGGTCGGGCGGCACATCGAGGGAACTGGCTTTCTTGACCGACTTGTAGTCGACCTTGCCGCCGCCGACTACCGAGCTGATCATGCCGCAGCCGGCGAGACTGGCCGCGACGGCGCCGATGACGAGGCCACGCATGGCGATGGTGGCTGGCGCCGGGGTGGTTTTCTTGCTATTAGTCATGTCGTTACTGGATAAGAAGCTAAGTGGCAGCTGAAATCAGGGAAGGTCCGGACTGTACGAGTCCGGGCTCAGGCTAAGACGCCAGCGTCGCGCAAGGCATCGCGCACGGTGGCATGGTACTGATCGGCCAGCGGCACCAGCGGCAAGCGTATGCCGCCAGGCATCAGGCCCATTTCCGCCAGCGCCCATTTGACGGGCACGGGGTTCGGTTCGACAAACAATTTCTGGTGCAGGGGGAAGACCTTGTTATTGATGGCGATCGCGGTGGCGCGGTCGCCGGCCATGGCGGCCACGCACAGTTCATGCATGGCGCGCGGGGCAACGTTGGCCGTCACGGAAATATTGCCGTGGCCGCCGCACAGCATCAGCGCCATGGCGGTCGGATCGTCGCCCGAATAGACGGCAAAGTCGCCAGGCACCAGGCGCAGCAGGTCGATGCCACGCCCCAGGTTGCCGGTCGCATCTTTCACGCCAACAATGTTCGGAATCGCGGCCAGGCGCACGATGGTCTCGTTGCTCATGTCGGCTACGGTGCGGCCCGGCACGTTGTACAGGATCACGGGAATATCGACGGCTTCGGCGATGGCCTTGAAGTGCTGGTACATGCCTTCCTGGGTCGGACGGTTGTAGTAAGGCACAACTTGCAAGACAGCATCAGCACCGGCGTCTTTCGCATAGCGCGTCAGCTTGATGGCTTCCGCCGTGGAGTTGCCACCGGCGCCGGCGATGATCGGAATGCGTCCCTTGGCATGCTCGACGGTCAGCTTGATCAGTTCGCAGTGTTCTTCCACGCTCACGGTTGCCGATTCGCCCGTGGTGCCGACGATGACGATGCTGTCTGTACCCTCGGCAATATGCCAATCGATCAGCTTGCGCAGGCCTGGAATATCCAGACTGCCGTCCGCTTGCATCGGGGTGACGATTGCTACAATGCTGCCCTTGATCATAGTAAGTTTATAGCGCCGATAAATAAAACAACGATTGTAGCGGATAGCCCGCGCCTGTGGTGCATTGTAAGGTAGAAACGCCGCTCAAAACGCTGGCAACAAGGCCGCCAGCCGTGGAAAATCCGGCCGTACGGCGCAAATTCGTTGCACCAGAGCAGCTTTTGGCTGCTCCACGCGGCCCTCTTCAAACGCCACCACGCGCAGGCCCTGCGCCAGGGCAAGGGCCAGCAGTTCGCCTTCCTTCAGCAGGAAATGCGGGTTCGATGGCTTGCCGAACTCTTCATTGCCTGCGGCAAAGGTTTCGTACAGCAACACACCGTCGGGCGCCAGGCTGGCAATCATCGCCTCCAGCAAGGGACGGTGCAGATAATTGGTGACGATAATGCCGGCAAAACGGCCGGCGGCGAAAGGCCAGGCGGCGCCCGGCGCCTCCAGGTCGACCAGCGAGGTGGTGATGCCGGTGCCGGCCGCTTTTTCCAGCATTTCAGGATCGTGGTCGAGGGCGATCACCGTATGGCCGAGGCTGACCAAGTGGCGCGCATGGCGGCCGCTGCCGCAAGCCAGGTCCAGCACTTCGCCGCCCGGCAGCAGTGGCGCCCAGCGGCGCACCCAGCCGGAGATCAGCTCGGCATTGTTGTGTTGCTCAGTTGCTTGCATCGATAATTCCATCAGTTAATTGCTTGCAGCCTAGGTCAGCAAGGCAGTCAGCGGCGTGACCAGGGTGACGAAAATGCCGATGACAAATTCGATGGCCGCCAGCAAGAAGCGATTCAGTACGCCCAGGTACATCAGCAGCACCAGCGCGCCAAACACATAGATGCCGTAGCGCTCGATGCTGGCGTAGGGGCGCGCCAGCGACATCGGCAACATGCCGGTCATGATGCGCCCGCCGTCGAGCGGCGGCACCGGGATCATGTTAAAGACGAACATGGCCGCATTGACGCTGACGCCGGCGCCCGCCATTTTGCGGAAAAACGCCCCCATCTCGCTTGGCGGCAGCACGCTCAGCACGACAAAAACGATCATCCAGGCAAAGCCCATCACGAAGTTCGAACCGGGCCCGGCAAACGCCACCCAGGCCATCTGCTTTTTCGGATTGCGCAGGCGGCTGAAGTCGACCGGCACCGGCTTGGCATAGCCGAACGGCACCTGTATCGTGAAATACAGCAGCAGCGGCAGGATCACCGTGCCGAAAGGGTCGATATGGCGGATCGGATTGAGGCTCAGCCGGCCCTCGTTGGACGCGGTCGGGTCGCCGAAATAGCGCGCGGCGTAACCGTGCGACGCCTCATGCAGGGAAATGGCAAAAAGGACGGGCACCAGGTACACCGCGACGGTTTGGACTATCGTGTTGAAATCGCTCATGACCGCGATTCTACCAGAGGCGCCCTTGTCACTTTCTTATGCCGCCATTAAAGGCAGGTGAAGCTCTCGCCTACAAGCCCAGCGCGGCCGGATCGCCGCGGCCCACGCGCACCACCTCAGGCTCGGCGCCGGTCAGGTCGATCACGGTGGTCGGCCCATGCGCGCAGGCGCCGCCGTCGACGATCAGGTCGACCAGCTTTTCCAGCCGCTCGCGGATGGTATCGGCGTCGGTCAGGCTGTCTTCGTCGCCGGGCATGATCAAGGTGGTGCCCAGCAGCGGCTGGCCCAGCTCTTCCAGCAGGCATTGCACGATGCGGTGCTCCGGCACGCGCAGGCCGATGGTCTTGCGCGACGGATGGCTCAGGCGGCGCGGCACTTCCTTGGTCGCTTCCAGGATAAAGGTGTAGGCGCCCGGGGTGGCCGCCTTGAGCAGGCGGAACTGGCGATTGTCGACGCGGGCATACACGCCCAGCTCGCTCAAGTCGCGGCACAGCAGGGTCAGGTGATGCTTTTCATCGATGCCGCGGATACGCCGCAGGCGCTCGACGGCGCCCTTGTCGTCGAGCTGGCAGACCAGCGCGTAGCAGGAGTCGGTGGGCAAGGCCACCACGCCGCCGGACTGGATGATGTGCGCGGCCTGCTTAATCAGGCGCAATTGTGGATTGTCAGGGTGAATCTGGAAAAATTGACTCATGGGTTCACTGACTGGCGGACCAGTTTTTTATGGATATGTCATGATTGTACGCCGCGCAGCGCCGCGATGCGTTCCTCCAGCGGAGGGTGGGTAGCGAACAGGGCGCCCCAGCCGCCCTTGCCGTTGATGCCCAGCGCCTGCATCGACTGCGGCAGCGCGCCCGGCGCCACGCCACCGAGGCGCGCCAGCGCATGCATCATCGGCGTCGGGCTGCCCAGGAGCTTGGCCGAACCGGCATCGGCGCGGAACTCGCGCTGGCGCGAAAACCAGGCCACGATGATGGACGCCAGCAGGCCGAACAGCACTTCGCAGACCATCACGGTCACAAAATAACCGATGCCGCGCCCGCCTTCGCGGTTGCTGTTTTTCAGCAGCATATTGTCGACAAAGAAGCCCACCACGCGCGCCATGAACACCACGAAGGTATTGACCACGCCCTGTATCAGGGTCAGGGTGACCATGTCGCCATTGGCGACGTGGGCGATCTCGTGACCGAGCACGGCCTCGACCTCATCGCGGTTCATGCTTTGCAGCAAACCGGTGGACACGGCCACCAAGGCCGAGTTCTTGAAGGCGCCGGTGGCAAACGCGTTCGGCTCGCCGTCGTACACGGCCACATCGGGCATGCCGATGCCGGCCCGCTCCGACAGGGCGCGCACGGTATTGACCAGCCACAACTCGGTCGATGAGCTCGGGTTGTCGATCACGCGCGCGCCGGTGCTCCACTTGGCCATCGGTTTGCTGATCAACAGGGAAATAATGGAACCCGTAAAACCCACCACCAGGGAGAACACCATCAGGCTGCCCAGGTTCAGGGTGCTGCCGCGCGCCGGATTGCCGACACCGAGCAAACTGAGGACGAGCGTGAGCACCAGCATCACGGCCAGGTTGGTGACAATAAACAGGACAATTCGTTTCATGGCGATGGCTCCGGCAGCAGTGCGATAACAGTCAGATAGGGATGATACAGCTGTTATCAAGCTTGCCAGAGCGGCCTTAGCAGCGACTTAAAACCAGTCGTGCCAGATCGGTTTGACATTGGACGGCAATGGCGGCAGCAGCGCAAAATCGACGCGCGACTCGCCCGGCGCATGGAAATCGGTGCCGCGCGAGGCAAGAAAGCCGTAATCGTTGGCCAGGCGCGCATATTCCGGATACTGGTCCGGGCTATGGCTGCCCGTCACCACTTCGATGGCCACGCCACCCAATTGCTTGAATTCATCAAACAGCACGCCCTGCGCCATGTCGCTGAAGCGGTAGCGGCCCGGATGGGCAATCACGGCCACGCCGCCGGCGCCGCGTATCCAGCCCACCGCATCGGCCAGGCTGGCCCAGCGGTGCTCGACATAGCCAGGCTTGCCTTCGGACAGGTATTTCTTGAACACGTCGGGAATATTTGCGCACTTGCCCGTTTCCACGATGTAGCGGGCAAAGTGGGTGCGCGACATCAGGTCGGGATTGCCGACGAATTTCAGCGCGCCCTCATAGGCGCCGGGAATGCCGGCCAGATCGAGCTGGCGGGCGATTTCGCGCCCGCGCGCGTCGCGCCCGGAACGGGTCTGGTCCAGGCCGCGCACCAGGCCGGGATCGTTTTCGTCGATCTGCAGGCCGACGATGTGCACGGTCTGGCCGGCCCAGGTAATCGAAATTTCCACGCCGGCCACAAACCGCATGCCCTGCTCCACCGCCGCCACGCGCGCCTCGGCAATGCCGGATACTTCGTCATGGTCGGTCAGCGCCCAGACATCGACGTCTGCCTTGCGCGCGTAGGCGGCCACGGCGGCCGGTGCGAGGACGCCGTCGGAGATATTCGAATGGCAATGCAGGTCGACTTTAAGCATGGGTAAGATTACCGTGCAGGGCTGTGAATGATGGAAGTTTTCATTGTACGCTGCCTGCCGGGGCACGGCAGCGCCGATGTCTCTTCTGCATCACGTCTGTGTCATATTGAAGCAAGGAACTCCTCGACCAGGCGTGCCAGCGCTTGCGGCTGGTCGTGGTGCAACATATGGCCGGCGTCCGCCATCATCTTGCAGCGCACGTCCTTCAAAAAGCCCAGGCGGCGGTCGATTTCCAGGCGCGCGCTTTCTTTCGGCCCCATCCATTCCCACATATTGGTGTCCGCCGCCTCTACCCACAGCACCGGCGCACTGATGCGGCGCCAGCAGGCCATCACTTCCTCGACCTGGTACAGCATGGGGTTGACGCGCTTGTGGCGCGGGTCGCCGGCGATATCCCACTCGCCCGCTTCGTTGCGCACCGACCAGTGTTCGGCCAGGAAGGCGGCGCGCTCGTCGGTCAGGCGCGGATTGGTCTTCTGCAGCCGCTCGGCCACCGCCTGCAAGGTCGGATAGCTGCGCATCTGCGCCGGCGCGCGCAATTCGTCCAGCCATTTGGCGTAGCGGCCGGGCGCCTGCTCGGGCCGGGTCGCCATCATGCCGAAGCCTTCGAGATTGATGAAGCTGGTGATGCGCTCCGGCCGCACGCCCGCATACAGGCCGGCCACATTGGCGCCCATGCTGTGGCCCAGCAGGTGCACCGGCGAGTCGGGCGAGTAATGCAGCAGCATGGCGTCGAGGTCGGCCAGGTAGTCGGGAAACCAGTAGGTGTCGGACTGCGTGTAGTCGCTCTGGCCAAAGCCGCGCCAGTCGGGGGCGATCACATGCCAGTCGCCTTCGAGCGCATCGACGACAAACTGGAACGAGGCTGCCACGTCCATCCAGCCGTGCACCATGAACAACATCGGTGCGCCTTCGCGGCCCCAGTGGCGCACATGGACGCGCGCGCCGCGGATGTTGATGAATTCGGAACGAGAAAGTTTCATGAGTAGCTACCTTGAAAGTGGCGCAGGCGTCGCCACATGCTGTGTCTGAAAGTAATGTACCGCCATAAAAGTACGACCGTTCTTAATTATACCGGATCGCTTGCCGCCGTTCTGGCTTGTCTTGCAACAGCGTAAAATAGCGGTTCCCCGGCCTTTCCACCCTAGCCTCAGGCTCATCATGACACTCTACCAATTGGGCGCCGACGCGCCGCGGATTGATGCTTCCGCGTTTGTTGCCGACACCGCCAATGTGATCGGCAAGGTGACCTTGCATGAAAACACCTCGGTGTGGTTCGGCGCCACCTTGCGCGGCGACAATGAGCGCATCACGGTCGGCGCCAACAGCAATGTGCAGGAAGGCGCGGTGCTGCATACCGACCCCGGCTATCCGCTCGACGTGGGGCAGAACGTCACCATCGGCCACCAGGCCATGCTGCACGGCTGCACCATCGGCGACGGCGCGCTGATCGGCATCCAGGCGGTGGTGCTCAACGGCGCCAAGATCGGCAAAAATTGCCTGGTCGGCGCCGGCGCGCTGGTCACCGAAGGCAAGGAATTTCCCGACAATATGCTGATCATCGGCACGCCGGCCAAGGCCGTGCGCACCCTGACGGCGGACGATATCACCAGGCTGCAAGGCAATGCTCTCAACTATGTGCAGCGCGGCCAGCTATTTAATACGCAACTCAAGAAGATTGGATAAAACACATGACTACTGACACCAGCGGCGCGATCACCGCCCCCATCGCAGGCCAGGATACGCTGCAAAAATTTATTTTCGATAACGCCGCCGTGCGCGGCCAGTTCATCGACGTCTCGCACACCTGGCAGGAAGTGGTCACGCGCCACGCCTACCCGCTGGCCGTGAAAAAAGTGCTCGGCGAAATGGTGGCGGCCGCCGCCCTGCTGTCGGCCAACCTGAAATTCAACGGCTCCATCATCATGCAGATCCACGGCGACGGCCCGGTGCGCCTGATGGTGGTCGAGTGCGACTCCGACCTGCGCCTGCGCGCCACCGCCAAGCTCGACACGGACGCCGAGATCGTTGACGGCGCCACCGTGCCGCAGCTGATGAACGCCAACGGCAAGGGCCGCTTCATCATCACGCTCGATCCGGCCGACAAGGTGCCGGGCCAGCAGCCTTACCAGGGCATCGTGCCGCTCGACGGCGACGATATGGCGACCGTGATTGAAAACTACATGTTGCGCTCTGAGCAGCTCGACACGCGTTTGTGGCTGGCCACCGACGACACCACCTCGCGCGGCCTGCTGCTGCAAAAGCTGCCGCACCACGGCGGCAAGGCCGAAGCGACGCCGGTGTCGGAAGAAGATGCGCTCGACACCTGGAACCGCGCCGTGATGCTGGCCTCGACCCTGAAAGAGGAAGAAATCCTGGCCACCGATATCGACACCCTGATGCAGCGCCTGTTCTGGGAAGAAACGATCCGCGTGTTCGAGCCGCTGCACCCGAGTTTCCATTGCACTTGCACCCGCGAAAAAGTCGGCAATATGCTCAAGATGCTGGGCGAACAGGAAGTCAACGACACGCTGGCCGAAATCGGCCATGTGGGCGTGAATTGCGACTTCTGCGGCCTGCACTATGATTTCGACAAGGTCGATTGTGCGCAGCTGTTCATTACCGATGCGCCGGCCGAAGTGCTGATCCCGCCGGCGACCAGCATCAATTAATTCTATTCAGCATCGCATCTGAACGCCGCCGTCCTGGCGGCGTTTTTTGGCTGTCATCGATCCGTCACCAGTTCGTCATCAGCGCGTCACGCCCTGCCGTTACGCTGCCCAGCTTGTATTGTCCCCCACATATACCACAGGCCATGATGAACACGAATCTGACGCTGGCGTTGCGCCGCCATTCCTTTAACCTGCTGCTGGGCTGCGCCGCCGGCAGCGCCCTGCCTGCGCTGGCGCAAACGGCCGTGGCGGCTGCGGTCGCTTCCGCCACCACCGAGATGGCTGCCCCGGTCGAAGATAACGCACCGATGGCCACCGTGGAGATCTCTTCGCGCAAGACGCGCTCGTCGGTGGCTCTGAGCAAGAATGAAATCCAGAAAATCTTGCCCGGCACCAATCCATTGAAAGCGCTGCAAACCCTGCCGGGCGTGAGCTTCCAGAGCGCCGATCCCTGGGGTAACAACGAGCAGAACCTGTCGCTGTTCGTGCATGGCTTTTCGGGCCAGCAACTCGGCTATACGATGGATGGCGTGCCGCTCGGCGACCAGCAGTACGGCAATTACAACGGCCTGTCGCCGCAGCGCGCCGTGATCAGCGAAAACGTGCGCAGCGTGGTGCTGTCGTCGGGCGCCGGCGACCTGGCCACCGCCTCGACCAGCAACCTGGGCGGCACGATTGAAACGTTTTCAAGCGACCCGCTGGCCACGCAAGGCGCCAGCGTGCAGCAAACCGTCGGCAGCCACCGCACCTCGCGCACCTTTGCCCGCTACGATACGGGCGCCTTTGGCGACGGCAGCAGCGCTTATTTTTCCATCCTGCACCACGAAGCGCGCGCCTGGGACTTCGACGCGCGCCAGGGCGGCGACCAGTTCAACGCCAAGTTCGTCAACCGCAGCGAGGCCGGCAAGCTGACGCTGTTCTTCAATTACTCGGACAAGATCGAGCCGAACGAAGACAGCACCGTGCACGTGGCCGGCGAAACCAGCGCGCCGTACACGCGCCCCTTCCTGTACCCGAACTTCGGCGCGGCCCTCAATTACCTGTCGCCGACCGGCGCCACGCCTGCGGCGGATGGCAACAACTACCGCAATTACTACAGCGACGCGCAGCGCACCGACTACCTGGCCTACGCCAAATTCGACGCCAACCTCGCCGAAGGCGCCACCTGGTCCAACCAGGTCTATTTCCACAAGGATGACGGCGCCGGCGTGGTGGCCGGTCCGATCGGCGTGGCCGGCCTGCCGGCGCTGTTCGGCGTGTACTACCCGAATCAGAACCTCAAGCAGGTGTTCGGCAATTCCGGCTACGCCGTGCGCACCACCGAATACGACATCAAGCGCGGCGGTTTCATCTCCACCCTGCGCAAGGAGCTCGGCGAGCATCAGCTGGAAGCGGGCCTGTGGCTGGAACAGAACCGTTCCTCGGCCTACCGCCGCTGGTATGCGCTCGACGTCAACCACCCGACCTCGCCGTACGACCGCCCCGGCAATCCGCTGATCACGCAATACGGCAGCGAGATCGACAACAAGGTGGTACAGCTGCACTTGCAGGACGAATGGAAGGTCAGCCAGGATATCGCGCTGCAGGCCGGCTTCAAGTCCAGCCTGCAGTTTGCCGACGGCCAGTTCCCGGTGCAGCCGGCGCGGGGCGCGATTTCGGGCGGCTCGACGGCCCTGCCGGTCGGTTCGATCACCACCAAAAAATGGTTCTTGCCACAGGTCGGCGGGCGCTGGGATGTCACGCCGCAAGACCAGCTGTACTTCAATCTCCAGAAAAACATGCGCCAGTTCGTCACCTACGGCGGTGGCGGCGCCTCGCCGTGGAGCCTGGCCAGCCAGGCCGCCTTCGACCTGTTCAAGCGCGACGCCAAGCCGGAAACGGCGCTGACCTATGAGCTGGGTCTGCGCGGCAACCATCCGCTGCAGCTGGGCGCCGTCACCGCCATCGACGGCCAGGTCAGCGTCTATCATGTGGATTTCAGCAACCGTCTGCTGCAGATCAGCCCGACGCCGGTGATCTCGTCGATTATCGGCGGCAATCCGGTGCTGGCCAACGTCGGCAGCGTGCGCACGGACGGCGTCGACCTGGCTGCCACCGTCCACTTCGGCAACAATTTTTCGTTCTACAATGCGCTGTCGTACAACCGCTCGCAATATGCGGACAATTACTTCAATGGCGCGACCCTGGTGCCGACGGCCGGCAAGAACGTGCCCGGTTCGCCCGAGTGGCTCAATAAATTCGTCGCCACCGCCAATCTGGGCGAGGTGGAATTCCAGCTGATCGGAGACTATGTGGGCAAGCGCTACGCCACTTACACCAATGACTTGTCGGTACCGAGCTATTTCCTGATGAGCCTGGGCGTGTCGGGCAAGCTGCCGGCCCTGGCCAGCTGGCTGAAAAACCCGCGCTGGAGAGTCAACGTCAGCAACCTGGCCAACCGCGAAGGCGCGCTCAACGTGGTGGTGGGCGCCGCCGACAAGACCTACAACACCTTCCCGATCGCGCCGCGCCAGGGCTTTTTGACCCTGACGGCGGACTTCTGATGCGCGCGCCTGTCTTGCCGCAACGCCATCTGTCGCGCCGCCGTTTCGTGCAGGCGGCCACCGGCGCCCTGGCGCTGGCGGCGTCGCCCGCCTTCGCCGGCATGCTGGCCACCGCCCCTGCCCGTCCGCTGGTGTACGGCCACCGCGGCGCCAGCGCGCTGCGCCCCGAGCACACGCTGGCCTCGTATGCCAAGGCGATCGCCGACGGCGCCGATTATGTCGAGCCCGACCTGGTCGCCACGCGCGACGGGGTGCTGGTGGCGCGCCACGAAAGCAATCTGATCGACACCACCGACGTGGCGCGCCGGCCCGAATTTGCGAGCCGGCGCAGCAAGAAGATGGTTGACGGCAGCTGGCACGACGGCTGGCATGTCGACGACTTCACCCTGGCCGAGCTGAAAACCCTGCGCGCCATCGAACGCCTGCCGGCCATCCGTACCGGCAACACACTCTACGATGGCCAGTTCCAGGTGCCGACCTGGGAAGAAATCATCGAATTTGTTGCAGCGCAATCAGCGGCCAGCGGGCGCGTGATCGGCCTGGTGCCCGAGCTGAAAAGCTCGACCTACTTCAGCGAGGCCGGCCTGGCGCTGGAAGACCGTTTTATGGCAACCATGCTGGCGCATGAGTACACGCGCCGTGCGCCGGTCGAGATCCAGTCGTTTGAGACGGCCAACCTGAAGTATTTGCGCAACAAGCTGGGCAAGCGCGCCAATGTGCGCCTGATGCAGCTGGTACTCGGTGGCGAGCTGCGCCCGATGGACGTGGCCAAGACCGGCGGCAAGCTGACGTTCGGGCAGATGCTGCAGCCGGCCGGCCTGCGCGACATTGCCGCCTATGCCGACGTGCTGGCGCCGCCCACGCGCGGCGTGATCCCTCTCGGCGCCGACCAGCGCCTGGCCAGTCCGACCTCCGTTGTTGACGACGCCCACCGGGCCGGGCTGCTGCTGCACACCTGGACCTTCCGCCCGGAAAACCGTTTTCTGGCGGCCGACTTCAGGGATGGCAATGGCGAGAACGCGCGCAACGAGGCGGGGGCGGTGGCGGAAATGCGCCGCTATATCGCCACCGGCCTGGACGGTTTTTTCAGCGACGACCCAGGTTTGGGCCGTATTGCTGCAGGATAATAATTAGTTACAATTTTTTATTGCGGGGCATGGCCGGTGGTGACGCCCCCATTATTCACATCTTGAATTACTGAAATTGGAATTTGGAATTGGACGCATATCGCGGTTTCCATTATTGTGCAATGCAACAACACACTTTCATGGAGGGCATATGTCCACAATGACCAGCACGTACAGCACCACCAGCCACGACGGCTACTTCAACAACCTCGGCCGCGCCACGCGCGCTTTCCTGGGCGCCCTGCTGGCCTCGAAACCGGTCGTCCAGGCAGCCGCCGCCGCCGACGAGCCGCGCTACGTCCGCCCAAGCCAGCGCGATATCGCCCTGCTGAACTCGGAAGCGGCACGCTACGAACACTTGATGCCGAATCTGGCCAGCGAACTGCGCTTTCTGGCCTCGCGCGGTTAAAAAGTGTCCATGGCGGCGTCGCTTCGCCTCGTCGTGCCAGCGGTACTGCCTTCGGCCTTGCGCCTTTGCCATGAACACTTTTTACATTACTAACTTACTTGAACTGAAAAATATGATGATCCTCGAAACTACCCTGATCACCCTGGCCGTCGCCGTCACCGCCATCCGTTTTTACCTGATCTCGACCGGCAAGGGCGAGTTCTAAGCACCAACACCACAGCTGGGCGGCGCCGGCCAAGGTGCTTAATGTCCGGTTTCTTTCAAGTAAGCATTACGCGTTACCACGGCCGTATTGCTGAAATCGCTGAAAACACCATCGATGCCAGCGCGGAAAAAGTCCCGCAATTCGCTTGCAGGATCGCCTTTATACACGCCAGCCAGATATTTCGCCTCGTTACGGAACGTATAGCTGTGAACGAACAGGCCGGCCTTGTGAGCGTCGGCGATCAGGCTCGTTGGCGTAGCCTTGTTGACGTCGGCAGCAGAACCGGTGTACGGCGTGCCATCGGCATTCGTGGCTTTGAACGGTGAAATCGTCAAGGCCATCACTTGCGGCTTCCAGGGGCCGATACCGTCGGCGTAGGTCTTGATTTCGGCCAGGCCCGCCGGCGTCAGCATGTCACCGAAGAAGCGGCCATCGCCAGCCAGCGTCCAGCTATACGGACGGCCATCGACGAAGTTGTAGACATCGTTGGTGCGATAAATCATTTCACCTGTCTTGTAATTGACGTCATTGCCGTCCACCAGCTGCACCATTTTGCTCGTCAAACCGGCAGCGCGCATGTATTTCAGGCTGGCGGGATCAAAGCTCTGGATATAGATCGCCGCTGTTTTGCTGTTCAGGTTATTGTCCTTGACGATCTTCACAATCGCGTCTTCGAACGGATGGCTGCCGCTGCCGCAACCGTTGGCGATTGCCTGGGCATTATTCCATACCGGGTTTTTCGATTCCGGATACACCGAAATCGTACGGCCGCTCGATGCGCTCCTGGCCTTGGCGATATCGATCACTTCCTGCATCGTCAGCACAGGATATTTGCCATTCAATTCACTGGGACGCGATTCGCGCGCGTCGTAGGTCGTGCCACCGATCCATTGCTTCAGTTCGGCCGCCGTAAAATCGCTGATCGACCAGTCGCCCGTATGATCTTCACCATCGACGATCAGCGATTTCAGTACCGATTTCTGATTGGCCGGATCGGTCAGGTCGGTCAGGTATTGCGCCGGGCCGCCATAGGTCGCCAGGGAATAGCCGACATTGACCAGCCGGCCTGGCACCGTGCGTTTGCGTGCGGCGACCTGGGCATTGGTCAGTGCGACAGTGCTGATATTGGTGTTGTCGCTGAGCCAGGGGTTATGGCGCGCAACCAGTACGCAGTCTTTCGACATATGCACATCGAGTTCCAGCGAATCGGCGCCGGCATCGGCCGCCGCCTCGTAGGCCGGACGGGTTTCTTCAGGGTACAGGCCAGGCAAGCCGCGGTGGGCAATCACCAGCGGCGCCTTGCCGTCCAGCGTCTGCAACGACTCGGTACTGCCGCCGCCGCAAGCGGACAAGGCCAGCGCCGACAGGCATAGCAAGGTGTGTTTGTTGAGGATCATGGCAAGCGCAATTCCTGGTTGATTTTCATTATGGGAACACGTACCGGGCAATGCGCAGCGATTGCCCGAAAAACCGTGTTTTCATATTGTAAAAACCAGTGATGACAGCGCGGTGACCGCCCGATGACGGGATAATGACACCAGCCTGCCCGCCCGCCACAACTGGCATGCGCAGGCGATCGCTCAGTGCGGCGCAGCCGTCGCGGCTGGCGTTTCTGTCATCGGCGGCAGCTGGCCCTTGCGCACGATCTGCACGAAAATCTCGTTCTGCTTGACCATGCCCAGCTCATAGCGGGCACGCTCCTCGACCGCGCCGGTGCCGTCCTTCAGGTCGCGCACTTCGGATTCGAGCTTGGCGTTGCGGGCTTTCAATTCCATATTCTTTTGATGCGCTTGCGCCACTTGCGCTTCCATGTCGGCAACGCGCAGCCAGCCGCCTTTGCCCGTCCAGAGGGGAAATTGTATCAACAGCAGCAGTGCTGCCAGGGCAAGCGTAATCAGGCGCATGGGTCTCGGTTAAAAAACCGGCCGGAAAATTCCGGCCGGTCAATTGCTAATATTACTTCAATTACTACAATTACTTCAGATTATAGAATGCATCGCGGCCAGGGTAGGAAGCGATGTCGCCCAGGTCTTCTTCGATCCGCAGCAGCTGATTGTACTTGGCCATGCGGTCCGAACGCGACATCGAGCCGGTCTTGATCTGCAGGGCATTGGTACCGACGGCGATATCGGCGATGGTCGAATCTTCCGTTTCGCCCGAACGGTGCGAAATGACGGCCGTGTAGCCGGCGCGCTTGGCCATTTCGATGGCGGCGAAGGTTTCGGTCAGGGTGCCGATCTGGTTGATCTTGATCAGGATCGAGTTGGCGATGCCCTTCTGGATGCCTTCTTTCAGGATCTTGGTATTGGTGACATACAGATCGTCGCCGACCAGTTGCACTTTCTTGCCCAGTTCGGCCGTCAGGATTGCCCAGCCGTCCCAGTCGCCTTCATGCATCGCGTCTTCGATCGAGATGATCGGGTACTTGTCGCACCAGGTCGCCAGCAGGTTGGTGAACTCGGTGGCGCTCAAGCTCAGGCCTTCGCCGGCCAGCTCGTACTTGCCGTCCTTGAAGAATTCGGAAGCGGCGCAGTCCAGGCCGATGGCTACTTGCGTGCCTGGCTCGTAGCCGGCTTCTTCGATCGCCTGGATGATCAGTTTGATCGCTTCTTCGTGGTTGGCCAGCGATGGCGCGAAACCGCCTTCATCGCCGACGTTGGTGTTCAGGCCCTTCTTGTGCAGGATCTTTTTCAGCGTGTGGAATACTTCCGCGCCGTAGCGTACCGCTTCCTTGAACGACGGGGCGCCCACCGGAATGATCATGAATTCCTGGATGTCCAGGTTGTTGTCGGCGTGTGCGCCGCCGTTGATGACGTTCATCATCGGCACTGGCAGCTGCATCGCGCCCGAACCACCGAAATAGCGGTACAGAGGCAGGCCGGCTTCTTCGGCGGCGGCCTTGGCGACCGCCATCGACACGGCCAGGATGGCGTTGGCGCCCAGGCGCGATTTGTTCTCGGTGCCGTCCAGGTCGATCAGGGTGCGGTCCAGGAAAGCCTGTTCATTGGCGTCCAGGCCCATGATGGCTTCGGAGATTTCGGTATTGATGTTCTCGCATGCCTGCAGCACGCCCTTGCCGAAGTAGCGCTTGGCGTCGCCATCGCGCAGTTCCACGGCTTCGCGCGAACCGGTCGAAGCACCCGACGGTACGGCGGCACGGCCCATCACGCCCGATTCCAGCAATACATCGCATTCGACGGTAGGGTTGCCGCGCGAGTCCAGGATCTCACGGCCGATAATGTCAACAATAGCACTCATGTCATTCTCCAAAGTTAAGCGTAACAGGGGGCTGCACACTGCGTTCTGATGCGCAATTGCACAAGGGGTAAGGAAACTCCCGGCGAGACTTGCTTACCGGGAGCGGTGCTTCAAGGCTTAACGCCATCAACCACGTTTATTCGGCGGTGGCGTTCGCTTCCTTGTGGGCCAGCGCTGCCTTGATGAACGAGGTGAACAGCGGATGGCCGTCACGCGGGGTCGATTTGAATTCCGGATGATACTGCACGCCCATATACCAGGGGTGGGCATTATCGCCCGTGCGCGGCAATTCCATGATTTCGCACAGGTCTTCGGTCGGGGTGCGGGCGGCCACCACCAGGCCTGCCGCTTCCACGCGCGGCAGGTAGTGGTTGTTCGCCTCGTAGCGGTGGCGGTGACGCTCGGTAACGACGGCGCCATAGATCTCGGCGGCCAGGGTGCCCGGCTTGATTTCGCAGGTTTGTGCGCCCAGGCGCATGGTGCCGCCCAGGTCCGAGTTCTCGTCGCGCTTTTCAACCTTGCCGTCCGCGCCTTGCCACTGATCGATCAGGGCCACCACCGGTTGCGCCGTTTCGAGGTCGAATTCGGTCGAGTTGGCGGACGTCAAACCGGCTTTGTGGCGTGCGTATTCGATCAGCGCCACTTGCATGCCCAGGCAGATGCCCAGGTAAGGCACCTTGCTTTCACGGGCGAACTGGGCCGCCATGATCTTGCCTTCCACGCCGCGCTTGCCGAAGCCGCCCGGCACCAGGATGGCGTCGTACTTGGCCAGCCCGTCGCAGCCGGTGGTTTCGATCTCTTCCGAATCGATGTACTCGATGTTGACCTTCGACTCGTTGTGGATGCCGGCGTGGCGCAGCGCTTCGGTCAGCGATTTGTACGACTCGGTCAGTTCCACATACTTGCCGACCATGCCGATGGTCACTTCCGACTTCGGATGCTCGAGCGTGTAGATCAGCTTGCTCCAGACCGACAGGTCGGCCGGCGCGGGATTGAGGTCCAGCGCGTCGCAGATGATCTTGTCGAGACCCTGGTCGTGCAGCATTTGCGGCACTTTGTAAATGGTGTCGACGTCCCACACGGAAATGACGGCATCTTCCTCGATGTTCGAGAACAGCGAGATTTTCGCGCGCTCGTCTTCCGGAATGGCGCGGTCGGCGCGGCACAGCAGCGCGTTGGGCAAAATGCCGATTTCGCGCAGCTTCTGCACCGAGTGCTGGGTCGGCTTGGTTTTCAACTCACCGGCCGAAGCGATATACGGCACCAGGGTCAGGTGAACGAAGGCGGTGTTCTTGCGGCCGGCGCGCAGGCTCAGCTGGCGAGCCGCTTCCAGGAAGGGCAAGGACTCGATATCGCCGACGGTGCCGCCGATTTCGCACAGGGCCACGTCGTAGCCTTCGGCGCCACGGCGGATGTAATCCTGGATTTCATTGGTGATATGCGGAATCACCTGCACGGTCTTGCCCAGGTATTCGCCACGGCGTTCCTTGCGGATCACGGACTCATAGATCTGGCCGGTGGTGAAGTTATTCACCTTTTTCATGCGGGTGGAAATGAAGCGCTCGTAGTGGCCGAGGTCGAGGTCGGTTTCGGCCCCGTCATCGGTGACGAACACTTCACCGTGTTGCATCGGGCTCATCGTGCCAGGATCGACGTTGATATACGGGTCGAGCTTGAGCATGGTGACTTTAAGGCCGCGCGATTCGAGGATCGCGGCGAGAGAGGCGGCGGCAATCCCTTTACCAAGGGAAGACACAACGCCACCGGTGACGAAGACAAATTTGGTCATTGCAGATGGTGCCGAACGGCACGTGCGGGAAATTGAAATTATACACTAAAGCCCGCTGAAAGCACGTCTGGCGCATGCAAAATTACGCCAACCGCCCCTAACGTCGTGCCGGGCTGGCCGTCAGCACCATGAGATTTCATAGTGGCAATATATGAAATATTTCCACACTTACATGTTATGTGGGTGAGCGAACAGACCCGTGCAGCGCCGGGGCGCAGACTGGCATTTTTCAACGGAGGTATATCATGAGCTATGAAGAACGCGACGCCTATGGCATGTATGTGGACCGTGGCCATAAAGGTCCGGGCCCCGAACTGATGGGCGCCGACACCCTGATCGGCGACCACGTGCATAACGCCAAGGATGAACATCTCGGTGAAATCAAGGAAATCATGATCGACATGCGCAGCGGCAAAATTGCCTACGCCGTCATGTCGCACGGCGGTGTCTTCACCATCGGCGAAAAACTGTTTGCCGTGCCCTGGGAAGCGCTGCTGCTCGATACCGTCAACAAGCGCTTTACCCTGAACATCGACAAGGAACGCATCGAAAACGCCCCCGGCTTCGATACGGACAACTGGCCCAACATGGCCGACAGCACCTGGTCCAACGAGATCCACAGCTACTACGGCACCACCGCGCGCGACTATTAATTGCCCCGGGGTCAGACCCGCCGGGACTCGGCGTCCCCGTCTGACCCCAGCCTTCCGCCGAGTCCTTCTTCCGCTCACTCCAGAGTAAAATAAAAAAAACGGAGGACACGCGTGAACCAAAAAGACCATCTGGCCGCACTGAAACGGCCGCTACCCGCATCGCTGGCGGCCGCCCTGTCGCTGATCTTTGCCGACCGCTACAGCACGACGCAGGCGATGCGCGAACACCATGGCCGCGACGAGTCCAGCTACGACCCGATGCTGCCCGACGCTGTCATCTTCGCCCACTCCACCGAAGAAGTGGCGGCCGCCGTCAAGCTGTGCGCCGCGCACGGCGTGCCGGTGATCGCCTGGGGCAGCGGCACCTCGCTCGAAGGTCACGTGCTGGCCCTGCATGGCGGCGTGACCATCGACCTGTCGCAGATGAATGCGATGGTGGCGGTGCATGCGCAAGACCTGACCGCCACGGTGCAGGCCGGCGTGACGCGCAAGCAACTGAACGAAGACATCCGCGACACCGGCCTGTTCTTCCCCATCGATCCGGGCGCCAACGCATCCCTGGGCGGCATGGCCGCCACGCGCGCTTCGGGCACCAACGCCGTGCGCTACGGCACCATGCGCGAAAACGTGCTGGCGCTGACCGTCGTCACGGCCGACGGACGCATCATCAAGACCGGCACGCGGGCCAAAAAATCGTCGGCCGGCTACGACCTGACGCGGCTGTTCGTCGGCAGCGAAGGCACGCTGGGCATCATCACCGAAGTGACGGTCAAGCTGTACCCCTTACCGGAAGCCATTTCCGCCGCCGTCTGCTCGTTCCCGGGCACCGGCGAGGCCGTCAACGCCGTGATCCAGACCATCCAGATGGGGGTGCCGGTGGCGCGCGTGGAATTCCTTGACGAAAACGGCGTGAAAGCCATCAACGCCTACGACAAGCTGGCTCTGCCGGAAAAACCGCTGCTGCTGTTTGAATTCCACGGCACGCCCGCCAGCGTGGCAGAACAGGCGCAAGTGGTGCAGGAGATCGCCGCCGAACACGGCGCCAGCGGCTTCGAATGGGCCAGCCGGCCCGAAGAACGTTCGCGCCTGTGGGCGGCGCGTCACAATGCCTATTTTGCGCTGCTGCAGCTGCGCCCGGGCAGCCGCGCCATTTCCACCGATTGCTGCGTGCCGATTTCACGGCTGGCCGAATGCATCCTTGAAACCCGCGCCGACTGCGAGCGCGCCGGCCTGGTGTACGCCATTATCGGCCATGTCGGCGACGGCAATTTCCATGTGCAGATGCTGGTCGACCCGGACAACCCTTTTGACATCGCGCGCGCCGAAAAGGTCAACGCCGACATGGTCACGCGCGCCATCGGCATGGACGGCACCTGCACCGGCGAGCACGGCGTGGGCATGCACAAGATGGCATTCCTGGTGGAAGAACATGGCGAGGGCGCGATCGATACCATGCGCGCCCTCAAGCATGCACTGGACCCGAAAAATATCCTGAATCCGGGCAAAATCGTACGCTGGTAATTACTCAGTCAGCGTCATCTGCATCGGCACAAACGCAATCCCGCCCTGCTCCACTTTCGGCCCTGTCGGCACGAATCCGATGCGGATATATATCGGCAAGGCATACAGCGAGGAATTGACGGTAAATGCCGTCACTTTCCCCCTGGCCAGCGCCGCATCGCGCGCCGCCTGCCACAACCGCAGGGCGATGCCGCGCCGGTGCAGCGCGCGCGGCACGAACATATGGAACAGATGCGTGTTGTCGCGCATCGCCACCACGCCCGCCAGTTCGCCCTGAAGATCGGCGATCTGGTAGCGGTATTTTTCCTGCGACAGATAATTTTCAATGGCCGGCAGGCGGCAGTGTTCGATGAATTTTTCCGCCCCGGCGCCGTCCGGGTGCAGGGTCAGGAATGGCATCAGGTCGTCGATCAGGGCAACGATGGCGGGCGCGTCGGCCACCAAAGCCGGACGCAAGGTCAATGCGGGCAAAGTATTCATGGGCAGATCATGCCATAAGTCTTGACGTCTTAACAAAAATCGCGGCTGCTGGTGCGCAGCCGTCCCAGCAGGTGCGACATGTCGACCAGGCGCCTGGCCACCAGGTTGCGCACGATGCCCTCCTGCTGCCACACGCCATACACGCCCAGCAAGGACGCCCCCAGCACCTCCTTGCGCTGCGCTTCCACCAGCGATGGCCAGACGATCACGTTGACCGTGCCGGTCTCGTCTTCCAGCGTCAGGAACAGCACGCCCTTGGCCGTGCCGGGGCGCTGGCGCACGGTGACGATGCCGCAGGCGCGCGCCACTTGCCCGTTGGTATAACAGCGCAGGATGGAGGCCGGCAGGAAACGCTGCGCCAGCAACTGCTTGCGCAGCAGCGCCAGCGGATGGCGGCCCAGGGTCAGGCCTTGCGCGCGGTAGTCGCTGACGATGCTGGCGCCTTCGCTCGGTGCCGGCAGCTGTGGCAAGTCTTCCTCGACCGTGGTGGCGCGCAGCAAGTCACGCTCGGGCACGGCGCCGGCCGCCTGCCACAGCGCTTCGTGGCGGTTGCCGGCCAGCGCCTGCAGGGCATTGCCGGCGGCCAGTATCTGCAAGTCGTGGCGATCGAGTGATGCACGCCGGGCCAGGTCGGCCACGTCGACAAACGCCGCGATGGCGCGCGCGTCCTCGATGCGCCGGGCAGCGTCGGCGCGCATGCCGAACAGGGTATTGAAACCGAGGCGCACCGCCGGCGTGTTGGCCTCGCCCGCCAGCGCCGCTTCCCAGCCGCTGGCGGCCACATCGACGGGAAACACTTGCACGCCATGGCGGCGCGCATCCTGCACCAGTTGCGAAGGACTGTAAAACCCCATCGGCTGGCTGTTGAGCAAGGCGCACAGAAAGGCCGCCGGTTCGTGGCATTTCAGCCAGGAACTGGCATAGGTCAGGAGCGCAAAACTGGCCGCATGCGATTCGGGAAAACCGTATTCGCCAAAGCCTTCGATCTGGCTGAAGATGGCTTCCGCAAATTCTTTTTCATATTTGTTCTCCACCATCGCGTTGACGATGCGCTCGTGGTAATTGTTCAGGCCGCCCTTGCGTTTCCAGGCCGCCATGGCGCGCCGCAACTGGTCCGCTTCGCCGGGCGTGAAATTGGCGGCGATAATCGCCACCTGCATCACCTGCTCCTGGAATATCGGGATGCCCAGGGTGCGGCCCAGCGCCTTTTCCAGCCCCTTCGGATACACCACCGCTTCCTTTTGCTGGCGCCGCTGCAAGTAGGGATGGACCATGCCGCCCTGGATCGGGCCGGGGCGCACCAGCGCCACTTCGATCACCAGGTCATAGAACTCGCGCGGGCGCAGGCGTGGCAGCATGCTCATCTGCGCGCGCGATTCGATCTGGAACACGCCGATGGTGTCGGCCTCGCAGATCATGTCGTACGTGGCCTTGTCCTCGGACGGAATATCCTGCATCACGAACGCTTCGCCACGGCGCAGGCTGACAAGGTCGAAGGCGCGGCGCAGCGCCGACAACATGCCCAGCGCCAGCACGTCAACCTTCATCAGGCCCAACTCTTCCAGGTCATCCTTGTCCCACTCGATCACGCTGCGCTGCGCCATGGTGGCGTTTTCGATCGGCACCAGACGAGAAAGCTTGCCTTGCGCAATCACGAAGCCGCCCGGGTGCTGCGACAAATGGCGCGGAAAACCCAGCAGCTGCTGCGCCAGGCTGGCCCATTGCCGCGACAAGGGCGCCTCCGGGTCCAGCCCGCTTTCGGCCAGGCGGTTCAGCAGGTCGCGCTTGCCGTCGAACCAGCGGTGCGCCTTGGCCACTTTTTCCACGATGGCCAGGTCCACGCCCAGCGCGCGGCCGCTGTCGCGCAAGGCGCTTTTGGGACGGTAGCTGATCACCACGGCGGCCAGCGCGGCGCGGCGCCGGCCATATTTGCCGTAGATATATTGAATCACCTCCTCGCGCCGCTGGTGCTCGAAGTCGACGTCGATGTCGGGCGGCTCATTGCGCTCGCGCGACATGAAACGCTCGACCAGCGAGTTGCCGCGCGCCGGATCCACCTCGGTAATATGCAGGCAGTAGCAGACGGCCGAATTGGCGGCCGAGCCCCTACCCTGGCACAGGATATTTTGCGAACGGGCAAAGCGCACGATATCGTAGACGGTCAAAAAATATGGCTCGTATGCGAGGTCGGCGATCAGTGCCAGCTCATGCTCGATCTGCGCCTGCACGTTGGCGGGGATGCCCAGCGGAAAGCGCGTGCGGGCCCCATGGTAGGTTTCTTCACGCAAGTAAGTGGCCGGCGTATGGCCGGCCGGCACCAGTTCATCGGGATATTCATAGCGCAGGCTATCGAGCGAGAAATCGCACCGGCGGGCAATCTCCATGGTTTCGGCCAGGGCCTGCGCCGGATACACATTGCCCAGGCGCAGCCGCGCGCGCAGATGCTGTTCCGCGTTTTGCGCCAGCGCATAGCCGCACTCGGCCACCGGCTTGCCGACCCGCACGGCGCACAGGGTGTCGAGCAGCGGCTTGCGCGAGCGCACGTGCATGCACACATGGCCGACCGCCACCACCGGCAAGCCCTGCGCATTTGCCGCCGCCTGCACGGCCAGCCGGTGCGCATCGTCCTGGGCGCGCAGCAGCAAATTGAGGCCGATCCAGTTGCGTTCTTTTTTCTCTCCCTTGTCTTCTTCCATGGCGAAGGTGGCCTGCATCCACGCCGCCTGTGGCCGCAAGGCATCGGCATCGGCCGGATAGCTGGGCAGCAAGATCATCAAACAGCCGGGCAAGCCTTTCAGATGCGCGAACTCGGGCGCCGGCGCGGTGAAGTCGTTGGGTGTCAGCAAATAGCGTCCCTTGGCCGCGCGCGTGCGCGCCATGGTGATCAGCTCGGACAGGTTGCCGTAGCCCTCGCGGTTTTTCGCCAGCGCCAGCAGCGACCAGGCGGGACTGCCATCGGCATGCGTCAGGTGAAAATGCGCGCCGATGATCAGGGGAAAAGCCGCCCGTTTGGCCACGCCGTGCGCGCGCACCACGCCGGCCAGCGAGCACTCGTCCGTGATGGCCAGTGCGCTGTAGCCCAGCTCGATGGCGCGCGCCACCAGTTCCTGCGCATGCGAAGCGCCGTGCAGGAAGCTGAAGTTGGTCAGGCAGAACAACTCGGCATAATCGGGCAAGCTCGCGATCGCCATGATGCACCTCAACACTGTATATAAACACAGTAATTATACGCAAGTCAAAACTGCATTGGCTTTTGCCCATCGCTTCCCCTGAGAACCTCTCCTTGTACCACCATGGCTGAGGTGCGGCATGCGCACCATTCATAACTGGTATGACTGAAATGCGATTTACATATATCCCCGCCAATTCTAGGATGCCTGACGTGCACCAGCCATCGGGCCGCACATCGGCGCCAGCCGGCAAGCCCATGCCATCAGGCAGGGCTCAACGATTGATCAAGGGGACCATCCATGTACAACGCCATTACCGGGGCCGGCGCGGCGCCGCCGGCCACCGCCGCGGATGCGGACAATGCGCTCTACCGCAAGGTGACGGGCCACATTATTCCGTTTCTGTTCGTCTGCTACGTTATTTCCTTCCTCGACCGCATCAACATCGGGTTTGCCCAGCTGCAGATGAAGCAGGACCTCGGTTTCAGCGACGCCATGTACGGGCTGGGCGCGGCGGTTTTCTACGTCGGCTATGTACTGTTCGAGGTGCCGAGCAATCTGCTGCTGGCAAAATACGGCGCGCGCAAGACCTTCGTGCGCATCATGCTGCTATGGGGCGCCGCTTCCGTCTCGATGGCCTGGGTATCGACGCCGATGCAGTTCTATCTGCTGCGCTTCACCCTGGGCGTGTTCGAAGCCGGCTTCTTCCCCGGCATCGTGCTCTACCTTACCTACTGGTATCCGCCGCTGCGGCGTGCCTCGGTACTGTCGTTTTTCTTCGCCGGCGTGGCGGTGGCGTGCGTCATCGGCGGCCTGGTGTCGGGCTGGATCATGCGCGACATGGCCGGCGTGCTGGGATTGAAAGGCTGGCAATGGATGTTCGCGCTGGAAGGCGCGCCTGCGCTGGCGCTGGCGGTGATCGCCTTTTTTTATCTCGATGATGGCCCGCGCGACGCCAAGTGGCTAGGCCAGCACGAAAAAGCCCGGCTGGCGGACAACCTCGCCGACGATGCGCCGCCCGCCGGCAGCGGCGCGGCCCGGGGCGCTGCCTGGTTCAGCAACCCGCGCGTGTATTTGTATGCCTTCATTTATTTTGCGCTGACCTGCGGTTCGCTGACGCTGAGTTTCTGGATGCCGCTGATGATCCGCGATTTCGGCGTGCAGGATGTGCTGATGGTCAGCCTGTATTCGGTGATCCCGAACGCGATCGGCGCCGTCGGCGTGATCCTGATCGCCCGCCTTGCCGACCGCCGGGCGCAGCATGGCAAGTTCTTCGCGGCCTGCACCGTCGGTGGCGCGCTGGCCCTGGCGGCCCTGACTACCCACCCGTCCAGCCTGGCGCTGGCGCTGCTGTTGCTGTCGGTGGCCACCACCCTGATCTTCTCGGCCTTGCCGATATTCTGGGCCATGCCGACGGCGCTGCTGCCGCGCGAAGGACGCGCGGGAGGCATCGCCATGATCAGCAGCTGCGGCATTACCAGCGGCATCGTCGCGCCATGGGCGATCGGCCAGATCAAGACGGCCACCGGCAGCATGGACATCGCGCTCTACATCCTGGCCGTGCTGCTGGTCGTCAGCGCCGCCGTGCTGCTGGCGAGCCTGGCCAGGCCTACTCCTGGTGCAGGTCGAACACGTCCTTGACCTGCTTGCGCAGCCAGTTGTTGGCGCCATCATGCTGGAAGCGCGGATGCCAGTACTGGCGGATCGCGAACGCCGGCACCACCACCGGCGTCTCGACCACCTTGATGCTGCGATAGCCGGCAAAGCGGCTTGCCAGTTCGCGCGGCACGGTGGCGATCAGGTTCGCATTGGCCTCGATGATCATCGGCACGGTCAGGAAATGCGGGGTGGTGAGGTAGATCCGGCGCGGCCCGGCAAGCTGGTCAACGATGCCGTCGTAGGCGTCCTCCACCCTGCCCGACAGCGAGACGACAATATGCTCCATGGCGAAATACTGTTCACGCGACAGCGCCTCGCCGATCTGCCGATTGCGTCGATTGACGATGGTTACGAACGAGCGGGTAAACAGCTGCTGCTGGAACAAGCCGTCGGGCATGGAATGCAGCGAGCCCAGCGCCAGATCGGCTTCACCACGCTCGAGCACGTCCTCGATCTGCTGCATCGGCACTTGCAGGGTACGCAAGGTGCATCCCGGCGCGGCGCTGCGCAGGCGCTCGATCAGCTTGGGCAGGAAAATCAGCTCGCCCATTTCGGTCATGCAGAGGCTGAAGACACGCCTTGCCGTCGCCGCGTCGAACCCTTCGCGTACCAGCAGTTCGCCGCGCACCGTTCCCATCACCGCCAGCACCGGTTCGAGCAACTCGAGCGCGCGCGGCGTCGGCTGCATGCCGCTGCCGGTCTTCAAAAACAGCTGGTCGCCAAAGAACAGCCGCAGCCGTTTCAGGGCGTGGCTGACCGCACTTTGCGACATGCCCAGCTCCTGCGCCGCACGGCTGACGTTACGGATGCGTATCAAGGCGTCGAAGACCGGCAGCAGGTTGAGATCAAAATCCGCGTTATGTATGTTATTCATAGTTATGATCGATGTACGCTGATTTACAAATAATACGGCAACTCGCATGATCTGCCTACCGACATTGAGCGCGGCATTACGAGGAGAGTGCATCATGGCAGAGAAAAAATTTGCGTCACAAGCCGACCTGGAAGTGAAGAAAACCAGCTTCATCAAGCTGTCCGACAACGCCTATGCCTACACGGCCGAAGGCGATCCGAATTCCGGCGTCATCATCGGCGACGACAGCGTGATGGTGATCGATACCACCGCCACCCCGGTGATGGCGCAGGCCCTGATCAAACATATCCGCAGTGTCACCGACCTGCCGATCAAATACGTGGTGCTGTCGCACTACCACGCGGTGCGCGTGCTCGGGGCGTCGGCCTACTTTGCGGAAGGCGCCGAGCAGATCATCGCCTCGCGTGGCACCTATGAACTGATCGTCGAGCGCGGCGCGCAGGACATGCAGTCGGAGATAGAGCGTTTCCCGCGCCTGTTCGCCGGGGTCGAATCGGTGCCCGGACTGAGCTGGCCGACCATGGTCTTCGAGAAAGAGATGACGATCTTCATGGGCAAGCTCGAAGTCAGGCTGGCGCATATCGGCATGGGCCACACCAAGGGCGATACCGTGGCCTGGATCGCGTCGCAGAAGATCTGTTTCTCGGGTGACCTGGTCGAGTTCGACGCCGCGGCCTACACCGGCGACGCCCAGCTCGAAGAATGGCCAGCCACGCTCGAAGCGCTGCGCGCCCTGGGCGCCGAGAAGCTGGTACCGGGACGCGGCCCGGCCCTGCTCAATGCGCAGCAGGTCGATGCCGGCATCGACTACACGAAAGACTTTGTCACGACACTGCTGGGCAGCGCCAAAGAGGCGGTGGCAAACAGCATGAACTTGAAAGAAACCATGGCGCACGTGCGCGGCAAGATGGACCCGAAATTCGGCCACGTCTTTATCTACGAGCATTGCCTGCCGTTCGACGTCACGCGCGCCTACGACGAAGCGAAGGGCATCAAGCATCCGCGCATCTGGACCGCGGCGCGTGACCAGGAAATGTGGCATTCGCTGCAGAACTGATCCCCACCGACGGCCTGCGCGGCGTGCTGCGCGCCGGCCCTCGTCCGCCCTTGACGTACTCCTGGAGCTGATATGGATATCGATTATCAACGCCGCGTATTCCACTACGCGCCACACAAGCGCCAGCCTGTCCGCCATCCGGTGGTGGTGGTCGGCGCCGGCCCGGTCGGCCTGGCGACCGCCATCGACCTGGCCCAGCAAGGCGTGCCCGTGGTCCTGCTGGACGACGACGACAAGCTGTCGGCCGGCTCGCGCGCCATCTGCTTTTCGAAACGCACGCTCGAAGTCTTCGACCGCCTGGGCTGCGGCGAGCGCATGGCGAACAAGGGCGTCAGCTGGAACCTCGGGCGCATCTTCATGCGCGACGAAGAGGTTTACGGCTTCGACCTGCTGCCCGACGCTGGCCACCAGCGGCCGGCCTTTGTCAATCTGCAGCAATACTATGTGGAAGGCTATCTGCATGAACGCGCGCAGGAACTGCCAGCGCTCGACCTGCGCTGGTGCAGCCGCGTCACCGCGATCGAGCAGCATGCCGATCACGCGACGCTGACGGTCGACACGCCCGATGGCCCCTACACGCTGGAGGCGGCCCATGTGGTGGCGGCCGACGGCGGCAAAAGCACCCTCCGCAAACTGATGGGCCTGGAGAGCAAAGGCCGGGTCTTTCGCGACCGTTTCCTGATCGCCGACGTGAAAATGACGGCCGACTTTCCGGCCGAGCGCTGGTTCTGGTTCGACCCGCCATTTCACCCCGGCCAGTCGGTGCTGCTGCACCGCCAGCCCGACAATATCTGGCGCATCGACTTCCAGCTGGGCTGGGACGCCGATCCGGTGGCCGAAAAGGCGCCCGAACGCGTCATCCCGCGCATTGAAGCCCTGCTCGGCAAGGAAGCGCGGTTCGAACTCGAATGGGTCAGCATCTACACCTTCTGCTGCCTGCGCATGGACCGTTTCCGCCATGGCCGCGTGCTGTTTGCCGGCGATGCCGCGCATGGCGTGTCACCATTCGGCGCGCGTGGCGCCAACAGCGGCGTGCAGGACGCCGACAACCTGGCCTGGAAGCTGCGCCTGGTGATCGAAAACAAGGCGCCGGAGGCGCTGCTCGACAGCTACTGCCAGGAACGCGAATACGCCGCTGACGAAAACATCCTGAACTCGACGCGCGCCACCGACTTCATCACACCCAAGAGCGCGGCCAGCCGTTTGTTCCGCGACGCGGTGCTGCAACTGGCCAAGCAGCAGCCCTTCGCCCGCAAGCTGGTCAATAGCGGCCGGCTGTCGATGCCGTCCGTGTATGCGCAATCGGCCCTGAACACTGCGGACGCGGATGTTTTCCGGCAAGGCTTGCGGCCAGGCTCACCGGCCGCCGACGCACCGCTGGTGTTCGAGGGCCACGCCGACTGGCTGCTGCGCCATACCGGCAACGCGTTTACCGGCATCTATTTTGCCGGCACCGAACACGATGGCCAGGCCATCGCCGCGGCGCTCGCGCTGGCAAACGAGGCCATCCCCTTGCGGCTGCTGGTGGTCGCGGCGGCAGGACAGGCGCAGGCGGGCATGTTCGAAGACAGCGCAGGCCTGGCGGCGGCGCGCTACGATGCCGCCCCCGGCAGCTTCTATCTGCTGCGGCCGGACCAGCACGTCTGCGCGCGCTGGCGCAGCTTCGATGCGCATGCGGTGCGCGCGGCGGTGGCGCGCGCCTGCGGCCACCCGCCCATGGCGACCAACGCAACACCTAGCCAAAACCAGATGGAGCCCGCATGCACCAGCATTTGAATCTTGAACCGAACCTGGCCGACCCCGATGCCTACTACGAGATGCTGGTCGACACGCATCAGGACCTCAGCGACGAGCAGAGCAGGATGCTCAACGCCCAGTTGGTCCTGCTGCTGTCGAACCATATCGGCGAGCCGGACGTGCTGCGCGTGGCGTTTGCCATCGCGCGTGGAAACGTCGAGACAGCAATGACGTGAGCTGCCGGCGATTCGGTTATGCTGGTGCTTTCCCTTCGGCATAACTTATATCGGCATCGTCATGACCATCCATCTCCTGAAATGTTTCGGCGCCGCGCCCGGCGGCGGCAACCCGGCGCTGGTCGTCGAGCACGACGCCGGCACGGAAACCGAACGCCAGCAGTTTGCGCTTGAACGCCAGCTCAGCGCCTGCGTCTTTATCGACCGCCAGCCCGACGGCGCCATCGTGCTCGACTATTTTTATCCGCACACGCGCAGCCCGCTGTGCCTGCACGCGACACTGGCCGCCGCCCATGTGCTGCTGACGGCGCCCGGTGCCCCGCCCAGCCTGGTTGTCCACACGGCCATGCGCGCTCAAGCCTTGCGGCTGGCGCGGCGCGCATCAGGTCTGCTGATCGGCCTGGCACCGCAAGCGGCGCCAGCCGTGATCATCGAGCACTATCTGCCATCCGAACTGATGGGCCAGCACATGCACTTGCTGTCGCCGCCCGTGATCGCTTCCATCGGCAGCCCCAAGCTGCTGCTGGAAGTGGCGGACAGCACCACCTTGCGGGCGCTGCGGCCGAACCTGGAGCTGATCGCCGACTGGGGCCGCCTGCATGGCGTCAATGGCTGCTATGTGTATTGCAAGCTGGCCGACGGCCGCTATGAAGGACGCAATTTCAACCACCTGGACCCGGCGATGGAGGACAGCGCCACCGGCGTGGCCGCCGGGGCGCTGGCACATCACTTGCAACAGTCGCTGAGCCTGTCGCAGGGCCATGTCACCGATCAGCCTTGTCTGATCCGGGTCGAGTACGCCGAAGGTGAAATATGGGTGGGCGGAATGGTGCAAAGCAGCACCTGAACGGGGCATCGTGCACCATGGCAATGCAGACAAAGCGACAACAAAACTGCTGCATACCAGGAAACAACAGTTACGCTTTATTTGTAATAAGAAAATACGGTATTGCTGGCAGATAGTTAAAAACTGGCACTAGAATCAAGTGACAAAATCACTTGGAGATACCCGCGTGCCGACCCTGACCACCTTGCGTAAAGCCGTTCTGATCAGCCTGTATGGCAGCGCCGCCCTCGGCGTATTTGCCTCGCCCGCCATGGCGCAAACCGGCGACGCCGCCAGCGCGGCCGACGCCGTGCAAACGGTCAGCGTGGTCGGTTCGCGCCGCGTCAGCGCCAGTTCCGCCACCGACACCATGGTGCCGGTCGATATCATTCCCATGACCAAGGTCGCCGAACAGGGTGGCCAGTTCGACCTGGCGCAGTCGCTGCAATATATCTCCCCTTCATTCAATTCCACCCGCCAGACCGGTGCGGACGGCGCCGACCTGGTCGATTCGGCAGCCCTGCGCGGCCTCGGTTCCGACCAGACCCTGGTGCTGGTGAACGGCAAGCGCCGCCACACCACCGCCCTGGTCAACCTGTTTGGCGCGCGCAACCGTGGCAACACGGGCACCGACATGAATGCGATCCCGCTGCTGGCCATCAAGAACGTGCAGGTGCTGCGCGACGGCGCCGCCGCCCAGTACGGCTCGGACGCGATTGCCGGCGTGATCGATATTGAACTGAAAAAAAGCCTGGGCTGCGAAGCGGTGGCCGGCTACAGCCAGTATTCGGAAGGCGACGGCAAGAACTACATGACCTCGGCCTATTGCGGCATGGCACTCGGCGACAAGGGCACCATCGCGGTCACCGGCGAATACCTGGACCGCGGCCGCTCGAACCGCGCCGACGCCGGCAGCCTGCGCACCATCGGCGATACCAAGGCGGAAAACCAGACCTTGTATGTCAATGGCGACTACGCCACCAGTGCCACCAGCAAGCTGTATTTCACGGCCGGTGCGCAGACCCGCGATGCATCGAGCGCCGCGTTTGGGCGCGGCGGCATCGGCAGTGTCGATATTCCAGGGCGCAACTCGGCCGCCATGTATCCGAACGGTTTTGTCCCTTTTATCAACGGCAAGATCGACGACCGCTACGCCACCTTGGGCCACCGTGGCCAGATCGGCGACTGGAATGCGGATTTTTCGCAGACCTATGGCTACAACAAGATGCGCTACGACATCAGCAATACCTTGAACGCCTCGATCGCCAATCTCGATTTGCTGGGTGGCGGCAAAGGCATCAGCCCCAGCCGTTTTGACGCGGGCGGCTTCTCGTTCCAGCAGCTGACCACCAATGCCGACTTCAGCCGCTATTACGACACCGTGCTGCGCGGCATGAACGTTGCCTTCGGCGCCGAATACCGCAGCGAGGAATACAAGATCATGGCCGGCGAACCGGGCTCCTATATCGACGCGGACGGCGTGGGCGTGGGCGGCAGTGGTCGCAGCCAGGGCTTTCCCGGCTTCCAGCCCGGCGACGTGACCAAGGCCAAGCGCCACAGCATCGCCGCCTATGGCGACGTGGAGCTGGACCTGACGGACCGCCTGAAAACCCAGGGCGCCGTGCGCTATGAAAAATTCAGCGACTTCGGCTCGACCGTCACCGGCAAGCTGGCCGCCAGCTACAAGGCGGCGCCGACTGTGCTGCTGCGCGGCTCGGCCAGCACGGGGTTCCGCGCGCCATCGCTGCAGCAAGTCTATTTTTCGTCGACCTTTACCGATTTCGTCGGCGGCGTGCCGACCGACGTGGTGCTGGCGCCAAATGGCGGCGCGGTGGCCAATGCGGCCGGCATACCAAAGCTGAAGGAAGAAAAGTCCACCAGCTTTACGCTCGGCACCACCTGGACGCCGACGCAGGCGATCTCCGTCACGGCCGATCTCTACAACATCAAGATCAAGGACCGCATCGTGCTGTCGGGCCGCTTCAACGCCGACAACTACCCGGACCTGGCGGCGCGCCTGTCGCTGCTGGGCGTGGTCGAAGCGCAATTTTTCGTCAACTCGATCGACACGCGCACGCGCGGCCTGGACCTGACAGCCTCGCACAAGGGTGAGCTGTTCAGCAACCGCCTGACCACCTTCCTGGCGCTGAACCTGAGCAAGACGGAAGTGACGAAGGTAAAAACCCCGGCTTCGCTGGCCGGCTTTGAAGACGTGCTGCTATCCGAACGCGAACGCCTGTTCATCGAGCAAGGCGGCCCGCGCTCGAAAGCCACTTTGGGCTTCGACTACCTGACCGGCAAGCTCGAATCGAACCTGCGCGTGATCCACTTCGGCCCGCAAACCCTGGGCACCTTCAGCGGCACCGCCGACGGCGTGCCGAACGCGCGCTATGCGGCAAAAACCTCGGCCGACCTGAGCTTTACCTACAGCATCAATAAAAACACCAAGCTCACTTTCGGCGGCAACAATATCTTCAACGTCAAGCCAACCACGCAGAATGCCGACGAAACCGATAACGGTTTCAAGTATGACAGCGTGCAGTTCGGCCTGAATGGCGCGTCCTGGTTCGGACGACTGTGGGTGAAGTTCTGACCTGAGGCCCTCTGAAAAAACAGCGGCTGCGCCAGCATGGGCAGCCGCTGTTTTTTTGGGCAAGGCCATCAACACGGCCTGGTTGACCGTTGCCTATCTACAACCAAATCGCCAAGCAGATTGTTTTTTTTGTGCTTCTGTGAGAAACTAAATACAACAAATAAAACGAAATAACCAAATAACTTATTTCGTCATACTCAGCACCCAGCCCTGTGCCATGACAGTGCATTGTTTTTGCCCAGCGCTGACTTCGCGCATGAATGGCGTATCTTCTTGTCACGCTCATCCTGCCTTCGAAATTGCATTGTTTAACTGATTGATCACTTGACGGCGCGTCGACCTGCATTCTGTCCTCGCATGCGTCAAATTCCGACAACACGTGCGGACCATATGCAAATAATAGACCAAGGGAATATCGTGAAAAATTTATCTGTACGTACCCAGCTCGCGCTCGCCTTCGGCGCCATCACATTGCTGCTGGCGGGCATCGCCATCATTGCCATTTTCAGCATGTCGCGTCAGTCAGCAAGCTTTGAGAATTATGTGCATGGCGTGCGCGAACGCTCCGAAGCTGCCCATGTCGTGCAAGAATCGGTAGGCATGCGGGCTGTCGCGGCAAGAAACCTGGTGCTCGTCACCATGCCGGCCGACCGTGAGCTCGAGAAGAAAGTTGTTTTCAAGGCCCAGGAGGAGGTGGTGAACAATCTGCGCAAGCTGAAGGAACTTGCCAGGGATGCGTCCGTGTCGGACGTTGAGCAGCGCATGGTCGACAAGATCGACGGCATCGAAAAACAATATTCACCGGTGGCGCTGGCGATTGTCGATCTTGCCCTGCAAGAAAAGAAAGAGGAGGCGACCATCAAGATCAACCAGGAGTGCCGCCCCTTGCTGGCGGCCCTGGTTGCCGCTTCCAATGAATACGCGCAATACACCACGCTACACTCGCTGGAACTGATCAAGGCAGCGGAAGACAAATTTGCGGCAGCCCGGAACCAGCTGGTTCTGCTCAGCCTGCTGGCCACCGCACTGGCGATTGCGGCCGGCATCCTGATCTCGAAGCGCCTGCTGAACGCACTGGGTGCGGAACCGGTTGCCTTGTGCGAGGCCGTGACGAAGGTTGCGAGCGGCGACCTGACCGGCGAATTGCCTGTCAGGGCCGGCGACAGCAGCAGTGTGCTGGCGGCCGTGCAGCGCATGCAATTGTCGCTGGTGCAGGTGGTCTCGTCGGTGCGCCAGGATTCGGAACTGGTGTCGACCGCCGCAGTGGAAATCTCCACCGGCAATAACGATTTGTCGAGCCGGACCGAGCAACAGGCCAGTGCACTGGAAGAAACCGCGTCCTCGATGGAAGAACTGACCTCGACCGTCAAGCAGAATGCCGAGAATGCGCGCCAGGCCAACGTGCTGGCCATCACGGCGTCGGATGTGGCGACCAAGGGCGGCGCCGTGGTTGCGCAGGTGGTGGGCACGATGGAATCGATCAGCGAAGCGTCGCGCCAGATCGTCGATATCATCAGCGTCATCGATGGCATCGCCTTTCAAACCAATATCCTCGCGCTCAATGCGGCGGTGGAAGCGGCCAGGGCTGGTGAACAGGGACGCGGATTTGCGGTGGTCGCTTCCGAGGTGCGCAGTCTTGCCCATCGCAGCGCCACCGCCGCCAAGGAAATCAAGGTACTGATCGACAATTCGGTGGAACGGGTCGACCTGGGCACCAAATTTGCCAATGAAGCGGGCGCCACCATGTCCGAGGTGGTCGGCAGCGTGACGCGTGTCACCGATGTGATCGCCGAGATCGTCAGCGCCAGCCAGGAGCAGTCGACCGGGATCGAACAGATCAATCAGGCCGTCAGTGCGATGGACAATGTCACCCAGAAAAATGCCTCGCTGGTCGAGGAAGCGGCCGCCGCGGCGGAGTCGCTGCGGATTCAAGCCGACCATCTGGTGCGCACCGTGAGCGTCTTCCAGATACCATCAAACGGCAGCCACCCGGTCGTCGCGCCCACCGCGCGGCCAAAGTTGAGCAATGCCAGCAAGACTGGCGCCGCGGCCAAGGCGCCTGCACGCGTGTCATCGGCAAAGCCGGCGCCTGCGTCGAACGTCATGCCTTTGTCGCAGGCAAAGGCACGCAAGGCAGCCGCTGCCGGGGGAGACTGGGAAGAGTTCTAGGCGGCAAGCGGGTCAACCTTGACGGCAGCCGCAGGCCCATTTACGTCACGGTATCGACGGCGAAAACCGGTCCGTGCCACTGCTCGTTATCGAACAGCACCATCCGATGTTTGTCCGGCCAGTTGAGCGTGACAAGCCGCTGCCAGAACCTGCGCGCCGCATCGTTTTCCGCGATGACATGCATTTCCCAGCGCGCCGGACAGTGGCGCATGATCGCCTGCGCGGCATGCTGGCCCACGCCCAGACCACGATATTTGCGCACGACGAAAAACTCGACGATGGCATGGGTACTTCCTGGCATGCAGACCTCCTGATTCGTCAGCGCAAAACCGGCCCACTTGCCGTCGACCTTGATCACATAAGCCGCATGGCCGGCATGGTTCCAGAAACAATCGAGATCGGGATAACCATACTGCCCATGCTCATCGAGATCGGTGCCGTCGAGTTCCGAAAAATCATGCTGGTACAGCTCCATCAGATTTCTGACGATCAGGCGCTCGGCCTGTCCCGCAAGGGTCACCTCAATATTCATCACGCTGGCATCCGTTTTTCATCTCAAGCCTTGCATATCGCTGCCATTCGGTCCAGAATTTTGCCGCGATGTCGACATAAGCATCGACAGGCCCTGCAGTCTCGGCATCGAACCAACGGCAAAACTCCTCATGAATTATTTGCCTGACGTCGGCCTCATTACTTGCGTCCTTCAAGCGTGGAAGTATGGTTTCCACTTCCGGATCATACTCGTCAGTATTCGATGCAAAATTAATTCCTGCCGGGTCGGCATCGAACAAAATCTTTGAAAGCACATCAAACAATGCGCCATATTCTTGCCGTATCAATTTCCTGCTTTGAACGTCACTGGTCACTCGTCTTTTCCTTTACATTGAGCATGAAAGCCCGGCTGCCGCTGTCAAAAAGGTGACCATGCACTCAAACTGGCCTTGTCGGCATGCCCATCGCTCAGGGCTTTCAATGCGCGGATAAAATCATCGAGCAGCGCCGGCTGGGTCATCATGTAGAAGGTGCTCTCGGTGGCGACGTGCTTTTTACCGAAGTCAAAATATTCGGACTGCGCGGCAATGGTGATGTACAAATTTCCCATCTCCTGAAAATGCAGGCGGGCATGAAAGGCACCCGATGCATATTCAGGGCCGAATTCCCCGAATCGCAAGTCATGAATGCCGCCGTGGACATGATCCTTGAAACGGTCCAATCCGGCGGCGGCCTCCTTCAAGCGCTGGTGTCCCGCATACACGTTGATGCCGAAGGTTGAGGCGCCGTCATTGGCTTCGATACGTAACTCGACCATATCCTCATCGGCCCATATCCTGAGAAAGCTGATTCCTGTCTCCATATCTACCTTATATCAAGCACATTGAACCCTGCTGGCTGCGGCTGTGTTATTGCTACTTTAACGTATTTGCAGTCCAATCCGTGTCACCACATTGAAGGAGCATGCCATGCCCGCGTCCCCAGTGGAATTCTGGTTCGATTTCGGCAGCAACTACAGCTACCTGAGCGCCATGCGTATCGAGGCGCTGGCGCGTGAACAGAAGGTGGAGGTAGTCTGGAAGCCCTTCCTGCTCGGTGTCGTGTTCAAGGCGCTGGGCTGGGAGTCGTCACCGTTCGTGCTGCAAAAGCTCAAGGGCGACTATGTGTGGCGCGACATGGCGCGCCTGTGCGCCAAATATGGCTTGCCATGGCGGCAGCCGAGCACATTTCCGCGCACTGCCCTGCTGCCCATGCGTGTGGTGCTGATCGGCGCGGACCAGGGCTGGATCGCGCCGTTTTCCCGGCGCATGATGACGATGAATTTTGCCGAAGACCGCGATATCGACAACCTTGATGCGGTTGGCGAGGCATTGACGACACTCGGCCTCGATGCGCCCGCCATCCTGGCGCTGGCGCTGACGGATGAGAACAAGCTGCGCCTGCGCCGCCAGACGCAACAGGCGCAGGCGCTGGGCTTGTTCGGTGCACCCGGCTTTGTCTGCAATGGCGAACTATTCTGGGGCAATGACCGGCTGCACGATGCGCTGGCATGGGCTACGGTCACTGAGCCTCGGGCGTGCCACCCGGACAATCAGCCGGAATAAAACGCTGGCGTCCTTCCGCCTCGTACTCCTCCAGACTTTGCAGCCCGACCGCCAGGCGGCGGTTGACCATGGCGCGATCATCGACCGGCTCGATGACCAGATGGCAGCGATCCGGCTGCGAGAATTGCGTCCCATACTCCTGGGGACGGCCTTCGTTGGCGGCGATGCGATCGGAAAGGTAGGCAAGATCACGCGCTGCGGCTATGCCGGCCTTGACCGAGCCCTCCAGAAGTGCCCGCGCTTCGCGCTGGAATGCGAGGTCGCTATCGGCATAGCTGCACCAATAACCAGGCACTGTGACTGTCTTTTGCCGTCCCGGGCCAGCCACACGCGGCGATGATGTTCTTGACCTGTTTCAGATTCTCGCCATCAATGACTTTCCAGCGTTTTTGCAACGCCTCTTTTTCAACAGACGTACCTTTCGAATTTTGCTCCAGCGCATACCACTCTTGCCGGATTTGCTGGTCCTTGCCGGCCATGTCGTTCAAGCGCATGCCGGCGTCAGCGCAATCGCTGGCGCTTGCGTTTGCCTGCAAAGCGCACACCATCAGGCTTGAAAAAATCATTTGCTTCTTCACGGAACGTCCCTTCCAGCTTGACGGCATCTCATCGAGCCTGCTTTCATGCCCTCGCCAGCGCCACAATCTCGCGCTGCATGTTCTCGATCGCCCGCTGGTTGTACTGGTTGGAAAAATACGCATCGCCAAACAGCTGCCCGGCCTGCGCCTTGGCGCTCAGATGCTGCAGGGCCAGGCCGCGCTGCTGGTTGAAACGGGTCGGCTCGACATGCGCGTACTCACGGGCTATGGCTTGCGTGTAAGCCTGGTAGACCTCTTCATCCTGCCCCAGGATGGCCAGGTCGGCGCTCAGCATCACGTCTTTCAGCACATGGGCGATGGCCGGCCCCTGGAAGTGGTCGGTGGCGCGGATCAGCTGGGCGACTTCCTGGTTGTCATCGGCATCCAGGCCGCTGCCCAGCCACAGCTGGGCGCTGGCTTCCTCGCTCGAATACAGGGCGTCTTCGTCGTGGCCGTAGACGGCGTCGTGGAACCAGAAGGCTTTTTTGACCAGCGCGCTGTCGCGCGGCGCGGCATAGGTATTGTCGGCCCACACGCGGATCTCGGACAGGCCGTGCACCAGGTGGTCGAGGTTGTGATAGTGGCGGTCGGCGCCGCCGTAGGCGTCGGACCCTGTCAGGTGGGCGAACCAGTGATCGAATCGCGCGATCTGTTCGGCCGGCGCGGTGGCGTAGTGCCACAGCGCTTGCCATTCCTTGCGCAGGCAGTCGAGTATCCACGCCTGGTAGGCGGGGCCGGGAACGAATTTTTTCATGGTCCAGTTCCAGCCGACCGGGCCTTCCAGCGCTTTCACGAAGCTGGAGCTGACGGAACCGAGGTCGCGCGGCGGCATCACGAAGATGGTCTTCGCGCCTTGCAGCACGTCGACATTGGTTTGCTGGATCAGGTTTTCATAGTCGAAATCGGCGGTGGTGCGGATGCCGCGGATCAGGTAGTCGCAGCCGTGCTTTTTCGCCGCGCGCGCCGTGTAGTCGCCCTTGACGATCACCACCTGCACATTGTCCCAGCCGCATTCGCGCGCGCTTTGCTCGATGATGCGCTTGCGGTCTTCGGCCGGGAACTGCGGCTTCTTGGCCGGGTTTTGCGACAGGAACACGATCACCTCGTCGGCCAGCGAGCGCGCTTCGCCGATCACCCACATATGGCCATTGGTGATGGGGTCGAGGGTGCCTGAAAAACCGATCTTCTGCATGCTGCGCTCCGTTTGCTTGATTGCTTATTGGGCAGACAATATAGGCCTGCGCCGCGCGCGTCAATGCAGCATGCTAAAGAACAGTATCCATTCGCTACTTTTTCAGCGGCAGCGGAAACTCCACCCGCACGCACAGGCCGCCGAGCCGCTCGGAGCTGCCCAGCACCAGGCGCGCGCCATGGCGCTCGGCGATCGCCTTGATGATGGCCAGTCCCAGGCCGCTGCCGTTGGCGTCGGTGCCGGGCACGCGGTAGAAGCGGCTGAAGACCCGCTCGCGCTCTTCCTCGGGGATGCCGGGGCCGCTGTCTTCCACCGACAACGTCACGCCGACCGGCGTCGAGCGCAAGTCGATATCGACCCGGCCGCCCTGCGGCGTGTACTTGATGGCGTTGTCGACCAGGTTGCGCAGCAGGATGTTCAGCGCGTCGGCCTGGCCGGCGGCGCTGGCCGGGTCCATATGGTGCAGGCCCAGGTCGATCTTGCGCGCCTGCGCCACGCCGGCCATGTCGCCCAGCGCGCGCTTGACGACATCGTTCAGGTCCACCAGCTGCAGCTGGTCGCCGCTGGCGGCGCTGGCCTCCTGGCGCGCCAGCACCAGCAACTGCTCGACCAGCCGCGTGGCCCGTTCGATGCCGGCGCTGACGCGCGAAATGGCCAGGCTGCGCTTGTCTTCCGACTCGGCGCGCTCCAGGCTCAGCACCTGCAGCTTGAGCGCCGCCAGCGGCGTGCGCAATTCATGGGCCGCGTCGGCGACAAAATGCTGCTGCGCGTCGAAGGCGGTTTTCACGCGGTCGAACAGCAGGTTCAGTTCATGCACCAGCGGGCGCACTTCGTCGGGCAGGCCGGACTCCGACACCGGCGACAGGTCGTCGGCCTGGCGCGCCGCCACCTGCTTGCGCACGCGCGACACGGGCGCCAGCGAACCGCTGACCACCCACCACACCACCAGCATCAATATCGGCGCCATCAGCGCGATCGGCCCCACGGTGCGCAGCGCCAGGCTGCCGGCCATGCGCTTCCTGACCGCCATGTCCTGCGCGATCTGCACGGTCTGGGAGCTGGTCTGCACCGAGAAGATGCGGTAGGTGGTGCCGTTCGCCTTGACGTTCGAAAAACCCAGCACGGCGCGCTGCGGCAGTTCGGCGCGCGTGATCGAACGGAACACCTGCACCCCGTCCGGCGTCCACACCTGCACCACCATGTCGTTATTGGCCGGATCGGCCGGCAGGGCTTCGGCATGGTTGGCCAGCGGCGCGCCGGAACGCAGCGACAGCGCCATCTGCTGCATGTGGTAGTCGAAGATCTGGTCGGCGTCGTACAGCGCGCTGCGGTAGGCGATCGACGCCTGCGCCAGCGCCGCCATGATAATGGCGGCCAGCAGGAACCACAGCAAGCGGCCGCGCAGCGAGTGCGTTACCGTCACCTTCATTCTCATGCCTTGGGCACCATGTAGCCGAGGCCGCGCACGTTCTGGATCAATTCGCTGCCCAGCTTCTTGCGCAGGCCGTGGATATACACTTCGACGGCATTGCTGTTGACTTCATCCTTCCAGCTGTACAGTTTTTCTTCCAGCTGCGCGCGCGACAGCACGATGCCGGGCCGCGCGATCAGCGCTTCGAGCACCGCCCATTCGCGCGCCGACAGATTGACCGGATGGCCGTCGGCGATCACTTCGCGCGTCAGCGGATTGATCGACACGCCCTGGTGTTCGAACACCGGCTCGGGGCGGCCCGAGGCGCGCCGCAGCAAGGCGCGGATGCGCGCCAGCAGTTCGTCGAGGTCGTACGGCTTCAACACATAATCGTCGGCGCCGGCGTCCAGGCCCGCGATGCGCTGCTCGATGGCGTCGCGCGCGGTGGCCACCAGCACCGGGGTGTCGAGTTTGCGCACGCGCATCGAGCGCAGCACTTCCAGGCCGTCCTTGCGCGGCAGGCCCAGGTCCAGCAGCACCAGGTCGTAGGTCTGCGTCTGCAGGGCCGTATCGGCCATGTCGCCATCCTTGACCCAGTCCACCGCATAGTGCTCGGCGCGCAGCAGGTCCAGCACCACTTCGCCGATCATTGTGTCGTCTTCTACCAGCAGCAAGCGCATGGTTGCCTCTCTTTGTTATTGGTTTAGCCCAAGCGCACCGGGATAAAGATCTTGTCCGGTCCGCGCTGTATCAGCAAGGCAACCGACTTGGCCGACTTGTCGACCACGTCGCGCACCTGCTCGACGGTGTTGACGGGGCGCCCGTTCACCGACAATAACACGTCGCCCGGCTGCACTCCGGCATTGGCCGCGGCGCCGCCAGCGTCTTCCACCAGCAGGCCGGCGCTGATGCCCGCTTCGCGCTTTTCATCCGATTGTAACGGACGCAGCGCCAGGCCCAGTTTTACCTTGCCGGCCGCGCCATGCTCGGGCGCCGCTTCGGCCACCTTGTCGGCGGCATTGCCCAGAGTCGCGGTCAGGGTGACGATCTTGCCGTCGCGCCAGACGTCCATGTTGATCTTGTCGCCCGGCAGCGCAATGCCCACCATGGCCGGCAAGTCGCCCGAGGCGATAATGCGCTGGCCGTTCATCTTGCGGATCACGTCGCCCGACTTCAAGCCCGCCTTGTCGGCCGGGCTGCCGCGCTCGACGTTGGCGACCAGCGCGCCTTCGGGCGTGGCCAGCTTGAACGAGTCGGCAAAGCCCTGGTTCACTTCCTGCACCGTCACGCCAAGCTTGGCGTGGCTGGCCTTGCCGGTGGCGACGATCTGGTCCTTGATGCGGCCGGCCAGGTCGATCGGGATCGCGAACGACAGGCCCTGGAAGCCGCCCGTCTGGCTGTAGATCTGCGAATTGATGCCGACCACCTCGCCGCGCGTGTTGAACAGCGGGCCGCCCGAGTTGCCGGGGTTCACCGCCACGTCGGTCTGGATAAAGGGCACGTTGCTGTCGTCGGGCAGCGACCTGCCCTTGGCGCTGACCACGCCGGCCGTCACCGTGCTGTCAAAGCCATACGGCGAGCCGATGGCCAGCACCCATTCGCCCACTTTCAGGTCGTTCGAATGGCCCAGCGGCACCACCGGCAGGTTGTTGGCGTCGATTTTCAGCACCGCGATATCGGTCTTCGGATCGGAGCCCAATACCTTGGCGCGGAACTCGCGGCGGTCGTTGAGCTTGACGGTCACTTCGCGCGCATCGCGCACCACGTGGGCGTTGGTCATGATGACGCCGTCGGGGCTGACGATAAAGCCGGAGCCGAGGCCGTGCGTGGGCACGTCGCGGCCACCGCGCTGGCCGCCTTGCGGACCCTGGAAGCGGCGGAAGAATTCAAAGAAGGGATCGTTGCCGAAATCGTCGGCGCCGGCCTGGCCCGAGGTGTCGAGCTCCACCTTGGTGCTGCCGGTGACGCTGATATTGACGACGGCCGGGCTGTTGCGCGCGGCGATCTGGCTAAAGTCGGGCAAGGAAACCAGCGGACCGGGCGCGGCCGTGGCTGCGGCGGGCGCCACGGCGGCGGCCACCGGTGCGGCGGCGGGCGCGCCATTGGCGCCGGCATTGTTCTGATGCACCACCATTGCGCCACCGGCACCGAGCACACCGATGGCGGCCAGGGCGGCGACGGTGCGTTTGATTTTCAGCGATGGGCTGGCCGTTTTTTGTTCTTGGTGTTCCATGGATTGCTCCTCATTCAATGAGACTTTGATGCATGCAATATTGGGCCACCAGACTTAGGCACTGCTTAACATTTTTCCATTGAGAAACAGCTGCATGGGCCTTTTCCAGCCATTTAAGCATCGTCTAATTTTATCTTTCCAGGGAACCGGACGTGACACTGGCCGGATCAACCGGCCAGTATTTTACTGCATCAGAAGGAGGGGAAATCCTTCTGCCCTGTCAGGTTCGGCTGAAGGATCAGGCTGCCTGGCGCTGTTCCAGCGAGGCGACCTGATTGTCCACCACGTCGCCGCTGCCGGCGCCGATCTCGATCTTGCGCGGCTTCAGCGCTTCCGGCACTTCACGCACCAGTTCGATGGTCAGCATGCCGTTTTCAAACGTGGCGCCGGTGACCTTCACATGGTTGGCCAGCTGGAAGCGCTGTTCGAAATCGCGGGCGGCGATACCGCGGTGCAGGAAAGTGCGCTCGACGCCATCTTTCTGCTTGCGGCCCGTGACATGCAGCGAGTCGCGTTCGGTGATGATGTCGATCTCAGCGCGCGAGAAGCCGGCCAGCGCCATCACGATGCGGTATTTGTCTTCCGATACCAGTTCGATGTTGTACGGTGGATAGCTCGGCGGCGCATCGGCGCGCTGTTCGTTGAGCAATTGGGCCAGGCGGTCGAAGCCGATGGCGGAACGATACAGGGGAGCGAGGTCAAATGGTCGCATGATAAATATCCTTTTCAAGTGAAGCGATAAGAGGGGCGGACCTCACGATGAGCATCCGCTTGCTACCCAATCTAAGGACGATCAAGCCCCCTTCAAGGCCTTGAAAAACAGGATTTTTGCCCCAGAAGCCAAAAAAAATGCGCTTTTTTTCAAAACTGGTTTATAGGTCGCTCAGCAGCGCGCACGATAGCGCCGTGCGGTTGCTCACGCCCAGCTTCTGGTAAATCATGTGCAGCTGGTTGCGCACGGTGGCCGGTGATTTGTCCAGGCTGCGCGCGATGCTTTTATACGGCGTGCCGCGCATGGCCATCGCCGCCACCAGCCGTTCGGCCGGCGTCAGGCGCTGCATGGCGCCGCCGGTGTTGTGCATATTGCCGTGTTCTCTCATTGTCATGCATCCCGGGTCGTGGGCCGCCACTTGCAGCCCTTCACCGTCTTGTTCGCAGCCAGGCGCGATCCGGTTCAATCTTTTTGCAAACAATTTCAATGTTGCCCCAGTGCTATAATCGTCCGGCCCTGTCGCCACCCCTCCCCTCATGAGTGCATTGCCCGTCAACCCCGCCGAACTGCTTGCCGCCATGGCGGCGGGCGACCAGCGCGCGCTCGATGCTTTGTTCCGCGCCTGGTCGCCGCGCGTGCGCGTGTTTGCGCGCCTGCAGCTGGCCGGCTGCGGCCTTGACGCGCATGCGATCGCAGACGAAGTCACGGTCGACGTGTTCCACGATGTGTGGCGCGCGCCGATGCGCTACGACGGCCGGGTCGCCTTCGGTACCTGGCTGCTGACCCTGGCGCGCAACAAGGCCATCGACCAGATCCGCCGCCACGGCAAGCGCCAGGCGCGCGAAGAACCGATCGACGGCGATGGCGACGACCAGGCGCAGTTCGATGAAGCCAACCACGATCCCGGTCCGCAGGCACAGCACGAACAGCATCAGCGGCGCCACGGCATTCTCGACTGCCTGCGGCGGCTGCGCAATCCGATGCAGCGCGAAAGCCTGACCCTGTGGGCCATCGATGACCTGTCGGTGGCCGATATCGCCCGCATCCAGCAGGCGCCGGCGGGCACCATCAAGACGCGTTTGTTCCATGGACGCCTCAATTTGCGCCAGTGCCTGGAGCGCTGGCTGGTACAGGAAGGCCCGGCATGACTGATCCCATCGATCCCGAAGACCAGCGCCTGCGCGCCATGCTGCGCGCAGCGCTCGACGCCGAAGCGGCGGCCATGGCGCCCGACGCTGGCCTGGCGCAATTGCACCAGCGCCTGCGCCCGGCAAGCTGGTGGCGCCGCCTGCGCTGGCCCACCCTGCCCACCTTGCCCACCTTGCCCACCCTCGCGCCATGGGCCATCACGGCGCTGGCCAGCGTCTGCCTCGCGCAGGCCTGGATGCTGTGGCGGCCGCACGATACAAGCACCGACCAGCTGCAATGGCGCAGCCTGCCCGGCGTGCAAACCCAGGGCGCGGCAACCTTGCGCGCGCGCTTCGTGCCCGGCGCCAGCGTCGACCAGGCGGGCGCCGCCCTGACGCAGGCCGGCGCCACCATCGTCGCCGGCCCGCTGGCCGACGGCAGCTATCTGCTCGACGCGGCCGACCCGCCGGCGGCGCAGCGCAGCCTGCAAGCGGCCAGGGCCACGGTGGAAGCGGTGGAGTTGCGCCATCCATGAAGCGCAAGCTGTGCTGGCTGATATGGCCTTGCCTGGTCAGCGGCGCGGCGCTGGCCGGCGAGCGCCATGCGCTGCTGGTCGGCGTGGGCGAGCTGCCGGCCCTGCCGCGCGCCGCCTGGCTGGCCGGTCCCGCCAGCGACGTGGCGGCGATGCGCGCCGCGCTGCGCCAGCAAGGCTTTGCCGAACGCCATATCGCCAGCCTGGCCGATGGCGGCGCCTTTGACGCCGCGCCCACGCGCGCGGCCATCCTGGCGCGCCTGGCGCAGCTGGAAAAAACGCTGGGCAAGGATGACGTGCTGCTGCTGTACTGGTCCGGCCACAGCGTGCTGGCGCCAAGCTACCCGGGCACCACCGCGCAAGGCCAGCGCACGCGCCTGCTCACGCGCGACAGCCGCATCGGCCCGTCCAAACGGCTCGACGGCGGCCTCGGCAGCGCCGACATCGGCCGCGCCATCGATGCGCTGTCGGCGCGCCAGGTGCAGGTGGTGGCCGTGTTCGACACCTGCCATGCGGCGGCCGGCACGCGCAGCGATGACGGTTTGAGTTGGCGCGGCCTGTCGGCCAGCGAGATCGGCTGGCGCCAGTCGACCGGTGGCGACCAGGAGCCGGGATCGCCGCCGGCCCGTGCCCGCCCCCGTTTTGTCGGCTTCTTTGCCGCCGAAGCGCAGCAGCGCACGCCCGAAGCGCGCAGCGTGGCCGCGCCCGGCCAGGCGGCGGGGCTATTTACGCGCGCGGTGATCGCCGGCCTGCAGGCGCAGCCGGCCACCTACGCAGCCTGGGCCGGCAACGCCAGCGCGCAGTACCGCGTGGCGCTGCAATCGTATCAACTGCCGCGCTCCGCCTGGCCCTCGCCCGTGTATGCGGGCCAGCTCGATGCCGCCTTGTGGCAGGCGGACGATGCCGCCAACGCCGCCACTCTATGGCCGGTGCAGCGCGACAGCAACGGCTGGAAGCTGCCCCATGGCCTGCTCGACGGCGTGCGCAGCGGCGATGTGTTCGCTGCGGGCGGCGGGCGCTGGCGCGCCGGCGAGGTGAGCTGGAACAGTGCGCGACTGACATCGGATAGCCAGCAAACCCTGCCCGACACCAACTGGGCGCGCCGCACGCCGGCGCCGGCAACGCCGCAGGGACGCATGGGCACCCTGCTGGCGCTGCCGCCCTCGCACGGTCCAGCGCTGCTCGACGCGCGCATCGAACTGACCTTGCCGGGCCAGCCGCCGCGCCAGTTGCCGCTGGCCGATGGCGACCTGGGCATCCTGCCGGCGGGCACGCGCATCCGCATCAGCGTGGAAAACCGTGGCGCCGGCTCGGTCGACCTGGGTCTCGCACATTTGCCGCAGCACGGCGCCGCCACCCGAATCTACCCGGCGCTGGCGGGCGACAGCAACCGCATGCCGCCGGCCATCGGCAACGGCATCAGCGTTTTTGAGCGCAGCTTTGTCGTCAGCGGTCCGGCCTTTGGCCTGGAGTGGCTGGCATTGGTGGCCGCCCCGGCCGCCAATGGCGCGCCGCCGCGCCGCTTCGCCATCCTGGAAGCGCTGCCGGCAGCCACGCGCGGCGGCCCATCCGGGGTGCCGCCGGATACGCCGGAACAGGCGCAGCTGGCGCGCGTGTCGTGGAAGTCGGTGCCATGAAGCGCTTGCTGCTCGCGCTGCTGCTGGCCGGCCCCGTCACCGCCATGGCGGCAGGCAGCTGCCGGGCCACCATCGCGCCGTGGCTGGACAAGGGCAATGACGCCAGCGCGGCCGAGCAGCCGGCCGTCGCGCTGCCGCTGTTCCGGCAGGCGCTGGCGGCGTGCCGGCAGGCGGGCGACCAGGCCGGCATGGCCAGCAGCCTGCTGGGCCTGGGCCAGAGCCTGCAGATGCTGCACCGCTACGCCGACAGCGAACAGGCGCTGCTCGAAGGCTGGGCCATCCGCCAGAAGCTTGGTGATGGCGACGCTGATCCGGGCCGCGAAAACATGTACTACCCGAGCGAGCTGATGTACCTGTATCGCCAGTGGAGCCGGTTCGAGCTGGCCTGGCAATGGGGCGATATCGCGCTGGCCGCCAAGGCGCGCTTGATCGGCAAGGACACGGTATCGTATGGCACCAGCCTGTCGAACCTGTCCGGCGTGGCGCTGCAGACCAGGGAATACGCGCGCGGCCTGCCATACGCGCGGCAGGCGATGGACACCTGGGAGCGCACCTCGGGCAAGAACAGCACCGACCATGCGTGGGGCATGCGCGACGTCGGCGTACTGCTGCTGCGCATGGAGCGCATGCAGGAAGCGTACGGCTACCTGGAGCAGGCCTACCGCATCCGCCTGGGCGCGTTCGGCGAAGACAGTACCGAAATACAAACCAGCGTCAACGATCTGGCCAACTGGCACACCCTGGCCGGCAACGACCGCCAGGCGCTGTCGTTCGCCCAGCGCGCGCTGGCCAGCGCCGTGCGCAGAACCGGTTCTGATTCCATGCAGGCCAGCGTGGCGCTGGGCCGCCTGGCCGCCATCCATTTGCGCCTGGGCGAAAGCGGCAAGGCGCTGCAGGAAGCCGAAGACGCCCTGCGCATCCGCCGCGCCCTGTACGGCGACCGCCACGCCCATACCGTCAACGCCTGGCAGGATGTGGCGCAAGCGGCGCTGGCCGACAACCAGCTGGGACGCGCCGAGGTGGCCGCTGGCGAAGCGCTGCGCCACTGCCGCAGCGTGCAAGGCGACACGGCCCCCGCTTGCGCCTTGCACCAGCTCACGCAAGGCGGCGCGCTGCTGGCGCTGGGCCAGTATGAAGCTGCGCTCGATGCGGCCCAGGCGGCAGCCAGCCTGGCCATGTCGGGTGCCCAGGCGCTGCCCGGCGACGAAGCCGAGGCGCTGCTGCTGGGCGCGCAAGCGCAGATCGCGCTGAGCCGGCCAGCGGAAGCGGTGGCAACCCTGGACGCGCTCGAAGCGCGCCTGGCGCAAACGCCGCCCGCGTCAAAAGAGCTGCAGGACACGGTGCGCCAGGCGCATCTGCTGGCGCGCGCGGAAATCCTTGATGCCGCCGCCCTGCAGGCGCTGGCACACGATGCGTCGGCGATGGCGCGGCACCTGGCCGACACGCGCGGCCTGTCGCACCCCGCTTACGCGCAGGCGCTGCTCGACGCGGCAAGCCTGCAGGCGCGCGCGGGCGACCTGGGCACGGCACGCGAGCAGGCGGCGCGTGCGCTGGCCATCGCCGTGGCCAATGACAACACCCTGTCTGAGGCGCGCGCAGCGTTGCAGCTGGCGGCGCTGGAAACGGATGGCGCCGCGATTTTCCTCGGCAAGCAGGCGGTCAATGCGCTGCAGACGGCGCGCGTGGCCACCAGCGGGCTGCCAGTGGCGCTGCGCCTGGGTTTTGTGCGGCAAAAGCGCGCCGCCTATGGCCAGCTGGCCGACCGCCTGCTTGACCAGCGCCGCCTGCTCGAGGCCGAAACCGTGCTGGCCATGGTGCGCGAAGACGCGTTTCACAGCCTGGTGAGGAGCGGCCCGGATCCACGCACCACCCGCCTCGCTTACACCGGCGTGGAAGCGGCCTGGCAGCGCCAGTTCGCCGCCAGCGGCGCCGCCCTGCGCGCGGGCAGCCAGGCATTGGCCACGGCGCGCGAACAGCAGGCGCAAAACGCGCCACAGGCCGATGCCGGCCTGGCGGCGGCGCAAGCGTCGATGGCCGGCCTGGTCGACGATGCCGCCAGGGCGCTGCTGGCGCTGCCGTCCGCGCCAGCGGCCACCACCGTGCGCGAATCGCCCTCGGCCAGCGTGCAGGCAACGCCGTTAAAACGCGGCGCCCTGCACCTGAGCTACCTGGTAACGGGCCAGCGACTTCGCATCGTCGCCCGGCGTGCCGGCCGCGCCGCCACCCATGTCTATAACGTGGCCATCGACGAGCGCGCGCTGGCCCAGCGGATCGCCCGCCTGCGCCGCAGCGCGCAGGACCCGGGCGTGGATGCCAAAGCGGAGGCGCAAGCGCTGTATGCGCTGCTGATCGCGCCGGCGCACGCGGAACTGGCGGGCGCCACCTCACTGTCGCTGTCGCTCGACGGCGTGCTGCGCTACCTGCCGTTCGCCATGCTGCATGACGGTCGCCGCTGGCTGGTCGAACGGCTGGCCGTGTCGCTGCAGGCCGGCACCGGCACCGTGGAACCGGCACCGGCGCCGGCGCGCGCGCCGTCGATGGCGCTGTTCGGCCAGACCGGCGCCAGCGGCGAGCTGCCGGCGCTACCCTTCGTGCGGCGCGAACTGCAGGCCGTCGACGCGATCGAACGCGCGGCGCGCATCCCCAGCCGCGTGTATCTCGATGGCGAATTTACCGCCGACGCGCTGCGCCAGGCGCTGCCGGCCAACAGCGTCGTGCATGTCGCCAGCCACTTCGTGCTGCGCTCGGGCGCCGGCCAGGATTCCTATCTGCTGCTCGGCGATGGCCAGAAACTGAGCCTGGCCGAACTGGCTGGCAGCGGCTACCGCTTCGACGGCCTGGACCTGCTGACCCTGTCGGCCTGCGAGACGGCCGTGCCGGCCGGCACCGACGACACGGGCCGCGAACTGGAAGGCCTGGCCTGGCTGGCGCGCCAGCGCGGCGCGCACAATGTGCTGGCCAGCCTGTGGCGCGTGCCGGACCAGTCGACCGCCACCCTGATGCGCGATTTTTACGCCGCCCTGGCACAAGGCAAAAGCAAGCCGCAAGCCTTGCGCCAGGCGCAGCTGCGCCAGTTGCGGGCCGGCCGGCAAGATGGCGCAAACCGGGCCGGGCGCGGTCTCACGCCACTCGACGCGGCATCTCCGGCTGCCACGGGCGAGTCGCGCGACCACCCTTACTACTGGGCCGGTTTTATCCTGCTCGGCTCCTGACACTTTTTACCGCCATCCATGACCCTCTTTCCGCGCCCCTTGCTTGCCCTGCTGTTCGCCGTTGCCTGCCATGCGCAAGCCGCCGCACCCATCGTCCTGAACGTGGACGCCAGCAATGTGGCTCAGCAGATTTTCACGATCCACGCCGCGATTCCCGCCACGCCCGGCGAGATGACCCTGCTGTATCCGCAATGGATACCGGGCAATCACGGGCCCAGCGGCCCGCTGAACCAATTGGCCGGCCTGCGCTTGAGCGCCAACGGCCAGAACCTGGAATGGCGGCGCGATCCGGTCAATATGTTCGCCTTCCATGTCACCGTGCCGGCCGGCGCCACGACGCTCGAAGCGCGCTACCAGTTCCTCTCGCCGGTCGAAGCGAACCAGGGCCGCATCACCATGACGCGCGAGATGCTGGGCGTGCAGTGGCAGGCCATGACCCTGTATCCGGCCGGGCGTCCCACGCGCGAGATCGCCGTGCAGCCCAACCTGACCTTGCCGGCCGGCTGGCAGTTCGGCAGCGCCCTCGAAGTGCAAAGCGAGGCGGCCACGCCGGCCGGCCAGCAGGTGGCCTTCAAGCCGCTGGACCTGGAAACCCTGGTCGACTCGCCCCTGTTCGCCGGGCGCCATTTCAAGCGCATCGACCTCGATCCGGGCGCCAGCTTTCCCGTGCACCTGAACCTGGTGGCCGACAGCGCCGACAGCCTGGAAGCGACGCCGGAACAGATCGCGCCACACCGCGCGCTGATGCAGCAGGCCTATAAACTGTTCGCTTCGCGCCACTACCGGCATTACGATTTTTTGCTCGCGCAAAGCGATGAATTCGGCGGCATCGGCCGCGAGCACCAGCAGTCGAGCGAGAACGGCGTCAAGCCCGGCTACTTCAGCGACTGGGACAAGACGGCGCCGGTGCGCGTGCTGCTGCCGCATGAACTGACGCATTCGTGGAACGGCAAGTTCCGCCGCCCCGCCGGCCAGGACACGCCGGACTTCAACACGCCACTGCAAAACAGCCTGCTGTGGGTCTACGAAGGCCAGACGCAATACTGGGGCAATGTGCTGGCGGCGCGCTCCGGCCTGGTCGACCCGGTCCACATGCGCGACCTGTTCGCCGCCGCCGCCGCGCGCTACGACGTGGAGCCGGGGCGCAGCTGGCGCAGCATGGGCGACACCACCAATGACCCCATCATCAACGCCCGCCGCCCGCAGGGCTGGAGCAGCTGGCAGCGCGACGAGGATTACTACATCGAGGGCGCGCTGGTCTGGCTCGACGTCGACACCCTGATCCGCGAATTGTCGCGCGAGCGCCGTTCGCTCGACGACTTTGCACGCGCCTTTTTTGGCGTCAACGACGGCGGCACCACGCCGCTGCCCTACACTTTCGACGATGTGGTGGCGGCACTCAACAAAGTGCAGCCTTACGACTGGGCCACCTTCTTGCGCAGCCGCGTCGACGGCCACGGCCCCGGCGCGCCGCTCGACGGCCTGGCGCGCGCCGGCTGGAAACTGGTCTACCGCGACACGCCCACCGCCTTTCTGAAGGCCGACGAGGAACGCGCCAAAAGCACCGACCTGACCTATTCGCTGGGCATGGTGATCGACAAGGACGGCAAGCTGGGCCGGCTGCTATGGGACGGCCCCGCCTTCAGGGCCGGGCTGTCGGGCAACACGACCTTGCTGGCCGTCAATGGCACGGCCTATACGCCCAAGCTGCTGAAAGCGGCCATCACGGCCGCCAAAGGCAGCAGGGAGCCGATCAAGCTGCTGCTGAAAAAGGGCCAGCAATTCCGCACCGTGGCGCTCGACTATCACGGCGGCCTGAAATATCCGCAACTCGAACGCATCCCCGGCACGAAGGATCGCCTGGGCACCATCCTGCAAGCATTGAAATAAGGCTATCGCGCGCTGGTGCGCGCGCTGCCGTTTTAATATGGCGTGAGAATAACGTAGGTCGGCTTAGCCCGCAGGGCGTAAGCCGACAAGCACAGCCAATAATGTCACCAAGGAGGCACAATGATCACGCTCTACACCTGGACCACGCCCAACGGCCGCAAGCCCACCATCCTGCTCGAGGAACTGAGCATTCCCTACCGCATCGAGGCGGTCAATATCGGCGAAGGCCAGCAATTCACGCCCGAGTTCCTGGCCATCTCGCCCAACAACAAGATCCCCGCCATTGTCGATGAAGACGCCGAGGGCGGCGCGCTGCCGCTGTTCGAAAGCGCCGCCATCCTGATTTACCTGGCGGAAAAACACCAGCGCTTCCTGGCGCCGTCAGGGCCCGCCCGCTACAAGGCGCTGGAATGGCTGAGCTGGCAAATCGGCGGCCTCGGTCCCATGCTGGGCCAGCTCGGCTACTTCGAGCGCGCCGAGGAAAAATCGGAACAGGCGCTTAAACGTTTCCGCGAAGAAGCTGAAAGATTGCTCAATGTGATGGAAAAGCAGTTGTCCACCCTACCTTACCTGGCCGGCGGCGAGTACACGATTGCCGATATCGCCGCCTATCCCTGGGTGCGCGCCGCCGAGGAACGCCTCAAGGGTGCGCTGGGCACGCAAATCGAAACGAGTCCGGCGCTGCAGCGCTGGCTGACCCTGGTGGGCGAGCGCCCGGCCGTACAGCGCGGCATGGCGCTGCCCAAAGTCTGATCGATTGGTGTATGCTGACACCATGAACAATGACACCGACATCCAGCTCAGCGGCCCTTTCAAGGCCACCGACGGCTCCGGCCGTGCCCACGACATCAAGGCCATCCGCATCTTCGACGAAGGCTACGGCATCATCGACGTGTATGTCGATTTTTCCGCCCCGCTCGAAGCGGGCGCGTATAAAGACAAGACCCTGGTCGGCCATATCCTGGCGCGCCTGCGCAGCCTCGGCTACGTCGGCCCCGACTTCGGCCATGGCGACCTGGGCCTGCAAGACAAGAAACTGATCGTGCTCGAAGCACCGGAAGAGTTTTCCGCCTTTGCCGCCAGCAAGGGCTGGAAAGATTTATCGGCCGAATTCGACGACGAATAATAAACACCTGATCAAACCTACTGCGCGTCGCGCTTTGCGGCCTGCGATGCTCACCGTGCTCAAGCACGGTTGCGCTTCTCGACCACAAATCACTGCCGCTCGCTACGGTTTTATCAGATGTTTAAGATAAAACATTCCAATGCGCCGCACCCGCTTTTGCCGGTGCGGCGTTTTTCATGGTGCGTCAGGCTGCGCCAGGTAACGCGCGCTCCAGGCCGCGATTACGTTGGCAACATACGCAGCATCGTCGCGCCCGGTCAGCAAATGGTCGGCGTCGTCGAGCGAGACAAAGCTTTTCGGGTGTTTCGCGGCCGTGAAGATCTCCATCGCGTTCGACAGGCTGACGGTGGTGTCGTTGGGCGCATGCATGACGAGCAAGGCGCGGCGCAGGCCGGCGATGCATTCCTTCAGGCTGTGGCTGCCCGCATCGTCGACGAATTGCTGGCGGATGCGAAACGGCCGCCCTTCCAGCTGCACCAGCGCCTCGCCATCGGCGGCGATCCGGTCCAGGTGCGCGCTGAACATGCGCGTGACATACGCGGGCGTGCTGGGCGCGGCCAGGGTTACCACGGCAGTCGCTTCCGGCACCTGCGCTGCGGCCGCCAGCACGGCCGCGCCACCGAGGCTATGGCCGATCAGCAACTGCGGCGGCGCATGGTTGGCCCGCAAGAAGTCCGCAGCGGCGACCAGGTCATCGACGTTCGACGAAAAATTGGTGGCGGCAAATTCGCCTTCGCTGGCGCCCAGGCCCGTAAAATCAAAGCGCAGCACGGCGATGCCGTGTTCGGTCAGGCCTTGCGCGATGCGCCGCGCGGCCAGCACATCCTTGCCGCAGGTAAAACAGTGGGCAAACAGCGCATACGCGCGAATGGCGCCATCGGGCGCATCGAGCCGCGCCGCCAAGAGATGGCCATGCGCGCCGGGGAAGTCTTGCCGGGTGGATTTCATAAAGTGTTGATCAAAAGCTGCCGCATATACCGCATATGCCAAAAGATGGAACATTGTAGCGCTACTGGAGCAAGCATGTTTTTAACCACATGCATGCCAGCAAAATGGATTAAAACCCAGTCGTCCGCACAGGCTTCCCGGTCCAAGCGCGCCGTTTTCAAGCTTTTACTACACCTTGCCCTTAGTGATAGGCAATTCAACTGAACAGCCCATGCAAATACCAGCGCGGCGCCTCGTCCGCGCTGCCGGCAATGCGTTCACGATAAACCCAGTAGTGGGCATGGTCGCTTCCCTCGGCTATGAAATAATCGCGCGCCTGCGACTGGCCCCACCAGCCGGCCTCGATGCGTTCGGCCACCGACACCATTCTTAACGGCGAACCATAGAACGGCCGGTGTTCGCGCATCAACAGGGCGATCGGCTGGGCCAGCAGCCAGCCGGGCCGGGGCATGCCGGGCAGGCCGGGCGGCAAGTCGGGCACGGCGCTTTTGGCGGGGACTCTGGCCGGCAGCGGCAGCCAGCGATTGGCCGCTTCGGGCCGGTAGTCGGCTTGCGGCATGGCCTGCAATACATTCTCCACGCCCAGGCGCGCCACCAGCAATTCCATCAGGCGCTGGCGTTCCTGCGGCGTGCCGCCCGGTTCGGGAAACAGGCTGTCGCTGGGCGGCGCCATCGGCTGCACCTGCGGTGCGGACAAGGTCAAGCCGATCACAGGCGCATCGAGCGTCACTTGCGCCAGCCGCTCGCGCAGCAAGCGCACCAGGTGCTCATCGCGCCAGACGGCTTCGCCCAGCGCCAGCGCCAGCACGGTCGGCGGTTTCGCCACCCTGCCCCGTTCATGGAGCAGCAGCAATTGAATGCGGGCGACGGCCAGTTGATGCGCGCACAGCCAGCCCGTCATTTGCTGCAGCAGGCGGCGCGCGCCAAACAGCAGCGCGTCGGCGTGCTCGACGCGGTCGAACAGTTCCAGCGAGGCGCAAAAGCTCGCTGGCGCCTCGATCCAGATAAACAGCTCCGTGCTGTGGCCGTGCGCGTCGTCGAGCATGTCGAGCAAAGGACGCCCGCAGCGGCGCTGCAGGCCGGGCCGAGGCAGGCGGCGCATTTGCCCCAGGCTCATGCAGCCTATGCCCTCGAACCAGTCGAGATACGCGCGCGCCGGCGGCAGCAAGGCGCAGGGCAAGCGGTCGAGCTGGCGCACCAGGCTGGCCATGCCCAGAGCGCGCCCCGATCCGGCGCCCGCCTTGGCCCGCCCTTGCGCCAGCAGCCAGGCGCCGCGCGCCGTCGGCGCACACGACAGCACGGCCGTGTAGCCGAGCGCGTGCAAGCTCGCTTCGATTTGCCGGCACAGCGCGCGCACGCCGCCGAACAGGCGCAGGCTGGCGCCCGCGTCGACCAGCAAGGTGGCTTCTTCGGCGCTGGCCACCTGCGGCGAATATTGCAGCAGCGCCAGCGCCACCTCCTGCAGCGCCTGCGCTTCCAGTTCAGGCGAGCGCTCATGCACGCGCGCCTGCGGCGCCAGCATCAGGGCGCTGGCGCGGCGCATGCCTGGCTTGATGCCGGCCGCGCGCGCCAGCGGCGACAGGGCAATGACTTGTTCGTGCTCGAGCACGACGCACAAGGTGTCAGCCGACCAGTTCGGCAAGAACACGTCGAGCGGGAGCCGGGGCAGGCAAAGGCCGATCCAGAGGCGCATGGCGCTGCAGTAAAGAAGGAGGTTGCAAGGGCAGGAACAGCGGCGCATCGCGCTGCGGTCCCCGGCGTTTGATAAAGCCGATATCGATGCCGCCGGCGGCCGGCCGCACGGACAGGCGCAGCGGCGCGGGCGAGGCGTCCTGCGCGCCATGCAGCGGGCGCAACATGAAAAACAGGGTATTGCCGCCCTGCGCCGCCAGGTGCAGCCGGCGCAGGCTGTCGGCGCGCACCTGGCTTTGCCAGAACAGCAAAGCGCCGCAACTGCCGCTGCGCAAGATGTTTTCCGCCGCCCACAAGGCGTCCTTGCTGCTGGCGCTGCGCAGCCACAGCAGCTGCGACGGCTGCAGGCCTTGCGCGGCCAGCGCCAGCGCCTGCGGCGGATGGGGCGGCTGCAGCAGCACGATGGGCAAGCCCTGCAGCTGCGCCAGTGCCGGCGCCAGCAGCCGCAACTCGCCGCTGCCGGCCTGCTGCACCAGCAGGTCGACCAGGCTGCCGGTGGGCCAGCCGCCGCCCGGCAGCTGGGTGGACAAGGCGGCAAAGCCCGTGTCGACGCAGCGCGCCGCGCCCTGCCCCAGCTGCGAGGCGCGCCACAGCGATGGATGCAAGGTTTCCGGCGCGGCCATCAGTTCGGAATGCTGCATGAAGGTACTCACGTAAAATACTGTATGCATATACAGTACTATTGGCAGGCCATTTTGGCAAGCATTATCTGTCTGTCCATATCCTGCCTACCTGTCCGCAGTGCCGGAAAACAGGGCCGAAGATCACGATTGCTGTACCATAAGCGCTCTCCTTGTTGTCCGGCATTGCACCGGACAGCTTCACATTCCTCAAGGAAATCGCATTTGACCACCATACAACTGATCAGCGCCGTCATCTTCGGCCTTGCCCTCGTCCACACTTTTGCCGCCAAGACGTTCGACCTGCTGGCCGACCGCCATCCGCGCCATGCGGGACTGTTCCACCTGCTGGGCGAGGTGGAAGTGGTGTTTGGCTTCTGGGCGTTTATTTTGATTATCGCCATGGCCTTCGTTTCCGGCAGCGATGCGGCGATCAGCTATGCCGAGTCGCGCCATTACACGGAGCCGCTGTTTGTCTTTGTCGTCATGGTGGTGGCCGCGTCGCGCCCCGTGCTCGACGCCGTGCAGCGCCTGTTGAAAGGCCTGGCGCGCGCCCTGCCGCTGCGCACCGAACTGGCGCTGGCGTGGCTGGGCCTGGCGCTGGTGCCGCTGACCGGCTCGCTGATTACCGAGCCGGCCGCCATGACCCTGGCCGCGCTGATGCTGGCGCCGCAAATCTTTCTCCAAGGCATACCCGAATGGCTGAAATATGGCGCCCTGGGCGTGCTGTTCGTCAATGTCTCCATCGGCGGCACGCTGACCTCGTATGCGGCGCCGCCGGTGCTGATGGTGGCCACCACCTGGAACTGGGACAGCGCCTTCATGGCCAGCCATTTCGGCTGGAAGGCGGCGATTGCGGTACTGATCAACTCGACCGGCGCCTGCCTGCTGTTGCGCAAGTATTTGCACAGCAATACTTCCGACATCAAGCCGAAACCGGGCGACGTGGAACTGCCCAAGGTGCCGCTGGCCATCAGCCTGGTCCACCTGGCCGTGCTGGCCGGCGTGGTGGCGCTGGCCCATCATCCGGTATTGTTCCTGGGACTGTTTTTATTCTTCCTCGGCTTCGTGCAGGCGTATGAGCGTTACCAGAACCCTTTGATCCTGAAGGAAGGCTTGCTGGTCGGCTTCTTCCTGGCGGGGCTGGTGGTGCTGGGCGGCATGCAGCAATGGTGGTTGCAGCCGATTGTTTCCAGCCTGGAACCGCTGGCGCTGTTCTTCGGCGCACTGGGCCTGACGGCGATTACCGACAATGCCGCCCTGACTTACCTCGGCTCGCTGATCGTCGGCATCAGCGCGGAAGCCAAATACATGCTGATGGCCGGTGCGGTGGCCGGCGGCGGCCTGACCGTGATCGCCAATGCGCCGAACCCTGCCGGCGTGGCCCTGCTGCGGCGCGGCTTCGACAGTGAGTCGATCGGTGCGCTGGGCCTGCTGGCCGGCGCCCTGCCACCGACCATGGTGGCGGCGCTGGCCTTCCTGCTGCTGTAAGGTTCAAGCCCGCCGGGTGGTGCATAACAAAAGCCAGCAAGCTCTGCTGGCTTTTGTGTGTCAGGATTCGTAATGCGCTTCAAGATAATAGTAGTTGTCCTGATCAAGCGCCAGATAAGTTTCGGTCGTGTTGATATGGTGTCTGGGTGAGAAATTTTCCTTGATCAGCACACATTCCTCATACGCTTTCAGCGTATCGAGCAATGCCATGTCTATCGAGTTTTCGCTTTCCCAGCATGCACGATGCTGCTGTATTGCGGCGCTTGATTTTTCGATGAAACGAACAAGTTTTTCTTGTGTTACTTCAGTGATCGTCAAATTCAGCGCCCACTGTTTCAGATCCGTGCGCTCAAGCCAGCTTGCGCCATCTGGCATTGCCGATGTCATGCTTTCATCCGAATGCAGGGTACTGAAAAAAAAGTGTTCGATATTTTCAAAGGTATTTCTTGATCCGATGGCCAGGCGCACATGACTGACGCCCCACATCATGCCTGTGCCATCGGTCTTGAAATCAAGCGTGTAGTGATGGCTGTCGATGTAGTGATTGAGTCGTTCCGTATCCATGTTTTTTCAAGTAGCACGATGGCCATCGTTAAAAGCGCCGCTGCTGGCGCGCAAAAAAGTCCAGCAGCAGCTTGCTGGCGTCCGGCCCCGCCTTGGCATTGAATGGCAGGCTGGCGTCGCCACCGCTCCAGGCGTGTTCCAGCTGTTCGATCTGCGCCACGCGCAGCAGCAGTTCTCCACCCACCTGATAATCATGCACGGCGTAGCCATGCGCCGGATTGCGGCTACCCGTGGCGCCTGGCGGCCAGCGCTCGGCCGTCACCACGGTGTCGAACGGCATGCGGTTGATGCGGATGCTCTGGCGTACCAGCTGGGTCTGGTTAACGGGACGCACCACACTGTCTTGCTGGCCCTGGATCAGCATGGTCGGCAGGTGTGGAAACAGGGGCTGGCGCGCCAGCACTTCATCGATGGCGCTGTCGACCCGGCCCACCGCGCCATGCTGCATCACATGCATGGCGCCGATCAGGCTGTGGCCGGCGCCGAACACGGGGCCGGAATGCAGGCCCACGGCGGCAAACAGCTGCGGATGGTTCAGCGCCACGATATGGGCCATGCCGGCGCCGGCCGAAATGCCGCCGATATATATGCGCGAGCGGTCGATCGGATAGCGCGCGGCCACCTGGGCGATGGCGCCGACGATCAGGCTCACATCGCCACCGCCATCCTGGGTCAGCTTTTCATACCATTTCCAGCAGCGCCGCGCATGCGAGCGCAGCGACTGCTGCGGATACAGCACCGCATAACCCTTGCGCTCGGCCAGGCGGTTCATGCGCGTGCCTTCGGCAAACTGGGTGGCGCTCTGCTCGCAGCCGTGCAGCATCACCAGCAGCGGCCGGCCACCGGTACGCATGGCGGCATTGGGTGCTTTGTCAGGCAGATACAGGTAATACGGCAGGCGCCGGCCCGGCAACTGCCCCGGCTCCACCAACGGCGCATAGTGCGCGGCCAGCCATTTGCCCGGCGCCGGTGCGGCCTTCTTGCGCACGCGCGGCGGCCCCAAGGCGGCACCGGTGGGCCCGGCCTTGGGGACGGCCTTGCGGCGCGGCTTGGAAGCGGGCTTGGCCGCAGGTGGACCGAACAGCACCTTGGCCAGCCTGGTCGCCGTGCGCTGCTGCACCTTGCCGGCACGCAGCAAGCCGCGCAGCCAGGTCGTGGCGGGTTTAACCATGATTGCACCGTCTCCTGATTGGACAGCATAGAGTACCGCACTTGCCGCCCGACACAGTACGATCCTGAGCTTTTAAAAGTTCCCCAGGCACAATTGAGGCAACTCAAACGCCCATCAGGCGCCATGCTTAATCTGGATGCTCACCGCGCACTTCCATCCACTTTTCACTGGAGAAAACACCATGAGCTATCTGGACCGCGACATGCTGGGCATGTACCGCAACAACAACGGCCCCGGCCCCGCACTGATGGGTGCCGACACCCTGATTGGCGACGACGTCTACAACCACAGCGACGAGCAACTTGGCGACATCAAGGAAATCATGCTCGACATGCGCAGTGGCCAGATCGCCTATGCCGTGCTGTCCTTCGGCGGCGTGCTGGGCCTGGGCGAAAAGCTGTTTGCCGTGCCCTGGGAAAAGCTGACCCTGGACACCGTCAACAAGCGCTTCCTGCTCGACGTCGACAAGGATCAATTGAAAAACGCCCCCGGCTTCGACAAGGACAACTGGCCCGACATGGCCAGCGACGCGTGGAACGACCAGATGAACCAGTTCTACGGCACCACCTCGCGCTATGGCATGGGCAACATGAGCAGCATGGGCGGCGCGCGCTCCGGCAGCGACCTGCGCGGTGGCGCCAGCCTGCAGTCCGACACCAGCGGCAGCATGAGCAGCTCGTCGATGTCTGGCTCGTCGATGAGCGGCAGCCGGGCCGGGACCGGGACCGGGACCGGGACCGGCAGCTTGCAGGACGACCTGGGCTCGCGCTCGTCCTTGAGCGACGATGATGAGATGAACCGGCGCAGTTGATCAAGCCGCAGGGGTAGCGTAGGTCGGATTAGCGAGGCTTCGCCTCGCGTAATCCGACAACATTGTTGACGTCACGGTGATGTCGGATTACGGCGCTTCGCGCCTAATCCGACCTACGCAACGTCGTCTATCGTTGCATCGACTCCCATACTTTCTGCAAGCGTTTCGCAGAGACCGGCATCGGCGTGCGCAATTCCTGCGCAAACAGGGACACCCTCAGCTCTTCCAGCATCCAGCGGAAATCGACCAGTTTCGGGTCGGTATTCTTGCCAGCCTGGCGATCCTTGGCCTGGCGCAGATACGGCGCGGCGGCCGACTGCCATTCGGCCATCAGCTTGGTATCGCGGGCCGGGTCGGCGCGCAGTTTTTCCAGGCGCACATTGATCGCCTTCAAATAGCGCGGGAAATGCGACAGCTGGGTGTACTCGTTTTCCGTCAGGAAGCGCTTGTGCACGAGTCCCTGCAGCTGGGCCTGGATATCGGCTGCGGCCGGCGCGGGAATATTCTGCAATCGCTTGGGCAGGCCGTGGAATTCCGTCAGCACCTGCGACAGCAGGCGGGCGATTTCATTGACCAATAACACCAGGCGCGACTTGCCCTCCGCCTGGCGCTTGGCGAACGAGGTGGCATCCAGCGGCAGCGGATCTTGCAGGCAGGCGATGTCGATCGCCTTGTTGATGATTTGCTCGCGCAATTCCTCCTGCGACCCGAGGGCCATGAACTGCATGCCCATCTGCTGCAGGCCGGGGATGCTTTTCTCGACGAACTTGATCTGCTCCTTCATCTGCAAGGCGAACAGGCGGCGCAGGCCGGCACGGTGCGTGCGCGCCGCCACGGTGGGGTCGTCGAACACTTCCAGGTCGCAATGCGTGCCCTTGTCGACCAGGGCCGGGAAGCCGATCAGTGTCAGCTTGCCCTGCACGATTTCTAGCAGCTCCGGCAATTCGCCAAAGGTCCAGCCCGTCAGGCCCATATGCTGGGCGACGGTATTGCCCGCAGCAGAAACAGCAGCAGCGGCCTTGGCTGGCGCCGCCCCCTTGGCCGGCGCCGCCTGTGCCTGCAAGCGCGCGGCAACCTGGCTGCCCGCCACTTTCGCACCCGGCGTGCCGGCGCCGGAAACGCCCGACACCTCGGCCAGCTTTTGAAAACTCTGGCGCGCCTGGCTGCCGAATTCGGCTTGCAAGGTGGCCAGGTTGCGGCCCATGTCGAGTTGCCGGCCATGCTCGTCGATCACCTTGAAATTCATGAAGTGATGGGCAGGCAGGGTTTCCGGCTTGAAGTCGGTGCTCAAGACATTGATGGTGATCTGCGTGCGGATGTCCGCAATAATCGCGTCGATCAGATCGCCACGGCCGAACACGCCCGCCTCGTGCACACGCTCGCAAAATTTCGCGGCGTAATCGGGCAGCGGCACGCAGTGGCGGCGCAGCTTTTGCGGCAGCGACTTCAACAGCAGATGCACTTTTTCCTTCAGCATGCCCGGCACCAGCCATTCGCAGCGCTCGCGCGGCAGCTGGTTCAGCGCATACAGCGGCACCGATAACGTGACGCCATCGCGCACGCTGCCCGGCTCGAAGTGGTATGTCAGGCCCATCTCCAGGCCCGTCACCGACATGGTTTTCGGGAACAGGTCGGTGGTCACGCCGGCCGCCTCGTGGCGCATCAGCTCTTCGCGGTTCAGGTACAGCAGCTTGGGGTTCTCGCGCGTGGCTTCCTTGTGCCATTTTTCGAAGCCGGCGCCATTGCACACGTCGGCCGGCAGCAGCTGGTTGTAGAAGGCCGCGATCAGTTCATCGTCGACCAGCACATCGAGGCGGCGCGATTTGTGTTCGAGGTTTTCGATGTCCTTGATCAGCTTGTGGTTGTGCGCAAAGAACGGCGCGCGCGTGTCGAAGTCGCCACCCACCAGCGCGTCGCGGATAAAGATTTCGCGCGCTTCCGGCAGGTTGAAATTGCCGTAGTTGATGCGGCGCTGGCTGTACACCACCAGGCCGTACAAGGTGGCGCGTTCCGAGGCGGTCACTTGCGCCGAGCGTTTTTCCCAGCGCGGCTCGCCCCACGATTTTTTCAGCAGGTGCTCGCCGACTTTTTCCAGCCACTCGGGCTGGATCTGCGCCACGCAGCGCGCATACAATCGCGTGGTATCGACCAGTTCGGCCGCCATGATCCACTTGCCCGGCTTTTTCAGCAGCGACGAACCGGGCCAGATATGGAACTTGATGCCGCGCGCGCCCAGATACCCCGCGCCCGGCTCGTCCTCGCCCTTGAAGCCGATATTGCCCAGCAATCCGGTCAGCAGCGCCATGTGCAAGTTGTCATAGGTGGCCGGCGCCTCGTTCAATCGCCAGCCTTGCTCCTTGACGATGGTCAGCAGCTGGGAATGCACGTCGCGCCATTCGCGCAGGCGCATCTGCGACAGGAAATTGCTGCGGCAATTGTCCTGCAGCTGGCGGTTGGTTTTCTTGTGCTCGATGGCGGACTCGAACCAGCGCCAGATCTTCAGGTAGCTGATAAATTCCGATTTTTCATCGGCAAACTTCTTGTGCGCTTCGTCGGCCGCCTGCTGGTGTTCCATCGGACGGTCGCGCGGGTCCTGCACCGACAAGGCCGACGCCACGATCAGCACTTCGGTCAAACACGCGTTGTCGAGCGCCGCCAAAATCATGCGGCCCACGCGCGGATCGAGCGGCAGCTTGGCCAGCTTGTTACCCAGCGGCGTCAGTTTGTTGACTTCATCGACGGCGCCCAGTTCCTGCAGCAGCTGGTAGCCGTCGGCGATCGCGCGCGCCAGTGGCGGCTCGATAAACGGAAAGGTTTCCACGTCCGTCAGGTGCAGCGACTTCATGCGCAAAATGACGGCCGCCAGCGACGAGCGCAGGATTTCCGGCTCGGTGAATTTCGGGCGCAGCAAATAATCCTGCTCTTCATACAGGCGGATGCAGACGCCATCGGCGACGCGGCCGCAACGACCGGCGCGCTGGTTGGCGGCCGACTGCGCGATCGGTTCGACCTGCAGCTGCTCCACTTTATTGCGGTAGCTGTAGCGTTTCACGCGCGCCAGGCCCGCGTCGACCACATAGCGGATGCCGGGCACGGTCAGCGAGGTCTCCGCCACGTTGGTGGCCAGCACGATGCGGCGCGCATTGCTGGTCTTGAACACCCGCTCCTGCTCTTCGGCCGACAGGCGCGCGAACAGCGGCAAAATCTCCACATGCGGCGGATGATGCTTGCGCAGCGCTTCGGCGCAGTCGCGGATCTCGCGCTCGCCCGGCAGGAACACCAGCACGTCGCCAGAGCCGATGCGGCACAGCTCTTCCACGCCATCGACCACGGCGTCCATCAGGTCGCGCTTTTCGCGCGCCGCAGCCGTCCGCTGGCCCGGCTTGTCCGGGTTCGCGGCACCAGGCATGGCGACCTGTTCGCGCTCGACCGGGCGATAGCGCACTTCCACCTGGTACAAGCGGCCCGACACTTCGATCACGGGCGCCGGTTTCTCAGGCGTGCCGAAGTGGCGCGCGAAGCGCTCGGCGTCGATGGTGGCCGAGGTGATGATGATTTTCAAATCCGGCCGGCGCGGCAGCAGCTGCTTCAGGTACCCGAGCAGGAAATCGATGTTCAGGCTGCGTTCGTGCGCCTCGTCGATGATGATGGTGTCGTAGTTCTTCAGCAGCGGATCGGTCTGCGTCTCGGCGAGCAAAATACCGTCCGTCATCAGCTTGACCGACGCGCCCCTGGTCAGGGTATCGGCAAAGCGCACCTTGAAACCGACGGTAACGCCGAGCGGCGTACCGAGTTCCTGCGCGATGCGCTTGGCGGTCGACGAGGCGGCGATACGGCGCGGCTGGGTGTGGCCGATCATGCCCTTCTGGCCGCGCCCCAGTTCCAGGCAAATCTTCGGCAGCTGGGTGGTCTTGCCCGAACCGGTTTCGCCCGACACGATGATGACCTGGTTTTCCGTCAAGGCCTTGGCGATTTCGGCGCGCCGGCCCGACACCGGCAAGTCTTCCGGATACGTGATCGGCGGCAGCGGATTGCGGAACGCTTTTTCCGCCTCGCGCGCGGCGCGGGCGGCATCGCGCGCTTCGCGGTCTTGCGGCGCTTGCCGGCTGGCGGAAGGGCGCTGGCGAGCGTCCAGATTGGGCGCATTCGCAACAGTGGAAGGAGGGGAAGACTTATTGCTGGCTGAAGACATTGTTTTTTACAGGTATTTTGAGCGCGCACATCGCGCAGCGAATTATAATGCGCTTAATGGAAAACCCTACCCAATTCGTCCAATGGCTGCGCTCCGTCGCGCCCTACATCCACGCCTTTCGCGGCAAGACCTTCGTGGTCGCCTTCCCCGGTGAACTCGTCAGCGCCGGGGCGCTGCAGGTGTTGGCCCATGACTTGTCTCTGCTGCATGCGCTCGATATCAATGTGACCGTGGTCTATGGTTCGCGTCCGCAGGTGGCCGAACAGCTGGCGCTGCGTAACGTCGAAGGCCGTTTTCACAATGGCGTGCGCATCACCGACATCGCCGCGCTCGAGTGCGCGAAAGAAGCGGCTGGCGAATTGCGCCTCGATATCGAGGCCGCCTTCAGCCAGGGCTTGCCGAACACGCCGATGTCGAACGCGGCGATCCGTATTATTTCCGGCAATTTCATCACGGCGCGTCCGCTGGGCGTGATCGATGGCGTGGACCTGGAACTGACCGGCATCACGCGCAAGGTCGACGCTGAAACCATTCACTCCATCCTCGGTTCCGACGGCCTGGTGCTGCTGTCGCCGCTGGGCTTTTCGCCGACCGGCGAAGCGTTCAATCTGACCATGGAAGACGTGGCCTGCAGCGCCGCGATCGCCCTGCACGCCGACAAGCTGATCTTCATTACCGAAACGCCGATGATGGCGGACGCCACCGGCGTGGAAATTCGCGAGCTGTCCTCGCACCAGGCCGAAGCCGTGCTGATGGCCGGATTTTTGCCGGACGCCACCGCGTTCTATCTGAAACACTGCGTGAAAGCCTGCCACAACGGCGTGGACCGCTCGCACATCGTGCCGTTCACCATGGACGGCTCGGCCCTGCTGGAATTGTTTACCCACGATGGCGTGGGCACCATGATCAGCCATGAAAACCTGGAAAGCCTGCGCCAGGCCACCATCGAGGACGTCGGCGGCATCATCAAGCTGATCGAGCCGATGGAAGCGGACGGCACCCTGGTCAAACGGGGCCGCGAGCTGATCGAACGCGAAATCGATTATTTCTCCGTCATCGAGCACGATGGCGTGATCTTCGGCTGCGCCGCGCTGTACCCGTTCCCGGCCGAGAAGATGGCCGAAATGGCCTGCCTGATCGTCAACCCCGAAGTGCAGACCCAGGGCGACGGCGAGCGTATCCTGAAGCACATGGAAAACCGCGCGCGCGCCGCCGGCCTGACCAAACTGTTCGTGCTGACCACGCGCACCTCGCACTGGTTCAAGAAGCGCGGCTTTCTGCCGGCCACCGTCGACGACCTGCCGAAGGACCGCCAGCATATGTACAACTGGCAGCGCAAGTCGCAGGTGCTGATCAAGACCTTGTGATGCCGGTGGTGGTGTCGGATTACGCGCGTTGCGCTAATCCGACCTACGCCAAGCGACTTCGAGCTACTGTACGACTCTTCCCATCACGGTGGAAAAGCCCTCGGCCGAACCGAACACGTGCTCCTTGCCCTGGGCGACCAGAATGGCGTCGGCCAGTTCGCGGAAAGCGCCCTTGCCGCCCTCCTTCACCAGCACGGCGCTGGCGCACGCCTGCACGTAGACGGGAGCGTCGGCCACCGCGTACGACAGGCCGCAGGCGGCAAACGCGGGCAGGTCGATGCTGTCGTCGCCGATGCACACCGTCTGGTTCACTTCGACGCCGGCTTGCGCCATCAGTTCGCGGCAGGCGCCATGCTTGTCCTTCACGCCGAACTGGTACAGCGTGATGCCAAGGTCCGCCACCCGCTTGCGCAAGGTCGGCGAATCGCGGCCGGACAGCACCGCCACCCGCACACCGTTTTCTTCCAGCAATCGCATGCCCAGGCCGTCGCGCACATGGAAGCGTTTCAGGCATTCGCCGGTGGCGTCATAGTAAATGCCGCCGTCGGTCAGCACGCCGTCGACGTCGGTAATCACCAGTTTGATATCAGCCAGCACCGGCAGCGCTGCCGGCGTTTCGCCGGCCATCAGCGCGCGCACCCTGGCCAGGCACTCGGGCGTATCGACGCCGGGCCCGGAAGGCGCCACCTGGAAGGCGCGGATGCGCAGGCCGGCCGCCAGCAGGCGCAATTGTTCGAGCTTTTCGGCCTGCTCCAGCATGGCCGCCGGCAGGGCCGAATACGCGGCCAGCACGTCGCGCCGGTAGGCGTACACGCCCACATGTTTCAGGTACTGGGCCGGAGCTTCGTCGCGCGCGAACGGAATCGCCGCGCGGCTGAAATACAGGGCGTCGCCATTGGCGGCCAGCACCACCTTGACGGTATTCGGATTGCGCGCCTCCTTTGCATCGATGGCATGGCACAAGGTGCCCACCTGCACCGCGCTGTCCGCGCGCATGCCCTCGGCCAGCAGCGCGATATCGCCTGGTCGCACCAGCGGCTCGTCGCCCTGCAGGTTGATATAGATGTCGGCCTCCACCGTTTGCATCACTTCGACCAGGCGGTCGGTGCCGGAAGGATGGTCGGGCGAGGTCATCACGCAGCGCCCGCCAAAGCCGCGCACGGCGTGCGCCACGCGCGCGTCGTCGGTGGCCACCACCACCGTGTCGACGCCGGGCACTTGCAGCGCCCGTTCATACACATGCTGCACCATCGGCTTGCCGAGAATATCAGCCAGCGGCTTGCCCGGCAGGCGCGTGGAAGCGTAGCGGGCCGGAATGACGATGGCCAGGCGCGCGTTCAATTTACCGTTTTCCATTAATTGATATTCAGTGCGGGGAAGGATTTCACCAGGTCGTCCAGCGCTTTCAATTGCGTCAGGAACGGTTCCAGTTTATCGAGCGGCAAGGCGCTCGGCCCGTCGCAGCGCGCGTTGTCGGGATCGGGATGGGCTTCCAGGAACAGGCCGCCGATGCCGACCGCCAGCCCGGCGCGGGCCAGGTCGGCCACTTGCTGGCGGCGGCCACCGGAGGCGGCGCCGCCGGGGTCGCGCTGCTGCAGGGCGTGGGTGACGTCGAAAATGATGGGCAAGTCGTTGCAGGTCTGCTTCATCACGCCAAAGCCCAGCATGTCGACCACCAGGTTGTCGTAGCCAAGGCAGGTGCCGCGGTCGCACAGGATCAACTGGTCGTTGCCCGCTTCCTTGAATTTTTCCACGATATTGGCCATCTGGCCGGGGCTGAGGAATTGCGGCTTCTTGATGTTGATCACCTTGCCGGTCTTGGCCAGGGCCACCACCAGGTCGGTCTGGCGCGCCAGGAAAGCGGGCAGCTGCAATACATCGACCACTTCGGCGACCTGCTGCGCCTGCCATGGCTCATGCACGTCGGTAATGATCGGCACGCCAAAGGCGGCTTTCACGTCCTGGAAAATGCGCATGCCCTCTTCCAGGCCCGGGCCGCGGTAGGAGTGGATCGACGAGCGGTTCGCCTTGTCGAAGCTGGCCTTGAAAATATACGGGATGCCGAGCTTTTGCGTGACGCGCACATATTCTTCGCAGGCGCGCAGCGCGAGATCGCGCGATTCGAGCACGTTGATGCCGCCAAACAGCACAAACTTGCCTTCATTGCTGACACTGATGTCGTTGACTTGGACCGAGACCATAGGGGATTCCATTCTTGTTGGGCGGGCAGGCCGCGTGGTTGATGCATGACTGGCGCAAGAGCGCACTTGCGCGACAACACATCTTACTAGCTGGGGCGGCGCAGATCAAATTTGATCTGGCGCAAGGGCGATCCACAAGCGGCGCGGCCGGCTGGCCATGGCTGCGGGTAGCGCCGCGCAAAGTGCCTTATAATCACGCTTTATCTCTATACCGATTCAGGAGCACAGATGGCCCGCACTATCCATTGCGTCAAACTCAACAAGGAAGCCGAAGGACTGGACTTCCCGCCGTACCCGGGCGAACTGGGCAAGAAAATTTACGAATCGGTGTCGAAAGAAGCCTGGGCCGCCTGGCTCAAGCACCAGACCATGCTGGTCAACGAAAACCGTTTGAACCTGGCCGACGCGCGCGCCCGCAAATACCTGGCCACGCAGATGGAAAAGCATTTCTTCGGTGACGGCGCCGACGCCGCCATGGGTTACGTGCCGCCGACGGAATAAGTTTTACTGCCTGCCCGTGACCGCGTCACGGGCAGATTTTCATCTTCGTTTCACGTCGCCTCCAGCCGTTTCACGGCATCGCTCCTTTGTTTCGTCGCAGTCCGCTCGCCGCCCTGGCCGCCAGCTGGCACAGTGTTTCCATCGACAACGACTTTCCAAGGCGGATACCATGCAACAGCTCTTCAACCACACTCCCCTCTACGTCTGGGCCATCCTCGGTTTTCTCGTCTATCGCGGCGTGCTGGCCAGCCGTGCGCGCGAAGTGACCCTGCGCAAGCTGTGCATTATTCCGCTGGTGATGCTGGCGCTGTCGCTGTCCGGCGTGCGTGGCAGTTTCGGTTTTGACGGCGTGGCGCCAATCGCCTGGGCGGGCGGTGCGCTCGCTGGCGGCCTGCTGGCCTGGTCGATGACCAATCCGCGCAAGCTGGTGGCACACCCCGACCGCGGCACGATGGAGCTGGCCGGCAGCTGGTTGCCGCTGGCGCTGATGCTGGCGATCTTCTGCATGAAATATGCGGTGGCGGTATCGCTGGCGATGCATCCGGCCTATGCCCATGCGACCGGCTTCGTACTGGCGGTTTGCCTGCTGTACGGCGTTTTCAGCGGCATCTTCCTGGGCGGCTTGCTGCGTACACTGGCAGTGTACCGGGCGGCGCAAATGACAAGCGGCCCGCAGGGGGCCGCTGTTTAAGACAACGCTGGCGATCAGTAAGCCAGCGTACGCACGCCTTCAGGCGTGCCCAGCAAACAAACATTGGCGCCGCGTGCGGCAAACAGGCCGACGGCAATCACACCGACGATCTGGTTGATCTGCTGTTCCAGCGCCACCGGGTCGACAATCTTCAAGCCCAGCACGTCGATGATCTCGCCGCCGTTGTCGGTAATAAACGCTTCGTCGCTGGCCGGTTTCAAACGCAGGCGCGGCGTGCCGCCCAGTGCGGCCAGCTGGCGCGACACGCTGGCGCGCGCCATCGGCACCACTTCCACCGGCAGCGGGAAGGCGCCCAGGGTGTCGACCAGCTTGGAGCCGTCGGCGATGCAGACGAACTGCTTCGCCACCGACGCGACGATCTTTTCACGCGTCAATGCCGCGCCGCCGCCCTTGATCATGGCGCCGCTTTCCGTGATTTCATCGGCGCCGTCGATGTAGACGGCGATCTCGCTCACGTCGTTCAGGTCGAACACGGCGATGCCATGGCCGGCCAGGCGCGCGGCGGTGGCTTCGGACGAGGCGACCGCGCCCTTGATGCTGTCCTTGATCTTGGCCAGTTCATCGATGAAGAAGTTGGCGGTCGAACCGGTACCGACACCGATAATTTCACCTTTTACAACGTAATCAATGGCGGTGCGGGCTACGGCTTGTTTCAATTCGTCTTGGGTCATGGTGGGCAGGGTGAAGTGGGAATGGCGCTATTTTACTGGATCGCCGTAGCGGAAAACATGCGCATGGGCGGCAGCACAACAGACTGCAAGCAAACAGATCTTCATTTTTTTGCCATAGGGCAATTCGCATGGCGAATTATCAGCTACCCGGGCAATCTATGCGAAAATGCGAGATTGACAGAAATGACGCTTCAGGAATAGCAAATGGATCACAGTAAACAGGTACTTGTTGTCGATGACAGCCGGGTTTCACGTTTGATGGCGCATCAGTTCATTCTCAGCAAACATGCCGGTTGGCAGGTCACCGAAGCGGCCACGGGCGAAGAAGCACTGGAAAAAGCCCAGGCGCTGACCCCCTACCTGATTTTACTGGACGTCAATATGCCGGGCATGGGCGGCGTGGCCGCTGCCGAGCAGTTGCGCGCCCTGTATCCGCAGACCCATATCTTCCTGGTGACGGCGAATGTGCAAAACGCCATCCGCCACCGCGCCAGCGAGCTGAAAGTGGGCTTCATGGAAAAGCCGATCACGGAAACGCGCATCCACCAGCTGATCGATACGCTGGACGCCTGAACATGGTCAACCTGTCCGAGCTGGAAAACGACGCGCTGGTCGAAATCTTCAATATCGGCGTGGGCCATGCGGCGGCGGCCATGAGCGAGATCGTCAACGAGGAAGTCATCATGTCGGTGCCCTCGATTACCTTCCTGAACCGCGCCGACGCGGCAGCCCTGCTGGGCAGCAAGCGCGATGGCGACCGCATCTGCGGCGTGAGCCAGCATTACGATGGCGCGTTTGCCACCGAAGCCATCCTGATGTTTCCCGAGGATAAGAGCCTGGAGATCGTGCGCCTGATGGTGGGCGACGCGGTGCCGCTGCAGGAACTGACGGAAATGGAACAGGAGGCGATGTGTGAAATCGGCAACATCATCCTCAATTCCTGCGTCGGCACGCTGGCCAATCTGTTCGACAGCGAACTGCACGGCTCCCTGCCCGTCTACCACGTGGGCACCAGTGCGCAAATCCTGTCCGTCTTCGGCGACCAAGGCGACGACGTGGTGCTGATGCTGCATATCGACTTTGTGCTGGCCAAGCACCAGATCCACGGCTATGTCGCCTTCGTGCTGAACCTGTCGGCCTTGCACGACCTGAAAGAACAGGTCAGCCGCTACCTGGCCAAGGTCTTCGGACCGGCGTGAGCACCATGGCCGAGACCTTGCACCGCTTGAGCCTGCTCGAAAGCATTGTCGGCGCCGTCAACCTGGGTGCCATCGTGCTCGATGACCACCGCAGCATCGTACTGTGGAACCGCTGGCTGGAGCGTCATTCCGGATGGAAAGCCGACACCGTGCTGGGACGCGATTTTTTCGAGGTATTCCCGGAACTGCAGCACAAGCGCATCGAGTCGGCGATTACCCAGGCCTTGCGCGACAACTTCCAGTCCCTGCTGTCGCAGTCCTTGCACAAAGCCCCGTTCCCGCTGTACCAGCAGTCCGCCATGGCCAGCGAAAGCCGCGAACGCATGCAGCAGGCGGTGGCGGTCACGCCCATCAGCCTGGCTGGCGCGCGGCGCCACTGCCTGATCCAGATCAGCGACGTGACCATCGCCGTCGGCCGCGAAAAACTGCTGCGCGAACAGACCATGGTGTTGCGCTCGCAAACCTTTTCGGACGGCCTGACGGGCGTAGCCAACCGCCGCCATTTCGACGTGGCGATCGACAAGGAAATGCGCCGCGCCAGGCGCAGCGGCATTCCGCTGTCGCTGCTGATGATCGATATCGACCACTTCAAGGACTATAACGACCAGTACGGCCACCAGCAGGGCGACACCTGCCTGAAGCAAGTGGCCGGCGCGCTGGCCGCCATGCTCAACCGTTCCGGCGATGTGCTGGCCCGCTACGGCGGCGAAGAGTTTGCCGCCATCCTGCCCGACACCGAACTGGCCAAGGCGCTGGGCCTGGCCGAGGCGATACGCAAGAGTGTGCGCACCTTGTCCATCGACAACGGCCATGAAGACGGTGCGCCACGCCATATCACCGTCAGTATCGGCGTGGCCACCCACAGCGGCGCGGCGCCGCTCGACATGGACCAGCTGATCGGCGCCGCCGACCGCGCGCTGTACCAGGCCAAGGACGGCGGACGCAACCGCGTCGTCAGCAACGTCTCGCCTCCCGCAGCGCCTGCCTGACTATCTGCCCTGCAAGGTGAGCTGCCGCACGCAGGGCGGACGCATCCTGTGGTCAACTCCATCCATGGACGCGGCGTGCCTGTTGCCGCCGCCACGATCCAATCACCATGACCACGGGAGCATCACATGAGCACTATGACCTTGCCGGAACTGGCAAAAAAGATGGCCGATATCGACTACCTGATGTTGTCAACGCGCGCCGAAGACGGCCAGCTGGCGGCCCGCCCGATGAGCAATAACGAGGACGTCGATTACGACGGCACTTCCTGGTACTTTACCTGGAGCGACGCGCGCATGGTCGACGATATCCGCCGCGATCCGTCCGTCGGCCTGGCCTACCAGGGCAAGGCGCATCTGTTCGGCGCGCCGCCGCTGTTTATCGCCGTCGAAGGCCAGGCCGAGCTGATCACCGACCAGGCCGCATTCACGGAACACTGGGACGACAGCATGGACCGCTGGTTCAAGCAGGGCCCGGCCACGCCAGGCATCATCCTGATCAAGGTGCAAGCCAGGCGCATCCATTACTGGGATGGCGAGGAAGAAGGCGAACTCACCTTGTAAACCAGCGCCTCGGCAACAGGTTCGCATTGCCGGGCGACTGCAAAAAGCCGCCCAGCACCTGGCGCAAAAAAGGCAGCCTGGCTGTCATCGACGCCAGGCCCAGCTGGGTGGCGCCAAAATAATGGGACACCAGCTCGGCCTGCTGCTCCATATTGTAGCTGGCCAAGGTCGTCTCCTGGACGCTGCTGTCGTAGCGGTAGGCGCGCTGGCGAAAATAGCCGCCGGACAGCGCCAGCAGCAAACCATGCCAGAGGCAGTTGTAGCCCAGCTGCCACTGCCACACATGCACCATTTCATGGATGAAGAACAGCTTGCCGCCGGCCTCCTCGCGTGAAAAGTCAATGCGGTATTGGGCCGGCATGAAATACAGGCTGCCGCGTGGCGTCATGGCCGTGTTCCGGTCCTGCAAATTGAAGGGAAGAAAAGAGCCGCGCACCACGCGCACGCGCGTGGTGTCGATGGCGTCCTGGAAGACGCTGCGCACCATGGCGGTTTCACCAGCGGTCAATGGTCGGCGCAAGTCGGGCATGGCAATCCGGGAAAGAAAACGGCAAGCGCTGAAGGCTTGCCGTTGGATAACAACTTAGGCGGAGCGC